>JAFWDT010000020.1 GCA_017516045.1 Erysipelotrichaceae bacterium
CACATAAAACAGTTAAAAACACGGGCAACATCTGTCTGAACAAGAAAACCATCTGTATCACAGAAATCTGTAATTACAGATGGTTATCAAATACATTGAGATTTAATTATTTCCTCTGTCTACTTGACAGGGTACGTATCACATAGCTCTGTTTTCAGTTGGTGTGAACATCGGTATCATTACTGGAAATAAAGGACACTCTTTCAGCCATTATGACAATTTCACCGTTTTCTGATTCCAGACGGCCTCTGACAGCTATTATGGAGCCTACCGGATATTTTTCGGCTGTAATGTCAGATATTCCTCTCCAGAGAATGACCTTGAAAATATCACTTAAGGGCTGTCCCCGGTTATCTCTGTATGATCTTTCCACTTCTATTCTGATCTCTGAATATTTGAGCGGATCCTTGGTGAAGTTTTCAGGCAGAGTCTTCAATCTGCCTACTATTATCGTCTGATTTATCATATGTTTATCTCCTCTCAATACTTAATAGTGAAGAAAAGAGATGATTCCTGAAATTTGTGAATTTTTTTGATAATGTAAAAAGATGATATAAGCGAATAATACTATCTAAACATGGTGTTTTATTATAAGATGAATATATACCCATGGAGGATAAATAATGTATTGTGTAAAAAAAGTGCTTCCTGATTTGTTATGGATCGGGGCTGATGACCGCAGAGTACCAGTCTTTGAAGGTGTATATGAAGTTCCTGATGGAATGTCTTATAACTCATATCTGCTTCTCGATGATAAGACGGTAGTTTTTGATACGGTTGATAAGGCGGTATCGGAACAGTTTTTTGAAAATCTCAGATATGGATTGAACGGACGTCATCTTGATTATCTGGTTGTTCATCATATGGAGCCGGACCATGCTGCTACAATAGGTGAACTTATTCTAAGATATCCTGATGTCAAGATCCTGTGCAATGCCAAGATAAAGACACTTATCGGTCAGTTTTTTGATAATGTAGATGCTGAACTAATAGAAGTAGTTGATGAGAAGACCGTTTTTGAGACCGGCCATCATAAGTTTGTTTTCGTCAATGCTCCAATGGTCCACTGGCCAGAAGTAATGTTCTCATATGATGATACCAGCAAAGTTCTGTTTTCAGCAGATGCCTTTGGCGTATTTGGGGCATTGAATGGTCATCTGTTCGCTGATGAAGTTGATTTCATGCATGATTGGCTGGATGAGGCCAGAAGATACTATACGAATATCGTTGGTAAATATGGACCACAGGTACAGAATGTACTGAAGAAAGCTGCTAATCTTAAGATCGACTATGTATGTCCGCTGCATGGCTTTGTATGGCGTTCACACTTCGGTGATTTCCTGGAAAAGTACAACATCTGGAGCAGCTATGGCTTTGAGAAAAAAGGCGTATGTCTGGCTTATGCATCAGTATATGGACATACTGAGAATACAGCCAACATTCTTGCTGGTAAACTTATTGATAAAGGCGTCGATGTTGAAATGTACGATACATCCATGATTCCTGCCAGCAATATTCTGGCAGCTGCCTTTAAGTATTCACACCTGGTAATAGCCAGCACTACTTACAATAACGGGCTGTTTGTTACGATGGAAAACTTCGTAAATGAAATGATGGCACATAACCTGCGTAACCGTAAGGTAGCCATTATCGAAAACGGTTCATGGGCTCCGCAGGCCGGAAAGATCCTGCTTGAAAAGCTGACCAGCATCCCGGGAACTGAATTCTTTGATGAGATGATCACTCTGAAATCTGCTCCTAAGGGAACCACCATGGAACAGCTGGAAAACATGGCAGAAATAATTGCCAGAGACATCTATCCTGCTGCCAAGCCACAGCCTGCTGCTCAGGGAGAACTGATTAAGGCTGAAGTTGCACCTGAAGCATTCTTCAACCTGACATACGGTCTGGAACTGCTGACAACTAAAGTTGACGGCAAGGATTACGGCTGTATCATCAACTCTGCTGCTCAGGTAGCTGAAGGTGATGTCAAGAAAATGGCAATCTCCGTCATTAACAAGAACCATACCTGTGAAATGATAAAGAAGAGCGGCGAATTCAACGTATCAGTATTGACTGAAAGCGTTCCGTTCAAGGTCTTTGAACGCTATGGCTTCCAGTCAGGACGGAATGTAGATAAGTTTGCTGACGTTGATTACGATACCCGTCTTGCTAACGGCATCATCTATTTCCCATTCCATACAAATGCCGTATTCGGATGTAAAGTAATTGCTGAGTTTGATCTGGGTAAATCAACACTGTTCATTGCAGATGTAGTTGAAGCCAAAACTCTTTCCAAGGAGCCTAGCGCTACATATGCTTACTACCATGCTCATATCAAACCGAAGAAAAAAGCCGTTGCAGAACAGCCGGAAGGCTGGAGATGCAAGGTCTGCGGATACTTTGTTGAAGGACATGAACTGCCGGCAGATTACGTCTGTCCGCTGTGTAACCACGGTCCGGAAGACTTTGAATATGTACCGGCTGTAAAGGTCGAAAAGAAGAAAGGTTTCATCTGCAAGGTCTGCGGATACTTTGAACCTTATGATGGTGACAAGCTTCCTGATGATTTCGTTTGTCCGTTATGCAATCACGGACCGGAAGACTTCGAACCTGCTGAAATGTAATCAAATAATATACAAGGAGGAATATTATGGAAAAATACGTTTGTACAGTCTGCGGCTACACTTATGATCCTGAGAAAGGCGTTCCTGAAATGGGAATCGAACCGGGAACACCTTTTGAGGAATTACCGGAAGATTTTGTCTGCCCGGTCTGCGGTGTAGATAAATCATTATTTGAAGCAGAAAAATAGAAAGGCTGAAAAGCCTTTTTTTTTGACAAAGATAGGATGAAAATAATCGTCTAAACTGTTAAAATAATATAAGATACAGCGAGGATATAATATGAAACAGTACATCGACATGTGTAAATATATTCTGGAAAACGGTCAGCAGAGAAAAGACCGTACCGGTACAGGAACAATTTCTGTTTTTGGTTACCAGACAAGATATAATCTTGAGGAAGGATTTCCTTTACTCACAACCAAAAAAGTGTTTTTCAAGGGCATAGCCAAGGAACTGTTATGGTTCATTTCCGGTTCCACAAATATCCAGCCACTGGTTAAGGATAATGTCAGAATATGGAATGAATGGCCTTATGAGAAGTTTAAAAAGTCCGATATATACAATGGCGAAACAATGGAAGAATTCGTTGAGAAGGTAAAAACCGATGACGAATTCGCTGCTAAATGGGGAGACCTCGGTCCGGTATATGGCAAGCAGTGGCGTGATTTCTTCGGAACAGACCAGTTAATGAATGTCATTGAGGAACTTAAGAACAATCCGTTTTCAAGAAGACATATCGTTGTTGCCTATAACCCGGCACAGGTAAAGGACATGGCTCTTCCGGCCTGCCATGCGTTCTTCCAGTTTTATGTAAGTGCAGACGGCAAGAAACTGTCTCTGCAGTTATATCAGAGAAGCGCTGATACATTCCTCGGTGTTCCGTTCAACATCGCTTCATATGCCTTGTTATTGACAATGGTTGCTCAGGTATGCGGTTATCAGCCATATGAAATGGTTCACACTTTCGGTGACCTGCATATTTATAACGACCATCTTGATCAGATTCACGAACAGATCTCACGTGAACCGAGAAAGCTTCCGAAACTCATCATCAACCCTGATATAAAGGATATCAGAGATTTCAAATATGAAGACTTCCAGATCGTAGATTACGATCCATGGCCGGCAATTAAGGGAAAAGTAAGTGTATAAGGAGGATATTCGAGATGCATTTTGTAGATATTATTGAAAAGAAAAAAAGAAAAGAAGAACTGACAGACGAAGAAATAGAATTCTGGATAAACGGTTATGTTGACGGCATTATTCCTGATTATCAGGTAAGCGCGCTGTTAATGGCAATTGTTCTTAATGGCATGACAGACCGCGAAATCTCAACTCTTACCAGATGTATGATGAACAGCGGCGACGTTATTGATCTTTCTTCAATTCCTGGAATCAAAGTGGATAAACACAGTACAGGTGGTGTTGGAGATAAGACATCGATGTCATTAATGCCAATGGTAGCAAGCTGCGGCGTCAAGGTTGCAAAGATGTCAGGACGCGGACTGGGACACACAGGCGGTACCCTGGATAAGCTTGAATCAATTCCTGGCTTCTCCATTTCTCTGAGTGAAGAAGAATTTGTCAATCAGGTCAGCGATATCGGTATTGCCCTGATCGGTCAGACCGGAAACCTTGTTCCGGCAGATAAGAAGATCTACGCCTTAAGAGACGTAACAGGTACTGTTGATTCCATTCCTCTGATTGCCAGTTCCATCATGAGCAAGAAGTTAGCCAGCGGTGCTGACGTAATCGTACTTGATGTCAAATACGGCAACGGTGCTTTCATGCCGACTATGGAAAAGGCTGAGGAACTGTCATCACAGATGATCAGAATCGGTCATTCTTTCGGTAAGAAAGTTGCTGCCTGCATATCTTCAATGGATCAGCCTCTGGGCAACGCTATCGGTAATGCTTTGGAAGTCAAGGAAGCCATTGATACCTTAAAAGGCAAGGGGCCAAAGGATTTCACTGAACTGTGTGTTGTTACCGGTGCGGTAATCCTGGAACAGGCAGGTGTGGGTACCAGAGAAGAATGCCAGGCTATGATGGAAGAAAGCATTTCATCAGGCCGTGCACTTGAAGTATTAAGACAGCTGATCAAGGCTCAGGGTGGCGATGAGAGAGTTGTTGATGATACAGATCTGCTCCCTAAGGCACGTTATATCACCAAGCTGAAATCATATAAGGCAGGATACGTACATGATCTGCCAGCCAAGGCTATCGGCATTCTGGCCATGAATCTGGGTGCCGGCAGGGAAACCATGGAGGATGTTGTAGACCCGGCAGTTGGTATCGTTCTGAACAAGAAGGTAGGGGACTATGTTGGCAGAGGTGAGGAACTTGCCTTTGTATACCATAACAAACCGCTTGAAAGAGCATGGCTGCAACGTTTCTATGAAGCAGTTGAACTGGTTGATGAACCGTTTGAACCTGCTCCGGTAATTGAAAAGGTCATCTAGGATGAAACAGCTCGAAAGAATTGAGAAGATGGAAGCCATCTTCGATAAGGCAAGAGTTAATATTCATAACCTGAACAGTGAACTGGAAACATATCAGTCACTGCAGAAAGATCTGGAAAAGCTGATTGCCTATTATGAAGGCAAGCAGTGGATGAAGGATTTCTCAGATGATGAACAGGGTAAGATTCCTGCTGATGTCAAAAGAGGAGTACTCAGTGAAGACGGAATATATGACATGTTGCTGGAAGAAAAGGAAATGATCAACAGCATGCTTGATATCATCAGAGGATATCTCAATAAATAGCGAAAAAGGACGGGGTGGAGAGTGGACCCCATTTAGTTCACTGGTAAAAAAAGGGTAATTATAAGAAACTATCTTCGAAAGGAGATAGTTTTTCTATGGCAAGTAAAGGACAGAAATTCAAAAAGTATACAGAAGAGTTTAAACAGATGATATTGAAC
>JAFWDT010000021.1 GCA_017516045.1 Erysipelotrichaceae bacterium
TACCGCTTCTAAGGTGATTATACACCATTCAAAATGAAACATGGAGGATTTCTCCAGTTTTCGTCATGGCTTTACCATTCGAAACGGAGAATTCTCCATGTTTTTCACCGAAAGGGCTTGATTTATATTATCGAATTTTGTGGGTTAGATTATAATGTAGAGTGAAAAAGGATTAGATTAGATGGATAACAGATATTTTCTGAATGAGATAAAATCTTTATTTCCGGAAGAATACGAGAGTTTTACCGGGACTTTTTCAGTGCCGATGCATAAGTCTCTGCGTATTAACACCTTAAAAACCACAGAAGAAGAGCTGATCAGTGAAGGAATTGAAATAAAAGATCTGACTCCATTTGACAAGAACACTTATTATATTGGTAATGACGAGAGACTTGGAAATCATCCGTTTCATAATGCCGGATTATACTACCTGCAGGAACCAAGTGCTTCCATGGTGGTAAACGCCATGGGAATAGAAAATGGAAACAGAGTAATTGATTTATGTGCTGCACCGGGAGGCAAGAGTACACAGATATTAAACAGGCTTGCCGGAACGGGTTTTCTTTGGAGCAATGAAATCAACTGGAAACGCTGTCAGATTCTGCTTTCCAATCTTGAAAGATGGGGATATTCCAATTATCTGTTAACATGTCTCAGTACCCGGGATATAGTTAAAATGGCTGCCGGTAACTTTGACAGAGTTCTGATCGATGCACCTTGTTCCGGGGCTTCAATGTTCAAAAAATATCCTGAAAGCATAAATGACTATAACGAAGCAAATATTCTTGCCTGTCACAGAAGACAGCTGGATATACTTGAAAACGGTTATCAGCTCCTGAAGAAGGATGGAATAATGGTATATTCAACATGTACATATAATCTCATTGAAAATGAAATGACTGTATATGAGTTTATTCAGAATCATCCAGACATGATTCTTGAAAACACCGGAATCCAAGCCGGCAGAATAGGATTGCCTTATAAGGATCTTAAGTCTGATTTGTGCAGGAGAGTTCTGCCGATGGATGGAGGCGAAGGCCATTTTGTGTGCCGAATGAGAAAGACGGAAAGTACAGCTGAAAAACGCCTTAACTACATCAGCTGTAGCCGCAATAGTACCGTAGATGAATTTCTCAGACAATATGGTCTAGATATCAGATATTTCGTGAAGAATAATGAGGCTTACTATTCACAACAGCTTCCGGAAATAAAGAACGGTGCTGTCAGATACGGCGTTCTTTTAGGAAACATAGAGAAAAACCGCTTTGAGCCACATCATAATCTGTTCATGTGTCCTGAGTTGGCCGAACATTTTAACCAGAAGGATGAAATAAACAGCAGAGATGAACTGGAAAAGTACATGCGTGGTGAATCCATGAGTGTTTCCGGTATCAGAGGATTTACTGAAATGTCGTATCATAATCATGTTCTGGGTTTTGCGAAAGGTGATGGCAAGCAGCTGAAAAACAGACTGCCAAAGGGCTTAAGAATCAACAGTGTGTTATAATTATTCTGAGGTATTTATATGAACAAAACGCTGAATGACATTTTAACAAGAAGAAGTATCAGAAAGTATACTGATGAAATGATCAGTAACGATGAACTTGATACCATACTACAGGCAGGTCTTTATGCAGCCAGCGGCAGCGGGCGTCAGGCTGCCATAATGGTAGCAGTACAGGATCCGGTTATACTGGAAAAACTGGAAAGACTGAATGCTTCTGTAGTTGGCAGAGATCCAAATACCGTTAAGAACTTCTATGGTGCAAAAACTGTAATAGTAGTTCTTGCGGAAAGAAATTCTTCAACTGCCATACAGGATGGTTCACTTATAATAGGTAACATGATGCTGGCTGCACATGCCCTGGGGCTGGGTTCATGCTGGATAAACAGAGCCAGGGAAACGTTTGAAACGGATGAGGGAAAACAGATACTCAAAGATTTAGGTATTGAAGGTGATTATATTGGAGTAGGCAACTGTATTGTCGGACATATTGACGGAGAATATCCTGTTGCCAGAGAAAGAAAGGAAAACAGGGTCTTCAAGATATAACATGTATAAATTACTCGCTTTTGATATTGATAATACTCTTATTCAGCGCGGCAAGGCTACTATAGAGGAAAGCGCTCTTGAAGCAGTAAAGATCTGCCATGAAAAGGGAATGGAAATAGTCATTTCAACGGGAAGAACCATCAAGGCAGTTCATCCTGACATCATAAAGAGAATGCCGGCTAATTACTTTATCGGAGTAAATGGTGCCTGCCTTAATAAGATGGATGGCACCGTCCTGCACAGCTTTAAAATGAGCCGTACATCGACTGATAAGCTGATTGAAATCGCTCAACAGCATGAATATCCCATGGGGTTCAAGTTTGATGACAGTTTCCAGATTTATAACCGATATGATGAATTTGTCAGAAGATACTGTAAAAACGGCATTTCAGAAAGCATGCTGACAGACTGCAGCAAAACCAGGGATTATCACATTACACATGGTGAACCTCTTGATGCGTTTATCTATGCAGATGACAATAAACTTCCTGATTATTTTAATGAATTCAGCGATCTCAGATTTGTCAGAGGCAACAGCCGGAAGGTCATATATGAAGCTTTCAGCGCTGATGCCGGTAAGGGTATAATGCTTGAGAAACTTCTTGAAAAAATCGATATCAAGCCGGAAGAAATGATAGCCTTCGGCGACAGTGAAAATGATATCGATATGATCAGGTTTGCCGGTCTGGGAATTGCCATGGGAAATGGCACTCCGGAATGCAAAGCAGCAGCGGATTACGTTACTGATCCGATAGATCAGGATGGTATCTGGAATGCCCTTAAGCATTTCAACATAATATAGGTAAACAGAAAGCCTCCCTCAATTAAGTATTGAAGGAGGCTTTATTATGAAACTGACAAGAAAACAATGCAGCAGACTATATGGAAAAGGCGGAGGTTCGATACTTCTTTACTTTGCCCTGGCAGCTATTGGGGCAGGTATACTTAAAATACTGTTTTCAAAAAGAGGAAGAGTTCAGGTGGGTGGCGTATCACTGACCTGGGGAAATTAAGATAAATGACATTGACTGTTAAAGATATGCCGGACAGTTTAAGGCCTCGAGAAAAAGCCCTGAACATGGGTTTTGAATCTTTGTCAGACAGTGAATTGCTTGCTTTGATATTAAGAAACGGCATCAGCGGATGCAGCAGTATTGAACTGGCAAATCAGATCCTGACAGGCTGTAACGGGATAACAGGTCTGTTAAGCATGTCTCTGGAACAGATCATGAGTCTTAAAGGAATTAAACTGGCAAAGGCAACGCAGATACTGGCTTCTGTTGAACTGGTAAGAAGACTGAACTACAGCCGGATGCTTGAAAGTGATGTAATCAACAACCCCAGACATTTAATTAACTGGTTGCAGAAGACATATGGCAACAGAGATCAGGAATACTTTATTGCCGTTTTTCTGGATACAAGATATCGCGTAAAGGGATATAAGGAAATCTTTATAGGTACAGATCAGATGATCAAAATACAGGCCAGAGAGATCTTTAATGAAGCCCTGAAGAGAAAGAGCAATCGCATGATAATTGCTCATAATCACCCAAGTCAGGTCGCAGATCCGTCAAATGCCGACTGTGAAATGACGCAGGCTCTTATTCTGGCAGGGCAACTGATGAATATTCCGGTCATAGACCATATAATAATCAGTTATGACAGCTATTACAGTTTTAGGGAAAAGGGCAGAATATGAGATGATATAATATGTTTTTTGTGCTATAATTCGAAAAGGAGGCACAGACATATGAAAAGAAAAATCATCGTTCTTATTTTGATTTCTATATTGTTTGGAATGCTTTCTGGATGTAAGCCAAAAAAGGCTACGATAGTTACAACAGTTTATCCTGTCAAGTACATCGTTGAACAGCTTGCCGGCAGCAGAGTTAATGTTGAATGTATCAGCAATGACGAATTCATTCAGCGCGCTACTCTGAAAGAAGGTTACGATAAGATTTTTGAAGATACCGCTCTGTTCCTCTACATCGGCGAACTTGAACCGTATCTTAAGATATACGAAGAACACATTCAGGCATTTGATTTCAATATTATCAATCTTGCATCTCTTTCAGCTATAGATGAGTTCAAGAGATTTACAACTACGGTAACATCATCAGGACAGACAGTCATTACCGAATCCAAATATTATGATTCACCGCTTTTTGACATGGTTGATACTTACAAAAAAGACCCGTTTATCTGGATCGATCCAATTGCTATGAGTTCGATGGCAGCTACCATTAAGGATTGGCTGCAGTCATATTATCCGGAGGAATCACTTTCAATTGAAAATAACTTCAAGACTCTGCAGGCTTCTCTTGTCAGACTGGATTCCGAATATCAGGAACTCAAGAAATACAATGATAAGAAGATCGTTACAGTTGCCTGTACTTTTGGAAACTGGCAGAAAACATATGGAATTGAAGTATATCCTCTGATCCTTTCCGAATATGGAGTATTACCAACAGAAGAGCAGCTTGCTTTCATCAAAAACTCAATAAAAGCAAATAATGTCAAGTACATTGTGAACGACGAAACTCTGCCTGAAGACATGCAGGAATTATACCGTCAGGTCAGAGATGAATTAAACCTGAAGGAACTGAATCTTTCAAGTTTAACCAAGCTGTCACAGAAGAATATTGACACCAACATGGATTACATGACAATCATGTATCAGAATTTAAAAGCTCTGGCAGATGCCTTCAATGAGGAATAGTATGAAGAAACTGTTGCTTATTGACGGAAATTCAATGCTGTTCAGAGCTTATTTTGCAACTGCATACGGCAGACCGATGACTACAACTTCAGGCATTCCCACCAATGCCATTTTTGGTTTTGCTTCCATGCTGCATAAGGCGCTTGATGTAATTCAGCCGGATTACGTTCTGGTTGCCTTTGACCATGACAGTCAGAACTTCCGCCGTGAAGTATACAGTGAATATAAGGGGACAAGACAGAAAGCCCCTGATAATCTTGTAGCACAGTTCCCAATCGTCAGAGAATATCTTGATTCCATTAAAATGAAGCAGTATGAACAGCATGGCATTGAAGCCGATGACATCATTGGTTCTGTAGCCAAGCAGCGGAATGAATATGATATCAACATCCTGACCAGTGACCGAGATCTTCTGCAGCTGGTAGATGACAAGATCAAAGTCTGGATGATGGTAAAGGGTATAACTGAGATGGACATCATGGATGAAAAAGCCATTTATGACAAATATCAGTTAAAACCATTGCAGATTATTGACCTTAAGGGACTCAGCGGTGATACTAGTGATAATATTCCTGGTGTTACAAAGGTTGGCGATAAGACTGCCACGAAGCTTCTTAATGATTACGGTACAGTTGAAGGAGTTTATGAGCATCTTGACGAAATAAAAGGCAAGCTCAGAGAAAACCTGGAAAAAGATCATGATATAGCATTACTGTCTAAAATGCTGGCAACTATCAAGACTGATGCGAAGATAGATGTGGATCTTTCTGACTGTACATATAATCTGTATGGTGAAGATGCCATGAAATTCTACAGCAAGTATGAGATGAAATCTTTCATCAGAAATGTAACTGTAGAAGAAAAACCGGAGAAAAAAGAAAAAGAAGAATTAAAAATACATAATGTAAGTAAAATCCCAGCTGATGTGTATTCAGATAATATGGGACTATATATATTTGAAGATCGCATAGGTATTTCCAACGGTCAGGAAGCATACTGCATTAATCTTGAAGAAGCTTTAAAAGACAGCATGTTTATTTCCTGGCTGGAAAATAACAGTACCGGGAAGGTCGTCCACAACATAAAGAACTTGTATCATGTTTTAAGCAGATACGGTCTGGATATCAAAGGACAGATTTTTGATACGATGATAGCTGCTTTCCTGATAGACGGAAAGATCAAGAATCTGGAATCACTGCTGCTGAAGTATCATCTGACTGTAACCAATGAGAATTCAGGTACCCAGCAGATAGCCTTATTCGAGGAAAATGGCAATGATTCCGATTATATATGCCAGATAGCTGACAATCTGCTCAGGGTTTCAGTAACTCTCAGGCAGGAATTAGCTGATTACGGAATGAACAAGCTTTACGAAGACATCGAACTGCCATTGGCCAGAGTACTGTTTGACATGGAAAAAACCGGCGTCAGAGTTGATGCTTCTGTTCTGGACAGAATAGCTGAGGAAACTTCAGCAAAGATAAGTGTTCTGGAAAAACAGATTTATGAAATGGCGGGGAAACAGTTTAACATCAATTCCCCAAAGCAGCTGGCTGAAGTGATATATGACGATCTTGCACTGATGCGTTCAAGCAAGCGTTCTACTGATGCTTCAATTCTGAAGAAAATTGAAGGAAGACATCCAATCATACCTGCCATTCTGGAATATAGAAAATATGCAAAGCTTAACAGCACATATGCAATAGGACTGAAAAAATATATTGAAAGCGATAATAAGATCCATACGGAATTCAATCAGTGCATAGCCGAGACCGGAAGACTTTCAAGTTCTAATCCTAATCTGCAGAACATATCGGTAAGAAATGAAGAGGCTGCCCGGATCAGAGAAGCTTTTATTCCGGAAGAGGGCTGTGTCTTTGTTGGAGCTGACTATTCACAGGTTGAATTAAGAATTCTGGCTCATCTGGCCGATGAAAAGGGGCTTATTGAGGCATTTAAAGAAGGTATGGATATTCATACCAGAACAGCCATGGATGTGTTTAACGTTCCTGCTGAAGCTGTAACACCGTTATTAAGAAGACAGGCTAAAGCCATTAACTTTGGAATAGACTATGGAATGAGTGATTTCGGATTGGCTGAAAGACTTGAAATACCGGTATATCAGGCCAGAGAATTCATCGAATCATACTTCAAAAAGTATCCGAATGTCAGAAGATTCATGGATGATACGATTGCTAAATGTCAGGAAGACGGTTATGTAACAACAATGCTGAATCGCAGACGTGACATCCCGGAAATAAAGAGCACAAATCATTCTCTGAAGGAATTCGGAAAACGTGCAGCTATGAACGCTCCTGTTCAGGGAAGTGCGGCTGATCTGATCAAAATTGCCATGATCAATGTATATAACAGACTGAATAAGGAAAAGCTCGGATCAAAGATGATCCTTCAGATTCACGACGAACTTATATTGAATGTACCGGCTGAAGAAGAAGAGAGAGTAATGAAGCTGGTAGAAGAGGAAATGGAAAATGCCATGACCCTGAAAGTACCTCTTCTTGCAGAATCTACCAGCGGTTCCAACTGGCTGGAGGTAAAGTAATATGCCTGAACTTCCTGAAGTTGAAACTGTTGTAAGAACACTGGAACACAAGATAAATAATCGTATTATAAAAGAAGTGCATGTACTATGGAAAAATCTGATTGAATATCCGGATCCGGATAGTTTTTCAGTATTGCTCAGGGATCAGCAGTTCATCGGTTTTTCCAGAAGAGGAAAGTTCCTGTTATTTGAACTTACGGATTTCATAATGGTTGCTCATCTGCGAATGGAAGGCAAGTTTTATGTCTATTCGGAACATACCGAACCTGTTAAGCATACTCACATAGTGTTTATCTTGGACAATGGCGAATTGCATTACAACGATGTAAGAAAATTCGGCAGATTTGACCTGTACCGTAAGGGGGAACCGCTAAAATGTCTTGCTTCCTTAGGATATGAACCGTTTGATGACAGATTAACCGGTGCCTTATTGAAAAAGTACTGCCGTCGAAAAAAAACACCTATTAAGACTCAGCTGCTTGATCAGAGCATGATAGCTGGAATCGGAAATATTTACGCCAATGAAATATGTTTTGATGTAAAGCTTAATCCTGAGCATCCAGCATGCTTTATTTCTGAAAACAAATGGGATGAAATTATACAGAGTACCAGGAGAATACTTGCTGAAGCCATAAAGGCCGGGGGAACGACCATAAGATCATATACGAGTTCACTGGGAGTGACCGGACTTTTTCAGCAGAATCTTCATGTACACAGCCGTAATGATGAATTGTGTCAATGCGGTACAGTTATTAAAAAAGTATTTGTAAACGGAAGAGGAACTTATTTCTGTCCTCGTTGCCAGAAACAGAATGCCCTGATGGTCGCAATAACAGGAAAAATCGGATCAGGAAAATCAACCGTGACTGAAATGTTTGAAGAAGCAGGGATTCCTGTAATCAGCTGCGATAGTGTTAATGCCGATTTATGGCATCAGGCAGAAGTAATTAACGAAATAGAGAAAATAACAGGTAAAAGAACCAAAAAAGAGGTAAGTACTGTCATATACAGTGATCCCGTTACTAAAAAGAAACTTGAAAACTATCTTCATGATCTGATCTGGAAAAAGATTGAGAGCTACTATCAGGTTAACAAAAACGAAAAATTGGTAGCTGTGGAAGTGCCTCTGCTGTTTGAAACAGACTGGTACAGACGTTTTGACTGTAATATTCTGGTTACCTGTAATGACAGGACAGTAATTGAAAGATTAAAATCCACAAGAAACATGTCAGAAGAAAATGCCATTACTGTTCTTAACAATCAGTTATCTGATGATGCAAAAAGAGACATGGCTGACGTTATTATCGAGAATGATTCAACCGTTTCCAAGTTAAAAGAATCAGTAAACAGAAGAGTTAATGATATAATTAATTCACTACCAAAGGATTGATCCAGATGATATTAAAAACCAGAAACAAATTCAGAGTCATCCATCCGCAGAGCCTGAACTATCAGCAGCAGATGGCTTTGGCTGAGCTTTATCTTCCTTTAATGGGACAGCAGGCCTATGCTCTTTATCATCTTCTGAATGCGGAAGGTGGCTTTAATGGTGAAGTCAACTCTATATCCAGGCTGATCAAGATTCTTGATACAGACATAGATAAGATAAATGAAAGTTTCAGATTGCTTGAACAGTTTAGGCTGATCAGAACTTTTTATAATAAAAATACTGATATGCTTCATTTCGAAATTCAGTTTCCTATGAATGGAAGTGATTTTCTGATGCAGGCTGCTTTCGGAAGATTCTTTATCAAGAAAATGGGCAAACAGCAGTACAATCAGACAAGTTCATTGTTCCAGGTTAAGGAATTAAGTGAAGATGATCTGGAAGTTACAAGCAACTTCGATATTTCAGTACTTGCTGACTGGGATGATGACAGTGAGCGGAGTTTCGAAGAATTAAAGAAAAAGCTTTACGATACGACTTATATTGAATTTGATATAAAGGAATTCCTCAACGGTTACAGTATGCTGCGGATGCCTGGTGAACTGAGAACTGCTGAAAACCTTAAGATAATAGCCCAGATGGGAAGTGTCTACAGCATTGACATTCCCACTATGAGAAAGATAGTAGCACAGTCTATAGATACGGATACCATGACTTTAGATCAGGAAGCTTTGAGAAAAAGATGTCTGGCTGCCAAGTCAAAAGGAAATGAAAACAGCCTGGATGAATATGACATAAATTCTGTACAGTATCTTTACAATCTTAAGGGACAGTATGAAGTTGATCCATGGGAAAAGAAAATGCTGGAAGAAATAAGCCTTGAATACCATCTGAGCAGAGATGTTATCAATTACATGCTGAGATATGTTTATGATAACCACGATAAGAGAATATCTACCAATCTGGCTAAAGCCGTTGCCAAGGATTGGACTTTACATGGAATTTCAACAATTGAACAGGCACAGGAATATGTCAGTTCCCTGAATAAAAAATCAGTCAGAAGCAAACTTCCGGATTTCAGCCTTAAGAAAAAACAGGCTTCCGATAAATTAAGCATGGACGAGATACGTTCACAGATATTCAAGGAGGAAAAATAATGAAAAAAGCTGAATTCACAATTCCTGCTGGAATAGATGTAAATCTTGATATGGAAATCAAACACATACTTTCAGATAAAAGGATCTTACGGATGCTGAAGAGAAATCCCGGCCTTGAAAAGCATATAGAAAACAATCCATTTGTTTTTAAGCAGTGGCTGCAGAGTTCCAAAGACTGCAGTGAATGTCCGGGATTATGGGCATGCAGTAATTCTCCAAAAGGATATGTAGACAGTATTGAACTGAATGGAAATTATGTCAGTACTGTATTAAAAGAATGCCGTTACAAAACTTCCGAAAACAGCGAATTATCTCACCGTAGCAGGTATCTGATCTGTGATCTTTCTGAAAAAGAGCTTAGATATGATATTAATAATATAGATATTTCCGGTGAGGAAAGCGAATATATAGACGTATATATGCTTGTGAAGGATTGGATACGGCATCAGCCGAAAAAGGGCCTGTATCTGTATGGTTCATTTGGTGTTGGCAAAACCTATCTTGCTGCATGTATCACAAACCGGCTGGCCAGACAGGGACAGAAAGTTGCGTTTGCGAACATTCCTCAGTTTTTTGCCAATGCCCGTAACAGTATTGCAGCCGATTTCAATAATCCTGACGCCAGAGATTATCTTGATACGCAGATCAACAGGCTGAAAAGAGCCGATGTGGCTGTTCTGGATGACATTGGTGCGGAAAATACTACAAACTGGGTTAGAGATGACATTCTCTTACCGGTACTTGAATACAGATGCTCAAACGAAAAACGTACATTATTTACCAGCAATCTTGATTTTGAACAGTTGGAAACCAAACTGGCTTACAGTCAGAATGGGCAGAAGGATGAAATCAAAGCTGGCAGAATAATGTCAAGAATAAAGGCTTTGGCCATTGAGGTTGAGGTTAACGGCCCTGACCGCCGTTAGGAGGAAAGTTATGAAGAGATCTATTGGTATTTTGACTAGTGGCGGAGATGCTCCAGGCATGAACTCTGCAATCAGAGCGATTGCCCGTTCTGCATTAGCACGTGATTTTGATGTTTATGGTATCTACGACGGTTATCTCGGACTGACTGAAGGTAACTTCTACAAAATGAATAAAGGAAGTGTTTCTGACATTCTCTTTAAAGGCGGTACCATTCTGGGAACAGCCCGTTTCCCTGAATTTACAGAACCTGAAATTCAGGAAAAGGCAGTTGCTCAGATGAAAAAGGTTGGAATGGATTCGCTGGTAGTTATTGGCGGAGACGGAACTTACAGAGGTGCAGGGGACTTGTGCAAAAGAGGCATCAGCTGCATAGGCATTCCAGGTACTATCGATAATGACTGTCCTGGTACTGATTATACTATTGGATTCCATACCGCACTTAACACAATAGTTGAAGCTGTCGACAAACTGAGAGATACTTCTGCGAGCCATCACAGATGCTCGGTCGTTGAAGTAATGGGTAATCACTGCGGTGATCTGGCTCTGTATTCTGCTATCTGCTGCGGTGCTGAAATTGCCGTTACTCCTGAAGTAGGTTTTTCTGCTGATGAAGTAATCAGAAGACTGCAGCACTTTGATGCAATTAAAAAACATCGTCACGCATTGGTAATCGTTTCCGAAAAACTTACCGATGTTGAAAAACTGGCAGAGGATATTTCCCGGGCTACTTCATTCTCAGGACGTGCGACTGTTTTAGGTCACATTCAGAGAGGTGGTTCTCCGGTTCCGTATGACAGATTACTGGCCAGCAGAATGGGTGACTATGCCATTGAAGTACTTGCAAACGGCGGATCCAATTTCTGCATAGGCATCAAAAATGATAATATCATTGCTACTCCAATCGCTCAGGCTCTGATTCAGCCTAAGGATTTCGACCAGGAATTATACGATATGTTTGAAAGGTTGGCTTAATTATGCGTAGAACGAAGATTATTTGTACAATTGGTCCTGCTTCAGAAAGCGAAGAAATGCTGACAAAGCTTTATGCTGCCGGCATGGATATGGCTCGTCTGAACTGTTCTCATGGCAATCATGAAGAAAAACTTGAAAAGATAAAAAGAATACATAAACTGAATAAAAAATTAGGAAAGCATGTTGGAGTCATGCTGGATACCAAAGGACCTGAGATCCGTGTCGGCGAAATGGAAAACGGTGCAGTCGATTTCAAAAAGGGTGATATGGTAAAGGTCGTTAAGAAGAAAGTCGTAGGCAATGCGGAAAGATTCCATATTGACTGTGAAGAAATGTTCCACGACATCAAAGTTGGAAAGAGAATTCTGATAAATGACGGTAAGATCAGCCTTATCGTCAGAGAAAAAGGCAAAGATGAGCTGAATTGTGAAGTCGTCAATAACGGTACGATTTCCACCAAAAAAGGTGTCAATCTTCCGGGTGTCGTACTGACCATGCCGTTTGTCAGCGAACAGGACGAAAGAGATATCAGATTCGGAGCACGTAACGGCGTTGACTTCATCGCAGCAAGCTTTGTCAGAAGAGCTTCAGATGTCAAGGAAATTAAAAGAATTCTGGCTGATGAAGGCAGACCTGACATTGAAGTCATAGCTAAAATAGAAAACAAGGAAGGTTATGATAACCTCAATGCCATTCTTAATGTTGCAGATGGTGTAATGGTTGCCAGAGGTGACCTTGGTGTTGAAGTATCATTCCAGCTGGTTCCTCTCTATCAGAAACACATTATTGAAATTGCCAACAAAACTGGACGTCCGGTAATCACTGCTACTCATATGCTGGAAAGTATGGTCAGCAATCCTAGACCTACAAGAGCTGAAGCATCAGATATTGCCAACGCCGTATTTGACGGTTCTGACTGCATAATGCTTTCTGCTGAAACAGCCAGCGGTGAATATCCTGTTGAATCAGTACAGACAATGGCCACAATTGCTGAAGAATGTGAACGTATGTTTGATTACAGCACATATCTTGATCACGCTATTACCAACAGTGACCGTTCAATGAGTGATGCTATTGGTATCTCAGTTGCAGAATCCTGTCTGACAATGCATAACATTTCAGCTATTCTTGCTTTCACCGAAACCGGTGGTACAGCCAAGAGACTGACTAAATACAAACCAACAGCTCCAATTATTGCTGCTACAAACTCCATAGAAACTTGCAGAAGAATGTCTCTGTATTCAGATGTTCATCCGGTATTTTCAAAGGATATCAGAGATGTATCACTTTATGACAATACTGCCAACAAGATCGTTACGGATATGAACCTGCCAAAAGGCAGCATGTACATTATCTGCGCCGGCTGGCATTCAGGACACGGTAATACAAATACAATGAGATTTGCTTCTGTCGGAGAATATGATGAATAAGGAAATCTTAAAGAAATATGCCCGGCTGGCAGTCAGAACAGGCGTAAACGTTCAGCCTGGACAGCTGCTTGTCATAAGAGCATCAGTTAAGGACTCTGAATTCATAGAATACTGTGTAGAAGAAGCATACAAAGCCGGTGCCGGTTCTGTCATGGTTAACTGGAGTGATGAGAATATAACTCATATGTCTTATGAATATCAGTCACTGGAAACTCTCTGTGAGATCCCTGACTGGATGGAAGAAAAGACAAAATGGGAACATGAAAAGAAATGCTGCTATCTTTCAGTTGCTTCCGGAACACCTGGTTTAATGGCTGACATCGATCAGGAGAAGATGAGAAAATCCATGATCGCCAACATGATGAAAATGCAGAAATACCAGGCTTACACTATGAATAACATGGGACAGTGGAGCGTTGTGGCCTTACCAAATCCAAGATGGGCTAAGAGAGTTTTCCCTGATAAGACCGAAGAAGAAGCAGTGGATGCTTTATGGTCAGCAATTCTCACTTCAGTAAGAGTTACTGAAGATAACGATCCTATTGAAGAATGGAAGAAACATGATGAGCGGCTTGCATCACATTGCGATATTCTGAATGCTCATCAGTTTAAGGCACTTCATTTCAAAAACAGCAAAGGTACTGATCTGACTGTTAATCTGGTTAAAAATCATATCTGGGTAGGCGGTGGATGCAGGACTCCTGAGGGAGTATTCTTCAATCCGAACATGCCTACAGAAGAATGTTTCTGCATGCCTGACCGCAATAATGTCAACGGTAAGGTATTTGCTTCAAAACCATTGAATTACTCGGGTAAGGTTATAGAAAACTTCTGGTTTGAATTCAAAGACGGTGTCGTAGTTGACTATGGCGCAGAAAAGGGCGAAGAGGCAATAAAGACATTGCTGGAAACGGATGAGGGTTCAAAGCATATTGGTGAAGTTGCACTAATTTCATATGATTCACCAATATCCAACCTTAACATTCTTTTCTTCAATACACTGTTTGATGAAAATGCTTCATGCCATCTGGCATTGGGAAGATGCTATCCTGAAAATGTTGAAGGCGGTATTGAGATGGATGAACAGCAGCTTGCAGAAGTTGGCGGTAACTCATCCATGAACCATGTCGACTTCATGTTTGGAACTGCTGACATGTCTGTAACAGGCATCAAAGAAGACGGCACTGAAGTCACTGTCTTCGCAGATGGCAACTTCGTCATTTAGTTGACTTTGAAATGCAATTGTATTTAAATAATATTAAATACGACGAATAAGACAACAGTATTCAGAAACTGATAAGAGAGAGCTGTGGCTGGTGAAAACGGCTTGAGGTACTGAATGCTTACCACTTAGGAGTAGATCTTCGAAAAGATTCCGCTGACTACGTTACAGTCATCGAGTGCATATCTTTTATTGATATGAAAAAAGGTGGTACCGCGTTAAATAACGTCCTTTTACAGGACGTTTTTATATTTTGGAGGTTATTATGAGCAATATTAAGATGAATGATCTGAACATCAAGGAGATGCCTGAACTGAGTATTCTTAATCATTCCTGTGCCCATCTGCTGGCTCAGGCTGTCAGACATCTGTATCCGCATGCTAAATTCTGGGTCGGACCGGTCATTGCCGAAGGTTTTTATTATGATATTGACCTTGGAAATGATGTCATTACTGAAGATGATCTTCCTAGGATTGAGAAGGAAATGAAAAAATGTGCCAAGGATAACAAGAGAATTGTCAGAGAGGAAATCAGCAAGCAGCAGGCTCTGGAAATGTTCCATGATGACGAATATAAGGTAGACCTGATCAATAACATGGATGAAAATGAAGTAGTCATTTCATGTTACCGTCAGGGCGATTTCGTAGACCTGTGCCGTGGACCTCATGTTGAAAATACCAAACAGATGAAGTTCTTCAAGCTTCTGAAGGTTTCCGGCGCTTACTGGAAGGGCGATTCCAAAAATAAAGTCCTGCAGAGAGTATATGGCGTCTGCTTTGAAAATCAGGAAGATCTTGATGCATATCTGCAATACCTGGCTGAAGCCAAGGAAAGAGACCACAGAAAGATCGGACGTGATATGGATATATTCATGCTGAGTGATCTGGTTGGTAAGGGATTGCCAATGTGGCTGCCTAATGGTTATACGATGTGGAGAACCCTGAATAACTATATAACAGATATGGAAATTGCCCATGGATATCTGCATGTTCATACTCCTGACCTCGGCTCTGTTGAACTGTATAAGACATCCGGTCACTGGGATCATTATAAGGATGACATGTTTGCTCCAATGTATCAGCTTTCAGATGAAGAAGAGAAAAACATGACAGTTCGTCAGATCAAGGACAGAATAGATAACAGCAGAAGTGATGATGTTTATGTATTAAGACCTATGAACTGTCCTCATCACATGGTTATCTTCGGACGCAGAGCACATTCATACCGTGAGTTACCTATCAGAATTGCTGAAATTGCTCATGATTTCAGATATGAAGCACAGGGAGCTGTAAAGGGAATTGAAAGAGCCAGATCATTTACGCAAAATGACTCTCATATTTTCTGCACACCTGCTCAGATAGAAGAAGAATTCAAGGGAGTTCTGGACCTTATCATGGATGTATATGAAGACTTCGGTATCAAGGAATTCAAGTGCCGTCTTTCATTAAGAGATCCTCAGGATCAGGAAAAATATTTCCCTGATGATGAAATGTGGAATAATGCTGAAAATGCCTTGAGAAATGTACTTGACGACCTCAAGCTCGATTATTTCGAAGCAATCGGTGAAGCAGCATTCTATGGACCAAAACTTGACGTACTGGTAAAACCGGCTGTAGGTAATGAAGTAGCTCTTTCTACAATTCAGCTAGACTTCCTGTTACCACGTCGTTTTGAACTGACATATGTTGATGAAGCAGGTGTCAAGCAGACTCCGGTTGTAATACACCGTGCCATTTTAGGATCACTTGACAGATTCATTGCCTTCCTGCTGGAAGAAACAAAGGGAAGACTGCCATTATGGCTTGCACCTCAGCAGTTTGCTGTCCTTCCTGTAAATCCTAATGTTCATACAGAATATGCTGCCGAAGTAACAGATCTGCTTAACAGAGAAGGTTTCAGAGCAAAACTGGATGACCGTAACGAAAAGCTTGGCTATCGTATCAGAGAAGCTCAGGTCAAGAAAGTTTCAATTCAGCTGGTAATCGGTGATAAGGAAATTGAAAACAGAACGATTACAATGAGAAGATACAGCCATCAGGAATCTGAGACTTATTCACTTGAAGAATTCATCAGATTAGTTAAGGATGAAGTAAATAATAAGGAACTTGCTAAGTAAAAGGAGGCATTATGGAAATCGCCTGGAAAAAATATAATCAGAAAAAGAAAAAAGAAGTTTTCGCATTTGCTGAAAACTACAGAAAGTTTATCTCTGACTGCAAGACAGAAAGAGAATGTGTTATCGAAGGAATCAGAATTGCTGAAGAACATGGCTTCAGAAATATCGAAGACTGTATCAGAAACGGTGAAAAACTGGTTCCCGGTGATAAGGTATACCTGAACAACAAGGGTAAGGATCTTGCTTTGTTCATTATCGGTAAGAAGCCTATCAGTGAAGGTATGAACATACTTGGTGCTCATATCGACTCACCAAGAATTGACTGGAAACAGCATCCTTTCTATGAAGATCATGACATTGCTCTGGCAGATACTCATTATTATGGCGGCATCAAGTCATATCAATGGGTTACCTTACCATTAGCTATTCATGGTATCGTATGCCGTAAGGATGGCTCCTCAGTAAACATCGTCATTGGGGAAAAGCCAACTGATCCAGTTGTAGGCATTTCTGATCTGCTGATTCATCTTTCAAGAGATCAGATGCAGAAGACCGCCAACAAGGTAATTGAAGGAGAGGACCTGAATGTCACAATTGGTTCAATTCCTCTGGAGAAGACCGAAAAAGAGGCTGTAAAGGCTAATATTCTTAAGTTGTTAAAAAAGAAATACGATATTGAAGAAGATGATTTCATATCTGCTGAAATAGAGATCGTTCCTGCCGGGCCAGCCAGAAACTATGGCCTTGATGAATCAATGATCATGGGTTATGGCCATGATGACAGAGTTTGTGCCTATACATCTTTAATGGCTATGATGGAAATCGAAAATCCTGAAAAGACAGTTTCATGCATGTTGGTAGACAAGGAAGAAGTAGGCTCAATTGGTTCAACCGGTATGCAGTCTTATTTCTATGAAAACATTGTTGCTGAACTTGTTGAACTGACCGAAGGCTATGATTATCTGAAGTTCAGAAGATGTCTGGCTAACAGCAAGATGCTGTCAAGCGACGTATCAGCTGCCTATGACCCTAACTATCCATCTGTAAATGAAATGAAGAATACTGCTTTCTTCGGATACGGTATCGTTATGAATAAATATGTCGGCAGCGGCGGAAAGAGCGGCAGTAATGACGCCAATCCTGAATTCATCGCCGAAATCAGAAAAGTCTGGGATGATGCTGAAGTATCATGGCAGACTGCTGAATTAGGCCGTGTTAACCGGGGTGGTGGCGGAACGATTGCCTACATCATGGCGAAGTATAATATGCAGGTCATTGACAGCGGTGTCGCTGTACAGAACATGCATGCTCCATGGGAAGTAGTTTCCAAAGCAGACGTTTTTGAAGCAAAGAATGCCTATGTAGCATTCTGCAAAAACATATAATTATGTACAAATACATTCTTTTAGCCAATCTTGAAGAAAACTTTCTAAAACACACTCTGACTTCGCTTATTGATGATGGATATACTCTTTTAAAAGACGAAAACAGTTTTCTGATCATGCGAAAAGGAGATAACACAAAGAACAGGGAAAGTGAAGAAAAAATGGCTGCAGTCATGTTTGCCATGATGAAAAGGATGAGATTTGACGTATCATGCTGCGAAGATATCAGCAATATCTTCAACCGTAATTATGAAAGACTTGTAAGTGAGAACTTTTCAGGACTAAAGTTCAATGACCGTTATATCTGGGAATTGAGACAGTTTCTGACCGCAAAGAAAGTTAACAGTAAAGACGGAAATTCTTGATTAATTAGAAACGGAGAAATATATGTTAATCAAAAATGCCAAAGTATTTATCGACGGATCATTTCATGATTTAGATGTCAGATTTGACGAAAAGGTAATTACTGAAATAGGTAAAGATCTTCAAGATGATGAAGTTATAGATGCAGAAGGAAATGAACTTTATGCCGGTATCATTGATGCACATTGTCACGGTGGTTTCCTGCGCAGTTTCGGCTATGAAAAAAGAACTGCCTTTAACGGCAGCAGAGATGATCAGGTCAGATTCTTGAGTGAAAAACTTCCTGAAACTGGTGTAACAACTGTATTTCCAACATTAGCAATGGATCTCTCAAGTTTCCAGGAAGAAAAAGAAGCCGTACAGCATATCCGTTCAATGCGTAAACAGTTAAAAGGAGCTGATCTGCTGAAATTCCATTTTGAAGGAACATATCTGACCCTTGACCGTTATATCGAAGAAGGAGGAGAATATCCTCTGCCAACCAGAGAGCATTCTGACTGGCTGGTAAGTGATGATTACAGCGATGTAGGCTTCATTTGTGTTGCTCCGGAAATGCCGGGGGCTATGGAGTGGCTGGATTACGTTTCGTCAAAGGGTGTAATGCCTGAAATTGGCTATACTAAGGCTTCTGCTGAAAAGGTCATTGAAGCCGCTGATCACGGTCTGGCTACATGTTCGCATATCTTCAATGGCTATGTTCCAATGCATCACAGAGATTCTTCTGCGGTTGCCGGAATCATGCTTGATGACAGAATCAAAGCTCAGATCACCATGGACGGCTATCATGTTGCACCGGCCTGGGTAAAGCTTGTCATCAAAGCCAAGGGAATAGAAAACTGCTACGGCATAACAGACCTTTCAAGTGTTTCCGGTCTTCCGGATGGAGAAAATGAACTTCCTGACGGTACAGTAGTTGTTACAAAAGATGGCTTTAACTGGAGAACAGACGGTCACATACTGAGCGGCAACAATACCATGAACCAGATAATGTACCGTGCTCATAACACTGTCGGTCTGTCTAGAGAAGAAGTTGGAACTCTGTTTGCGGAAAATCCGGCAAAATGTCTGAAAATCCATGACAGAGGTAAAATTGAAGTAGGCAGAAAAAGTGACTTTGTCATAATGGATAAAGATTACAACGTTATTAAGACAATAATTAACGGTAAGGTCTTCTATCAGAAATAAACAAAAACCAGTAAATGAGATATCAGAAGTTTCTCAGATACTGGTTTTTTTAGTCAATTAATGACCTGGTCTGCCAAATCCACCGCCAGGCTGTCCACCGAAACCTCCCATGCCGCCCGGGCCACCCATCATCTGATTGGTTAACTGGGTAATCTGTGATCCGTTGACAGTTACCGTGCCACCATTGAGCTGTCCGATGCCGTCATAATCGAAGGCTGATTGTGCAGATATGTTAATGTTGCCGCCATTAATGATAATGTTGCCATTGGAATCAAAGCCATCAGTATCACCAGGACCCATTGTTACATTAATGCTGCCGCCGTTTACGTTAATCGAAGGGGTATAGCCAGCCGTTTTACTGGCAGCATTAATACCGTCATCAGAAGCGTTTACGGTAATATTGCCTCCATTAAGATTGACAATAGTAGCTTCCAGACCTTCAGCAGCATCAACACTGATCGTTCCGTCATTTATTTCAAGAATGAAGTCAGCATGAATGGCATCGTCAGAAGATTTGATATTAATGCTTCCGTCATTGATAACAATAATACTGTCGCTGTTAATGCCGTCATCAGCTGATGAAATTGTAATGCTTCCGCTGTCAATCAGAACGGCAGCACTTGCCTGCAAGCCCTTGTCTGAAGAGGAAATGTTTATTACTGAATTGTTTATGTAAATGAAACCTTTGGTATCGTCTGTAGAATTATCTGCCTTTATACCATCAGTTCCAGCATCAGCTTTTACAGTAGCATTTATCAGCTTTACTGCATCATTGGCATTAATTCCGCTTTTAACTGATGAAATCTGAATAACAGATCCGGCAATTGTCAGTTCATCTTTACAAACAATTCCATGGCTTTTCTTGCCGTATACAATCAGTTTTCCAGTACCGTTAATTGTCAGATCGTCCATAGAGAAGATCGCACCGTCAACATCGGAGTCATCATATACTGCTGTGTAAGAGGAAACATCCGATATTGTATTGACGGTATTGTCAGGAAGGGTAATAAACACCTTATCTGCCTGACCAACCAGGATTGCAGCATTGTCAACTGAAGTAAGTGTGAGATTATTCAGAATCAGCTGAACCTTAGAGTCACTGTCAGTTTCAATAAGAACAGTACCCTGACCGGTACCGGACAGAACATACGTGCCTGCCGCAGTGATCTTTACTGTATTTCCATTAACAGTAACATTACTTCCGGCAGTTTTAATTTCACTGCCAGAAAACTCTATTGTACCGGTGATCTCTTCATAACTTCCGGTAAGGTCACGCTTGCTTACAGATACATCATACTCTGTATTATTGTATGAGAATGTCTCATGTAATGTATTGTTTACTGTTTCAGTAATACTATAATTTTCTGTAATAACTGTTTCGGTTTTATTGTCTGTTGAAGTTTCAACGTTCTGTTCTGTGTTTGTCTCGGCATTATCTGGTGTTTTGGTGGCACAGCCTGCTAACAGCAGCAATGCCAGTAATGAAGCAAGAATTCTTTTCATTATTCGCTTACCTCCGGGAATACTCCTAAATTGATTTCAAGATTACTGTTTCTGATTCTTAATTCGTTGATGAAATTCTGAATCTCGTTTCTGTTTTTCATGACAACATCATATGTGAGCTTAAACAGGCTTCCCATATTGGTTGTTCTGACAGACAGCAGTTCGCTGCTGGCTGTGAATTTTTCAAATACATCATTTAATTCTTCAGCATAATTCATGCTTTCAGGGCAGGTGATCCTTAATTCCAGATGCTGCCGTCCAAAATTACCGGTCTTTTTGAATACTGTCATTATAACACATACAATGAATGTAAACAGTGAAGCAAAGCCGATATATCCGATGGATGTTGCCAGGCCAATGGTTACAGCGACAAAGATCAGCAGGATGTCTTCAGCCTTATACTGCATGCTTCTGAATCTTACCAGTCCGAAGGCGCCGGCTACGGCAATACCTGTTCCAACGTTTCCGTTAACCATCATAATGACTGTCTGAGCGACAACAGGCATCAGAATAAGTGTCATCTGATAACTTGGATTACTTTTATTCAAATGTCCCTGTAAGAGCGCTAAAATGGCTCCTAATATGACTGATGCAGCTGTGCAGATGATAAATATTTCAAGCGTGATCGTTCCGCTGTATATGGATGTGAATAATTGTTCAAACATAACTTAACTCCTTTCATAATATCGTTTGTGTAAATCCGGGCATATTTTGAAAAATTACCCGGAAAGATGTTCATTTTATCCAGGACTGATGTCATCCATAAAGGCATGGCATTCAATGATTTTACTTCCATAATGATCGTGTCGTTATCCGTAAGTTTCTTTTCCGGGTTTCTGTTAAATAATGTGAGGTTATCTGTTGAATACTCAATCTGATAATCAAATGTTATTCGCAGAGACGGGTCGTCTATACCGGAAAATGAATCTCTCTGATATCTGATCAGGACCTTAGGTTTGAGATCAGGATATTTATTCATGAGATAATCAACTTCTTTCAGTATCTGAGAATCAAACGGCATTTTATTAAACAGAATGTAGTTCATAGCCTGTCTGTACGTAACTGCCTGTCTTCTCTTATATGTAACCCCATGATATTTCTTTTTCATTTCAATGAATACCTCAGAGGAATCATCCTTAAGACAGTAGCTTCTTAATCTCAGCTTTTCACGATAGCAGCCTTTATCAAGAGATGTTCTGATAAGACAGAAGTCGTCTGTATCGAAATATATACTTGAAATTTCACTGTGAGGGAATCTGTCCGGTGTCAGCCTGTCAGTTAGTTCATTCATCAGCAATTCATACTGTTTTCTGGTAATAACGTATTTGGCTTCAACTCTTTCAAATATTGACTGATAATCCATGTTGCTTACCTCCTTACAGCCTGAATTATAGAATCACAAAGTAGAAGTTTAATGATACAAAAGTGAAGTTTTTTAAAGGTTTTGTGAACATTATGTGTATTGTGGTTTTTATGTAAAGATAGTATAATTTTGAAATATGGAGGGTATGAAATTATGATATCTCTGAGACTTGCCAAACCAACTGACGCCAGGGAATTAGGTGAACTATATCATACCTGCATGGATGAAATATACGGAAAAAGCAGTAAAGTCAGAAAAATTGAAGAATGCATTCAATATTTCAGAAATAATAAGTGCAATGATACGCTTATAGGAATTTATGACAACAGAATAGTTGCTTTCTGCTGTTATGGGATGGCTAAAGATGATACTTTCTACCGCGATGCCGGGGAAATATATGGATTATATATTCTTAAAGACTATCAGCGCAGAGGAAACGGAAGGAATCTTCTGCATGAAGCAGTCAGAAAGCTGAGAAGGGAAGAATATAATGAAATTGTTACCTGGATCGATCCGGAAAATGAAGACGCTGTTGCCTTTTTTGAAGCTCTGGGCTTTATCCAGAGTAACATGGAGAAGGAAATAATCAGTAACGGCGATTCATACACCGTAAAGAGATATTTCAGAAATATTTAGTTACATCTGTTGACATGCTTCAGGTGAAAATATAAGATTATAGATTGTAAAAAAGGAGTTGATTTCGGATTATGGATCCGCTTTCGTGGTCATTATTAACAGTTTCACAGACAAATGCTTCATTGCCTGAAAAGGGAGTTTTCGGGTATATCGTTTTATTATTATTGCTGATCTTGGTTAATGCTTATTTTGCAGCCAGTGAACTGGCAATTGTTTCTCTCAATGATGCCAAACTTGAAAAAATGGCGCAGGAAGGAAACAGAAAAGCCAGATCTCTGTTTGAAATGACAAGCAAACCTACAACGTTTCTTTCGACTATTCAGATCGGCGTTACATTATCAGGATTTCTGTCAAGTGCTGTTGCTGCTGACACATTCGCTGATTATATCGTATACTTATTCAGAAATTTATCTATTGATCTTTCAGTAGTAAGAATAATATCTATTTTTGTAATCACATTACTGCTGTCCTTTGTGACACTTGTTTTTGGTGAGCTTCTTCCAAAGAGAATTGCCATTAAGGATCCAGAAAGAGTTGCATTTGCTGTAAGCGGTTCGCTGAAATTCTTTTACAGTCTGTTCAAGCCTATCGTCTGGCTGGTTTCAAAGACAGTAAATGCTCTGGCTAATGCACTGGGCATCAAGGAATCTGACGGTCAGCAGGAATATACGGAAGAAGAGATCAGGATCATGGTCGATGCCGGCAATGAAAAGGGACTGATTGAATCAGAGCGGAGAGAAATGATCAACAACGTGTTTGAATTCAATGACCGTACTGTCGGTGAAATCATGACTCACAGAACAGACATGGAAGCTCTGGAACTTACCGAAGGACTTAATGAGGTCATTAAGCGGTTCAGCGAATCAGGACATTCACGTATTCCAGTATATGATGAAGACATTGACGACATCGTCGGCATGCTATATGTCAAAGACCTCCTGGAACTCTTTGTTGATGAATCCAAGAGAGAAAAATTCACTATCAAGAAATACATGCGTGAACCTATGTTTGTATATGAAAACCTGAAATGCGACGATCTGTTTGATGAATTCCAGAAAACCAAAGTTCAGGTAGCCATAGTACTTGATGAATATGGCGGAACATATGGCATTGTTTCGATGGAAGACCTGCTGGAATCTATCGTCGGAGACATTCAGGATGAATTTGATGATGAAGATCAGGAATTCGAGGAATTAAATGAAAACCATTATATCGTTGATGGCGCTGCTCTCATCGATGACGTCAGCAAACTCATTGATATCGAACTTGATGACAGTGAAAATGACACGATTGGCGGACTGGTAATGGATAAGCTCGGATACGTTCCTGAAGAGGATGAACATCCAAGTGTTCAGATTGGCCGTGCAATATTCACCATTAAGAACATGGATGACAAATCAATTGACAAGATTGATATCGTAATAACTCCGGAAAAACAAGAAGAGGAAAAGTAAAACTTTTTCTCTTTTTTATATATAGATGGATTGAATTCATTGTAAAAACGCATTCAAAATTTATTCTCTTTTTTTGTTGCAAACAGAGCATAAATGTGGTTATATAATACTAGTAACTTTAAAGACGGTACTGTGATGCCGACAAGTTCAGAAACATTTTTTTAACGAATGTACAGGGTCTTGTCGTGCACAAGACCCTTTTTTCGGAGGATGTATGGAATTTAAGGCTAAGATCATGAGCAGGGAAGACGTTGAAAGAACATTAGTCAGACTGGCTCATCAGATAATCGAGAAAAACAAGGGTACTGAAAACCTATGCCTGGTTGGCATTAAGACAAGAGGAGTGCCTCTCGCTGAAAGACTTGCCAAGAATATCTTTAACATCGAAGGAACCCGTATTCCTGTCGGAACACTGGACATTACACTTTACCGTGATGATTTATCTAAAATAAATATCGATCCCGTCATTAATCAGACTAGTATTTCTTTTCCAATTGAAGAAAAGACGGTTGTTCTGGTTGATGACGTTATTTTTACCGGCCGTACCGTCAGAGCTGCACTTGATGCACTTGTTGAAGTAGGGAGAGCCGGGCGTATTCAGTTATGTGTCCTGATCGACAGGGGACATACAGAACTGCCTATTAAGGCAAATTTCGTTGGCAAGAACATTCCAACTTCACTCGATGAAGTTGTAGCTGTCAGACTGGAAGAAACTGACGGTGAAACGGATGTCTGCATAAATCGCTTATAAGGAGGGAGATTTTATGACTACTAAAAAAGATTCTTATGGCTATCTGCCAGAGGAAAGGCCAGAAACTGGTAAACTGCTTGTTTATGCACTGCAGCAGGTTATCGTTATGTTCCCGGCAACAATTACCGTTGCCCTGATCACCGGTTTCCAGGTTTCAACAACAATATTTGCTTCAGGCCTGGCTACATTATGCTTCATAATGATAACCGGCAAGAGAATCCCGTTATATTACGGCTCAAGCTTTGCTTACTTATCTGCAGTTTCCGCCATGGCCATGGCAGAAGGCACTGCTGATCAAATCGCTGCATGGCAGGCTACAGGTATCCTACCGGCTGAACTGATTTCAAAAGCTCAGTTTGGTATTATCATGAGTGGCTTTGTTTCAATCGCCGCCGGCTTGCTTGTAAGAAAATTCGGTAAGGATACAATTGAAAAAATACTGCCGGCATCAATTACCGGTCCGGTTTCCATGATCATCGGTTTAACACTGGCAGGAAATGCATTAGGTGATGCTGTATCAGCAGATAGAAGTACAGTAGGAACTGCATGGCTGATCGTTTCACTGGTTACCTTATTATCAACAATATTCTTCTCAAAATATCTCAAAGGCTTCCTTGGACAGATCCCATTACTGTTAGGCGCTGCCTGCGGATGTATTGTTGCTGCACTGTTCTACGCCGGTGGAATTAACCTGTTCAGAACAATTTCAGACGAATCACTGAATTCACTGGCAAGTTTCGGGCCATTTGCAGTACCTGCATTCACATTCCCGAAGTTCTCACTGAACGCACTTGTAGGTATCATGCCAATAGCCATTGCTACAATTCCTGAATCAACAGCTCATATGTATCAGCTGGATATCTATGTAAATGATGTTGCCAGAAAGAAAGGCAAGAAGATGAATTACAGTCTGATCGATCTGCTCGACATTAACCTGATCGGAGACGGTCTCTGTGACATGGTTGCCGGTGTCATCGGCGGTCCTGCTGGAACAAATTATGGTGAAAACATTTCCACAATGGCTATTACAAAGGTCTTCTCAGTACCTGTATTAATGGCTGCATCAGTAATTGCCATGATAGTTGCCTGCTTCACACCGTTAATCAAGGCTATCTACGGCATTCCTCTGGCAGTTATCGGCGGCTTGGAAGTATACCTGTTTGGTGCCATCGCTGCACAGGGTATTGCCATCATGATCGACAAGAAGGTAGACATGTTCTCCAGCAAGAACATCGCTGTTATCGCTGTCATCATGGTTATCGGCTTAGGCGGACAGTATGCATTCGGTGGTAACATTCCATTCTTCGGAATGAACATTCCATGCGTTGCCGGCGCTTCAGTATTCGGCATTCTGTTAAATGCCTTACTGTCAATCGGTGAAAAGAAATAAGACGGAATGAAAAACATTCTGTTTGATCTCGACGGTACTCTTCTGCCAATGGATGAAGATGCCTTTACCAAAACATATTTCGGATATCTGTGCCAGAAGATGGCTCCGTATAGCTTTGAACCGCAGAGACTTGTCAAAACGATCTGGAAGGGTACGGAAGCCATGTATGGTAACGACGGACGTTGCAGTAATGAAGATGCTTTCTGGAAATGTTACCAGAATGAATATAATGAGCCAAAGGAAAAGAATCATCAGCATTTTGTAGATTTCTACGCTGATGAATTCAACAAGGCCATTACAACGACATCGCCGACACCATTAGCGAGACGGATAATTGATGTCTGTCATGATAAGGGCTTAAATGTAATTCTGGCAACAAATCCGTTATTTCCAAGAGTAGGTACGTTAAACCGCATCCGCTGGGCCGGACTAAGGGAAGACGACTTTACAGATATTACTACATACGAAAACAGTTATTACTGCAAGCCAAATATCCGTTATTATCAGGAAATCGTTGACAGAAACAGCATTGATCCAAAGGAATCAATGATGGTTGGCAATGATATTACTGAAGATCTGGCGGCAGGGGATCTGGGGATGACGACATATCTGGTCACAGAATGTCTTCTCAACAAGGGCAACCGAACAGATGATGCTGATTACCGAGGATCGCTGGGCGATTTGCTACAGTTCCTTAAACAATTATGATAGTATTGGGGTAAGTTAATTCTTATCCCTGTAACAAGACATACAGGGCTCGAGTTTATCGGGCTTTGTTTGTATTATGGAGGCTCTATGACGATAAAAATCAAAGTACGCAAATCAATCAAAGATGAACTGAACGGCAGACTGTTATTCTTCATTGACAGGCCTGACAGTAAAAGTACGGAAAGACATCTTTTCAGAAGGCGCGGTCTTGACGGATCACCTGTATTCGGCGTTACTCTTTACGGTATACATGGCGGCGACGAAATAATTCTTGATGATCTGAAAGACCAGATCATAGGATTCCCATTTGATTTTGATGAAATTCCGCATGAAGAACTATGTGTTCAGGCGTTCTTCATTAAATATCACAAATATGTTAGAGGCGACGGTCATACCATTTACGGTATGCAGGACAACGGCGGCGGATGTAACTATGCAGTTACACCGTATAATCTGTATTCTGCAGTAAAAACTGTTGAATTTGGCAGCGAAAATATTCTGCTTGACATGAAATATCAGATCAAGCCTGAAAGAGAACTGAAAAAGGGAGAAGTGCTTTCTCAGAACAACTATGACAAAAAGGGAAGAATACGCTATTTCAAGATGAAAAGCAAGCTTCTGTCCAAGTTCTGGGGAGAAGATACATATATCGGAGCAAATGTATTATTACCGAAAGGGTACAGTCGCAAGAAGAAATATCCTGTCTTATACTGGCAGGGACATTGGCCGGCAGATGTACCTCCGTTCCGTTATGGACTTGAATTAAGAGAATCTGAACGGGGAGTTACGGAATACTGGGACAGCGGCAAAGCTCCGGAAATGATAGCTGTAAACATAAGAGATGCCAACATGTACTATGACGATTCCTACAGAGTAAACTCGGCTAATCTTGGGCCGTATGGTGATGCTCTTGTACAGGAATTCATTCCGGCAATTGAAAAGAAATTCGGCGGGATGGGTACACCGGAAAGCCGACTGCTGGCTGGTGGTTCAACCGGCGGATGGGAATCAATGGCTTTGCAGTTGTTCTATCCGGATGTATTCGGGGGCAGCTGGCCTGCCTGCTGTGACGGAATGGATTTCCATGCCTTTCAGTTAATTGACATGTACAACGATGAAAATGTCTATGAAATAGATCATAACTGGCGTAAGGCAGAAAGACCGGGAATGAGAGATGTGAAGGGAAATGTTATCTGGACAATGCGTGAAGAAAACCGCTATGAACTGGCTTTAGGCGGTGATCTGGCTCACGGCATGGGTCAGATGGGAGTATTCCAGGCCTGCTATTCACCTTGCGGTGATGACGGTTATCCGGTATATTCTTATGATCCGTTTACCGGAAAGATTAATCGTGATGTTGTCAGATACTGGGAAGAACACTATGATCTTGGTGCCTATATTGAACGCAATCACGAATGGTTAATGCCAAAGATCAGAGGCAAGATCCATCTGCGTGATGGAGACATGGATAACTTCTATCTCAATGGCGGACATTACATTCTTACAGATATTCTTGAGAAATATGACTATCAGGGATATTCGTACATGTTCCCTAGACAGGGACACTCATTCTGCATGACTATGATCGAGCTTCTGGAAGAGATGGGAGAATATCTGTCGCAGAGAATTGAAGGTTATAATTTCGAAAGTAAAATAAAAAACATTGATTCAGTCACTGAACAGGAATAAAAAAGGAGAAGAAAATGAAACTTAGTGTTGGTATGACAATGCCTGATTTTACAGTTAATACAGACAAGAGAGATAATGTTAAATTATCCGAAGTAGTTGGTGAAAAGAATATATTCTGGGTAATCCGTTACATCGGATGTACAGTTTGCCGTTATGATGTTCACGTTCTGACCCAGAGATATCAGGAAATCAGTGAAAAAGGTTATAAGCTGTTTGTTGTTATGCAGAGTGATACAGATCATGTCAGAAGAGAACTGGCGCAGCAGGAAACGCCTTTTGAAATCATATGTGATAATACCTTTGAAATCTATAACACGCTTGAAATAGCTCCTGCAGTTTCCAGAGAAGAACTTGTTGGTGATGCCATCGACAAACTCAAGGAAAAAGGCGGCAAGGCCAGAGAAGCAGGATTTGCTCATGGTGATTATGAAGGAAATGAACTGCAGCTGCCAGCTCTGTTTATGACAGATAAAGATCTTAAAATATGCTATGCCCATTATGGCAAAAACATCATGGACATGCCTACCGTAGATGAACTTATTGAAATGATTTAAAAAAGCTCCGATTGGAGCTTTTATTTTTGCTTGAATGTTATGAAAAGAATTTCCGGATCATTGAAGAAACGGTAATCTCTGATCGTAGTACCTATTCCTCTGGAAACATATAGGAACGTATTGTTTGTCTTATATTTTCCAGTTGAATATCCGCCGGTCTGCGTAAATGAATCTTCTATTAAGAACGGGAAGTTGACCTGACAGTGATGTGCGTGTCCGCTGAGAGTAAGATCGCTTATCTTGATAGGAAGGATGTCAGCCATGGCAGCACCGTGAATGACCGTAATGGTATAATCTTCAGGCTGAACATTTGAATATGTACCCGATAAATCTGTTGTATCTTCAGAATAATTGATGCCGATAAGATTCATCTGCTGGCTGGAGTTGTTATGAAGCTGTATAGGATTACCGTCCAGAAGTTCAAAGTTTGAATCATATAAGATCTTGGAAACAAGTGCCTTACGCCGGTCTGTTATCTGATCGAAATCTCCCATGATGGCAAATTTCCCCAGGTCTGCCTCCAAACCGCTTAACAAATCAGTTAACAGAGTAACATCTTCACTGATAGGAACAAATTCTCTGTCAAACATATCTCCACCGAAGATGATAACATCAGCCTTGAAGTTGTTGATCTTTCTTTTGAAAAGTTCCAGTCTGGTCTTGTCAAAGAAGGTGCCGTATTCCAGATCGGAAATGAATATGATAGATTTCCCGATGAAGCTTTCCGGTACGGTCTCATCTTTTATGTCGAGATATGTTACCTCATAATCAGTAAGATTGAACTTACTGGCATTGAGATAGCCGAAAAGGGCAGATAACAGCAGAAATGTAATAATTTCCAAAATCAAAAACAGCTTCTTTTTCATGATTCTATTCTAACACAAACGAAAAGAAAAGCAGTAGAAACTTGTCTGCTGCTATCTTTTCCGTAAAGCCTGACCATCAATGTGGTTCAGTATGACAGGTATTATGATTGGATTACGATGGGTTTTACTGTAGAAGTATGGTTCAAGTGATTCTCTGATGCAGTTTTTGATTTCACCAAAAGTGGTTTTCTGAGCCATCTTCCGTCTGACTGCCTTATAAACAACCAGTTCAGCATCTCTGAGTAATTCCTGACCTTCCTTGATGAAGATAAACCCCCTGGAAACTATGTTTGGACGGCACAGGATGGTGTTATTCTGGGAATTAATAGTCACAATAACGGAGACAAGACCATTGTTTGCCAGTACCTGACGGTCCTTAAGTACCGCTGTTGCAATGCCGCTGGAGTCATTGCCGTCAATGTATATGTCATCTGTCTGGATACGGTTGGTATCGCACATGTATACTTCGTGATTTCTCAGAACCAGAATGTCGCCATTGGCACAGATGAATATATGATCAGCAGGGACACCAACTTCAGTAGCGGTATCTGCATGCATTCTCAGCATCTTGTATTCGCCATGCATAGGCATGAAGAATCTCGGTTTTACCAGCTGAAGCATAAGCTTCTGTTCTTCCTTGTTGGCGTGTCCGGTAGTGTGCAGGTTATTCAGCATGGAATTTGTCAGAACGATTGCGCCTAACCTGGTCAGATTGTTTACGACGCCATTAACGCTGCTGGCATTTCCCGGAATAGGATTGCTTGAGAAGACAACAGTATCACCAGGGATGATAGTTACAAAACGATGTGAACCATTGGCAATGCGGCTCAGAGCAGCCATAGGTTCACCCTGAGAGCCCGTACAGAGCACACAGAGTTTGTTTGCCTGATAACTGTCTAATAATGTCGGTTCAATGAAATCGTCGTCCTTGGCCTTTATATGGCCCAGATCACGGGCTATCTGAACTACATTTTCCATGGAACGTCCGATAACGCATATCTTGCGGCCAAACTTGATGGCAGCTGAAATGATCTGCTGAATGCGGTGGACATTGCTGGAGAAAGTAGCAATGATGATTCTTCCCTTTGTTTTTTCCATTATTTCATCAATGGATTTTGCAACGGTTTTTTCACTGATTGAGAAACCGGGAACTTCTGAGTTTGTCGAGTCTGACATCAGAAGATCTATGCCGAATTCTCCCATGTAGGATATTCTCTGGTAATCGGCATTGGAACCGATAGGGGTAAGGTCGAACTTATAGTCACCTGTTGATAGGATCCATCCATTAGGAGTCTGAATTGCCAGTCCATAGCTGTCCGGAATTGAATGTGTAATATCAAAAAAGCCAATATGAAAATATTTGGATGTAAATCTGGAATCTTTGTTTATGATGTGTATTACGGCACGGTTGGACATGCGGTGTTCTTCAAGCTTCTTCTGAATGAGTCCCGCAGCGAATTTTGATGCATATATGTCGCTGATTGAGCAGACTTTCAGAAGATACGGAATACCGCCGATATGGTCTTCATGACCGTGCGTTATTAATAATGCTTTAATTTTTTTCTGGTTTCTTATCAGGTAGGTGTAATCAGGTATTACATAATCCACACCAAGCAGACTGTCATCAGGGAACATTACCCCGGCGTCAATAATAATGATTTCATCATTACATTCTATGCAGTAAGTGTTTTTGCCTACTTCTCCCAAACCGCCAAGAGCGAAGATTTTAGTGTCGGAAGGAAGGTAGGTACTTAGAGTACGGGAATTGTATTGATTCTGTCCTGCCATTATTCCTCCTAAATGATGACGGCATCCGGAATAGGTGCCCAAGGATCATTCTTGTTGATATGGTCATAATAGAGATGCCCATATAAATGATCTATTTCGTGCTGAAGCACGATGGCCGGATAACCTGTCAGTCTAATGTTTTCAAGTCTGTCTGTAAGCATGTTGTATGCTCTGACAGTTATTCTGGCATATCTTGGAACGATTCCTTCAACATCGGGAGAAACGCTTAAGCATGATTCTCCGTTTTCCAGATATGCTTTCTGTGTTGAGTTTGAAATGATCTTTGGATTTGCCAAGGCAAATTCAACGCAATCATCTTCATCTTCTATTGATACAGCCAGCAGTTTACGTGAAATACCGATCTGCGGAGCGGCAATGCCTACACTGGCTTTAACATTATATTTTTCACGATATTCTTCGTCACGTGAATTACGGACATAAGTGATCATGTCAGTGAGTGTCTGTTTGTCTTTTTTTGATAGAGGGAGTTCAACATCGACAGCTTTTTCTCTTAATACCTGTTCCCCATCCATTACAATGTCTGAAGCTGTTATTCGCATTTAAAAAACCTCCTTACTATAAGTGAAAAACAAATATACAATTATTGATTGTAAACTTCTTTTCACCGACATTATACATAAAAGAAATAAACTTATCAATTTATTTATAACTTTGTTATAATAAAGCAGTGAGGTTTGTTTTTTATGTCTCTGAATAATACCCGTAAAGTCAGAAAGAGAATGAAAACTGACATTATGATAACCATATGTCTTGTTTTCCTAACGCTTTTCGGTACGGTTATGATAGCATCTGCATCAATTACATCAAGAAGCAATGCGACACAGGTCGTTATTTCTTCAGTCATCAGACAGCTTATATATGTGGCTGCCGGATTTTTTGTATATCTTTTCATGATCAAAACTTTTTCGCTTGAAAAAGTATCAAAGAGAATCGTTCTTGAACTGATGGGAGTGGGGGGCCTGTTGCTGGCTGCAAGACTGTTCGGCAACATTGGCGGTGCCTATGCCTGGATAAGCCTGGGTCCTCTTTCATTCCAGCCAAGTGAGATAGCGAAAGTGTTCATGGTTCTCACTGTCGCCGTATTCATGTGCGATAAAAGAGCAACGAATGTTAAAAAAGCAAGTACGCTGATCTTTTATCCGCTATTTGTTTTATTTGTTTTCGGCATCATCATCATTCTCGTACAGAGTGACTTCGGCAGCGGCTTTGCGTTTATGGGTATTGGAGGTATCTGTTTCCTTATTCCTTCAAATAAGCTATATAAAAAATGGCAGATATTTATTGTTTTAGTAGTAATTGCGATTTTTGTTATTACCAGTCTGCTGATGACGGAAGGATTCCGCAATTTCCTTACCTCTGATTCATTACGGGCCTTCATACGGGAAAACAGATTCTTAGGCAAAATATTCAATAAAGTTGCTTATCAGTTCTACAGATTCCTGTCAGCCGGAAACCCGTTATGGGACCGTTTCGGTTACAGCCAGGAACTTCTGAACAGTCTGCTGGGCATGTCCAGAGGCAATCTGACAGGCGTCGGTCTGGGAAATTCGATTCAGAAATTCGGATATCTGGCATCAGCATCAGCTGACTATATTTTCCCGGTAATCGTTGAAGAGCTTGGCATAATAGGAATTGCCTGTGTATTTGTACCTTATTTCATCATTTACTTCATACTTATCAAGTATTCATTAAAGGTTAAAACAGAAAAGGAGAAGGTTCTGTTAATGGGAACTTGTGCCTATCTGTTCATTCATATGTTCCTGAATATCGGCGGAGTAACTGCTTTTATTCCGCTGACAGGTGTTCCTTTACTGTTGATATCAAGAGGTGGGACTTCCATGATCTGTACATTGGCAATAATGGGTATCTCGCAGAACGTCATAAGAAAATATAACAGCAGGATAGAGGATGAGAATAATCAGTGGTAAATATGGCTCCAGAAAGCTGAAAACATTAACAGGTAATAATACTCGACCTACGGAAGATCGTGTCAGAGAAGCTGTTTTTAGCCGTCTGGGACCATATTTTAATGGTGGGATAATACTTGATCTGTTTGCTGGCAGCGGTGCCATTTCATTGGAAGCTCTGTCACGTGGTTTTGATTTTGCATATCTTGTCGACATATCCAAGGAAGCTGTTAATGTAATTTACAGCAACATTGCTGAACTTAAAGTACAGGAACAGACAAAAGTACTAAATACCGGCTACAGAAGTGCTTTGAATAAATTAAAAGATCAAAACATTCAGTTTGACATCATTTATCTTGATCCGCCTTACAACAAGGGAACTGAAAAAGATGCCCTTGAGCTTATTGCACAATATGATCTGCTGAAAGACGATGGGGTCATAGTTGTCGAAACAGATAAAAGGACGGAAATCGTCCCTGATAACTCATACACAGTTGAAAAGACCGCAACTTATGGAATTAACAGAATTACCTATCTCAGAAAGGAGAAGACCGATGCAGAAAGCAATTTATCCCGGATCATTTGATCCAATTACCTATGGACATCTTGACATCATTGAAAGAGCTGCAGATGTATTTGATGAAGTTGTCGTTGTAATCATGAGCAATGATGAAAAGAAGGGTACTTTTACCAATGAAGAGAGAATGGACATGGTTCAGCATGTCATAAAGAAATTTAAGAACGTTTCCGTGCAGATCGGTCATGGGTTGACAGTCGATTATGCCAGATCATTAGGCGCAAACATCCTTATCAGAGGAATAAGAGCCGTCACAGACTATGAATACGAAATGCAGCTGGCCACCGCTAACATGGTCCTGGCTCCAGATGTACATACTGTTTTTCTGGTTGCCAAGCCGGAATACTCATTCCTTTCCAGCTCAACAGCCAAAAGCATAGCCAGTTATAAAGGTGACATAACAGCGTTTGTTCCCAATTATGTAAAGAAAAAACTTGAAGAAAAATACAGGTAATTAACATGAACAGAATTGAAAGAGTTATAAAAGAATTAATGCAGAACGATCTAACTCAGATGATCGTCTCTGAAACGATTGCCATCAGGTATCTGACAGGAGTATCCGTATATCCTGGAGAAAGACTGTTTGCTTTATTGTTAAGGGAAGACGGTAATCATGTCTTTTTCTGCAACAGGCTGTTTTTCATGCCTGAAGTCCCATATGAGATCGTCTGGTATAACGATGGTGAAGATGTAATAAGTGAGATGGTAAAATATCTTGATGTCAGCAAACCGGTTGGAATCGACAAGGAATGGCCTGCAAAATTCCTGATTCCATTAATTGAGAGTAACTCTAAGATAACGGCAAAACTGGCTGGAGACTGTGTAGATAATGTCAGAGCCATAAAAGATGAAGAAGAAATAGAAAAAATGAGAATAGCTTCCCGCATTAATGATGAGGTAATCATGAATGCGATGAATTACATCAAAACTGGTATGACTGAAAAGGAAGTTGCTGCTTTTGTTGATGCCGAATATCTCAGATTAGGAGCAGATGGCAACAGTTTTGGTACAGATGTTTCCTTTGGTGATGATGCAGCAGATCCGCATCACATGACTGGCGACAGAGTGTTAAAAGATAATGAACTTGTTCTTATTGACATGGGATGCATCAAGGATGGTTACTGTTCCGACATGACCAGAACATTCTTCAATGGTTCAGTAAGTGACGAAGAAAAGCATGTCTATAACATTGTCAGACAGGCAAATGAATACGCTGAAAGCATCATCAAACCAGGGATCAGACTTTCGGATATTGATAAAGCTGCCAGAAAGATTATTTCTGATGCCGGTTACGGCGAATACTTTACTCATAGATTAGGACATTTCATTGGTCAGACAGTACATGAAAAAGGGGATGTCTCCAGTTTCAATGACAATCTGACTAAGGAAGGAATGATTTTCTCCATTGAACCGGGAATTTATCTTCCTGGTAAACTTGGTGTAAGAATTGAAGATCTTGTGCTCGTTACAGCCGATGGCTGTGAAGTCCTGAATAAAGTAAGTAAGGATATAAGAATCATATAAAAAGAAAGAGACCGTAATGGTCTCTTTCCTGTGAAATCGGATAAATAATTAGATCTTGTCGTTTGAACCGAGAACATCAGTGATTTTGTGTTTTACTAACTGCTTGATGTTTTCTCTTGCTGGTTTCAGATACTGACGAGGGTCAAAATGAGATGGATGGTCATTGAAGTACTTACGAATTGTACCGGTCATGGCAAGACGTAAGTCTGAGTCAATGTTGATCTTGCATACTGCCATGGAAGCAGCCTTACGTAACTGTTCTTCAGGTACGCCGACTGCATCTGGCATGTTACCGCCGTTTTCATTGATCATCTTGACATATTCCTGAGGAACTGAGCTTGAACCGTGTAATACGATTGGGAAGCCTGGCAGTCTCTTAGAAACTTCTTCAAGAATGTCGAAGCGCAGCGGAGGTGGAACAAGAATACCTTTTTCATTGCGTGTGCACTGTTCTGGTTTGAACTTGTAAGCACCATGGCTTGTACCGATAGCGATGGCTAATGAGTCACAGCCAGTTCTTCTTACGAATTCTTCAACGTCTTCAGGTCTTGTGTATGATGAATCTTCAGCAGACACATTTACATCGTCCTCAACGCCGGCTAATGTTCCAAGTTCAGCTTCAACAACAACACCATGTGCATGTGCATATTCAACAACTTTTCTGGTAATTTCGATGTTTTCTTCAAATGGCTTGCTGGAAGCATCGATCATTACTGAAGTAAAGCCGTCATCAATGCATGATTTGCATGTTTCAAATGAATCACCATGGTCTAAGTGTAATACGATTGGCAGACCAGTTTCGATAACTGCTGCTTCTACCAGTTTAACAAGATAAGTACGGTTAGCGTATGCTCTTGCACCCTTTGATACCTGTAAGATAACAGGTGAGTTGCATTCCTTGGCTGCTTCTGTAATACCCTGGATGATTTCCATGTTATTAACATTGAAAGCACCGATTGCATAGCCGCCTTCGTAGGCCTTCTTAAACATTTCAGTAGATGTTACTAATGGCATATAAAATTATTCCTCCTGTAATTTCATAAACATTTTAGCATAATGGAACATAAAATTATACCTTTTTTGGTAATTATACTTTACTAAAAGAAAAAAGCCCTCAGGCTTTTATCTGCATAATTCCAGAACCTGTTCAACGGCTTCTTCAGCAGTAAGAACAGTGTTCTGAGTATCTGTTCTCTTTCTGAACTCGACTTTGTTTTCACCGGCCAGTTTTCCAACAGTTATGCGCATTGGAATTCCGATGAGCTCCATGTCCTTGAACTTGACACCAGGTCTTTCATCTCTGTCATCAAATAGCGGTTCAATGCCGAGAGATAAAAGTTTTTCGTATAATCTGTCAGCAAGTTCAACCTGCGCTTCATCACGCTGATTGATAAGTACCAGTCCGACTTTGTAAGGCGCAATGTTTACAGGCCATATGATTCCGTTTTCATCGTGATTCTGTTCAACTATCGATGCCATTGTACGTCCGATTCCGATACCATATGAGCCCATGATCACCGGCTGCTGCTGGCCGTTTGAATCCTGATAGTAAAGATTCATGGCCTGAGAATACTTGCTGCCAAGCTTGAAGGTATTACCGACTTCAATACCTTTCTTGAAGTGTATCTTACCGCCGCAGACAGGGCAGATATCACCCTCAACAACGTTACTGATGTCACCGGTCATATCGTATGAAATGTCACTTACGTTGGCATTTACATAATGATATCCTTCTTTATTGGCGCCGATAACGAAGTTTTTCATATGCAATACTTCTTCATCAACGATAACCTTACATCCGGTCAGTCCTACAGGACCGGTATATCCTGCAACCGCATTTGAAGTAGCGATCAGTTCATCATTGGCAAAATTAAGTTCCTTGCCGCCGGTAAGTTTCAGTACTTTGGTCTCATTGAGATCACGGTCTCCTCTGATAAAGAATACTGTCAGCTGACCGTCGATGTTCATTAACAAAGCCTTGACTGTCTTTCTGACATCAACTTTCAGATAATCAGCAACTTCCTGAATACTGGATGCACCAGGAGTAGCAGTCAGTGTCATTTCCTTTAATTCTTCATCTGAATCAGTATATCTGTGAGTGCTGATTTCCAGGTTGCTGGCGTAATCGCAGCTGTCACATAATACCAGTGTATCTTCACCGATAGCAGTAACGGCCTGGAACTCTTCGGAAAGAAGACCACCCATGACACCGGTATCTGCTTTGACTATCTTGTAGTCAATGCCAAGTCTGTCAAAAATGTTTTTATATGCATTGAATATCTTCTGATATGATACATCAAGTCCTTCAAGGTTCTTGTCAAATGTGTAAGCATCTTTCATGATGAATTCTCTGACGCGGATCAATCCGAATCTAGGTCTAGGTTCATCTCTGAACTTTGTCTGCATCTGATAGAGAGAGAAAGGGAGATCCTTGTATGAATGGATCTTCATGCTGGCAGCAACCGCAAAAAGTTCTTCATGAGTAGGTCCAAGAACCATGGTCTTGTTAAAACGGTCCTTAAGTGAGAACATGCTGCTGCCGAAATTGTCTCTTCTTCCGCTGGAAATATAGTAATCTTCAGGCAGAAGACAAGGCATCAGAAGCTCCCGGCATCCGGCTTTTTCCATCTCTTCGCGAACAATAGCTTCAATGTTGTTCAGAACCTTAAAACCCAGAGGTAAAAACATGTAAATGCCGGAAGAACTCTTCTTAATATATCCGCCTCTGATAAGAAGCTGACCACTTGTGGATTCTTCATCGTTAGGGTTTTCTCTTAATGTATAGAAATAACTGTTACTAAGTTTCATATAAACACCTCAATTTACCATCAAATATAATATCATATTTATCTTTATAAAACACTGACAGAGTTTCAGTTTTCCTTAAATACCACGTATTTCTGAAACAGAAATTCAGTTACAAAGTTTACGATCATGGTACCGATAAGTACAATGTAGTCCTTTCCGTTAAGAATGGCAGTAAGCTTATCGCCGGCAATAGTTGAAATCGGTGTAAAGACAAGATAATACAGAAAAACAAGAAACATGGCTTTCGGGACATTGCTGGAAGAGTGGAAAGTATATTTCCTGTTGAATGTAAAATTCCATAAAACACTTAAAACCAGAGCTGTAAGATAGCTTGGCCAATAATCCCACTTGAATATTTCTTCAAAAACCGTAAAGCTGCCAAACTGAATAAGGCCGGCGCTTGCCGCAATTAACGTATATTTCAATGCCTGAATAAAATCTTTTTTCTCCATAAAAATCTCCCGAATTTACAAGAAAATAATAACAGAATAATGTTTAGCACTCAAATATTGACAGTGCTAAATAATGTGGTATACTATTAGCAGTAAAGGAAAAAGAGTGCCAGAAGGAAGTGATATGAAATGTTGACACCAAGGCAGGAACTAATCCTTAAAGCTATCGTTGAGGAATTCATTAAGTCAGCAGAACCTGTTGGTTCAAAAATGCTTGTTGAAAAGTACAATCTCGATTATTCATCAGCTACTATCCGTAATGAAATGAATTATCTGGAACAGATTGATCTGCTTGAGAAAACACACACATCAAGCGGAAGAGTTCCTTCAACAAAGGGTTACAGATATTATGTAGAACATCTGATGGACAAGGAAGTTCTTCAGGAAGACAAATATGAAATACAGGCTCTTCTTGATAACAACGTACCAATTGATGATGTAATTCAGAGAAGCTGTGAGATCCTGTCAAACATGACAAATCTGACTTCTGTAGTTCTGGGTCCGGATGCCAATAAGCAGACGCTAGCCCACATTAAGCTGTTCCCGCTGGATAACAACAGCGCCGTAGCAGTATTCATAACAGATCAGGGTCACACTGAAAACAAAACATTCAGATTTGACGACCGGATCACTATTGAAGACATTCAGACATGTACAAACATTCTCAATGACCGTCTTATAGGTACGCCTATCAGCGATATCGTTGAGAAGATGAATGAGATAAAACCAATTCTGGCACATTCTGTTAAAAGACATGAAGCGTTATTCAACGCCTTCATGCAGGCCTTTGTTAAATTTGCCAGTGAAAACGTCTATTACAGCGGTGCCAGCAACATGCTGTATCAACCTGAATTCGCCGATATTGAGAAAATGAGAAACATCATGAAGATGCTCGAGGATTCAAAATTATGGCGTTCTCTTGGCAACAACGATAACCGTTTGAAACTGACGACTACAGATGACAAAAATCAGCTGGTATGGTTCGATGACATGGCTGTTGTATCCAGTAAATTCCGTGTAGGAGACGAAGAAGGAAAACTGATGGTATTAGGTCCTTCCCGCATGGATTACAACAGAATAGTAAGTGTCCTTGATTTCGCCGCTGAATTCATCGAACAGCAATTCAGTAAGAGAATCAAATAGGAGGTAGTATGTCAAAGAAGGAAAAGAAAAAACAGGAGACTGTTGCTGAAGAAACAGCAGTTGAGGAACCTGTTAAGACAGAAGAACAGGAAAAATCAGCTGAAGAGTTGCTTCAGGAAGAAATAGATAAACTAAAACATGAAGTTGAGGTTACCAAGAACGCATATTACAAAGCATATGCTGACATGGATAACCTGAAAAAAAGACTGCTTAATGAAGCAGATCAGGCAAACAAATACAGAATACAGACTTTTGCCTTAAGCATTCTTCCAGCTATTGATTCCCTGGAAAGAGCTCTGAAAGGCAAGAGTATAGAAGATCCGTTTGTGAAAGGCGTAAAGCTGACATATGATCAGATTCTGAATGCGCTTCACAACGAAGGAGTAACTGAAATAGATTGCTTGAACAAACCATTTGATGCAAACTTCTGTAATGCACTGTTAACTGAAAAGGTTGAAGACGTAGAACCTAATACAGTAATAGAAGTTCTGCAGAAAGGGTACATATTGAAAGATAGATTATTAAGAGCTGCCCTTGTGAAGGTCAGTGAATAGGAGGTAATAAGTATGAGCAAAATTATTGGTATTGATTTAGGTACAACAAATTCATGTGTCGCTGTTCTGGAACATGGCGATCCAACTGTTATTACAAATCCGGAAGGAAACAGAACTACTCCATCAGTCGTAGCATTTAAAAACGGTGACAAGATCGTTGGTGATGCTGCCAAGAGACAGGTAGTAACAAATAAGAATTCAGTTATTTCCATTAAGAGAAAGATGGGTTCAAATGAAAAGGTTGAACTCGAAGGAAAGTACTATACTCCACAGGAAATCAGCGCTATGATCCTTCAGTATATGAAGACATATGCAGAAGCTTATCTTGGCGAACCTGTAACAAAAGCCGTTATTACTGTTCCTGCTTACTTCAATGACGCACAGAGACAGGCTACTAAGGATGCCGGTAAGATTGCCGGTCTGGAAGTAGAAAGAATCATTAACGAACCAACTGCTGCAGCTTTGGCATTCGGCATTGATAAGACCAACGTTGAACAGAAAGTACTGGTTTACGACCTGGGCGGCGGTACATTCGATGTATCTATCCTGCAGCTGGCTGACGGAACATTTGAAGTTCTGGCTACCGCAGGCAACAACAGATTAGGCGGCGATGACATTGATAACATCATCGTTGACTGGATCTGCGATGATTTCAGAAAAGAAAACGGTATTGACCTTAAGAAAGACCGCATGGCTCTGCAGAGAATCAAGGAATCTGCTGAAAAGGCTAAGAAGGACCTTTCTTCAATGCTTGAAGTTCAGATCTCAATTCCTTTCATTGCAGCAAATTCAGACAATCAGCCATTACATATTGAAACTTCATTAACAAGAAGCAGATTTGAAAGCATGATCAAGGGTATTGTTGATAAGACAATCGGACCAGTAAGACAGGCTCTTTCAGACGCCGGACTTACTAAGAATGATATCGATCAGGTATTACTGGTTGGTGGTTCTACACGTATTCCATGCGTTCAGGAAGCTGTCAGAAGAGAATTAGGCAAGGAACCTAACAAGTCTGTTAACCCTGACGAAGTAGTAGCCATGGGTGCTGCTATTCAGGGCGGTGTTCTGACAGGTGATGTCAATGACGTATTACTGCTTGATGTTACACCATTATCATTAGGTATTGAAACATTAGGCGGTGTCATGACAAAACTGATCGAACGTAATACTACGATTCCTACCAGCAAGTCTCAGATCTTCTCAACTGCAGCTGATAACCAGCCAGCCGTAGACATTCACGTATTACAGGGTGAAAGACCAATGGCAGCTGACAACAAGACCTTAGGTAACTTCCAGTTATCAGGTATTGCACCAGCCAGAAGAGGTGTTCCACAGATCGAAGTAACATTTGACATTGACGTAAACGGTATTGTTCACGTATCTGCTAAGGATAAGGGCACCGGTAAGGAACAGTCAATTACGATCCAGAATTCTTCAGGATTAAGTGATGAAGAAATCGAAAGAATGGTAAGAGAAGCTGAAGCTCATAAGGCTGAAGATGAAGAAAAGAGCAAGAAAGTAGAACTTAAGAATAAGGCAGAAGGATATATTGCTCAGATCGATGCCACTTTAAAGGATAATGGAGATAAGATCTCTGCCGAACAGAAGGCTGAAGTCCAGAAGTTAAGAGATGAATTACAGGCTGCAATCGATAATAACGACTACGACGGTCTGCAGTATAAGCTTGATGCTCTGGAAAAGGCAGCAAATGACATGGCACAGCAGATGTATTCACAGGCTGGTGCCAATAATGGATATCAGCAGCAACAGCAGCAGACTCGCAGCAACGATGATGTCATGGATGCTGAATTCACTGAAAAGAAAGAAGACTAATTTATTACCTTCAGACCCGGTCATAGACGGCCGGGTCAATGAAGGCGGAAGGAGAGCTGAATGGCTGAGAAAAGAGATTATTACGAAGTCCTGGAACTGTCAAAAGGCGCAAGCGATGATGACATAAAAAAGGCATATCGTAAATTAGCTAAAAAATACCATCCTGATTTGAACAAAGCTCCTGATGCAGCTGATAAGTTCAAGGAAGTTCAGGAAGCTTATGAAGTGCTCTCTGACCCTCAGAAAAAAGCCGCATATGATGCATACGGATTTGCCGGCGTAGATCCTCAGCAGGGTTTCGGCCAGGGATTTGACGGATTCTCTGATTTCGGAGGATTTTCAGGTTTTGGCGACATCAATGTAGAAGATCTGTTTGGCAGCATGTTTGGAGGCAGAACAAGATCCTCCAGAGGGAACGCCAGCGGACCTCGTAAAGGTCAGGACCGACTGATGTCCATGACTATTGACTTCATGGAAGCAATAAAGGGTACTTCAAAGACAATCAAGCTTGATGTTGAAGAACAGTGTCCTGAATGCCTGGGAAGCGGTGCCAGAAGCAAGGATGACATTAAAGTATGTCCAACCTGTCAGGGCAGCGGCCGCGTTATGAGAATGCAGAATATGATGGGCATGCGTATCCAGTCAGAATCAGTATGTCCGGACTGTAATGGCACCGGTAAGAAGATCGAACATGTATGTCACAAATGCAAGGGACAGGGTTACCTCAACAAGAAAGTTGAAGTAGAAGTAAATGTTCCTGCCGGAATTCAGAGCGGACAGCAGTTAAGAATTCCTGACAAAGGATACAGAGGCGCAAACGGCGGACCTAATGGCGATCTCTATATTGAGTTCAACGTCCGCGATCATAAGTATTTTGTAAGAGACGGTAAAAACATACTCATAACCGTTCCGGTATCAGCTCTGGATGCTACTTTGGGATGCAAGGTAGATGTACCGACTGTTTACGGTGATGTAGAACTGACCATACCGGCAGGCACACAGCCTAACCAGAAGTTCAGACTGAAGGGAAAAGGTGTCAAAGATCCTTATGGCGGTGTTCAGGGTGACCAGTATGTTGAAATAGAAATTATTATCCCAAGTAATATTACAAGGGAAGAAAAAGAATATTATGCAAAGCTGAAAGATCTTGAAAAAAGACAGAAGAAATCTGTTTTTGAAAAGTTCAAAGATGCTTTTAAGTAACTCTCAAGTTACTTTTTCTAAGATTTTACGTTAGCACTCTTGATAGTGAAGTGCCAGAAAGGAGAAAATTATGGATATTAATTCATTCTCTGAAAGTTTAAGAACAATTATCATGAAGAGCCTGGAAATGGCTACTACCAGTCATAATACAGAAATTACGACTATACATCTGCTGTATCAGATATTCAGCGATAATACTATTGACGGATTGCTGAAGAAACTGGACATTGACAAGGAAAAATGCCTGGACATATGTCAGAGCCGCATGAAGAATGTTGCTACAGTCGATTATGTCCCTCAGCCGATATTCAACAGAAAAGTTACCGAATCATTTTCAAATGCTCTTAACTGGGCGCGTGAGCATGATGAAACATATCTGACTGTTGCCACATGCTTTATTTTCCTGTTATTCAATAAATCAAATGTTTCCAATGAAATACTTAAGAACTACCCTGGTCTGACCATGGATGGCTGTCTTAATACCGAACTGGAAAGAAGAGGCAGCAAGAAGATGGATGAACCAACCAGTGAATTGAATCTGGAAGCCCTGGAAAAGTATGGCCATGACCTTGTTCAGGACGTAATTAACGGAAAGATAGATCCGGTAATCGGACGTGATGAGGAAATAAGAAGAGTAATAGAGATCCTTTCAAGAAAGACCAAGAATAACCCTGTACTGATTGGTGAACCTGGCGTAGGTAAAACCGCAGTTGTTGAAGGACTGGCCTGGAGAATCATGAAGAAGGACGTTCCTCTTAATCTGAAGAACAAGCGCATCATAGAACTTGACATGGGTGCCTTGATTGCCGGAGCCAAGTACAGAGGAGAATACGAGGAAAGGCTGAAAGCCGTATTGGAAGAAATAAAGCAGGCTAACGGTGACATTATTCTCTTTATTGATGAAATACATAATCTGGTAGGTGCCGGTAAGACTGAAGGTTCAATGGATGCAGCTAATCTGCTGAAGCCTATGCTGGCCAGAGGAGAACTGAAGTGCATCGGGGCAACTACATTTAATGAATACCGTAAGTATTTTGAAACAGACAAGGCTCTGGAAAGAAGATTCCAGCAGGTTCAGATAGACGAACCGACTGTTGAAGAAACTGTATCTATTCTGAGAGGCCTGAAAGACAGATTTGAAGCTCATCACGGTGTCCAGATCCTTGATGAAGCTATAATTGCTGCTGCAACTCTTTCACACAGATACATCACGGAAAGATTCCTTCCGGATAAGGCAATTGACCTGATTGATGAAGCATGTGCTTCAATCAGAGTTGAAATGGATTCAATGCCTTATGAGCTCGATGAACTTAACCGTAAGATCATGCAGCTTGAAATAGAAGAAAAAGCCTTACAGAAGGAAGAAGACGAAAAGACCAGAGAAAGACTTGTTGACCTGCGTGATGAAGCTAACAAGCTGAAACAGCAGAAAGCTGTTCTGTATTCAAAATGGCAGGACGAAAAAGCAACGCTGGATCAGAACAAGAAGAATAGGGAGCTGCTTGAAAAAGCCAAGCTTGATCTCGAACAGGCTCAGAATGATGCCAGATATGAAGATGCTGCCAAACTGCAGTATGGCACCATTCCTGAACTCGAAAGGAAGATCAGGGAAAGCAAGAACACAGATCCTAATGAAACTCTGATTCAGGAGACAGTTGATGAGGAACTGATTGCCAAGATCGTTTCCAGATGGACACATATTGACGTCAGCAAGCTGATGGCTACTCAGAGGCAGAAGATCCTGGGCTTACAGGATACCCTGAAGAAGAGAGTCATGGGTCAGGATGAAGCTATTCAGCTTGTATCCAATGCCGTACTAAGAAGCAAGGCTCATATCCAGGACGCCAACAGACCAATAGGTTCATTTATGTTCCTGGGTCCTACAGGTGTCGGTAAAACAGAGGTTGCCAGAGCCTTAGCAGAGCAGCTGTTTGATGATGAAAATAAAATCGTACGTATCGACATGAGTGAATACATGGAAAAATTCAGTGTATCAAGGCTCATTGGCGCTCCTCCGGGATATGTAGGATACGATGAAGGAGGCCAGCTGACTGAAGCTGTCAGAAGAAAGCCATATTCAATCGTATTACTTGATGAAATTGAAAAAGCCCATCCGGATGTCTTCAATATTCTGTTACAGATACTTGATGACGGCCGTATAACCGATTCAAAGGGTGTTACCGTTGATTTCAAGAATACGATAGTTATCATGACCAGTAATCTTGGCGCTCAGTACGCTTTTGAAAAAGATCCGGAGCGCAAGAGGCAGGCGTACATGGATATCGTAAAATCATCATTCAAGCCAGAGTTTGTTAACAGAATTGATGATATCATCATCTTCAATCCATTAACCGAACAGGTAGTTGGTCAGATTGCCGACAAGTTTATCGGTCAGCTGGCAGGCAGATTAAATGATCAGAATATTGCTCTGGAAGTAACACCATATGCCAGGAAGAAGATAATTGCCGAAGGCAGTGACATAGAATATGGTGCCAGACCTCTAAAGAGATACATTCAGCAGAATATCGAAACTGCCATTGCGTATAAGATAATCAAGGACAGCATTGATGGCAATACGACCCTGGTTGTCGATTATGATGATGACACCGACAATTTCACAGTTAATGAAAAGAACTACAAGGCACAAAGTATTTCATAAAACCCTACAGGCCGCTGTAAAGCGGTCTTTTTATTTTCTTCTGTCATTCAAATGTCATATATAGTAGAATCATATGGTAAGTATTTATATGAAAGGGATTTTCGATTAACAGACTTAATGCTGTTTAATCCAAAATCTGTAAGGATTTTTATATGTATATACCTGAAAACTATAAGAGCAGTCTTGATCTGCTCCATACTGAATATGCCATAAAACTTGTCAAGGACACTTTTGAAAGGCGGCTTGCTCAGCATCTCAGTCTGACTCGTGTATCAGCACCTTTGATGGTACGTCAGGACAGCGGTCTGAATGATAATCTTAACGGATACGAAAGACCAATCACTTTCACTGCCAGGGATCTTGAGGGCGAAATGGAAATAATACATTCGCTTGCCAAGTGGAAGAGAATGGCTTTGAAAAACTACGGTATAAGAAGATTCAAGGGAATCTATACAGATATGAACGCCATCAGAAGAGATGAAAGCCTGGATAATCTGCATTCAATTTACGTAGACCAGTGGGACTGGGAAAAAGTAGTTGAACGGGAAGACAGAAACATTGAATTCCTCAAGGGTACTGTTGACCGTATAATGAAGGCCATAATTGATACTGAAGAAGCGATCCGCCGTAATTATCCGGAGCTTGATATTATCGTCAAGCAGCCTGATGTATTTTACATAACATCAAAGGAACTCTATGAAATGTATCCTGATCTGACAGCTAAGGAAAGGGAAATCAAGATCGTTAAGGAAAAAAAGACTGTTTTCATCATGCAGATAGGGGATGTTCTACCTGACGGTCTGCCGCATGACGGACGTGCTCCTGACTATGATGACTGGCAGCTTAACGGAGATTTGCTATTCTGGTATGACATTTTGAATACCGCGGTTGAAATCTCATCAATGGGAATCAGAGTTGACAGCAAGAGCCTTCTTTATCAACTTGAAAAAAGCAATAACATGGACAGGATCAATCTTCCATTCCATAAAGCCCTGCTCAATAACGAGCTTCCTCTAACTATGGGCGGGGGAATAGGACAGTCCAGATTATGTATGTTATTATTAAATAAAGCACATGTAGGCGAGGTTCAGGCTTCCGTCTGGCCGCAGGACATGATAGAAATCTGTCACAGAAATAACATTGAATTGCTGTAATTCTAGAAAGAGGTAACCGATGAAGGTTGGAGTATTAGGAACTGGGGATATTTCTCATGCTTTTATGTATGCTGCATCAATAGCCGGCGTAATTACTGAAAGTGTATATCACAGAGAAATGGAAAAAGCTGTCAGGTTCAGAGATCAGTATGGAATTCTAAAAGCATATGATGATTATGAACAATTTCTCTCTGATGATGGTTTTGATACCGTTTATGTTGGTCTGCCTAACGGCTTGCATTATCAGTATGGACTTAAGGCACTTGAAAACGGCAAGAATGCCATAATTGAAAAACCTTTCTGCTCCAATATCAGAGAATTTGATCAGTTGCTTGAGATGGCAAACAGAAAAGGCAGATTTGTTCTGGAAATGGACCGCGTACAGTCTCTTCCAAATTTCAAAAGCATTAAAGATCATTTGAACGACATAGGAAATGTATCAGTTGCCAGCGCCAATTACAGTCAGTATTCGCGCAAGTATGATGCATATCTTAACGGAACCATCGGTAATGTTTTCACCACTGAATTCTCCGGTGGCGCCTTAATGGATCTTGGTGTGTATCCGGTCAACGCCTTCATTGCACTTTTCGGAATGCCAGAAAAAGTAACCTATAAGGTCACCAAACTTCCTACTGGTGTTGACATCAGCGGAACTCTGTTAATGGAGTATAAACAATTTAATGCCACCGTTATCGTTTCCAAAAACTCCATCGGCAATAAGCATATCATGATTCAGGGAGAGAAGGGATCCATTCTGACTGAAACAGCTCCTAGTGTTATCGAAGATCTCAAGCTGATTACCAGAAAGGAAGTTACAGATATTTCCTATCCTCAGCCCCATGATGGCTTTGCATATACTTTGATGGACATAAAGGACATCATTGAAAACAGAAACATGCAGCGGTACAGTGACAGGCTTAAACAGACCAAGTCAGTTGTGACAGTACTTGAATATGCCAGAAAAAGTGCCGAAATCGTGTTTGAAGCTGACAAAAACACATATTAACTGACAATCATGTGTTAGTGTGTGAAATTATGGGAATTTATTGAAAACACATACCTTAAAATCTAGAATTAGATTAGGAAAATATATGTCGGAACATAAATCTCATAAAATCAGAATAGAGCATATTCCACAGGCAAAAACAAGATGTTCTATCAGCTCTAAAAAGAAAAGCAACATGGTCTTGATCTGGATTATGGTTTTTCTTGTATTGCTGACTAAAATTGTAATTGCCATCGGCATCGTTACCATATATGCCCTGATCTACTGCTTTGGAACAGACAGGAAAAGCTTTGAAGGTTTCGATCATTTCTTTGTGATATACAATGACAAAAACAATGAATTTGCTGATCTTATTTACATCAGTGAAATCGAAGGCTGGGAATACAGAATTACAAATAACGGTGACAAGGTCATGCTCTATCTCAACAATAACGAGAAATACAGAATTGACGAGAACGTTGACAGACAGATGTACTCATATTTCAGGGATATCATGCCTGAAAGGGAAATAAGAAAGAAAAAAGAACGGTAGGTTCTTTTTTTTGTTGATAAAATAATTTAAATCTATATAATTGAATATAAATTAGGGAGGAGTTATCATGGCACATTACTACAGAGAAGAATCACATACTTTCAATGAATACCTGCTTATTCCAGGTTATACAGACGAGAACTGCATTCCTGCCAACGTCAGTCTGGAAACACCGCTTGTAAAATATAGACCTGATGTTGAAGAACCTGCTATCAAAATGAACATACCTATGGTGAGTGCAATCATGCAGTCAGTATCTGGAGACCGTATGGCTATCGCTCTTGCCAAGGAAGGCGGCATATCATTCATTTACGGCAATCAGTCAATTGCTTCTCAGGCAGAAATGGTTGCCAAGGTAAAATCATATAAAGCCGGATTTGTTGTATCAGATTCCAACATCAGACCGGACTCAACACTTCAGGATGTTGTCAATCTGTTGCGTGAAACCGGTCATTCAACAATGGCAGTAACTGAAGACGGTACTGCTCATGGCAAGCTTGTCGGTGTTGTTACAAGCCGTGACTACCGTATCAACAGGATGTCAATGGATACAAAGGTATCAGAATTCATGACACCATTTGAATCATTGGTATACGCCACAGAAGGCATTACGCTTTCTGAAGCTAATGATATGATCTGGGATCATAAGCTCAATACATTACCGGTAATTGACGAAAATCAGAATCTCTGTTATTTCATTTTCAGAAAAGACTATGATTCACATAAGGAAAACCCTAACGAACTGCTTGACAACAATAAGAGATATGTAGTCGGCGCCGGTATAAATACACGTGACTTCATGGAAAGAGTACCGGCACTTATCAATGCTGGGGCGGATGTGTTATGCATTGACTCTTCAGAAGGATTTACCGTATGGCAGGAAAGAACAATCAAATGGATCCGTGAAAATTATGGTGATACGGTAAAAGTAGGGGCTGGTAACGTTGTTGATGAAGAAGGGTTCCGCTTCCTGGTAAATGCCGGAGCTGACTTTGTAAAGATCGGTATCGGTGGCGGCAGCATCTGTATTACCAGAGAGACAAAGGGCATCGGCAGAGGACAGGCAACTGCTGTAATCTCTGTAGAAAAAGCCAGAAGAAAATATTTTGAAGAAACTGGTATCTATGTACCAATCTGTTCAGATGGCGGCATTGTATATGACTATCACATTGCCTTAGCCTTAGCCATGGGTGCTGACTTTGTCATGCTGGGCAGATACTTTGCCAGATTTGATGAGTCACCTACCAATAAGCTCATGATCAATGGCAACTATGTCAAGGAATACTGGGGTGAGGGCAGCAACAGAGCCAGAAACTGGCAGAGATATGAATCTGACGGCCATCTGTCATTTGAAGAAGGCGTTGATTCATATGTACCTTATGCCGGACGGTTAAAAGACAATGTAGCCGTAACTACATATAAAATCAAATCCACAATGTGCAACTGCGGTGCTCTTACCATCAAGGAGTTCCAGGAAAAAGCCAAGCTGACACTTGTTTCATCAACAAGCATTGTCGAAGGCGGCGCACACGACGTAATAGTCAAGAATAAAGATAATCATTAAATAAAGCCGAGTTTATTACTCGGCTTTCATTTCGTCTCGGACTTCTTCGAAACACTTAACAACAAAGTCAATGTCTTCCTTGGTATGATTAGCACATACCTGAGTTCTTATTCTTGCTTTTCCTTTCGGAACCACCGGATAAGAGAAGGCAACAACGTAAACGCCCTTGGCTACCATTCTTCTGGCAAATTCAGCTGTCAGCTTTTCATCATAGAACATTACCGGAACACATGGATGAACTCCCGGTATTACGTCAAATCCTTTTTCAACAAGCTGCTGACGGTAATATGCGGTAATGTTTTCCAGATGGTCTCTTAATGCCGTGCTTTCCTGCAGCATCCTGAACATTTCCAGTGACCCGCCAACAATGGCAGGCGCAACTGAATTAGAGAACAGGTAAGGACGGCTGCGCTGTCTGAGAAGATCAATGATTTCCTTACGGCCTGAAGTATAACCGCCGCTGGCACCGCCTAAGGCTTTGCCAAGAGTGCCGGTTATGATATCTACTCGTCCCATTACGTCACAGTATTCCTGAGTGCCCCATCCATGTTTACCTACAAATCCGACAGCATGGCTGTCATCAACCATCACCAGAGCATTATATTTATCAGCCAGGTCACATATTCCCTTAAGGTTGGCAATTATACCATCCATTGAGAAAACGCCGTCTGTTGCAATCAATTTGATGCGTGCGCCGTTATTATCAGCTTCTATAAGTTTTTGTTCGAGATCTTCCATGTTGTTATTAAGATAACGGTATCTTTTTGCTTTACATAAACGGACACCGTCAATAATGGAAGCGTGATTAAGCTCATCTGATATAACGGCATCTTCAGCAGTAAGTATCGTTTCAAACAGACCGCCGTTGGCATCAAAACAAGATGAATAAAGAATGGTATCATCAGTCTGCAGGAATTGTGAAATGGTCTTTTCAAGTTCCTTGTGAATGTCCTGGGTTCCGCAGATGAATCTGACGGAAGCAAGTCCGTATCCGCGTTCATCATAAGTACGTTTTGCTGCTTCAATGATTCTTGGATTATCTCCTAAGCCAAGATAGTTATTAGAACACATGCAAAGCAGCTTAGGTCCGTTTTCCAGTGCCACATGGGCATTCTGAGGAGTGGACATTATCAGTTCACCTTTAAACAAACCCGAAGCTCTGATTTCCTGAACCTGATCGGAATAGAGCTTAAGTATTTCTTTTTTCTCCATCATTTGATCCCCCTTAATCATTTATATGAGTCCAGTCCATGACGATTTTACCGGACTGACCAGAAATCATTTTTCTGAAACCTTTATCAAAATCTCTTACATCAATTCTGTCAGTAATAATATCTCTGATATCAAGGCCTGCCTGAAGCATGGTAGTCATTGAATACCAGGTATCCCATACCTTGCGTCCATAAATTCCCTTGAGTGATAAACCGTTAAAGATCACAGTCTCAAGGTCTATTTTTGTATCGGCACCCTGCAGACCGAGGAGGGCAATCTTGCCGCCGTGCTTCATGTTGTGGATCATGGAATCCAGAGCGCTTGGAGCACCGGACATTTCCAGTCCAACGTCAAATCCTTCAGTCATTCCCAGTTCTTTTATGACCTTTTCAAGTGTTTCATTTTTTAGATTAACCGTTCTTGTTGCCCCCAGTTTTCTGGCCAGGTCAAGACGGTAATCATTGAAATCGGTAATGACAACGTGACGGGCACCGGCAAATTTAACTATTGCAGCCGCCATGCAGCCGATAGGACCGGCACCGGTTATCAGAACATCTTCACCCAGAACATTGTAAGTCAGAGCTGTATGAGTTGCATTGCCGAAAGGGTCGAAAATAGCGTACATTTCTTCGTCAATTTCAGGATTTACAGGCCATACGTTTACATAAGGTATTACAAGGTATTCCGCGAAAGCGCCGTTTCTGTTGACACCGACTCCCTTGGCGTTGGCACAGTTTTCCTTGTGTCCTTCAAGGCAGTTACGGCATTTACCGCAGGTGATATGTCCTTCACCGGAAACAATGTCACCTGGTTTGAAGCCTCTGGCTCCCGGACCGACTTCAACAACCTCACCGACATATTCGTGTCCGATGGTTAAGCCGATAGGGATGGTGTTCTGAGCCCATTTATTCCACTGATAAATGTGCACGTCCGTACCGCAGATAGCCGTTTTACGTATTTTGATCTTAACGTCATTGGTACCAACTTTCGGAATGTCGACTCTTTCCATCCAGATTCCTTCTTCAGGTCTGCTTTTAACAAGAGCCCACATTTTTCCGTCATTAATTTTCATGGGAATATCCTCCATATTATTGTTATTGATTCTCTATTTATATTCTATCATTTTAGTTATCTTTAGGTTATGAATAATATCAAAAATCTTTTACCGAAAAATCAATAGTGCTATAATCTTTTTATTAGATTTTGAAAGGAGTTTCATTATGTCAAGTGTTAGACCCGAAAACATGGAAAGAATAACTACCCGTGAACTGGCAGACAAGTTCATTGCTGAACAGATAGAAGCCATTAAGAAACAGGTAGGGGACAAAAAAGTTCTTCTGGCATTGTCAGGCGGTGTCGATTCATCAGTTGTAGCTGCTTTATTGATCAGAGCAATCGGTAATCAGCTGGTATGTGTTCATGTTAACCATGGACTGTTAAGAAAAGGCGAACCTGAACAGGTAATTCAGGTATTCAGAAACGAAATGTCTGCCAACCTTATTTACGTAGATGCTGTTGACAGATTTCTGGATAAGCTGGCCGGTGTTTCAAATCCTGAACAGAAGAGAAAGATCATCGGTGCGGAATTCATCAGAGTGTTTGAAGAAGAAGCCAGAAAGCTTGATGGCATTGAATTCTTAGCACAGGGAACAATTTATCCTGATATTCTGGAAAGCGGTCCGGTAAAAGCTCATCACAATGTCGGCGGTTTACCTGAAGATCTGAAATTTGAGCTCGTAGAACCGGTTAAGTTACTGTTTAAGGACGAAGTAAGACAGGTCGGATTAGCACTTGGTCTTCCTGAAAACATGGTATTCAGACAGCCATTCCCAGGACCTGGCTTAGGTGTAAGATGTCTGGGTGCAATCACCAGAGACAGACTGGAAGCCGTCAGAGAATCTGATGCCATTCTCAGAGAAGAATTCCATAATGCCGGACTAGATAAAAATGTATGGCAGTACTTCACAATCATTCCTGACCTTAAATCTGTTGGAATCAGAGATAATGTCAGATGTGAACAGTGGCCAGTTATATTAAGAGCCGTTAATACCCGTGACGCCATGAGTGCAACCATTGAAGAAATACCTTATGAAGTATTGAAAAAGGTTACAGACAGAATCCTTAACGAGGTTACAGGCGTTAACAGAGTTCTGTATGACATAACTCCAAAGCCTACCGGAACCATTGAGTGGGAGTAAGCAAATGAGCTCGTAAGAGCTCTTTTTTTTATCAAAATAGCGCTCAAATTATTAAAAATGAAAAAATTTTCAAACTTTTTAATAAAAGACCTTTATATTTTTTTTACTGTGCTAGAATAAAAGTGTAAACATAAATAACAGGGGTATAATATGAACAGTTACGTACAGAAAGTAATTAATGATGTAAAGGCAAAAAACAGCGACGAGCCTGAATTCATACAGGCTGTCGAAGAATTGCTGACATCTTTGTCACCAGTCATTGATCAGCATCCGGAATACGAGAAGGCTGATCTGCTTCACAGAATGGTAGAACCGGAAAGAATGTTCACTTTCAGGGTCGTATGGACTGATGACGAAGGTAATGTTCATACAAACAAAGGCTGGAGATGTCAGTTTAACGGAGCCATCGGTCCTTATAAAGGGGGATTGAGATTCCAGAAAAACGTTAATGACAGTATCATTAAATTTCTGGCTTTTGAGCAGACATTCAAAAACAGTCTGACAGGCTTGCCAATTGGCGGCGGTAAGGGCGGTTCTGATTTTGATCCAAGCGGTAAATCAGATGCTGAAATCATGCGATTCTGTCAGAGTTTCATGACTGCCTTGTACCGTTTCATAGGTCCAGACGTGGACGTACCAGCTGGTGACATGGGTGTAGGAGCCAGAGAGATCGGCTACTTATTCGGACAATACAGAAGAATAAAACAAAATTATGAGAACGGAGTTATTACCGGTAAGGGCTTAAGCTACGGGGGTTCACTGATCCGTCCTGAAGCAACCGGCTATGGAGCCGTATATTATCTGTGTGAAGTATTAAGACACGAGCATGACACTATAAAAGGAAAGAGAATCGGTGTTTCAGGTTATGGAAATGTTGCCTGGGGAATTATGAAGAAAGCTGCACAGTTAGGCGCTAAAGTCACATACATCTCCGGACCTGACGGCTATATTCATGATGAAGAAGGAGTAATTACCGAAGAAAAACTGAATTACATCCTGGAAATGAGACAGAATGACCCAATGCATTGCCGCAGTTATGCCGAAAAGTTTAACTGTGAATTTGTGGAAGGAGAGAAATTCTGGGGTGTTGATGATGTCGATATCTACATGCCGGCTGCCACACAGAACGACGTTGACATTAACAGTGCTAAAAAGATCGCTTCCTCCGGTGTAAAGTACTACATTGAAGTGGCAAATATGCCAACAACTAATGAAGCCCTTAATTATCTGTCTAAACAGGAACACCTGATAGTTGCTCCAAGCAAAGCCGTTAATGCCGGCGGCGTTGGCGTTTCCGCTCTTGAAATGTCCCAGAACTCGGAAAGACTGCAGTGGACAAAGGAAGATGTTGATGATCAGTTAAGAAAAATGATGATCAATATTCATGAGGCGTCAGTAAATGCTGCTAAGGAATATGGGCTTGGCTACAATCTTATTGCCGGAGCCAATATTGCCGGATTCATGAAAGTGGCTACCGCCATGATGGCACAGGGTATTTTCTGATATAGCTTAACTCCCATAAAAAGGGAGTTTTTTTATATATTATTGAACGTCGCCGGAACTTAAAGTAAAATGATTTATAAGTCTATAAAGAGGAATTATGTATGAACGAAGCTTTAAACAGAAAATGCGAAAAATTTATAGATAGCCGTGAATTGTTAAAGAACTGCTTTAAATGGTCATCAATAACCGATCAGTGCTGCCGGGCAACCTTTTTGCTGGGTGAGGATACATATGTTTCCGAAAACAAACTGATCGAAATGAAGGAATATATCAAAAAGAACGAAGGAATATTCTCTGAACTGCGTTCTCATATAGAATTATCATTATGCGTCAAAATGGCACTGTCAGCTGATTATGAAGAATACTACGAAATTCTGAAAGCCATTATGCGGGAAATCAAAACCAGCTGGCTGTTTTCCAGTTCATATAAGGCAGTTTCAGCAATGATAATAATGGAAAACAAGGAACCTAAAGATTATCGACGCTATGTAGATAAAACAAGAATGATATACGAACAGATGAAAAGAGATCATTCCTGGCTTACTGCCGATTATGACATGATATTTGCTGCCATGCTGGCGGTTTCCGATATTAATGTTAGCGATATTCTTCTGGAAATGGATGAAGCATTTCGGATTCTTAAGGAAAACTTCCGCAGTTCACAGAATCAGGAGTTAAGTCATATCCTGGCCTTAAACATGGAATCACCAGGTGAAAAAACTAACAGGTTCCTCGAGTTATATGATCTTCTGAAAGCAAACGGAATCAAGGTATCAAAATATTATCACCTAGAGATCCTGGCTGTTCTTTCATTACTGGAAATTGATGATGCAGACATAATCGACCAGATCAATCAGGCTGAATTATTCCTCAGTTCATATCCTAAGTTCAGAGGATGGAACATGTTCAGCGATGAGAGAATACTGTATGCCATCATGCTTGTCATAAAAACCAACAGTCATGACAGCAATCTCATTGATAACGTTCTGCTATATGTAATTCTCAGAATGCAGCGGAGCAGAGATGCTGCAGCTGCAGCTGCCGCTGCTTAATAAAATGAAAAGAAACACACTTCTGTCATTATCTGTTTCAGTTATGTGTCTTGTGATTCTGACTCTAATTGAACAGTATGTAAAACCTAATTATCTGATAAAAAGCTGTCTTAAGCTGTTGCTTCTGATGTCACCGATTATTCTTAATGCATTTCTGACAGGAAAAAGCTTGACGGAAATAATAAGGATGAAAAAACTGCGGTCTGCCAGAATACTTTATTTTGGCATGTTTCGGGCATACTGCTGCATTATCATCATCTTTCTAGTTTTCCGCAATTACATTGATTTGGAACAGATCAGAACTAATCTTATGAACAAGGAACAGCTTACGAAAGATAACTGCCTGTACATATTCGCTTATATAATTCTCGTTAATTCTTTTATTGAAGAAGCTTTCTTCAGAGGATTCATTTACCATCTTTTTGAAGCAGAGGAAAAACGCCGTACAGGAATAATTGTTTCAGCGATTCTGTTTGCGCTCTATCATATTGGAATAGTGTCAAACTGGTTCAATCCGCTGATATTCGCCTTTTGCATAATCGGACTGGCAGGCTGCGGTATGGTACTGCAATGGATCTCACTGAAATTTGGCACATTAAAAGCCAGCTGGCTGATCCATGGATGTGCCAATCTGGCTATTAATACAATTGGTGTTATTATGATATTCAATCTTTAGGAATTATAGACATCTATGATTCCTTTTTTGATATGGCATATTTGGTGACAAGAGTACACCATTTACCGGCTTTTAATATAGGTTTTACCATGTTATCCAGATTGATGGCATCTGGAGTATACTGTGTCTCTAAGCAAACAGCATCTCTATAGCTGTATTTATCATCGTTAAGATAATTTGCCGTATAAACCTGAATTCCAGGACAGCAAGTATAGGTCTTCAGAAGGAGATCATTAGCAGGGCTATACAGTTCAGCAATCAGTTTTACTGATCCGTCAAAACCGTTGATCAGCCAGTTGTGGTCATAACCCTTGCCGAAAATCAGCTGTTCATGATCCTGATTTATATCCTTGCCGATTGGTTTGAATTCTCTGAAATCGAACGGAGTGTTTTCAACCGGGCAAATTGAACCAACAGGAACACTCGTGGAATCGTTAGGAGTGAAATTATCGGCATATATTTTCAATTCATGATCAAGGACTGTACCTTTGCCGTTGAGATTGAAATATGAATGGTTTGTCGGATTGAAAACGGAATCCTGATCACTGATGGCACTGTAGCTGATTGATAATTCATTATTGTTAATTTCATAGGTTACCATGAAAACTCTGTTTCCAGGAAAACCAAGCTCACCGTCACCATAACTGAGTTTTAAGGTCAGAGAATTATCAGCATAGTTTTCAACGCTCCAGATAGCCTGAGCACTGCCATCAGGAAGGGAAGAATGAAGATTATTTTTGCCGTCGTTCTGCTGTAAATGATATTCCTTACCGTTCAGTTTAAATGAAGCATTTCTGGTACGATTGGCACAAGGCAGTACTACAGCTCCCATGTAACTGTCGTTCATGATATACGGCTCAACACTGTCATAACCGCAGACTATTTTTGTCCTGTTATCACCGTCACAGTAGAACAGCTGAACAATGGTGGCACCAAAATCAGATATTCTGGCAATGAGCTTATCTGAAGAAATGGTATAAAGGAACACTTCCGTATCTTTTACAATACCGAATGATTCAGGTTTTCTGATCATATTACTCTGTCGCTCCCGTGATTGTTTATCTGCATTACTATACAGGAATCTTCACCAAATACTTTTTCAATGTACTTTTTATAAGCAGAAACATGTTCGTTCTTGACAAAAGCCTGAATGGTACCGGCAAAACCGCCGCCATGAACACGGCAGGCTTCTTCATCATCAAGGAACTGTTCAGACAGCTGCAATGCCAGAGCAATAGGCTGATGAACTGGATCAGCGCTGCTGTAAACATTCTGCAGATATTTATATGAACTGTTTCCTGATTCGTTAATCGTTCTGATGAAGCCGAGAATATCGTCATTATGCAGATTTTCCAGCTGTTTATTGACGCGCTCGTTTTCATACAGCATATGAAGCGCTCGCATGACTGCACGGTCACCGTAATTGTCGCGCAGCAGTTTGGCATTGTTTATGATCTGAGAAGGGGTAACATATCTCAGAAAATCCTCGTTGAAGAAATTGGCGATTAATTTCATTTCATCAGTAATTGCTGCATATTCACCGGTAAGCTTAGAGTGTGAACCACCGGTATTGACGATGCACAGGCTGTATCCGTGTTCCTTGAAGTTGAAATTTACCTGTTCGATCTGAGGATCAGCAGGATCATTGAAATCAATATAGGCAATACCGCCAAGTGCACAGGCACACTGGTCCATCAGACCGCATGGCTTGCCGAAGAATTTGTTTTCAGCATACTGAGAGAACTTGGCAATTTCAACCTTGCCAACTTTGCCTTCGTTGAAAAGGGTATTGAGAATATTGCCTATCATTACTTCGAAAGCAGCAGAGCTTGATAAACCTGAGCCAACAAGAACATCTGATCTCATGACAGCTCTGTAATTACCGATCTTGTATCCGGCCTGTTTGAAGCAGTACATGACACCTTTGCAAAGGGCAGCTGAAGTATGCTGCTGCTTAGGATTGAATTCAGTATCTTCAGCAGAAATGTTGCTGATGAACTGACCATTGGAATAAACTTCCATTTTGGCAGCCTTGCTGGCAACACAGATGATATCCAGGTTTATTGAGCAGGCCAATACACAACCATGCTGATGGTCGGTATGGTTGCCAGTAATCTCACTGCGTCCCGGAACAGATAATACCACTACTTCATCATCACCGAACTTATCGAGGTATTCGTTAAGCAGATTTACATATCTCTTTCTCTGATAATTGAGAAGGGATTCATCTACATAGTAATCAAGAAGAATACCGTCATAAGAACCGGATTTAAAATTATTAATTAATGTTTTTACATTCATATAAAACATCTCCCTTAAGATAAATATAACACAATTTTTTTCTTTTTAAGTTTAAATGAGTTATTATGCTATAATCTTTATGAAAGGGGTTACACAAAGGAACAATAATATGATATCTCTTAACAATAACTGGACATTCAGCGAGAGTTGGAATGATGATTTTAAAAACGGAGTAACAGGTGAAGCAGTAAGACTTCCTCACACCTGTAAAATTCTTGATTACCACTATATAAATGACAAGGACTATCAGATGATCTGCGGTTATTCAACAGAAATAACCATGCCTGATCATCTGGAAAATAAAAAAGTGTTTCTGCAGTTTGACGGTGCTGCACATATAGCTACCGTATATATCGATGGTCAGCAATGTGGAACCCATAAGGGTGGATATACAGCATTCAGAATTGATATTACGCATTATGTCAAAGCTGGAAACAAGCATACAGTAGCAGTAAAACTCGACACAACGGAGAACGGTGAAATACCACCATTCGGATATGTCATTGATTATCTGACATATGGAGGGCTTTACAGAGAAGTATATCTGGATATTGTTGACGAGGAACACATCGAAGATATCTTTGTTTATACCCCTGAATTGAATAAAGCAGTAATCAATATTGAAACTGAATCGAAACAGGAAAAAATCATTTACATAAAAACAGCTGACAATGAAATATTATATGAAACAAAAACCCCTGAAAGTAAGGTTGAAGTTACTCTAAACGATGTTAAGCCATGGGATCTTGATAGCCCAGTACTTTACAAGTGCGAAGTCAGATTGGAAGGACACGACGAATCCAGAGAAATAACTTTTGGATTCAGAACCGTTACCTTTGACAATAATGATTTCTACCTGAATGGTAAGAAGATTTTCTTCAGAGGACTCAACAGACATCAGAGCTATCCGTATATCGGGTATGCCGCCACCAAATCTCTGCAATATGAAGATGCCCGCATTCTAAAGGAAGAACTTGGCTGCACGGCTGTCAGAACCTCACATTATCCACAGTCTCAGCATTTCATCGATGCCTGTGACCAGTTGGGTCTACTGGTATTCACTGAAATACCTGGATGGCAGCATATCGGCAATAACAGCTGGAAGAAGCATGCCATCAGAATGGTAAGGGAAATGATCAGACAGTATCGTAATCATCCATCCATTTTCCTTTGGGGTGTCAGAATCAACGAAAGTCAGGATGATGACGTCTTCTATAAAGTTACCAACAAGGTTGCTCATGAATTAGATCCGTCAAGATGCACCAGTGGTGTAAGATATCTTGAAAACAGCCATTTACTTGAAGATGTATATTCATTTAATGATTTCTCACATAACGGACAGACTCCTGGCTGCAAGCCTAAAAACAAGGTATTCAAGGGAAACAGACCTTTACTGATATCAGAAGCTAACGGACACATGTTCCCGACAAAACCATATGATAACTGGGAAAGAAGGCAGGAACATGCCTTAAGACATGCCAGAGTTCTCAATCAGGCAATTAAAGACGGAACCCACTGCGGATGTTTCCAGTGGTGCATGTTTGACTATCCGACTCATAAGGACTTCGGTTCAGGTGACAGAGTCTGCTACCATGGCGTAATGGATGGCTTCAGAAACCCTAAGATAGCCAGCAGCGTATATGCTTCACAGCAGGATGAAACACCTGTTCTGGAGATTTCAACCACCATGGACATAGGCGATTATCCTGCAGGGCTGATAGGGAAGGTTTATGTATTTACTAACATGGATTCTGTCAGACTCTACAAAAACGGTGATTTCGTCACGGAACTGTCTGTCAGTGAATTTACATCTCTGAAACACGCACCATTAGTAGTTGATGACACTATCGGCAAGCTTCTTGAAACAAAGGAAGGCTTCACCGGCAGCAAGGAAAAGATCCTGCATGAATGTCTCAGATCAGCAGCTATTAACGGCTACAGCAACATGCCGACTAAAGACATGCTGAAAATGGGTTGGGCAATGGTCAGATATGGAATGAAGTATTCTGACGGTGTTGCACTGTTTGGAAAATACGTTGGCAACTGGGGTGGAGAATCAACGATCTGGACCTTTGAAGGCATTAAGAACGGTGAACCTGTCATAACCAAAACACTCGGTCAGTCATGCAAGCTTCATCTTGATGTAAAAGTCAGCAAGACCGAACTTAAAGAAGAAGATACATATGACATGGCAGCCATAAGAGTACGCGTTCTGGATGAATACGGTAACCTGGCACCATATAATCAGATACCGGTACAGTTTGAAGCATCCGGTTCTGTGGAAGTTATCGGCAGTCCGCTGGCAACTCTCGAAGGAGGAAGCAGCGGTGCCTATGTCAGAACCACAGGTCAGCCTGGTCAGGGAAATGTAACGGTTATTGCCAGAGGTCTGGAGCCAGTAATCATCAGATTTAATACAGAGGGGTAAAAAATGGAAAACAGGATAATAAAATGGAAAGTTAATGACATTCATGGAGAATCACAGCTGCAGGAGATAAACCTGATCCAGGTTGATTTTAAGGGAACTCTTAACGATGTTTCTGCCGTAATTAAAGTTTCTCCAACTAAGAAAATGTTCTTTAACGGCTATCAGAGCTGGACCTACTGTCCGGAATACACGGTTAAGGACAGAATAAGAGGTCTTGTTCACACACCGGCATTTGGCATAAAAAAATTCGGACTGGACCGCTATGCTGATTATCACTTTGTCAATTACGACAACAAAAGAGGACATTTTCACGGCTTTTCCTACTGTTATTTCCGCAATGAAAAAAAGTACCAGTTATTCGCTTCGCTGGATGAATATCCCGGATATACGATTTTCTACTATGACAGCCGTAAAGGGGAACTGAAACTGGTCAGAGACTGTGCCGGAGTAAAGAACAGCGGATCATTTGATGCTTTCAATTTCTGTTATCTTGAAGGAACCGAAAAACAGGTATTTGACAGATGGTTCGAATTGCTCAACATAAAGCAGCGTACCGGCAAGGAGCTGTTCGGATATTCAAGCTGGTACAACCGTTATGAAGATATCAGCATCAACAGCATTGAGGAAGATCTGGAAGGCTGTAAGAAGCTTCTGCAGAAAGGCGACTTATTCCAGATCGATGACGGATGGGAACCGACAGTTGGTGACTGGCTTGAACCGGATCCGGTGAAATTTCCGGATGGCATGAAATCAATAAGTGACAAGATACATGCATGTGGATTCAAGAGTGGCTTATGGCTGGCACCGTTTGTAGCTACCGCCAGAAGTAAAATATACCAGGAACATCAGGACTGGTTTCTGAAAGTAAACGGTGACAACTGGTCAGACGGAAGCAACTGGGGCGGTTTCTATTCACTTGATTTAGATAATAAGAGTGTCAGAAAATATATTGAAAAAACATTTGACCGCGTTTTCAACGAATGGAATTTTGACCTGGTCAAACTGGATTTTCTTTATGCGGGAGCGCCATTTGGTGACAAAAGGAAATCAAGAGCAGCTAAGATGATCGATGCCATGAAGTGGCTGAGAGAATTATGCGGCGATAGACTGATCATTGGCTGTGGTGTTCCGATAATGCCGGCTTTCGGTCTGGTAGATTACTGCCGCATCGGCTGTGACGTCGGACTTGACTGGAATGACAAGCTGTACATGCGTATCATCCACAGGGAAAGAGTTTCAACCAAGCAGTCAATCAGTAATACCATCTGCCGCCGTCAGCTTAATCACAGGGCATGGGGCAACGACCCTGACGTATTCTTCCTAAGAGACGAAAACCTGTCTCTTACACCTGAGGAAAAGGAATACCTGTTCACTGTTAATGCCTTATTATCAGGTATTCTCCTGACATCAGATAACTTCAGTAAATATGACGAAAAGAAAATCGAGCTGATCGGAAAAGTACGCCGACTGACAAAAGCCAGAGTTACGGAAATAACCGATGAAACGATCACATATAAGCTTGATGATGAAACTTACACGATAAACAGAATACAGTATTAAAGCCCGGGTTACCGGGCTTTGATTGTCTTGTCTTTTACTTTTAAAAAGATAAAGTGTATTATTTATGTATGCTTAACAAAAACATCTTGAAGATCGATAAGGTTAATGCCTTTTCAAGCGCCAGCGCTTATGTCAGAGAATACAGACAGCAGCATCCTGAACGGGATGTTATTTCATTAGGCATCGGAGATGTTTCAAAGCCTGTCGTAAAACCGGTCATAGAAGCCATGCATAAAGCCGTTGATGATCTTTCTGACATGTCAACTTTTTCCGGTTATGGCAATTACTACGGCATTCCTGAATTAAGAAAGGCAATTCTTGATAACGAATATATCAGATACGGATTCACCACTGAAGAGATATACGTCTCTGACGGTACCAAGTCAGACTGTACAAATCTTCTGGAACTGTTTGATGTAAACAGCAGAATACTGCTGCGGAATCCTACATATCCAATATACCGTAATGCGGCTTTCGCTCTCTCCAGAGAAGTATACTATACCGAACTGGATGAAAACTTCAGAATGATCGTTCCCGATGAACATTATGACATCATTTTCATCTGTTCGCCTTGCAATCCGGTAGGTACTGCCATGGATTATACAGAGCTTACAGGATGGGTAAACTACGCCCTGAAGGAAAATGCCTGCATCATCTTTGATAACGTCTACAGGGCCTTCGTAAGCAGTCCAGACGTGCCTGAATCCATATACGAGATACCTGGAGCCAGAAAATGCGCCATTGAATTAAGGAGTTTCTCCAAGACAGCTTCATTTACCGGACTTAGATGTTCATATTTCGTACTTCCGAAGGAAATTGATTCCGTACTGTTTAAGGAAAGAACCATTAACAGATTTAACGGGGCATCCTATGTAGCACAGAAAGGGGCAGTCGCCGTTTTCCTGCCTGAAAGCCAGAAGCTCATCAAAGAGAACATAAGACTGTATAAGGAAAACATCTCATATTTAAGGACCAGTTTTGAGGAATTGGGATTTGAAGTAACCGGCGGCATTGACAGTCCATATATCTGGGTTAAAAACAGGGAAGACATCAGCAGTTTTGATTATTTCAGGAAAATTCTCAACAGCATTAACGTCATCATCGTACCGGGAGCCATTTTCGGTTCCAAAGGTGAAGGATATTTCAGAGTAAGCGGTTTAGGTACCATCGAAAACAGCCGTATAGCTATGGAAAGGTTCAGAAAATACTATGAAGAAAAAAATTAGTATCATAACTCTGATAGCTCTGGCTGGTGGTATCATATATGGTCTTGTTGCCAAGGATCTTGTCCTAAAGACAGAGTTTATCGGTACATTTTATCTGACATTTCTGAAGTACATGATCCTCCCGGTCATATTTACTTCCATCAGTGTCTCCGTATATCAGTCTGCTCAGAATACAGAAGGGCTGGTTCTGAAAACAGTTGTCCTGTTTATGGTCATGTTTATTCTCAGCTTCCTGCTTTCATCGCTGATCATAACTGTCATTGATCCGGCTAAAGGGTTTACCTTCATTGATGCTTCAAGCAGCGTAACCCCACAGCAGATAAGATTCATTGACCTGATCATTAATCTTATTCCAAAGGATCTTAAGGGATTGCTGACAGGCAAGTATCTGTTCTTTGTAATAGTTGTTTCATACCTGACCGGTATAATTACTCATAAGCTTAAGGCCGAAATATTTATAAGCTATGTAACCAAGGTAAGGGATTTCCTTTATCAGATACTTGGATATCTGATCTATGTTACCCCGATAGCGGTATTTTCACTGATATCAGTAAGCATCTACAAATTCGGTATTGATACTCTTATGGCCGGTCTTAAATACATTCTGACAGCTTACATCTGCGGCATTGCTGTACTGGTATTCATCATGATAGTGCCTATTAAGATCTTCTGTAAGCTCTCAGTCAGCGAACTGTTCCGCAAGATATATCCAATCTGGATGATGACGCTGTCGACCTGTTCAAGTGCTGCGACATTGCCATATACGATCAAGCTCTGCAAGGAAGACCTTGACATCGATCCGCAGATCACGGATATTGTTGTGCCATTAGGCTGTACGATCCATATGTGCGGCGGGGCCGTATCATTCAGTCTTCTGGGACTGTTCTGTGCCTCCATATCAGGAGTAACCATGACTTTAAGCATGTATCTTTACATGCTTGTAACAGCCGTAGCGCTCAACATGTCAGCTCCAGGAATACCAAATGGCGGCGTTGTAATAGGAGCGACTTATCTGGAAATGATGGGACTACCGCTTGATTTCATCGGAATGTATGCCGGCATATACAAGATTCTCGACATGTTATATACGACACTAAACGTTACAGGAGACATAAGTGCCAACGTCATACTGAATCACTCAATGAAAAAAACAAGCTGATATGCATTGTTCATATCAGCTTTTATTTTCGGTCAAATATTATTTCTACAGTTCCAACAGTATCTGATTCCTCGTATCTGTCCATTAGCTGCAACTGGTGTCTTACTTCGCGGGCCACACCATTATTGCCGTCAACCAGAACAGCGTCAGGGAATAATGACTGGATGCTGTCTTTGATATATGGATAATGAGTACAGCCCAATACAATACAGTCGATGTTTTTATCTATGTAGGTATCATGCAGATCCAGCAATATCATATCAATTTTATCGTTTTCATTAAATTCTATGGCGTTTGCCAGCCCATAACAAGGAGCCAGATATATATTCTGGGTCTCTTTTTTATTATCCAGGATCAGTTCCTGAACGCGCTCGGAATGAATGGTAGCAGGGGTGGCAAGTACCAGTGTATTTCGGGAATCGTTATCGCAGGCAACCTTGACAGCCGGAACGGTACCGATAAATACGATATCAGGATATTTCACTCTCAGCTTCTTCATGCATCTGGTGGTAGCTGTATTACAGGCAATAACGATAATATGGCAATCTCTTGATATCAGATAATCTACTATCGAAGATGTAATGTTAAGCAGTTCTTCATCTGTCTTTTCACCGTAAGGATTGTTTTTCTGGTCACCATAAAAAATATAGTCATAGTTTGGCAGAAGCCTGACTATCTCTTCCATTACAGTTAATCCGCCTATACCTGAATCAAATACACCAATATTCATAATCTAATTATATACCAATTCATTTTATTTAAAACATCACTTTGTAGTATGATATCTTTAGTAGAAAAGCGGAGAAAATACATGAGCAGCAAAGTTTTAAAACCGGAAGATTATATTGAACCTGAATGCGTGATCTGCGATAAGCCGATAGGAACGAACCAGAAGATCCAGAGGATCCCACAGCAGAGGATCTCTCAGAAATTGGATGAACTGATGGGACAGCAGGAATACGGCGCCGCCGAAGCGATGTTAAATTACTGGATCTCTGAAGCACAGGCCTGCGGTGATAAGCAGGGAGAATTCATGGTATACAATGAAAAGATGGGTTTCTACCGTAAACTGGCCAAAAAGGAAAAAGCCTATGAGGCTGCGGATATGGCAATAGAAATGCTGGAAGCACTGGATTATTCGGATACGGTCAGCGGGGCAACCTGCTATACAAACGCTGCTACTGTTTATACTGCTTTCAATGATGTCGGCAGAAGCCTGGAGCTTTTTGAAAAAGCCAGAATAATATACGAAAATAATAAGACAAACAATGAATTCAAGCTGGCAGGGCTGTACAACAACATGGCAATTGCATTGGTATCATTAAACAGATTTGAAGAAGCGGACAGATTATACAATAATGCTCTTGAACTGTTAGATACGTGTGCAAACGGGGAACTGGAAAAGGCCATTACATATCTGAACATGGTCGATGCCATGCTAAAGGAAAAGGGAATCAACGAGGAAACAGAGAACCTGGCAGTTCCTCTAATGTATAATGCGCAGCTGTGTCTGGACAGTGATGATCTGCCTAGAGACAGTTATTACGCTTTTGTCGCAGACAAATGCTATCCGATATATGAATACTTCCAATGGTATGACTACGCTGAAGAACTGAAGGACAGGATAAAAGAGATAAATGAAAGGTCTTGAGCTTTCCAGAAAGTATTATGAACAGTTTGGAAAAGAAATGATTGAAAGTCAGTTTTCTGATATTGCTGATAAACTGGCAGTCGGTCTTTTTGGTTCTGGTTCTGAATGTTACGGCTATGATGATGAAATATCTAAAGACCATGATTTTGAACCCGGATTCTGTATCTTCGTACCTGATGAGATCGATGACAGAACAATGTTCCAGCTGGAAAGAGCCTATAACAAACTGCCAAAGGAATTTCTGGGTTATTCCAAAAGTCTTCTTTCACCTGTAGGTGGTAATCGCCACGGTGTATTCAGAATAGGTGATTATTTCCTTGAGCGAACCGGCAGCAGGGATGGCGTTCTTTCGCTCAGCCAATGGTTTTCATTGCCGGAATATGTTCTGTTGGAAACCGTTAACGGTGAGGTTTTCAGTGATAATTACGGTCTTCTGAAACAAATCAGAAATAATCTGTCATATTATCCTGAAGATATCAGACTGAAGAAAATCGCCGGCTGTCTGATAATGATGAATCAGAGCGGCCAGTATAATTATCGCCGCTGCATTAACAGAAATGATAATGGAGCTGCACAGTTGGCAGTTAATGAGTTTGTAATTTATACCTATAAAACCGTATTTCTTCTCAACAGGCAGTACTGTCCATATTACAAATGGATATTCCATGCCATGAGGAATCTTGACAGGCTTTCATACATCGCTGATTTTCTGGAATATCTGCTTAACAGCGGCAACAGTCCGGCCGAAGTAAAATCAAAAACGGAAATGATCGATAATGTCGTCAGTCTGATGACAGCTGAGCTGCTGCAGCAGGGATTAATCGAAAAGGAAACAGATGATCTGGAAAAAGCCGCACACATGGTAAACAAAAAGATTTCCGATAATGATATCAGAAATCTCAACATTCTTATAGGTGTATAGACAGGGAAGATAATTCTTCCTTTTTTATAAACCTTCAATTCTTATTTCTTCAGGTAGCTCACAGCTGAATGACATGTGTTCACCGGTAATGGGATGAGCAAATTCAAGCAGGGAAACATGCAATGCCTGTCTTGGTACGATCTTGCTTTTGGGATTATACAGCCAGTCGCCGATCAGTGAATGACCTATGTAAGCCATATGGACTCTGATCTGATGTGTCCTTCCGGTATGAGTTATGATTCTTAACATTGAATAGCCGGGAATCTGCCTGATTACGTGATATTCCGTAACAGCAGGCTGTCCGTCATCTCTGACGCATCTTTCCATGGTGTCCGGCGTCTTTCTGGCAATAGGCTTGTCTATTATTCCTCTGTCTTCAGCAAAGTTACCTTCCACAATTGCCGTATATTCCTTGTATATCTTATGCTGTCTTAATCTTTTCTGCAGTATGGCGCAGCTGTAAAGATTCTTTGCCAGCAGGACCAGTCCGGACGTATCACCGTCCAGTCTGGTTATACATCGGTTAATGTAGTTTTCGTTCCTGCTGTGGTAGTAATGGGAAAGCGCATTAGCCAGGTTATGCGTGTAATTGAAAAAGGAAGGGTGCACTGGTAAACCGGCCTGTTTGTTGACAACTATAATGTCTTCATCTTCATAAACCATATCAACAGGGATCTCCGTATCAACGACCATTTCATTGCTTTGTCTTTCATCAAAGACCGTTTTAAGAATATCTCCTGCATAAAGAGGTTCAGTCATTTTAACAGGTTTTCCATTAAGAAAAACTCCTTCATTCTGCTTCAGAAATGAAAGACAGTTCTTGGAATACTCCTTTTTCAGAAGAAATTCCCTTATGGAGCTGTGATCACAGTCAATGGAATACTCAAATTCTCTTAACATACGTTTCTTTCTGTTTTACATTTCTATCATACTCTATTTAACAAAATTACAATATAAAGTATCATTTAACTATGGATAAAATTATTGAAAGATACGTACCGTATAACAGTGAAGAGGAAAAAGACAAGGCTCTTATCTTGGAGTTTTTAAAAAGCGGACTGCCGCTGTACAAAAGAGAAAACTATGCTCATTTTACCGTATCAGCAATAGTGCTCAACAAAACAAGAGATCAGTTCCTTTTTGTTTACCATAACATATATGACAGCTGGAGCTGGATGGGTGGCCATCTGGATGGCGATACAGACCTTAAGAGAGTCATTATTAAAGAGGTAAGGGAAGAATCAGGGTTAACTGATATTGACTTCATAACGGACGAAATTCTCTCTCTTGAGGTACTGCCGGTAAACGGACATTACAAAAAAGGAGAATACGTATCCTCACATCTTCACCTCAATGTTACTTATCTTCTGGAAGCAGACAGCACGGCACCTTTAAGGATCAAGCCTGATGAAAACAGGGGAGTAAAATGGTTCCCGCTGGATATGCTGACAACAGTTTCAAATGAAAAATGGTTCAATGAACACATATACAATAAGCTGGCTGAAAAGATCAGTTTACTCATCAGAAAATGATGACGTTTTTTGAAAATCTGTTTTGTTGTCAAGGAAAACGTTTTGTATTAGAATTATTACGTACTTCAGGGAGAGGTGAATTATAATGACCAGAAATGTTGGAACTGTTTCAAGAGGAATCCGCTGCCCAATCATCCGCAAAGGCGATGATCTGGCAGGTATTGTTGTAAACAGCGTTTTAACTGCTGCTGAGACCGATAATTTCGAGATCAGAGACAGAGATATTATTGCTATAACAGAATCAGTTGTAGCCAGAAGCCAGGGAAACTATATCAGTGTCAATGACATTGCAGATGATGTCAGAAAGAAACTGGGCGGTGAAACTGTTGGTGTTATTTTCCCGATTCTTTCCAGAAACAGATTTGCTATCTGTTTAAAAGGAATAGCAATGGGATGCAAGAAGATCGTCTTAATGCTTTCTTATCCAAGAGATGAAGTTGGTAACCAGCTGCTGACCGAAGATCAGCTTGATGACAAGAATATCAATCCGTATTCAACTGTACTGACACTTAAGGAATACAGAGAATTATTTGGTGAAAACAAGCATCCGTTCACAGGCGTTGACTATGTTCAGTATTACAGTGATCTGATCACTGAAACAGGCTGTGAAGTAGAAGTAATCTTCGCAAACCATGCTGTTGAAATTCTCAAATATACAAATAATGTAATTAACTGTGACATCCACACCAGAAAGAGAAACAAGCGCATCCTTAAGGAAGCAGGCGCAAACGTTTATTCAATGGATGATTTGAATACAGAACCTATTAACGGTTCAGGCTATAACAGCAAATACGGTCTGCTTGGCTCTAACAAGGCTACGGAGCATTCTGTCAAGCTGTTCCCACGTGACTGCACTTATATCATAGAAGATGTTCAGCGCCAGATACTGGAAAAGACTGGCAAGCACGTTGAAGTAATGGTATACGGTGACGGTGCCTTCAAGGATCCTGTAGGACAGATCTGGGAACTTGCGGACCCGGTAGTTTCACCGGCTGCCACCAAAGGCCTGCAGGGAACCCCTAATGAGCTTAAGCTTAAATATCTGGCAGATAATGACTTTGCCGGTTTATCAGGGGCTGAGCTTAAGAAGGCAATAGAAGACAGAATCAGATCTAAGGATCAGAATCTGGTAGGTAAGATGGAATCAGAAGGAACTACACCTAGACAGCTTACCGACCTGATCGGTTCATTATGTGACCTGACCAGCGGTTCCGGTGACAAGGGAACTCCTGTTGTTCTGGTTCAGGGCTATTTTGACAATTACACTGCTGAATAGTTTTTAAACGGGGAATCATTTCCCCGTTTTAGAAAGGACTAAACATGATTTACAGTAACGTTCAGGACATGAAGATCTCCAGACTTGGATTTGGCTGTATGCGCTTCAGGATCGATGAAACTACAGGTGAAATCGATCAGCGCAAGGTCAACGACATGTTTGATCTGGCCATTTCAAAAGGCGTTAATTATTTTGATACTGCTTATCCATATCTCAATGGGAAATCAGAACTGGCAGTAGCAGAAGCATTGTCCAGATATCCGCGTAACAGTTATTATCTGGCCGACAAATTTCCGGGACATTCATTACCAGGGCCTGTAGATAATATTGCATTATTTAATCTGGAGCTTAAGAAATGCCGTACTGAATACTTTGATTTCTATCTGCTTCATAATGTTACCGAATGGTCGGTCAAAATATATGAAGACGAAAAATATCATATCATTCCTGATATGATCGAGATGAAAAAACAGGGTAAGATCAGACATCTTGGTTTTTCGTTCCATGGCGGTCCGGCACTGCTGGAAGAATTTCTGAACAGACATGAAGGAGTATTTGAATTCGTACAGATCCAGTGCAATTATCTGGACTGGACTTTACAGGATGCCAGAAAGAAATATGACATTATTACTTCACATGGACTGCCGGTCTGGGTCATGGAGCCCTGCAGAGGCGGCAAGCTGGCAGTCTTAAATGAATCACAGTCGGCAAGACTAAAAGAGTTCCGTCCTGATGCTTCGGATGCCTCCTTCGCCTTCAGATTTCTGCAGAGTCTTGATAACATCAAGGTTATTCTCTCTGGAATGAATGAAGTGTCTCAGGTTGAAGATAATCTGAATACTTTCAGGGATTATGATCCTGTCAGTGAAGAAGAAAAAGCCGTATTGTTCGATATCGCTGAAGGGATGAAAAAAGGTGTTCCTTGTACAGGATGCCGCTATTGCTGTGAAGGCTGTCCAATGGGTCTGAATATTCCTTATCTTCTGGAATGCTATAATGACTACAAGTATGCTGTTTCTCTTTCTGCTTCGGTAAGACTGGATGGTCTTGACGAAGATAAGAAGCCAGCCAACTGCATTGGCTGCGGTCAGTGTTCACATGCCTGTCCGCAGGGAATAGATGTACCGACTGCTCTTGCTGAATTGACACAGATGTATGCTGATGGTCCGAACTGGAGTACCAGTGTACAGTCAAGACACGAATCGATAAAAAGAGATCTTAATATGAAATAAGCCGGTAAAACCGGCTTTCTTTTCAATTCTGCAGGATATGATATAATATTTCTTGAATGGAGTTGATGCTACATGTTTAAAAAATTATCAGTAGTAACTGTAATACTGTGGATATTAGGGTGGGGAATAGCATATCTGTTTATTCTGCCTCCTATCAATGTCAGTTCACTGGCTTTCTGGATCTTCTTTGGTCCGGCAGTATTATTACCACTGTACATAATCATTCAGAAAGCTGCGCTAAAAAAGGGATTTAATAAAGGCAAAGCCCTGTGGCCTCTCTTTATTGTCGCCTTAGGTGCTGCCGTTTTCTTCGGGGGAATGGCTCTGGTATCACCGGTAACTTCCTCAAAAGCTTTTGCCAGCCGTATTGAAGTGTATGAATCATCTTTTGAAAACGACATTCACGAAGTTGATTTCGACAATCTGCCATTACTTGATAAGATCTCCTCACAGAAAGTGGGGGACAGAGTAGTCGGACAGATTCCGGATCTGGTTTCACAGTTTTCAATCAATGATGAGTATTCACTGATCAATTACAAAGGGGACATCGTAAGAGTTACACCGCTTGATCACCGTGATTTCTATAAGTATTTCTCAAACCGCAGCGGTACAGCCGGATATGTTATAGTTGATACAACTACCGGTAACGCTGAGGTGGTCAGAACAGAGAAAGGCCTGAAATACTTACAGTCTTCCTATTTGTTTGACAATCTGAAAAGACATGTTCAGATGCATAATCCTTTCTCTATTCTGGGAGACATGTCATTTGAACTTGATGAAAAGGGAAATCCGTATTGGGTGATTCAGACACTGCGGTATAAATGGGTCAACATCATGCCTCGTGTTTCCGGTGTCATCGTATGTGATGCTGTTACCGGTGAAATGCAGAAGTATAAGGTAGGAGAAGTGCCTACATGGATCGATAATGTCTATGATGCTCATCTCGTCATGCAGGAAATCAATGACTGGGGCATGTATCAGGGTGGTTATGTCAATTCTCAGTTTACCCAGAAAGGTGTCGTTCAGGCTACTGACGGCTATACCTATATTACAAATGACGATGATGTCTACATGTATACCGGCATTACATCAATAGCTTCCGATGAAAGCAATATCGGATTCGTAATGGTCAATCTTCGTACTCATAAGGCTTCCTATTATCCTGTCCCAGGTGCCGAGGAATACGGTGCCATGGATTCAGCAATTGGACAGGTACAGGAAAAGAACTACACTTCAACCTTCCCGCTGCTGATCAATCTGCAGGGCAGGCCGACATATCTGCTCTCACTGAAAGATGCCGGCGGCTTAGTCAAGATGTATGCCTTTGTTGATGTTGAGAACTATCAGAAAGTATCAGTTACAGATTCTTCTTATGGAATCAAATACGCTGCTGATGAGTATCTTAAGATGATTAACGGCGGCAATACTCCTGTAAAGCCTGATGATCCTGAGACACATGATCTGCATAACGTGATTATTGAAGTTAAGACTATCACAAAAGATACCGGAGTTGTTTACATCACTACAACATATGATGAAAAGTTCAAGATCGAATTCAGCGTTGATGAAAGCATTGTTCCTTTCATTAAGGAAGGGGACAAATACGAAGTCAGCTGCTACACAGCTGAAAACGGACTTAACATCGTCAAATCAATCAGAGATCTGACACCAACGGTGCCGGACGGCAATTCCAGTCCAGCTCCGGTAACACATCAGGAAGATGAAACACCGGACGATAATTCTGAAAGCTGGGATAACATCTCCATTAACGATGAGGGCGGTTCAGGCAGTAACTAAAAAAACAGGTTTGCATTCATGGTGCAAACCTTTTATTTTTTCAGATTAAGTGATTTTACATAATTGATCAGAATGTCGTGATCGTTTTTTACTGTACCTTCCAGGACCTTTTTATAGGCTCTGTAAAGGGCTTTCCCTATGGCCGGTCCGGTAATGCCAACTGATCTGATATCGTCGCCATTTATCTTCATATCGCTCATGTGAAGGATATTATCCCTGAATTCATCTCCTTTTTCAGCAAGCATGTCATAATATGACCGTTCATTGACAAAGTCAGGATGGTGGGCCATATTGTCAGCTCTTTTGAGATCGATTAAATCCTGATAAAAGGAATGACCGTATTCGGAGATTACCAGTTTTATCTTTCCATCGCTGTTAAAATCATAGTCGTGATTTCTGATCAGATCACATGTGTACTTCAGTGTTTTCTTATCAAAATGCATTCTTCTTAATATCTTTAATGCAATTTCCTCAGATCTGACCGGATGGCCGACGTAATGGTAACGTCCGTCTTTTCCCGTTGTCCTGACATCAGGCTTTCCAATGTCATGCAGCAGGGCAGCCCATCTGGATGTTACCGTCGATTTGACTGTCTGTAAAGTCAGCAGTGAATGCTTCCACAAATCATAGCAGTGATATCTGCTGTTCTGATCAAAATCAAACATTATCTTTATTTCTGGCATGAAAACAGCAATGACATCACGGTATCTGTCAATGTATTCTGCAGCCTTGTCACTGCAGATTATTTCATTGAATTCTGATGTGATTCTTTCCAGTGAAATGTATTTCAGCAGATCTCTGTTGTTGATAAGGGCATTTTCAGTAGCAGTTTCAATTGTAAAATCAAAACGGGTCGCAAACCTTATCGCTCTCAGAATTCTCAAGGCATCCTCATTGAATCTTTCATCAGGATTTCCAACACACCTGATGATTCTGTTTTCGATATCTTTCAGGCCATCAAAATAATCTATCAAGCCGGATTCCGGATTATAAGCCATGGCATTGACGGTAAAATCTCTTCTGATAAGGTCTTCATATACATTATCCGAATAGGTGATGGAAGACGGATGTCTGTGATCATCGTATTCAGTTTCCTTACGATAGGTCGTAATTTCATAGGTTTCACCGTTATAAACCAGGGTAACGGTCCCGTGCTTAATTCCGGTATCTATTATTTTATACTCACGGAAAACATCATGAACCTGTTCTGGGCGGGCATTGGTAGTAAAATCAAAATCATGCGGTTCAAGTCCCATGATCATGTCTCTGACACATCCGCCAACCAGAAAAACCTCAAATCCGCTTGAGGCAAATACATTCATGATGTGACTGATATCTTCGTTAAGTATTAGTTTCATTTCAGAAGTAGATATGTGTTTCGAATTCGTGATGACAGCTAGGGCATTCTACCGTATGCTTGCCTTTCTTAATAGGCAGGCGAAGCTGCTGATGACATTTTGGACATCTGCGGTAACGGTATTTCTTTATGTTTACAATTCTGCCGAACTGATATTTCAACTCTTTCTTCACTGGACCAAACAGTTTCAGAAACAGTGTGTTTTCCTTCTGCCTGGCAGTGAAATTTCTGGAAAAATATCTGTAAATAGCAAAGGCAAAGACCAGCAGTCTTATAACAAACAGCACCTTGCCGAAAATTCTGAATGGGAAAAAGCCGGTGATGATCAGGAAAGCCATGAAGAAATAGAACAGATCATCTACACCATATCTTCCAATCATAAACTGAGAGTATTTTCTTAAAAATTCCTTCATTATTTAATTCCTCCTAACAAATTACCAGAAGAAGCACCATGGCAGGAAATAGCAGCCACGTCCGCCGAATATTCCGCACAGCAGATTCAGCAGGAAGTATGATATGCAGATCCTGTTAACTGATGAAGGGGATCTGTAGGTCCTTCTTCTGTTCTGATATGCGGTTCTGCCGCTGCGTATCGTATCCAGTAAGTTCTGATAACTGATGTTATCCGGTTCAAGCTTGCAGGCCTGCTGCGCGTGTTCCATCGCGGTAACGCGGTTGTTAAGCATATAATTGGCAAAAGCACTCAGATAATACCATTCAGCAGTACGGTACTGTATACCGGCAAGAATGTTCAGAGCAGTCCGATACTGACCGTTCTGAATGTACAGTCTGACATTGTCGTAATCCGTATATCCGTTATAGGCATTCTGCTGTCTCTGGTAAAAACCTGTGAAATCGTAGAAATTAAAAGGTCCATAGCTGTATCCGTATGGATTCTGATATGTTCCTGACGATGAATTTGTCTGGGTCTGCTGCTGAGTCTGATAATAATCGTAGTTACCGGCTTTGATCAGATCATAGGCGGCATTTACTTCAGCCATCATTTTGGCAGCTTCCCGATTGTCAGGATTAAGGTCAGGGTGATATTTCTTGGCCAGCTTGCGGTATGCCCTGGTTATTTCTTCTTCAGTAGCATCCTTGCTGACACCCAATACCTCGTAGGGATCTCTCATCTTTTTTTCCTTTCTGCATTATACGCGGTCCACAGGCCGGAATATAAAACATTATCAAGTATACTTTTAAATTGCTTAATTGGCAATTCTTCATAATAAATACAGCACTGTGAAATAACATTTTCCAGAATATCGGGCATCTGTTCCATATCTGTCTGTAAAAGAGGATTATATCTCTCTTTTTTTATGTCCTCCTTGAAGTCCAGATATGCATCAAGAAGATATATGAATCTTCCAAGATGATAGCCCATCTTTCTGAGAGTTTCCGCATGTTCATCTTCCCTGTACACCAACACTTCTGCCATGATGTTTCCAAACTGATTGGCTGGCAGATCAGGGTTAAGGACATTGTGTTTTTCCATGTCGCTGATGATGGCAAGGCTCTGATCTATTCTCGCTGTTTTTTCCGGATAATCAGACTTTATGCTGTAGTAATAGGGAAGCAGTTTCTCCGCCAGTTTGCAGGCTTTCCTGCTGTGATCGTCATGATAGTCATCAAGAAACTTGTAGTAAGATAACAGCACGTTCATGTCTGCACAGTAATCTGTTACCTTGCTGTAACAGTAGTCATGCATTTTCAGAGGATGTATCAGACATTTCTCTGAACCGGCAGTTACAGCCGGCTGGTAAATCGATGTCAGCAGCAGATTAACAAATGTCAGGTCATAGGAAAGGGTATTTCTGCCAATGTTGTCATAATGAAAATACAGTCTGTTGCATAAACCGCAGTAACAGTCCTGATAGTTTTTTCTGTCTTCTTCAGTTATTTCCTTGTTGTTATATATAAGATATCCGAACATAAGCCCATTAAATAAAAGCCTATCTGCATGATAGGCTGTTAATACGTAAATAACTCACTTGGATCCATGACATCCTGTACCATCAGAACATCCTTAACTTCAGGTATCTCTTCCATGATCCAGTTTTTAATACCGTTGTTTAAAGTAGTGTCAATCAGTGAGCATCCTACACATGCGCCCAGAAGTCTGATATAGACAATATTATCTTCATACGATACAAATTCAATATCGCCGCCGTCACCCATGATATATGGTCTTAAATGGCTGATGATCTTCTTGATATGAAGAATGACATCCTCATTATTTTCTTTTATGATTTCACTCATTTCAATCAACTCCTTACGAAAAACAGATAGTATAGAAAGGAAGTGCTCAATCCTGTAATGATTCCGCCCAGAACTTCGAAATAAGTATGTCCAAGTACTTCTTTCATCTTTTTCTGGTAAATCGGATCAGTAGGCTTAAGCTGTCCCAGTTCAGTTAAATCATCAATCAGCTTTTTGGTAAGCTGAATGTTCTGTCCGGCATAGTATCTGACATTTGCTGCATCAAAGGCAATGATGATGGAAAAGGTCAGCGTTACTGCAAAAAGAGTTGAACGGAAACCGTCAAGGATTCCTACAGCCAGACATAGGGAAGAGACACCTGCAACATGTGAGCTGGGCATTGACCCGGCTGCCAGAAACAGATCATTCTTCCATTCTCGGGTAATCAGCCAATGAATCACAGGCTTCATGACCTGTGCCAGAACAATGGCTAATGCAGCGGCATAAAAAGGGTACATCTTATCAAGCATATTTCATACCTCGCTAAAATATTATAGTGGAACTGATAATAATAATCAAATGTTGTGATATAATACAAGTGGTGATTTTTTTATGAATTACAGAATCGGGCAGGTTGTACAGGGAACAGTAACCGGAATCAAGCCGTATGGTGCATTTGTCAAGATCGATGACAGATACGACGGCATGATCCACATTTCAGAAATCAGCAGCGATTTCGTGAGTGATGTTCATTATTTTGTTAAGCTGGGCGAAAAAATCGTGGTAAAGATCATAGATATAAACCCTCACAACAATCATCTGACACTGTCATTAAAAGCTGTACTTCCATCACGTAGAAACCGTAAGAATTACTATCGCATAAACAGCGGTGTTAAGGATACAGGTTTCGCCGTTTTGGAAAAAGAATTACGGAATTGGATAGAGAAGGAGAAAAACCAATGAAACTTGATTACAGCAGAGCACTATTAAAAGAAGATGTAAAGAATTATCAGGAAGAAGTCAGCAAAATCCATGAATCACTGATGAATGGAACCTGCAAGGGAAACGACTACATTGGCTGGATCAGATGGCCTTATGACTATGATAAGGAAGAATTTGAAAGAATTAAGGATGCAGCCAGAGAAATCAGAGAAAACGCTGATGTCCTGTTAGTCTGCGGTATCGGCGGATCATATCTGGGTGCCAGAAGCGCCATAGAAATGATGAACGGTCTGTATCCTGATGACAAAGTTGAAATCATCTATACCGGCAACACTTTATCTTCGACATACATTTCCCAGGTTCTGAAGCATATTGAGGGAAAGAGTGTTTACTGCAATGTTATTTCAAAATCAGGAACAACTACCGAAACTGCCGTAGCTTTCAGACTGTTCGAACAGTTCATCGTTGAAAAATACGGTGTTGAAGAAAGCAAGAAGAGAATCCTGGCTACTACAGACAAGGCCAGAGGCACTCTTAAGGAATTAGCTGATGCCAAGGGATACAGAACATTCGTTATTCCTGATGATATCGGCGGACGTTACTCTGTCTTTACAGCTGTCGGTCTGCTGCCAATCGCTGCCAGCGGCATAGATATCGATGAATTAATGAAGGGCTGCCAGAAAGCCTATGAAGACTTCAAGGACCCTGATCTGGACAAGAACATTGCTTATCAGTACGCAGTTGTCAGAAGAATTATGGAAAAACAGGGCAAGTGTGTTGAACGGTTAGTTACATATGAACCTCAGATGACCATGATCGCTGAATGGTGGAAACAGCTGTTTGGCGAATCAGAAGGTAAAGAGGGAAAGGGTTTGTTCCCGGCATCTGTTACTTTCACTACAGACCTGCACTCAATGGGCCAGTTCATACAGGAAGGTACAAAACTTCTGTTTGAAACTCTGTTAACTGTAGAAAACCCACAGGAAGATATGATTTTCCCAGCAGACAAGGATAATCTCGACCATATGAATTACTTAGCCGGTAAGAATATTGACTGGATCAATAAGATGGCCTGCCAGGGTACTATTGCTGCTCACGTTGATACAGGTAACGTTCCAAACGTTGTACTGTCAATGAAAGACAACAGTGCCTACAGCTATGGTTACATGATTTACTTCTTCTTCAGAGCATGCGCTGTATCAGTACTGATGCTTGATGTCAACCCATTCAATCAGCCTGGTGTAGAAGTATACAAGAAGAACATGTTCAAACTTTTGGGTAAGATTTAGCAACAATAAAAGGCCTTGTCATTTATGACAGGGCTTTTTTCAGAAAGGTAAAAATATTATGATAAAAGAAGAACTCATCAAATTAGCAAGAGAAGCCCGCAGCAATGCATATGCACCTTACTCCCAGTTCAGGGTAGGGGCAGCCGTCCTTGGTATTAACGGAAAGGCATATACAGGATGCAACATAGAAAATGCCAGTTATGGGATGACTGTATGTGCTGAAAGAGTCGCAATATTCAAGATGGTTTCAGAGGGCTGTTACAAGTTTAAGGCACTGGCTGTAGTAGGCAGTGAAAAAGAAGATGGAGCTCCATGTCTGGCCTGCAGACAGGTCATGACTGAATTCTGTGAATCATTTGAAACGCCTGTATACTGTGGGGGTCCGGATAATAAGATTTTCGAGCACACAATGAATGAAATCTGCCCGTTTCCGTTTGTGATGTTTGAAAAAAATGCTGACAAAATCTGATTTTTATATCAAAGTGCAAAATAGTCTTATAAATAAAGTATATTTTCAACTGCTTTAGACTTACTCTCAGATTAATTTTCAATTAGGGTATACAGTTTTTTTACTTGTTGTTATATAATATTTTCATAAAGAGGAAAAAACATGTATACAATCAAGGAAGTTGCAGAGATCGTCGAAGAGAATGAACATACCATCAGATATTATGCCAAGCTCAATCTGTTCCCAAATATCAGAAGAGATAAGTATAATTCACGTGTTTTTACTGACGAAGACATTGATGATGTCCGTCTGGTAATATGTCTGGCTGATACCGGTATGCCACTTGATAAAATCAGAGAATTCATGCGGCTGAGTAAAGAAGGCTACCAGGGTAACCGTAAAAGATACCGGATCCTTCGTGAGCATGAGACAACTGCCCGTAATAATCTGATTAAATTCCAGAAAGCCGTTCAGTTGCTGGAATGGAGAACATATCAGTTCGGACAGAAATACAAATAAGAGATTATATACACGGATTCCCGAAAGGGAATTCTTTTTTTGTTAAAGAATTCTTAAGATTATCAATTCTTGTTTCTTAAACACTTAATACACTATAGTATTAGTAAGAGGTGATTGCATGGCAAACATTCTGATATGTGACGATGAGAAGGATATCGTGGAAGCTCTCAAGATATATCTTTCATCTGATGATTACAGTTTATTTACAGCTTATGATGGTCTGGAAGCCATTGAAACAGTTAAGAATAATGATATTGATCTGATCCTGCTCGATATCATGATGCCTAAGCTTGACGGCATAAGAACAACACATATGCTGCGTAAAATAACCAATGTACCTATTATTTTTCTTACTGCCAAAAGTGAAGACAGCGATAAGATACTCGGACTAGATATCGGTGCTGACGATTACATTACCAAGCCATTCAATCCAATTGAAGTGTCAGCACGTGTCAGATCTCATCTGCGCCGTTTTACGCAGTTAGGCAGCAAGATTGAAAACAGTTCAGTACTGAAAACTGGTGGTATTATCCTTGATGATGAACGGAAACAGGTTACCGTTGACGGAGAGAATGTTGATCTTACTCCGGTTGAATACGGTATACTCAGACTTCTGATGCAGAATCCCGGAAAAGTATTCTCCAGTGACGAAATCTACAGCAATGTCTGGAAGGAAGCACCAATTGCCAGTGACGGTGTTGTATCAGTACACATCAGACATCTGAGAGAAAAGATAGAGATAAATCCTTCTGAACCGCGCTATATCAAAGTCGTATGGGGGCACGGCTATAAAATGGAGGCTGAAAATGACAAGTATAAGAAAGCCTAAGAGATATGAAAATGTCTGGACCAAAACCATAGCCATACTCATACTGATCGCTCTGTGTGTTGGCATGCTGTGGATCGGTTATCACGGTATCAGAATGTATGATGTTGGCATCTTTGATAAATCTGAATATCTTGATACATCCCGTGCTTTCTGGCACGCTGAAGGATATGCCAGCGACATTGAGTCTTCATATTTCAGAGACAAACAAAGTGTAGAATCATACGGTAATCATAACTTTGGTTTTACTATTTACCAGACCGATTCAGAAGGCATATACAAACCGGTTTATTCATCTGAACAGCTATCAGACAAATACCATTCCTATGAAATTTACATCAACTACAGACAGGCTGATTACAACAATGATGCCTACACTGTCTTTCATGACATGGATGGTATTACGAAATATCTTCCTGCAGATCAGCTGCCTGACTACAAAACCAAAATAGAAATCAGAGTATATGATCCGCCAACTTACTTCACTGACATTTTCAGTGAAGAATATACGGAGTTTACGAATCTGCATAAAAACATTTACAAGTTTTTAACTGTCGGAATTATTGGCCTGATTCTGATTATCTTTGATCTGGTATTCATCATTTCTTCAGCTGGATATGATTACAGTTATGATGGCATAATCATGAATTTTGTCGATAAAATGCCATATGACCTGTTTACCGGTGTAATTGTTCTATTAACAGTCTTTACGGTACTTGCCTTTGAACCATTCTCATTTGAAGAAAACCTTGGTTCGTTTGCTTTGTTATTATCATTGCTGATATTGTTAGGTCTGTACGGACTGACATGGCTGGTTTCAACAGTAAAGCGCATCAAGAGCAGAACACTGCTGAAAAACACACTTACATATATGGTTGGATACTTTATCTTCCAGATAGTAGTCAAACTGCGTCTTGTGTGGAAAACAGCTTTATTCATGTGTGTTTACGGTTTGAGCATGATGTTCCTGGTCACTTACGGCGATGGACTGTGGCTGGCTATCATCATATCAGTGATCGTCTGTCTGTATATACTGTGGTGGCTGATCAAGGCTGACGAAATAAAGATCTGTACTGAAAAAATTGCCAAAGGCCGCAGTGAAAGCAAGATAAATACAAAATACATGCCTCCGGCCTTAACAGATCATGCCGAGAATATTAATTCTCTTCAGGACGGCATCAAGCTGGCTGTTGACAGGGAGATGAAATCAGAACACCTTAAGACCGAACTGATCACCAATGTTTCCCATGACATCAAAACTCCTCTGACAAGCATCATCAACTACATTGATCTGTTACAGAAGGATCATACCGATGAAGAAGAGGAGAAATATCTGGAAGTTCTTTCCAGGCAGTCTGACCGTCTTAAAAAGCTGATAGAAGATCTTATTGAAGCTTCAAAGGCTTCTACCGGAAATATCAGCGCTGAACTTACAAGAGTAAATGTGAACGAGATCATATCACAGTCACTTTCCGAATACAGCGAGAAAATGGAATCTCTGAATCTAGAAGTCATCGTCAACAACTCACCGACACCGTTATTTGTTCTGGCAGACGGCAATCTGTTATGGCGTATTTTAAATAACCTCTACAACAATATCTGCAAGTATGCGATGCCTGATACCAGAGTATATATTGACGTTGTGGACAGGGGAAGCGACGTCAACATCGAGATTAAGAACATTTCCAGAGAAATGCTGAATATCGATCCCGAAGAACTGATGGAGAGATTTGTCAGAGGTGACTCCTCACGACATACTGAAGGCTCCGGTTTAGGCCTTAACATTGCCGGTTCACTGGCAGAGATAATGAACGGTAAACTGTCACTAAGCATTGACGGAGACCTGTTCAAATCTACTCTCTCACTTCCTAAAGCATGAAAAAAGTCCTTATACAAGGACTTTTAATTTTTCATATGGGGCGAATGATGGGACTCGAACCCACGAAATGCTGGAGCCACAATCCAGTGTGTTAACCAACTTCACCACATCCGCCATGCCTAATTATTTAATCACATTTACCGGTTTTTGTCCACACATTAATAAATATTGATGGTATAAAAAAAGCAATTTATGTATAATTAACAATGAAAGAAGGTATACACATGAGTCAAGATACATTTTTAGTTGAAACCAGTGCCAGACATGTTCATGTTACTCAGGAACATCTGGAACAATTATTCGGAGAAGGATATCAGTTAACTGTAAAGAAGATGCTTTCACAGCCTGGACAGTTCGCTTCCAATGAAAAAGTAACTGTTGTCGGACCAAGAGGCGAATTAAAGTGCTCAATTCTGGGACCAGTCAGAAAGGCAACTCAGATCGAAGTATCACTGACTGAAGCAAGACAGCTTGGCATTAAGGCCTTAGTCAGAGAATCAGGTGACATTGCCGGAACAAGCGGTTGCAAGCTTATCGGTCCTGCCGGTGAAATCGAAGTCGAAGAAGGCGTCATCGCAGCCATGAGACATGTTCATATGACACCTGAAGATGCTGAACACTACGGTGTTGAAAACGGCCAGATCGTTTCAGTAAAAGTGTTTAATGAAGTTGATGATTCACGTTCACTGATCTTCGACAATACAGTCGTCAGAGTCAGCGATTCATATGCACTTGCCATGCATATTGATACAGATGAATCAAATGCTGCCGGAGCTCCGGTCAAAGGATATATCGTAAAATAGCGCGCAAGCGCTTTTTTATTTTGCGCATTTTGTTTTTGTGTTATACTCTACTTTGAGGTGCTTGTAATGAAACATGTTTTTATTGTTAATCCAATAAGCGGACAGGGAAACGGTGTTGAATACATTCCGGTAATCGATGCTTATTTCAAGCAGAATCCTGGCGAATATGTCATAGAAATTACAGACAGAGCAGGGCATGCAACAGAGATTGCCAGAAAGTATTCCTCTGAAGATGATGTCATACTTTATTCTGTCGGCGGTGACGGAACTGCCAAGGAAGTACTTGACGGCATTAATCCGGGCGTTACTCTGTGTGTTGTTCCAGGAGGTACCGGAAATGATTTCTACAAATCCATAGATCAGACCAAGCTATCTCGTGAAGAACGTCTGAAAAGTCTGATAGAAGGCGAGAACATCCAAATCGATTACGGAATGATGAACGGTACCAGCAAGTTCATGAACATTGCTTCATTCGGCATTGACGCTGATATCAATGTATATGCCTGTGACTATGTTAAAAAGGAAATGCATATTCCGGGAAGTCTTGTTTATGCTTATTCAGCCTTTAAGGTAGGGCTTAAGCCTAAGGTTATCCAGATGGAAATGACAATTGACGGAAAGATGTATGAACGCAATATTGTTCTGGTATCAATGGCAAACGGCCGTTATTACGGCGGATGTTTCCTGCCATTCCCGAAGGCTTACATGGATGACGGATACCTGGATATCTGCGCCGTAAAAGGACCGATCTCAACTCCACGTTTCATTTATCTGATTCTGAAGTATATGAAAGGAAAACATATTGGCGAAAAGGAAATTGAAATTTTCCACGGCAGGAAGATTTCAGTAAGATTCAACAGGGACGTCAATCTTCAGATAGATGGTGAAAACACCAAACTCAGGGAAGCCACATTTGAATTATTCCCTAAAGGTCTTACGATCCGCGTACCAAAGGTAAGAAAGCTGGATTAGGCATTTCATTTGTGATTATATACATTTCATTCTATTATTTAAGAGGAGCTAGAAGCATATGATGAGAGTTATCAGAGTTAAGGATTATCAGCAGATTTCAGAGAAAGCCTTTGAAATCATCAAGCAGACGGTCACCGAAAAACCGGATGCTGTATTGGGACTGGCTACCGGTTCATCTCCGGTTGGTCTGTATCAGCTGATGATCAAGGATCATAGAGAAAACGGCACTTCTTACCGGGAGGTCAGAACTTTCAATCTTGATGAATACGTAGGACTTCCTAAAGAACACCCTGAAAGTTACTATTCCTTCATGCATAACAATCTGTTTGATCATATCGATGTCAAGGAAGAAAACATTCATATTCCTTCCAGTGAAGGTGATCTGAAAGAACAGTGCGAGGCTTATAACAATGCCCTTGAAGAAGTTCAGATCGACGTTCAGATTCTCGGCATCGGCAGTAACGGCCATATCGGTTTCAATGAACCAGGCACATCATTTGACTCTGTAACTCATATCGTCGATCTCAATGAATCAACCATTAAGGATAATGCAAGATTTTTCGACAACGATATGTCAAAAGTTCCGGCACAGGCAATTACCATGGGCATATCCAATGTAATGGCAGCTAAAAAGATAATTCTCGTTGCCAACGGTGAAAATAAAGCCAATGCCATTCAGGCATGTGTCATGGGTCCCGTAACTGAGTTTGTTCCTGCATCTGTATTACAGGAGCATCCTGATGTTGTCATTATTATAGATGAGGCAGCAGCCAGTTCGTTATACAAGGAGAAAAGATAAAATGGAAATTATTAACACTAGCAATTTTGAAGAAAAGACCAGGGAAGGTCTGGTACTTGTGGATTTCTTTGCAGACTGGTGCGGTCCATGCAAGATGCTGGCACCGGTACTGGAAAAACTCGCAGCTTTCTATGGTGACAAGTTAGCTGTATACAAGGTCAATGTTGATAACGACATCGATCTGGCCAGACAGTTCAACGTTGTTTCAATTCCATCACTGTTCCTGCTGAAGGACGGCGAAGTGGTCAATTCAACCATGGGATTCCAGAATCTGGAAGCATTAAAGAATTTCGTAGAAAGTGGTTTATAAAAGCCACTTTTTATTATGTCTTTCTTTTATAAAATATGTTTTTAAGGTATAATCTTCTAGTGAGGAAAAGAAATGTTCTTAAAACGTATTGAATTACAGGGATTTAAATCTTTCGCAGACCATACGGTAATCACTTTTGATAATCCGTATACGGGCATTGTTGGTCCTAACGGCTGCGGTAAGAGTAATATATCTGATGCAATAAGATGGGTATTAGGTGAACAGTCTGCCCGCAACATGCGTGGTCAGACCATGACAGATGTCGTGTTTGCCGGTGCTGAAGGAAAAAGGGGTGTTAATCTTGCTGAAGTAACACTTGTTTTTGATAATTCCAAAAAATACCTCAATACCGATTATGAAGAAGTTGAAATCACCAGAAGACTGTTTAAAAACACAAATGAAAGTGAATATCTTATCAACAGGACGCCATGCCGTCTGAAAGATATCGTTGATCTTACTCTGGATACCGGTCTAGGCAAAGATTCCCTCAGCATTATTTCTCAGGGCAATATCGCTTCCTTTGCTGAAGCAAAGCCTATAGAGAGAAGGGGATTGTTTGAAGAAGCAGCCGGTGTTGCCAAATACAAGAAAAGAAAAATGGAATCGCTCAGCAAACTGGAGCGTACTCAAAACAATATTGATAATCTGAATCTTGTGGTAAATGAACTTGAAAAGCAGGTTGCCCCGTTAAGAAGACAGGCCAGAAAAGCTCAACAGTATCAGCAGAAGAAAGACCGTCTGACAGAGATTGAAGTAGCTGTTCTTGTCAATGACATCAGAAACTATCTGTCAGATCTGGATACCACTGACAAGCAGCTTGAAGATCTCAATTTCCAGGGCACAACCACCAAGGCATCAATTACCATTCTTGAAAATGATCTTGATAATCTGAAAAATGAAATCAAGAATCTGGATAACAGTGTTCAGTCCCAGCAGGATGAACTGTTAAGAATCATTAACGAAATTCAGACACTTGAGCACCGCAAGGTCGAAGTGGATGAAAAAAGAAAGTATATAAGGGAATCAGGTACCGATGAAGCCAAGATCCAGCAGACCAAACTTCTTCTGGATGAAGCAAAATTTGAATATGATGACCGTCAGAAACGCTATGACCAGCTGGAAACAGACATCAGTCTGATTACTGACAGAATAGAAGGTTACAACAATGATCTTTCAGACAAGCAGGATAAGCTGGATAATCTTTCTTCTTCTCTGAATTACCTTAATAACCGTAAATCCGTTCTGGTTGCCCAGCAGCAGGCCCCATTACAGGGCCATGCCGGGGTCAAAAGCATCATGGAAGCCCGCAATGCCTTACCTGGCATCTGCGGTACCGTATCTGATCTTTTCAAGCCTGATGATGGCTATCAGCAGGCAATTTCCGTTGCCTTAGGCGGTGCCGTATATCACATAATTACTGTTGATGATTCAGCAGCCAGAAATGCCATCAGATATCTTAAAAATAACCACAGCGGCAGAGCAACATTCCTGCCGATGAACGTAATGCAGCCCCGTTATGTCAACAAGGATCATTTATTCATTGCTGAACATACCAATGGTTTCCTTGGTCTGGCATCTGATTTCGTTGACTGTGAGGAAAAGTATGACGGTGTACTGCTGTCTTTATTAGGCAACACCATGATATGTGATACGCTCGACAATGCTTCACGGCTTTCAGCCAGACTGAAGCAGGGGTACAACATTGTAACGCTTGATGGAGATACTATTCACAGAGGCGGTTCTATTTCCGGCGGCTATAACCGCAAACAGGAAACGCCTATGACTCTGAATTCTCTGATTGATGACATTACAAGGCAGATTGCAGATACTCAGTTAAGCATTGAATCTCTGCAGACTGATTTCAACAAAGTTAAGAGATTAAAGGATGAAGACGAAGATAACGTCATCAACCTGAAGATCCAGCTGGCAACCTTACAGCAGGTCCTGGCAGTCAAGAGGAGCAAATACGAATCACTTCAGGAAGAATATGACCGCATTAAGATCGATGAAAATGAAGAAGGGGAGTCATTTGTTGACGAACTGATAGAAAAGCTTAATAACCGGTACAAACTTCGTGATGAGACATCCAATGACATTTCTACAAAGCGCAGCAGAAGGATCAATCTGTCCGCTGATGAACAGCGTAAGGAGATTCAGCTGCGTCAGAAACGTCAGGAAGATACTCTGATCGGCATGAAATACAATAATGCCAAGATAGAAAAAACCAGACTAGAAACATTACGTGACAACCAGATTGAAAGATTATCACGTGAATATCATATGACCTATGAATTTGCTTCTTCCAAGCAATATGATGTTGATCTGGATGAAGCCAAGCAGGAAGTTCTGAATCTCAGAAGTGAGATTGCTTCACTTGGAAATGTTAACCTTGATGCTCCTAAGGATTATGAAGAGGTTAATGGCAGATACGAATTCATGGTTTCACAGCTTGACGATCTGCAGAGCAGCAGAGATAAACTGCTGCAGGCCATAAATGATCTTGATGACGTTATGACCAAGAAATTCAGGGAAGTATTCGAAAAAATCAACAGTTCTCTTAACGAAGTATTCACCGTTCTGTTTGGCGGCGGAAGAGCTAAACTGGTACTTGAAAACCCTGATGACATCCTTAATACAGGCATTGATATCAATGCCCAGCCTCCTGGAAAGAACATTCAGAATATCCGTCTGTTCTCAGGCGGCGAAAAATCGCTGATTGCCATCTGTGTTCTGTTTGCTATTTTAAAAGCCAGAACCATGCCTTTATGCATATTTGACGAGGTTGAAGCATCACTCGACCAGGGAAATGTAGACAGATTTGCCCGTTATATTCATAAATTCTCAGATGAATCACAGTTTATCGTTATTACTCACAGACCTGGCACAATGACCGAATGTGATGTCTTATACGGCATTACAATGCCTCAGAAGGGTGTTTCCAAGGTCATTCAGGTCAAACTCAAAGAAGCGTTGTCATACGCTGAGGAAGGAGCAGAAAATGGGACTGTTCGGTAAAAAGAAAGAACGTGACATTGATACATATCTCGAAGGATACAGCAAATCAAACAATTCTCTCGGCAGCAAATTAACCAGTCTGCTGGGAGGTTTCAACGGGATCAATGATGAGCTGATGGAAAACCTCCTGGTAGTTCTCATTGAGGCTGATGTAGGAGTCACTACCAGCGAGAAAATCATCGATAGGCTTAAGGACAAGATTCAGGCTGATTTCATAAAGAACAAGAAGGAATGCATTGAAGCATTGGTAAGTGTAATGAAGGAAATCTATGATGAAGAACATGTTCCTGAACTGGAATTCATCATTGGTCAGACTCAGCTTGTCATGATGGTCGGTGTCAATGGTTCCGGTAAAACCACTTCAATTTCAAAACTGGCTAAATATTACATGGACATGGGATATTCGGTTGGACTGATTGCAGCCGACACCTTCAGAGCAGGTGCTGTTGATCAGCTTGTAAGATGGGCTGAAAGACTTGGCATCCATTGCGTTACAGGTAAGGAAAACGCCGACCCAAGCAGCGTACTGGTAGACGGTTGCCGTTATTTCAAGGAAAACAAAGTTGATATCATCATTGCTGATACAGCCGGCAGGCTTCAGAACAAGCGCAATCTGATGAATGAGCTTACCAAGATGAAAAAGGTCGTTGGACGTGAATTACCGGGAGCTCCGCATGAAGTCTGGCTGACCATTGATTCAACAACCGGTCAGAACGGCCTGTCTCAGGCAGCTCAGTTCATTGAAGCTACTGATATCACCGGTGTAATTCTCACCAAGATGGATGGCACTTCAAAGGGCGGAATCGTACTGGCCATAAAAGATCAGTACAATCTGCCTATAAGATTCATAACCTATGGCGAAGATATCTCATCAATTACTGAGTTCTATCTTGATGGATATCTACGAACCGTTATTGAAGAGGCCGAAAATGCTTGATGATTTTGACTACATAAACTCCCTGATACCTTTTTATGAAAAACTGCTGACCGAAAGACAGCAGGAAATCATTAAGTATTATTACTATGAAGACCTGTCATTAACTGAAATCGCGGAAAACTTGAACATTTCCCGTAACGCGGTTTATGATACAATAAAGAAAACAAGCACTTTATTAAGCAATTACGAAAAACAACTTCATCTGAAAAAAGACAGTGATGAGAGATGCGAATTATTACGAAAACGGCTCAGTCACTGTGATGATGAAGGAAAAGATATTTTAAATGAACTTATCAGCAAGGAGGAAGAGATATGAGTAAAGTAATGGCTGTTAATGCCGGTAGTTCATCATTAAAGTTCAAATTATTCCAGATGCCGGAAGAAACAGTTCTGACTGACGGTGTAGTAGAAAGAATCGGCATGGATGATGCCATCTTCACTATCAGAGTAAACGGTGAAAAGCACTCTCATGTTGAGCCAATCAAGGATCACCAGCAGGCAGTAGACATGCTGTTAAAGGCACTGATCGACTACAAGATCGTTAAAAGACTTGATGAAATCGATGCAGTCGGACACAGAGTACTCCACGGCGGTGAAAAATATGCTGATTCCGCTGTTGTAACTCCTGAAGTTGCTCAGGACATTCTTGACATGAAGGATCTTGGTCCTCTGCACATGCCGGCAAACTACATTGGTTATAAGGCATTCGCAACAGCACTTCCAAATGTAAAGCATGTTACTGTATATGATACGGCTTTCCATCTGACCATGAAGCCTGAAACATTCCTGTATCCAATTCCTCTGGAATACTATGAAAAGTACAAAGCCAGAAAATATGGTTTCCACGGGACAAGCCATAAATATGTTTCTGAATATTTTGCCAAACTGGAAGGCAAGACTCCTGAGGAAGTTAACGTTATTACATGCCACTTAGGCAACGGTGCTTCACTGGCAGCTGTTCAGGGCGGCAAGTGCATCAATACATCCATGGGCTTTACTCCATTAGCAGGTATCATGATGGGCGCCAGAAGCGGTGACATTGACCCTTCATTAATGGAATATCTGATGGAAAAGACCGGCTTAAGTGCCAAGGAAATGATCGATACTCTTAATAAAAAGAGCGGATTACTGGGTATCTCCGGTGTATCAAGCGATGCCAGAGATGTTGACAAGGCCTTCAACGAAGGAAATCCTCGTGCAATCCTGGCCAGAAAAATGTATGCTCAGAGAGTTGCAGCCTACATCGGCAGCTACTATGTACAGCTTGGACATGTTGATGGAATCGTATTCACAGCCGGCTTAGGTGAAAACGACCCTAACGTAAGAGCTGAAATCTGCGATCTTTTAACTGAAGCTTTAGGCGTACATATTGATAAGGAACTCAACAAGACTATCCGCGGTAAGATTGGTAAGATCTCAACTCCTGAAAGCAAGATCGCTATCTGGGTAATCCCAACAAACGAAGAGCTGGTAATTGCCCGCGACACCTGCAGATTGCTGCATCTGGATAAGTAAATACAGTAAAAACTAACTTGCTTAAGTTAGTTTTTTTATTATAAAAATACATATGAAAAAATAGTATAATGTAATATAAGGGTTGAGGTATTATATATGTCTAATAACAGAGAAGTTAAACAATTGATTGAACAGTATGATTCCATTTGCATATACAGACACATCAGAGCTGACTATGACGCTTATGGTTCTCAGTTAGGATTAAAGCACCTGATAATGGATAACTATCCTGATAAGCATGTATATGCTTTAGGAGAAGATGACCTTGATAATCCAGAACTTCTTGAGGCACTGGACAGTCCTGAAGATGAAATCATCAGTAGATCACTCGCTGTTATAGTCGACACATCCAATATTGCCAGAGTTCAGCTTGAAAGCTACAGGAAATGCGCTGATTCGATCCGTCTGGATCATCATCCGTTTGTAGAGCAGATCTGCAATTGCGAGATCATAGATACTGATGCTTCCAGTGCTTCACAGCTGGTCGCAGAACTGGCTATAGAATCCGACTGGAAGATTTCTTCAAGAGCCGCCGAGCTGCTGTATACCGGCATCAGTACCGATACTTTGAAAATGACAATTGAAAAAGTTGACTCGCGATTATTCAGAGTACTGGCAGTCCTTAAGGATACGGGTATCAATCTCGACGAACTGAACAGACGCATATATGACCAGGATGTTTCAATGTACCAGGCTGAAACCACGGCCCGTACCAGAATTACCTTTATAAATGACTTTGCCTATCTCATGCTGAGAAGTGAAGACCTCAGAGAAATGGGTTTAAAGGATGAAGAAGCCCGCGATATGGTCAACATGATGCAGAACATCAAAGGCATAAATAAATACGCAACAATTATAGAAGATGACAAGGACCACGATTTTAATGTTTCATTAAGATCACATGGCATTGCGATCAATGAAATCGCCCGCAAGTATGGTGGGGGAGGTCATCCTAATGCCAGCGGAATCGGACATCTTAAAGGTGAATTTATAAACTATCTAATAAAAGACATGACGGGAAAATAGAAAATGAATACCTTGCTATATAACCGCAGTTGTTACAGTTTACTGAGCAGTTGTCTTACCATCGATCAACTGACTGATTTTGCTGTGGCTAACGGTTACAGAGCAGTAGGCTTAATAGACAGGAATGTCATGTATGGAGCAATGGAATTCTTCCACAGCTGTACAGACAAAAAGCTCAAGCCGCTTTACGGTCTTGAAATCTCTGTTTCCGTAAATGACAATGAATATCCATTTGTTCTGCTGTGCCGAAATAACAGAGGGTTCAGGGAATTAATCAGCATATCAACTGATATCTGCATAAATAAGACTGTTTACGACAAAGACAGGCTTAACAGCATTTCCGATAATATCTACATCATCGATGTCTGCTATGGCGGACTGCTGGAAAAAAACATCAATAACTGTGCCGAAGTTCTCAACTGGTATAAGGAAAAGAACATTTTCATCGGTCTTAAGCCTTCAAAAGGCATATACGATTATCAGCTTAACCGTCAGATCAGTGATCTGGCCTTTAATAACGGTCTGACAACAGTCGCCATGCCGCTCGCTCTGTATTGTGATGCTGAGGATTATCAGGCATTTAATGTAATGCAGCAGATAAATAACTCATCCGTCATATCTGAGAGCAACTCTAAGTACGGTTTTAACCTCCTTGATCTGGAGTCTTATTACCGTCTTTATGATGAAATCAACAGAATCAACACCGAAAGAATAGCCGAGGTCTGCAGCGTCGATCTTGACACGATGGAAAAAGCTTCGCTTCCTGATTACAGAACAGGTGAAATATCAGACCGCAAACTGTATCTTAGAGAATACTCCCGTCTTGGATTAGTCAAGCGCTTTGAAGGGGAAAGTGTTCCGGGTGAATATTACAGAAGACTTCAATATGAGCTGGATGTCATTACCTCAATGGGATTTGAAAATTATTTTCTGATCGTATGGGATATCATAAGATACGCCCGCCGCAATAACATAAATGTCGGCATCGGACGTGGTTCAGTTGCCGGATCTCTGGTTGCCTACTGTCTTGGCATCACACACATTGATCCTATAAAATACGGACTGATTTTTGAAAGATTCCTGAATCCTGAAAGAATCACTCTTCCGGACATAGACATCGATATACCTGACAACAAGAGAACGCAGGTCATTGAATATGTCAAGGATACCTATGGCAGGGAAAACGTATCCAACATCATCGCTTTCAGTACCTTCGCACCTAAGCAGGTATTAAGGGATGTGGGAAGCGTTTTAAGCGTTTCTGAAGGGACTCTGAACATCATTCTTAACTGCATACCTGCCAATTACAAGGGCGCTCTGCAGGAACTGTATGACTCTAATGACCGTTTCAGACAGGCAGTTGATTCTGAAGAAAAAACCCAGAAGATGTATGGCATAGCCTGCAGACTGGAAGGTTTGCCAAAACAGGTCACAACTCATGCTGCAGGTATCATCGTCAGCAAACAGCCTCTTATCAATTACATTCCTTTAATTGGCTACAATGACGGTTATTCAAGCCAGTATACCATGAAGTATCTGGAAGAACTCGGATTGATCAAAATCGACTTCCTGGGCTTAAGAAATCTCCGCATAATTGACGATATTCTTCATGACATAAATGAAAACATAAACATATTGAAAATTGATCTGCAGGATCATCCAACTTACCAGATGATCGCAGGAGGCAACACTTCCGGAATTTTCCAGCTGGAAAGTGAAGGCATGCGTAACCTGATACGTCAGTTAAAACCAGACAGCTTTAATGAAATAGTCGACATCGTTGCACTTTATCGTCCGGGACCGATGAAATTCATTCCGGATTACATTGAAGCCAGGAAATCAGGAAGGATCAATTATATCCATCCTGATCTTAAAGACATTCTTCAGCCAACATACGGCGTAATGATCTATCAGGAACAGGTAATGCAGATAGCACAGCGCATAGCCGGATTCAGTTACGGCAAGGCTGACATTTTAAGAAAAGCCATCTCCAAAAAGAATGAACGGGATATCCAGGCTTTGAGAAATGACTTCATTGCCGGCGCCAACAGCAATCATTACAGCATAGATACTGCAGAGGAGATCTTCCGGCAGATCGAAAGATTTGCATCATACGGCTTTAACAAATCCCACTCTGTTGCCTATGCATACATAGCATATCAGCAGGCATATCTGAAAGCTCATTACCCGCTGGCATTCTATAAGACAATGCTGAATGATGTAACCGGCAACAAGCCGAAAACAAACCAGTTTCTGGCAGAATGCCGTCGGAATAATGTCCGCTTCAAAGCACCGGACATCAATGTTTCAGAAGATACATATATCATAGATAATGACAGCATCGTAGCCCCGCTTACCATTGTAAAAGGGCTTGACAGAAATACCGTAAGGGCACTGGTCAGTGAAAGAAAGCATAATGGTTTGTTTAGGGATTACATTGATTTCATTTCCCGCTGCTATGTTCTTAAAATAAATGAAGAACAGATAATGCTACTGATCTTATCAGGCTGCTGTGACAGTTTTAAGGAAACCAGAGCCACAATGCTGGCGAACATAAGTATTATTATTACTTATGCCAAAACATGCTACAGCGAGCTTACAGGAGCCCTTGATTATTCTCTGGCATCCCAGCCTGCCTTGCAGCGTTATACTGAACTGGCAGACAGGAACAAAAAACAGCGGCAGATCATTGACATATACATAAACGGTCATCCGGTAGAAGCATATCGCCGCAGATATCCTGATGCCATTAATGCTCAGACGGCTCTTAAGACAAGAGGTCATGTTGCTCTGGTAGTCAGGTCAAGGAAAGTAAGCGAACATTTCCTGCAGGAAAGTCAGACTACCATGTGCTTCATCGACCGGGAAGATGAAACAGGAATGATTTCTCTGGCTCTGATGCCGGAAGTATATTCCCGCAATAAAGGCCTTATTGCCAAAGATACGATTTATTATGTAGAAGGGGATATAGGGACCCGTGATTCTGTAAGAGTCAGAAGAATAACAAAACTAGATTAAAGGACGGAAATATTTATGAAATTACTAATTGCAGATGATGAAATCAAAATAAGAGAAGTCATTAGGGAATATGGCAAGCTTTATGGATATGAAGTTTTTGAAGCCAGTGATGGCGAAGAAGCTATTCACATGGTTGAAAAGAACGATTTCAGTTGCGTAATACTTGATATCATGATGCCTAATCTCGACGGATATACCGCCTGCAAGAACATCAAGAAAATCAAGAACGTACCCGTTATCATACTTTCAGCACGTCAGGATGAAGAAGACAAGCTGTACGCCTTTGATCTGGGAATTGATGACTATGTAACCAAACCGTTCTCTCCTAAGGAACTGATGGCCAGAGTAAAAGTCGTCATTGAAAGATCAGGACTTAAGTCAAACAAGGAAAAGGATTCCTACTCATATCAGGGTATCTCTCTGGATGTTGCAGCCCATGTCGTCACTGTTGACGGTCAGCTGATACACTTAACTAACAAGGAGTTCGATCTTCTGAAGTATTTCCTGCAGAATCCAAACATAGTCATTTCCCGTAATACCTTACTGGAAAACATCTGGGGATATGATTTCTACGGTGTTGACCGCACTGTTGACACACACATAAAAATGCTGAGAAAGAATCTCGGTCCATATGGTGCACTTATTAAGACAATAAGAGGGGAAGGGTATAAGTTTGACCAGGTATAAGATCAGAAAATCAATATTTAACTCATTGAATTTCAAAACATGGTCTTATTTCATGTTGTTTTCACTGTCCATTCTTCTGCTGCTGCTTTTCACACAGCTGTTTTTACTGGAACCTTTTTACAAGGCAACCCTGAAGAAAGACATCATCAGCCTTAACAAGAATATCTATGACATTACAATTTCAAATCTGGAAGATGACGTAAAAACAGGGGAAATCAACAAGATCACTGCTTCAAATAATGCCTGCATATTGATTTATAATGCCAATACGACTGACTCAAAGAGCTCCGACGCTCTTGGTGAGACCGGCTGTGCACTTTATGCTCAGGGAACCGTAAATCCATCCATCATCGACAACATGACAAAACAGCGATCAACCACATATTTTGTAGATGACTACGCCATTGACTATACCAACCAGGAAGTTATGATTTACGGCGAAAAATACATAATCAATAACGAAATGATCTATATTATTTCCAATTTTGCCTTACAGTCAATGGATAACATCATCAGAACAACGCAGAACCAGTTCTTTGTAATTGCCATAATTCTGCTGTTTCTGTCAATTGTCATTTCGATGCTGTTCTCCGGTCTTATAACAAAACCAATACTTAACATCAAAAACGAAGCTACAAAGCTTTCTCAGGGAAACTATGATCTGTCATTTAACAAGAGTTACATTAATGAGGTAGATGAACTGGGAGAAACGCTGGAAATAGCAGCCGTAGAACTTTCCAATATAGATGAAACAAGAAAAGAACTGCTGGCCAACGTATCTCATGACCTTAAGACTCCGCTTACGATGATAAAGGCATATGCTGAGATGATCAAGGACATCTCCGGAAGCAACAAGCAGAAACGAAATGAACATCTTGACATAATCATTAATGAAACAGATAACCTTAATATTCTTGTTTCTGACATGCTGGACCTGTCAAAACTGCAGGCCAAAGCAACAAAGTTGGAAATGCAACCATTTGATTTGACAACAAATATTATCGATACTGCCGCTAAATTCAATACCATTGCCAAGCGGGAAGGGGTAGAGATAGTTGTTGACTGTGAACCTGAGCTTGTAGCAATAGGTGATAAGAATAAAATCAATGAAGTCATTTACAACTTTATAAGTAATGCTTTGAAACATTATGGAAACGACAAGAAGATAATCGTAAAAGCTTACTTAGTGAATTTATTCACAATCAGAGTGGAAGTAACGGATCACGGTCCGGGAATCGACGATAATATCTTGCCGTATATCTGGGACAGATATTATAAAAATGACAAAAAATACCAGAGAGCTCAGAGTGGTTCAGGATTAGGTTTGGCAATCTGCAAAGCGATCCTGGAACAGCATGGATGTGAATACGGCGTAAATACAAAATTAAATGAAGGCTCTACGTTCTATTTTGAATTGAAAAACGCTGAAAGCGAAAATACATCGTTCTGATGAATAATTATACGTAAGACTCAGATTTTCATAATTAAGTATTAGGAGGAATTAATTATGATTTATCTGATGTACCGTATCATCTCAACAATCGTACAAGTATATTTAAGCAGGTTTTTCCGCAAATACTGGTAAAAAAAGAAGCAGAGGGCAATACATTCGTATTACTCGCTGCTTCTTATTTAAATAATTAATTACTTCGCATAATCTATATTATGTAAGTTATATGATTGCCGTTTTATATCGTAAAAGGTCTTATTTGATCGTTTTCTAATAAATTACCATTTTACAAGAACATTTTCATCTATCTGAGATGCATCAAATCTGTAATGCCTGTAAACTTTTCCGCGTTTGAGATAATCTTCATTTCTGACAGGCTGACCGCCATTATGGATGATGTAGGGTATCCCCTTCCTGTTTCTGAAAGCTGATACCATTCCGATGTGAGCACCGTTATTAAATATTACAATATCTCCTGGATTCCACTGATCGATCTCATTTATATCTGTTGAAAGTTTTATCGCATATTTATCAAAAAAATGTTCCAGATTGTTAACACGTCTGAAATCGATATTGATATCAGGATCGGCTTCCGGATAATCTTCAGGATATAGGGTTATGTCTTTATCAACCATGTCTCTTAAACTGTATCCGGCTTCTCTGAAGGCTCTCCAAATGACATCAGTACAGACGCCTATATCATCAGGCGGATAACCGCCATCAGGCCAGTATTTGCCATTATAGCTTGGATGATTGGCAGCGTCTTTCTGTGCGCCATACAGCAATTCCGTATAATCATCAAGACCGTCATTATCAAAATCAACCGGACTTCTTACTATGTCAATGCCAAAATCCTCAGCCGTATATTTGCGTGACGGTATTATGTTGAATTCATAAGCTGCAATCACCGCAAAAACTGCACAGATTATTATCAGAAGCTTAATCAATCTTATAACCGATTCTTTTTTTATTTTCATCTTAAACCTCTAATGAAAAATAATTAATCACATTATCTGCAATTAATCATTCATCTTTTGTTATTTTTTTGTTATCCATCTGAAAGTGCTTATTGTCAGCATTGTCAGTATTATTACAGTCATAATGATAATGACTATAAATGAAGCAAACATGTATGGTGATACGCCATATATCGAAACAAACATGTTCTTCATACCATTCATAAATTCACCGAAACTCATATCATTCACCGTTAATTCTTAGCTTTCTGTTTGCTGTTTATCCATTTGACAAGGTCGATCAGCTTTAGTATTATCATTAACCCAATGCATACTGCACAGATGATCAGAGGTATCTGAATAAAAATGACCAGCGGATTCATATTCTGGATCAATTCAAAAATCATTTCAATAATATCGTTCATATCAGATCTCTCCTAATTTTCTTCTTCAATAATTCTGCAGGCAACTTTTATGCCGTCAACTGCCGCTGATGTTATACCCCCGGCATATCCTGCGCCTTCACCGCATGGATAGATACCTTTAATATTACACATCAAATTTTCATTTCTGACAATAGTAACCGGTGAAGAAGTTCTTGTTTCGACACCTGTCAGCAATGCATCGTCACTTCCAAAGCCCCTGATTTTGCTGTCAAAGTACTGAATACCGTTCTTCAGCGTTCTACTTACGTAATCAGGAAGTATCTCATTGAGATTACATAATGTATATCCCGGTCTGTAAGAAGGCTTTACTGTACCTATTCTAACACTTTTTCTGTTAAGACGGAAATCTTCAAATCTCTGAACCGGTGCATTATAGTTACTCCCAGCCAGAATAAACGCTTTTTTCTCCAGTTCCTTCTGGAAATTTATTCCTTCCAGAACATAATCTCCAGGCAGATCACTGGCATTAACATTGACCAGTAAGGCAGAATTGGCGTTTTCTCCATCTCTTCGGTAATTGCTCATGCCATTTGTCACAATGGTGCCCTCTTCACTCGCAGAAGCAATTACCTCACCGCCCGGGCACATGCAGAAACTGTAGCAGGTTCTTTCTCCATCATGATAGACAAGCTTGTATTCAGCTGGCGGTAATTTCAGCTTTGTTTTAGTACCGTATTGAGATTCATTGATCATCGACTGCAGATGTTCTATTCTTACTCCAACTGAGAAGTTCTTTCTCTTCATGTTTACACTATGCTTCAGAAGCATTTCGAAAGTACTTCTGGCACTGTGTCCTATTGCCAGCACCACAGCATCACTGACAAATTCCCTGTCTTCACAAATGATTCTGATTAAGCCGTTTTCTTCGACCAGATCAGTCATCCTGGTATTGAAAAAATACTGCCCCCCTTTTGAGCTGATATAATTTCTTATTTTTATCAATATATTAATCAGATTATCAGTTCCAATGTGCGGATGACTGAGATAAGTTATTTCTTCCGGGGCCCCGAAACGGCGGAACATTTCCAGAACACTGCCCACAAATGGTGAGTTTATACCGGTAGTTAGTTTACCGTCACTGAAAGTGCCGGCTCCCCCTTCTCCAAACTGAACATTGCACATCTCATTCAGAATACCTTTTTCTCGGTATTCCTCAACATATTTTCTTCTGTTTTCGACACAGTCTCCCTGCTCTATTATAATCGGCTTATATCCGTTATCGATCAGGGTCAGTGCACAGAAAAGCCCGGCAGGACCTGCTCCGACAATAACCGGAGAAAGCCGTGATTTTCTGTTTCGGCTGACCCTGATCCCAGTATACGGTTTTACTCTTTTCAGTTTAGGATATTTATTTTCATCTGAGACAGTCACGTCAAAAGAATACAGATAGTGAACATTGTTCTTGTCACGTGCATCTATGGCTTTCTTGGCAATCTTTATTTCTTTTATGTCTTTCTGAAGTATCCCGGCTTTCTTCAGAGCCTTTACATACAGCTCCTGGTTATTCAGATCTTCAAAAACCTTTATGTTTTCTATTCTCAGCATGAATTTATCCTTTACAGTTAATTAGTTTATCATTTAAATAAAAAACTATCCACTTATATGGACAGTTGTTTCATAAATCTTTCTTTCCCGCACGTGGCAGCTTATCATATGCTTCATGCAGTTTTTTAGTCTGGACATGGGTGTAAATCTGGGTTGTTGCGATATCTGAATGTCCCAGCAATACCTGAACCGTTCTTAAATCGGTATTTTCATCAAGCAGATGCGTGGCAAATGAATGTCTTAATGAATGCGGTGAAATATTCTTCAGATTAAGCTCATGCTGTTTTCTTTTTATCAGTTCGTAAACATATTCTCTGTTGAGCACATTTCCCTTGTTATTGATGAAGAAATACTGCTTATCAGAGTTATTTACTGTCCACAGTGTTCTTATTTTCTGGAAATAATATACCATTCGTTCCGTAATGTCATTGTCGATCAGGACGATTCGTTCCTTGCTGCCCTTCCCTGTTATGCGCAGCTGTTTGTGGGTTACATTTATCTGTTTTACAAGTAATCCGCAAACTTCGGAAACTCTCATTCCGCTTTTATAAATCAGTTCCAGAATTGTTCTCTGATAATACTGTACCGGATCGCCGTCATCAAAGCTGCTTAGCAGCATATTCATTTCCTCTTCATTGAGAAAATTAGGCAGATGGTCTCTGTTGACCTTAACGCTCAGGTTATCAGCCGGATTTTTAAAATCATGATTAATGAACAGATATCGGTGAAGATTTCTGACGCTTGTCAGCAGATGAGCAACAGATTTCTTATTCATAACGTCAAGCTGTTCACCAAGAAAACTCTGCAGATCTTCACTTCTGACATCTTCAATCTCGCTGATGTCATTTTCCTGCAGATATTCGGAATATTTTCTCAAGTCGTTTCTGTAGGAAAGTATCGTATTATCTGACTTCTGTTCAACTGCAGAGATATGATACAGATACTCTTCTACCGCTTCTTCAACCTTCATTACTTAACCTTTCTGGCTTTTTCATACAGTTCTTCAGCAGCTGCCAGTGAAGTTTCCGTCACGGCAGATGAAGATAGTACGGCAAGTTCTCTGATTCTTTTTTCTCTGTCCAGTCTGACGACATCGGTGGTAGTTGTATCGCTTTGAGTCTTTTCGATATGGTAGTGATTATCTGCCAGTGAGGCAACACTGGCTAAATGCGTGACAGTAAATACCTGGCAGCGTTTTGATATTTCCTTCATCTTGACGCCCATATTAAAGGCCACATATCCGGAAACACCGGTATCAATTTCGTCAAAGATAATCAGTCTTGTACCCTGTAATTCACTGAAAACCGTCTTTAATCCCAGCATCAGTCTGCTCATTTCACCGCCGCTGGCAACATTTACAAGAGGCCGCAGATCCTGTCCCTTGTTCATGCTGATCATGAATTCCACATTATCAATGCCATTGGCTGAAGGTGCTTTTTCTCTGAAACTTACTTTAAATCTGGCATTTTCCAGATTAAGATCTTTCAGCTGTTCGACCACAGCCTTTTCAAGAGCTGTTGCCTTATCTTTTCTGACAATGCTGAGATTTTTGGCGCTTAGAAGATAATCAGACAGTTTCTTTTCATATTCAGCCTGCAGTTTTCCTAAAACAGCTTCGCGGTTAGCTACCTTATCAAGCTGTTCTTCAAGATTCTTCTTAAGTTCGAGAAGTCCTGGAATGTCGAGATTGTATTTTCTCTTTATCCTCTGCAGATCATACAGACGGCTGTTCAGGGCATCAATGTCCTCAACACTTATGTCATCATTGTCAAAATAACTGATTATCGAATCATAATCGTCACTGATCCGGTAATATGCATTAACAATGCTGTCAACATTGTTTTTTATTTCTCCAAAATCCTCAAACTTTGACTGCTGACGTGAGAATTCATACAGCCTGGTCAGAATGCCGTCATCAGCTGTAAACATCTCTCTGGTATTATCAACCAGATTGGTAATCTTCTCTTTCCGGGCTATTGTCTTAAGCTGCCGTTCAATTTCATCATCTTCACCGACCTTAAGCTTCATCTTTGTAATTTCATTCAGCTGATAGCTGATCATTTCAATCTGCGCATCGCTGAAATCATTGTTCTTAAGATCTTCATATTCCTTAAACCGATCCGTGTAAACATGGTATTTATCTGAAACCTCTTTTTCAAGCGCATCATTCTGACAGTAGTTATCCAGAAGCTGAAGATGATATCTGTTATTAAGCAGATACTGATTATCTCTCTGACAGTGAATATCGATCTTATCAGACAGTAATTCCTTAATGAACGAAGCTGTTACAGTTCTGTGATTAACACGTGATATGCTTCTGCCGTCTCTGAAGAATTCTCTGGTAATGACCAGTTCGTCATCATCGAACCCGTTATCCCGCAATGATCTTCTTATCCGTTCATCTGTATCGAAAAAGCCTTCAATTATTGTCTTTTCAGCATCTTTTCTGATCATTCCGGAACTGAAACGTCCACCAACCAGGATGCCTAAGGCATCAATAAAAATACTCTTGCCGGCACCTGTTTCACCGGTAAAAACATTGAAGTTATTATCAAATTCAAGATTCAGTTCACTTATTAGTACAAAGTTCTTTATGTAGAGATTTCTGAGCATTTTTATTCCTCTTTTTCAAAATACAGCAGATATTCCTGATTACCATTCTGTCCCTTTATCGGAGATTTCACTGTTCCCCTGTGCTTCAGATGCAATCTGGCAGCTTCACCTATGCATTCTGACAGTTTCCGGTTTACTATTTCGGCATTTTTAACTACGCCTTTGTTATTGAGATAAGCGGGTCCAACCTCAAATTGCGGTTTAAACAGTATTACCGTCTTTCCCTGATCATGCAATATGTCAGCAATGTTAGCCATGAGCTTTTCGCAGCTGATAAAGGAAACATCCATGCAGATGAAGTCTATTTTTTCATCAAAGCTGTTACGATACAGTTCTCTGCCATTTACGCCTTCCCTGGAGATCACTCGAGCATCTTTCTGCAGTTTTTCAGCCAGCTGATCGTGTCCGACATCATATGCATATACTTTTGCTGCTCCATTTTGCAGACAGCAGTCCGTAAAGCCGCCTGTTGATGCACCTATATCCAAAACAGTCATATTTTGTAAGGATATTTTAAATGTGTTTAGAGCTTCTCTAAGCTTAAAACCTCCACGGGAAACATATGATACCTCTTCCTTGAAAACCTGTATCCTGTCATTTTCATCGACCTCAAAACCGTCTTTGGTAACTATTTTACCGTTAACCATGACCTTGCGTTCCTTGATGGCGTTATGAGCCTGTGAACGGTTTGGGTATTCTCCTGTTTCCACCAGATAGATTGAAAGCTTCATCTTATTACTGAATAGTTTTCTAAACTATTTTCTCCTGTTCTTCATTTCAAGAATGATCTTTTTTGTTGAGGCCAGATTGATCGGCAGGCTGTCGATTACCGATATGGCTGAATTATAAAGTCTTATATATACGTCTGTACATCCCTTTAATCCCAGAAGATTATAAAATGTATTCTTGTTATTACGGCTGTCTGAAATGCTCTTGCCCATAATCTCCTCATTTGAAGTATAGTCAAGAACGTCATCCTGTATCTGGAATGCCAGTCCGATCTTCTTGCCGATATCTATGATCTTATCTTCCAGATTTGTGTTATCAGTAAGAGCAGCCCCGCACAGCAAAGGTGCCGTAAGCAGCATTCCTGTCTTATAATATTCCATCATGGAAAGATCATCAATCTCAACAGTTTCCTTATAAAGTAAGGAAATATCAAGATCCTGTCCCTTTATCATGCCCTGATGACCGGCGCATTTACTGAGTATGGAGACTATTTTTACTTTTTCGTTATCGCTGTATTCAGAATCGGCAATAACTTCAAAGGCCTTTGTAAGTAAAGCATCGCCTGCCAAGATTGCAACAGCTTCATTGAACTGCTTATGAACGGTTTTGCGACCCCTTCTCAGGTCATCATTATCCATTGCCGGCAGGTCGTCATGAATAAGCGAATAGGTATGGATCATTTCAATGGCAGCAGCACACGGATAGCCGTATTCCTCTGAATAGCCGCAGTCTTTCAGAAAGCTCAGCAGCAAAAACGGTCTCAGGCGTTTTCCAGGGGCCGTCAGAGCGTAATTCATGGCCTGGTCGACTACTATATCCTCTTTAATTATTGATGCCAGGTAAGCTTCAAAATTACTGTTCATCGTCCAATTCCCCTGCACTGTCTACTATCTCAGATAATCTCGTCTTGAATATGCTCAGTTTCTCATCACAGAATCTGGCAAGTTTAACCCCTTCTTCATACAGTTTCAATGCCTCATCAAGGGTACAGTTCTCATTTTTAATACGGGCAACAATTTCCTCTAGTTTCTTTTTTGCCTCTTCAAATGTCATGTTATCCATCGAATCTCTCCTTTTTGAGCGGCTTGCTGATTACATATCCATCCGCATATCTGATTTCCATATCTTTATTCAAATCTATATCATCAACAGATTTCAGAACCTTCTCGTTCTGTCTGCTGACGGAATACCCTCTTCTCAAAACACTCAGAGGACCAAGTGACTCGATCATTTCAGTGTTAAGCGTCAGGTTATCTCTTAAATGTCTGTAATAGCTGTTGATGTCAGAATCCATCATGGTTTTCAGCTGTCTGATCTGCAGCTGTGTTTTGTTATATAATCCGCTGCCGTTACTTGACAGCTGATTCTTCAGGTAATACAGCTCTTTCGATTTTTCACCCGGTATTCTTTTCAGGGTCTCCTGAAGCTGAGCAGAGAGAACACTTATACTGTTTAACTCAGTCACGGCTTTCTGTCTGACCTTATCCAGTTCCATCTCGTATATTCTCTGCTGCTGGCTGTTTACCAAAAGTCGATTGACAACTTCACTGTGCATGTTGCTGCGGGCGTCTTCAATCTGTCGGCGCACATCCGACAACAGAGGTGTAGCCTTGATGCCGGCTTCTGTCGGAGTAGCAGCGTTGAAGTCAGCAGTCAGTCCGGCAATGGTATCATCCTGTTTATGTCCTACACCGACAATGACCGGTGTCTGACAAGCAAATATCGCATGAGCCAGCTGTTCATCATTGAAGCACCACAATTCACTTACAGAACCTCCGCCTCTGGCAATTATTATGACATCACTGTTACTCTGCTCAGCCAGTTTCAGAGCATTCATGACTGATGACGGTGAAGTATCTCCCTGCATGATTGCCGGGAATACCAGCGTTTCAGCACATGGCCATCTTGTCTCTATCTGGAAAACCACATCTCTTAAGGCAGCCGTCTGTTTACCGGAAATAACTGCAATTCTCATCGGATATGGCGGTATCGGTTTTTTCTTCAGCGGATCAAAATATCCTAATGGCTCAAGTTTCCGATATGTTCTTTTGAACGAAGCATAGAACTGACCTGTTCCCGATATTTCAACCTTATAGCCCCTGAAACTCAGTTTATTAGTTTTTGTATATACGGAAACATTCGGTCTGTTGATATAACCCGTAATCTGAACAACATCCCCGTTTTTAGGTATTATGTCAGCAACCCTGTTATAAGAAAAAACAGTTACATCAAACTGATAGTCATCTGGTTCATTCAAATCCTTCAAAGGAAAATACCAGTGACCATAGGGATCTAACTTTTTTTCTGTTACCTTATTCGTTCTGTTATCTCTGATCATCGGGAGAACAACTTCTCCCTCAATTGTCACTATGTTGATGTTAGATAAGGCGCTGTTAACAGCGTTGCTCAATTCCTTAATGGAATATACCTTTTTCAGAGTCATATGTTGTCGAGAACTCCATTTAATAATCCGGCAGCATCCTCATCACAATATAATTTGGCTATTTCAACAACTTCATTGATTATGACCGGTTTATCGATACCGGTGTATTTGATTTCGTATGCTCCCATTAACAGCAACGCTCTTTCAATATACCCCAGTCTGTCATAATCCCAGTCCTTGCTGAGCTTTTCGGCAATCATTTTTTCCAGCTCATCCATGTTTTCAATGGTGTTGACAGTCGTTTCGACAATAAAAGATATCGATTTCTTGTCATCGACATCCAGATTGTCGTCAAAAATATCTTCAATTGTCTTATCGGTAAGCAGATACTGATAAAGACAGTTCATGATTTTAATACGCTGATCTCTACGTTTCATATCCTATTTATAGTAAAACCCCAATACATTAACATTTACTATGACATCCTTGAATTCTGTCATCTGAACAATGGAATCATGTACTCTCTGCTGAACAACAGAGCTTATATCATTGATATTGCAGCTGCGGTCAACCAGAACGTTCATGTTAATGACGATATTGCTGTTGATAACCTTGCAGGTTACGCTCTTTTTAAGTCCGCTACCTGGAGCGACAACAACATCAGGCAGTTCCTCAATGCTGTTCTCAGCTATCAGAACAAAAACAGCTGTTGATAAGCCAATGATTCCGTATTTGTTTTCTCTGTTTTTAGATACGATGTATTCAGTTGCCATAATTATTACCTCACTAATAATATATCATAATTCAAATGTCTTTTATATAATAACATGTTCGTTAAAAACAACTGTTAAATAATGCTTTTTACAGTCTTTCCCGATATAGATTCCATTCAGCATTATACCCTCAATACTGAGTAATCCATCTTTGATTTCAATGGTGCAATCCCTGTCATCAACCGTTCCCTTATACTTTCCGTCCGCAGGAACATACTGTCTGATCATCACTTTTTCATTTTGTATGACTACCCTGATTCTGTAAGGATATCCCAGCAGAATTTCAGCCATCTTTACATTTCCTTCAAGAATTGTTTCGGCAATGTCTCGTGAACTGATTTTTCTGTTTTCAAAGGTTACGGAATCAATTACCGAAACATTGAATTCTCTTAGTCCGCTGTTTACCAGAGTATCTGCGTTACCCTGCCCTTTATGGCCAAAGGTAAAGTCAAAACCGCAGACCAGTTCTCTGATATTCAGACTGTTAAGGTAGTTAATGAACGCTTCTGGGGTCATTCTGCTGATGTTTTCATCAAACTGAATGGCATAAACTCTGTCTACACCTAATTCACTCAGGAATTCATACTTCATTTCATAAGTCAGCAGATGACCGGCATTTTTCCTGCTTCCGTATATTTCAGATGGATCAGGTTCAAAAGTTATGACACAGCTTTCCAGATCATTCTTCTCAGCAAGTTCAATGGCTTTATTAATGAGTTTTCTGTGTCCCGTGTGTATTCCATCAAAATAACCGATACAGGCTGCTGCCGGTTTGAAATGATGCTTCCTGCTAATTCCAATTCTGTATACTCTCATCACCAAAGGCCCCTTTTACATCTGTAAACATCGCCGTCTTTCTGATAGGCAGCTATGATTCTGTGATCATTCGTAATGAATACGACATCATCACTGCGTTCAAGCCTTAACGGCTTTCCGTTCAGTACGTCAGTAAGATCTTCCATTTCAACATACTGATAGTCGTTAAGCACCTCATAACTGTCAAGAAGTGCATAATTACCTTTTTCGATGTCATCCAGAGTATAGCTGTCTTCTAATGAATAGCGGTCAATTCCTGACCTGATCAGTTCTTTCATGCAACCTTCATTATTCAGCTTATAGGCTATCTCCTGACACAGAGTTCTGATATAAGTACCGGCTGAACACAGTGTTCTGAATCTGATCTCATCATTATCAATGCTGATAAGTTCAATTTCAAAAATCTCAATGTCAGCAGGTTTTCTTTCTATTTCAACGTTGTTTCTGGCATACTCATATAATTTACGGCCGTTAACCTTTTTGGCACTGTACATAGGTGGCAATTGCTGGCTTTTACCCAGGAACTCCTTAAGCACTTTTTCAACCTGTGCTTTGTCAATTGGAACAATTTCCTTTTCAGCTGTTACTGTTCCCGTAACATCCAATGTATCAGTAGAAAAGCCCAGTTTCAAAACAGCTACATATTCCTTGGTATGGGAAACGATATACGGAAGGATCTTGGTAGCCTTTCCTATTGTCAGCATCATCAAACCACTGGCTAAGGGATCAAGTGTTCCCGTATGGCCAGCTTTTTCATTGCCAAGCATTCTTCTGACTTTTTCTACCAGTTTGAAGCTTGTTATGCCCTGAGGTTTGTTAACTAACAGTATTCCGTTCATTTCTATAATGGTATTTCCCTGAATTCTCCGTTTCGGAAATTCTCTATTTCATAGCCATAAGGAGACTGGCTGTTTATGTAAGGTGTCTCAAGTATCATCGGAATGTTATCAAGCAGAGGATGATGAACTACCTTATTGAGAGCAGCAAATCCTATTTCTCCATATCCGATATTTGCGTGTCTGTCCTTATGAGCTCCTTTTACGTTCTTTGAATCATTGACGTGAACGACATACAGTGACTTCAGCCCGATGATTTCATCAAACTGCTTCAGTACACTGTCAAAATCATTCAGGTTATAACCTGCATCGTGTATATGACAGGTATCAAGACAGACTCCCATTTTATCTTTCAGACTTACGTTATCTATAATGGTCTTGATTTGTTCAAAAGTACGTCCTACCTCACTGCCCTTTCCAGACATGGTTTCCAGACAGATCACTACGCTGTCATCTTCCCTGAGGACCTCATTCAGACCGTCGGCGACCTGTTTCAGCGATTCATCAACATCGCCATTCAGAGAACTTCCCGGATGAAGAACCATGTAACGAGCTCCGATGGCCATGGTTCGGTCGATTTCCCTGCGCAGTACTTCCTTGCCTGATTCAAAGGTTTCCGGTTTCAGTGTATTGGCAAGATTGATGATATAAGGACAGTGGATGATAATGTCGCTTACATCACAGCCTGATTCCTTCCATTTACTGATTCCTTCCTCTATCTTCAGCCTTTCCACAGGAATGCGGAAGGAATTCTGAGGAGCACCCGTATATAACATTAAAGCATTAGCCTTGTAGGCTAACGCTTCATTTACTGATCCTAATATGTAATCAGGGCCGGACATGCTGACATGACTGCCGATTTTCAACATTACTTATCGCTCCCTTTGCTTCTCTGTCTTAACTTGGCTCTTTCCTTCTGCTGCTGTTTGATGGAGGCCTTGATCATCAGTCTTCTCTGGCGTCTTCTGACACTTTCGATCTCTTCCTTGATTTTCTTTTTGTATCCGGGCTTTACCTTCTTAACCGGACGTTTTCTGATTTTGTCAATTTCCTCATCAAATTCAGTTTTGTTTCTGGTTGGACGGAAATCAAAAGGCTTTACAGTGACCCAGCCATCTTTTCTGTAGTCCCTGTACTCAAACTCGAAGCCTTTGTTTCTGAGAGTCTTAAGACCAGGTATGTCGCTTTCATTGAAAAGCACATATGATACACCGCTTCTTCCTGCTCTGCCGGTACGTCCTGAGCGGTGAGTATAGTAATCAAGTGAAGATGGCAGACCTAAGGAGATGACATGGCTGACGCTAGATATGTCAAGTCCTCTGGCCATGATATCACTGCAGACAATATAGCTTACGTTGTCGCTGTCTATGGCTTTAAGAGCCTGTTTCCTCTGTCTGGTAGTCAGATCACCGTGAAGTTCAATAAGACTGTAGCCGTTTGATTTCAGCAGTTCACTCGTTGATTTGACTTCTTCCTTTGTTCTGGCGAAGATCAGACAGACATATGGATTGATACCAGGAAGAATTCTTAAAAGCTTTTCCTGATAAGTCAGATGACGGCAGTTAACCAGAACATGTTCGATCTTCGGATTGTTCTCATGTTCTTCCGTTGCTTCCACGATCGTCGGTCTGTACATGTATCGGCGTAAAAACGGCTGTAACTGTGTCGGTATGGTTGCACTGAACACCAGCATCTGCAGTTTTCTGTTAAGACGGCTGCAGATCTGATCCACATCATCAATAAAACCAAGTTCAAGGGTCATATCGGCTTCGTCAATAACCAGTATCTTTGCCTGATCAAGTCTCAGTACGGCTTCATCAACAAACATGTCTTTTAATCTGCCTACCGTACCGATAACGATGTGAGGCTGAACATTCAGCTCTTCAACCATGCGGTTTTTATCAGATCCTGAACTGATAAGCTTGATGCGGTAGGAACTGTCATATTTGTTTATTTCAGCAAACTGTTTGTACAGCTGTCTGGCCAGTTCCCTTGTTGGTGCCGTAATAACAGCCTGAATGCTGTCTTTCTGCGTATCAACAAGCTGCAGTACAGGTATTATGAAAGCATGGCTTTTCCCGGTACCTGTAGCCGATATTCCTACAACATCCTTTCCCTTCATTATCAAAGGATAGACTTTTTCCTGTATCGGGGTAAAATCCCTGAATCTTTTTTCTTCAATAAGTGCCTGTATTTCAGGCTTAAGTTCGTTTCTGTTAATCATATGTTGATTATAACAATTTTACAGGAAAAAACAAAATGTGTATTATATAAAATGGTGATTAAATGAACATATTGGAAGTAAAACCTTCAGGATACTGCCGCGGCGTGGCACTGGCCTTATCAAAGGTCAGAAACGCCATCAAGGATTATCCTGATCAGCCTATTTACATTATTGGCATGATCGTTCACAACAGATATATCGTGGACGCTTTCAGAATGCACAATGTCATTACCCTTGATGACTCCCGTCTCAGTAAAGCAGAACTCGTCGATCAGATCGAATCCGGAGTGGTTATCTTTACTGCCCATGGCATAGCTGATGAAGTTAAACAGAAAGCCCTTGATAAGGGACTTACTGTCATAGATGCAACCTGTGATTATGTTCTCAAAACTCATGAGATTATCAAGGAACATCTGAAGCAGGGATATACCGTATTTTACATTGGAAAAAACAGACACCCTGAATCAGAAGCAGCCCTTTCCATCAGCGATGACATCATCCTGATAACCGGTTGTGAGGACATTGCTCATATAGACTGTGATAACAGCAGAATTCTCGTCACTACTCAGACTACCATGTCCATTTTCGAAACACGGGACATCATAACGGCGATTACTGAAAAATTCCCTCAGGCTGAAATTGCAGAAGAAATCTGTGACGCTACCAAGAGAAGACAGCAGGCTGTAGCTGATCTGAAGGATATTGACACCCTTATAGTTGTCGGAGATCCTAAAAGCAACAATACCAATCAGCTGGCCAGAATGGGTCTGAAATCAGGCATAAAAAAAGTCCTTCGCATTGAAACCGCCAAGGACCTTGAAAATCTGACATTTGACGAAACGGAAAGGATTGCCGTTGCATCGGGTGCTTCGACCCCGAAAGTGCTGACTGATAACGTAATAAGCTATCTGCAGGACGGCAACACGGACTATCTTAAAGTAGATCTGTCTTCAATTATCCGTTTTTTGTAACATCAACATCAACTGAAACAGTAAAGTCAAGCTGCTTTAATGCCACACCGGCGTTGAGCAGCATTTTTTTAGATGCCATTACTGATTCGGTATCAGCATATTTATCTGATTCATAAATGATGGCCTTAATGCCGGACTGAATGATGGCTTTGGCGCATTCATTGCATGGGAACAGCGAAACATAGATCGTACATCCTTCAACCGGTCTGCTTGAATTCAGAATGGCATTTAGTTCAGCGTGTACGACAAAGGCATACTTGGTATCAAGGAAGCCCCCTTCTCTTTCCCAAGGGAACTGATCATCATAGCAGCCTCTTGGCATGCCGTTATATCCGATTGAAACAATGCGGTTCTTTTCATCAACGATAACTGCACCTACCTGTGTGTTAGGATCTTTTGAACGCATGCCGCTCAGATGAGCCATTGAAATAAAGTATTCATCCCAGGTCAGGATCTTTCTCTTGTTTTCCATATTTCCCCCTTTTAATAATATTGCTGCAGAATCACTTTTATCTTATCTGCATAACTGTTCAGATTAAGCTGTCTTAATGCCCGTATCACTCTGGTGTCGACGGCAGGAAAGACATTGCTGACAGAGTGGAACATCATGCAGTATCCGATCATGAATCCTGCAAGAATGGAACCACTGATTATAAAGTTGAGTTTCAGGCCTTTTTCCGTTTTCTCCGAGAAAATGAATCCCAGGAAGATACCGGCTGTAAATCCTCCCAGATGCCCAAGCATTGAAATATTCGGAAGGAAGTTGAGAATGATGTTCAGATATATCGTGCTTAACAGTCTCTGTCTGATGGCCGGAATCTTAAGCAGTCCTTCCTGATAAAACAGAACTATCAGAACTCCCATCAATCCATAAATACCGCCTGACATGCCGACCGCGATCTCGTTGCCGTTGCCAAAATATACAAACAGGCTGCCGGTAATAATTGAAACAATAAATACCGTAAACGTCTTCTTAAATCCCAGCTTGGTTTCAACAGCTTTGGAAATCGGCTTGAGAGCGATTATGTTGGCCAGCAGATGGAACAGTGACAGATGCATGAATCCGGCAGTCAGAAGTCTGTACCACTGATTCAGTGCCACTATATAAGGCTTGAAGTATGCTCCGAAAGCCAGTCCCAGATAAGTAATGTTAATATCTTTTACCGTACTGACAGTATACAGAACGCCATAAATCAGAGCTGATAAGATAAACCCGATGACATATGTTCCGGACAGGGTCTCCCTGTAGACTTTCCAGCCAGCCCTTCTCGGCTGTACAGTATTCATCTTTTTCAGAAGGAAGGCTTTTATCTCATCATTGTTCTTTCTGATCTCAGCCTCTGGATTATCAACATCGTATATCAGCGTAGAGAGATTCTCAAACTTACTGCTGATTTCCGCAGGAACACTGCATTGAGGATATATGGCAATGTATGTGGTGTCTTCTATTACCTTGTATTCACCTTTATCATCCAGAGAAATATCCAGGATCTTGCCGCCTCTGCCGAATGCGTTGAATATTGACATGGCTTCAAGTTTTATCTGTTCTCTTCTGGCCAGAGTTATGTACTGGTCATCAATTGAAATATGCACTGCCATGTACTCATTCTGCGGATTGACGAGCCACATGCTGTCGGTTTTCTTTTCCTTGTTGGCATTAACGAAACTGATCTGAGCATAATTCTTGCTGATAATGAAGTATTTTACCAGCTGGATCATCCACAGTTTTCTCTGACTCATAGCAGTTTCTCCTGTTCTTCCAGCTTGTCGAGATATTCCTGGAAATCAGCCGGTAAAGGACATGAAAGGGTCATTCTTTCCTTAGTACGCGGATGGATGAACGTCAGTTCATGAGCATGCAGTAACTGGCCGTTTCCCCTGCTTCTTTTAGGCGCATACTTAGGATCGTTTACTATCGGGAATCCGATATATTCCATGTGTACTCTGATCTGATGTGTTCTTCCCGTCAGCAGAGAACATTCAATGAAAGTATTCTTTCTGTATCTCTTCAGGACCTTGAATCTTGTAATGGCTTCCTTGCTGTTTTTATCCGTCACAGCCATACGCTGTCTGTCACGGGGATCTCTGCCTATCGGTGCGTCTATGGTCCCGTTATCATGCTGTATGACACCGCTGACCAAGGCATAGTACTTGCGGTTCATGGTCTTGTCAGCCAGCTGATCAGCCAGAAACTTATGTGCATCATCGTTTTTTGCCATGATTATCAGACCGGTTGTATCCTTGTCGATCCTGTGAACTACTCCAGGTCTGGTTACACCATTTATTCCAGAAAGGTCATGACAGTGATAAAGCACACCGTTAACCAGTGTTGCTTCTTTGGTGGTAGCCGTAGGATGAACGATCAGTCCTCTAGGCTTATTTATCACAATTACGTCAGAATCTTCATAAACAATATCAAGATCCATTTCAACCGGTTCAACATTGTATTCCTCAGTTTCCGGTACTTCTATGACGACTTCATCATTAATTCTTAATTTATAATTGCTCTTTACGGTTTCATCATTGACAAAGACACAGCCGTCATTTATCAGCTGCTGGAAACGGGAACGTGAAAAATCGGTCTGCTCAAGCAGTGCCTTATCAATTCTCTGTCCAGCCAGTGTTTCATCAACAATTAATTCAATTCGATCCATTTTTACTCCTTATCAGTAAACAGTGTTACGATCATGCCGATCATGGCTATCGTAATACAGCAGTCAGCAATATTGAAAATCGGGAAATCATACCCAAATATATAGAAATCAAGAAAGTCAATTACGGAACCGTAAGCTATTCTGTCAATGGCGTTACCGATCCCTCCGGCTAAAATCAGCAGCATTATAACCCTGTAATGCCATCTGATATCTTTATTCCTGTGCAAATACCAGATGATAGCTGTACACATGAGTAATGCGACTATTACAAACACTGTACCGAACCCTTCGCCGAAACTCCAGGCAGCACCGGTATTACGCGCATAGGTAATATAAAAGAAATCATGGATTATTTCATGTTTCCGGTATAATTCAAAATTGTGCGATATATAGAACTTGGTCAGCTGATCAAGCAATATCAGTACGGCTACAAACAAATAATCTTTTTTCTTCATAAATATACCGTTCCTATTATATCAAATCCCCCTTGCTTTATAAATAACAAATGATTAAGATACAGTTATGACCAACAACACCAAATATCTCAAATCATTTTTCGGACATCTGAATACTATCAACCGTCACCGCTTTCTTGTCTGCAAGCTTTGCTTCAAGGTTGGACTATACCGTCAGGGACTGACACATGACCTGTCCAAGTATTCACTAACAGAATTCATATCGGGAGTCAGATACTTTCAGGGTTACCGTTCCCCTATCGTAGCCGAAATTCAGGAACATGGCTACTCAGATGCCTGGCTGCATCATAAAGGCCGTAACAGACATCACTGGCAATACTGGATCACTAACGACAGAAACAGTTTCAAGGTAATTGAGATGCCGGTAAAATACATAAAGGAAATGGCGTGTGACCGTATCGCAGCCTGCATGGTATATGAAAAAGACAGGTATCATCCCAGCAGCGCTCTTGAATTCCTTGAAAACTCCAAGGAGAGAAAATTCATGCCTGAGAAAACTCTCGGCCTGCTGACAGAGATGCTGAAAATCGTGGCTGAAAACAGTCTTGATGATGCGCTTGAAATCATTAAAACAAAATATTAAAAAACAGAGGAACTTGATACAATCCCACTAAAGTAGACACGAGAAAAAATTAAATCTCGCCAATCTATGAAAGGTGGGATTTTATTATGGGACGAAAAGCGAAGTACAGCGCTGAACAGAAAATACAGGCATGTGAAGATTATCTATCAGGAAA
>JAFWDT010000022.1 GCA_017516045.1 Erysipelotrichaceae bacterium
CTCTGGCTGAATATATCACATTGGTTGAGGACTGGATTGAGTTCTATAACACTGAGAGAATAAGACTGAAAAAGAAGTGATTTCAACAATCACTTCTTTTGACCTTTTTATTTTTGTGAACTAAATGGGGTCCACTCTCCAACTGATATCCTTTGTTTTTCTATTCGTTTTCTTTCTGTATCTCATTCATGTGAGCATATTCACCGCCAAGGGCAACCAGCTCATCATGCGTTCCTCTTTCAGTAACAGTTCCTTCTTCAATGACCAGGATCTGTTCAGCAGTTCTGATGGTGCTTAATCTGTGAGCGATGGCGATTATGGTTCTTTTTCCAGCCAGGGAATTGATGGCATTACGGATCTTCTGTTCTGTTTCCACATCTACAGCCGCTGTTGCCTCATCGAGAACGATTATCGGTGAACGGCGTAAGATGGCACGGGCAATGGCGATACGCTGTTTCTGTCCACCTGACAGTTTGACTCCTCTTTCGCCTGTTACTGTATTATAGCCATCGGGCATGGCTTCAATTTCCTGATCAATATTAGCTGCCTTGGCAGCTTCTTTTATTTCTTCCATTGTAGCTTCTGGTCTGGCATAACTGATGTTTTCAGCGATGGTGCCGTTAAACAGGAAGGTGTCCTGCAGAACAGTGGAAATGTTCTGCCTTAAACTCTTAACTGTGATGTTCTGTATGTCCTGTCCATCAATCAGGATTCTGCCGGAATCCGGTTCGTAGAAACGGGACAGCAGTTCGGTAATGGTTGTCTTACCGACACCTGTTGGTCCAACCAGTGCCAGCATTTCTCCCGGCTTGCAGGTGAATGATACATCATTAAGCACCGGAATACCTTCGACATAGGAGAAGCAGACATGTTCAAAGGTGATTTCACCTTTGACATCTGTCAGATCAACCGCACCAGGTCTGTCTTCAATTTCGTTAGGCGCATCCAGAATCGTTATGACTCTTTCAGCTCCTGACAGGGACTGCTGCATGTTTTCAACCAGATTGGCCAAACCGGTTATCGGCTGATAGAAAAGACTGAGGTACAGCAGGAAAGCGACAATGTCTTCAACCTGCAGTCCTTCGGCATAGGCCAGATAACCGCCAAAGGCTACGACCAGGACTGTTCCAATTGAAGATATGAATTCAACAGAAGGGTGGAATACCGCGCTGACCTTTAAGGCCTGCAGCATGGCTTTTACATGTTCAAAGTTCTTTTCGTTTACTCTTCCTGTCTCATATTCTTCACGGCCGAAAGCCTGAATCTCATGAGTACCGGAAAGGTTGTCTTGAAGCTTACCATTTAGTTCTCCCATTTTCTGCTGAGAGATACGGAAGAACGGACGTACTTTCTTAGCAAAGATGATTCCTGATATCAGAATCAGCGGTATAGGAGCACAGGTTATCAGAGCCAGCTTGGGATTGATCGTCAGTAGAATGATCAATACACCCAGGAAAGTGACGATGTTTGTTATGGATTCAGGGATCATGTGAGCATACAGAAGCTCAAAGTCTCTGGTGTCGTTTACAACTCTGCTCATCAGATCACCGGTCTGCTTGTCATGGAAATATCCCAGATGCATGTGAGCCAGCTTGTCATATACCTTGGTTCTTAAGTCACCGACCAGATACCAGGCAGCCTTATGAGCCATGTAGTTGCTCATGAAACGGAAGACTATTCTTGATAGATATAGAATTATCAGTATGATGGCTAGTTTTTTTATCTGCTGAAGACCTTCGGCTGTAACACCGTTTTTAACTATTCCGGTGAGGGCAGACAGTACTCTTGGCGCTGCCAGGTTTACCAGGGTCAGAGAAAGAGTCGCGGCAATGGCCAGAGCATAAAGAGCCTTATAACGGATAGCTTCTTTACTAAGTTTCCACAGTGTCTTCATTGTCTCTCCTCCTCATTTATATCCAGTATTATTATAATACAATAATGATTCTTATTAGTTTGCAGATATGCTCAGATATGAATAAATAGCTGTTTATGAATAATTAGTTTAAGCAGCTTCAAAAAGGGATTTTACTGACCATTTTTGGTTTACTTTACAGGGGACCTAAAATATAATGAGGGTAGAAAAGGAGATTTTCTCAGTATGTCGCTAACAGACGATTATCACAGTAGACACATAGTAGAATCTGGCGGTCGTGCTGCAGAAAAGCACCGGTTTTTATAAACTGAAAGACCGCCTTGGAAGAGGGGGTTTTTATATGGCAAAAACTAAAAACAATGCCGACAGCAAGGCTGTCGAAAAGAAACTCGAAGACTATGCCCGCTTAAGCAAGGAAGAGCTGTTTGAACGATTTGAGATTGACAACGGCGGCTTAAGTAATGAGCAGGTTACTGCCAATACCGAGAAATACGGGAAAAACATAATAAATCAGAGCAATGAAAACACATTGATCATCCGTTTGCGTGATGCAGTGATCAATCCCTTTAATATTGTTCTGCTGGCTGTAGCAGCGGTAACTTACTTTACGGATGTCATTCTGGCGGAAGAGGCAAATTATGCAACATTTGCGATGCTGCTGATCATTGTAGCTATTTCTTCAACCGTTTCCTTTGTGCAGTCTGAAAAGAGCAGCAATGCTGCCAAGCAGCTGCAGAAGATGATCAGCAACAACATCGAAGTAGTCCGTAACGGCTATACCGTTACAATCAACATTGAAGATGCTGTTCCAGGTGACATAGTCAAGCTGGGTGCCGGTGACATGGTACCGGGTGATGTCCGTTTCTATGACCTGAAAGACTTGTTTATTGACCAGTCACAGCTGACCGGAGAATCCGTTCCGGTTGAGAAATTCCTGGATTGCCGTGAATACGATAACATTACCGAGCTGTCAAATATCGGCTTTATGGGCAGCAACATTGTTTCCGGAAGCGCCAAGGCCGTTATCCTTTCAACGGGTAACTATACTTACTTCGGATCAATGGCCAAGTCACTTTCTTCTGAAAATACCAAGAGCACATTTGATGAAAACATGGATTCCATATCCAAGCTTCTCATCAGATTCATGCTGATAATGATACCTGTAATCTTTGTCGCTAACCTGCTGACAAAGAATAACTGGCTTGATTCTCTGATGTTCGGCATCACGATAGCTGTGGGCCTGATGCCGGAAATGTTGCCGGTAATCATGACCAGCTCTCTGGCAAAGGGAGCTATTTCCATGAGTAAGAAAAAGACCATTGTCAAACGTCTGGGGGCTATTCAGACTTTTGGAGAAATGGATGTATTATGTACTGATAAAACCGGTACTCTGACCGAGGACCAGGTAATTCTGGAAAAATATCTTAACACTAAAGGCGAAGAAGACCGAAGAGTTCTCTCTCATGCCTTCCTTAACAGCTATTTCCAGACAGGAATGAAGAACCTGATGGACAGAGCCATCATTTCCAGGGGTGAGAAAGAAGGTCTCAACAGACTTAAGAGAGAATATGTCAGGGAGGACGAAATACCGTTTGACTTCTCCAGACGTATGATGTCGGTAGTTATGAGAGACAAGAAACTGAAACGTCAGCTTATTACCAAGGGTGCCGTTGATGAAGTCATCAGCCGCTGCCGTTATGTTGACGTTAACGGTCAGGTTGAAGAAATAAATGATGAATGGCTGAAAATAGCCCGTAACGTAGCCGAAGAAAACGGACGTGAAGGCATCAGAGTTATCGCTGTGGCACAGAAAAACGATATTCATGACGTTGATACGTTTGGTGTTGATGATGAAAAGGACATGGTACTTCTGGGATTCATCGGATTCCTGGATCCACCTAAGGAATCAGCCAAACCGGCATTGGATAACCTGAAAGCCAGCGGTATCAGAACTGTTGTTCTGACTGGTGACAGTGAAGGTGTAGCCATTGCAGTTGCCAAACGTCTGGGCATAGATGTTACCTATACATATAATGGGGCTGCTGTTGATAAGATGAATGATGAGGAACTGGGTGAAGCCTGTGACAGAGCTTATGTGTTTGCCAAGCTCAACCCAATGCAGAAAAAGAGAATCGTTACCGTCATGCAGAACCAGGGTCATACAGTCGGCTACATGGGTGACGGTATCAATGACTCTCCGCCGCTGAAGCAGTCAGATGTCGGCATTTCAGTTGATACTGCTGTTGACATTGCCAAGGAAGTTGCGGATATCATTCTTCTGGAAAAAGACCTGCAGGTACTGGAAGACGGTGTCATGGAAGGCCGCCGTACTTTTGCCAACATGAACAAATATCTCAAGATGGCAATTTCCGGTAACTTCGGTAACATGATTTCCGTAGTCATTGCCTCACTGGCACTGCCGTTCTTACCGCTTAAGCCGGTTCATATTCTGGTTCAGAACATTCTGAACGACTTTGCTCAGCTGGGAATGCCATTTGACAATGTTGAACCTGAATATATTGAAAAACCTAAGAAATGGAATGTTGACGGCATTAAGAAGTTCATGGTTTATTTTGGATTACTGTCAACGATACTGGATGTACTGTGTTTCCTGGTATTATGGCATGTATTCCACTATGATAATAATTCAAAAGCTGAGTTCTTCCAGTGCGGATGGTTCATGTTCGGTGTCATATCACAGACCATGGTAATCCACACCATCAGAACTCATAAGATACCGTTTATCGGAGCCAATGCCTCACTGCAGCTGTATATTTCCAACATAGCTGTTGTTGTCATTACTCTGATAATAGGCATGACCAACATTTCCCGGATATTTGAGATGGGAAAGGTTCCTGGAATGTACGGATTATGGATGCTGATACTGCTGCGGATCTATCTGATACTGGCACAGATAATCAAGAAGATTTACATAAAGATCAATAAAGAGTGGATATAGGAGGGTGCGAATATGACCGAAAGAAATACCGAAGAAATAATGGATGAAAGATATTATGCCCAGGAAATATTTGATCTGGTTCGCAAGACACCGGATAAGAAAAAACTGGCCAACGCGCTGTCATATTACCATGATAACGACATAGCCAGTGCACTGAGCTATCTGACACCTAAGGAAAGAAAACATCTTTATGATTCCATAGGCATTGAAAACACCTCCCGTGTCTTTGCCTACCTGGATGAAGATGTTGATAAGTACTTTGCTGAATTGGAAGCAGATCAGGCAGCTGATATCATTGAAGAGATGGACGCTGACGACGCCGTGGATATTCTTGAAGGACTGACAGACAGCAAGGCTAAGGAAATCATCGGACTGATGGAACCTGAGGCCAAGGAGGATATCGAACTGATCAATTCCTACGCTGATAATCAGTTCGGTTCACTGATGACTACTAACTTCATTGCTGTAAAAACCGGACTGACTCTGAAGGAAACCATGAGTTCTCTGGTTGAGCAGGCAAAGGAAAATGACAATATCGGAACAATCTATCTTATCAATGAAAACGATACTTTGCATGGAGCCATTGATCTCAGAGATTTACTGACAGCTAAAAACGAGGAAGAACTGGAAGAAACGGTAATTACTTCATATCCTTATGTTTATGCCGATCAGATCATCAACACCGAAACTCTTGATGAACTGATTGACTATGATGAAGACTCCATTCCGGTACTTTCAGAAAAGACAAACGAGGTTCTCGGTGTTATCACGGCACAGGACCTGGCTGAAATATCCTTTGAAGAATTGGATGAACCGGTAGATCTGCCTGAACCAGTTGTTGAAAAGGAGGACAAGAAAGGCAGCATTCTGCTGATCTGCGGTTTTATCATGCTGGTAATTGCTGCTCTTACGGGACATACTGCTGTTTCTGAAAACATTACCAGAGAGACCTTATTTATTGTCTTACTGGTAGCAGGTGCTGTGCTTAGCATCATAGGCTTCTATGCCTATGGGAAGAAGAAAAACTAGGGCATTTTCAATCTGTACGGTTTTTACGGATGATATAATGTATTCGGTAAGATGTGAGATATGAATCTCAGAAAGGAATAAAATGGACAACAAGGAAATCGTATTAGAAGCCATGAAAAAGGCTGGTGTTCCGCTCAATGCCGGTAAGGTAGCCGAGCTGACAGGACTTGATCGCAAGGTAGTCGACAAGGTATTTGCTGAACTGAAGAAGGCAGGCCTTATCGTATCTCCTGTAAGATGCAAGTGGGAACCTGCTGAAAAGTAAGAAAAGAGATGAACCGACGATGTCGGTTTTTCTTTTGAATGAGTGTAACAGTGATACAATATAAATAGGTCAGAGGTTTCCTTATGAATGAGACTAAAATATATGTTGGACTTAATGATTCCGAATCAATGAAACAGGAGCATGAGACAGAGAAATACGTAAAGATTCTCAAAAACGTCTGCTATAACTATCATGTTGCCTTTTCTTTTTCAGTTGTTCAGGGCGGATATTTTCATGAAGACGGAGAGTATACACAGGAGACTACTCTTGTTCTGACACTGATCGATACGGATAATGAAACAGTTAATGAGATTGCCAAGGATCTCTGCGTTTTTTTTCATCAGGAATCGGTAATGATTACCGAAAGTAATGTCAGAGCATATTTCATTAATGAAAGGCTGTAATTATGGAACTAAGATTTGTAACATTAAGAGAAATTGCCGAAAAAGAAGATACTGCTGCGCAGTGGTTTCACGAAAAATGGAAAGTTCCGAAACAAGCTTACCTTGAATGCATGGATGACTATCTGTCAGGGCGAACGGAATACGGATGGTATATGTGCCTGGATGGCGATATGATCGTGGGCGGACTTGGAGTCATAGAAAATGACTTTCATGACCGCAAGGATCTGAGTCCTAATATATGCGCGGTATATACGGAAAAACCATACCGTAAAAATGGCATAGCTGGAAAGTTGCTGAACATGGCAGTAGAAGACCTCAGGTCAAAGGGCATTATACCTGTATATTTAGTTACGAACCATATCGGATTTTATGAAAGGTATGGCTGGGAATTCTACTGCATGGTACAGGGAGATGGGGAGGATGAACTCTCCAGATTATACATACACAGATAGGAATTAATATGATCAGAGAACTGGAAAACGGATCACTGTATATGGATTTTGTAAGGTCATTTGCGGATGATCCGGTTTTTTCTGATCCTTTACTGCTTAATGAAAAGCAGGTTCAGAAGAATCTGCTGGAAACAGACAGAAGTCCGGATAAGCATATGTATGGAATTTTCGAGAATAATCAGATGATTGGATTATTCGTTTTCTATGTTATTGAAGATGAAAAGTACATGGAGATGCTGGTGGGATTATCCAGATTGGGAAAAGCATACGATGAAATGTTTGATTACCTGAACAAAAACTATGAAGGCTATGATGCTGATTTCATTTTCAATCCGGGGAATTATTTATTAAGAAATAAACTGACAGAAAAGAATGCCGAGTTCTGTGAAGAACAGCAGACCATGTATTTTACACATGTTCCACTGGAAGATAATGATGATGTTGTAGCATATTCACCCGAGTATTATCAGCAGTACTGCGCCATTCATGATGATGATGGCAGATACTGGACCGGAGAAAAGACAGTCAAAGCACCGGAAAGATTTCATATTTATCTGGCATTGAAAGATAACGTGGTTGTCGGGTATACTGACGTTACATATACCTTTGATGAAAATGAACCCATTGATCTGTTTGTAAAGGAAGAATACCGTAACCAGGGGTATGGTCGCAAGCTGCTGACCAGAGCTCTGATTGATAATGAACCAAAGGAAATGGTTCTGCAGGTCGACATAAACAATGCACCAGCTGTTCATCTTTATGAGTCACTGGGATTCAGAGTCAGGGAAAACCGGAATATGATAACAGTTCACTGGAGAAAGATATAAAAATGGGAAACAGTAATTATCAGATTACCAGAAAGATGATGCTGAGTCTGCTGCCGGTACAGATCATACTGGCGGCTGTTAGTGCAGTTAACAGTATCGTATCCAGCTATTTTGCCAGTAATTTCATCGGCATTGATGTCATGAGTGCTGTTGGTCTTTACAGTCCTGTCAGCATGTTACTGGGGGCTATCGCTTCTGTTATGTCCGGAGGCAGTGCCATAATGTGCGGGAAATACCTGGGACAGAATCAGAACAGGAAACTGCAGGATATGTTTTCATTGGATCTGCTGCTGACATTCATTGTGTCAGCTGTTTTTACTGTTCTGTTTGTCATGATGGGAATAGCAGATCTGACAGGCATATTTACACAGGATGAAGTATTGCGTCCGATTTTCAACCGTTATCTGATAGGACAGTCAGCTGGCATAATTCCTATGATGCTTGGGAATCAGCTCCCAATGTTTTTAACGACTGAAAACAAGAGTAAAAGAACTCTCGTTTCCAGTGTTGTCTATATATTTGTCAATCTCGTATTTAATTACATATTTGTTGAGCAGCTGAAACTTGGTGCTTTCGGACTGGCTCTGGCATCTTCTCTGGGAATGTGGGTTTTCCTTATTATGGAAATCCAGTATTTCATGACCAGAAAGTCCAATTTGAAAATCAGGATTAAGAAGATTGACTGGAAGGAAGCAGGTAATACTGTTTCAATTGGCTGGTCATGCGGAGAAAGCTATCTTTATATGGCATTAAGAGGTCTGGCAGTCAATAAACTGCTGGAAATACATACCGGAAGCATGGGTATTTCAGCTTTCGCCACAGCCAATAATGTCATGGGTATTTTCTGGGCAATACCGAGCGGAATGGCTGTGGTATCAAGGCTTCTGATAAGTGTTGCCATAGGAGAAGAAGACCGTCAGACACTTGGTGATATCATGAGAGTAATGTACAGGTGCTATATACCCATAATGTGTGCGGTGGATGTGGTAATCATATTGATGGCAGACCCTCTGACAGGCATATTCTACAGTGATCCGTCTGTTCCGGTTTATGCGATGATGAGATCAGGATTACGTATTCTTCCTCTATGCATGCCTTTAGCTATCATCTGCATGCATTTCAGCAATTACAGCCAGGTTGTTTCCAGAGATGCATATAACAGAACTCTTTCAATACTTGACGGAGCAGCTGATGTTGCATTCTTCTCATATCTGTTAACAGGGTGGCTTGGTGTTGACGGTGTTTATATTGCGAATGTACTGAATGGTGTAGTTACGACATTATTCATCATAGGATATGCCTGGTTTAAACTTAAGCGCGTGCCGAAAAACATGGAAGATCTGCTGGTACTACCGGATGAGTTCGGTGTTGATGAAGATGACAGAATCGACATTTCTGTCAGAACAATTAAGGAAGTTGTTACCTTGTCAGAACAGATACAGAAATTCTGTGTGGAGAAAGGCATTGACAGTAAACGTTCGTATCTTTCCGCATTGGCGTTGGAAGAGATGGCCGCTAATATTGTTGAGCAGGGATTCACTAAAGATAATAGGGAACATACCATCTATGTTCGTGTTGTTCATAAAGACGACAATGTTATTCTGCGTATCAGAGATGACTGCCTGCCTTTCAATCCTGAGGACAGAAAGCAGATATCAGAAAATGAAGACATAACTAAGAATATTGGTGTTCGAATGATATATAAGATCCTTAAGGATATCAGTTACCAGTTCCTGTTTGGCATGAATGTTCTTACGATCAAAATCTGAGGCATTTGATATGGAGATTGTTATTGAAATAGTCGGTGAACTGATTTTTGAACTTCTGTTTGAAGGAGCCATTGAGGCAAGTAAGAACAAAAAGCTTCCCGTATTTCTCAGAATGGTTCTTATATTACTGGTTACATTGTTTACCATCGCTGTGATCGGACTGGTGTTATATACGGGAATAATACTGTTGAAAAAGCATTTGATTGCTGGAATACTGATTATAAGTATAGGTATGCTTCTGCTGATATCAGCTTTCAGAAAGTTCAGGCAGATATATCTGACTTAATGGTAAGACAGAAAGGATGATGTGAAATGAAGAAAATAATTTCTTTGTTAATGATAATTGTCATGACATTCATGTTTTCTTTTATGGTGGCTGAAAACAGTACTGTCTATGGTGATGAAACACTTAAGGCATCCAACGTAAAAGTAGAAATAACAGTAAATGAAAACAATACATATGAGATTACCGAAACAATTGATATTGATTTCATTACGCCTCATCATGGAATCATCAGAACGATTCCACTGGAAAATGAAATAAGAAGAGCAGATGGAACAAAAGGGCATAATTATGCTTATGTTGATAACATCAGATGCAATGAGGATTATGAATACGATGAGGAAGACGGATATGCCTTTATAAAAATAGGAGATGAACGGATCTCAGTCACAGGGCATAAGCAGTATGTGCTGAGTTATCTTTATGACATCGATAATGATACGCTGAATAATGCGGATGAATTATATCTGAATATCATTGGCAATGAATGGACTTACAGCATTGAAAATCTGGAAGTCATTATCCACATGCCAAAGGAATTTGATTTCAGCAAATTCGGTGCTTCTCATGGTGTCTATGGTACCGTTGATTACAGCGGTATCATGCAGAAACAGGAAGGAAACAGCATTTTCGTTAATTACAGCAAAACCCTTGAACCTGGAGAAGCATTTACCGTAAGGTGTGAACTGCCTGAAGGATATTTCATCAGAAAAATATCTGTGTTAAACATAGTGGCTTCCATTGTTGCACCGTTGCTGGCAGTTGTAATGGGGCTGTTCTGCAGAAACGATTATGTTAAATATGGAAAACCTGATGTTGTAGTAGAAACAGTAGAGTTTTATCCGCCTGAAGGCATTACTCCTCCTAAAATGGAGTATGTAAAAACCAATGTTGTTGGTGATAAGTCATCCAATGCGTTGCTGATTGTCCTGGCAAATAAGGGGTTTCTGACAATTGATGATTTCGGGAATGATAAATACAGCTTTACGCTCTATAACAATCCTACTTATGAATTAAGTAATGAAGAATATATTTATTTTGAAGGTCTATGGAGCAGAGGAAAAGATCAGCCTGATGGCACCAGAATAGTTACCAAAGAAGATCTGGAAAAGAAATTCTATAAAACCATTGATGAAGTTAAGGATGATATCAGAACGAAATCTGAAGCAGTTTTTGAACCTGGTCAGCGGAAGTATTCGGAAAGAACTATTGTCTGCGGAGCAATTGCATGTTTTGCGGGACCTTTTATCATAGGAGTCGGTAATGCTTTCCGTCATCTGCACTGGTATCATTGGTTAGGTATTATTCTGTCAGTAGCAGCCGGTGTGTATATGGCAGGACTTTCAGCAAGCTATCATCGCAGGACTAAGAAGAATAATGAACTATATGGCAGGATCCTGGGGTTTGAAAATTTCCTGATTTATACGGAGAAAGACAGATTGGAGATGCTGGTAGAAGATAATCCAATGTATTTCTATGACATACTTCCTTATGCTTATGCTCTGGGAATTACCGATAAGTGGATAAAGAAGTTTGAAGGCATGACACTGGAGCCGGTCAGATGGTATCGCGGTGATGACTTTACTTACTTCATGTATCACAGATTTGATTACATCAGCGATACTGCTTTCAATGATCCGAATTCCAGCAGCAGTGGTTCATCCGGAGGCTGGTCATCATCTTCCGGTGGCGGCGGTGGATTCTCCGGCGGTGGATCAGGTGGTGGCGGCAGCAGCGGCTGGTAAAAATATGCATAGCAAAAAGTGTTCAGTTAGTATGAACACTTTTTTTGAGCAAAAGTATTGCATCCGAAAAAATATTTGATAAAATATAATTGTATCAAATGGAAAGGAGTGAGAAATATGAACAACAATTATGTTGAAAAAATGAAACTTGCCAATCAGCTGTGTTTCCCGTTATATGCCGCTGCCAGAAGTGTCACAAATAAATATACTCCTTTTCTTAAGTCGCTTGGGTTAACTTATACCCAGTACATAGTTCTCCTGGTTCTCTGGGAGAAGGATGGTATTACAGTCGGAGAGATCTGTGAAAGACTGCTGCTTGATAACGGAACAGTTTCGCCATTGCTGAAAAAACTTCAGCAGGCCGGATATGTTGAAAAGCACAGAAGCACAGAAGATGACCGCATAGTTAATGTCATTCTTACAGAAGAAGGACGTAAGCTTCAGGAAAGAGCCAAGAACATTCCTGACATGGTCGCTGACTGTCTGAATCTGCCGGCTGATAAAGCTGAAAAGCTATATTCTCTGCTTTATGAGCTGCTTGAAAACAATGAAAAATAATAAAGAAAGGAATATTATTATGACAACAGTTTATGATTTCAAAGTAAAGGAAAAGAACGGAAATTACAAAAGCCTGGAAGACTACAAGGGCAAGGTATTATTAATCGTAAATACCGCAACAGGCTGCGGATTCACTCCTCATTATGATCCTCTGGAAGCTATGTACAAGGAATTCAGAGATCAGGGATTCGAGATTCTTGATTTCCCTTGCAACCAGTTCGCTAACCAGGCTCCTGGTTCAGATGAAGAAATCCATGAGTTCTGCACATTAAAGTTCGGAACAGAATTCCCTCAGTTTGCCAAGATTGATGTCAATGGCGAAACAGCTGATCCTCTGTTTGCTTATCTGGCAACAGAAAAGCCATTTGAAGGATTTGGCAAAGGGCTGAAGTTCAAGGCATTAGATGCATTTGCCAAAGCTAACAATAAGGCATTTGGCGACAAGGCATACATCAAATGGAATTTCACAAAGTTCCTTGTTGACCGTGAAGGCAACGTGGTAACACGTTTTGAACCAACTGTTGACATGGAAGTAGTAAGAGAAGCTGTAAAAGCTGCTCTGTAAAAGACAATAACCGGCTGAGATTTCAGCCGGTTAAATAAGAAAAAGGGGTTATGATTATGAATAATGAAAATATGGATATCACTGAAATGACGGTCAACAGAGAAAAGGTGATCGTCAGAACCAGCATAATCGGCATTGTAACAAATGTCTTTCTGGCTGGATTCAAGGCAGTAATTGGTGTCATTTCACATTCAATCGCTATCACACTTGATGCCGTTAATAATCTGTCAGATGCTATGTCTTCGGTTATAACCATAATCGGAGCCAAACTGGGAGCCAAGCTTCCTGACAAGAAACATCCATTAGGATACGGCAGAATTGAATATCTCAGCTCCATGATCGTGGCGGCTCTGGTATTGTATGCCGGTATTACATCACTGATTGAGTCAGTCAAGAAGATCATTCATCCTGAGGCAGCTGATTATGCAACTGTATCACTGATTATTATCGCAGTGGCTATTGTTGTAAAACTGTTATTGGGAAGCTTCTTTAAGAAGCAGGGTGAGAAGGTTAATTCCGGAGCACTGGTGGCTTCCGGTTCCGATGCCTCTTTCGATGCTGTGCTGTCAGCCTCTGTACTGGCATCAGCCGTCATATATCTGTTATTCCATATTTCTCTGGAAGCATATGTAGGTGTGGTAATTGCCATATTCATCATCAAGGCCGGCATTGAAATGCTGAATGAGACGCTTGATGACATATTGGGAAAACGCAACGATGAAGAAATGGTCAAAGAGATCAGAAAAATTGTAAGGGAAGAACCTGAAGTCAGAGGGGCATACGACCTGATCATGTATAATTACGGCCCTGATAAGAATTACGGGACTGTCCATATTGAACTTCCTGACACGATGACTGTTGAACAGGTTGACGTCATAACCAGAAGACTGCAGTCAAAGGTATACCATGAAACAGGAGTTATACTGACAGGCGTCGGTGTTTACTCATACAACACTACCAACAAAGAGGCTTTACAGATCCGCAATGCCATTCAGAAAGCAGTTTTCTCACATGAATGGGCGTTGCAGATGCACGGTTTCTATGCTGATACTGAAAAGAAGACGATTCGTTTCGACGTAGTAGTCAACTTTGATGTTAAGCCTGAAGAAGCTGTTACGCAGCTGTATAAAGAGATCAGGGAATTATATCCGGAATATGAACTTCAGATAGTTCCTGATATCGATGTTCTGGATTAACAGAGTAATGAAGAAGAACAGGATACTGTTCTTCTTTTCTGTAATTAAGAGTAATACAATATAATTAGGTTCGTTAAAGAGGTAACCAATATGAGTAAGAAGAATGAAGTAATTGCTTTTTTTGACAGACTGTCTGCCGGCTGGGACAGCCATATGGTTCGTAATGAAAGAGCCATCAACAGAATCATTGATAACGGCAGAATAAGAGAAAACATGAGTGTTCTTGATGTTGCCTGCGGTACAGGAGTACTGATTCCTGATTATCTGAAACGTAATGTCAGAAGCGTAACAGCCATAGACATTTCCAAGGGCATGACCGATATCACTGCCGCCAAATTTGCAGATGAGGAAAAAGTAGAAGTAGTGTGCGGTGATGTCATGGAATACTGTCCGGATAAGAAGTTTGACTGCATAGTGATATATAATGCCCTGCCACATTTTGAAAGTCCTGAGGAACTGATAAAGAAGCTGGCAGGATTGCTGGAAACGGAAGGATGTCTGACAATAGCTCATGGCATGAGTTTTGCACAGTTGAGCAGACATCATGACAATGTTTCTGAGGATGTAACTAACCCTCTGACAACAGCCTGGAAACTTGCTGAGATAATGTCACGTTATCTGAAGGTTACCGTAGTAGTATCTGATGATGAAATGTATCAGGTTGCCGGTGTAAAGGAATAACTGATATATTGTTTTATCCTATTGAAAATTAAAGCTGGAAACAGCTTTTTTTTAATTTGGAATATTGAATTCAGATAAGATAGTGATATAATGATATTGACATTTGAACAATTGTTCAAATGTTTGAAGAGGTGCTGTTATGAAAAAGAACTATAAGATCGAAGTTGACTGTGCAAACTGCGCAAATAAAATGGAAGAAGCCGCTAAGAAGACTGAAGGAGTTAAGGACGCTGTCGTAAACTTCATGACTCTGAAGATGACTGTTACTTTTGAAGAAGGATATGAACCAAAGGAAGTAATGGAAAGAGTAAGAGAAAACTGCAAGGTTGTTGAAGACGAGTGCGAGATTTATCTCTAAAAACAGGCTTTTATGACTAAAAAAGAAAAAAAGAACCTAATGAGAATTATCGCTGCGGTAATTCTTGTTATACTGTGTACGGTTCTGAAGCTGGAAGGATATTTAAGGTTTGCCGTATACATGGCGGCCTATCTTATAGTGGGCTATGACATACTGAAGAAAGCCTTCAAGGGAATTCTGAAGAAACAGATATTCGATGAAAACTTTCTGATGGCAACAGCTACTGTTGGTGCAGTGCTTCTGGGTGAATACACTGAAGCCGTAGCCGTTATGCTGTTCTATCAGATCGGAGAACTGTTCCAGAGCTATGCAATCGGTAAAAGCAGAAGGAACATTTCAGCTCTGATGGATATCAGGCCTGATTATGCCAATGTGGAAACTGACGGCAAAATGGAACAGATTGATCCTGATGAAGTGGAAATCGGAACAGTAATAACCGTATTGCCTGGTGAAAGAATTCCTATTGATGGAATCGTTGTATCAGGTACCAGTACTCTTGATACAAGTGCCTTAACTGGTGAAAGCGTTCCGCGCGGAGCTAAGGAAGGCGACGAGGTATTAAGCGGATGCATTAATATGGATGGACTGCTGAAGATCAGCACGACCAAGGAATTCGGTGAATCGACTGTTGCCAGAATTCTTGATCTGGTAGAAAATGCCAGCAGCAAGAAATCTCGCAGTGAACAGTTTATCAGCAGATTTGCACATTACTATACACCGGCTGTCTGCTACAGTGCATTGGCACTGGCAGTAATACCGCCTGTGGTAATCATGTTAATGGGCAAAGATCCTGAATTCAGCAAATGGATCTACAGAGCTCTGACATTCCTGGTTATCTCATGCCCTTGTGCATTGGTAATCAGCATACCTCTGAGTTTCTTTGCCGGTATCGGCGGTGCCAGCAAGAACGGTATTCTCATCAAAGGTTCCAACTATCTGGAAGCCCTCAGCAAGGTAAAGACTCTTGTCTTTGATAAAACAGGCACTGTTACCAAAGGTGTCTTTGAGGTTACGGAAATAGTACCTGTTAATATCAGTAAGGAAGATCTGCTGTATCTGACAGCCTATTGCGAAAACTATTCCAATCATCCTATTGCCAGAAGCATTAAGACAGCTTATGGTCAGGACATAGATGAATCACTGATTTCTGATATTCAGGAAATCAGCGGACACGGCGTAACAGCTGTTATCGCCGGCAGAAAGGTTGCCTGTGGTAACGAAAAACTGATGAAAAGACTGGGCATAGAGTTCGAAAAGGCTGACAGTATCGGTACAGTAGTCTATGTCGGTGTTGAAGACAGATATGTCGGATACATAACCGTATCGGATGTAATAAAGGAAAATGCTGCCAGAACATTCAGCCTGCTGAAAAATGCCGGTGTTACCAATACGGTTATGCTTACAGGTGACAGTAAGACAGTAGCTGATAAAGTCGCAGAAAAGCTGAAAATCGATAAGGTTTACAGTGAACTGCTGCCTGATCAGAAAGTTGCCATACTGGAAGATATTATAAAAACAGGCAATGGCAAGGTTGGCTTTGTCGGAGACGGAATCAATGATGCTCCAGCCCTGACGCAGGCTGATGTGGGAATTGCCATGGGAGCTCTGGGAAGCGATGCAGCGATTGAAGCAGCTGACATTGTATTGATGGATGATGATATAATAAAACTGGTAACAGCCATCAACATTGCCAGAAAGTGCATCAGAATCGTATATGAGAATATCTATTTTGCCATAGGTATCAAGTTACGGTGTCTGGTATTAGGCGCCATAGGCAAGAGCAATATGTGGATGGCGATCTTTGCGGATGTTGGCGTAATGGTGATTGCCGTTATTAACGCCATCAGAACGCTGGTGGTAAAGAAGGTGTAAATATGGACAATACAGAATTCTGTGAAAACAATGAAGTTCATTACGATATAGTAAATAAGGTCAACATGATCGATGAAGAGGAACTTTCCGATCTGGCTGAACTGTTCAAGGTGTTTGGTGATTCAACCAGAATAAAGATCCTGTATGCTTTATACGAACAGGAGATGTGTGTATGCGACCTGGCTGAAGTACTGAACATGACCATTTCAGCGATTTCTCATCAGTTAAGGATCCTGAAGCAGAACAAGCTCGTCAGAAACAGAAGAGACGGCAAGTCGGTGTATTATTCTCTTGATGACGAACATGTTCAGAAGATCATTGCCATGGGCAAGGAACACATTGAAGAAAAAAGATAAAATGATAAGAAGGCAGAATCAGTTCTGCCTTTTATTGTGGGCATAATATCAGGATGTGAAAAATATAAATAGTATAATAAAGAAAAAGAGGAAAATAATATGTTAATCAAAAACGCTAAAGTATTCATTGACGGACAGTTCCAGGATGTGGAAGTACAGTTTGATGAAAAGGGCATTACTGCCATCGGTAATGGTCTTAAGGATGATGAAGTTATTGATGCTGAAGGAAAGTATCTGTATGCAGGCCTCATTGATGCCCATGTTCATGGCGGCTGGGGCAGATCTCTGGTGGCCATTGAAAGAACAGATGAATTCGGTGACATGGAGCAGCAGGTAAGTTATCTGTGTAACAGATTCCCATCAACCGGAGTAACAACTTTCTTTCCAACCATTAATGCTGACTGGTCAGATTATGCAACACTTGGCAAAATCACCAGAGCAGTCAGAAATGTCAAAAAGGAAGGTGTTAAGGGAGCATATCCGCTGAAAATGCATTATGAGTGTGCTTTCCTTACTCTGGAAAGATATGTTGATCAGTGTAAGGACTGGATGGCACCGGCTAATAAAAAAGACAGTGACATCATGGTTGACCATGATTACAGTGATGTCGGTATCATTTCTCTGGCACCGGAGACAGAAGGTGCACTCGATTATATTGATTACATAGTAGCTCAGGGTGTCATGCCTGAAATCGGTTATGATAACGCAACGGCTGAACAGGTCATAGAAGCCGCTGATCACGGATTATGTCAGGCAACACATCTTTACAACGGTTACCGTCCGATGCATCACCGTGAAAGCAATGCCAATGCTGCTGTTTTATATGATGACAGAATCAAGGCACAGCTGACGATGGATGGCGTTCATGTAAATCCGTTCTGGGTCAAACTGACCATTAAAATAAAAGGCATTGATAATGTTTATGGAATTACTGATTTCTCATCCAATGCCGGACTTGCAGAAGGATGGCATGAGTATGCCAACGGCATGCGCTTTGAGACCCGTGACGGATTCAATTATCATGAAAACGGTCATCTGGCCGGCGGTTCCAATGCCATGAATGACATGATGCGCAGAGCACATAACATTGTCGGATTAAGCCGTGAAGAGGTAGGCTCTCTGTATGCAGAAAGCCCGGCCAAGTGTCTGAACATTACTGACAGGGGCAAGATTGAAGTAGGCAGAAAGAGCGATCTGGTCCTGATGGATGATGATTATCAGGTATATACCACAATCATTGACGGAAAGGTATTCTATCAGAAATAAAAAAAGACAAAACCAATTGGTTTTGCCTTTTTATCCAGTATATTTGTTTCTGTATCTTCTGATGAAGAATACAGTGAATATGAATGTCAGCAGTTCACCGCCGGCAAATGCGAACCACACACCTTTTATGCCAAATATCATGGGCAGTACAATGATTGCCAGATTGGCAAAGATGAAGTTTTCCAGCATGGTGAGAATTGTTGACGTTTTATTATCGTTCAGGGCTAAAAATGAATCAATGGTCAGCACATTATAACCGAAAAACAGGAAGGCTAATGGAGCCACAGTCAGCCCGTATTTAGCCATGGACCTGACATTTTCAGAAGCATCGCTCTTGAGATAAAGCGATAACATGGCATTTTTCCCCAGCAGATATATGACTATGATTATGGCGATTAAGCCAGTCGTCAGAGTTATGATCTGATTTATGATTTTCTTTATCTTCTTCTTATTGTTTTCACCGTAAGCATAACTTAGCAGCGGAGTTACAGAACCACTGAGACCAAACAGTCCGCTGGTGAACATGAACTGAATATTGTTGACGATCGTATTGGCTGAAATGCATTCCTCACCGCCGATATTAAGAAGTATCTGATTGGCAATGAAGCTGTTTACAGCGAGAGCGATGTTGGTAAAAAACTGAGGGAAGCCGAATTTGAAACATTCAGGCAGAATGCTGATATTGTTTCTGTGCGGACTGCTGAAACCTATTTCGGCAATCCTGCTGCTGTAGAACATGAGGCCGAATACCGTTAAGGTCAGATGGCCGATAAGGTTGGCAAAGGCAGCTCCTCTCATTCCCCACTGCAATCTGGCAATGAACAGCCAGTCAAAGAAGAAGTTGCAGAAGGAAGACAGTAATAATGTGATCATGTTGAAGTGCGGTTTTCCAGCCGGAACATAGAAACGTGAAAACAGATTCGTTATCAGCATTAACGGTATGTACCAGCCGGCAATGTTTATGAAATCCTTAATGTAAGGAAACAGAATATCGGTAGCTCCCAGCGCTCTGATAATAACATCTTCATTAAACTTCAGAATGATACTTAAACAAAAACCGGTAACCAGAGCTGTCAGAACAACAGTAGTAAAGTCTCTGTTGGCTTCTTCAGATCTGCCTGATCCCATTTTTGTTGAACAGACTATTGAGATACCGCAGAACAGTTCTCCCAGGGCTCCGATTATCATGAAAATCGGGAAAGCGATGCTGAAGGCAGCCAGGGCATTCTGTCCGGCATAGCGCGACAAAAACAGCCCGTCATCCAGAGTTGACAGCAGTGACAGTGCAAACTGGGTCAGGACAGGCGACATTACAAATCTTATAAGCTGAGGAGTCGTAAAGTTTCTCCCGATGGTTTTTGTATCGCTCATATATCTCCTTTAAACCTACAGAGAGTATTATAAATATTTATATAAATAAGAGTCAAGGCAAAAGAAAACCACAGATAACTGTGGATGCTTTCTTTTACTACTTGTTATTGAGTCCGTATTTCTTGTTAAACTTTTCGATACGGCCAGCTGCTGCCTGGAAACGCTGTCTGCCAGTGTAGAATGGATGGCAGTTTGAACATGTGTCTACTCTGATTTCTTTTCTTGTTGAATGTGTTGTGAACACACTGCCGCAAGATGTGCATGTTACTTTTGTTTCATAGACTGCTGGATGAATACCTTTTTTCATTTCTTCGTTCTCCTTCCGCCTTGGATATCTGATCAATCCAAAGTAAGTGCTTTTATATTTTATCAGTTAATAATATATAATGCAAGGCCTATTTGCTAAGGAATTCATATCTTTCCGCAAGTTTTTTCTTCAGTTCCTCATTGTCACCAAATGATGTGTTTTTCAGCAGTTTACCTACCACTTCAGCGAGTTTTTCGTCATCGGAGACATACTGTTTTAGCCAGTTGTAACCGCATGTCATGCTGTCGGAAAGCAGGTTTTTAAGCAGACTTACAGCATCGCTTTCCTTTGGACTGGAGTTTTTCATCAGGGTAAGAAAACGGTCTGCATACGCTTCCTGTCCGTTTTTGGCATCTCTGATCATGCGCAGGGTCCTGTTGAGCGGATAGCCTTTTTCTATTGCCTCATCAACCATTTCACGGCGCCATTTTTCCAGTGTTTCAAACGGTATGAACAGTTTGGTGAATTCATCAAATCTGTCATCATCATGCCACATTATATACAGTGAACCGTCATATTTTCTGAACAGTTCCTTTGCTTCTTTCAGATTCATTTTTCTACCTTTTCACGCCATATTCTGGCACCGACATTTTTCAGTTTGGTATCGAGGTTTTCATAGCCTCTGTCAATGTGATAGACATCATCGATAGTGGTTATGCCATCAGCCAGCAAGCCGGCAACGACCAGTCCGGCACCACATCTTAGGTCGGTGGCGGTAACTTCCGCACCTTTCAGCTTTCCGCCTCCATAAATGGTGGCTTTAGGAACGGTTACGGAAACATTAGCTCCCATCTTGTTAAGCTGTTCAGCCAGCTTGAATCTTTCCGGATAGATGGTTTCGGTAATGTGTGATTCCCCGTTTGCCTGAGTCAGCAGACTCATTAACGGAGACTGCAGGTCAGTCGCAAAACCCGGATATGGGGAAGTCTTGATATCAACAGGCTTCAGCTCATATGAACGGTATATATCGACATAGTCGATCTTGGAGTCAATGTATACGCCTGCTTCCTTAAGCTTGCTCATGAGGGATTCCACGTGGTATGGAATGACGTTTTCCAGTTTGACATGGTCTGCCATGGCGGCAGCCAGAATCATGAAGGTTCCGGCTTCGATTCTGTCAGGAATGATTTCATGGAAACATCCGGTCAGTTTCTCAACTCCGTCAATGGTAATGGTACTGGTACCGGCACCTCTGATATTGGCGCCCATCTTGTTTAAAAGAGTAATGACGTCAATGATTTCAGGTTCACGGGCAGCGTTCTCTATAATGGTACGGCCTTCAGCGTAAGCGGCAGCCATGATGATATTGATAGTGGCACCTACGGATGCAAAGTCAAGGTTGATTCTGGCACCCAGCAGTCTGTCAGCTTTCATTGTTATGTACTGACCGTCATCCTGTATGTCTGCACCTAAGGCTTCAAAGCCCTTGAGGTGAAGATTGATTGGTCTTGGGCCCAGGTTACAGCCGCCAGGCATCTTGATCTTTACCTGTTTGTACTTGCCCAGTAAGGCACCCATGAAGTAGTAGGACGCTCTTAAGCGGCTTACAGCTTCGATGTCCAGTACTTTATTGACCATGTGTGAAGGGTCAATGTTTATTTCATCTTCGGCGTTTGATGAAACATCAACATCAAGATATGTTAACAGTTCCTTAAGAGAGCCGACATCGGAAATATTGGGAATGCCTACCAGTTTAACAGGTTCGGTAGCCAGTACTGAAGCCGGTATCAGGGCTACGGTAGCGTTTTTGGCTCCAGATATTCTGATTGTTCCGTTCAGACGATGTCCGCCTTCTATTTTTATAACTTCTTTCATAAAGATAATCTCCTGTGTTTTCAGTATAACACATCAAAAGGTCTTTATGGTAGAACAGAGGTAAGACTTAATGATAGAATAAAAATATGAAGATAACCAAGCAGATCGTATTGTTTTTCGCCTATTATTTCATGCATTTCTTTGCACAGGCTATTTCCTATGCCCTGCTGATAACATTCCTGACCACATTGGGGTATACAGCTACGCAGAGAAGTCTTTTCTTTGTGGCTGATGCTCTCTTTGGCATGGTGTTCCAGGTAATTCTGGGTTATCTGTGCGACAGACATCAGAAGATCAAGCCATATCTTTATATGCTTTTACTGGTGTATGTAATAGGTACATATGCCTTATACCGTACGACGGAGATGAATTTCCTGGTACACATATTCCTGGTACCGTTAGTTGGCAGCATGCTGCGTCTTTCCGCTTCGCTGTCTGATTCCCTGACCATTGAAACCAGTGAGGAAACCAGAAATAACTACGGTGTCATCAGACTGTTTGGATCAATCGGCTGGGCTGTCGGTTCTCCGGTTGCCGCCTGGATCGTTGCCAAGTGGGGCTATCCGATGCTTGGACCATCATTTATAGTTTTCATGGCACTGTGTGTGGCATCAATACTGGGCATAAAGGATGTAAAGAAAGTCAGTTCATCTGATCCGGTTACAATGTCTGATGTCCAGAGTCTGCTGCGCAATCCGTCATATATGCTGACGGTCGTGATCCTGTTTCTGCTGTTTGTGGTTGACATGACGCAGAGTTACAGTGTCATAGATAAAATATGGTATCTTAACGGATCTGAAAAAGATGTCGGCAATTACTGGCTGATGGCAGCCATGCTGGAACTTCCGCTGTTTTTCTATGGCGGCAGGCTGATGCAGAAATTAGGTTCATTCAAGACCATCATCATTGCCGGTTTCTTCTATGGAATAAGATATGTTGTGTATGGCTGTGCAACTTCCATTTTCCACATGTTTGTGGGTGGAGCCTTACAGGGTGTAACATATCCGCTGCTGATGGTTGCCAGCAAAATCATGGTTGACGAAAAAACACCTGAAAACATGAGAACCAGCGGTCAGCAGGTTGCCAATGCGGTATATAACAGCGGGAGCGCTCTGGTTTCACCTATTCTGGTAGGCCTGATGGAAGACAACATCGGCATCAATAACTCGCTGTTTGTCATTGCTGCCATGGCACTTATAACAACCGGCATAACAATATTCATCAATAAAAAGCAGGCTTAACTGCACGATAAGAAAGAATCTGCCTTATATAGGGCAGATTTTTTGTGCTTACTGTTTCAGGATGCCGTTTTCCAGTATGTAATCCTGGTTTTCTTCCGGGAAGAACTGCATGCTGTTTACCGGATCAAGATTTTCAGGATGTTTTGAATGAACCGCAACAACGGTAACAGCATTGATCTTTTCTATCATGTTTCTCAAATGTTCAGGATACCGGTGTGAGAAGGAATACAGATTTGTATAAGTATTGAATATCCAGTTAAGTTTTTTTACTACATTTACCATTATCTGATAATCTTTCTGGCCTTTAACTAACGGTTCGCCAAACAGATGGAAGTATTCTCCCGGCAAACCGTCAAAGTCTGACAGGGACAGGAGATTGCCATAGCTGTTCTGAATCAGATATTTCTCAGGATGATTTCTGATATCTTTTACAGATATTACCTCATGATCATTTTTCATGTTCACAAGACATTCAGGAATATGCTGACTTTCTATCCAGTATACCGGAACCTTTATGCCTGTCATCCTTTTAAGGATATAGGCATATTCCGGTTCCCAGACAACAGTTCTGCCAAGTCTTTTTCCCAGATCGTTCATGTGCTGCATCATGGCAACATCACGGTTATACTGGTTGAATATGCCAAGAGATGCAGAATGGTTAAGGTGATCGTATATATCATCATATATGTCCTTTTCCGTAATGATTTCACCCGTAAATTCTGAAGGGGAAGTTGTTGTGGCATCAACGATTAACAGATCAATGTGTTTCTGTGCCAGTACATCCAGTTCGGCCAGAGCTTTTTTACTGTCAAGCCCATGGAAGCGGATGTCTCCGGAATAGTAAATGGTACTGTCAGCGGTTTCAATCAGGAAACCTGCAGATCCAGGACATGGATGATCAGAAAAATAAGGAGTAACTGAAATCTGCCCGACTTTGAATGTTTCATGATATCTGAAGGAAGAATAGCTGCGGTAAGCTTTTTCTTCATTTACCTCCTGCAGAGCGTTTAACAGCTTCAGTCCTTCTTCGTGAATGTATACTGGAATTTCAGGAGCGATCTTATCGATCTCACTCATGTGATCCAGATGAAGGTGGCATATCATCACAGCTGTATTCAGACTGCTTTCTTCATATGAAATGACAGGAAGATCCTGAAGATCTTTTCTGCTGAAGACACCCTCAACAGCCGGGATTCTTTCCAGCAGAATGGCATCCTTTACTCTGTTAACGTTTCTTGGCAGGACTGTTCCGTCATAGACCTGAGCCAGCGGCGTAAAAGGGGCACCAAAGTCAAATATCACTCGGTCAGTGCCGTTAGTAACGCTTATGACGATGCCCATGCCATGGGTACCGCGGTAGAATCTGACTTTTGTCTTATTCATGATCTGTCACCTCCAGAGTGTTGTTTTCACGGTTGTACACATAGGTTACTCCTCTTTCAGCATGGAAGTAAGGAACAGTCAGATTGGCTTCCATGGCCTTGCGGTTACCGCTGTGGCATGGAACAGTCAGTCTGGCATTAACCATGTTTATGTATGCCAGGATCTGGAATGTTTCGGCATGCGGAGAGAAATAGCCGTCGTCACCTTCATAGGTGCGGATGTAATCCATGTTGGCCAGTTTAATGATGTTGATAAGATTGCCGTATTTTGGATCATAGTCTCCCAGAGGGACACCGGAATGATGAAGATACAGAGCTTTCATGTTACGGTAATCCAGCAGTTCCAGACTGTTTGGATAGGTGTTCTGTATCAGGTATTTCTGCGGTTTATCCATTATCTGCTGTTTTGTTATGACAGTGTTGTATTCAAGTATTTCGTTCAGATAATCCGGCATTTCCTTATAGGTATCCGGTATCATTACGTTTACGGAATAACCGAAGAACCTGTTAATCAGATGTGCGGTTTCAGGTTCGTAAACGAGCTGACGTCCTGTCTTATGGGCAACTTCCGTGAATAACATTACGTCACTCATTTCTCTTTCATAGAAGTTGAAGATAATCAGACCGGGATAAGCGTTTATGGTTTCCGTTATTCTTTCTTTCAGGCGGTCAAAGGTAATCAGACCGTCTTTTGGATCAAAGGAAGGAACTATTTTATTAGTTGCGAAGAATTCAGGCTTTACTGCCGCGAAGAAGCGGGTGCCTTCACACATCAGCAGATCCGGTCTGTTCCTGTTGAGATAGTCTATTTCCTTAAGGATATTATCTCTGTATACACCGTAGACAAAGACGTCACCGGTATGGTGGATCTTTAGATCAGGCGTTTCGATGAAGAAGGAATAGTCCTGGTAGGAATCGTGATTAAGTGTAAACCTTTTGACGTGAATGCTGCCGACATCACTTTCTTCAGGGATGTCTGTATAAACGAAACCTCTGACGGATTCAACTCCCTGATTTACTTCTTCCAGAGCTTTTTCCAGCTTCTGAGCCGGCTTGGAAAGATATACCGTTACTTCGGGAGCTATCATTCCCATCATGCGCATGTGATCGAGATGCATGTGAGTAATGTAAAAGGCCTGATTGTCGATCGGGTAGTCTTCAGCACTGATTAGTTCAGGGTATCTTTCACTGATGAATTCCTTTCTGTAAATGCCGTTGATGGCAGGGATCTCCCTGATCCACAGATAGTCAGCTATGAAGTTTTTTCTCAGCTTTACATGCCCGTCAAACATGTCAAAACCGGGATTATAGGCAGTTCCAGCTTCAAAAAAGGCACGGTCATTGTTATAGCGGACCTCCATTATGACTCCGCCTATGGAGTCCAGCCCGCTGTGAAAGGTAATCGTGGTTCTGTTTTTCATATAATCACCTCACTGATGATAATAAAGTTCATATCAATACTATTATTTTAGCATTTTTCAGTATATGGGTTTATTGGTTCCGGGATTTATGGTAAAATTTTTTAGGAATACGAGGCGAACCATGACCAGAAAGCTTTTTAAGAAAGAGTTTGATGAAACAGTTGATCTTCTGAAATCAGGAGATATTGTCGCTTTTCCCACCGATACCGTTTTTGGTATCGGTGTTATTTATAATGACGGGGAAGCCGTTGAAAAAATGAAGGAAGCCAAGGGCAGGGATGCCTCCAAGCCTTTTCCGCTGATGGTAGCCAGTGAAAAGCAGCTGGAAGAAGTTGCCTTCATTGGTGAAAGAGAAAGAAGGATCATCAGAAAGTATACACCAGGTGCCCTGACACTGGTCCTCAGGAGAAAGGACACGGTAAACAGGGAATATGTTAACGGCTTTGATACCATAGCCATCCGCATTCCGGATGATTCATATGTACTGAAGCTGTTAAGAAAAACAGGGCCGATGTTTGTTACCAGTGCCAATATGTCAGGACAGAAGGCAGCTAACAACGAAGATGAAGTTCTTGAACAGCTGGATGGCCGAATTGCGGCTGTGGTAAAAGGGAAGGCGAAGTCAGGGATAGCCAGTACGATAATTGACTGTACCGGTGAAAAACTAAAGTGTTTGAGAGAGGGAACTCTCAGTTTCAGAGAGATAGAAGAGTATGCAGGATAGAGAGATTAGACAGGCAATTGAAAATGAATTGTTCAGGCAGAGAAACAACATAGAGCTGATTGCTTCAGAGAATTATGCTTCCAGAGAAGTAATGGAGGCTAACGGTTCTGTACTTACCAATAAGTATGCCGAAGGATATCCGGGCAGAAGATATTATGGCGGATGCGTTAACGTTGATGTCATTGAAGAATTAGCCAGAGAAAGAATGAAAAAGCTGTTTAATGCCGAGCATGCCAATGTACAGCCTCATTCCGGTTCCCAGGCGAATATGGCAGTATACTTTACCGTATTGCAGCCGGGTGATAAGGTTCTCGGCATGGATCTTTCTGCCGGAGGACATCTGACACACGGTCATCCGCTGAGCTTTTCCGGCAAACTGTTCCGATTTGAAGCCTACGGTGTAGACAGGGAAACCGAAACAATAGATTATGATGCTCTGGAACAGAAGACCATTGAATATCAGCCTAAGCTGATTGTGGCGGGTGCTTCTGCTTATTCCCGTATCATAGATTTTAAGAGAATCAGAGAGATCTGCGATAAGGTTAACGCCTACATGATGGTAGACATGGCGCATATTGCCGGTCTGGTAGCTGCCGGACTGCATCCGAATCCATGTGAATACGCCGATTTTGTTACGACTACCACGCACAAGACTTTACGTGGGCCAAGAGGAGGCGCAATACTGTGCAGGGCAGAATATGCCAAGGCATTAGACAGAACGGTGTTCCCTGGTATTCAGGGCGGACCGTTAATGAATACGATTGCGGGTAAGGCCGTGTGCTTCTATGAAGCCTTGCAGCCTGAGTTCAAAGAATATCAGAAACAGGTAATAGCCAACTGTAAGGCTATGGAACGGCAGTTTAAGGAAGAAGGATTCCGTCTGGTATCCGGAGGCAGTGACAACCATCTGTTACTGGTTGATGTCAAGGCTTCCGTTGGACTGACAGGAAAAAAAGCCGAAGCACTGCTTGATGCCGTCAACATTACCTGCAATAAGAATTCCATTCCTTTCGATGAGGAAAAGCCGGCTTACTGTTCCGGAATCAGGGTAGGCACACCGGCTATGACGACCAGAGGCTGTAAGGAAGATGATTTCAGAAAGATTACTCACTGGATCGCTCTGATACTAAAGAATCCGGAAGATGAGGCAATTGCCGAACAGGTTAGAAAAGAAGTGGCTGAACTTACTGAAAGACTGCCGCTTTATGAATAAAAGAAGTATGGAGGAATAAAGAGATGTTACACTTAATAGACCACCCAATGATTAAAAGCAAACTTACACTGATGCGCAAGGTTGAAACGGGAACCAAGGATTTCCGTCAGAATCTGGATGAAATAGCCGGATTAATGGCTTATGAAGTCACTAAGGATCTGCCGACCAGAAATGTTGACATCGTAACACCGATGGGCGCCTGTGTTGGTCAGGAACTGGACTGCCGTGTTGTTCTGGTTCCGGTTTTAAGAGCCGGTTTAGGCATGGTTAACGGTATTCAGAACCTGATTCCAACCTGCAAGATAGGTCACATCGGCTTATACCGTAATGAAGAAACTCTGGAACCTGTTGAATACTATGCCAAGTTCCCTAAGCATATGGATGAATCCATCGTCCTGATTCTGGACCCAATGCTGGCTACAGGCGGCAGTGCCAAGGCAGCCATCGACATTGTCAAGAAGGCCGGTGCCAAGACCATCAAACTGGTTAACCTGGTAGGCGTTCAGGAAGGTATCGATGTAATTGAAAAGGCTCATCCTGATGTAGATATCTATCTGGCAGCCAAGGACGAAAAGCTGAATGAAATCGGCTACATTGTTCCTGGTCTGGGAGATGCCGGTGACAGAATTTTCGGAACGAAGTAAACATCTGTGGAAAAAAAGATACTTGTTTTATCAGAAAAGTGTGGCTTGGTCGTAGCTGCAGTTTTCTGTTTCCTTAACTGGAAAGTATCGTTGGGTGTATTATTAGGTCTGATTTTTTACAGAATATACTTCATGCTTCTGTCCGGAAGCATTGGAGATGCCATTAAGGGAAATGCAGTACTGCCAATAGGCGGAATGCTGAGAGTTCTGTGTCTGGCCGTGCCTTTACTGGTCGGAGTCAAACTTCCGCAGTATTTCAATATATGGGGTGTGCTGGCAGGATTGTTAATGTTTGTACCGGCAGCAGTATTTGTAGCTCTGAGCAGAAAATGAAACGTCTGGAAACAGGCGTTTTCAATATGGAAATAACTTGTTTTAAAAAAGTAAAATATCAGCGCGTATCCGTTGACATTATATGATAATTAAGATAATATGTAGCAGACTACATGTAATATGCTACATATTTTTTGAGAGGAGTGAAGCTGTGAAAAAGAATGATGATATTGGATATCTGATCCATCAGATCGATAACAGGATCAAGACAAACATAGATAATAATTTCAAGGTTCATGACCTGACGTTCTCCCAGTCACAGGTACTGCATCTGCTGGAGAAAAACGGCGGATCAATGAGTCAGAAACAGTTACAGACTGAAATGAATGTCTCGCATCCGACCATGGTTGGTCTGGTGCAGAGACTGGAATCCAACAGTTTTGTGACTACGGAAACGGATAAACGGGATCGCAGAAATAAAATTGTAATGATTACGGAAGAAGCTCTGAATTTCAAAAACGAGCTTATAAGGTCCAAGGAAGAACTGCACGAAGCAATGTTCAGCAGCTTTACCGAAGATGAGATGGATACGCTGAAGGAAATGCTGCATAAGATACTAGATAATATCAGCGGCCGGAAGGAGGAATAACATGCTTAGAATACTGATGAGTAAAATAGGGGAATACAAAAAGGAAACGATCCTTACTCCTCTGTTCATGGTAGGCGAAGTGGCGCTGGAAACAATAATTCCGACAGTCATGGCCATGCTGATAGATGAAATGACAGGCGAATCAATGGCTCCTGTATTTAAATACGGAGGAATTCTTCTGGTTTTAGCCTGCATGTCACTGGTATGCGGTGCCTTAAGTGCCAGATACAGTGCCAAGGCTTCAACAGGCTTTGCCAAGAACTTAAGAAGAGATCTGTTCTACAAAGTCCGGGATTTCTCCTTTGAAGATATTGACCAGTTTTCATCATCTTCACTGGTAACCAGACTGACGAATGACGTATCTCAGATCCAGATGGCGTTTGGCATGCTGACAAGAATGGCTGTCAGAACACCGTTAATGCTGATATTCTCAATCATCATGGCGTTCAGGATCAATTCCAGAATGGCTCTTATCTTCTTTGCCATCTTACCGATACTGGCTATTGGCTTACTGGTAATCTTCAATATTGCTCATCCTATTTTCAGGAGAATATTCAAGAAGTACGATGCTCTGAACAACTCTGTTCAGGAAAACGTTGCCGGTATCAGAGTAGTTAAGGCTTTCGTAAGAGAAGATTATGAAATTCAGAAATTCAATAACGCTTCCGAAGATGTCAGAAGCAACTTCGTCAAGGCTGAAAGAATTCTGGCCTTCAACAACCCGTTAATGATGCTGTGTATCAGAACAGCTAAGGACCTGATCTGTTATTTCGGTGCTGTCATGATCATCAGAAGCCGGGCTACTGAACTGACAACCGGTCAGCTTTCATCACTGATCAGTTACGGTATCCAGATCCTGGTTGCCATGAACATGTTATCAATGGTATTCATGCAGATCGTCTTCTCGGCTGAAGCAGCTAACCGTATCTGCGAAGTTCTCACTCATGAGTCCAAGCTTGTTTCTCCTGCAAATGGTATTACGGAAGTAAAAGACGGCAGCATCGTATTCGACAATGTTACCTTCAAATACAATCCTGAAAGCAAGAGAAGTGCTTTATCAGACATCAATCTTGATATCAAATCAGGCCAGACGATTGGTATTCTGGGTTCAACGGGATCTTCAAAGACTACGTTGATCCAGCTGATCAACAGACTGTATGACGTTACGGAAGGTGCCGTATATGTAGGCGGCGTTGATGTCAGAGACTATGATCTGGTTTCGTTGAGAGACGCTGTTTCCGTAGTTCTGCAGAAGAACGTTCTGTTCTCCGGCAGCATCAAAGAAAACCTCAGGTGGGGCAATAAGGAGGCTTCTGACGAGGAAATCGAAAGAGTATGTAAACTGGCTCAGGCTGATGAATTCATTCAGCAGATGCCTGATAAATACGATACATTACTGACCCAAGGCGGTACCAATGTATCCGGCGGTCAGAAGCAGAGACTTTGTATTGCCAGAGCTCTGCTGAAGAAACCTAAGATCCTGATCCTGGACGACTCCACAAGCGCAGTTGATACCAGAACGGATGCACTGATCAGAAAAGCCTTCAGGGAAGAAATACCTGAAACTACAAAAATCATAATTGCTCAGAGAGTTGCCTCAATTGAGGAAAGCGATCAGATAATCGTCATGGACGGCGGAAAGATCGCCGAACTGGGCAATCATGAAGAATTGATGAAATTAAATGGAATATATGCTGAGATTTATCAGTCTCAGGTAAAGGGAAAGGAGGAAGACTAAAATGCCACCAAGACCGCAGAGATATGTAACAAATAAGAAAATTGATCCGAAAAGTCTTCTCCGCCTTATAAATTATGTATTCAAGCGCTACAGCTGGAGACTGGTTCTGGTTGCTCTGTGCATCATAATAAGCGCATTGTCAAACGTTGTCGTCAATGCTTTCATGGCACAGCTGATCGACTCAGTCATTCTTCCGGGTATCGCTAATGGAATCAGCAGTGTTGCCAAAGGACTGGCTACTATTATTACAACCATGGTCGTATTCGACCTGCTGGGTGTCATAGCTGCCATAATCTATCCGCAGTTAATGGCTACTGTCGGACAGGGAACCATCAAGAGTCTGCGTGATGACATGTTTGACAACATGGAAACACTGCCAATCAGATACTTTGACTCTCACACTCATGGTGAGATCATGTCCACTTATACAAACGACGTTGGTACAATCAGACAGCTGGTCGGACAGACTATTCCGTCTTTCTTCCAGTCAATCATGTCAATTACTATGATCTTTGTCTCCATGCTGAGATACAGCATCTGGATGTGTATTGTTGTAATCCGGGTTATCTTCCTAATGTTTAAGATCACCGGTAAGTTCGGAGGCAAGAGTGCCAGATACATGAAGGCTCAGCAGGAGTCGCTGGCTAAGGAGGAAGGCTTCATTGAAGAAATGATGGAAGGTATGAAAGTCGTAAAGGTCTTCAATCATGAAGAAGAAGCCAAGAAAGACTTTGATAAACTGAATGAAAAGCTGTTCAATGACTCAAATACTGCTAACAGAACTGCTAACGCTCTGATGCCTATTCTGGCTAATATCGGTAATATCATGTATGTTATCCTGGCTATCACCGGCGGTTTGCTGGTTGTTGCCAAAGTTCCTAACCTGTCATTAACAGGTATTTCAACCATTACCATTGGTGTAATCGTTTCCTTCCTGGCTCTGTCCAGACAGCTTTCTCAGACGGTTTCCCAGATCTCAATGCAGGTATCTACCATCGCCATGGCCTTAGCCGGAAGCGACAGAGTATTTGCCCTGATCGATGAGGAAAGTGAAAAGGATGAAGGATATGTAACGCTGGTAAATGCAACCAAGGATGAAAACGGTGAAATGCATGAAGCCGATCACCATACCGGAATGTGGGCCTGGAAACATTACCATGCTCAGAGTGACCATTCAACTACCTATGTTGAGTTAAAAGGTGACATTCAGATGGTTGATGTGGACTTTGAATATGAACCAGGCAAGCAGGTACTGTTTGACATTTCCCTGTATGCACATCCGGGTCAGAAAATCGCCTTTGTCGGTGCTACCGGTGCCGGTAAGACAACAATTACCAATCTGATCAACAGATTCTATGACATACCTGACGGAAAGATCAGATATGACGGCATCAACGTTAATAAGATCAAGAAGCCTGACTTAAGAAGATCTCTCGGCATGGTTCTGCAGGATGTCAATCTGTTTACCGGTACGGTAATGGATAATATCCGCTATGGCAAGCTGGACGCTACTGATGAGGAATGCATCGCGGCAGCCAAGCTGGCTAACGCGGATGACTTCATCACCAGACTGCCTGAAGGCTATAACACCATGCTGACAGGTAACGGTTCACAGCTATCACAGGGGCAGAGACAGTTACTGTCAATTGCCAGAGCAGCTGTTGCCGATCCTCCGGTAATGGTACTTGATGAAGCTACTTCTTCAATCGATACCCGTACCGAAGCGCTGGTACAGAAAGGCATGGATAACCTTATGCATGGCAGAACGGTATTCGTCATTGCCCACAGACTTTCAACAGTCAGAAACTCTGATGCCATCATGGTACTCGATCATGGACACATCATTGAAAGAGGAACTCATGATCAGCTGATTGCTCAGAAGGGCACGTATTATCAGCTCTATACCGGAGCATTCGAGTTAGAATAAACAGTGAAGGCCGGTAAATACCGGCCTTTCATTATCCGCTATCAGCCCGTTTGTTCTGCAGATGCAAACCGGTGTCTGCGGAAGCTAATATTCTTGAAAATTGGGTTACGTTAATGTATATTTAATAATATATTTTTGAGATTTTGGAAGGAGAGGGGAAAATGTTTGAACTCCAGGCAACGGTATTAAGCATAATAATTATTACCATACTGCTGATTGTTTTCCTCGTGATCCTGAACGGCAAACTGAAGAAGTTTGACCCAATGGATGAACCAAAGGGACTGGTTCTGCTGGCAATGGTAGCCACACAGATGGTTGACAAGAATGTCAGGGAAAAGACCAATGACAAGGTTGCGAAGTATCTTACACCTTATATCATGACGGTGGTAATGTATATCTTCATGGCTAACATTTCCGGTCTGTTATCTCTGGAAGCTCCGACTTCCAACTATTCCGTAACGCTGGTACTGGCAGCCATTACATGTGTGCTTATTGAAGTGTATTCAGCCAAGGCCAGAGGTGCCAAGGGATATATCAAGAGCTGGTTTGAACCATTTGCACCGTTTGTAGTACTGAATGTCTTCAGCAGGATCTCTACTCTGCTGTCTCTGTCTCTGCGTCTTTTCGGTAACATTCTGTCAGGCGGAATCCTGATGTCGGTTATCTATCAGATGCTTTCTGCTATATCGAGCAAGATTCCTGTAATAGGTCAGCTGAACATAGCAGGTATTCTGGTAGCTCCGGTACTTCATTTCTATTTCGATCTGTTCTCCGGCGCTATGCAGGCATTTATATTCATGACACTTACAATTTCATTCATAGGCAAGGAATTGCCTGAGAAATAAGGGAGGAAAAATATGGAAAAAGCATTAATCGCATTTGCTGCAGCACTTTGTGTTGCTGCCGGCTGTGTTACCGGCATCATGGAAGGCAAGGTTGCCATTCAGGCAGTTGAATCAATCGGTAAGAACCCTGATGCAGCTGACAAGATTCAGTCAATGGCCATCATCGGTGCTGCCATTTCTGAAACATGTGCAATTTACTGTCTGTTAGTAGCATTCCTGATCATCTTCATCGTAGGAGCATAAGATGCAGATTGTAGATATTCTGAAGCTTCTGGTTCCTAATGTCTGGACTTCAATTACACAGCTGTGTGCTACAGCCATACTCTTTTTTGCGCTCTATAAGCTTGGTTACAAGCCGGTCAGAAAGATCCTTGATACCAGAAGCGAATATGAGCAGCGGAAGCTGGCTGAAGCTGAAGCCCTGAAACAGGAAAATGAAGAGCTGAAGAAGAAGATGGAAGAAGAACTTGCCCAGGCCGAAGAAAGAGCTAACCGGGCTATTGAAAGAGCCCGTCAGGAAGGCAACCGGTTAAAAGATGAACTGGTTAACGAAGGCAGGGAAAAGACTGAACAGATGCTCGCTAATGCCAAGGCAGACATTGCGTTTGAAAGAAACAGAATGCTTGACGAAGTACAGCGGGAAATCGTGGATGCTACTATTTCAGCAACTGAGAAGATGCTGAGTGAAAGAATCGATGAAGAAACCGATAAGCGGATCATCGATGACTTTATTAAGGAAATAACTAAGAAATGAGTGCGGAAACCAGACGTTTTGCCCAGAACCTGATCGACATTTCATACAGAGAGAACGGAGAAGACATTTACTTCAACCGGTTAAGAAAACTGAATGATCTGCTGAACAGGGACAGTGAATTAAGGCGGTATATCGATAGCTATAATAATTCTCCTGAAGAAAAAATTCAGAAGCTGGGGGAAACTTTTGGTAGTGAGCAGGACAGACGAGTAATTAATACTTTTTTCCAAATCAATAACAACATCAGCGGCAGAAGCACTGAACTGAATCTGCTGCATGATTATCTGGATCTGACTTATGCCAATAACGGCATGGTCTTAGGTCAGCTGTATTCAGTCAGACCTCTGGACAGAAGAACTGTTTTAAAGATCGCGTCAGCTATTTCACGGAGTTACGGACACAGAGTTGCCCTGGAAAACATTGTGGATACTGGCCTGATCGGCGGCGTCAAGGTCGTTGTAAAAGATTCTGTCTGGGATGGCAGCTATAAAACAAAACTTGATAGCATAAAGAAGGAACTGCTGAAAGACGGTGACATGAATGTTGCCGAAAAGATCAGCAAGACTGATTTCAACAGCATTTCTCTTAAAACCAGCGATACGGTCGGCCATATTACAATGGTAGCTGACGGTATCATCAGAGTATCCGGCCTCAATAAGGCTATGGCCGGTGAACTGTTAAAGATCGGCGATACCAGTGCCATGGTCATGAACCTGGAAGAAAACGGCATTGGTGCAGTTATTCTCGGTAACAGTGAACACATAGTTGAAGGTGAAGAAGTTTCAGCTACTGGCCGAGTTGTTGAGGTACCTGTCGGTGATGCCTTATTAGGCAGAGTTGTTGATGCCTTAGGCAGACCAATTGACGGCAAGGGAATCATCAGACCTGATACTTATTATCCAATTGAAAGAAAAGCTCCTGGCGTCATTGATCGTCAGTCAGTTAATGAGTCTCTGGAAACGGGATTGAAAGTCATCGACTCAATGATCCCTATCGGAAAAGGCCAGAGAGAACTTATCATCGGTGACCGTCAGACCGGAAAGACAGCCATTGCCATTGACACGATCCTTAACCAAAAGGGAAAGGATGTCAAATGTGTATATGTCGCTATCGGTCAGAAGAATTCCACGGTTGCCCAGATCGTAGAAAAACTGAAACAGAACGATGCGCTGAGCTATACGACGATCGTATGCTCAAGTGCTTCCGAGCTTGCTTCCCTGCAGTATATTGCACCGTATGCCGGATGTGCCATCGGTGAATACTGGATGGAAAAGGGTGAAGACGTTCTGATCGTATATGATGATTTAAGCAAGCACGCCATCGCATACAGAACATTGTCACTGCTGTTAAGGAGACCTCCTGGAAGAGAAGCTTATCCGGGTGATGTTTTCTATCTGCATTCACGTCTGCTGGAAAGAAGCGCCAAGCTTTCTGAAGCCAGAGGCGGAGGCAGTTTGACTGCTTTACCAATCGTTGAAACTCTGGCAGGCGATATCAGTGCCTATATTCCGACTAACGTCATTTCTATTACTGACGGACAGATCTTCTTACAGACAGAACTGTTTAACAGCGGATTCAGACCGGCTGTAGACAGCGGACTTTCAGTCAGCCGTGTCGGCAGTGCTGCTCAGAGCAAGGCCATGAAGAGAGTTGCAGGTTCACTGAAACTCGACCTGGCACAGTATCAGGAAGTTCTGGACTTTGCCCAGTTCGGCAGCGATCTGGATGCTGCTACCCGGAAGACGATCGCTCACGGTAAACGTCTGATGGCCTTACTGAAACAGCCGCAGTATTCACCTGTATCGACAGTTGATCAGGTTCTGATGCTGCTGGCGGCTCAACGTGGCTATCTTGACAATATCGAACCTGAAGAAGTGCGGAGTTTTGAAAAGTCAATGCTGGCTAAGCTGCATACTTCATACAGAGAACTTGTCTACAGACTTGAAAACGGACTGATTCTGGATAATGAACTGGCTGATGAACTGGAGAACGCCATATATGAAGCAAACATTGACTTCACGGTAGGTGGTCATTATGGCAGGGCAAATCAGTAATATAAGAAGACAGCTGAAAAGCGTCAAGGCTACTCAGAAGATAACCAATGCCATGGCTCTGGTAGCTACCGCCAAGCTGCAGAAGCAGAAGGGCAGAATGACCGAAAATAACACTTATTCCAATAAGTATTATGAAATGATCCTTAATGCCTTATCAGCACCGAAACCGGAAAAGGAAGACAATGCCTATCTGATTTCCAATAATGCTGATAACCCTCTGCATATTATCATTACCAGCAATTCAGGTCTTTGCGGTTCCTATAACAATGACCTGCTTAAGTATGTGGAGAAGCACATTGATAAAAAAGATCCTATCTTTGCGATAGGTGAATACGGTATCGAATGGCTCGACAATAACAACTACATGGTCATCAGAAGGATCAATCAGATTGAAGATGTCCAGCCGGCTGTTATCGGAAAGCTGATTAACGATGTTCTTGTTCTGTACAGACAGAAGGAAATATCCTCAATTGACATAGTGTATACGCAGTATATCAATACTCTGAGTTTTGAACCTTCAATGTACCAGCTGCTGCCTCTGGACCCTCCAAGCTATCTGGAGACCAAGGATATTGAGATGGTACCTGACAGAAATACGATGCTGAACTATCTGATACCTCAGTATGTCAGCTCAGTAATATATGCGACTTTCCTGGAAGCCAAAACCAGTGAAAACGCAGCCAGAAGAAGCGCAATGGATAATGCCAATAAGAATGCGCAGGATTTGATAGAAAGGTTATCCCTGGAATATAACCAGGCCCGTCAGACGGCTATTACCCAGGAAGTTAATGAAATTACAGCCGGTGCTGATGCACTGTAGAAAGGAATGTCATGGAAGCTAATTACGGAGAGATCGTCCAGATTATCGGACCGGTCATCGACATAAGATTCAGCAGAAACCTGCCAAAGCTTTATAATGCCATAAATATTCCTTTTGAAGGCGGCATGATCACTGCAGAAGTGGAACAGCACATCGGCAACGATAAGGTCAGATGCATTGCCCTGACCAGTACAGACGGACTGGTAAGAGGGATGGAAGCCCTGGATACAGGCGATCCTATAAAGGTACCTGTCGGACGCGAGGTTTTGGGCAGAATGTTTAACCTGCTGGGTGAACCTATTGACGGTTTGGGCCAGGTTAACACTGACCACAGAGACGCCATTCATAAGGCAGCTCCAACCTTTGAAGATCAGAAGACGGAAGTTGAGATCATGGAAACAGGCATCAAGGTCATAGACCTGCTGTGCCCGTATATCAAAGGAGGGAAGATCGGTCTGTTTGGCGGTGCCGGCGTAGGCAAGACCGTTCTGATGCAGGAAATGATCCACAGTATTGCCACTGAACACAATGGCCTTTCCGTTGTGGCAGGCGTCGGTGAAAGAACCAGAGAAGGAAATGACCTTTACTTTGAGATGAAGGATACAGGCGTTCTTGACAAGACCGTACTTGTTTACGGTCAGATGAATGAATCACCTGGTGCCAGAATGAGAGTGGCCTTAAGCGCCCTGACCATGGCGGAACATTTCAGAGATCAGGATAAGCAGGACATACTGCTGTTTATCGATAACATCTACAGATTCTCTCAGGCAGGTTCTGAAGTATCAGCCCTGTTAGGAAGAATGCCTAGTGCCGTAGGTTATCAGCCTACACTGGCTACGGAAATGGGCCAGTTACAGGAACGTATCACTTCGACCAGAAACGGATCAATAACATCCATTCAGGCCATTTACGTACCTGCTGACGACCTGACAGACCCGGCTCCGGCTACGACGTTTGCTCATCTGGATGCCAAGACTGTTCTGGACAGAAAGATCGCTTCATTAGGTCTCTATCCGGCAGTCAATCCTCTGGAAAGCAGCAGCCGTGCGCTGGATCCTAACATTGTCGGTCAGGAACACTATGATGTGGCACAGGGCGTATTGCAGATATTACAGAGATATCAGGATCTGCAGGATATCATCGCGATCCTGGGCATGGATGAACTGTCTGATGATGACAAGGTGATCGTCAACAGAGCCAGAAGAATAAGAAACTTCCTGTCACAGCCATTCGCCGTAGCTGAAAAATTCTCCGGTTATGACGGTAAGTTTGTGCGCATCAGAGATACCATCAGAAGTTTCAAGGCCATTCTGGAAGGCAGATACGACAGATATCCTGAAGCATCATTCATGTTTGTCGGTGCCATCGAAGACGTTGAAGAGAAAGCGAAGAGACTGTAATGTTTACCGTAGAACTTGTTACATACAAAGGTGTATACAAAACCATTACGGCTCAGAGCATCAATCTTCCAACCCCTGAGGGCAGAAGAGGCATATTGCCTAATCATATGCCGATCATGCTTCCGTTAACGATAGGTGTTGTCAGCATTATGGAAGAAAACGGACGTAAGAGATATACCTGTTCAGAAGGAGTCTTCTATTTTGAAAACAATAAAGGCACCTTGCTGGCTGATTCAATAGAAGATGTTGATGCTATTGATATCAACAGAGCCAAGGCTGCAGAGGCCAAGGCCCGCGAAAGGATCAAAAACAGCGATAACGATCTGGATATCGATAAGGCTCAGATTGCATTGCTGAAAGCCATTAACAGAATTAAAGCTAAAGAGAGTGATTACTAAATCATTCTTTTTTTGTTCTGAAAATAAAAAAAACAAAATGAATTGGATCATTTTGTTTCTGATAATGCAGCTGTGAAATCAGCGACTATTCATCATCATCGATGAAGAAGTAATCCATCTGAGGTCTGCGTGACATCTTGTCTGGCATTTTCAGCATGCGGGTATCGAGCCTTGGACTATTGGCAACGATCTTGCTTAACAGACCGTTCAGCTGAATCTTTTCCTCACTGTCAAGACAGTCGAAGACACTTTCCTGAGCAGTTTCAGAATTAAGTCTGTTATTCTCATTGATGCCGGCTTCAGTCAGATGAATTCTGTAGGCACGTCCGTCATTTTCGTCAGGTGTTTTTTCAACATAGCCGTTCTTTTCAAGCTTCTTGACGATTTCACCGCCGGACTGAGGTCTGATGCCCAGGGTCTCTGAAAGTTCTTTCCGGGTCATGCCGTCGTTTTCAGCCAGGATGCCCAATACTCTCTGCTGAGTGTCAGGATTATTGCCTCTGATAAATTTCCTTTTTAGCAGGGCAGCGACTTTTCTGTAGTTTTCCTTTAATTCTCTGTTCTCCATCAAGATCACTTCCTTCTCATTATATTTATAAGGTACCTTATACCTAAATTATATATCATTTCTGTTTTGTGTCAAATCCCTTTTTTTCATATATAATATGAATAGAAAGAAAAAAGGTGATAATAATATGAGTAAAACGGAAATAAAGGAGATCTCTCTTTACCGTAACGGATGCTTTGTGAAGAGAAGAGGCATATTGGAATTAAAGAAAGGAAAACAGACAGTAATATTTGAAAACATGTCACCTTCACTGGATGTTTCAACTGTCAGATTAGCAGTTTCCTCCGGTGCTGCCGGCAGCAATGTGCAGACAGAGATGCTGACACCTGTACAGAAGGAAGAGGCTATGGCTGATGTTAAGAGGAAAATAGCCCGTCTGGATAACAGTATTGCCATCAAGAACTCACAGATTGAAATGTGGAATGCCAATGCGGATTTTTCCGGAAAGGAAAATGTCAATATCAGTGATGTCGTTAATTACATTACTTCACTGCCTTCTCATCTGGAAAAGCTGTATGATGAAATTGAAGAGCTGAACCGTCAGAAAAAGGATCTTGAAAAACAGCTGCAGGAAATTCAGAAGCTGAACAAGTGTTATGTGGTTAAGGCTGACATCGATGCCTGGGAAGATGGCATATACCAGGTAGAAATCCGTTATTATGACAGTAACCGGTGGTGGAATCCTGTTTATGAGATATACACTTCCGAAGAAGACAGTATTATGAGAATCAGACTCAAAGCTGAAATTGGACAGAAGACCATTGAGAACTGGGAACAGGTCAGGATGACTCTGTATACCGGTAATCCGCAGATATCCGGCAATATCCCTGTACTGTATCCTCAGTATGTTGATTTCTATAAGGAACAGAAACTTTATAAGACATCAATGGCCCGTAACGTCGCTTTCTCTGCTGTAGTTGGGACAATGGCGGTAGAAGATTATGAAGCAGATGAAGCCTGTGAGGAAACAGGTGTACCAGAAGAAATGTATGATGCCGCTAACGGCAGAGCCCAGGTTGTTCAGAACGATACCATGATGGAATATGAACTTGAAGGCCTGTGGGATGTAACAAATGAAAACAGAACAACAGCCGATCTGCAGGAAAATGCTGTAGAATGCCGTTATCATGTAGTATGCGTACCGAAGATGGATGAGGTTGGCTATCTGGCTGCTGAAGTAAAGACCGCTGATATTGAAGAAATACTGAATACCAATGCAGTTGTATATCACAAAGGTACCTACCTTGGTAATGTTTACATTAATGCTGACATGAGTAAGGATACCTATGACATTTCATTAGGCAGAGATGAGAGTATCAGATTAAAGAGAGATCAGAAAAAGAAATACACTTCCAATGTTCTGCTTAAGGGCCGGAAAAAGACTGATTACGAATATGAGATCAAGGTAACTTCAACCAAGAACAAGGAATGCCGGGTAACCGTCAAGGATCAGATCCCTGTATCTCAGGATAAGACCATTGTTGTTGACAGAAATGAGATATCAGGCGGCAAGGTTGATGAAAAGACCGGTGCAGTTGACTGGGAAATGGAACTTGGCGCCGGTGAATCCAGAACACTGAATCTGAATTATTCAGTAACCTGGCCAAAGGACAAGACGCTTAGTATTTAAGCGTAATAAGGAGTTAAAATGAGATTCAATGCGCCTGAGAATACGACATGGCTTATCAGTGCCTTACTGATAGCTCTGGGTATTTTTCTGAGACTGGTTAATATTCCGGTTGCCAGCAGTTTTGACTTTCTGCTGGTTACCTGCGGCGGAATAATGATGCTGTTGGGAACGCTTTTCAGCAAACTTTAACAGAAATATCGGGAGGAAATCGATTTAATGTAAGAAAAAACAATAATGCATGACATTATTGTTTTTTTTATATATATTTTGGTCTCTAAATAAGTTGAAAAAAATATTTATGTGGGCTATGATAATACCGTTATAAGAAGGAGGGAATCTTATATGAAAAAGTTATTTGTCGCTTTACTGGCAGTACTGTTATTAGTTGGCTGTACTCCAAAGGAAGACGACCACAAGAAATTTGATGTTTTACATCTGCAGTTTGTTCCATCAAGACCAGCTGAAGAAATCTTAACCGGAACAAGTGAATTAGGCGATCTGATCATTGCCGGAATGAAGGAAAAAGGCTATGACATCGGTGCTGTTGAAGTTACAGTAAGCAGTTCCTATGAAGCAGCTGGTGAAGCTCTGGCTTCCGGTGCAATCGAAGTTGCATGGTTACCAGGCGGCACATACGCACAGTTCTCAATCGATCATGAAGTAGACGTAATGTTAACAGCTACACGTGACGGTCTGTCAAACGATTCAGAGAATCCAGCAGACTGGAACGGACTCGCTAACAAGACCTTACGTAACGGTCCTCCTGTAACTTACTACAGAGGATTGATCTATGCCGGACCATCTGAATATGGCAAGAAGCTGGCTGCTAAGGTTAACGCCGGTGAAAAGCTGACTTGGGATGATGTAAACGGTGCAAGATGGGGCTTCGCTAACGTAACAAGCTCTGCAGGTTATTTATATCCAACCTTATGGTTAATGGAAAACTTTGACGGCAAGAAGATCACAGATCTTAAGACTGTTACTGAATTAACATACGCTGCAATGTTCCAGCAGGGTGCTGCTGAACAGATCGACTGCTGGGTATGCTACGCAGACGGCCGTGACGGTTATGAAAACAATGAAAAAGGCAGTGACTGGATCAAGGACTTCGGACGTCCTGATTCAATCTGGAACGAAGTAAACGTTATCGGCGTTACTCCAGGTATCTACAACGATACAGTAGCTGCTACCAACGCTAATGATAAGGTTGATACTGCCTTTAAGGAAGCCTTCTCTGATGTCATTATCGATATCATCGGCACTGAAAAGGGTAAGGAAATCTTCGGTGTTTACCAGCATTCTGGCTATCAGAAAGCAAAAGACGCTGACTATGAACCTTCACGTCAGGCTTACAAGTTAGGTTTAGAAAACTAATTAGAGACATTTACGGGGTAGTTCTCTGAGAATTACCCCGTTTTTCAAAAAAGAGGGGAGATATTGCCATGATTGAGTTTAAAGATGTATCAAAAACCTATCCAAACGGAACCAAGGGCTTACAGCATGTAAATCTGAAGATCGAACAGGGTGAATTTCTGGCTATCATCGGTTTATCCGGTGCCGGCAAGTCCACACTGATCAGAACTATTAACAGAATGATCGACATTACTGACGGTCAGCTGATGGTTGACGGTGTCGATGTAATGACACTGAAGGGTAAGGAATTAAGAAAATTCCGCCGTAAGATCGGTATGATCTTCCAGTCCTTTAACCTGGTCAGCCGTTCAACAGTAATAAAGAATGTTCTTTCCAGCGATGTTCCTGACATGCCTTGGTATAAGACCATGTTTGGCATTTATTCAAAAGAACAGAAGATCAAGGCTCTTGAAGCACTTGATAAGGTAAATATTCTGGAAAAGGCTTACAGCAGATGTGATGAATTATCTGGCGGACAGCAGCAGCGTGTTGCCTTGGCCCGTACTTTGAATCAGAATCCATCAATCATTCTGGCTGATGAACCTGTTGCATCATTGGACCCAATCATCGCAGATATCGTCATGAGTGACTTTGCCCGCATCAACAAGGATCTCAACATTTCCATTCTGATCAACATTCATCACGTTGACCTGGCACTTAAGTACGCTACCAGAGTCATCGGCATCAGAAACGGTGAGATCGTCTATGACGGTCCTACCAGTGAAGTGACACAGGAAGTACTGAATCTGGTATACATGGGCAAAGCTGTTCCTAAATCAACCGATAAGATTGAAATTGAGGGAATGGTGATGAACAATGGCTAAGAAAAACAGAACACCGCTGTTTGACAGGATCTTCAAACCTGAGCACATCGTTCTGGATAACGGTCATACAGTAGACAGACCAAAGAGCAGAACACCGCTTATTCTGGTTGCTTTCCTTATCATCGTTTTCATATCGATGCAGACAACCAATTTCAATCTGCCGCGTTTAATAAGCAGAATAGGACAGTTCCCGGTAATTCTGGGACAGATATTCACGCCTAACCTGCATTATTTTGACAAGGTTATACCATTACTGATTGAAACAATGAAGATGTCTATTGTCGGTACTGTTGTCGGATGCATAATCGGTCTGCCACTGGCTATCCTGGCCAGCAGCAACATCAATAAGAACAAACCGACATTACTGATCTGCCGTTTCATCCTTTCAATTCTGCGTTCAATACCGACACTGATTTATGCTACGGTATTTGCGCTGATATTCAATCTTGGTGCTTTTGCCGGTACGGCAGCCATAGCTATCTTTACTCTGAGTATTGTTGCCAAGATGCTTTATGAAGCTATTGAAACAATCGACATGGGCCCTTTTGAAGCCATGCAGTCATTCGGCGCTACAACATTACAGTCATTCTGGACAGCCTGCATGCCGCAGATACTGCCGCAGTATTTTGACAACTGTCTGTACTGCTTTGAAATGAACGTCCGTGCTTCAAGCATTCTGGGTTATGTCGGTGCCGGCGGTCTGGGCATTCTGATCCGTGAGAGAACGGGTTACCGTCAGTATCATGATCTGGGTACCATTCTGCTGACGTTGTTCGTAGTTGTATGGGCGATCGACCAGCTGAATAACTGGATCCGTTCCAAACTGTCGTAGGAGGAATATTATGAGTGAATTTGTAAATAATAATATTCTGGAAAAACTGCGGGCTGAACCAAAGAATCTGTGGAAGAGACTGCTGGTAACGGCAATCGTGATCGCTGTTGTCATTTGGGGAAGCACATCAATAACCTATAACGGTGTTACTGATAAAGGTGCCACAATTGCGATAAACATTATCAAGGGTATTCTCAATCCTGAAACAGCTACTCTGTTTAATCTGGGGCCTAACGGCGTACCTTATCTGGTACTGGAAACCATGGCCATTGCCGTATTGGGAACAGTTATCGGAGCCCTGCTGGCGGTACCTGTAAGCTTCCTGGCTTCAACTAACATTGTTCCAAAGCCGGTGGCTATGGTATTCAGAGCCCTGATCATGCTGATAAGGACCATTCCTTCTCTGGTATGGGCCCTGGTGTGGGTCCGTGTTACCGGTCCTGGTCCGTTCTGCGGTGTTGTTACACAGTCAGTGTGTTCAATAGGCATGATTTCCAAGATGTACATTACAGCCATTGAAAATCTGGATACCGGTGTTCTGGAATCACTGGATGCTCTGGGATGCAATACTTTTGAAAAGATCAGATGCGGTGTCATTCCGCAGTTAATGGCTAGCTTTGTTTCAACTGCGATTTACAGATTTGATATCAATCTAAAGGATGCAACCACATTGGGTATTGTCGGAGCCGGCGGTATCGGTTTCCCGTTACAGGAAGCTCTGGGTTCCGGCAAGTGGAAGCGTGTCGGATCATTCCTGCTGGTACTTATCATTGTCGTTCTGGTATTTGAATGGATCTCCAATCAGATCCGTAACAGACTGGCCAGAGGAAGAAGTTAAGAATAAAGAGGACCTGCTGAAAAGCGGGTTCTTTTTTTTGAAAAAGGGAGATTAAGGAAATATAATAAAAGTATACAGATTAAGACAGATAATTAATTCATGGGTATGTGATTTTTTTTCATACCAGGAAAGGAGAATAATATGACGACCAATCGTCAGAAGTTGGCTACAGTATTTACTGTTTTGTTTCTTGTTGCATCCATGATATGCATGTTCATGGCTAACGGCATTCAGAGGGATCATGGAAACATAAAAATCAGTGAGGGAAAGATTCAGACTGATGCCGGTAAGATAACTTATAAGCTATACAAGCCTGTCTCTGCCACCAAGGATAACAGGGCTCCGGGCGTTCTGCTGCTGCATGGCTATCAGAATGACCATGAAACCTGCCGGGCATATGCCATTGAGCTGGCCAGAAGAGGAGTTGTTGTTCTGGCAATTGATGAATACGGTCACGGTAAGACACAGCCCGGATTACTGGAAAGAGGCTATGTTAACCATAAGGTCAGTGTTAACTACGGTGAAGACAGCGAAGCCGACGGCACCTATAAGAAAATCGGTGGAACAAACCGTTACAAGATCCTGATGAACTTCTCCAATCTGACTTTCTTCAAGGACTATTATTCAAAGGATTCAGACGGAAATTCCGTCAAGGATTCAGCTGAAGGCGGAATTGAAGGTTATAAGTGGCTGAGTGAACTGGAATATGTTGACGCTACCAGATTGGCAGTATCAGGACATTCCATGGGTACATGGGCATCCTGGAGTGTATCGGCAGCTTATGCCGGGGCTAAGGATGCTGACGGTAATGACATATCACCGAAGGCAACGGTACTGCAGTGCGGTGAACTGTTCCGTAATTCCGTATATGATCCTTCCATTTATTTTAATAATGTTCTGCTGCTGCAGGCCAAATATGATGAATTCTCATATTTCCGCGACTACCAGAAAACAGTATCTGACAGGCTTCTGTCGAGTGATCTGCGAAAGGAATTCCTGGGCATCAGGGAAGACGGTAAATGGAATACCACCTATGGCGATTTCAGTGAAGGAACCGCCAGAAGGATGGAACTGCTGTATACCAATCACAGATTAACTACTCATGACGCTCACGGACTGAAAGTGGCATTGGACTGGTTTGACAGCGCACTGAACATTAACAGTGCCATTCCTTCAGATAATCAGACAGCCATGGGAAAGGAATGGCTGAATCTGGGAGCTCTGCTGACGGCCATTGGTGCAATGCTGTCGGTAATGACTTACATGATAGATACACCTTATTTTGAAACAGTTACCATACCATTGCCTTCCAGAGAAGGAATGCTGAAGGGTAAGTCCTGGTTCACCAGTGCTCTTATCTCAATTCTGGTAGCCGGAGTATTATATCCCTTTGCCACTCAGCTTGGTCATGCCCTGGTACCTGTTCCTGAAAAGATCTTCAGGATGACAGTAGGAACAGGCCTGATAACCTGGTATCTGTTTATCATGCTTTTTACGGGAATAATCAATCTGATAATCTCAATCAGAAACAGGAAAAAGGGAATTGCCAAATTGTCATTATATGACAGAGGATGGACTACAGAAGCTACCAACAGACTGGATTTTGTCTATATTCTGAAATCGTTCCTGCTGGTAATCTGCCTGTTCTTGTTCCTGTATGTAGTGGTAGCCGTATACGGCATCCTGTTCAAACTGGATCTGCGTATCATCTGGCCAATGCTGACGACATTCAATTTCATGAGATTATTCCAGTTTATGGTATATCTCCCGTTCTTTGCCGCATATTTCCTGATGAGTGAACAGAAAGCACTTGTTACATTAAGAAGTCCTGGCACTTATCAGAAGGGAATAGTTGGTTTCTTAAGAACATGGATGAGAACGGCGTTTGTCATGTGCGGAGGAATCATTCTCATTGTATTGCTGGAATATATCCCATTCTTCCTGAATATCGGACCAGGAGCTGACCTGCTGTTCGGTTCAACATTCGGCGGTCCGTTTATGTCACTTATGATCCTGCTGCTGCCTCAGATATTTGTTTACAGCGGTATCGGAGCATACTGTTACCGTAAGACAGGAAACCTGTATATAAGCGCCTTCATATGTGCTTTCATTGCCTGCTGGATAGTTACCGGCGGCTCGTCATTCGTATGATTTTTTAGAGGGTTAAAAGCCCGTTTGGTATTCCTTTATATTTAATAAAAATATATAATAGACTTAGACAAGAAATTGTTTCATAACATTTTAAGAGGAGGAAATTATGAAAAAATTCTTAACAGCTCTTCTCGCCTTAATGATGGTTATGTCACTGGCAGCATGCTCAGGTGGCGGCCAGGGTGGCGGAGAAGAGAAGGCATCAGAAATCGTATTCTGGCACACTCTGACTGACCATGACGAGGAAATGGTTCAGGAAATCGTAGATGCATTCAACAAGGAATTCGAAGGCAAGTATCATGTAACTCAGGAAACTCAGCCATTAGATGGATTTGATGGAAAAGTTTACGAAGCTGTCACAAACGGTGTTGGACCTAACGTAGTTTGGTTATATCCAAATACTGCACAGGAATACATTGAAGCTGGTCTGTCATTAGACTATGGCAAGTATTTCTCAGCAGCTGACTACAAAGACCGCGTCAGCCCAGGTGTATACGCTGCTTCAACTGAATATAAAGACAAGGGATTACATGCTGTTATCGCTACAATCACCGGTTCAATCATGTTCTACAACAAGGAATTACTCGAAAAGTACAACCTCGAAATTCCAAAGACATGGGATGATCTGTATGCAGCTTGCAAGACAGTTGTTGACGGTGAAAAGGCTGAAGGCAAGAGCATCGTTGGTTTCGGACCTGACTCAGTAGACGTATTAGCAATCGTTACTCTTGAACAGTTAGGATTAAAGTACATCAACGGCTCAAAGAAGGCTGATGACTGGACAAATCAGAAGTTCGTTGACTGGGTAAATTTCTGGAAAAAAGCTGAAAATGAAGGTTACTTCCAGTTAGTTGACTCAGAAGGTTACCATTCAGGCCCATTCGGAAACCAGAACTACTTCTGCTACATGGGATCTTCTGCAGGTATGGGTTACATCACACCTAACGGATTCACAATCGTAACAGGACCTGTTCCACAGGTAGCCGGTGGCAAGGAATACACTGAAATCACTACACGTGCATTAATCAGCTTCACAAAGGATGAGGCAACAGATGCAGGTACAGCTGAATTCGTTAAGTTCTTCACTAAGCCTGAAAACAACTTACCATTCTGCCAGAAGTACAGTGCTTCAACTCCATACAAGGATGTTGAGGAATCTCCAGTTTACAAGGAATACTTCGACAATAGCATCGCTAACCAGGCACTGGCAAGCATGTTATCATATGCAGGCACTCGTCCATCTGTATCAGGTGAAAGAGGCGCTAGAGAAGCTTTAGTTGCTGCTATGAAGAAGATCATCATCGATAACGAAGATCCAACTACAGCATTAACTCAGGCAGTAGCAACTGCAAATGGTTCATTATCTGAATAATTCAGATACACTAAATTAAGCATTATTAATTAACACATAATTTATAAAGGAATAGAGCAATGACAAAAAGTAAGCTATTTGTATTCATGTTAGACGCCTTATGTTCATCTGATATTGAAGAGATGAAGAAAATGAGCAATTTTGCATGGATATTCGATAAGGGATCATATGTTAAGCACATTGAGCCGGTTTATCCAAGCTATACTTACCCATGTCATTGCTCTATTATTACCGGTAATTACGTCAAGGGCTTTGGTATTCCGCATAATGCCAAGGTGGAAGTGGAGAATGCCAATCCATCCTGGTACAATCAGCGTTCTGACATCAAGTGCCCAACAATATTCAATTATGCACAGGATGCAGGACTGAAGACCTGTGCCCTGAGCTGGCCGGTTACCGGCGGTGCTAAGGAAATAGATCTCAACATGCCGATGATCGTTCCAATAAACTACATGGGTGATAATCCGGGGCAGTTCCTGGTAAACAATGCGTCACAGGAACTGATGGACAGATATTATTGGAAATACGGACGTTACCTGATGGGAAAGGACCGCTCGCTTGACCTGTATACCATGGCTCTGGCTCCGGATATTATCCGTGACTATCATCAGCCGGACGTCATGTTTGTAAAAATGTGTGACCTTGACAGTGCCAGACACAGCAATGGTGTCTACAGCAGGGAAGCACTTGATCAGTTAAGAAAACACAATTACGAATTCGGTGTATTGCTTGAAAGCATACGCCGATACGGTGATTTTGAGAATACGAATTTTGTGATCATGGGAGACCATGGTCAGCAGAACATTACCAGAAATCTCAATGTCAATGTTCTGCTAAGAGATGCCGGTTTCATCCGTGTTGATGAAAATGGCAAACTTACAGATTGGGATGCCTACTGTCACTCAGTATCAATGTGTGCCTGGATTCAGCTTAAAAATCCTGAAGACAGTGCCATGAGGGAAAAGGTATACAGCTATCTGAAGTCTTTGAAAGATGATCCAACCTATAACATAGGTTACCTGTTTACCAAAGAAGAGGCTGAGGAAAAGTTCGGACTGGTTGGCCCATTGGACTTCGTCATAGAAGGTAAGGAACCGATGAACTTCTCCAGTACCCTGGAAGGGAGAGATCCTTTTGAAAAATACCTTAAACCGGGACAGTATAATTCAGTGGCGAGCCATGGCCATCTGCCATTCCTCAATGAAACAACGACATTCATTGCCTGTGGACCTGATGTAAAACCAGGTGTTGTTATAGAAAGAAGCAGTATGATCAATGAAGCTCCTACCATGGCAGCCATGCTGGGACTGGAAATGAAGAATACTGATGGAGTTATAATAAAGGAAATCATAAACAGAAATGTTTAAGGGAGAATAATTATGAAGATAAGATTAGAGAACATTGTAAAACGCTTCCGGGATAATACGGCTGTTGACCATTTCTCAGCAGTCATTGAATCCGGCGAGCTCGTTACTTTGCTGGGACCTTCAGGCTGCGGCAAAAGTACAATGCTGAACATGCTGTCAGGTATCCTGTATCCGACAGAAGGTAAGATCTACTTTGATGATGATGACGTAACATTCGTATCATCAGAGAAGAGAGGAATCGGTCTGGTATTCCAGAACTATGCTCTGTATCCTCACATGACAGTTCTGGAAAACATCTGCTTCCCTCTTGAAATTCAGAAAGTTCCAAAGGCAGAAAGAATCGAAAGAGCAAAGAAGATGGCAGAACTGGTACATGTTGACACAATGCTCAACCGTAAGCCTGGTCAGTTATCAGGTGGTCAGCAGCAGCGTGTTGCCATTGCCAGAGCTCTGGTAAAACAGCCTAGACTGCTGCTTCTTGACGAACCTCTGTCAAACCTGGACGCCAGACTGCGTATTGAGATGAGAGAAGAAATCCGCCGTATTCAGCTTGAAACAGGTGTAACAACAATCTTCGTTACACATGACCAGGAAGAAGCCATGAGTATTTCCGACCACATCATCTTAATGAAACTCGGTGTTCTGCAGCAGTTCGATAAGCCTCAGTATCTTTATGACCAGCCGGCTAACTGCTTCGTTGCTGACTTCTTGGGAAACCCTCCAATCAACAAGGTTGAGGCTAAGGTTGAAAACGGCAAGGTTATCTTAGCTGATGGTCAGGACAGCGGAGTCAGACTTGAAGGCCATGATGGCGAAAAAGTATGGCTGTCATTCAGATCTGAAAGTGTTCTTTATAAGCCTGAAAGCGAATTAAGAGCTAAGGTTATTTTGACATCTGTTATGGGTAAGGAAAAGATCACATCATTTGATCTGGCTGGAAAGGAAGTACGTGGTTACTTCGACAGCTCTCTTGATTTCGAAAGAGGTGAAGAAGTAGGTATCGGTTTCAAGAAGACAGGCGTATTTGTCTTTAACTTCGAAAGCGGTGAACGTTACTTATGATGAAAAGACCTTTCTACGAACGTATAAAACCACTGCTTTACTTACTTCCGTTTATAATTTCTGTTGCAGTCTTTACCTTATACCCAATCGTAAACGTTATCAGAATGTCTTTCCTGGAAGGATATAAGTATCTGACTGGTACTTATACAGGTGTTGGCTTTGACAACTACCGGAAGGTATTTGCCGATCCGTACTTCAGACAGGCATTAGGTAATACTTTCAAATATGTCTTGATCGTTGTACCTATTTCAACTGCTATAGCTGTAGTACTGGCCAACCTGCTTAACCAGAAGATCAAGTTCCAGGCATTCTTCCAGACAGCATACTTCCTGCCAATGGTTACATCATCACTGGCCGTAGGTCTTGCCTGGAGATTCATGTTCAATGACAAGGTCGGTATTCTGAACTACCTGCTCAGTCTGTTTGGAGTCGATCCGGTAAACTGGTTAGGACAGTCAGCCGGTAACTTCCGGGCTGTAGTAGTATTCGGTATCTGGTCGATTTTACCGAATACGATCATACTGTTACTGTCAGGCTTACAGAACATTGACCCTATGTATTACACAGCTGCCAAGGTTGATGGCGCCAAGACATTACGCATATTCTTCAGAATTACCGTACCTCTGCTGGCACCAACCATCATGCTGGTAATCATTATCAATTCAATTAATACATTCAAGATGTATCACGAACTGTTCCCGTTATTCTCCGGACCAGGTGTTGCGTATAACCTGTTCACCGTAGTTTACTATATCTACTACGAGTTCAGAGTTCTGACACCACCTAAATACGGTCTGGCTGCAGCGGCTGCCGTAATGCTGCTGATAACGGTATTTGCATTTACAATGTTACAGCGTGCCGTACAGGCATGGGCTAGAAAGGAGAGAGGCGAAGATGGCAAGCAAGTCAAGAGACACAGAGACGCAAATAAATAAGGAACCTATTTCCATCGGAAGAATCATCATGTATATTGTGCTTCTGTTAGGCGCCGTCGTCATGATCTTCCCATTCTACTGGATGATTACAGGAGCATTTAAGACCTGGACTGAGGTCAACCTGATGCCTCCTACATTATTCCCTGAGAACCCATTCAATATTGAAAACTTCGTTTATGCTTTCAAGACAGCACCATTTGCCAAGTACTTCCTTAACTCCGTACTGGCTCTGTTAGGCTGTATAGTAACATGTTCATTCACAACCATTCTGGCAGCGTTCGCATTCTCAAGATTAAGATTCCCTGGCAGAGAATTCATCTTCTCACTGCTGCTGTCATTAATGATGGTTCCATATGAAATGATCATCATCACAAACTACAGAACGATTGTTACCTGGAAGTTGCATAATACTATCTGGGCATTGATTCTCCCGTTCATGTCAAGCATCTTCTATACCTATATTCTTAAGGGATTCTTTGACAGTGTACCTGATTCCCTGTATCAGGCAGCAAAAGTAGACGGCTGCTCTGACTGGAAGTATCTGTGGAGAGTAATGGTACCAATGGCAAAGAGTTCACTGGCAACAATCATTCTGCTTAACTCAATCGCTACCTGGAACTCATTCCTGTGGCCTATGATCGCAACCAACTCCAAGGATGTAAGAACATTACCGTTTGGATTGTATGCATTCATGACTGAAGGTGGTCAGCGTAACGAGAGAATGATGGCTGCCGCCACAATCGTTGTATTACCAATGATCATCGTCTTCCTGTTTGCCAGAAAGTACATCATCAGCGGTATGTCACGCGGCGGTATCAAAGGATAAAAACATTTCATCAATAAAGAAGATTACCGGATTCCCGGTAATCTTTTTCTTTTACTGAAGGCAAAAAAGATTAATTGAAAGAGGATAAAAAAGTATAATAGTGATGGGGGTATTTTTATGGAGATAATTGATTCAGGACTTTTCCATGTATATGAAGGTGATCTTAGCGGAGAAAAAGTTGAAAGGTCGTGCAAACTTTACAGGGATGCCATGGGTTTTTATAAATCTGTCGACGAAACTCTTGATCCGGATACAGTAATGTATGAAGTAATGACCGTTAACGGCGAAAAGAAAGAACCGGGTTATCTGAATTGGGCAATAAGTCTGCTGCATCCTGTAAGAGTCAATGGAGAATGCTGCATGACCAGAGGTCATTTCCATAAGAATACTGAATGTGAAGAGTATTACTGGTGCGCATCCGGGGAAGGACTGTTAATGATGATGGATGAAAACGGTCATGACTGGTGTGAACGTGTTCATAAGGGAAGCCTGCATCATATTAACGGTCATTATGCTCACAGACTGATCAATACAGGTGAAGAAGATCTGCGTGTCATCTGCTGCTGGAACAGCAACGCCGGACACGATTATAAGAGAGTAGAAGAAAATCCCTTCAAGCACAGGATCTTCAGAAAGAGGAGAGGAATAGTGATAGAAGATGCTTAGAGATGAAGTAGTAAAGTACTATTATCCCGGAAACGGATATGACTACAGCTGTTCGGAATCCATGATCCGTGCCATCAATGATTACTATGATCTGAACCTGCCGCAGGAAGTTCTGTATGCTTCAAGCTGTTTCAGTGGGGGATGCTGGCACGATGAGCTGTGCGGTGGAATAGCCAGTGCCTTAAGTGCTCTGGGTATTCTGTATTCAGTTAACGGTCACGCTCACGATTCCGATGTCATGAAAAAGGCAGCTGCCGAACTGTTCAGACGTGTTGATGAGGAATTCGGGACTACCAGGTGTGTTTATCTTAAACGGCATAACTATGTTCCCGGCATCAAGTGTGAACCACTGCTGGTAAGAATAGCGGATTACATTGAAGATATAATAAGGAATAATAATATTATTAATAAATAAAAAATAATAGGAAGAACAGGGAATGATGAGTCATTCCTTTTTTGCCTGATAATGTGATAAAGTAATATTGGTAGGTAACAGCTATGAATAAGATAATAAGAATTCTTTCGACTTCCGATCTGCATGGGATGGTATATCCATACAGTTACGCGGACATGACCAGCCGTAATCATGGATTAGCCAGATTACGGACCATGATCAGAGAACTGAGAGATGAAAACACAGTAGTACTGGATAACGGTGATACTCTGGAAGGTTCACCACTGACTTTTTATCATTATCTGAATAATCCAGATGAACAGAATAAAATTGCGGAGTGCATGAGAAAAACGGGATATGATTATGTCAACGTCGGTAATCATGACTTCAATTACGGCTATGGCAAACTCAGAGAATTCATTGAAAGTACCGGTGCCGTATGTCTGACTTCCAATGTCCTATATAAAGGTAAACCGATGGGCAGGCCTTATGACATAAAGGAAATTGCCGGTAAGAAAATAGCCTTCTTTGGAATAACTACCCACCTGGTTCCTAACTGGGAAAAACCGGAAAACATCACAGACATGGAATTCATTGATGCCTTTGAGTCAGCCAGAGAGACCGTTAGGACGATACGAGAAAAGGAGGATCCTGATTATATCGTATGTCTGTATCACGGCGGGCTGGAAAGAGATCCTGTGACCGGTATCCTGGGAGAGAAAGACTGTGGGGAAAACCAGGGTTACAGAATGATAAAGGAAATAGAAGGACTGAATGTTCTGATCTGCGGACATCAGCATCGAATATATTGCGGTACTCTGGATAAGGTAGCATTTACAGAACCCGGTTATACTGGAGCTTATCTTTCCTGCATAGAGATCAATACTGAAACAGGTGAAATAACGCCCCAACTGCTGCCAGCTGATCATGAACCGGCTGCGGATATCATGCGGATCACTGATGCTGAGGAACAGGAAACCCAGAAATGGCTGGATACTGCCCTTGGACACACTGAGATGGATCTGAAAGTTCACAGTGAGTTTGACTGCCGTTTTAATAAGTCTCAGCTGGCAACCTTCATTAACAGGGTACAGATCGACCTGACGGGTGCAGATATTTCCGGAACCCGGATCTTTTTCACCGCACCTGGTTTTGCCGGTGACATTACGATGAGGGACCTGATCAGCACATACATGTTCCCAAATACCCTGGTCGTTAAGAAAGCAGACAGCAGAACCATAAGGGAATATCTGGAAAAGTGTGCGGAATTCTGGAGCATTGAGGATGGCAAGGTCATCATCAATCCGCTGTTTGACTTCCCGAATGTTCAGTATCATAACTATGACATGCTGGACGGTGTTGAGTACGTCATGGATATCAGAAAGCCTGTGGGTCAGAGAATCGTTTCACTGACCAGAAACGGTAAAGAAGTAAAGGAAGATGATGTATTTACTCTTGTCATCAACAATTACCGTGCCAGCGGTGGCGGTAACTTTGACATGATAGCTGCTGCTGAAACACTTAGGGAAATACTGACCAGCAGTGTAGATGTAATTGCGGAATACATCATGAAACATAAGAACATCGAATTTGAACCTGTAAATAACATTACGATTCTGCCATAAAAAAATAACCTTCTTTGGAAGGTTATTTTCTATAAATCATAATATAGTTCGAATTCAGCCGGATGAGGAATGTTATTGATATATCCGGCGTCCTTTTCCAGCATTCTGATCCAGGCATCAATCAGTTCTTCAGGGAAGACATTGTTTACCGTGAGGAAGTCATGATCCTTCTTCAGTTCTTCAATCGCTTCAGGAAGTGAAGTCGGAAGATGGTCAAGCTTGGCTTTTTCTTCCGGAGTCAGCTCATAAAGATTGAAGTCAAACGGTCCCCAGTTATAATCGGCAGGATCAATTCTGTTAACGATGCCGTCAATTCCAGCCATCAGGATGGCACTGCAGGCAAAGTATGGGTTACATGTGGCATCCGGGCTTCTTAACTCAAATCTCTTCTTGTCTTTGTTTTTGGCGTAGCTTGGAATTCTGATTACGGAGCTTCTGTTAGCCATGGCATAGCCAACGGTAACCGGGGCTTCAAATCCAGGCAGCAGTCTCTTATATGAATTGGTTGAAGGATTAGTAAAGGCACACAGAGCTCTGACATGCTTTAACAGACCGCCTATGAAATAAAGGGCATCCTGTGAGAGACCGGCATACTTGTTACCGTAGAAAATGTTGTTGCCGTCTTTCTTAATCAGCATGTGAATGTGCATGCCGTTACCGGCTTCACCATAAATAGGCTTTGGCATTAAGGTAGCGGTAAAGCCGTTAATGACAGCTGTGTTTCTGATAACATACTTGGCCGCAAGAGTGTCATCTGCCAGTTTCAGCATGTCATCCAGTTCGACTTCAATTTCCAGCTGTCCTGATCCGCCTACTTCGTGGTGATGATATTTGACATTGACACCGAATAGTTCAAGATTGCGGCAGATCTCATTACGCAGATTATAAGTCAGATCGTTAGGCATGTCACAGTGATAGCCGCCATTATATCTGTTATGGAAGCCATCTGAAAGTTCATCATTGGATGACCAGTATGATTCACTGCTGGTCAGCCTGCTGGATATTTCATCAGGGGAAACCTTATATGAAGCAGTATCAAAAACATGGAATTCATATTCCGGACCAATGATCATCTGATCGCCGATACCTGTTTCCTTCATATAATTCAGTGCAGCCTTGGCTACATTGCGCGGATAATGACCGAAAGGAATGTTATCCTTTTCTCTGATTACATAGACATCTCCCAGCATTGTCAGCGTCTTTTCTTCGATGAATGGATCAATTACGGCAGATTTTATATCAGGTACGAAAACCATGTCGCTGTTTTTTACATCAGCATAACCGTAGTTGGAACCGTCAAAACCAATGCCCTCTGTCAAGGTGCTCTCCGTCAGACGGCTGGCTGGAATAGACAGATGTTTCCAGCGTCCCTTCAGGTCGATCATTTTAAAATCTACAAAAGCTATATTCTTTTCCTTTATAAACTTCTGTACTTCCTTAATATTGTTAAACATTTAAATACCTCGTCTACGGAAATTATAGCACATATTCTTTGGTAGTGATAAAAGGGTTAAATAACGTTATAATGATTGTATGAACAAAGCATTGCGGATGCTTTTTAATTATCTATGAGAGACGTGTACATTAAAGAATATCTTGAAGCTAATTCCCAGCATGAATACCGGCAGTTTACAGGCAGTCTGAATCCCGGCAGCCGTTATCCCGTCATGGGGGTCAGAGTTCCCTTGCTAAGAGAACTGGCTAAGAAACTGGCCAAGGAAGATGGCGTTAATGCCGTGGACATGCTGAGTGATGACAGTCAGGAGGAGGTACTGCTGCAGGGTTTTGTGATAGCCTATTCCAAAATGCCTTTAGCTGAAAAGAAACCCTATATCGATAACTATCTCGCCAAGTGCGACAACTGGTCTCTGATTGACAGTTTTGTCAGCACATTTCATTTTAACAGGAAAGATGAAGCCCTGATGTGGCGGTATCTGGGAGAATACCGTAAAAGCAAACAGACATTTACTGTCAGATTTGTACTGGTAATGATGCTTAACAGATATCTGAAAGATGAATACATTAATGACATCCTTGAATACTGCAGTAATATTGACAGTGATGAATACTACATCGAAATGGCTCAGGCCTGGCTGCTGGCAACCGCAGCAATTAATTATTTTTATGATGTTGAATTAATACTGAAAGATGGTAAACTTAATATGTTTACTCATAACAGAACCATTCAGAAAGCTGTTGAATCATTCCGCATCAGTGCTGAAAACAAAGAAAGGCTGCGTGCATTAAGAAGATGAACATAAACGTAATCGTTAAGATCATTCTGCATATCATAACCTTTTCCTTCAGCTTTTACTGTCTCAGCGGAATAGATTTCAGTAAATTCATGCTCAACAGACCGGACAGGGCAGCCAAGGCTCATGTTCTGCTGTTTCTGCTGTCAATGGGACTGGGTTATCTGGCTGCACAGTTTTTAATTGCGATAATGTACAGCCTGTAAGATTATGCTATACTGTGTTAGGTGAATACATGAAGATATTATATTTTGTTGTACCAATGCTGATCTCGCTGATACTGGAGTTTCCACTCAAGGCAATAGCCAGAAAGCTTGGTTTATATGCCAAGGAAAATGAAAGGACTGTTCATCACGGCCAGATCCCAAGAGTCGGCGGCATAGCCATTTACATCGCCTTTATCATTGGCGTACTGCTTTTTGTAAAGGATAGCAGGACGGTAAGAGCTTTTGTCATAGGCGGAACGATCATCTTTGCGGAAGGTCTGCTGGATGACATTTTTGATGTTTCACCGCTGTTTAAGATAGTTTTCCAGTTTGCAGCAGCATCTGTTCTGGTGTTTGTCGGAAACATGAACTTAAGAGAGCTCAGACTGCCGTTTAATCTGATTTTCAATGTTAACATTATTGGTTACATCATTACATATCTGTGGATCATAGGCATTACCAATGCCGTAAACCTGCTTGACGGCCTTGACGGTCTGGCAGGCGGTTTCTGTGTCATTACTCTGATAACCATCAGCCTTATTTCCACCACATATAACATGTATAATGTTTACATGATTAGCATGGTTCTGGCAGGAAGTACCATGGGATTCCTGTTCCATAACTTCCATCCGGCCAGCATCTTCATGGGTGACTGCGGAGCACAGTTCCTGGGATTCATGATTGCTGCCATTTCCCTGTACGGGTATAAGAGTGCTACTTTCATTACTCTGGCAATTCCAATCATTCTGCTGTTTGTCCCTATTTTCGATACTTTCTCTGCCATAATCAGAAGAAAGGTGAATCACCAGCCTATCAGTTCACCGGACAAGAAGCATTTCCACCACATTCTGATGAACAATCTGTCGCTGGGACAGACCGGCGCAACCATTACGATTTACATCATTACCGCCATCTTTGGCATAACAGCCTATATTTACATCAACAATACAACCTTAGGTCTGTTGATCCTGCTGCTGCTGGTTATGATTTTTGAGATTTTCATCGAGTATACAGGTATGATTTCAACATCTTACCGTCCGATACTTAATCTGCTTGATAAGATTGCCAAGAAGCACTACAGGGCAGAAGATGAAACAAAGAGTGATGAATAATCCTCTTTTTTTAGGAGTTTTTACATGGCGACATACGTTATAAGCGATATTCATTCTCATGGTGATAATCTGGACAGATTCCTTCGGGATACAGGTCCTGAGGATAAGATCTACTGTCTGGGCGACACCATTGATAAAGGGAAAAACGGCATTCAGGTCTTGGTCAGGATGATGGAAGATGACAGGATCACTTTCATCATGGGCAATCATGAGCTGATGATGTACCTGTTTCTGGAAGCGGAAAAGATGATAAACAGCCGTTCCCTGAATCTCAGAGTGCTGAATTATTACTATAACAAGAGGGATCACTGGCAGTATTACAACTATGGTCTTGATACCTATAATGATTACATGAAACTCCCTGAAGAAAAAAGAGAAGAAATCTACAGATTCCTGCAGACCATGCCTGTGCAGCTGAACGTGGAAGTAAACGGCAGAAAGTTTCTGCTGGTACATTCAAAACCGTACGGTGATTATGATAAAGATGTTTTCTTCAATGAAGTTGAAGAGGATATTGACCATTACGTCTGGGACAGAGCCAAATACTGTCATGTTGAAGGAAAGATCGTCATTACCGGACACAATGTTGTAAGCAGAATTGATACAACCGGCCGTATCATTGAAACAGACGGACAGTGGTATGACATTGACTGCGGTCTGGCTGCCAATGATGCCAATTCACGTCTGGCTGCTTTGAAACTTGATGATCTTTCAGTAAAGTACTATTAGGAGAAACCATGAAAAAACTGATAGTCATACTTCTTATCCTGCTTTGTGCAGCGGGATGTCAGAAAAAAGAACCGATGAAGGAAATAACATATCGCCAGATTAACAGCGAACAGGCTATACAGATGATGGCTGAAAATGAGGGATATGTAATATTGGATGTCCGTACACCGGCAGAATATCATGAAGGTCACATTGAGGGAGCTATTAATGTTCCAAACGAAGAGATCAATGATAAGGAGATCAGCCGGCTTCCGGATAAGGATCAGCTGATATTTGTCTACTGCCGCAGCGGAAACCGTTCCAAGGATGCCAGTGAAAAGCTGGTTAAGCTGGGATATACCAATATCGTTGAATTCGGCGGCATTAACACCTGGCCGAATGAACTTGTCAAATAACCCGTTAAGGGTTTTTTTGTTGCGAAAAACAAAAAATAGTATAATTAAATTAAAGAAAGTGAGTGAAAACAATGGAAAGGTATTTTGGCGAAAAGACTCCTAAACTCGGATTTGGCCTTATGAGACTGCCAAAACTGGAGAATGGTGAAATTGATATTGAACAGGTCAAGGAAATGGTAGACATTTTCCTTGAAGGCGGCCTGACTTATTTTGATACGGCTTTTGTATATGATGATGGCAAGAGTGAGGAAGCAGCCAGAGAAGCACTGGTAAAACGTCATCCAAGAGACAGCTTTACTCTGGCAACAAAGCTTAATGCCTGGATGGGGAATCCTACTAAGGAACAGGCTGAAAAGCAGCTGGAGATAAGCCTGGAGAGAACACAGGCCGGATACTTTGACTATTATCTGCTGCACGCCGTTCAGGACAATAACTATGAAAGATATGAGGAACTGGGCCTGTGGGATTTTGTAAAGCAGGCTAAGGAAAAAGGTCTGGTAAAGCACTGGGGTTTCTCATGCCACGCTTCTCCGGAAAGAATGGATGACCTGCTGACCAGACATCCTGATGCTGAATTCATCCAGCTGCAGATCAACTATGCTGACTGGGATAATCCTCAGGTGCAGAGCCGCAAGTGTCTGGAAGTTGCCCGTAAACATGGCAAGAGCGTTGTCGTCATGGAACCTGTCAAGGGCGGCCAGTTGGCAAATCCGGTTGATGATATCAAGAAACTCTTCAAGGAAGCTGATCCTGATGCTTCATATGCATCATGGGCAATCAGATTTGTAGCTTCTCAGGATGGCATAATTACCGTATTGTCAGGCATGAGCAATGTTGAGCAGGTAAGGGACAATGTTTCCTACATGAGTAATTTCAAGCCTCTTGATGAGAAGGAACAGGAAGTCATTAAGAAAGCTCAGGATATCCTGGAAAGCATCAACATGATTCCTTGTACTGCCTGCCGCTACTGTACTAAAGGCTGTCCGATGGGAATCAGAATACCTGATCTGTTCAGCATAAAGAACAGACAGCTGCTTAACGGTATGCCTGATCATGAAGAAAGTCTGGTTAACAGATATAACAGGATTACGGCGGAAACCGGAAAGGCTTCTGACTGCATTCAGTGCGGCCAGTGTGAAAGCGTATGTCCGCAGAGCATCAACATCATTGAAAGACTGCAGGATATCGCCCGGACCATTGAACCGTAAATAATTAAAAAGATAGGAACACTTTCTCGGTATTACTAATAAGTACTGAGGAGGTGTTCTTTTTAATGGAAATGGATGTCATAAAATGCGATTACCGTAACATTGAATCGCTGATAGAACAGCACATAGATGAATTAAGAGATGAGTATTACGACATGCCTCTGGGAGTGGTCCGCAACACCCTTATCAGTGAGTATAATTATAAAAGCAGAGGCAAGCTGAAATCGTGCCGACATTTCGGACTGAATATCACGGCTGGGGACATCTGCTACATAGATTTTGGCAGAGCATATATTTCAGAGGCCGGCTATCAGCATTTCGGAGTAGTACTGAATGTGTTTAACGGAAAGGCTTTTGTCATACCGATGACTTCCAACAGTGAAGCCTACCGCAATGCCTATGATCCGGAGAATAATCCTTCAGGTCTGAAGCATCTCTACAGATTAGGCTATGTTGAAGGATTATACAGAGAGTCAGTTCTGTTTCTGAATGACGGCAAGTATATCAATACCGCCCGTATTATTGATGTCAAAGGACACATTGACGTCAATTCCAGCCGTTTCAGAGATATCAGGAAAAGATTCCTGGAAGGGTTAAGCATATAAACGTCTGCAGCGGCAGGCGTTTTTTCTTATGTAGTAGTTTCAATGAATGAGTGCTAGAATATAGACATGAATTACCAACTGGATCTGGACAGAAATAAGAGATATCTATTAGGGGTGTCAGGAGGCTGTGATTCCATGATGCTTCTTTCTTTATGTGTCAGGGAAAAACTGGATATCGCGGTCTGTTTCTGTAACTACAGGCTGAGAGAAACAGCTGATCTGGAAGAAAAGATCGTTGAACAGTACTGCCGGGAAAATAATGTCAGGCTGTTCAGGCTTTATCCGAAGCAGGAAACAAACGAAAACTTCCAGATGTGGGCCCGTGAAGCCAGATATGAGTTTTACAAGAAAATATATGATCAGCTGGAATGTGATTATCTGCTGACCGGTCACCAGAAGGATGACAGCCTGGAAAACTATCTCATGTCCGAGGAAAGAGGATCACATGGCTGGTATTATGGAATACCTTATGAGGGATATCATCATGGAATGAAGATTCTAAGACCGCTGCTTAAGTACCGTAAGAAGGACACCAGACGGTATTGTGAAGAATACAACGTTCCATATCATGATGATGAAAGCAACTTTACCGATCACTATACCCGTAACAGAATCAGACACAGTCTGATCGAACCGGCTGATGATGCTCAGATTGAAAAATGGGCAAGTGAGATTGAAAGACTTAATAAAGTGCAGAAAAGGATGCTGGAGAGATTTGAAAAGGAATACGGTGAAGAAATCAGCATTTCCGCATTCCGGAAAGAACCGGATGTTAACGATCTGATGCGCTGGATGTTATGGCAGAAAGACAGTACGGCTTCGTATTCTTCCCAACATATTAGCGAAATTGTAAAGACAGTCATCAGCAGTAAGAGAAACGGTTTCATTCCGCTTGAAAACCATCTGGAAGTCGTTTATGAATACGGTGTTGTCTATGTGCATAAACCTGGCAATGGCTACAGTTATGTTATGAATGAGGTAAGGTATTTCAGAACGCCTTATTTTGAAATAAAGGCTGTGGGGAAGACCATTGAGGGTTTGAGCGTCAGTGAAGCTGATTTTCCTTTAACTGTAAGAAACGGCAGGGCAGATGATGTTATTGAACTTAGATACGGTCATAAGAAACTGTCACGTTTCTTCATTGACCGTAAGATAAAAAGAAAAGACCGCTTCAGCTGGCCGGTCGTTGAAAACAGGGAAGGTATTGTTGTCTTTATCGCCAATATTGGCTGTAATAAGTCGCATTTCACTACTAAACCTGATTTATTTATGCTAAAATTTTAATAACTTGTTTTCGGGGGAATAAGTATGATTAAGGACGATTTGAAAAAGATTTTGGTAACCGAAGAACAGATCTCAGCTCGCTGTATTGAACTGGGAAAGCAGCTGGACCATGATTACGCTGGCAGTCATGACCTGCTTTTTGTAGGTATTCTTAAGGGTTCTGTACCATTCATGGCAGAACTGATCAAGAGGGTATCACTGGATATCCAGATCGATTTCATGGCTGTTTCCAGTTATCAGGGAACTGAAACACTGGGCGACATCAAGATCATCAAGGACCTGGAAGTATCAATTCAGGGACGTGATTTGGTGCTGGTTGAGGACATTGTTGATACCGGCATTACCATTAACTCTCTGAAGACACTGCTTTACAATAAGGGAGCTCACGATGTCAAGGTCGTTACCTTATTGGATAAGCCGTCCAGAAGACAGGTTGATGTTAAGGCTGATTATGTCGGCTTTGAAGTAGAAAATGAGTTTGTAGTAGGTTTCGGCCTGGACTACAATCAGAAATATCGTAACCTTCCATACATTGGAGTACTGAAAGAAGAATTATACTAGTTTAGGAGTGTGAAGTTAATTGAATAACAATAGAAATTGGATAAGTACCATCCCGTATCTGTTAATGCTTCCTATTCTGATCTTTCTGACTTCCGTGGCGATGCAGGGTAATAACCGCGCTCTGACTTATGGCCAGTTTGTGGAACTGCTGAACCGGAAAGACAAGAAGATAGAACAGGTATCTTTAACCATGAGCAATACAGTCATAGACCTTAAGGGTACTTATACCGATAAAAACGGTGAAAAGGGATTTACGGTAACGGTTCCTAACACTGAACAGAGCAATAACGAACTGATGACAGTTCTGCAGCAGACAGTCAAGGAAGGCAACATCAAAATCATTGATGCCTACAAGACTAATCCGCTGATTGAAGCTCTTATTCAGATAGTACCTCTTATCATAGTGACCGGTGTAGGCATTTACTTCATTTCCCGCATGAGCGGTTCACAGAACAACAAGGCTTTTGAATTTTCAAAGTCCAGAGCCCGTCTGGAAGGCAACATCAAGGTTAAGTTTAAAGATGTAGCCGGTTGTGATGAAGAAAAAGAGGAAATGGAAGAAATCATCAGTTATCTGAAGAGCCCTGAAAAGTTTGCCAAGATGGGTGCCAGAATACCTAAGGGCATTCTGATGGTTGGCCCTCCTGGCACAGGTAAGACTTTACTTGCCAAGGCTGTTGCCGGTGAAGCCGATGTTCCATTCTATTCCATCAGCGGTGCTGATTTCGTGGAAATGTTTGTCGGTGTCGGTGCCAGCCGTGTCAGAGACATGTTCAAGGATGCCAAGCGTACGGCTCCGTGCATGATCTTCATAGATGAAATTGATGCTGTCGGCAGACAGCGTGGTGCCGGCCTGGGCGGCGGTAACGACGAACGTGAACAGACTCTTAACCAGCTGCTGGTTGAGATGGATGGCATTGAAGATAACAAAGGTATCGTTATCATTGCGGCTACCAACCGTCCTGACGTTCTTGACCCTGCTCTGTTAAGACCAGGCCGTTTTGACCGTCAGATCACCGTAAGCCTGCCTGATAAAAATGGAAGAAAGGCTATTCTGGAAGTACACGCCCGGAACAAGCACTTTGCTCCTGATGTTGACCTGAATGCCCTGGCAGCCAGAACTCCTGGCTTCTCAGGTGCTGATCTGGAAAACGTTCTTAATGAAGCTGCCATTCTCGCTGTCAGAGGAAACAAAAACGAGATCACCATGGAAGATCTCGATGAAGCCATCGACAGAACCATGGGAGGTCCAGCCAAAAAGAGCAGAAAGTATTCAGATAAGGAAAAGAAACTTGTTGCAACTCATGAAGCCGGACATGCCGTAGTAGGTCTGTTCCTGGAAGGTGCCAATATCGTTCAGAAGGTTACCATCATTCCAAGAGGTGTGGCTGGCGGATATAACTTAATGACTCCGAAAGAAGATTCACTGTTCCTGTCTACCAAGAAGGAACTGCTGGCTCAGATCACAGGTCTGTTAGGCGGCCGTGTTGCTGAGGAAATAGTTCTGGGAGAAATCAGTACCGGTGCATCCAATGACCTGGAAAAGGTTACCAAGATTGCCAAGGCCATGGTTAATCAGTATGGTATGAGCGAAACCATCGGTCCAGTTCAGTATGATTCTGATGGCGGAAATGTCTTCCTGGGAAGAGATTATACTTCCAACAAGTCATATTCCGATACAGTAGCGTATGAAATTGACCAGGAGGTCAGAAGGATCGTTAACAGCTGTTACGATGAAGCCAGAGCCATTATCACTGAACACCGCAAGGATCTTGACAATATCGTCAGGGCTCTGATTGAAAATGAAACCCTGACTAAGGAAGATCTGGACACGATTATTCAGTATGGTACACTGAAGCCTGAAAAGGTAGAAGAAAACCACGAGTAATAGTATAATGATAACAGCACGGAAGTGCTGTTATTGTTTGGAGGCGGAAATGGAATACGATATAGTCAAATCAGTAAGACAGATAGCCGTAGGTCTGATTTTCATAATGCTTAACTTAAATGTGGAGTTCGCCACCATGACAGTGAATTTTGTGCCGTCCTTTATAGGGTTCTATCTGGTTTATCTGACAGCTCATGTACTGTTTGAAGACATTCAGCTGAAATCCATGAAACTGGTGTGCATGATATGTTTCTTTTTCTCACTGATGGACTTTACTTTCGGACTTATGAAGGCCCAGCTTGGTTATGTGGCTTTCGGTTTACGGGTTGCAGAGTTCATCTGTAATGTCGTGTTCATGTTCATGCTGTTCAACAGACTGCATAAGCTGGCTGTGGAAAACGAATTGGATGAATTTGCGGATACTTTCAGAATAGTTGTGTTCGCTTATGTTATTGTATATGTTGGCTTTTACCGGTCAAATGTAATGCTGGGCAACTGGTTCATCATCGCTGCCTTGGGTATTATTATCTATGCCATGATTGCGTATATATTAATTGAAGTATTCAGGTTTGCCCGGGTACTGCAGAGAAAGAGTGAAAAAGAATGACGGATATATTAAGCAGAGGCACTGTCCTCAATGAAGAAGTAAAGGTTATCTGCTGCCGTACGACGGAAACGGTCAGAGAAGCAGCAGAAAGACATAAGCTGTCTAGATCGGCAGCTACGGCTTTAGGCCGTGTGCTTACCATGGGTTCCATGATGGGCAGCATGCTGAAAAGCGGTAAGGAAAAACTGGAAATCATGATCGACGGCAAAGGACCTCTGGGACAGATTGCGGTTGACGGTTATTATGATGCATCAGTAAGAGGTTTCGTACAGAATCCTGATGTTGACGATCCTAATGCCAGTATCGGTTCACTGATCGGTACCAATGGTTATCTCAGAGTAGTAAAGGATCTAGGCATGAAGCAGCCGTTTGTCTCAGAAGTAGATCTGCAGACAGGTGAAATAGGTGATGACTTCGCTTATTACTACATGTTAAGTGAGCAGACACCGAGTGCCATAAGTGTCGGTGTTGGTTATGATGAAACCGGTAAGCTGGTTTCAGCTGGCGGTCTGGTCTTCCAGCTGATGCCGGATGCTACAGAGGAAAACATCAGAATCATTGAAAACATCGTAGGAAACATCAAGCCGGTATCACAGCTTATGCTGGAGTATGATGACCCTAAGGAAATCATCGATGCCATGTTTGATGATTATCAGGAACTTGGCAGACAGAATCCGGCATTTAAATGTGAATGTTCAAAAGCCAGGTTTGCCCGCGTTTTAAGCAAGCTGCCGGCTGATGATCTGCAGACGATGATCGATGAGGATAACGGCTGTGAAGTTGTCTGCAAGTTCTGCGGAACCAGGTATCAATTCTCCAGGGAAACACTGGAAGGATATGTATTAGCTCAGCGCGCTAAAAAAGCCAGCTAACAAAGAATGAGATGCCGGAACGGTTGTTCCGGTTTTTCAGTGCCTTAAACTGGTGTACAATATAATAGATATAATATTAGGTTAATGAGATAACTAAGCTGTTTGAAGAACTGCCGTATCTGCAAGATGAATGTATTGTCATAAGAAAAGTAACGGATGATGATGTCGATCAATAAGGGAACTCATAGAGAATGAGAATGTTTACCGTTATCTGCCGACTTTTCTTTTTGAAAAACAGTATGATGATATTCACCAGATGATAAGTGAACTCTATTGTGATCTGTATCGAAGTAAAGAATCACTGATACTGGGCATCTGTCTTAAAGAGGATAACAGACTTTGCGGACTGGCTGAGTATCTGTATACTCAGACAGATATTGAGATAATTACAGCCAGCACCATGGTAGAAAATCTGGCATCAGAACGTGTTCTGGAGAAAAATGACTTCTTGGCAACGGCGAAGGCCGTGCCTGAAGACTGGGGTTATCCGGAACCGACAATAGCGGACAAATGGTTCCGTTAGGAAGGAAACAACATGAGCATATGCATTGAGCAGGCTGAAGTAAACGGTTTTTCGATGAATTATTTCCGTTTTGGAAACGGAAAGAGAACAATGGTAATATTGCCGGGATTAAGTATCGGCAGTGTCATGCCTTCAGCTCAGCTGATCGCTGACGCCTATCGGATCTTTGCGGAAGAGTATACCGTATATGTTTTTGATCGCCGTAATGAGGTTACAGAAGGATATACAATAAAAGAAATGGCAGAAGATACAGCTTCAGTATTCAAGGTAATTGGATTAAATGACATATATCTGTTTGGAGCTTCCCAGGGCGGAATGATGGCTTTGCTGATTGCACTTGAACATCCGGAAATGGTCAGAAAACTCGTTCTGGGTTCGACGGCTGCAGCCATTAATGAGCAGATGAATAAAACCGTTTCTGAATGGATACGGCTGGCACAGCGGGGCGATGCATCAGAACTGTATCTGGCTTTTGGTGAAAAGATCTATCCTGAAGAACTTTACAATGCCAGCATTGATCTGCTTAAGACAGCAGGTAAGGCTGTAACTGCTGAGGATCTGGAGCGTTTCATCATAATGGCAGAAGCCATGAATGATTATGACATTAAGGAAAGACTGAAAGACATAAAGTGTCCGACTCTGATTCTGGGAGCACGGGATGATGCGGTAATGGGACTTCAGGCTTCCGAAGAGCTTACAGCCATACCGGATTCACGGTTATACATGTATGAAGGATATGGGCATGCAGCTTTTGATACGGCACCGGATTATAAGGAGAGAATGTACAGATTTTTCTGTTAAGAGATATCAGATGAAGAAGAGATATTATTTACTACTGGGACTTCTTTTGCTTGGACTGTGTTTTGGCTATATTGTGGGTAATGGTCAAACTTATACACTGAAAGTCAATACAGCAGGAATGGGAGAAATCATTGACTTCCATCTGGACAAGGGAGAACAGATCGTTAAGATAACTGACACATCAGTGGATGGCGACAGTTTTTATATTACTCTTCAATCTGTTTCCAAAGGTAAGGATACCCTGGTAGTAACAGGGAAAAACAGCGGTTACCTTGAAACGGTATATGTTCACAATTTTGGAATCATAACCATAAATATCTTCTATGGGAGATTTAATGGTGGCAGGATCATTCCCGTGGGTTTTGCGGTTTATCTGGCTGTCATACTCTGGGGAACGCTGAAAAAATACCGTCAGAACATGAAGGAATCAATGTATCAGTATCAGAATATTGTAATGCTGGGACTGATTATCTTCATTCTCCCTTTGTTATTGGATCTTATTGTTTTTACTGCTGGTTATCAGGGACTTGATTCATCTGTCCGCTCATTGGTGGGAACTATTTCGCAATTTGCCGTAGTTGCCTTGCCGATAGCTTTCGTGGTTTTCGTCATAGTCACTGTCAGTAACATTCAGCTGATGAAAAAGGAAGGCAGATCATGGACAAACATGCTGGGGGCAATTTTGGGAATACTGCTGTGCTTAAGTACCATATTACCTTTGATAACGGATTACTATTTATACTGGTTTAATCCGGTTATTGACGTACATAATCAGAATCATCCGATAGGTTATATTTTTAACGTACTTGAAAATATGATACTGATTGAAGTAGGATATTTTGAATGCATTCTTCTGGCCAGTATAATTCTCAGCATTAAAGCTGCCCGTCACGTTCCGTCCTTTGACAAGGACTGCATCATGATTCTGGGCTGTCAGATAAGAGAAGATGGCAGCGTTACACCTTTATTGAAAGGGCGTGCAGACAGGGCTCTGGAATTTGCCCGGATGCAGAAGGAAAAGACAGGAAAAGACATAGTCTTCGTTCCTTCCGGAGGTAAAGGTGATGATGAAATCATTTCAGAAGGAGAAGCCATAAGAAACTATCTTGTAAGTACCGGGATTGATGAAAACCGCATAATTGTTGAAGAAAAATCAGTGAATACCAGAGAAAACTTCAGCAATTCAGTTACTCTGATAAAAGAATACTTTGGCGGCAAGGATCCGGTTATCGCGTTCTCAACTACGAACTATCATGTGTTCCGTTCGGGTATCTTAGCCAGACAGTTGGGAATTAACGCAGAAGGCATTGGCAGTCCGACTAAAAACTACTTCTGGATCAATGCTTTCGTCAGGGAATTCATCGCCACCGTTCTGTATGGCTGGAAGATACATATGGCGGTTACATTTATCAACGTGTTTACAAATGCGTTAATGCAGCAATTACTGTTTATATCAAATAACAGGTGAATAAAATGAATGTGAGAAGAGAAAGACTGCTGCACATGGCACAGGGAACCCTGATTGCAGCTTTATATGCAACTCTTACGGTTGTGTTTGCGCCGATTTCATTTGGCCCGATGCAGATCAGAATTGCGGAAGCACTGACCATATTGCCGATGTTTACTTCGGCTGCCATACCGGGACTGTTTATCGGCTGTATCCTGGCTAATCTGTTTAGCGGTGCGTTAATATGGGACGTCATCTTTGGAAGCCTGGCTACTCTGGTTGGAGCTGTTGGAGGATACCGGTTACGAAATAATCGCTGGCTGGTTCCGATTCCGACAATCATAGCTAATGGTATCATAGTGCCTTTTGTTCTGAAATACGGGTATGGAATTGACATGCCAATAATATTAATGATGCTTTATGTATCATTGGGTGAAGTCGTCGGCTGCTATGTTCTAGGCGAATTGCTGGCTTCTGCTCTGCTTAAACACAAAAATTTTACAAAAAAAAGTTTTAATGATTTAAAATGATTGTATACAATTAATTGTGGAGGGACTTAACATGGATGTAAAAAAGGGTATATCCTATGTCGCTTTTGGATTTCTGTTTACATTGGTAAACATTAATTTAACAATTAATCAGGTTTCTGTTTGTATTACTCCGGATTTCATTGGCTGGCTGCTTTTCTTCCTGGCTTTTGACAAACTGGGTACATATATCAGCGAGAAATCGTATCTGAAGTGGATTGCTCTGGTTCTGATGATCATTACCGGTGCTATCTGGGTTGGAGGAATTGTTAAACCTGAAATCGACATGGGAATTCTCAAGACAATTGTTACTGTTTGTTCTTGTGTATACTTCTTCATTCTGTTCGGTGTACTGGAAAAGATTGCTGAAGATTATAATTCACCTCAGAAAGATACACTTGGATTCCTCAAGTATTTTAATATTTTAGTAAGCTTGGGCTTTGTAGTAGTTGCTCTTATCGGCGGAAGTACGAAGAGTCAGTGGATACTCGGCCTATCAGCTGTTATAGGCATTGTTGCCATTGTAGCTGCTATTGTTACAGCCGTAGTGCTGTTCAAACTGAGAAAAGAACTGAACGCTGCTTAATGCAGTCAGTAGGCATTGTTTCGGACGAATCTTCTTTTCTGACCCTATTATTTGCCTTGCGGGGGCAGGAATGAAGATTTATGTTCTATGGTAGATCCTGTTTATCAGGATCCGCCATTCAGGATTTAAAAAGACATATAGGAATATGTCTTTTTTTGTTACAATGTTTTGATCAGCTGCAGAAGTTCTTCATAAGTGAATACTTCATAATCAGCATTATAATCATAGTTTACAGTTCTGTGTCGATGGTTGAACCAGATCGATTTCCAGCCTGCATTGTGGGCTCCGGCAATGTCATTATCGAAGGAATCCCCGACAAAATATGTTTCATTAAGATCAAGGTTGAATCTCTCGACAGCCATATCGTATATTTCTCTTCCCGGTTTTCGGAATCCAACTTCTGAAGAAATCAGTATCTTATCCAGATCTATCCATTCTCCCAGACCCAGGGAATTGATTTTCTGACGCTGATGTTCCCATGGTCCGTTGGTAATAAGAGATACAAAGATATCATGGTCTTTACAGTAATCAAGTATTGTTCTCATACCGTCATTCAGTTTCAGATGATGCTGCAGGTTAGCGTAGGTATACTGAAATTCCAAAGCTTCCTCTCGGGTGATTTCAGCGCCTAGATCTTTAAAAGCTTCACCGATACGGTAGACATACATGTCTTCCATGGATATTTCATTTTTTTCACTCCGGGCAAAGGTTTCTTCACTGTGAACACGGAACTGAATAAACAGTTTTACAGGGTCCAGACTGAATCTGTCAGCGAACATTAATTCAAAGGTATCTATGAAAGGCTGATCCTGATAGTATATGGTATCGTCCAAATCAAACAGATAATTCATGGCATTTTTCTCCTGCCCATATTATATAGTATTTGATTATTATGACAATATGTATTATTTTATATTTCTTTCATGGATGTTAAGGATTTCTTAAAGTAAATAAAAGACAGTAGTGATATAATTATCAGTGACTAATGAAGTATAATTTCTGTCATTATTGTTAGGAGAACATCATGAGCAGTTTTAAGATAGGTGACCTGGAACTGCGGAATCACGTAATCGTGGGGCCAATGGCAGGCATCAGTAATATCGGATTCAGAACGATGATCAAACAGTTTGATCCAGCTTTGATTGTGTCGGAAATGATATCCGATAAGGCTATTACCTATCAGAACAAGAGAACGATCATCATGACGGACATTGATCCGCAAGAGCATCCGATTGCCTTACAGCTGTTTGGCCATGACATTGATTCCATGGTTGAGGCTGCAAGGTTTTTTGACAGTGAAACAGATTGCGACATTATTGATATCAACATGGGCTGTCCGGTTCCCAAAATCGTCAACAACAATTCAGGGAGCGCTTTGATGAGAAGCCCTGAATATGCCCGGGAACTGCTGACGGAGATTGTAAAGAATGTTAAGAAACCTGTTACCGTCAAGATGAGGTCGGGCTGGGATCTGGAGCACATCAATGCAGTGACTTTTGCCAGGAGGATTTCCACAACGGGAATCAGCGCTGTCTGTGTCCATCCGCGAACCAGGACCATGTACTACAGCGGGAAGGCTGACTGGGATATCATCAGACAGGTCAAGGAAGCTGTAGACATTCCGGTAATTGGAAACGGTGACATCAAGTCGATCGATGACATGATCAACATGAAACAGCAGACCAACTGTGACCGGTTCATGGTAGCGAGAGGCTGTCTTGGAAACCCATGGCTGATCCAGCAGCTGGTTCACTATGAGAAGACTGGTGAAAGACTGGAAGATCCAGCACCGCAGGAGAAAATCAGGCAGTGCATGGTACATGCCCGCAAACTGGTTGATCTCAAAGGTGAGCTTAATGGGATAAAGGAAATGAGAGGACATGCCTGTTGGTATATTACCGGCATGCCTAACAACAATAAGGTAAAAGCCAAACTGAATCACATCATCAGTTACAGCGAATTGGAACTGATCATGAATGAATATCTTGATGCTCTGGAGAATGATGATTATTCATTCTTCATGAAGGAGGAGTAAATATGGTTAAAAAGGTATTTGCAGTACTGCTGTGTCTGACACTGATGCTGCCCGGTTTCAAGGTCAGCGCCTTGGAAAAGAGCGTTGAGGAGTTAAGCGAGGAAACAGGTGTCACTAACAGTGAGAGCAGTTTTACAATTCCATATAATGAGTCTGAGGCCAGAGTATACTATGGCAAAACAGGAATAAATATGTTTACACCGGAGGGTAAGATCTTTATTCCTACTAATTACGGTGTATTGAAACTGATCAGTGTCGGTGACATCGACGGTGACGGTTATCATGATTTTCTGAGTTATCAGCAGGTACCGGCTCAGGTAGCACAGCTTTTATGTCTGAGCGGCAATGACGGACACGTCATCTCTACAATAAGAGTTACCAGATTGGGTTATGACAACAATCTTACTACCAACATTGATGTTAACTGCTTTATTCAGCAGATGATTTCACGTCATGACGGTACGGCTTATGTCGTTTATGATTACAGCGTAGTCAGATATAACATGGCTGATGGTACCGAACTGGCACGTTTTACGGAAACAGACAATATCTGGAAAATCATCTCCATTGATGACTTTAACGGGGATGGAACCGATGATCTGGCATATTGCGGTCAGCTGAATGTTGTTGGCATCATTGACGGCAGTTCAATGGAACTGCTGAAGCAGTATCATCCTGCTGAAGAACACACTTTCCATATTCCTTGGGATGATAAGCGTGAACTGACAGCGACATATAATGCCTGGGATCTTTATTATGAAGACGGCCTGCTTTATGTGCTGAGTGAAAACGGCAGTCTTAGCATCATAGATATCTATAATTCATTTGTTGATGAAAAGGGAAATGAAACATCCAACATCATGTCTGTTCCTTTGGAAGTAATTGATCAGGAAACTCTGGATTCTCTTTCTTCCAATAATCTTGACTGGGGATACGGTTCTCCTGTATACAGGATCAGCGGTATTACTGACTGGACATTTATGGGTTACCGCTTTGCGGACATCAATGAGCAGTACATGCTGATAAATGCCTACATGGGCGGACTTGACGGCTGCAGTCAGTGGACCGATATTTCCTATCCGGCTAAGATTGCAGTCTACAACAGAGAAACAGGAACTGTTGATACCAGGATCGCAGTTGACATAAACGGATTCAGATATCAGAAGAGTTGCCTGGGTGTTCTGAATGATCAGCCTGTTATTGCGGTAGTCAACCATACCGAAGAAGGACAGGGAGGCATGGCCTTATATGATATGGAAGGAAAGATGATCCGGCGGAAGGACATCGTCTCAGGATACTTTGGTTTTGAACAGAAGATGGAACTGAACTGGGATGGCGAAAAATACCGTCTGGAAATTCTGGATAGCGGCTGTCTGAACATTTCAGCTGATCTGAAAAAAGTTGAACCTGCCTACCAGTCCAGTGAAACAGACATTCTGACTATTGAGAATGACTACATCCTGTGCTGCATGAGTAAGAGTGGAGTTAAGAGGAAGATTTCCAAATATGAACTTGACGGCAAGACTCTGATATGGGAATATGCTCCGAATTTTACATTTAAGAACAAGGGCTTTGAATACATCAGATATGACAGAGATTATAACCGTGACGGTGTAAAGGATGTCATGTTACTGTTGAGTGAATATACTGACAAAGATCGGAAGTACTGGACTGATTTCCTGATCGTAAACGGCAGGGACGGCAGTATTCTGGTAGACAAGTGGGTAGTATCCAATACCTATTATGACGAAAACTGGAATAAGATAACCCAATACCTGACCGGTGAAGCCTTTGACATCTTCCGTGATGTTGACGGTGACGGTGTCTATGAACTGAACGTTGACGGTTCAGTTGTAGGTAGCCGTAAGAATGAAATCATCGGCAATACCTATGGCAGTGCTGAATTTGACGGCATTCTGGTGGATGTCGGTGACTGCAACAGTGATGGACTTGTCGATTATGTTGGCATTAATAAAAAGGAAACAAGACTCTTCCTGTCAAAACTGACATACAGCTATGGCTACATGGAAGTGTCATATACAAAGACAGGCACAGCCTTCAGCAATCCTGATAAGGCTGATGCCATGAACACCTCTGCTGTCCTTGGTGATATCAATAAGGATGGAATCAAGGAAATCGGCATGGTGGATTTCAACTCTGAAGGACGCCAGGTTTTCAAGATCATTAACGGACGCGATCTTTCCAGAATGTATCTGTTATGTCCTGACGGTGTCAAAGGCATGGGCGAATCCTTCAAGGTCAGCAGCTATGACTATAACAAGGACGGCTATTATGAACTGGTAGGCATTGAAGACTGGTATTTAGGCATATATGACGGTAAGACCGGTGAACTGCTGTTCAGACCTGATGACAGTGGTTACAAGGAAGAATACTTTGCAGATTATATCGTACCGTTTACCGTTATGCAATACGATGACATAACAGCTGTACAGGTTGGTGATCTTAACGGTGATGAGTGTCCTGATGTCGCCTACTATAAGAGCTATCCTAATGAAAACTGGGAACAGGTCTTCTCCATCGTTACTCTGAGCGGTAAGGATTTCCAGCAGATAGGGGAAACCGTACTTGGAATAAACGACTATGAAAATGCCATGGGTACTCTGCTTCAAATCAAAAATGGCGGAAACCTGGTAGCTTTGGTCAATAATGAGAAAAAAATAACGAGAATATTTGATCTCGGTAAAAATCAGGAAATTGCCGGATACAGCCTGACTGCCACACAGATGTCGGCCGGAAAGGATGATAATCTGCTGGCTTTGGCCAATAAGACTCTGTACTCACTCAATACGGAACCTAGCTTCGTTATCAGGAGTGAAGTACCGGCAGTAACGGATAACTACATCGTACATCTGGAATGGGAAAGCCTGCAGGATTACAGTGTTATGACGGTCTACGATAATACCAAGGTCGTATACCAGGGTGACGCTACCAGCTGTGATATCAAGCTACTGGCTGGTAAGCATACTCTGAAACTGTCTATGGATGACGGGCAGGGCAAGACCTACAGTGAAGCGGTTGAAACGGAAGTAACAGCCCGGAGTAAGGACTATACAATGATAGCAGTGGTTGCTGCTGTAACCTTCCTGTTAAGCATTATCTTCGGTAAACTGCAGAAAATCCTGATTAACATAAAGTTCAAAAGAAAGGAGGCTAAGAAGAAATGAGTGAATATTGTATCGAACTGAATGAAGTAACAAAGAAATTCGGTAATTTCACTGCCGTTGACAAAGTCTCCCTTAAACTGGAACCAGGCAAAATATATGGATTTGTCGGTCCTAACGGTGCCGGTAAGAGCACGACCATGGCCATGATCATGGGATCACTGTTCCCAACCAGCGGTTCAGGCAAGGTATTTGATCATCCGCTGGCCTCAACAGCTGCTCTGAAAGAGCTGGGCTATTCTCCGGAATTCACCAGTTTCTATCGGGATATGAGCTGTGCCGAATATCTGCATTATATGGGCAGACTGTCAGGCTTAAGCGATAAGGAAGCTGTAGAGAGAACCAAGGAACTTCTCGATAAGTTTGAACTCAATGAACACGCTAACCGTCGAGTTGCCAAATTCTCTACGGGAATGAAGAAAAAAGTCTCACTGGCTCAGGCCATGATCAATCATCCTAAGGTTCTGCTGCTGGATGAACCAACAGCCAACCTGGACCCTACCAGCAGGCAGGAGATCCTGGAAACGGTCAGAAACATGGTTGAAAACGAAAAACTGACAGTAATGATCAGTTCTCATGTTCTGACGGAACTGGAAACTGTAATCAGTCATGTAATAATGATTTCTCACGGTAAGATCATTCTTGACGCTCCTATTCATGAAGCACAGGAAATGTTCAAGAAGGGAATTCTTATCGTTAATACCAGTGACAATGACACTGTATATGAAGCGCTAAAGGATCATTATCAGTGCACTGTCATTGAGGAAGGGCTGCGTTTCATGTCCGAAAACATGGAACAGCTGAAAAAGGATATCGTGACCCTGGCTTATACCAAAGGTCTGATCCTGAATCTGCTGCAGGAAGAAGTCATGTCTCTGGATGCACTGTACAAGCATATTATGGAGGGCGGTAATCATGAAAGTGATAATAAAGAGAACGCTTGAGGAAACCCTCAGAATTACCAGTATCATTCTGGTGATACTTGCCGGTGTGGCCGGTGGATATGTTGTGGGCATCAACTGCAATCATTCCAATGCCGGCACTTTTGTCAAATATCTGAATGAATGTCTGATCATTCAGCACATGGCAGTATTCTTCCTGATCAACGGAGCCATTCTGATGATTATTGTAATTTCAATTGCCAGCGGACTGATCGCCGGTGAGGTTCACGAAGGTACGATAAGACTGCTGGTGGCCAAGCCTAACAGCCGCCGTTCGATCCTGCTGGGCAAGATCATAGGCATGTTGACAGGCTGTATCATTCTGATGCTGCTGGGGTTAGGAGTCTTCTTCCTGACAGAATCCTATTTCGGCAATTTCGACGGTAATGTTCAGGCCGGCATGCTGGCATATTTCCCGGCATACATACTGTACGGTCTGATCGTTATAGCTTTCTTCAGCTCTCTGGCAACGTTATTAAGCTGTCTGGTAAAGAAGAAAGTAATGGCTTTACTGCCAATGCTGTTTCTGATGATCTGCATCCTTGCTCTGCCGGTAATTGTCAGAGTTGTGCTGATGTTTTCCAACCAGGAAGGCTATCCTTCACCATTACTGTACGGCATTGATGTTAACTACCACTTTGGTTCCCTGTTTAAATGGTGCTGTGATTTATGCGGCGGCATTAACGGAACCAGCAGCCAGCTGCAGATGCCTGCACTTCTGCTGAATATCTTCAAGTCAATAAATGTCGACAGGGATCTTACACACAGTGTTCAGTCTACGGAACTGCTGTTGCAGAACAACATCATTCCTGTTACGGTTCTGATAATTGTTTATGGCGCTCTGACGGTGTTTAATTACCTGAGCAGTTTTGTGCTGATAAGCCGTAAGGATGTATAACATAATGGCCTTTAATGCCCTTTTATAGGAGTTTGTATGAAATACATATTATTATTGATGCTTAAGATATTGCTTGCAGGCGGTGCTCTATATGGCCTGTTATATCTGGGAAAAAGAGAAAAAAGACAGGTCAGACCGGTATGGCTGATACTGATACCGCTGATCCTGTTCATGTTTCCAATCATAAGCAGTGATAAGCAGACCGGCATCAGGAAATACTGGACACCGATTATTGAAATGAACGTCAGAAAAGTTGATGATTTCCGCAGTGATATTGATATATGGCCGATTCCTGATAATTACCGCAGTGTAAAGGAAGGATTTGCTCCTAACAAGAAAAAAATGGCGGCAGAACAAATAAATGATGTTGGAAAGCTGTGTGAACTCAGCTTTCCTGCCGGAGAACTGGTCAGATACAGCGATGACAGGGACGGATTCCATGGAGACGGTGTCATCAGAGTTACAGTCCGTTATCTGGATAATGTGATTGCTGAAAAACTGGAACAAAGCAGTTACTGGCACAAACTGCCTATGGATCCTAAACTGCGGGCATATTTCATAGAAGGAAATTCCATCATCAGTGAGAAGATGCCAGCTGAATCCGGATATTATTTTTATGCCACCAGAGGGTTTGGCAAATACGATGTATATCAGAAGGATGAAGAAATAATCTTTGCTGAAGAAGACTATATTTTTGCGATATATGATGCAGAGACATATACTCTGTATTATTGGAATGTAAACATATGATGAAAAGCCAATCATTTGATTTCTGAAATGATTTACATTATTATGTAAAAAAAGAAAAACAGGGAGGACATCAAATGAATTTGGAAAAGATGCAGCATAAATATGCATATACTCTGGCCAGAGTAGGACTTAATGTTCAGCCGGGACAGACAGTACTTGTTGAGGCTGCCATTGAAGGAGCTTACTTTACTCCGATCTTTGCGGAAGAATGTTATAAACTTGGTGCCGGTAATGTTGTGATACATTATCTGGATGAGCCTAATCTGAAGATCGCTGCCAGATACAGAAATAATGAAGACGTCAGAAAGGTTGAACCTTGGGAAGAGCTGCAGTGCACGCAGTATCTTGATGAAGGAGCCTGCTATATCCGTCTGGAAGGCGTCAATCCAGCATTAATGGCTGACGTACCTGAAGATCAGGCCAATGCCATCTTTGCTCATACAGATGCTGTCAGAAACATCATGAGAAAGGCCTCCAGAGAGAAACACTGTCAGTGGTGCATTGCCATGATTCCTACTAAGGAATGGGCTGATTTCATTCTGAAGGATGTTGAGGAAGAAAAGAGATATGATGAGTTATGGAAACTGATTCTGAAACTCTGCTATATCGATGAAGATAATGATGTAGTAAAGACCTGGGAAGAAAAGAATGCCAGAAAGAGAGAAAAAGGCGATATCATTGATTCCTATAACTTTACTAAATTCCATTACACCGCTTCCAATGGAACTGATCTGGTCGTTGAACTGACACCTGATTCACACTTCGGTTTTGGGAAGAGACAGCTGCCTCCTGGATATATCAGACATAATGCCAATATTCCTACGGAAGAAATCTGCACGACTCCTGAAAAGTTCGGTACCAACGGTGTGGTATTCGCTTCCAGACCACTGGTATTAGGAGGTAAGAGTGTTGAGAATTTCGGCTTCAGATTCGAAAACGGTAAGGTTGTTGAAGTTATTGCCGGTGAAGGTAAGGAAATGCTGGAAGCTCTGGTAACCATGGATGAAAATGCCGGTTATCTGGGTGAAGCTGCTCTTGTTGAATATCATTCACCAATCTCTATGAGCGGCATAGTTTACTATACTACTCTGATTGATGAGAACGCATCATGCCACCTGGCTTTAGGAAGAGGCCTGAATCCTGGCAAGTGTTCAGATCCTAAGTATACTTTCAATGATTCAATGATTCACATTGACTTCATGATCGGTACAGAGGACATGCATATCGTCGGTACAACCAAAGACGGCAGAGAAGTTGTCATCTTTGATAAGGGCGATTTCGCAATTTAATAAACATGAAATAAGACCGGTTTGCTAAACCGGTTTTTTATTGTCGCAGACAGATACCACGTGCTATGCGCGTGGTACGAGAGCTTTTAGTGTGAAAAAAGACGCTAATTCCGGATATAATTTATGTGGCCTGGCAGCTACAGAAATTATAGGAGGAATAGCGTCAAATGAATGACAAAAACAGTTTATCACACACGACATACAGGTGCAAATACCACGTGGTAATACTGCCAAAGTATCGCAGGATGATAATATACAATAAGTTGAGGGCAGATATAGGACAAATACTGAGACAATTGATAGAAAGAAAACCGGACTGTGAATTGTTGGAAGCAGAAGCGTGTCCGGATCACATCCACATGTTGATAGAGATAGCACCAAAGTATTCGGTAGCAGAGTTTATGGGATATCTGAAGAGTAAGAGTACACTGATGATATTTGAGAGACATGCGAATATGAAATACAAGTTTGGCAACAGGAAGTTCTGGGCACGAGGATATTTTGTGGATACAGTTGGGAAGAACGAAAAGGCAATAAGGGAGTATATACAAAATCAACTGGCCGAAGATAAACTGTATGATCAGATGAGTATGAAGGAATTCGTCGACCCGTTTACGGGTGAGCCGGTGAAATAAAGCGATAAAAAAGCTGCTTTAAGCAGCAGCTTGTGAAAGCGTTGCGGCTGTCAGGCCTCGCTGGACGAAGGTCCTGCGCAACATCATGCCCTTACAGGGCTTTCGATACCACCAATTTTATTGGTGGTTATGATTTTGTCATGATAAAAAAAAGAATAAATGATGAAGTGTTCATTTTTATGAAAAGGATGTATTCTAATATTAGATGGAACATGGATGATAATAATATAATGTTTCTTTTTCGCTGAATCTGTTCTTGCAGATTCCGTGAAATATCAGTAGAGAGGTTTTAGGTAGTTGGGGATGAAAAAACTTGTTACTGATACATCCTGGTGTAAAGGTTGCGGTATATGTGCAGCGTTCTGTCCCAGGGAAGTATTGAAAATCATAGAAGATAAAGTATTTGTTGAAAAAGAAGAAAACTGCATCAGATGCGGACAGTGTGAATTAAGATGTCCGGATTACGCAATCTGGCTGGAGGAAGATAAAAATGAGTAAGAGAATTCTCATGCAGGGCAATGAAGCCTGTGTTAGGGGAGCACTTAAGGCCGGCATGAGGTTTTTTGCCGGTTATCCAATCACGCCAAGCACTGAAATCGCAGAGGGATGTGCCGTGGAATTGCCAAAAGTCGGCGGTAAATTCGTTCAGATGGAAGATGAGATAGCTTCCATGGCAGCAGTCATCGGTGCATCAGTTACCGGGGTGAAGGCCATGACGGCTACATCCGGTCCGGGATTTTCTCTGAAACAGGAAAACATCGGTTATGCCAGCATGGCTGAAATACCATGCGTGATCGTTGATGTCCAGAGATCAGGACCTTCAACAGGATTGCCGACTTCTTCATCACAGGGTGATGTAATGCAAAGCAGATGGGGCACTCATGGGGATCATCCTATTATTGTTTTGTCCCCGTCATCCGTATCGGAAACCTATTATCTGGCTATCAGAGCCTTTAATCTGGCCGAAAAATATATGACACCGGTCATTTTTCTGATGGATGAAATGATCGGTCACTTAAGAGAAACCGTAGAAATTGATGATAATGTAGAAATCATCTGCAGAAAACAGCCTGATGCTCCTGAAGGAAAGTTTGAAGCATATAAAGGAGAAGAAAATCTGGTTCCGGTACTTCCGGTATTCGGTTCAGGCCATTACTACAACATAACTGGTCTTACTCATAATACCTGGGGTTTTCCTACCAATAACAGGGCAGTTGCCAATGAACTCAACAGCCGTCTGCTGAATAAAATTGAAAATAACCGCAGAGATATTGAAGCCTGGGATGAGTATCTGACCGATGATGCTGAAATACTGATAATAGCTTATGGAGGAAGCGCCAGAGTTGGTGAGGATGCCGTTGACATGCTCAGAAGGAAAGGCATTAAAGCCGGCATGTACCGACCTATAACCATCTGGCCGATGGCTGAAGACAGATTAAGAGAACTGTCTCAAAGAATTAAGAAAATACTTGTGATTGAACATAATAACGGACAGTATCTGCATGAAGTTGAAAGAGTGGCAGCTGATGATGCAGAGATAGAATTCATAGGACGAATAAATGGGGCATTCATATTGCCTGAAGAAGTAACAGAGAAAGCAGAGGCGATGTAAATGCCGGCTAAACTGATTGAAAGAGAAATGAGAACGGAAAACCTTCCGCACATCTGGTGCCCTGGCTGCAGTCATGGCAGTACCATGAGAGCTTTGTGCCAGGCAATTGAAAATGCAGGTCTGGAAAGAAAGAATACCATCATTGTTTCCGGAATCGGCTGTTCCAGCCGTGCTGTAGGCTATCTGAACTTTGATACGATTCATACCACTCATGGCAGAGCTCTGGCTTTTGCGACGGGCATCAAGCTGGCAAAACCTCAACTTAATGTCATAGTGCTTACCGGTGACGGAGATATTTCAGCCATAGGCGGAAATCATCTGATCCATGCCTGCCGCCGAAATATCGGAATAACATGCATTGTATTAAATAATAATATCTATGGCATGACAGGCGGACAGTATTCACCGACAACCCCTTCGGGTGATTATGCTACTACTGCTCCATACGGGAACATAGACAGAGATTTTGACATACCATTACTTGCCAAATCAGCGGGGGCAACCTTTACTGCCCGAGTTACGGCATATGGCATAAATGAAGCCATAAAAGTAATGGAAAGAGCCATAAGACATAAGGGATTTTCCGTTGTCGATGTAGCTTCCATATGCCCAAGTTATTATGGGCGTAAGAATAAGAAAGGTGACGTCGTAAAGATGCTGCAGTGGCAGAGGGACAACAGTGTTCCTGTAAAGGCTGCAGAAAAAATGAGTAAGGAAGAATTACAGGGCAAAATCATTACAGGTATCTTCAATGATGAACAGTACCCGGAATATACGGATGAATACGAAAAGATCATTGAAAGAGCAGGAGGCAGATGATTATGGAAAGAATGGAAATACGCTTGGCAGGTACAGGCGGACAGGGAGTCATTCTGGCATCCATAATACTGGCAGAAGCGGCTGTTAATGCCGGCAGATATGCCTGTCAGACACAGAGTTATGGTCCTGAAGCCCGAGGCGGTGCCTGTAAGGCTGAAGCGATAATATCAGACAGCAAGATTTCCTATCCGGAAGTAAGTGATCCGGGATTCGTGCTGGTACTGACGCAGAAGGCTGCTGAGAAATATGTCAGGAATCTGAAAGATGATGCCATTGTAATAGTAGATTCCCGAGTTGAAATACCTGCGGAAGCTGAAAATCATAAGGTATATCATCTTCCGATACTTGATACAGCAGAATATAAAGTAGGTAAAGCCGTTACAGCAAACATTGTTGCGGTTGGAGTAATAAACAGAATACTGGGAATCTGTTCCTTTGAGGAACTGGCTGAAACAGTCAGAAACAGAATTCCTAAAGGTACGGAAGAATTCAACCTTAAGGCTCTTAAGGCCGGTAATGAAATGGATCTGGGAGGTTAAGATGAACATACACGAATATCAGGCCAGAGAGCTGTTTATGCAGTATGGGATACCTGTATCAGTTGGAAAGATGGCTGAAACTGCCCGGCAGGCAGCTGAGATTGCCGGAAGAATCAATCCTCCATATATTCTTAAGGCTCAGATACATTCTGGCGGACGAGGAAAGGCTGGGGGAGTAAAGGTAGTCAGAGAACTGAAGGATGTAGAAAAGCAGGCTTCAGAACTGTTTGGCAGAATACTTGTTACCAGACAGACAGGACCGCAGGGCAAAAAGGTAAGAAAGATCCTTGTAGCTGAAGCTGCACAGATAAATGAAGAATACTATGTTGCGGTTTCTGTTGACCGCAGTGCAGGACAGGTCGTTCTGCTGGGATGCCGGGATGGCGGGGTTGAAATCGAAGAGATTGCCCGGTCGGCACCGGAAAAGATAGTGAAAACCGGTTTCTCTCTGAAAACCGGTCTGAAGGATTACCACATCAGGTATTTTCTCGATCAGATGAAACTGCCTTATTCCAAAGAGCTGGCAGGCATTATTGCCGGAATGGTAAGACTTTTCATTGAAAAGGACTGTTCATTAGTTGAAATAAATCCCTTAGCTCTGACTTCGGAAGGTTATATGGCGGTTGATGCCAAAATCAATTTTGATGACAACGCCTTATACCGTCATCCGGAAATAGAAATACTCAGAGATCCGGATGAAGAGGATCCTTATGAAATGCAGGCCAAGCAGGCTGGACTAAGCTACATATCAATTGGCGGCAATATCGGCTGCATGGTAAATGGAGCTGGACTGGCGATGGCCACAATGGATCTTATTCAGTCACTGGGAGCCAGACCGGCTAATTTCCTTGATGTTGGTGGTACTGCTACAGTTGAAAGAGTAACCAAGGCCTTTGAAATCATAATGTCTGATCCGGAAGTGAAGATAATACTTGTTAACATCTTTGGCGGCATTGTCAGATGTGAGGTAATAGCTCAGGGAATAGTTGAAGCCGTAAAGGTAACCGACCTCAAGGTGCCGGTCGTTGTCAGGTTTGAAGGAACAAACATGGAAGCAGCCAGAGAAATCATCAGAGATTCACAGATGCATATTGTTTCCGCTGATTCACTGGGAGAAGCAGCCCGTTATTGTGCAGAGTATGTCAGTAAGGAGGTGCGGTAATGAGCATTCTTATTAATTCTGATACCAGAGTGATCGTTCAGGGCATAACGGGATCACAGGGAAAACTGCATACGGAAAAGATGCTGGAATACGGTACGAAGGTAGTTGCAGGTGTGACTCCCGGCAAAGGCGGACAGAGTGTACTGGAAGTCCCGGTCTTCAATACTGTCCGCGAAGCAAGGGAAAAAACTGACGCTGATGCCTCAGTTATATTTGTCCCGCCAAAGTTTGCGGCTGATTCCATCATGGAAGCTGTAGAAGCGGGAATAAAACTGGTTGTCTGCATTACTGAAGGCATACCGGTTATGGATATGTTAAGGGTAAGAGACTGCATCAAAGGTACTGATACAGTGCTTATCGGACCAAACTGCCCTGGTCTGACGAGTGTGGAACAGTGCAAGATCGGCATCATGCCTGGTTACATTCATAAGAAAGGCCATGTTGGTGTTGTATCAAAATCGGGAACTCTTACTTATGAGTCAGCAGCTCAGCTTACTGCTCTGGGAATCGGACAAAGTACATGTCTGGGCATCGGAGGAGATCCGATTAAGTGTTTTGCATTTGAAGATGCCCTGAGACTGTTTGAAAAAGATGAGGATACCCTTGGTGTTCTGCTGGTTGGAGAAATCGGCGGTGATGAAGAAGAAAAGGCTGCCGAAATGATCAGAAGCGGTCAGTTCAGTAAGCCGGTGTCTGCATTTGTGTCCGGATCATCCGCTCCTGCAGGCAAGAGAATGGGTCATGCCGGGGCTATCATATCCGGCAATACAGGAACCGCAGAGGGTAAGAAACGCGCTTTGAGAGAGGCTGGTGCAATCGTAGCAGAGACTCCTGACAAGATAGGGGAAGCCATGAAAAAGGCTTTGGAAATAAGAGGAATTCTGCAGGATTGTCTTCAGGACTAAATGCAGAACTTAAGTAAAATAAAAATCCGGTCATTACCATGACCGGATTTTTGCATGATTCAGGGTTGACCCAGTTGAGCTCAAGGAGCGAAACAAAAAACTACCCGCTATGCGGGTAGAGAGAAGGGTGCACTTATAGTAAAAAGCACCCCAACAGACTATACTGGAAGATGTTCAAGTCATTCTGGTATAGAGAAAGTTGAGGTGATAAATTGGCCAAGAAATATGATTCCCTGGCACATACGAAGTACTACTGTAAGTATCATATAGTCTTCACTCCAAAGTATAGGCGAAAAGTGATATACAATCAACTTCGAAAGGACATAAGGGAAATAATCAAAGATCTTTGCAGGTACAAAGGGATAACAATAGAGGAAGGACACATGATGCCAGATCATGTCCATCTGCTGTTATCGATACCGCCGAAGTATTCAGTCTCAGAAATAATGGGATATCTGAAGGGAAAGAGTTCCCTGATGATATTCGATAAGCATGGGAATCTGAAGTACAAATATGGCAACAGAAGATTCTGGGCTGAAGGATATTATGTAAGCACAGTAGGGCTCAACGAGGCTACTGTGCGAAAATATATCGAAGAGCAGGAGAAAGCAGACATAGCGAAAGATAAACTGAGTGTCAAGGAGTATGAAGATCCGTTTGGAGAAGATAAAGAAATAAAGAAACCAAACAAATAGAAGCCCCTTAAGGGGCGGCTAAGTAACAAAATGCCAGATGGCTTGAACGCAGAGTGAGAGCCAGCGCCTTAAGACGCAGGCTGGTACTCCTAGGGTTATACCCTAAGAGCAAACCACCCGTTTTCACGGGTGGTTATGATTTGTTAATTAATTTTTTTCTGTTTGTCTGATAACTTCAGGAAGATGAAGCCTAAGGCAAAGAATATTGATAACAGAGCTACGGCAATGTTGATTGAACCGCCAGCCAGTTTTACCCAGGCAATTACAGCTGAACCAAGGAATGAAGCACCTTTTGAGAAGATATCGTAGATGCCGAAGTATTCACCGGAGTTTTCTGCAGGAATGATCTTTGAATAGTAGCTTCTTGACAGTGATTGAATTGAACCCTGGAAACAGCCTACACCGAAGGCCAGGATGGCAAAGTCAAACAATGTATGCAGGAACAGAGCATAGATACATACGCAGAAGTAACCTACAATGCAGATCAGAATAAGCGTAACTGTATCATATTTCTTTGAAAGTCTGGCAAATACCAGAGAACCACCGAAGGCAACAACCTGAGTAGCCAGCAGGAATACGACCTGACCGACTGTCGGCAGACCAAGGTCCGTACCAATATTGATGCAGTTGTCGATAATCGTACCGACACCGTCAATGTAAAGGAAGAAGGCTATTAAGAATAACAGTACCTTTTTATCGTTGATGAATATTCTCTTTAATGTTCCGCCGATCTTGGCGAATACCTTGCCTATTTCACCCTTTTCTGCTTCAACATAGTTGCGCTGCTTATAGTTTTTCAGCAGAGGAACAGTTACCAGGAACCACCAGATTCCTGTTACGGCAAATCCAATGATCTTGCCAACAGCTGGTGAGAACAGCATCAGGGATTCCTTTAATCCGCCTGATAAGATATAGGCAACCATGGCTACCAGGAATGGTATGCATGAACCAATATAGCCCCAGGCATAACCGTAGGATGATACTTCATCCATTCGATCTTCAGTTGTTACGTCATTGAGCATTGAGTCATAGAAAGTCAGTGATGCAGAATAGAAGATTTTTGACAGGACGTAAATTACGATGAAGGCAACCCAGCTGGTTGCAAAACCGTTTATGATACATCCAATGACACCTAAGGCAACAGAAGTCTGGAAGAAGATCTTCTTTCTGTCCTTATGGTCAGCTATGGCACCGCAGACAGGACCCACAAAGGCTACGACTACGGTTACGATCGAAATGGCAATTGAGTAGTAGGCTGTCGCCTGGTCACCGGTTATCTGTCCGGGACCGTTTCCAATAGCGAGGCCCTTAAACCAGATAGGAATCAGGGAACATGCCAGCATGGTAAAAGCTGAGTTTCCGACGTCATACAGAACCCATGACTTTTCTTCTTTGGTCAAACCTTTAAACATATGATTCTCCTTTATTGTTATTTATAAAATATCACTGAATACATTTTAGCATAATTAATTGTGTATATGCACTCATTTTTCACATGGTCAAAAAGGCAAAATGCCGTATTTCTATACTGATAAATCCGGTTGTGATAAACTTAAAATGATGAAATCGGTAATAAAGAAATTTGCATATTCCAACAGCAGTGACATTCAGAAAGTACAGCTGATCAGATGGGATAACTGGGATGAGCTGTTTTTTCTGCATCCTGATTACAGCGAAGAAGCCTTTATAAATCTGGGAACGTTCTATAAGAATGTTTTTGCGAAACAGTACGCAAACTTTTTTGGAAAGAGCGTTTTATTCAGACTCCCTGATGATCTGGAGTCGGAAATACCGCTGTATGACAGTGAATACGGTCACATGTATGACATGACGGCAGCTGCCAGTGTAGCCTTGCGCAGAAACGTCAGGTATTATGACGGTGCTGTCAGGATTACGGAAGAAAAAGCGAGAAAACTGTATGAAGAACTGGCAAAGAAGAACTGCCTGCAGATTGCCAGCGGTAATCTGCCATTTGTGGATATACTGCCGGTTTCTGCCGGTTTGGGTTTCATCAGCAAAGGCATCAGTCATGCCAGGATTAAGGTTAATTCCTCATTTTTCATCATGGACCGATTTGACTGCAGTACAGGTTACGATGTTATTGGAACGCCGATTGGATTATGTGTCAAAAACGGCATTGTGGAGAATCCGCCACTGTTTGACCGTGAAGTGCTTCTGGTTGATGAAGATTACAAAGTTGATGTTAAAAAGATCACTCTCAGTGATCTGGAAATACAGATAGACAATTCACTGTATGCGGACGGGGAAAACTGTAAGATCTGTTCGCGCCCTGATTATAAGAAAACTCCGGCAGGCGGTTTTGACATTGTCATTATCGGGAATAAGGCAGTGGCCCACAAGGAAGGCGGCAATACCCATATTCCAAGCAGTGGGTTTGTCATGAAACTGCCGCAGAAAACCGTCATTCATCGCAGACAGGTCATATACAGAGGTCTGGAAAAAGTCAGATTTGCCATTCAGGCCGGAAACAGCGTAATGGTAAACGGTGTTAAAACAGACAGATTCATTTCACATTTCCATAATTTTTTGAATATCGGAACAGTTTCATATCCTCCTAATATGTACCCTCAAAACTTCAGGAAGGACAGGGCTCCCCGCATCGTGCTCGGGGCTGATAAGGATAATAAGCCGATGCTGCTATGGTTTGAAGGTGCAGGTAAGTTCGGCCATGTACAGGGACAGGAAAGCTGCGGTGCGTCACTGTCAGAAGCAGCGGACATCTGTGAAGCGCTGGGTGTATATAATGGCGTTAATCTGGATGGAGGCGGCAGTGCGCAGATATTGGTTAACGGTGAAAGGAAACTTAAGATCTCTGACCGTGATCCTGCAGATTTCAGTGAAATAGAAAGAGCGGTACCGTTAGGTTTATATATCAAATAAGGATAGTTTATTAGAAAAAAGTCAGTTAGTTGCTAACTGGCTTTTCTATTATTACATTTTCAACTAATGTCGGTTTGGCAGAACCGTTTGAGATTTCCTGTATCTGTTCAGTCAGATCTTTTTCTGACAGATAAGTAAAGGTGACTTTTTCGTCGTATTGTCTGTCCGTGATCTCTGCTTCCTTCCGCAAAAGCATTTCCATGCGGTTTATGAGGTCATAAGATGCGGATACGGTATATAAGCCGGCTTCAACGGGAAGCGTCAGAACGGCTTTTTCTATGGCTGACAGAGTGCTCTGCTGATAGGCTTTTACCAGCCCGCCCGTTCCCAGAAGGGTACCTCCGAAGTAACGGACTACGATCATGACAACATTGTTAAGATCCTTGTGTCTGAGGCATTCAAGCATTGGGAGCCCGGCAGTACCGGATGGTTCCCCGTCATCATTGGAACGCTGAATGTTGTCAAATATCATGGCAGTACAGTAATGAGTGGCGTTTGGATATCTCTTTCTGACATCGCTAAGAATCTCCTTGGCTTCTTCAATGGAAGTGGCAGGAGAAAGAATTCCAAAGAACTTGGACTTCTTTATTTCTATTTCACTTATTACCTCAGATTTTATGTGGAACATATACACATTATACATTAAAAAGCGTTGAATTCGGCGGCATTTATAACACTCTTTTTCAGTGTCAGATCATTACATAATTTTTATAAAAAAATTAAAAAAAGTACTTGCCAAACTGCTGCTTTTCAGGTATTATTTAATGCTCGGTTGAAGTTAACCGATTCACATACACGATAACCGCTGGTAAGACAGCGTTCACATATACAGCCAGCCGTCCTGGCCAAAGGACGTTAACATATAGATATAACGTTTCAGAAATGAAGCGATGGAATTTACAGGCAGCCTGATAAGGGCTGCCTTTATTTGTACATGGGGATATGCTAAAATTTATAAAAGAATAAAGAAAGAAATGAATAACATCTGCATTTCCATTTCAAAAGAGACAGCCAGAAGATTCCTGTTAATGAAACAGGGCCTTTTTGGCAGCTATGAATTCAAGAATAAACAGGGAGCCTATGATTACCTCAGACAGGCTGGCTGCATTCAGTATGATCCGGTTGACGCTGTTGGTAAGAATGCCGAACTGACTTTACAATCACGAGTCTCGGGGTTTAAAAAGAAATATCTCAGTGATCTGCTGTATAAGGACAGAAGACTTTTTGATTATCCCGATAAGGAGATATCGATCATACCGATGGAAGACTGGCCGTATTTTAACCGTTTCCGCAAGGTAAGCCGTGATAATGCTGATAGATTTACCGGATTAAGAGAACTGGAGAATGAAGCTCTTGAGTACATAAGAAAACACGGCCCGGTCAGTTCAGCAACCTTGCCTTTGGATGGAGAGATAAAATGGTACTCATCCATTCACTGGAGCGGAGATTGGGAAGGAGGCATGACTAAAGCATCCAGGTCAGTATTAGAGCAGTTATATACCACCGGAGATCTGATCATTCATCACAAGGAAGGTTCACGAAAATTCTATGACCTGGCTGAGAAACATGTACCGCAGGAGGTCCTGAAACGTGAAGATCCTCTGAGTGATGAATACGATCATATCAGATGGCGTGTGAAAAGAAGGATCGGAGCGATTGGAATGCTCTGGAACAGAAATTCCACGGCCTTTCTGGGCATCTGGGGACTGAAAGATAACAGAAACAGAGTTTTTAATGATCTGCTGGCTTCAGGTGAAATACTTGAGGTACAGGTTGAGGGAATAAAGATTCCATTCTACATTCTGGCTGATGACAAAGAACTGTTAATAAAAGCTGCAGATGCTTCACTGAAAAGCAGCAGATGTGAGTTTCTGGCTCCGCTGGACCCGATGTTATGGGACAGAGACCTGATCAGAAAGATCTTTGATTTCAGCTATACCTGGGAGATTTATACACCGAGAGAAAAGAGAGTATACGGTTATTACGTACTGCCGGTACTTTACGGTGACAGGTTAGTGGGAAGAATCGAGCCGAAGAAGGAAAACGGCAGAATGGTTATAGCCAATATATGGTTTGAACCAGGCATTAGGAGAACAAAGAGAATCATGCAGGCGGTTAATAAACGCATGCAGGGTTTTGCCAGATTTAACAGCTGTGAATTCATCAGTAATAATTAGTAAAGAGATAGTGTTTGGGAGGTGAGCATGATGCTGCTGAGTATTATTTCAGTTGCCGTAAATGTTGCATATTTTCTGATAATGAATCTTCAGATATATACGGACCGTGCCATGATGGCCAACGGCCAGGTCAGGGAATGGAAACGCAGCCGGATCTCAAGGCTGAATATGTCAGGAAGAACCTGGCTGCTTTATGCACAGATGTTTTTTGCGTTGATCGCCATTGTTACCAGCTTGCTGATAATATTCGGAGTAAAGAACATGACCATCAGAAAAGTGCAGCTTATCAGCATGGCTGCTTCAACGGTGATGTTCGCCGTCATAATGTTCGTTTCAGGAAATACATTTGTCAATTACGCTTAATGATATGGAATTCATAAAGACAAAAACACTTCTTTCAAAAGTAAAATACGGAAACGACTGGTTCGGTGTTGACTACAATATGAATCTGTACAGAGGTTGCTGCCATGGTTGCATTTACTGCGACAGCAGAAGCAGCTGTTATCATATTGAGGATTTTGATGTGCCTAAGGGAAAGGAAAACGCTCTTGCCATTCTTGAAAAAGAACTTTCGGGGAAAAAAGAAAAAGGGGTAGTAGGGCTTGGCTCCATGTCTGATACATATAATCCTTTTGAGAAACAATATGAACTGACAAGAGGAGCATTGAAGTTATTAAATGAAAATGGATTTGGAGTATCACTGGAAACCAAGAGTGATCTTATCCTGAGAGATACTGATCTGCTTAAGGCAATAAGCGAAAAAAACAATGCCATTATAAAAATCACCATAACCACTCCCCATGACGATCTTTCCGGGGTAATTGAACCTCACGTATGTGTTTCATCCAAGAGATTTCAGGCCATTAAAGAACTGACGGATAACGGAATCTTTGCCGGAATACTGATGACACCGGTACTGCCTTTTATTACTGACAGGGAAGAAGACATAAAGAAATTAGTGAAGTTGGCTCATGAAAGCGGAGCCCGATTCATATATACCTGGATGTCGGTAACACTGCGTGATAATCAGAGAGACTATTACTATGAAAAGCTTGATAAACACTTTAAGGGTCTGAAGGAAAAATACATCAGATATTATGGTGAAAGATATAACTGTGCAGTTCCAAATCGGAACAGATTATACAGGATATTTACCGAAGAATGCAGCAGATACGGAATACTGCATGATATGAAAGATATTATCAGCGCATATAAAAAGGAAACAGAAAAAAGCAAGCAGCTTTCTCTTTTCTGAAAATAAAACCTCCTTCATTAAGAAGGAGGTAATTTTTTATATGTCCTTTCCGTTAGAACTGATCAGATTCTGATACCAGTAGAAACTCTTTTTCTTCCTTCTGGCCATGTCTCTCAGATCATGCTCATCGCGGTTGACAAATACAAAGCCGTAACGTTTGGAGAATCCGGAATGTCCGGAGATGAGGTCAATGAATGACCAGGTACAGAATCCGATAAATTCAACACCCAGATTCATGGCTTCCTTGACGGCGTGCATGTGTTTGCTCAGGTAGTCAATTCTGTTGTCGTCTTCCAGAATGCCTTCTTCAGGCCATTCTTCCTTATTGCCGAAGCCGCATTCAGTAATCAGTAACGGAAGATGATATCTTTCCCATAACAGTCTGCATGTAAGCTGTAAACCGGTATCATCGATTTCCCAGCCCCATAAGGTAGCCTTGAGGTTCTTATTCTTGACGACCTGATATATGCCTGCTTCTTTGCTTGGCAGCAGTTTGAATTCAATGTCACCGATGACATGTTCATCATCAAGAGGGAAGGCACTGATTGACTGTGAATAATAGTAGTTAAATGCCAGAAAATCAGGCTTGTTTTTCTTCATGCATTCCATGTCTCCTTCATATATTTCAGGGAACATGTCTCTGTCTTCCAGATATCTCTTGAAAGTGCCGTTGTATTCGCCTTTGCAGTTGAGGTCCAGCAAATAGTAATTTCTGATTTCCATGGCATCCATCCAGGCCAGCATGTCTGCCGGATCATTAGTAGTTGGATACATCATTTCAAAGCAGGTAGCAGGACCTATTTTGCCGTCTTTGACTATCTTATGGCATTTTTCGATAGCTTTTGCGGCAGCTACACACATGTTGTGATTTGCGAGATAACCGAGTTTTTCCTTGGCTTTGCGGTCATCATCAGTTAATCCGAGTCTGAAAGGCATGTGTACTACATGGTCCTGTTCATTAATAGTCAGCCAGTATTTGACGCGGTCTCCATAGGTTCTGAACAGGAATTCTGCGTAGTTTACATAGTCATCTATGCTTCTTCTGCTTAACCATCCCCCGTACTGATCAATCAGTCCCTGTGGGTATTCAAAATGATAAATTGTAACAATTGGCGTAATGTCATTTCTGACCAGTTCATCGATCAGATTATTATAGAAATCTACACCTTTCTGATTGACAGGACCGTTTCCTTCTGGAAAGATCCTGGTCCAGGCTATTGAAAAGCGGTATGCCTTCAGGCCGCATTCTTTCATAAGGGCGACATCTTCTTTATAGCGGTGATAATGGTCACTGGCTACTGAATAGTCACAGATGGAAGGATCGATCTTACGGACATCCATGACAGATAAACCCTTGCCATCTTCATATGCAGCCCCTTCTATCTGGAAAGCTGCTGAAGAACTGCCCCAGAGAAAATTTTCAGGAAATTCGTTGATTTTTCTTGTCTGCATTTTCTAATCCTTTCGTTAAAGAGGGCAGTAGCCCTCTTCCTCACCTTATTAATCTTCCTTAAATCCGATGATCCAGGTTGCAATAAAGCCCAGTACGGTTGCGATAACGGCTGCAGCTACTGCAAGATAGAAGTTTGTCATGCTGTCCGGTGCCATGAAGATAGGCAGAGTCAGGAATGAGCATGATGCTGTAGCATAAGCACGGATATCAAAGATACCGATGAACAGACCAGTGATGGCAGCACCGATTAAGGCACCGATCAAAGGCTTCTTTAAGCGAATCAGAACACCGTATAAGGCAGGTTCTGTTACTGACAGTAAGGCTGTGACACCTGTTGATAAGCCAGCAGTCTTGTTTTCGGCTTTCTTAGCCTTAACACCGACAGCCAGAGCAGCACCGGCGATAGCCAGGTTGCCTGCCAGGGCCTTTGAGAACAGTAATGATGAACCGTAAGTGGTGATTTCGTTGACAATTAACGGTGTGATAACTGTGTGCATGCCTACCATTACCAGTAATGGATGCAGAGCACTTAAGATTACCATTGATACACCGCCCAGACTTGTAATCCGTACGCAGAAGTTAGCCAGAGCAGAACCAATCCATGTTCCGATAGGACCCAGAACCAGCAGAGTCAGAGGGAACATTATTACTGACAGCAGAGTAGGACGGATGATGGAAACGATTGACTTAGGTGAATACTGAACAATGTATCTGTCAATCAGAGCCATTACCGGAACCATCAGTAAAGCCGGAACGATGTTGGAAGTATACTTTACGGTTGTTAATGGGAGTCCGAAGATCTTCAGATCGGCGACGCCTGAAATGGCACCTGTACATAAAGCAAGAATAATAAATGCTGCAACATATTCGTTTGTCTTTAATCTTCTGGCAGCTGCTACGGCAACAAGTACCGGCAGATATGTATAAGCTGCGTTTGCCAATGTGTTAAACAGTGTATATGTCATACCGGCAGTGTCAACTTTAAACACGTTAGCACATAAAGCCAGGATGGCTGAAATCATACCTGAACCGATGAGTACCGGCAGAGCTGGTGTTACAGAACCGGAAATATAAGACAGGACTCTGTTCCAGACGCTTTCCTTCTTCTCATCAAGGTTTTCTTCTACGACTTCCTGAGCTTCAGCGTTTGGTACTAATACTGCTAACTCATTGTAGAGCTGATCTACATCCGGTCCGATGACGATCTGATACTGTCCGCCTTTGTAGACTACTCCCTGAATTCCTTCAAGTTTCTTTAATTCTTCTTCCTTAGCTTTTGATTTGTCTGCCAGACCAAGACGCAGACGAGTCATACAATGAGTATGAGTTGTGATGTTTTCCTTGCCGCCTACTAATTCTACGATTCTGGCAGCTGTTTTTTTGTAATCCATATGATCTCCTTTCTTTATGTGTAATAGCCGATTGTCATCTGAATAATCTGGCTATATGGATTGTAAGATAAGTAAGTTCATTCCTGTCTACCGAATAGCTGTATTTTTCCTTTATGCGTCTGGCTATTTCTTCAGCGCAGGCGTATTCATTAGCGTATTTCAGATTGATGAACTTGTTTATGTCATTGTCTTCATTTTCTTCCACGACATCCTGAATCATTCGCTTGGCGAAAAATTGCAGGTGAGTCATGAAGCGGGCAAAGTTGATGTCTTCCTTAAGCTGAACATTGAATACTTCTTCGACTGTCTTGATACTGATGTCGATTATGTCAGTTGCTTTATATGTATCCTTTAGATCGATGTCCATTTCAGCATTGACAATATGCAGTGCAATGAAGGCTGCTTCCTTAGGGTCGATTTCGACGTTGAAATCGCTGTTCATCATGTCGACGATATCAACTGCAGTGTGATATTCATCAGCATAGATGTAGCGGATATTCCAATACAGTTCATTTTCAAATTTCAGATTCTGTTTATTTCTTTCCAGAGTAGTGTATATGTGGTCTGTTAATGGTACCAGGATACGCTTGTTAATGGGTTTGCTGGTACAGGTAAGAATGTATTCATATGCCTTAAGGCCAAAGGCTACCACATCGTAGGGAATTTCATCCAGCAACTCAAAGAAGCCACTCATTTTTACTTCGTCTGACAGCACAAATATTTTTTCTATCTGTGTTTCATTTATTTCGCTGCCCTTTTTCCCGCTAAAGCCTAAGCCTTTGCCAAAGATGACGATTTCCTTTCCCTGAGTATTTTTAGAAATGACGGTATTGTTATTTATGATCTGCTCAATTTTCATAAATCTCCTCCATTTCAAAGGTTTACCGAAAAATAAAACCTGCCAAAAAAACTTTGACAGGTATTGCTCTTACGATAACAAGCCTTTTACAATCAAAGTATATCATAACAAGTGGCAATTTCAATATAAAGTGCTTATTAAAACAGATAAAATAATGGCAAATAACCAGAATATCAACAGGATTCCATTATAAAAGTGATATAATCACACTGAAGCAAGGATGTAGAGTTATGAGAGTAATTGAAAGCTGTGCTGAATGTCTTTACGACAAACAGCGGCACCTGAGTAATGATCCGCAATATCTGGCAGAAGTCAGAGAGATACTTGAGAACAGAAGAGAGGAAGACACCTCGCCTTACATGGTTTATCTTTTCAGTAAGGCTTATGAAAAAAGATTTGGAAGAAGTGCGTCCTACCGGGAGATAAAGAAAAAGTATAATAATCTGGTACTTTCCATGGAAGATTCTATCAGAAAAAAGATAGAGCAGGCTGCTGATCCGCTGACTGAAGCACTTGTCTATGCCAGAATCGGTAATTATATTGACTTTGGAGCAATGAACTACGTTGACGATGAGACTTTTCTGGCGCTGTTTGATGATGCTGGGGTACATCAGCGTGACAGAAGGACTGTTGCTTCATTCATCAGGCAATGTTCACAGGCTAAGAGCTTTCTGTTAATAACGGATAACTGCGGAGAGATCGTTCTGGACAAGCTTTTTCTGGAACAGCTGAAAAAAAGATTCCCTGACATGAACATTACCATCATGGTCAGAGGTGCGGAAGTTTTAAATGATGCCACGTTGGAAGATGCTGAATACGTCGGACTTGATAAGACAGGCATGATCATTACCAACGGAGATGCAGTTGCAGGAACGGTATATGAACTGCTGTCAGACGAAGCCAAGGAAGCATTGGACAATGCTGATCTCATACTGGCTAAAGGGCAGGGAAATTATGAATCTCTGTGCCGTCAGGGCAGACACATTTTCTATTCCTTTCTGTGCAAGTGTGATTTGTTTATGGCAAGATTTGATGTTCCGCGACTTACGGGCATATTTACTGAGGAATTTGAGTAATAATCTGATAAAGACAGGAAATATAAAGATGATTGACTTCAATCATCTTTATTTATAGTGAAAAAGTCTTTTGCTATAATAAAAAAAGAAAAGGGATGAAATAATATGATCAGTAACTGTCTCTTGTGCCATAATGCCAGATGTACTGAAGTATGCGGAAAGATTGATCCTGGTAGCATTATAAGAAGCCTGTATTTTGATAATGAAGATGCCGTAATCAACCGTCTTGATGGCAATATTCCATGTATTGAATGTGATGGAAGATGCGAAAAAGCATGTGTTGCAAATGTGAATATCAGGGAGATCATCAGTGGTCTCAATGCCAGAAAACCAGAAAAGAAGATAATTAACTATGACTGTCTGAAAACTGATTTCTGCGGCATTCCGCTGGAAAATCCTTTCCTGCTTTCAAGTTCTGTTGTTGCCTCGACATATGAAATGTGTGCCAGAGCCTTTGAAATGGGATGGGCAGGGGCGGCTTTCAAGACAGTCTGCCTGATGGATATTGTTGAGGCTTCACCGCGTTTTGCGGCAATTAAGGGCGATAACGGCAGAATCATTGGCTTTAAGAATATCGAACAGCTTTCTGATCATACTCTGGCTGAAAACCTCAGCATTTTCCGCAGATTGAAGGATAATTATCCGGGTAAATTCCTGTTAGTTTCCATCATGGGGCGAGATGATGCGGAATGGGCATATCTGGCGGAAGTCATGAATGACAGTGGGGCAGATGCCCTGGAATTAAACTTCTCATGTCCGAACATGACTGAAGGAAACACCGGCAGTGATGTGGGCCAGATCCCTGAACTTGTTGAGCATTACTGCAGAATTGTAAAAGAACATTCCAGACTGCCTTTCATCGCCAAACTGACACCGAACATATCTGATATCAGAGAAAGCGCTGATGCAGCCATTGCCGGTGGAGCGGATGGTGTTGCGGCAATCAATACCATTAAGAGTCTGGTTGAAGTTGACATAGATCCTACGGACGGTATTTACAATGCTTCCATAGGCGGTTATTCAGGGAAGGCTGTCAAACCTATTGCCTTAAGATTTATTACTGAACTGTCAAAGGATAAAAACCTCGCTGACAAACATATCAGCGGCATGGGCGGTATTGAAACCTGGAGAGATGCTCTGGAGTTCATCGTGCTCGGTGCTGACAGTGTTCAGATCACCACAGCGGTCATGTTATACGGCTACAGAATAATTGATGATCTCAGGGATGGCATGGCTCTGTATCTGGCGGAGCACGGTTTTAGTTCAGTAAAGGAAATAGAGAATTCCACAATCGAAGGAATAGTACCAACAGATGAACTGGACCGTTCGTATATAATTTATCCTAAATTCATCAGAGAAAAATGCGTAGGCTGCCAGAGGTGTCTGGTATCCTGCATGGATGGCGGTCATCAGGCTATAAGCTTCGTTGAGGGCAGACCGGTGCTTGATGCATCAAAATGCGTTGGGTGTCATCTCTGTGTGTTGGTATGCCCGAGAAAAGCCATTGTTTCTTCAGAAATCAGGGTGTCAAAGAAAAGAATCAGAAAACAGAAAAGAGTATGAATATGAAAATGGATTACCATCTCCATACGGAATTCAGCGATGATTCCCGGGAACCAATGGAGAATCAGGTTGAAAGAGCCATAGAACTTGGGTTCAGGGAAATATGCTTTACTGACCATGTTGATTATGGCGTGAAGAATGACTGGTCTGACGGCAATATAAAGTATCGTATTGGCGATGGGGTAGGAAAACCGGAAGGATCGCTTGACCCGATAGCCAATGTTGACTATCCTCTTTATTTTGAAAAACTGCGGCTCATGAAAAAGATGTATGGAGACCGTATCGAAATCAAGCAGGGACTGGAATTTGGCATGCAGACCATCACAGTGGATAAATATGAAAAGCTGTTTGCCAGATATAAGGATGAACTCGACTTTGTTCTGTTATCAATACACGAAATAGATAACAAGGAACTCTGGACAATGGATTATCAGAGAGAACGCAGCTGGAAAGAATATAATGAAGGCTACTACAATGAACTGTATCAGGTCATGAAGATTTATAAGGATTACAATGTGCTTTCTCATCTTGACCTTATTGTCAGATATGATCCGCAGGGACGATATCCGTTTGAGAAAGTTGAAGACCAGGTTGCGGAAATACTTAAACTGGCCATCAGTGACGGCAAAGGGATAGAGATAAACACTTCCAGCTGGCATTACGGTCTTGATGATACCATGCCTTCCAGACAGATACTGAAACTGTATAAGGATCTGGGAGGAAAGATCATTACAATTGGTTCTGACGGTCATACTACAAGGTATGTCGGTGATCATTTTGAGGATGCCGTCAGTATTCTTAAGGAGATTGGATTTACGCACATTGCCGGCTTTACGAAAATGAAGCCTCAATTACATGAAATATAGTGAATAAATCAGGAATAATATGGAGGGTATTATGAAACCGGAAAAGAAAGCTTCAGAAATGACAACAAGAGAATTAGCTGCATATATTGACTATTCAGTATTGAAACCGGAGTTTACAGTAGATGAAATAATCGAACTGACGAAAGACGGTGCAGCTCTGGGATGTGCAACTATCTGTATAAACCCTGCTTACATTGAACTGTGCGAACCATATGTCAGAGGAACTGATACGATGCTGTGTCCTGTTACTGACTTCCCATTTGGTGATAGTTCAACAGAAAGCCGTGTAGAACAGATAAGGGAAGTTGGAAAGTATGACATCGTCAAGGAAATCGACATTGTTGCCAACTTTGGTAAGATCCGTTCCGGTAAATATGATGAAGTTACTGCTGACCTGAAGGCCTGTGCCGATGCAGCGCATGCTCTGGGACACCAACTGAAGGTCATTCTGGAAACAGATGCCTTAAACGAAGAACAGATCAGAAAGGGCTGCGAATGCATAATCGCTGCCGGTGCTGATTTCATCAAGACTTCGACGGGATTTCTGACAGGCTATACAACAGTCGGAGCTGCTGTTGAAGTAATTGCCATGATCATGGATCAGAACAAGGGAAGAGCCAAGATCAAGGGCAGCGGCTGTATCCGTACACGTGAACACTTCCTGAAGCTAATTGACATGGGTATTGACAGAATGGGCATTGGCTATAAGTCTGTACCGGTCGTACTTGATCTGAAAAGATAAGCAGCAAAATAGAAAGATAGGAGAATAAAATATGTTTGTTTTCTGGGGAGACGGTTCCGATGAAATTAAGGAACTTGTTAAATCGATAGTAGTCCGCAGCACGGAGAATTTCAATTGGACTTTCATTTTCATACTGGCAGTTGTTTTCTATGTATACTGGACAGAAGTGAAGAATAAGAACTTTAAAGCCATAATAGCTGGATTTGCCCTGTATGGCGTACACTGGCTGTACGAAATAGGCAATGCAGTAATAGCGCATTTCTTCGGCTATCCATTATGGTCTGTCAGCAACGCTTCAACTACTTTTATCCTTCTTATAGGGGTATGCTGGGAACTGTCCATGATGTTTTCACTGGCTGGTATAATATCCTATAAAATGCTGCCTGATAATCCTACCAATAAGCAGAAACTGTATGGAGCCTTAAGCATGGCGGCATTATTTGCTCTGGTAGAATCATTTCTGGCTGGTACTTCCAATCACTCATTCATGTGGGTTTACAAATGGTGGGGAGTACTCCCGGTATTTGTTACAACTTATATACCATTCTTTCTGGCCAGCAACTATGTGCCTTTCATGGATAAAAAGCGGCAGACCCGCTTCCTTGTTATCATATGGGGCGCGGTAGCATTGTGTCTTGTCACATTGATACCGTTAGGAATAATATAAAAAACCACAAACATAAATCCCTATATGACAGGGATTTTTTATTGGTTAACATGGTGAAAGTGCAACAGAATTGAGGAAATATATCGTGTGCGATATAATTTAGACAGGTGATGATTATGGAAAATAAATATGAAGGACTTAAACTCAGAAACCAGCTGTGTTTTCCGCTTTATTCCGTCAGCAATCTCATTATCAGAAGGTATAAGCCTTTACTCGATAAGCTGAATCTGACCTATACTCAGTACATTACCATGATGGTACTGTGGGAAAGGGAAAGCATCAGTGAAAAGGAACTGAGCAGTGCACTGTTTCTGAAGTCCAATACCCTGACACCGCTTTTAAGAAAACTGGTTAATAAGGGTTATATACATATTGATAAAAACATCTATGATGAAAGAAGTATTGTCATTTCTCTGACTGAAAGAGGACGTCAGTTAAAGGACGAAGCTGTCTGCGTACCGGCTTCCATGGCGAGTGCGATCAACCTGTCAGCGGAAGAGGCAGTTTATTTATACAACATCTTATACAAAATACTGGAGGTAAAATCACGAAAAAAGTATTAGTCGCTTATTTTTCAGCAAGCGGCGTCACAGCCAAAGTGGCCAGTGAACTTGCTGAAACCAACAATGCCGATCTTTTTGAAATAAGACCGGAAGTTCTGTATACAGCTGCTGATCTGGACTGGAGAGACAAACAGTCACGCTCAACTGTGGAAATGGCAGATCCGAATTGCCGTCCTGCAATCTGCGGATGTGTTGAAAACATGAATGAATATGATACTGTCTTTGTCGGCTTCCCAATCTGGTGGGGCAGAGAGCCAAGTGTGGTAGATACTTTCCTTGATCAGTATGACTTCAGCGGCAAGAGGATCATTCCGTTCTGTACCTCAGGTGGCAGCGGAATCGGAAAAACAGCTGAACGCATCATTTCCATTGTTGGAGAAAATGTAACTGTTGATGCCGGAAAACGTCTGGCCGGGGAAGTTTCCGAAGAAGATCTGAAGATCTGGACTGAAGGTCTGGGTTTATGAAAGTAACTGACCTTATCCGTAAAAGGCGCAGTGTGCGTTCCTTTGACGGCAAACCGGTTTCTGATCATGATGCTGAAAGAATAATGGAATTTGCCCGTAAAGTGGAAAATCCGTATGACCTGGCTATTGAATGGGAACTGCTGGATGCTAAAAGAGATGGTCTGTCTTCACCGGTGATTACTGGAACCAATACCTGGATTGCAGGCAAAATGCTGCAGGTTCCGCATCGGGAGGAAGCTTTTGGGTATACTTTTGAAAAAATAGTTCTTTATGCCGTGTCATTAGGAATAGGAACAACATGGATAGCCGGAACGATGGACCGCGGTGCTTTTGAACGTACCATGAATGTCAGGGAAGGTGAAGTGATGCCTTGTGTCAGTCCGTTAGGATATCCGGCTTCCAAAATGTCATTCAGGGAAACAATGATGCGTAAAGGTGTCAAGGCTGATAGCCGTCTGCCTTTTGAAAAACTGTTTTTCGATGGCTTGTTTGACAGGCCATTTAATGAAGAGACAGCCGGAAAGCTGAAAGACATACTTGAGGCAGTACGACTGGGACCATCCGCTGTTAACCGTCAGCCATGGCGTATAGTCATTAAAGATAATAAAGCCCATTTCTATAAGAAAGCAGGCAAGGGCATGGGAGGAGCAAACTGGGATGTTCAGAAGATCGACATTGGCATTGCCATGTGTCATTTTGAAATGGCAGCTGCCGAATGTGGCATTCGTGTATCTTTCATGCTGGATGATCCGAAACTGATGAATGAAGACGGGTTATCCTATATAGCTTCATTCAGTTTTGAAGCATAATTAAACGAAGGGAGAAATAACTATGAAAATCGCAGTCAGATATTATACAAAAACAGGACATACCAGAAAAGTGGCTGAAGCTATCGCCGAAGCAGTTGGTGTAAAAGCTCTGCCTATCAGTGAACCGTTAACAGAACCCGCTGATGTTCTGTTTCTGGGAAACTCATATTATGCGTTTACCATTGATCCGGAAGTAAGAAATTATGTGGCTTCATTAAGCCCGGATATGGTAGGCTGCATTGTCAATTTCGGAACGGCAGCCATGATGAATTCTACCTATAAAAAGGTCAAGGCCGTAGCTGATAAGGCCGGCGTTAAAATGGATGAAAGAGAATTCCATTGCAAGGGTGAATTCAAGGGAATCAATAAAGGCAGACCAGATGATAATGATCTTAAGGCTGCTGCTGAATTTGCCAGAAAAATTGTTCAATAGGTATCTGCATATCAGGGAAATATAAAAAGGATGGAAACATGAGAGTGGACCCCATTTAGTTCACTGGTAAAAAAAGGGTAATTATAAGAAACTATCTTCGAAAGGAGATAGTTTTTCTATGGCAAGTAAAGGACAGAAATTCAAAAAGTATACAGAAGAGTTTAAACAGATGATATTGAAC
>JAFWDT010000023.1 GCA_017516045.1 Erysipelotrichaceae bacterium
CAGTAAATTGTATAATGACAGCATTAATAAAAATATTACTAATACTATTGTTCGTCTAATCAGGAACCACATATATAATGGCATATCTCACCCTTGTATGATAAATATGTACCTTGTCTATACATAGATATCAATCCTTTCCACCTTTCTCTATTGCTTTTGTTTTCCATTTTTATAATGTAGTAATTCACCAATCACTTCTTTAATCGTTTTGTTGATTGTGAACTATTTGGGGTTAACTGCCTAAGTCGCTTAAAGTTTTTGCCTAAATACTCCAGCATAAACAATTAAACTTATAATAATCTTTATTTTCATCTTTACCTCCTAATTAAAAAACATGTAAATCATTTTGCCCCCTGTATTTCATATACCTAATACACGCACGAACCGAATGAGCTTGAATTATATTTTGATGTCAAGCTGTTGATTATAAATAACAAGCAACAAACAATTCATTTTCACAGTTTACAAAAACATACAGTGGGCATCAGCACAAAACTATTTCTTTTTTGAACCTCTCATATTACATAAATATTATAAACCAATAAGATTTAAAAACAGTGACCATATTTGTACCAAAAGTGGACACTTTTGTCCGGTTTCAACTATTTTGTACCAAACATTTCTATTTTTCAACAAAAGATAATACACAATCGACCTAATGATAACATAGTCAGACTAAAATCAATCACAACAATCCGCATTATCTTTTTCACTATTTTTATCTCCATTTAAAGCCATGAAATAAAACTATTGTTACACTACTTAATAATATAAATAATAAATATGAAATCCTACATCTACCGAAGTATTCTATATACGGTAACAACAACACATGAGTCACGATGACATAATACTGCGAATCTATACATGAACGGTGCATATAAAGATAAGCAAAACCTGAATAACCCAACAGAAAAGTTTACGAATCTTATGTTTCGTAATGATGTATTCTGTAAACACTCAATAATCCTGTTTTCCTTATCGTAATATTCATTTTGATAAATAATTAACTGGAACAACTTTTTAAGCAACTACAAGAAAAGCACCAACAGTGTGCCTAAAACCACACTTAACATCCATACTATTTGATTAATGATTTATCAGTTATTCCTTGCTCCTTTCTTCGCACCATTAGCAGTTTGATAATTCTATATCTTATGCATAATCAACTTCTTTGATATACTCTTTTAGCTCAACTCTTTTCTTATATTCTTCAAGGGCTGTGCGGTATTCGTCAAGATATACTCTATGCTCAATATAATCAAAACCTTTTAATTGATCTTTAAGTTGTTGCAAAAACTTTATCTTATCCATCTGCTATTTTCAATTTTATTATACATTAATAGTAAAAAACACTTGAGGTCAGAATCCCTCAAAAATGGGTCAGTTTTGTCACTTTTCAATATGGATGATTACAGTTGTTATTATATTTGTCTTCAGAATCAAACTCAAACAGTAGCCCTTCAACCGCTTTACCTTTGTTGCCTTTCTCTTCTTTAACCCTAAGATTTAATAAGTATCCTTTATCGGTTAATTCCTTCATTGCTGGCTGAATGACCCTTCTTTTCAATTGAGCAAAATCATCATATGTCTTTGTTTCAGCTCCCATGTATTCTCTGAATTGCTCAATACTTATTCTTCTGTATCCAGTGTTTCGGAACTGTTTCAGAAAAGCATATAAGCGCTTTGAGTACATCGTTTTCAAATTGCAGAACTCTGTAAGGCTAAGGTAGGTAAATTTGCTGGAAGGCAGGAAAAACTCCAGAAAATCAGGATTAGCCTTTACTGTGATCATTTTGTTTTTCTTATCATTGATAACTTCCATAAAGACTACCATTTCAACTCCTATCTCCTTATTTTCAAATTCATACCAGCAGGAAAGAATAGTCTTCCTGAATCTGTCTATCTCCTTCTTATACATTTCATAAGAAACATGATCATCAATGTTAAGGTATTCTTTTAACTCCCAATAGTAAAAGCGGCATTCACTCCTGTTATTCTTCTCAATACTTCTTCTTAACTCTCTCATTACCAGGCAGAACAGATCTGCTCCGAATCTGTCCATGTTTTTAAAGCCAAGTTCTACTACATCATTCCTCATAACCAGATAATATTTAATCTTGTCGTCCAATCCCATCACCTCAGGTGATTATAGATGTCGCGGTAATAACAATGACAGAATCTACCAGTAAACCTTTACCGAAAGTGACAGAATAGTTTTCCATCATTTACATTTATGACAGAGTAAAAATACCCGATATGACAGAATACCTGGATTAATTACCGTAATTGACAGAGAGGATTCTGCCACATTTTTGGGAGATATTTGCTGATGGTTAACGACCATTTAACTGCAGGTTAAAAACATTTTTTTATAAATAACAAAAAACTGATGACACAAGAGGCACAACCTTTTCGTCGTCATCAGTTTTTTACAAGCATTTAATTATCGTTACTATCCATAACTACCCAATGTCCACCTTTATCTGCACCAACTCGTTTGATCACACTATTTTTACTGAGCTTTCTAATGTGATACTTGATGCCATCAACAGTTATACCCACTTCTTTCGCTAATTCAGCTTGCGTAATGTAAGGATTATCGCTGATTAATCCTATTATTTTCTGGGTAGTTTTCTGGGTAGTTTTCTGGGTAGTTTCCATTTCTTTACCTACTTCACCATTTTGTTCCTTCAATTTAAGAACAAGAACTGTTCTATCAGGATCAGTTGTCTCCTCAATGATTGGTTCATCCCAGCCTTGAGACTGCCATACTGAGAAGATATCCGGGACACCACTACCAGCTCTTTCGCCATAACCGATAAGATTGAACATCTTCAATAATGTCGCGTTTCTTGGATCAGAAATGCCACCTCTTAGCATCTGCTGCTTACCGGTTCTGATGCTACCCGGATTCTCCAAAGTGATTACATCAGCTTCCTTTTTTACCACAACACCTCTTGGCTGATAATAGTCAGCATTAACCAGACAGTTGATCAACGCTTCCCTGATAGCCTTATGAACAGGTGTATCATCAACTCTGATGATTCCATCCAATTTGAAAGGAACTTTAATATCTTTAGAAAGCTTGTTATTTACCCTGAAGAAAAACTCCATGACGTTACCAGTCCAGTCACCGGAACTTGATTGTATCCTATCAGTCCATCGTATCGATGGGTCAAGCATCTCTCTGTAATCAAGGAAATAATACGGAAACTCTCTGACAATATCGTATTCATGACCAAACATCAGTAATCCTGCTGCTGTTGGATACAATGTCTTACCATCTCTGCCATAAGCAGCTCCACCGATCCTTCTGAGGTATTCTTCATCAGTATCATTTTCAAATACATGACCTGCTCTGTATAACTGATGCCTGTTTCGATAAGAATGCAGAGTTTCTGTGTCAATAACTGATAAGTTCATCTCTTCCAAAACCTTTGTATCCATTGTCTCTTCCGCAGCATCCCTTAACATGGCTTTCACTTCAGATGGCGAGCAGTGATAATCACCTTCTCCATTCCTTTTATAAGTCCCTTTAAGCATATCATTATTGATATATACCGGTCTTTCGTCTCTTCTGGCTTTAGGAACACTTATAACTATGACCAAATCGTCACCTACAGTAAAACTCTTAATGTTCTTCTCTGTTAGCAGATTTACACTTACTTTTGTCTGATTGTTTACAGTATCCCAGAATGCTTTGAGAAGCTGATCTTCATCATTCTTTTTCAATCCGGCTGTAACCCAGGATTTATCATCTTTCTCATCCACACCAAGGATAATAACACCACCGTCAGTATTGGCAAAGCTTGAATAGGTTTCCCATAATGAAACAGGCAGCCCTTTCCTTGCTTTCTTAACTTCTCGTCTGTTATCTTCTTTGTATTGATTAAAATCCTCTAATCTGAACATTTCCTCCATAACAATCACCTATAACATGATTATACCAATAATCACGCCTTATTTTCTCTTTCTCTTCTAAAATACTGCAGACCTTTAATTGCTGATGACAGGCAATCATCAAAGTGCCTATGATGCTATACTACTCCATTTCAAACTCTATCTGATCTTTTAACTCAGGATGCTCCTGAAGTGCCTGGATAATATGTTCAGCGTGTTCAAGATCGTAATAATAGACCTTCTGTTTCCTCTTGATAGCTGTACGTATCTGAGCCAGTTCTCGCATATAACTGGCGAACTTCTGCTTCTTACGGTTCTCCTCACTGTCAGAGATGTCTATTTCCTGAGCTTTAGGTAATTCAAAGTCAGGTTTCTCAGTGATAAGGTCCTTCAATGCTCTGTCCACTCTGACTCTCTTCTGTCTCTGATTGGCCTTGGCATATACTTCCCTGATCATCTCAGAATCCTGATGACCAAAATAATCATGAGCTTCCTCGGCTGATATGTGTTTCACGTCACACAGGAAATGAGCACAGCCATGCCTGAACATCTGACAATCAAGTTTCTTCATTTCCAGTTTCTCAGTGACCTTATCCAGTTCTCTTAAGGCATTTGACTGCCTCTGATAACCCGCCTTTTCCTTAGGATCTCTGGCATTGATGTTAGGGAATACGAACATGTCATCCATTTTCTTCTGTGTTACCTGGAATTCATATCTGTAGGCATATTTATAGTCAATGAGGATCTGTTTGTAGTATGCCCAGATAGTTATTTCTCTTTCAGAGTTACTGTTTTTAAGAGCCAGATTATTAGCCTTGATACGCCTCATGACATTTTCTCTGGTCTCTTTATGGTTAATGGCATTAGTAACATAAATGACACCGGTACCGTAATCACCGCCATCAAAATCAATGTTCTTCCACTGTAAGGCAATTAACTCTCCTACCCTCATGCCGGTAAAATACAGTACTGACCAGAAGGTATACCAATACAGGTTAGTGAACTGACCGATCTTATCCTTATCAACACCCTTACCTCTATAGTAATCCATCAGTTTTCTGAGGTCTTCAAATTCAGGATAATTACGGTCATTTCTTCTGCCGACTTCCAGTCTTTTGGTCTTAACGAACAGGATGGCATTCTCATTGAGGATTGCCTGTTCAGCATTGATATATCCTTTAAGCTGCAGATAGCGATTGAACTTCTTCACTACTCCCTTATACTTCTTTACGGTCGCACCAGAGAGATTCTTATGGCCTTTTACCGGTGAGTTGATATAATCGATCCACTTACTCCAATCTTCCGTCTTAAGCTCTTTAATGGCTTTATTTTTCATACTAGGGTCAAAGTAACTTCTCAATCCGGAAGCATTATCAAAGTTATTTCTATCACCGCTGATCTTAACATTAGCTTCTCTATGGGAAAGGTCGCTTAATTCCTGCAACCATTCTTCATAGATGTCATAAACAGTCTTCTTCCTTTTTTCTTTCTCAACATACTGGCCTTCAGCGACGATCTGTTCTGCCTCATCCTCACATTCTTTGATAGTCCAGTGCCATTTGGTAGTAGTATCTACCTTTTTCCCCTGGGCATTAACGAAACGGACCTTCTTGCGGAATCTCCATTCTTTTACATCTTCTTTCCATTCCTTCTGATATCTGGCAGGAATGTTTCTGGGTAGTCTTTTCATATTTCTATTTCCTCATATTCACTATACAAATCGTTGATTCATTTGACTGTTTGATAATTATTCCAGCTAGGCTCTTCATACTATGCTCATCTTACTTTCCTGCTTCTGAGTACACTTTACAAGAGCGTACAAGTAAAGTATGAAGAATGTATGTTTTGATATATCAGATACTATCGTCGACTATGTTACTAACTATCTCTTACTATCAATACATCCATCCACCGATTGCTTCCAGATAAATTCTCAGCGTTGTTTCGCACTTAAGATCTTTTGCAAATCTGTGCATTTTATTTAAATCTCTGTTTTTTCTCCTCAGGTAGTTCTTCAGTATCTCTGATGTCTCTTCTATACCAACTTTATTCCTGTAATAAATACAATCGACTACGGTTTTCTCAATATCGTATATTCTGAATTCCAGGCCATTTTCTTCTTCAGTAACAATGCCCGTATTGTAACGGGTATCCGTAAAATAATGAATTTTTACGAGGGGCCACTCAGGGAGAGTACTGACTTTATCCTTGCGTCCAATGGCAACATCGATCTCCGAAGGCATGTAATTAGTAAGATTATAATACCTTGCAGCCGTCAGAAGACAGATCACTCCCTTGGGAATATAGGCCAGAGCATTATGAAAATCATTTTCCTCACCTTTGTATAGCAAGTTCTCATATGTAAAGTTATTGATCTTACGCAATACATTCTTTTCCACAAGTTTATTAATCTTATAGTACGAATAACCGTTTTCCCTAAGAGTTTTTGCCTGAATGTACTTATCTTCAATTGAATAGATATCCATAAGCTTTTCCTCCAAACATATATTATCATCGATTAGAACAATATTTAAATATATTTCGGCGTTTTTATTATTTGCCGAAATATTTTTATTTTTTTTGTAATTGACAGTCTCTATTTGACCCCACAAAACCGGGTTTGACCCCACGTTTGACCCCATTTTATAACATATGGAAGAGCAACGCAAGATTTGACCCCACAATTTGACCCCACGATATTCATGTTTTCATGAGTTAAGGATTTTCGCAAAATTTGATTTCTCAAAAAATAAAAAGTGCCAAAAGTCCTTTATTTAAAGGGTTTTTGACACTTTCAAGCATGAAAAAGGTTTCCTTTCGGAAACCTCATTTTTCACTATGGTGGAGCATACGGGGTTCGAACCCGTGACCTCATCGCTGCCAGCGATACGCGCTCCCAGCTGCGCTAATGCCCCAACAGTATTCATATTATAACATTATTTGGCAGATATACAACATATTTTTAGATCTGCCATTTTAAAACGCACATTACAAACAAATTACAGCTGTCTGTTTTAATAGGTTGTATCATATATTATAATTAGTATAGAGATTATTCCTTACATGTTAGGGAGGATTTAGAAATGGATATTATTATTTCAGAGTGGAAAAAACTCGCAAAGAAAATCCGCATTGATATCCTGAAAATGACTTCAGAAGCTAATTCAGGACATCCCGGCGGATCACTTTCCTGTGTGGAAATCATAATTACTCTATTCGAACATGAGATGAATCTTGGTAAAGGTTCTGATGATCCAGACAGAGACCGCTTTGTATTCTCCAAAGGTCATGCAGTTCCTGCTCAATACGGCTACATGCTGGAAAAAGGAATTCTTGATCCTGAAGAGATTCACACTTTCCGCAAACAGGGATCACGTCTACAGGGCCACCCGGTAAAAGGCAGAACTCCTTTTACAGATTTCAATCCTGGATCACTCGGTCAGGGTGTTTCAGCCGCTACCGGTATGGCATTAGGCTATAAAATGAAACAATCTCCACAGAAAGTATATGTACTGATTGGAGATGGAGAATCTGATGAGGGTATTGTCTGGGAAGCAGCCAGCGCAGCGTGCCACTATAAGCTGGATAATCTGACTTATATAGTGGACATGAATGCTGTACAGCTTGATGGTGCTACCAAAGATATCATGAATCTTGGTGATTTACATAAAAGATATGAAGCTATCGGTTTCCTGGTTGATGAAATAAATGGTCATAGCTTCGAAGAGCTTCTTGAAGCTTTCTCACACCATGAAGAAGGAAAACCACATGTCATACTGGCCCATACCATAAAGGGAAAAGGCGTTTCCTATATGGAAGGCAATTATGCCTGGCATGGCAAGGCTCCTAATGCCGAACAGCTGGAAATTGCCATAAAAGAACTGGAGGAAGCGTAATATGAGTGAAAAGAAATTATTAGCTACCCGTGCCGGTTATGGCCAGGGACTGCTTGATACGGGAGCATTGCACGATGACCTCGTCGTTCTGGAAGGCGACCTCGGTGCAGCAACAGGCACAACCGCATTTGGCAAAGCTTATCCGGACAGGTATATTGAAGCAGGTATTGCTGAACAGAATGAAGTCGGCATGGCTTCTGGACTGGCTGCTGCTGGATGGAAACCTTTTGTTACAAGCTTTGCAATATTTACAGCTGGCAGAGCCTGTGAAATCGTACGTAATGCCATTGCCTATAACAATATGAACGTCAAGCTGATCGGATCTCACTGTGGCATTACCCCTGCCCTTGATGGCGGATCACATATGTGCATAGAAGACATTGCCTGGATGAAAGCTATTCCGGGAATGGTTGTATTAAATCCATGTGATTATAATCAGACCAGATTAATGGTTAAGAAACTGTACGAATATGATGGTTATGCCTACATGCGCACTTCCAGAGAACCGGTACAGTGCGTTACTTCAATGGATGACGAAATTGTGATCGGCAAGGCTCAGGTATTAAGAGAAGGCCAAGATCTTACCATAGCTGCTACCGGTATAATGACGACCTTTGTCATGGAAGTGGCCGAAAGACTTGCTGAAGAAGGAATTGAATGTAATGTTCTTAATTACCATACCATTAAGCCTTTTGATGAAGAAACACTAATCAAATACGTAAGGGAAACTGGTAATCTGCTGACAGTAGAAGAGCATAATATTTACGGAGGATTTACAGAATCATGCCGTGCTGCCCTCTTTACAAAGGCTGATAATATTAGGACTGATTACGTAGCTGTAGAAGACAGGTTTGGAGAAACAGGAACACGTCTATCCCTCTATCCAATCTTCGGTCTTGATAACGAAACAATTTATAACAAGGCAAAAAATCTGTTAAATAAGGAGTAATACTAGATGTACACCTACGAAATAGTCAGAGTGAATAGCACGGGAGTCATAAATTATACAGAATTCAACAATAACGAAGAAATAATAAAAAAATATGCCAGTTACGGTTTTCGTTATGTTGGCTACATTCCGGTAAAAATGCATGTAAATGGAGGACTATCAGCAATAGACCTGATATTTGAAAAGAAATTGGAGGATCAAAATGAATAACTTACAGAGAACATGCCAGTTTCTGAAAGAATGCGGTACTTATTATCTGGCCACTGTTGAAGGTGATCAGCCAAGAGTACGCCCTTTTGGAACAATCAACATTTTTGAAGACAGACTTTACATTCAGACAGGAAAAGTTAAACCAGTCGCCAGACAGATCTTTGCCAATCCTAAGGTTGAAATCTGCGGTTTCTCAAAGGGAACCTGGATCAGAATTGCAGGTGAAATGAAAGAGGATGATAGAGTTGAGGCCAAGAAGTCAATGCTTGACAACTATCCTTCATTACGTGCCATGTATGACGAAAACGATGACAATACACTGGTACTGTATTTCACATCTGCTCAGGTAACCTTCAGCAGTTTTACTGCTCCGCCTGAAACATTTGAAATCTAGATCAGTAGTTAAGATTCAAGAAACAGAGAGTAAGCATGCGATAATGCTTACTCTTTGTATTTTAAAGGCTATAAGTGTATAATAATTCACAAAGCAAAAGAGGTATAATTATGGATAAAAATCGCGCATGGAAACTATTGGAAGACATCAGCTTCGTCCGCGTTGCCGGAACAAAAGAAGAACTGAAGGCTGCCAACATCTTAAAGAAAACAGCCGAAAAAGCCGGTGTGCCTGCTGTTATTGAAGACTTTGAAATTGAAGGCGCTTCAATATCTGAAGCTACACTCGAAGTACTGGAACCTGAATACTGCAGTTATCCGGTAATCGGTATTGGCAAGACTCCTAGCACCAAAAAAGGAGGTGCTGTTGGCGGATTCAAATACCTTGAAAACGTCAAGGACGCCAACCTGACTGATATCAAAGACAAAATCGTTCTGGTACAGGGACGTGTTATGCCTGACATGATGAAAAAGATCGCTGAAAAAGGTGCTTTAGGCTACATTATGATCGCCGGTGACTTCTATGAAGAAGACAGTATTAAGCATGAATTAAGACCAACCAACGCCTTCGGTAAGGAAAATCCTCTCCCTGGCATCAAGATTCATATTGATGATGCTGAAAAACTTGTCAGAAGCAACCCTACAAAAGTCAAAATGGTTCTGAAAGCCAGAAATACCAAAGGAACATCCCATAACGTTGTAGCTACCATCGAAGGAACAGACCTCAAGGATGAGATCATTGCCTTCAGTGCTCACTACGATTCAGTCCCATATTCAAAGGGCAGCTGGGATAATGGTACCGGTTCTGTAACCATCATGGAATTAATGCATTACTTCAATAAGCACAGACCAAGAAGAACAATGAAGTTCATCTGGTGCGGTTCTGAAGAAATTGGACTTGTAGGCTCCAGAAAGTACTGTGAGACCCATAAGAAAGAACTGGATAAGTACATCTTCAACATCAATTTCGATATGACAGGTGTAACCCTGGGTTATGAATTTGTCTGCTGTTCCTGCAGTGAAGATACATTACATGCCATCCAGTATCTGGCCAACATTGAAAACTATCCATTATCAAGTGAATTAGGAACATATTCATCAGACTCCAGCAGCTTTGCCGGAGCCGGTGTTCCAGCCTGCACATTTGCCAGACTGCAGCCTCGTGGCGGTGCTCAGATCCACAACCATCATGATGACATGACTCATCTTGATCCTGATTCATTTATGATCACCTGCAACTTCGTAGCTAAGTTCGCTGATCAGATTGCCAACGCTTCAGTAAATCCAATTCCTAGACGTTTCGCTGAAACTGTTCAGAAAAGACTGGAAGAAATGAAGAAGTGGAGAGGCGAAGACAAGCCTAAGAAGAAAGATAAAAAGGCTGACAAAGAAGAAAAGAAAGATAAAGAATAACAGTAATGAACGGTTATCGTCATGATAGCCGTTTTCTTTTGAATCATATATACTGATAGTGATACAGGAGGTGCTTTATGAAACCTGTTCCTATACTGATCGATACTGATCCGGGAGTTGATGATTTTTTCTGCATTGCCATTGGCTGTGCTTTCAGAGAATTATTTGACTTAAAAGCCATAACTACAATTGGCGGTAATAACACAACAGAGGTTACCACTAAGAACGCTCTCAACATTCTGAAACTGCTGCATCGTGATGATGTTCCCGTTGCCAAAGGTACTGACAGTTTTCTTACCCGCCCCTTCGGTAGACCGGTATCTAAGTTTCATGGTGCCAATGGGTTGGGAAATGTTGAGCTGGAAAAATCAGATAATGATCCTGCTCCACTCTCTGCCTGCGATATGATATATAAGACAGCTACTGAGTGTAATGGTAATCTGGTAGTTGTCACCGTTGGGCCTGAAACAAACCTGGCATTAGCCTTGAATAAATATCCTGACCTGAAAACTCTCATCAAAAAAATAGTAGTCATGGGTGGAACGACAACCACTGGAAATATCAGCCCTTATGCGGAAGCTAACATATACAATGATGCGGAAGCAGCTAGAATCGTATTTGCCAGTGGCATACCAATTGACATGGTTGGCCTCAATGTTACCAGACTGGCACCTCTTAGAAAATCAGTATTTAATACTGTCTCTCCTGACGTACGACCTGAGGTAAGAAATGTTATGGAAAAACTGATTGAATTCCGCAATGAAGAAGCCATGCATGATGCTATCGCCATCTCTTCCCTCGTATGTGATGATGTCATTACCTGGAAGAATTCATATACATATGTCATCGATGGTGACAGTGAAAAAAGAGGTGTAACTGTTACTGACTTTGACGCTGTAACCTGTAATTCCAGAATAGCTGTTGCCATTGATACTTCTGCTTATTATAAAGTTATCACTGACATGATAAATAATTACTGTTAACAGATAAAAACGTATCAGAATAATGATACGTTTTTACTATTAGGAGCATTTATATAGTTGCGGGAACAGAACCATTTTATAATATAATCAGCAATACAATTTGTAAGCGAGGATAATATGAAAAAAAGAAACAGAATCCAGTTGCTGGCCGCTCTTGTTCTATGTGCCATCAGCATCATTTCTGCCGGTCTGCTGCAGACCGATTTCGGCCGTGTAACCATGACCGACATTACGCTTGAAACTGAAGCAGGCAACCTGACTGCCTATCTGTTCAAGCCGAAAAGCGCTACGGCTGAGAATCCAGCCCCTGCTGTTCTCTGTTCTCACGGCTATCTTAACAACCGTGAAATGCAGGACTGTAACTACATTGAACTGGCAAGACGCGGTTATGTAGTAATTTCTCTGGATGACTTCTCTCACGGAAACTCTGATGTTCCAAAAGGTCATGAAGACAGTCCGATAGTAAAATCAAACGGACTTATTGCGTTCATCGAATATCTTGATTCACTGGACTATGTCGATTCCACCAAGATCGGTGTAACCGGTCACTCAATGGGCGGCAGTTACACAATCGTTACCATGACATATTACTCTGATCTGGAACGTGAAGCCCTCAAAAAAGGTACAGATCCGACTGAAGCGCATAAGCTGAATAAAATAAATACAGGTGTCATTGTCGGCAACTATCCTACCCGGATGGCTCAGAAGACAAACGGTGAAACATTCCTATGTCACTGCAATGTCATTGGTGCCAAGTATGATGAATTCTTCTTTGAGAATACCGCTGTATTATTAACCAGTGATAATTCCAAAAATCTGGTTTCCAACATTCTGGGTACCCGTGTTACAGGTGATCTGGAAGAAGGAAAAACCTATACCAGTCCGAAAAACGGCTACACTGTAACTCTCTATAATCCGGCTCAGTTCCATGCTACCAACCACTTCTCTTCAACATGTGTAAAATACCTGCTGGAATCATTTGACAGAACAATGCCTGCTCCAAAAAGCATTCCTTATACCAATCAGGTATGGTTCCTCAAGGAACTGTGCAACCTGATCGGCCTTATCGGTTTCTTCCTGTTTGTGGTACCGTTTATCGATCTTATGACTCAGATCCCGGTATTCGCCACAGTCAAGGAAGAAGTAAAATATTATGAAAAGCCTGCCAAATATGTCAGCAGCAATATCAAAGCCGGTTTTATCAACTGCTTGCTGATCGTTCCGTTAATGCTTATCGGCTATGTAGCCTTGAAGAACCCTATATGGCCGCAGGATACTACCGGAGGTATTGGCTTATGGTCAATAGGCTGCTCATTGGTAACTCTGTTAATTCTGAAAAAGGGTTTTGGAAAACCAATCAAAGGTAACGAAAAAGAATTCGGCAGTTATATTACATTGTCAAAACTGCTTATAACAATATTACTGAGTGTAATCGTTACTGTTGCAACATACTGTCTGTTATTTGCTGCTGATCTTATCAACCAGACTGACTACCGTTTCTGGAGCTTTGATATCAGATCATTCCCATTAAAGAAAATATGGGTAGCAATCAGATACATCCCATTATATGTCGGCTATTACATTGTTCAGTCAATCGCCGTAAAAAGATCAACATTTAGAAAGCAGTCTGAACTGATGCAGATTTTAACGTGTGGCCTGTTCAACATGCTGGCTCCAGCTATTATGCTGATAATTACCTATGCCCCTACACCATTGTTGCAGGCGACAACCTGGGTAGCATTATTCTCAAAAGTAGGCATAGCGATGGTCGCTTCTGTATTCGCCCTGATTCCAATTCTGCTGCTGCCAATAGTTCCGATAATGTTCATTACAGCTGCGATTGCAGTCAGAAGCTACCGCTTAACCGGAAACCTGTATATTGCTGCTATAGTTAATACCTTATTAATAGTAATGATAACTGTAGCAAACACATCATTCAGTTTCCCTTACTAAAAGCAGAAAAACTCCTTTGGCAGATAAATCCAAAGGAGTTTTTTTGTGAATTTTGTAGCACAAAAAAGCTGCTCTTATTCATAAAACGCAGCTGATTTTGTTATTGGTGGAGATGAGGGGAATGTCTTTAATCGTTCTCAACAAGTGCCTATTTATACGGTTATTTTACATACAATGATATTTAGGCACTGTTTTTAAGCCCGATTATAAATTCACTATTCTATCTTAAGCATCCTTATTTAAGTATTGTTGATAAAAGATCTTCAAATATTTTTATAAATGCATCATCTGATAAAGGATCGCTTTGCCAGTATCCTTCAATGTCACGGTTATCATTAGTAACTATGTAAACTTTAATGCATCCGTTTTTCAATTTGACAGTACACTCAGCAGCAGCTCCTGCATTTTGTGTGTCATAAATCATTATTTCCGTATTATGTCCCTTAACAGTTAACAGCAATGTTTTTCTGATAGCAGCATGTGTATTCCGTGAAATATAGCTTTCATGATCAGCTGCTCTCACAACAATTACAAAGTAATGACTGTATTGTTTTGTCCCTCGGAATACATATTCTGCTTTTTTGTGATTAAGTAGAGAATAATGATGCTGTTTCTTATAGAAGTATCCAAGATTCTGTATTGCTGTACCGTAGCGCTCATCCAGTTCTTCAACCGTATACGTAGGAGAAGTATCAATAAATCCTGTAAGCAATAGCAGAACAAGGATCAGAAAAATAAGTGTCTTCTTTAGTTTTGACATGAATACACCCCCTCTCCCTTTCTATACACCTCAATTACATTATAGTACAGCTAGGTCAAAATTATAAAAAAAAGCCATTTTTTATAAAATGGCTGCTTTTTCATTTGGTGGAGCAGAGGGGAATGTCTTTAATCGTTCTCAACAAGTGCCTATTTATGCGGTCATTTTACATGTAAAGATATTTAGGCACTGTTTTTAGGCCCGATTATAAATTACATCATCTTAGTTGATGGTGGAAGTGTGATATTTTGAAATCATTAGTCTTTTAATTTCATACATTATATGGCTTCTGTTCTGATATCCTTCACTTTTTACCCCTTTATTAAATACTATTACTTCTTATTCTTCAGTATTCCAGATAGAACAATCTTTTTCCCATATGATACAAGAAGCCATAAAACTGTATATGTAAACTTTCCTAACTCAAACAGCCCTTTAGGAAATATGGCAGTTGCCAGTAGCCATGGTACAAAAGGAAGCCATGTAAAAAAATTAAATAATGTAATAACATTTACCAATAACATTATTCTGATAATCTTATACATTAATCTGTCCTTCTTATCAATCAGCATAAATGCAAGAAGCCCTGTACAAAATACCAGACTTACTGTAAGGCAAACTGAATCAGCAGGCTGATAGGCAGGTCTGTCAAACCATTTTGGATACTGTGTGTAAAGAAATACATCAACCATTATCAAAGAAACTGCTATAACTATATTAATGATGTCATTCTTCTTTTCATCCATATGTTCTTCCTCAAATCAATTATAGTACACGTAAACAAAACCCTGAAAGAATAAAAAAGCCATTTTTTGATCAAAAATGGCTGATTTTAATTTGGTGGAGAGAGGGAATCTCTTACGTATAAGCCATATTAAGCCTATTTAAGCCACGAATTTAACTACTTCTATTTATAAGCACTAATTTTAAGCCCTATTATTGATTAATTAGGCCTGTATTTCAAGCACGGTATCGTGCCTAAAAACTGTCAAAATAGCACTTATAAAACTCAAAAATGTCTAAAAAAAGCCATTTTTTATAAAATGGCTGCTTTTTCATTTGGTGGAGATGAGGGGAATCGAACCCCTGTCCAAAACGTGTCCCACATTCAGAAACCTACAGTTTAGTTCGCCAACTTGAACAGGTATCTATCTGGCGAACACCGAATAATACCTGTTTTGCTGATGAATTTCATTCCGGTTTATCAGCATCATCGGAACTGATCCCCTGTCTTTGACACCACTCTTAAACCCAGAGGAGCGATAAAAGGTGACGGCTGCGAGCCTAGAGACGGCTACTAAGCAGCAAATGAATATTGACGATTGTCGTTTATTTTTAGGTTTTATTCTTGAGGTGAATAACTCCACTGCATTCCGAATCCAACATCGCCCTGTCGAAACCAAGACATCCCCATTGGAATTTCATTGTAATATGAACCTGCCAAACAGTCAAGTTGTCATAATGGGACATTCATGACACTTCATTTTTAACTATCTATGGATTTTGCCTTTTTTCTCTTATATCCGAGTTCAGACAGTTTCTGATATACCAGATGCAGAGGCAGACCCATGACAGTATAGAAACTTCCTTCTATTTTACTAATATAAACACCAGCCCATCCCTGAATGGCATACCGGCCTGCTTTATCATAAGGCTCATCAGTAAGAACATACTCCTTGATTTCCTTTTCAGGAACATCAATGAAATGAACATGTGCTACGTCACAGTCCACATATTCTTCATCTTTACTGACAATTGCCAGTGCTGTAACAACTCTATGCGAACGATTGGAAATCAGGCTAATCATTTCTTCTGCTTCTGTCTTACTGTGCGGTTTTCCCAGTATTCTGCCGTCAACTTCAACAATTGTATCACTGCCGATGACCAAACACTCCGGATTGCTACTTAAAACATCCAGAGCTTTCTTTCTGGCTACTTCCATGATACGTTCTTCAATGCTGAGGCTTTCATCCATAGTCTCGTCAATGTTGCTTACTACAACACCAAAATCTATTCCCAGCATTTCCATTATTTCCTTACGGCGCGGCGATGCTGATGCCAGTATGATCTTTCTCATCCTAATTCGCTTTTAACTCCATAATCATGTCTCTTAATTCAGCAGCTCTCTCAAAGTCCAGAATTCTGGCAGCTTCACGCATTTCCTTTTCCAGTCTCTTGATGAGTTCTTCCTGTTCTCTGGCGTTCTTTCTGAGCTTTTTGGACATGTATTTCATGGCCATTTCATGTGTTTCTCTGGAGTGAATGGCCTCTCTGATCTCCTTGCGGATCGTTGTAGGAACTATGCCATGTTCAGCATTGAATTTTTCCTGAATAGTTCTTCTTCTGTTGGTTTCATCAATAGCTTTCTGCATTGAATCAGTAATATTATCACCATACATAATGACAGTTCCATCAGCGTTACGGGCAGCGCGGCCGATGGTCTGAATCAGGCTTCTTTCGCTTCTGAGGAAACCTTCCTTATCAGCATCAAGAATCGCAATTAAAGAAACTTCCGGAATATCCAGGCCTTCTCTTAAAAGGTTGATACCAACCAGAACATCATATTTTCCCTTTCTGAGATCACGGATGATTTCTGTTCTTTCCAATGTCTTGGTTTCATGATGCAGATAAGCAACATTGAAACCCTGTCCCTGCAGATACCTTGTCAGTTCTTCTGCCATGCGGACAGTCAGTGTCGTTACCAGCGTTCTCTCGTTCTTTTTGACTCTTTCTGATATTTCATAAATCAGATCATCGATCTGACCTTTTGTTTTTCTGACTTCGATCTTCGGATCCAGCAAACCGGTTGGACGGATGATCTGTTCGATGACATGATTGTCAACTTTTTCCAGCTCATAGTTACCTGGTGTAGCTGAAACAAATATCACCTGATTAATCAGGCTTTCAAACTCATTGAAACGCAAAGGTCTGTTATCCAGAGCACTTGGCAGTCTGAAACCATATTCAACAAGAGTTTCCTTACGGCTGCGATCACCATTGTACATGCCTCTGACCTGCGGAACGGTAACATGAGATTCATCTATGACCAACAGATAGTCTTCAGGGAAGTAATCAAACAGGGTAAAGGATCTGGTACCAGGAGCTCTGAATTCCAGATGTCTGGAATAGTTTTCAATGCCAGGACAGCTGCCGAATTCTCTTAAAGCTTCCAGGTCATATGTACATCTCTGCTCCAGACGTTCTCTTTCCAGAGGCTTGTTATTGTCTTCAAAATACTGAAGCCTGTCCTTAAGTTCGGCTTCAATGTTATCGCAAGCTTTATTGATATCATCCTGATTACGGGCATAACCGGTAGCCGGGAAGATATTATATACGGTATATGAATTCAGAGTATTCCCTGTGATGGTATCTATTTCTGTAATACGGTCAATTTCATCATCAAACAGTTCAACACGCAGAATAAACTGATCAGTATAACCAAGAGAAATATCTATGACATCCCCTCTTACACGGAAGGTTCCTCTTTTTAAATCAAGGTCATTACGGCTGTACTGTCTGTTTACCAGCATGCGCAGCAATTCCTGACGGCCTACCTTCTGACCGGTCTTTATGGTAAAGAACATGTCCTTATACTGCTGAGGATCACTTGAGGCATAAATGCAGGCTACTGAAGCAACAATAATAGTATCGCGATGTTCAAGTACAGCATTACAGGCTGCCAGACGTAACATGTCCAGCTCATCATTGATCATGGCATTCTTTTCAATGTAAGTATCAGATTTTGGAATATAGGCTTCCGGCTGATAATAGTCGAAGTTGGATACAAAGTATTCTACATGATTATCAGGAAACAGTTCCTTGAATTCACTGTAAAGCTGACCCGCAAGGGTCTTATTATGAACAAAAACCAAAGTAGGTTTATTTACTTTGGCTATTACATTCGCAATGGTGAAAGTCTTACCGGTACCGGTAGCGCCGAGCAAAACCTGACATTTTTCCTTGTTTTCCAGACCAGTAACCAGAGCATCTATGGCACCAGGCTGATCCCCTTTTGGCTGGAATGAGGAAACAAGATGAAACATCTCGTTCATATTACTCCTTTACAAGCTCCATGGCTTTATCCATCTGGATATCATAATTTGATTTATTAGTATTCCATTCAAATACGACCTTGGTATCGATTGCCGTAGCAGTCTTCTTATCAAGTCTTCCGTCCGCAGTAAATCCATTATCACTCTGGAACTTCATTACGGCCTGTCTGGTTGCTTCTGAATAGTACCCGTCCCGACGGTCAGGATTGTATCCCAGGAAATCCAGCATTGACTGTGCAGCGGCAACCTTGCTGCTGACCTGATTATATTCATATACTTCCCCGTCATCGAAATTAAGATATGGCATATACAGAGCATCGTGAAGTCTGATTTCATAGTCAGGAGTAATACCCTTACCGTTAATAAAGACTCCATTACCTGATTTCCAGATAACATCAGTATATTTTATGGCGCTTCCATCTCTGAACAGTTTCTGTAGCTGTGCCAGTCCCTTACCGTAACTGGTAGTTCCAACGGTTACAGCACCGCAATTTTCCTTTAAAGCCATTGTAAATACTTCAGAACAGCTGGCTGAAGCTTCATTGATCAGAATGACGATCTTATCGTAACTGACCTTCTGGGAGTTCTTGACTTTATCAATGATCTGACGGCCATTGCGGTCTTCTTCAACCATAACGATCTCTCCGTTATTCATGAAATAAGCGCACATCTTATCAAGGGTCTGAGCATAACCGCCACCGTTGTTTCTTAAATCTATAATGTATCTTGTAACCTTATTGTCTTCCAGATATTTCAGGTGTTCTCCCAGTTCTTCACTTGTCTGATCGCCAAACGCACTGATGCGTAGTATTCCTATGCCGTCTCTGATTTCTGACGATACCGTTGTTCCGATAACAGCTCTGACAGCCGTAAGTTCTACCGGTTTTCCCATTCTGTCTATTGAAATCTTAACACTTGTACCTATCTGTCCTTTTACCAGATCAGCAACATAATCAACAGAGCTTTCTCTGCAGCTTACGCCGTCAACTGCCGTGATAATATCACCTTCCTGGATACCGGCTTTTTCCGCCGGAGAATCCCTCAGGACTTCCAGAACCAGTATCTGCCCGTCAAGTTCAGTATAACGTATGCCAATGCCTACGATATTGCTTTCAAGAGAGCCGTTGAATTGCCGGACTTCTTCCGGAGTCATGTAATCGGTATGAATGTCTCCCTGCGCATCAACCATGCCGTTTATGGCATCATCAATCAGCTTGCTGCGGTATTCTTCACTGTCTTCACCGTAATAGAAATCTTTTGCCATGATATCATATACAGCCTGTAACGTATTCATTCGTGAATCATTTATGCCGGAAGGCGTGCTGCTGTTTCCGGCAAAACGGCCTACCCCGTAACCAATGACAAAAGTAATCGTTACGGCCAGAGCCAGAAAAACGATTACCATTATGAGTTTCAAGGTTGCATTTGATTTAGTTGTTTTATAATCCATTAAAATTCCATTCCGTAATATACGCCGAATATCTTCAGTGCATCCTCATAGCATGGAGCACCGCGGTATTCACATGTAGAGTAGATATTACGTCCTAATGTATAGTATATTCTGCCGACATTGCTGTACATACGTACGGCTTCCTTGATTCCGACATTACCGAATCTGATAACTTCTATATGCAGATGCGGTCCGCTCGTGCTTCCTGAGTTACCAGTCAGACCAATAACTTCACGGCCCTGATGTACAACATCACCGACGTTTACATATATCTCACTTAAGTGAGCGTTAATAATAAAGTATGATGTGCCGTTGATTTCAATCATGTAAACTATGTAGTTACCGAAACCGCCATTGCAGTTATTGCCCAGGTATCCCCAGCCACAACCACCTCTGGTAGCTACAACATAACCATTAGCTACAGCGTACAGATATGTTCCAACACCCGTAGCCATGTCAGCTGCCGGATGGAATCCGCTGGATGGGCTTCCAGGCGCATAATATGGACAGCTTGATGAAATCCAGGCATGAGCTACCGGTCTGATAAATCCTTCACTAGGATAGTAACCGCTTAAGGCATCATCAATGTTTTCAATTTTGTTTCTGAGATCATCCAGACTGATCTGCAGATTATCTCTGACTCTGTTGAGTTCAGCCTCCTTACGACGATATTCAGCCAGAAGTTCTTCAGCCCGCCGTTTTAAGGTATAAAGGTCTGTCTTATAAGCTTCAAGGTCTGCTCTCTTCTTAGCCCGGTCATCCTTCTGATTCTGAAGCTCCCGTTTATCAGCTTCCAGCAGTTCTTTCTCAGCTTCCATTTCACGGATCTTGCTGACATCATAATCAGTAAACTCATTAATGGCGCTTACTCTTCTTAGCAGGTCAACAAAGTTATTGGCTCCCATGATAAAACCGATATAACTGTTCAGAGAAACACGGGCCTGCAGGGCAACCATTCTTTCCTTGATACCGTCATTCAGTTCTTCAATCTTCTTTTCTCTCTCTATGATTTCCAGAGTAATCTGATTGATGTTTTCCTCGATGGTTTTGATCTGGATTTCCAAACCTCTTATCTGATTTTCAACACTTGAAATCGTGCTGTTTATCTCATTGATCTTACGTCCCTGATTGATGATATCATCCCTGATATTGTTCATCTGGGCAGTCAGCGAATTGATTTCACTCTTAACCCGGTCAGCCTGGCCCTGAACATATTTTCTGAATCTGGCACATAGCCGTGTTGTTGCCTCATCGAGACCTCTGGTTACACAGAGTTCATTGTAATAATCTTCGTTTGAAGCAAAATCATCATCAGCTCTGTAAACAAACTTATCCTGATTTCTGACAAAGCAAAAACAGCCCAGAATGCAGTTAATGGATATTAAAATCGCCAAAAGCTTCTTCACGCTATCTCCTCCATCTTAAGTGTTTGTTTACCGACAGGAATGATCCAATCAGACCAACGATAATACCTACTGCTACCAGGAAGGCTGATACATAGTAGGCAAAAGGATTTACCGGCTGTAAAGCCAGCATTCCTGAAACCAGCTGTCCGCCGACAGCTTCATAAACATACTTATATCCGAAAATCGTTGCCAGAACAGGTAAAACAGACCCCATGATGCCAATGAAAATACCTTCAATGACAAAAGGCTGACGGATATAGGAGTTACTGGCTCCAACCTGTCTCATGATGCTGATTTCCAGTCTTCTGTTGAAAATTGTCTGGTTAATGGTGTTCTGAATCAGGAAAATAGCTACCAATGTCAAAGCTGCAACCAGAACATAACCGCCCTGTCTGACGCCATTTAAAATCTTCAGGAATTCTTCTGTGCTGATACCGCCGAAGTTAACTTCCATCAGGCCGTCAATCTTTTCCAATCTGGCTGCCACATCAGAAATGATGTAGCCTTCCTTCAATGAAACAATGAAAGCCCTGTGCAATGGATTGTCTTCACGGTATATTTCAAACAGTTTTCCTTCCTCACCAAAGGAAGCGATGAGTTTATCAAGTTCAGTGTCTTTATTGGAGAACTCAGCACGAGATACCCCTTCCACATTTTCAATCTTTCTTGTAAGTGCAGGGATCTCTTCGTCTTCAATTTCTTCCTCAACTGTAACAAATATCTTGATCTCTCCTTCAATGCTTCTGGTGATCTGAGATACGTTACCGATGATGAGCGTCAAAAGACTCACCAGTACCAATGTTACCGTAACAGCGGTAATACTGTTGAGTGAGCTGGAAAAATGTCTGAAAATTCCCTGGAATGCTTCCTTGAAGTGTCTGCCTATAAGTCTAAACATGAGCTATATAGCCTCCCTCTCTGCTGTCAGAGACTACGTGACCATATTCAAACTTAATGGTACGCTTGCGGTATTTGTTGACGAGATTGATATCATGAGTAACCATGATTACTGTCGTACCAGATTCCTGGTTGATTTTTTCGAGCAGTTCTACGATTTCATTTGAACGTTCCGGGTCAAGGTTACCTGTTGGCTCATCTGCTATAAGCAGTTTTGGATGATTGGCAATAGCACGTCCGATGGTAACACGCTGCTGCTGACCACCTGAAAGTTCACTTGGAAAACTCTTTGCTTTGTCTTCCAGGTCAATTATCTCCAGAACTTCTCTTACTCTCTGTCTGATTTCTTTTCTTGGCTTATTTATAACTTCCAGCGCAAAAGCGATATTCTCAAAAACCGTCTTTGATTCAATAAGACGGTAATCCTGGAATACCACACCGATATTTCTTCTATATTTAGGAACTTTGGAGAATCTCAGTTTTCCGACATTGACTCCATTTACCTCAACTATACCTTTGGTAGGAATCAGCTCTCCGTCAAGCAGCTTTATAAATGTGCTTTTTCCGGAACCGGTTTCACCGATGACATATACGAATTCTCCATCCTTAATATCAATAGTGATGTCATTCAGGGCATTTACACCATTTTTATATGATTTAGAAACATTCTGTAAATGTACCATAAAAACCTCCTAAAAGTAGGATACCAAGTTATTATAACACAATATGTTTATATAAACTATACTCTGTATTCATATGTAAATCCTTCTCCTTTGATTTCCTTGGCGTCGGAAACTATTACAAAGGCATAAGGATCTGTTTTCTCTACAAAGTGAGAAAGGTTCATGTACTGACTCTTGGATACAACTGTCAGGATAATATCTCTTTCCTTTTCCGTATAGCCGCCCTTTCCCTGAAGAATTGTTGTCCCCCTGAAAAGATCGACATGTATGTAATCGCATATTTCCTTTTTCTTTTCTGTAATGATGTACAGAGCAACAGCTTCATCAGTCTTAGGAACCATGACCTTATTGATGGCCCATGAAGAAGCATAAATATATACAATACCCATCAGTACTTCCTGTAAACCAAAGACAATAACCCCAAGAAGTGTTATTACACCGTCAGTAATCATTACAGCTGTTGACACGGGAATATTTAGATATTTATTGGCTGTCAGGGCAATGATGTCCGTTCCTCCCGTCGAAGCATTATGCCTGAAGGCAATTCCAACACCTGCTCCGGCAATCAGGCCACCGAAAATACAGGACATCAACATGTCAATTTCCAGCTTAACAGGTAAGCGAACCAGGATTTCCAGAAAAAACGGATAAATAAAGCTGCTTAGAGCTGTCTTAATGGCAAAATCCTTTCCCAGAACAAAGGCTCCTACAATAAACAGGCCAATGACCAGAATATCAATCATCAGTGTAGTGCTGATATTCCACAGTTTCCGGGTTATTATGGATATACCTGCCACACCTCCTGAAAGAATATCAAAAGGCAAGACAAAATACGCTACCGAAACTGCCAACAGAAAATTGCCAAACAAGACGCCTATTACATCCAAAACTCTCTTTTTCATGAATTACTCCTACCCCAAGTAATATAATAACAAATTTTATATAAACTCTTGTATAAAAAAGGAACAATAATGTTCCTTTACCATGATTTTTCCGTACTGTCGAGCTTACGCCCTACACCATAAGCTGCCGCTTCAGTACCTGATTTATCAGTACATCCAGTCAACAGTATGGCTAAAACCGTTAATACAGCAATGACCTTCTTCATTTACCATCCACCTCCTGATGAACCGCCAAATCCACCTCCGGAGAAGCCTCCGGAAGAACCGCCACCGCCGCCGAAGCTTGCTCCACCAGAAGAACTCTCTGATGGCGGAGGTGTGGTAAGATCTCTCTCCATTACATGCATATGACTCTCTAATGAATTAGTCATATAGTAAGGTGATCTGTAATCATAAGTAACATACCAGTCGCACGGCTGAATTGTCAGATTTCTGAAATGTTCATTCCAAACATTAGTCAGACCCAGGGCATATGCGAACGGCAGAATGTCGTAGAAATAATACGGATTTTCTTCAACCAGAGCTTTCAGTCTGTCTTCTTCAGCAACAATGATGAAGTTTCTCAAACCCAAAACCTGACCGAGAAGATCGTTACAGTAAGCCGTTCTCTTTTTCATGAATACTGTTTCGACAATAATCAGAACATTCATCAGCATTACCATGATGACATAGATAGAGCTGACTTTAAGTCTGGCTACAACATAAATCATCAGCATGCACGGAATGAAGAACAGTACTGCACATACGGCAAACAAAAGCATCTTTGTATACCACCTGTGCATATATTTTCTGTTTTCCATGTGTACCAGCAAGGCTGCCAGCATTATCATTGGTACTGCTTCAACTGCACAGGCCAATAAGGCACTGCCAGCTTCATATCTGTAGTTATACACTGTCAGGAATGTCAGTGCTGCAACTGGCACGAACACAAATATGATGGAAATGATCTGCATGATTTCTGAACTTTCGGTATACAGTTTTCTCTCCTTATCCAGGAAATACCGGTCAAGTGCAGTTTCTGTTTTCTGAATAGTCGTATAGAATGAATTCTTCAGATTCTTTATCTTTACAGATTCTCTGTTTTTAAACAGTTTATCGAACATTATGCTTTCATATTCTCTGGCTGTAGATTCCAGATCTGCTTTCTTTTCCAGGATCAGGCCTTCTTTTTCATCATCTTTGATTGTGATCAATCCGCGGCGTCCCCAGTCCAGAATCAGTGATATTACATCACCATCATTGGTAATGCCGTCTATGATGACGCCTACTTCAGCACTTGTCATGCCGGCAGGAGCATGGAATTCAACTGATTCCACCACAGGATCATCTTTACCAAATACATAGAACCGGATCGTCATGATAATTGTAAACACTCCGGCAATAAGCGTACCTATAAGTCCGTATCTGTCAGGTGACACAAAACGGAAGTAGTTATTTTCAAGCATCAGCTGTACAGTTATGGCATCACCTGGATGCATCGTCTCATTATATGAACCGCTGATCGTGTTTCCGGTTACTACCAGATTAAATGGACCGGATGAGGTGCTTGTCACTCCTTCAGGTGTATCAAACAGGAGTTTATCCCTGTTGAAAGGCTTTGGCATGTCTATGGTGAATTCCACAGAATGAATGTCCGTATTCCACTTACCTGAAATGATGTTCATAAACAGCATCTGCAAGCCGTTGAGTTCCAGATCTCTGGTTACTATCTCGTACTGCACTTTATAAGTCTCTTCGTGACCTGACGGTAATGTAATACTGGATGATCCGAGTTTGATACGGATGTAATTTGAATAAGAAGTTATATCCTTGTTCTGCCCGGAAAGCACCTTTACCTTTCTGACCGGGAAATCATAACTCTTTCTTATGGTTTCACCATTCAGCTCCCAGGTCATATTGTATTTTCGCGGAATATCAAAATAAATTCCGTGCATGTCCCGGGTAAACTGAACCGTCAGTGTTTCAGTAACCAAAACAGATCCATCTTCGTGGACTTCCATTTCTACCTGATGTTTGTTTATATCAAATTTTTCCTTGGCTTCCGTAACCGGAATTAATGTGACAAGAAAACCCAGTGATATAAACAGTGCTAATACGATTTTAATAAATCTGCGCATTTTTAAAACTCGACTTTTACGTTCTCTCTCTGTCTGTCATCGCTAACTTCAAACAGCGGCTGTCTGACAAAGCCCTTGGCATTGGCAATCAGACTGCTTGGAAAGCTCTGAATCTTGGTGTTGTACTGTCTGACAACACCGTTATAGTACTTGCGTGAATTTGCAACATCGTTTTCAATGTCATTAAGCTGTTTCTGCAGTAACAGGAAATTGTTGTCAGCCTTCAGTTCAGGATAGCTTTCACTCAAGGCAAAAATACCTCTGATCGCATTAGACAGATTGTTTTCAGCTTCGATCTTATCTGCATTGCTGGAAGCATTCTGAGCAGCATTTCTGGCTGCAATTACCTTTTCAAGAGTATCTGTTTCATGTTTGGCATATCCCTTTACAACGTTGACAAGATTAGGAATAAGTTCAGCTCTCTTTACCAGATATACATCCATTGTAGAAAAAGCTTCTTCAATCATATTCTGTAAACGGATAAAACCGTTGAAGGTTGAAATATAGTATCCAACGCATAAAACAACAAGAATAAGTAATACCCAAATCATTGTTTTTTCCTCCCTGAATATCAAGAAAATTATACCCCTTTTGGTTTAATATATCAACTTGAGGGTAAGTTGTTGTATAATTAGGACAGAGGAAAATGCTATGCCCATATCATACCTGGTAACCGGCGCAACAGGCCATCTCGGATTCAATGTCATCAAGGCACTTCACAGTAAAGGCTATAAAGTAAGAGGTCTGGTTCTGCCTGACGATCCAAATATAGACCGTCTGGAAGGTCTGGCAACAGTTTTTACCGGAGACATCAGAGACAAAAGCACTCTTGATGAGTTTTTTGACTGTCCAAGTACCGACGATATCTATGTCGTTCACTGCGCTGCCATAACAACATTCCAGCCCAAGTTCAATCAGGAAATCTGGGATATTAATGTTGTTGGCACCAGTAACATCCTTGATATGTGTAAAGTTTTCCATGTCAAGAAACTGGTATATGTTTCTTCTGTAGCCGCCATTCCTTCATTGCCGGAAAATGAGCTGACACGCGAAATCAGTGAATTCCGAACTGATCAGGTTAATGGCTTTTATGGCAAAACTAAGGCTGCCGCCACTTCTCTGGTTCTGGAGGCAGCGGGTAAGGGGCTTAACGCATCAGTTGTTCACCCTTCCGCCATTATGGGACCTGATGATTACGGCTGTACTCATCTGACCCAGGCACTGCAGGATTACCTCCACGGACAGCTGCCTGTAACAACAAAGGGCGGCCTTGACATAGTAGATGTCAGAGATGTAGCTGAAGGTATCATCAGCTGCCTGGAAAACGGACGTCAGGGTGAATGTTACTTACTGACCAATCATTGCTATACCATCAGGGAAATACTGAAAATTGTTCATTTCCTTTCCGGCACTAATGAAGCGTATCTTTCCATTCCAAGTTGGATGACCTCAGTTTCTACCCCTGTTGCTGGAGTGTATTACAGAATCAGGAAACAAAGACCCCTGTTGACTTCTAATATCATTAAAGCTCTGAAGCGCAATTCTAACTTCTCACACGAAAAAGCCCGGAAGGAGCTCGGATATACGACAAGGAGCATTTCAGAAACAGTAGTTGATACAATTGATTTTCTCAGGAAAGAAGGAAGAGTATGAAAAATACCGGCCATAAGCCGGTATTTAATTTGCTTAATAATTCAAACCGATTCTAGAACTTGTAGTGATTCTTTCTAGGGTCTCTTTCAAGATAATAATCATATGTACGTGAATACTTTCTGGTATCTGAATAATAAGTATTCTTATTATAAGCTCTCTTAGGAGCATTCAGTCTGTTGGTATAGTATTCTACCGCTTCATCGATCAGATCTGTTTCCTTATTTCTGATCAGGTCAAGGATCTCGCAGATTTCCTGTGAAACCAGATAGCATTCTTCATATTCATCGTTATCATAACCGTCTACTGAAGAACTGTTGATTTTCATTGACAGAGAATTGAAGAATGAAGCGTTAACGGTAATATACACATAGAAGTTATAGCTGTATTCATATCTCTTTGGATCGTAGCTGACTTCCTTGCCTTCTTCGTCCTTCTTCTTGATTTCTGTTCTGTTTTCCTTGATATCCAGATCACAGTTAACGATCTGATCAAAGTTCAGAATGTCAGGATTTGTATTTCTCCAGTTGCCGCTGCTGCTGACGATGAGCTGCTGCTTTTCCATGTCAATGTAAAGCTTGGCATTCTTGCCGCCAATTGCATATGAAACATCAAAGGCCTTTACCTTTTCGGCATTCTCTTCACGATATGCCAGATGGTCTCTGATGTCATCAACAGTCAGATGTTTGACGCCCGACAGATAAGGTGAAAGCTTATTTGCACAATCCTTGCACAGTCTGCCGTTTTCAAGTTTTGTTCCACCAAAAATATTTGTCTGTTTACCGCAGATATCACAGTTTTTTCTTTCAAAAAGATTTCCTAAAACTCCCATATTATAACCTCCACTGTCTTTAAAATAATTATATAATGTTTTTACTAACTATTCTAGTCTTACCCCTCTGATACACAAATTGACAATAAATGATAATATAGTTTGAAATAGAAAAAGAGGTTTGTTATAATAGACTAGCACCAGAAAGGAGCAATTTTTATGTTAGATATTCTTATTATGATTGATTCCGTTGCTATTATCATGTTAACACTGTTGCAGAGCGGAAAATCTGCCGGTGTCAGCAGCGCCTTCACTGGCGGTAACGGCGGCTTAAATCTGTTTAAAGATATGAAGGAAAGAGGTCCTGAAAAGGTCATGTCACTGGCAACACTGGTTGCCGGTATCCTGTTCTTTATACTGGTATTGCTGAAACTGATCATCAAATAAGAAAGGCCAAAAGGTCTTTTTTACTAACGGGACATATTATGGAAAAACTTATTGCCGAAAACAGAAGGGCCAGACACGATTATTTCCTTGAAGAGTTCTATGAGGCAGGTATTGCCCTGACAGGAACAGAAATCAAAAGTGTCAGAAAAGGAGCCGTACAGTTCAAGGATGCCTACATTGACTTCGTAAACAGCGAAGCTTTTATCCGTGACATGCACATCTCCCAATATAAGGAAGGCAATATTTTCAACCATGAAGAAACAAGATTAAGAAAACTGCTACTTCACAAAAAAGAAATCAACAAACTGCGTAAAGCCTGTACAATTAAAGGGTACACAGTTGTTCCAACCAAAATGTACCTGAAGAACGGCATTGCTAAAATGGAAATAGCTCTTGCCCGAGGCAAAGCCCTCTATGATAAGCGTCAGAGCGAAAAGGAAAAAGATGCTTTCAGGGAAATACAGAAGCAGATGAAAATAAGATAAAGGAGATTTATTATGGTAGTAATCGAAATGAATGATGGCGGCATCATGAAACTTGAACTTGACGAAGCTAACGCTCCAATTACCGTCGTCAACTTCCTAAAGCTTGTTAATGAACACTTCTATGACGGTCTTATCTTCCACAGAGTCATTAAGAATTTCATGATTCAGGGTGGAGATCCTACAGGAACCGGTATGGGTGGTTCAAAAGAAAACATCAAGGGTGAGTTCACCAGCAATGGTGTCAACAACCAGTTGAAACACACCAGAGGAACCATCTCAATGGCCAGAGCCATGCATCCGGACAGTGCCAGTTCACAGTTCTTCATCTGTCACGTTGATACACCTCATCTGGACGGCAGTTATGCAGCCTTCGGACACCTCGTTGAAGGGTATGATGTTCTGGATAAAATTGCATCAGTAAGAACTGATTTCCGCGATAAGCCACTTGAACCACAGGTTATCAAAACAATTTATATCGAAAAATAAACTCAGTTCATCATTCGAACTGAGTTTTTAGTTTACAGATGTAAAGATCAGCAGCCATGTTCCTGCAAAGAATGAGGCAACATTTGCCAGTATGACATACAGCCAGATCAGCCAGTTCTTACCGGAAAGCCTGTTTGCATACACAGCTCCTTCTATGAAAATGATTATGACCTCCATGACCAGCATGATAAACAGAGCCGCCAGAACTCCTCCTAGGTAACTGCCAAAGGATACGCCAAGATTCAAAAGACCCTGGGTGAAAAGATTTGTTATTACGATTCTTTTGATATCAGGTTTGCTGCGATAACCAAACAATACTCCAATCAACAATTCAATGACAATTGTTGCAAATGCTCTTCCGACCAGTTTGAGAGCTTCAAGTCCATAATTGTAATTATCAGAGAGTGTTATGCCATCAGATGACAGTGTACACTTGTAATAGCCCGCTAGAACTGACCTCTGATACGGTTCACTGGTAATGAGTTTTCCGTCAGGAGTTATGACAACGACCATGAATTCACTAGGAGCATAATAGCCCCAGCTTACTTTATTATTCTCCCTGTCAATTGGATAGATAACACCCCAGAAACAGTATTCTCCAGATGTGTATTCCACCAAACGGTCAATCACATCTCCAGGAATATTGCTGTTTCTTTTTTTATATGATTCTATACTTTCATATTGATACTCCATGCTGAAAGGCCTGTTTGGTCCAATCGGTTTACTACCACCAAAAATAGAGGCATAATAAGTACCCTCTCCAAGGCCTTCAAAAGTGAGATCAATTGAAGGTTTAGGCCCCATGTCTGCGTGAACAACCGTAATTATGAAAGGCAGTATCAGCATTAATACCGTTAAGATTATTTTCTTCTTCATACTTTTATCTTAATACATGAATAATTATTTTCCAACATAAAACAGAAAAAGCCCCGGACACCCGGAGCTTTATTCTTCACTGATTTAAATTACTTTTCTAAGTTGTAGAAAGTCTTCTTGCCAGGATACTGAGCAACTTCACCAAGTTCATCTTCAATTCTCATTAACTGATTGTACTTGGCAATACGGTCTGTACGTGACATTGAACCAGTCTTGATCTGACCAGCGTTTGTACCTACTACTAAGTCAGCGATTGTGGTATCTTCAGTTTCACCTGATCTGTGAGAAACAACTGCAGTCCAGCCGGCTCTCTTAGCCATTTCGATTGCATCTAATGTTTCTGTGATTGTACCAATCTGGTTAACCTTGATTAATACAGAGTTAGCTGCACCGAGTTCAATACCCTTCTTAATATAAGTTGTATTTGTAACGAACAGGTCGTCACCGACTAACTGGATCTTATCACCTAACTTCTTGTTCAGTCTTACCCAGCCATCCCAGTCGTTTTCAGCTAAGCCGTCTTCCATTGAGATCAGAGGATACTTTTCAGCCCACTTTACATACATGTCGATCATTTCATCAGAAGTCTTGTCGCCTTCACCTGATCTGACAAGTTCGTAAACGTTCTTTTCTGCATTGTAGAATTCAGAAGCAGCAGCATCCATTGCGAAGCAGATGTCTTCACCCAGCTTATAGCCGGCTTTTTCAACAGCTTCAACCATTAAGGCCAGAGGTCCTTCGTTACCTAATGTCTCTAATGGTCCATGTCCGCCAGGAACGCAAGAAGGAGCATATCCGCCTTCATCACCAACTGCAGTGTTATAACCGTATTTCTTTAAAACAGTCTTCAGGTTGTGGAATACTTCTGCACCCATTCTGACAGCTTCAGCTACGCTCTTAGCACCTACAGGCATGATCATGTATTCCTGACAGTCAGCAGCACTATCTGCATGCTTACCACCATTTAATACGTTCATCATAGGAACTGGTAATACCTTACCGTTTGCACCTCCAAAATACTTGTATAAAGGCATACCGTAGAAATCAGCAGCTGCTCTTGCACAAGCCATTGAAATACCTAAGATAGCGTTAGCACCTAATTTTGACTTATCTGGTGTGCCGTCCATTTCAATCATGGTCTTGTCGATCAGAGTCTGATCAGTTACATCGAAACCGATTAAAGCTGGTGCGAGGATTTCATTAACATTAGCAACAGCCTTTAATGTGCCCTTACCTAAGAAACGCTTCTTGTCGCCGTCTCTTAATTCCAGAGCTTCTCTTTCACCAGTTGAAGCACCAGATGGAACGATTGCTCTACCAAAGGCACCTGATTCAGTTGTAACTTCTACTTCAACGGTAGGATTGCCACGTGAGTCTAATACTTCACGAGCGTAAACATCAACAATAAATGGCATAAGAATTTAGCCCTCCTTATTTATTCTTTCACCAATATAATAACACAATTGAATAGTAATTAGCATCCTTTTTCGCACGCTTCTTTAACAATCTCGCCTACGGTAGGATGCGGATGTATAAGGGTTGCAATTTCCCTTATTCCAAGCTTGTTTTTGATAGCCAGGGAAAGCTCATTTATCATCTCGCTACTGCCGTCAGCTATCATCTGACAGCCTAATATTTCACCGTTTTCCGGACTGTAGTAAATGATGACGGTCCCCTCACCTTTCTGTGAAAGCAGCGCTTTTCCATTAGCCCCGACATTATAGGAAACTGTGCTGAAAACAATTCCTTTTTCTGTAAGCTCCTTTTCACTTAACCCAACTGTGGAGATGGTTGGTGTAACAAATATGCAGCTTGGAACAACACTGTAGTCAGCAGCTGTCTTCTTTCCCAGAATGTTCATCAAAGCTACATTTCCCTGGTACGTTGCTACATGGGCAAGCTGCTTTATGCCGGTTATATCGCCAATTGCATATATGTTTTCCACGTTGGTCCTCAGATGTTCATCAACAGGGATTCTGTTTCTTTCTCTGATGATTCCGGCTTCTTCAAGACCGATTCCATCGATATTGTTTTTACGTCCCGTTGCAACCAGACATCTGTCGAATTCCTTTGTTTCCAGTTTATCCTTATAAGTATAGCTGACGCTGTTACTGTCAATCTGTTCTACTCTGGCTGAAGTAATCACCTTTATTCCCAGTTTCTTAATACTTCTGTTGAGCCACTTAAGAATTGAAGCATCTACTCCCGGCAAAATCGAAGGCATCATTTCAAGAACGGTAACCTGCTTACCCAACTGTCCAAGTACGAAAGCAATTTCCATACCTATGACACCGCCTCCAACGATGACCCAGTTATCATCATCAAGGCTTTCCAAGGTCAGAAACTGATCACTGCTGATGGCATTTTCAATTCCCTTGATCGGAGGAATGAACGGAGAAGATCCTGTAGCTAGAATGATGTTATCAGCTGTCATATCCTCATCATTGACTGTCACGGTATGACTGTCTTTAAGCCTGCCGAAGCCTTTTACAACGCTGACTCCGCTTTTCTTGAGCATCATCTCAACGTTTCCTCTTAACTTCCCAACAACACTATCCTTATATGCTGCCAGTTTACTGTAATCAAACCGGTATCCATCAACCGTTATGCCTAGTACTTCCAGGTTACCAAGTTCAGTTAGTTTTTCACTTCCGTAAAGCAATGCCTTAGTTGGAATGCATCCGCGGTTCAGACAGGTTCCCCCGACCTGATCCTTCTCAATCAGACATACTGAAAGATCATGCCGACGGCATTTCAAAGCCGTTTCATATCCTCCCGGACCTGCCCCCAGGATTATTACATCATAGTTATAATCACTCATAATGACACCTCTATTCCTATTATAAAGGATTAGGGAATTATTAAAAGTCTGCTGGTTGCTAAAGATGGTAAAATAGAGTATTATACTACAGTAAAAAAAGGAGAAATTTTAAAATGACTAAACAGAGAGGGGATAGAAAAGACGGACATCTGGTTCACAGCGATGACCCAATGCATATATTTATGCCTTATATCATGGGAAGCAGAACCGACAATGAGGCTCTGCTGAACGCTACATTTGACATGACTGCCGTCACTGAATATCTCAAGAAAAAGAATGATCAGAATCCACAGTTTAAATATACGATTTTCCATGTGGTCATTGCAGCATTAGCCAAGACCATTTATCTCAGACCGCACATGAACAACTACATTGCCGGTCACAGATTATATCAGCGTGATGAAATATCCTTCTGCTTTACAGCCAGAAACAAAATGGTTGACAGCGGCGGTGAATTTGTCATGTATCTGGTCGCTGAAGATGGTAATAACCTGATCGAACAGGTTCATGATAAAATCTGCAAGGAAGTATACAAGACCAGAAAAGAAAATGAAAAAGGCAATCAGTCCAATGGAACTGACAAGATGATGAGTCGGTTCAACAAGATCCCTCGTCCGCTGTTAAGACTGGTTATCCGCATCCTCAACTGGATGGTATATCATGACATTCTGCCTGATGCCATCAGAGCAGTTGACCCTTACAGAGCTACAGTATTCATTTCCAATTTAGGTTCAATCAAAATGGAAGCCAGCTATCATCACCTGATCAACTGGTCACTGAACTCTGTATTCGTACTCGCTAACAGAATGCATAAGATGCCTTTCTTCAATGATGACGGCACTTATGAAATGAAAGACGGCATGTCATTTGGATTTACAATTGATGAAAGAATTGCTGACGGCTTCTACTTTGCCAAGAGCCTTGCCCTGTTCAAGAATATCCTGGCACATCCTGAAGTACTCGATGACAAACTGTCTGATTCAATAGAGAATCATATCAAAAAAGAAGACTGGTACGAATAATGGAAGTCAGATTACTGACATTGGATTCGCAGATAACAGAACAGCTTCTTGATATGTCCCGGAAATGGGAAGAAGAAGACATAACTTACGGATATGTCCGAAATGATGCTTCAGAACTGGAAGGCAAAACCATTCTGGGTGCCTATAACAACGGAAAAATGGTAGGCTATCTGTTCGGAAAGCCAGTGATTCAGAAAGGAAGAAATGCCATCCTTGAAGAAGGAACCAGATTTTTCGAAGTTGATGAGATCTATGTTTTAAAGCATTACCGCGGGATGGGTATAGGAAAAAGCATGTTCAGCTATCTGGAAGAACTGCTTAAAGAACAGGAAATCAAATATGTTTTCCTTAGTACAGCTACCAAGGATACAAAACGAATCCTGAACTTCTATCTTAATGAACTTGACATGGAAACTCATTACATAAGATTATTTAAAAAAGTCCAGTAGGACTTTTTTCATTATGCTATTATAAAAGTATGAAGAAGACTATTGCTGAAATTGCTGTATTAATAGTTTCTTATATTGCTGTAAGATTTTTGTTCTTTAATACGTACGGTTCCAAAGATGCCGCCTGGCTTGCCATTATACCTGCCCTGATTGGCATGAATGCGGCTGCGTTTTTTAATTGTCCAGTTACAGGATATGGAACAGCGTTAGGTTATATAATATCATTCGCTGCTTCTCAGCTATTCAGACATGATTACATAGATCCAAACAGAGGAAACAGCAGGTACAGTAATTACTTTGAGATCTGGCTGCTGACTTATATCTGCATAATCACTGTGTGTCTGTTAATTGATCTGCTGCAGAAAAGGAAGAAAAAAGCATAAACAATTATAATATCAGAAAAAATGGAGTGACTTATCATCACTCCATTTTTGTGTTTTTAAATAATTACAATATTTCGGAAGCCTTTTTCTTCGGCAAGTTTCTTAAGACTGTTCATATAAGCTTCATCCGGTTCTACGAAATTTCTATATTCTTCACGGACACCGAAATGACGGTATTTGATCAGCTTATAGCGTATATTCTTTTTCTCAAGATAAGGTTTCAGGATATCAGCAACTACTTCAATTGTCTTTTCATTTTCCAAACCGCCCGGTATGCAGACAGTCCTGATTTCTTCTAACTTGTCAACTGAAGCCAGATATTCCAGATTCTGAAGAACAATGTCTATGCTATGATTGGTAAGCCACATGTGTCTTTCTTCATTATCAGCCTTAACATCCAGCATAACGCCATCAGAAACATCAAGCAAATTTTCAGGGTCTTCTCTGAAATCATAAGATCCATTGGAATCCAGCAGAGTACCTAAACCATGCTGTTTGGCAATCGTAAACAGTTCTCTTACGACAGGGGCCTGAAGTGTACACTCTCCGCCTGATACGGTAAGGCCGCGGATGAAAGGCAGATTCCCTTCGATTTTTTCCCAAATTTCTATGCCTGACATATATGTTATCTTAGGAGAAGAATTGTGCTTGCAGGTCTTGATACAGGTATCACATCCGCAGCACTTCTTTTCATCCCATACAACTTTCCCGTCTTTAATGGATAATGCGCCTGCCGGACAGGTTTTAACACACGCACCACAGCTGATGCACATGTTGATGGTTTCCGGATTATGACAGTAGCGGCAGTTGAAGTTACAGGACTGAAAGAACACTGCTGTTCTGTTTCCCGGTCCATCTACCACGCTGCTGGGAATGATTTTGTTTACAGGAGCCTTAATCATCAAAGCTTCTGACCTTTCTCTCGTTAAGGTGTCTCTCCGGAGACTTGCCGATTACCAATGCTGCTGACTGATTGACTACTGCTTCACCCTTTTTCAGTTTTTCGACTTCAGAACGTTTCATAAGATATCCTGTTACACGTATCAGGTCACCATTACCCAGATAAGTTGACATGTATTTGACACCAACATTGAAGCCTCCCTTGAAAATATCAAGCAGAGCATCCAGGTTTCTGAAAGCTGTTTCGTCAAACGGGAACAGATCACCTACACCAGATGGGAAGAAATGATGGTATAAGCCGCAGTTTCTAAGATGCTCATACAATTCAGGTTCATCACCATAGGCAATTCTGGTTCCTGCTGAGTTACCCTCATCGTCATCAGCACCAACCTGTGAATGCATTACAAAACGGTGATTGTATGAATACGGACAATAATGTTCGTTTACAGCTTTCTGAATAGTTTCAAGGATCCTGACACCAAGCTGGTCTGCTTCCTTGTCATGACCCATGCGTCCTTCCTTACCGTCCTTCTTCATGAGGTTGTTGACACATTCGCATAAGCCAACAAGTCCGAACAAACCTACAAAACGGTCAGCATGAACAAATCCTTCGGTTACCATCCAGTCAGTGCTGAAGAAAACTCTGTTTTCAACAACATTTCTGATTCTGGCATCCATGAACTTCAGCTGTGTATTAACACATAATGGCAGTCTGTTTTCGAAGAAATCAGCTGAGTCCTTGCAGTGTTCCGAGATAGTACCTAATCTTAATCTCACAAGTGTATAGGCACCGCCTCCTACCAGTAATCCGTTATAACAAGAAGCGATACCATAATCCTCCCCGACTGTTTCCTTATAGAACTTATCTAGGGCAAAAGCCGGATTTGCGCATTTCAGTGCACTGTACAATGCCTTTTTCGCAAATTCATCAGGTGTGATTTCCGGATCATAACGCAGTGAAACGTTTGGTGTGATATTCTGCAGTTCAGGCATCAGTTCCAGTATGATGTTTCCGGTTACAGATTCTTCAGGTCCTAAGTTAGCCTGAACGAAACTGTCTGACATCGTTCTGTCAATACTGATCAAAAACCATTTTATTAATTCCTTTGCCTTATCATAGTCTTCCTTAATGACAAACTCTTCCAGCAATTTGTCAATTCTTCCCAGATATACCGGGAAGCGGGTAACAGAATGAGCATTACGATAGAAAATCAGCAGTGAATTAACTGCTTCCAGTAAATTCTCAGGAGGATCAAGTCTCAGGAACTTTGAACCTTCCTTCATGAATTTTGCATAGTCAGGAAGTATGTAGCGCGGTCCAATTGGCCCATGCCCTTCATGAAGGTCAGATATCTCCCTGCTCTCATCAAGAATATAGAATTCTTCAGGAGTTCCTTCCGGATAATCAAGAAGATTTTCAGCATATTTAGCCAGAACATCTACTCTCTGCCAGAACGTCAGCGTTCTGTCATTCATGATCTTTTCAATCTCCTGCTGGTACTTTTTCAGTTCACTCATAGTCTTTCTCCTTTGGCTTTTTGTGTAAGTCGATATTTAGCAATTAAATTATAAACTATTATTCAATTTCAATGGAATAAATAGCCCGCAAATAGTTTCAGGCACAATAAAACTGAATGCAAACACACATTCAGTCTTTATTTTTTACAGGATTTATTATGCTGTTTTTTCTCTTTTCTGTCTGTTGTTGACCTGTCTCGTTTTAAGTTTTTCAGATTTATGGGTTGAATATGAGAACTTACCCAGCTTTTCACCCAATGCAAAGTACTCACCGTGACTGTATGCGACCAGATCAGCCTTATCAAGATCAAGTTTGCCATTTTTGTCAATTATGCTTTCATCAACTGAAGTACATACCACTTCAGCAATGAACATGTCGTGAGAGCCCAGTTCAATGACATCCTTAACTTTGCATTCCAGACAGACAGGACATTCTGCGATACTTGGAGCCTTGACCAGGTGTGAATCCATCCTGCTGAGGTGAAGGTCGCCAAAAAGATTGAACTTATCAATGTTTCTGCCAGATTTTATTCCCACAAAATCTGCCGCCTTGACCAGCTGTCTGCTGGTAAGATTCATGACAAATTCTCCGGAACGAACGATCATGTCATGCGAATATCTGCTCTTTCTGATTGATACTGAAACCATAACCGGGTCTGAACAGATCGTTCCAGCCCAGGCAGCCGTCATGATGTTTTCCTTACCGTCAGTATCCCTGCAGCTGATCATGACACATGGTACGGGATTCAGCATATTTGATGGTTTCCAATACTGTCTGCTCATATTACCTGCTCCTTATAAAACACAGAGCCAGTGTAACACCGGCTCTGCATGTATCTAATAATTTAAAGCTCGATTATTTAACAGCGTTGATGATTTCAATGAATGAATCAACCTTCAGGCTTGCACCGCCGATTAATGCACCATCGATGTCTTCTTCTGCCAGGTATTCAGCAATGTTAGTTGGCTTAACGCTTCCGCCATACTGAACCTTAACATTTTCAGCAGCCTTCTGACCGAACAGCTGTCTTACTTCGTCTCTGACGATTGCACAAGTAGATTCAGCAATTTCCTTAGTAGCGCTCTTGCCTGTGCCGATAGCCCAGATTGGTTCATAAGCGATAACCATTGAAGCAACCTGCTTAGCAGTTAAGCCTTCCAGACCAGCCTTGATCTGTCCTCTTACCCATTCTTCAGTCTTGCCGGCTTCAAATGTTTCGAGAGATTCACCGCAGCACATAATTGGTGTAATGCCTGCTTCGAATAAAGCCTTAACTTTCTTGTTTACTGTTTCGTCAGTTTCACCGAACATCTGTCTTCTTTCAGAGTGTCCGATAATGCAGTATTTCAGACCGATTTCCTGTAACATTGGAATGCTGACTTCACCTGTATAGGCACCGCTTTCTGCGAAGTGGCAGTTTTCAGCAGCAACAATCAGGTTCTTGGCAGCCTTGATAGAGCTCTGTAATGCGATGAAGCTGGTTGCAACACCGAATACGGCCTTATCAGTAACAGCTGGATCAACTGCAGCGATGAATTCTTCAGCTTCAGCAATAGTCTTGTTCATCTTCCAGTTACCAACGATGATTGGCTTTCTGTGGTCTTCGTCAATTACATCAACACCTGGTAAGCCATTGCCTTCCAGGAATTCCAGAGATGCGCCACCGCCTGTTGAAACGTGGCTTACTCTGTCAGCATAACCTAACTGCTTGATAGCTGCAGCACTGTCACCGCCACCGATGATTGTTGTGCCTTCTGTTTCAGCTAATGCAGCTGCAACAGCGTTTGTACCTTTTGCTAAAACAGGGTTTTCGAATACGCCCATAGGTCCGTTCCAGACTACAGTCTTAGCATTCTTAACTTCTTCTGCGAATAAGGCAGCAGTCTTTTCACCGATATCCAGGCCCATTACGTCAGCCGGAATAGCGTTAGAAGCAACTGTGCATGTTTCGATTTCTGCATCGATTGGATCAGGGAATGCCTTGGCTACTACAGTATCGACAGGGAGAAGGATCTTCTTGCCGAGCTTTTCAGCCTTTTCAAGCATTGACTTGCAGTAGTCAATCTTTTCCAGGTCAACTAATGAAGTACCAACTTCATAACCCTTAGCCTTCAGGAATGTATATGCCATGCCGCCGCCGATGATCAGTGTATCGCACTTTTCAAGTAAGTTGTCGATTACTTTCAGTTTATCAGCAACCTTGGCACCGCCTAAGATACCAACGAATGGTCTTACAGGTTTTTCAACAGCGTCACCTAAGAACTTCAGTTCCTTTTCAATCAGGAAGCCTACTGCACTTGGCAGGATCTCAGCTACGCCTACTGTTGATGCATGAGCTCTGTGTACAGAACCGAAAGCATCTGATACATATAAGTCTGCCAGTGATGCCCAGTATTCAGCCAGTTCAGGATTGTTCTTGCTTTCACCCTTTTCATAACGGGTATTCTGCATTAAGACAACATTTCCTTCTTCCAGCTCAGCAACAGCTTTTTCCAGAGCTTCGCCTCTTGTAGCGTCAACGAATGTTACCTTGGCATTTGGTAAGTATTCCTGTAATTTTGCTGCAACAGGAGCCATGTTATTCTTTGCCTTGTCAGCAGCAGTCTTTTCAGGATCCTTATGATCAACTTTTCCTAAGTGTGAGAATAAGATTACCTTTGCGCCATTTTCCAGTAAATACTTGATAGTAGGTAAAGCGGCCACGATTCTGTTATCATCAGTGATAACATCTCCCTTGTGAGGAACGTTAAAGTCAACTCTGACCAGGACCTTTTTACCCTTAACATCTAAATCTCTAACTGTTCTTTTTGCCATAAATTTCCTCCAAATTATCCTTTTAGATTATAACATATTTTGACAGGCACTTTAACTCATATCACTATTTTTGTTTTAAATATATTGACAGTACCATTATATCTGCCGGATTGACACCAGAGATACGGGAAGCCTGTCCGATGGTTAAAGGTCTGACTTTGCTGAGTTTCTGTCTGGCCTCCAGAGAAAGGTGCTCCAGAGAGTTATAGTCGATATCTGCCGGAAGCTTTACAGCCTCCATTTTCTGCATGTTGGCAGCTTCTTTTTTTGCTTTATTTATATAGCCTTCATACTTGACTTCAATGTCAAGCTGCCGGCATATTTCCTCATCCATTTCCAGGTTCAGGTACCTTGCAAGTTCAGACATTGTCACATGAGGTCTTTTCAGAACTTCCGCAACAGTACCTGAAGTATTTTCAGGATATCCCAGTGATACCATATATTCTCTGAGTTCCGGAGTATTAGATACCTTGCATTCATTCACAAAGGCATGTGCCTCTGCCAGTCTGTTCATCTTATCCTTATATCTGGCATATCTTTCTTCTGAAATAAGTCCGTGATAATGACCGTATTCCGTAAGTCTCTGATCGGCATTGTCATGTCTCATTAACAGACGGTATTCAGCACGCGATGTCAGCAGTCGGTAAGGTTCAAGAGTTCCCTTGGTAACCAGATCATCTATCATGACACCGATATAGGCTTCATCTCTTCTTAATACCAGAGGTTCCAGTCCCTTAAGCTTGCTGGCAGCGTTAATGCCGGCAATTATTCCCTGTCCGGCTGCTTCCTCATAACCGCTGGTACCATTGATCTGTCCTGCCGTAAACAGGTTTTCAATGCTCTTTAATTCCAATGTAGGTTTCAGCTGCAGCGGATCAATTGCATCATATTCAATGGCATAAGCATATTTATCAATGACACAGTCCTTAAAGCCAGGAAGTGATCTGAGCATCTGTTCCTGAACATCATACGGCATCGAGGTTGAGAAACCCTGTACATATGTTGTATCCATACTCAGACTTTCCGGTTCCAGGAAAAGCTGATGCCTTTCCTTATCCGCAAATCTGACCAGTTTATCTTCAATACTCGGGCAGTAACGCGGGCCAACCCCTTTGACAACGCCGGAGTACATACTCGACTTGTTAAGATTGTTTCTGATGATTTCGTGTGTCCTGCTGTTTGTATATATGAGATAGCAGCTGATCTGCTGATCCAGCGGTCTCACGCTTTTTGTTTCATAACTGAAGAAAATATCGTCATTGGTACCAGGTTCAAGCTGAGCCTGTGAAAAATCAATTGAGTTCGTTTTAATTCGGGCTGGAGTACCGGTTTTAAGTCTGAAAGTTCTGATTCCCAGATTTCTTAATGACGCACTGAGATTCTTAGTGGTCTTCTGCTTATCAGGGCCTTCTTCTCTGACATTGCTGGAAACCATGACAAGTGCTGCCATATAAGTTCCTGTCGTCAGTATCAGAGCACGGCACAGCAGTTCACTGCCGTCTGACAGTCTGATACCTTTAACCTTTCCGTTTTCGACCAGGACTTCTTCTACCATGCATTCCTTTACTTCCAGATTTTTCTGATGCAGCAGCGTTTCCTGCATGGCTTTTTTATAGGCTATCTTATCTGACTGGACTCTGAGACTTCTGACACCAGGTCCCTTAGCCGTATTAAGCATCTTGAACTGCAACGCTGTCTTATCAGCATTTTTGCCCATTTCGCCGCCTAAGGCATCAATTTCCCTGACAACAATGCCCTTTGCCGGTCCGCCTACTGATGGATTGCATGGCATTGAAGCTATCCAGTTAATATCCAGAGTACATAAAACCGTCTTTAAACCCACTCTGGCCGTAGCCAGGGCTGCTTCACATCCGGCATGTCCTCCTCCAACAACAATTACATCAATCATTAAATCCACCTTCGCACATTTCGCGCTGTCTGGCAGCAGTAATTCTATACCTGCTGCAGTCTATTTCATGCTCTGCAAAAACTCTTTTCAGAGTACTCAGAGCTTTTTCTTCCGTATTACACTCTTCAGAAAGATGAGCAAGTACTATTTCACGTGTTCTTTCACCAATTACACGTGCAAGTACTCTGGCACTGTCTTCGTTCCCCAGATGACCGCTGTCTGATATGATACGTACCTTCAGATATGTAGGTCTGTCTGAACTCATCAGCATCTGAGGATCGTAGTTGCTTTCAAAAATATAATAGTCTGCGTTTTTTATGTACTCCTCATTAGCATGAGAAACGTATCCTGTATCAGTAACAGACACCAGAGTTTCTCTGCCGTCATTTATGACATAACCTACCACATCTCTGACATCATGGGACAGTGCTATCGGCATTATCGTAAATTCACCAACTGTAAAAGGCTGATAAGGAGTGATTCTGTTATATTCCACATCAGGAACTTTACATGGAGAAAAGATGTCAACATCGCTGAACATCTTTAACTGTTTTATGTGATCAGAATGCTCGTGAGTTATCAGCAGTGCATTAACACTGCTCAACTCTGTGTCTGTTTCATTCAGTCTTTTCTGCAGATATCTTTTGGTACCTCCGCAGTCAATTACCAGAACCGTATTGGTCCCCTTTATAACGGTGCAGTTCCCTTTAGAACCGCTTTCCAAAACATAATACTTCATAAGCTAACACGGCAGCACCGTACACGGATTGACTCTGTTGCCACCTAACCCGCCTATGAAAACATCTATATGAACATGTGGAGCATTGGTTCTGCCTGTCATGCCGATATCTCCGATGTACTGTGATCTGATAACTGTTGTTCCTACTGGAATCGGACTCTTGTGACTCATATGCAGATATCTGAACCAGAAACCGCCGCCATGGTCAATGCAGATAAACCAGCCCATGTCATACTGATAGGCATTATGCGTAACTATACCGTTTTCACAGGCATAGATCTTGCCATATGGCTCGTACTCATTGCCGAAGTCTGTGCCCTGATGGCCGGCATAGCAGCCGTATGCGCACATGACCCAGCAGTTATCAACCGGCAGACGGAAGTCCTTGTCACCGGTATCGATATAACCAACGGCACTGGCGCCGACACGAATGACCTCCTGTACAGGCTGTTCTATGATAACAGTCGACTTCTGCTTATAACTCGTCAGAACTCCGTTTACATAGATGTCCTGATACATGGTATTTTTCTTTCCGTCCTTGCCTGCCTGCAGAACAATTGTCTGTCCGGCAGCCATCGTTGAATCGCGTTCATATCTTGTAGAAGGGCTGTATACAGGCTCCAGTACCATTCTTTCCTTTTCAACTATGACATTGATTGCACAGTTAAAATATGTAACGTTAAGTTCCATGCCAGAATAAATGAACTGATTGACGCCATTCAGCTGGTCATTGATGATTACCAGCTGCTGAGGTGTTATGCCGAACTTCTTGGCAACTCCCTCGATAGTATCAAAATCCTGTACTGTATAATATTCCAGCTGAGGATTACGTCCATAACAGAGATAAATAATAATTTCATTTTTATTCGTGAATATGTCTTCACTAGGTGCAGCACTTTTAACTGCCGTAATTGTATCCTCCAGGGAAACATTTACTTCCTGTACGCCATATGTCTTCAGTGAGATGATTTCCTCATGATTCTCCAGTTTGATGAATGTCTCTTCCGAAATGAAGTTCAGAACAAATTCTCTCAGTGCTTCCTTGAAATCATCAAGACTCTTAACATAAATTACATCCTTATCACCGAGAGTCACCTTATATGCATCCACCAGAAAGAGGTCATTATCATACAGATAATTACCGATTTCTCTATCCTTGTTTTCGTAGTTTACATATGTCTTTTCCTTATAGAAATAAATGTCACTGTTGTAACTTATTGTTGTATCCGGAAAAGCCTCTGCATACTTATCCCGATATGTTCTGGCTCTGGTGGATTCCAGAATGCTTTCATCATGAACTACGCCTATGAGCTGTCCCTGATAAAACAGTCTGGTTATCTCTATCGGTTCATCATACATACCCAGTGATTTCTGAGGCACCAGTGATACTTCATCACTTATTGCCACTTCACTGTTGGCTTTGTTCTGCGCATCAAAAGTGTACGCCAGAAATACCGACAGTATCAGAGATAACAGTATCAGTAAAGGTGTTTTAATCTTCACTGTATTCCTTTCTAACTGCCAGCGGCAGGAATGCATTTGTATTAGGCTGGAACATCAGGCTGATTTCGCCAATCGAACCGTTACGGTGCTTGGCGATAATGATGTTAGCCTCATAACGGGAATCAGGCAGCTTATCACCATCATCCTCGGTTTTGTCTTTATTATAATAATCAGGTCTGTGCAGAAACATGACGATGTCAGCATCCTGCTCAATTGATCCTGATTCACGCAGGTCTGAAAGAATAGGCTTCTTATCGCCGCTTCTTGTTTCGACCGAACGGGACAGCTGTGACAGCGCGATGACCGGAACGTTCATCTCTCTGGCCAGACCTTTCAGGTTACGTGAAATCTCAGATACCTCAACCTGTCTGTTATCATATCTGGCACTGCCGGCTGAACTGATCAGCTGTAAATAGTCAATAACGATCATGTCAAGCTTGCCCTCAGCTTTCAGCTTACGGCACTTGGCAGTGATCTCTCTTATCGTAATGCTTGAACTGTCATCTATATACAGATTTGATTCACCGATGGCTTTCATGGCTACCTTCATTTTAGCCCAGTCTTCATTGTCAAGATTGCGTCCGGTTCTGATACGGTAGCTGTCAACATTAGCTCTGGCAGAAAGAATACGCATGCCTATCTGCAGATAAGGCATTTCCAATGAGAACAGTGCAACACCTGCTCCGAAGTCACAGGCTGCCCTGGTTGCTATATTAAGCGCAAACGCAGTTTTACCAACTGATGGTCTGGCAGCGACAATGATCAGGTCTCCCTTCTGGAAACCGTATGTAATTCTGTCCAGTTCATTGTATCCGGTACGTACACCGGTCATTTCCTGACGGTTCTGCAGCATGTTGATCTGCCGCTGAACTTCACTCATTACCTGCCGGCCACTGTGGAATTCCCCGGCTTTGACATCCCTGGTTATTCCCAGGATGTTTTTTTCTGCCTTATCAAGAATATCTTCGACATCCTTGGCGGAATCAAAACTTTCATTTTCAATTCTTCTGACCTCTTCAATCAGCTTTCTCAATGTGGATTTATTCTTTATGACCCTGATGTAGTATTCGCTGTTTTCACTGCTTATTGCCATGTCAACAAGATCGGAAATATAATCCACGCCGCCGCACTTGGTCAGAACTTTCTTATCATTCAGAAAGGCAACAACGCTTCTCAATTCAATTGGCTTGCCTGTTCTGTACATGTCCTGCAGATGGCCGTAGAGTTCCTGATGAGAGCCCACGAAAAAGTCCTCGGAAACCAAACCGAGATCTTCAGCCTTTACAAATGTATTAGGATACTCGATCAAAGAGCCTAATAAAGCCTGCTCTGTTTCTGAACTGTGCGGTAATTCTGCCATAAAGCCTCCTACTGAGCCTGAATGTCCAGCTTTACAGTAGCTATGACACCCTTGTAAAGCTCAATTCTGACGTCATGCTTACCCAAAACGGTAATATTGTCATTATCAACAAATTTTTTCTTATCAACGGTAACATTTAAGTGTTCTTTCAGCAGCTCAGTTATTTTCCCAGTGGAAACAGAACCGAAAAGCTTGCCTTCCTTACCGGCTTTGACCTTATATACAATGGTCTCAGACTCGATGATTTTCTTAACAGCTTCAGCTTCCCGTCTTAATTCATCCTGACGGGCTTTATCATCAGCCTTCTGTTTTTCCAGAATTTCCATTGATTTTCTGGTTGCTTCAACAGCGAGATGATTTCTGATCAGATAGTTACGGCCATATCCGTCCGCAACCTCCTTAACCTCACCTTTTTTGCCGACATTCTTAACATCACTTAGAAGTATGATTTTCATTGTTACTCTCTCCTTCCAGATACTCACTGATGGCATTCAGCAGTTCTTCGTTAACAGCCCGTACCGTAGTATTTGTTCTCTGAAGACCGGCTGCTGCAAAATGTCCACCGCCACCCAGTTTTTCCAGAATCAGCTGAACATTGACACTGCCGTTTGAACGGCCTGACAATGCCACAGTTTCTTCGTCTATTTTTGCTATAACGAAAGCAGCTTCAACACCCTTGATTGACAGAGCGCTGTTGGCAACCTGAGCCACCATCGTTCTCGTAATGATGCCATCACTTTCCGGAAGTGCGGCAATCATCATATTGTTGTTAATGATGCGACTGTATTTCAGAACTTTGGTCTTTGTTTCAAATTCCTCAATTGAGTCCTTCAGCCATTCATTGGCAACAGTTATGTCTGCACCGTTCTTACGCAGGAAGGCACAGACTTCAAAGCTTCTTCCGCTGCATCTGCTTCTGAAGTTGTCGGTATCTACAACGATACCCGTATACATATATGTTGCTTCAAACCGGTCAAGTTCAACGTCAACAGGCATGTACTGAATCAGTTCACTGATCAGTTCAACTGCTGAAGAAGATGACGGTTCATTATAAATCATCATTGCCCGGATATTGGTCTCCGTCTTACGGCGGTGGTGGTCAATAATGGCTATCTTATTGGCTCTGGCTACCAGATCAGGTGCACTGGTCAAATCACTGCTGTGATGGTCAACAACGATAACGACACTCTTACGCGTCAGCAGGTCAATGGCATCTGTTTCACTGATGATATTATGTCTGCTTTCAAGTTCATCATAATTGTCTTCCAGAACCGCTCTGGCACTGTTTTCAATCCGGATGCCTTCCAGCACAATATTGACTCCCTTACCTAAGGCCTGTGCAATACGGCTGACGCCCAGACACGAACCAACAGCGTCGAAGTCGGCTTCCTTATGAGGGACAACAAAGATGTTATCGGCCTCTCTGATAATGCCTCTTAATGTCTGAGCCATAACTCTGGCCTTGACCTTGGAAGTCTTTTCGCTTGCTTCACTGCTGGCACCGAAGAATTTGATTTCCTGTCCTATTTCTCTGACCGCTACCTGGTCACCGCCTCTGGAAAGAACCAGTTCCAGCAGATCACTGGTAGTATTGTCAAGCACGCTCAGATCAGATGTGCCATACGCAAATGCCATTGAAGCTGAAATTGCCACATCAAGGGCTTCGGCTTCAGCCTTTACTTCCTCCAGAATGCTGAAGCGGTCTCTGACCATGTGACGGAAGTCAGCATCGTTAATTACAACAGAGAATCGGTCACTTCTTACTCTTCTGACAACAGCACCGTATCTGGTCCCCCATTCAACGACTTTCTGGCGGATATTGGTATTAATCCGAGCAATCTTCTGTTCATCTTCATACTGTACGGTTTCATCATAGTTATCAAGATAGATAAGACCCAATACCGTTCTTTCGTTATTGTAAGTACTTAAGGTATTCTTCAGTTCCGTAACGTCTTTGACAAACAATGTCTGTGACCCATTTGCTTTCTTTATTTCATACTCTCTGTGATCAATAAGGAATACGTCCTTATCAGTTTCACCATTTAACAGAATTTCAATTCCCGGAATTGCTCTGGTTATTTTTTCACCAATAAGCTTAATGTCTCTGGTATCAAACAGTTCAGATGCCCAGGTAACAATATAGTCATCATCATAGCTGATTATTCCCATTTCGGCATATACCATGGCATCTTTAGCATCAACACCAAGAACACGGGTCGTATCCATGACACGGCGCTTTCTTTCGTTTTCGTAGGCAAAGATAATCAGACCTACACCAATGGCATCAACCACAGTGAAAATGGCTGCCAGCAGTGAGAATTCCTTTTTGAACACAAACTGCATTACAACCAGTATGATGGTCTGAATCAGAAAAACAGCTAATGCATAGAATTTGTACTTATCTGTTCTGTTCATATCTTATTCCTCTCAGAATCCTGTCACGCGTATTCGTAAACATGTCCATCATTCCAGCCACCATAATGACCGGCGGTGCGAACATCAGTAAAAACATCACTACGAATACTAACAATATTCTACTATTTCTGCCCGGTATTCTCAAATTTATCCAGGTCAGGGCAAGCAAATAGGCGAAAAAGCCGCAGAAAATATAGGCAACAGGCAATAAGCCCATGATTATCTCACTGTACTGGTTTATAAAAGGAATGTTAAATCCATTCAGGATCATGAGTGCAAAAGACACGATAACAAACCGTTTTATATACCATGGCGCCTTTATTTCACTTAATGGTCTGACCTTAGGTCCCGGCATTTTGAGCCTGCGCAGGATCAGAATCGCCAGCAGATGTACCAGTATGCCCTCAAGTATGCTTGTCAGCAATGATGATAAAACAATTATGTACAGCAGGAAATTTCTGCTTAGCATCAATTTCAGCAATGGGTTTTCCAGAACTTCCGGTCCCAGAGCTTTTGCCATGGCTTCAATCATCATCTGTACCGAATTACGGGTATAATCAATATCTGCCGTCAGGCTGTAACCGAAGAACTTTGCAAAGATGATCATGGTAACAACTGTAATGAACATCGATATCAGTATTACCGAAAGAATAAGCTGCATGGAGCTTTTTTCTTTTTTCAGTCCATCGGCATAGATTAATCCGGCAACGATTGAGCTTGCCACATAAAATGCCGTCATCGGCGTGGCGACAATAAAAGAAAGAAGAGCCATGGCTACACCCATTATCATGCCCTGCTTTACGTCAAACTTAAGGCAGTAGACAATTACCGGAAGCGGTATTATCCATAGCATGTACGCATCAAAAAGACCGCCGGTCTGCCTGTTGAATAACAGGAAAACGCCCAGCAATGCACTTAATAATGCACCATAGGTTATACTGTTGACTCTTCTTTTATTCATAATGTTTCTCTTTAAACAAACAAACCTCCGCTAGAAAACGGAGGATATGTTCGATTAATCAATTACGTATGGTAATAAAGCCATCTGACGAGCACGCTTGATAGCTGTAGCTAACATACGCTGATACTTTGCACTGGTACCTGTTACTCTGCGTGGAATAATCTTACCGTTTGCTGAGATGAATCTCTTTAATAATTCAGTATCTTTGTAGTCGATATACTTGATGTTGTTCTTTGTAAAGTAACAAACCTTTTTACGACTTGTACGCTGTTTCTTGTTATAAGCCATTTTTATCTCCTTCCTTTAGAAAGGCAGATCATCACTGGAGATGTCAAGTGATGGAATCTCCGGTGTTTCATCTGCGTATGACGGATCCGGATAATAGCCGCTGTTGTCAACAGATGTTCCCTGGTTTGCACTTGCAGTGTTTCTGGAATCCAGGAATGTCACGCTGTCGCATACGACTTCCGTTACATATACTCTCTTACCCGGAACATTTGGATCATCATAATTTCTTGTCTGAATACGTCCCTCTACACCGATCTGTGATCCTTTGTGAGTGTAGCGTGACATTAATTCAGCTGTCTGGTTCCAAGCTACGCAGCTGATAAAGTCAGCTGTTGGCATGTTAGGATCTGCATCTCTGCTCTTTCTGCGGTCAACCGCTAATGTGAAACTGACAACTGATTTTCCACTCTGAGTTGATCTTAACTCAGGGTCTCTCGTTAATCTTCCAACTAAAATTACGCGATTAATCATTTAATTTACCTCTTAGATTTCTTCAAGATTAACAATCATGTGACGTACAACATTCTGGTTGATTCTGCAGATACGATCTAACTCAGCAACAGCTTCATTGCCGGCTTTGAAAGTAACAACTACATAATAACCCTTTGTCATGTCTTCAATACGATAGGCAAACTCTTTAATTCCCCATTCATCAACTTTTTCGATTTCACCGCCATCATTTGTAATAATAGCATGTAAAGTTTCGATCAGGGCATTACGAGCAGCTTCTTCTAATGAAGCATTCAGGATGTACATAATTTCATACTTACGCATCGTTTTTTCCTCCTTCTGGTCTATTGGGCTTTTCAGCCAAGGAGTAAATGCTTAACGCATTTATCCAGTATTAAGAATTTTACCAAAAAGCAGCGTCATTGTAAAGGTTAATCTGTTTCCTTTCACTACTTTATTTATATAAATTCTTATAATTCCTTAATATTAATACTTTTTATATATTATGCATGCCTTTATACACGCATACTGTTCCAATCAGGCTTCCCACACAGGTGTCTGTCAGGAAATGAGCACCATACGTTATCCTGCCCCACATGACAGCAGCAGTCCAAAGAACTGCGATAAGAGCCATCACGCTCCTGTTCGTTTTCACATTCTGCATACCCATTACGACGGTCATATAGAACATCATTACAGAAAAAGAACTGTGTCCGCTTGGAAAACTGCGGAACCTGTCATTCAATCCCCATGGCCTTATAACATACCAGCTGGTAAACTGGGCAGCTGGATCTTCCATTGCATAAAAACGCAATCTCCCCCAGACAGTCTTGATTCCGGATGTGATCACAAATATCAGTAAGGCCGATAACATCATGTTAGTGACTGTCGCATACTGTGTCTCACTGATTTCCGGCTTTTTTATAATCATGACGGCATAGCTGCCTGCTGCCAGCACAGCACCCAGAACAATAACCACCAGTATATTCATTCCCAGCCGCTTGTTTATCTCATTGACAACAAGAAATCCCATCAGCACTGTCAGCAGGATTCCTGCCGTAAAACGTGCCTTATCCTCGCGATTATACCAGCTGAATGTACAGCAGCACACTTCTACCAGCATCATGCTGGGAGCCATGGCAAACATGTCTATCCGTTTTGCGACTACGTTATTACGGTCATAAAGCCGTAACGAAAGAGGCAGATCCGTAAATGTACCTATGACCAGACCTGCCAGTAATATGCTCCAGATGATCAGAAAAAACTTCTTGTTCATCTTACCTTTCTGCCATGAATGCTTCTATGTCTGCAACTTCCTTCATGATTTCCTCACTCAGATTAATGCATCCGTTTTCAGTAATCATGATATCGTCTTCTATTCTGACGCCGATGCCCTCATTTTCCAGATATAATCCCGGTTCATCAGTAATGACATTTCCCACCTTCAGAGGTTCGTCAAGCAGTGAAACATCATGAGTTTCCAGACCAAGATGATGAGAAACACTGTGCCAGTAGTAATCTCTTACTGTATCGCCATTCTGCAGCAACCCGATCTTTGGCAGTTCGTTCTGATAGAATTCAATGACCTTATTATTAAGTTCTCTTAAAGTCATGCCAGGTCTTACTACTTCCTGAACCATCTTGTTGGCTCTTAATACAGTCTCATAAACTTCTTTCTGGCGTTCAGAGAACTTGCCGCTTAACGGGAAAGTACGGCTGATGTCGGCGTTATACAGCTGCCAGGCAGCTCCCAGGTCAACCAGAACCATTTCGCCTTCCTTAGCCTGAGTATTATTCTCACCATAATGCAGAACTGTGGCATTCTTTCCTGATGCGCAGATCGTTCCAAAGGCATGTTCACAGTTGTTGCACTTCAGAACAAAATCGAAATGAGCTTCCAGTTCATTTTCACTGATGCACTCTCTGGCAGCCTTCATCATGGCTTTGATGCCTTCATTCGTGACATGAATGGCTTTTTTCATCTGACTGATTTCTTCCTCATCCTTAACCATGCGCAGTCTGGCGGTATTGGCACAGATGTTTCTGACCACAACGTCAGGATGCTGTGTTTTCAGCATGTTGAACAGATCGGTAACAGGCCAGTTCTGATGAAGCTCCATCTTTGAAAGCTCACCGCATAAGGTGATTGGGCTGAACTTGCCGTAATTGCTGATAAGTCTGCTGAGGGTATCTTCCAAGGCATCAACATATCTGATGTCTTTAATTCCGCTGATCTGAGTTGCTTCTTCAGGAAGCATCTTGGCACCTACCCATTTAGCCATGACCGGATCAAAAGGCTCGATAAACAGGATCTGCTGGTTGCCTGAAGGCAGCTTGAACAGAACCAGGCTCATATTGGAGGCATCTATGCCTGTAAAATAGAAGAATGAACGGTCAACCTTAAAAGGATAAATCTCATCTCCTATGGAATGCTGCGGTTTTCCAGAATATAAAACTGTTACTGAATAATCAGGCAGTGTCTTTAATAATCTTTCTCTTCTTTCCTTAAACATGTTTTTACTCTCCTCTGACATCATCTATAACTGTTACCTTGGTATTATGACCTTTGCTTTCAACACAGACCACTTTCATATTGCTGTATCTTTCAACAAGCTGACTGTCATCAGTAGCACTGAAGCCATCCTTTTCAGCCTGTCTGTAACATCTGATCAGCTCTGCTGTTGGGAATGCCTGCGGTGTCTGAGCTCTCTTCAGGCTGTCACGGTCCAGTGTACTGATAACGACACCTTCTTTAACTACTTTTACCGTATCAACCATGCTCTTTACCAACAAGGCTCCGTTTTCCTCAGACATTTTCTGCTTGAGACTTTCCAGATCTTCCCTTTCCAGGAAACAGCGGGCACCATCATGAATCATTACCAGCCCTTCAGTAACCGCCATCAGTCCATGACAGACACTTTCCTGACGGCTTGCTCCGCCATAACAAAGCGTTATTCTGGCATTAAAATGATTAAAGGTCAGATAATCCATTACTTCGCTGCTGCATACAACCACTATCTGGCGGCAGTCATCATCCCGTTCAAAAGTTCTGATGGTTCTGTCTATTACTTTTGCCCCGTCAGAAAACCGGTAAAGCATTTTGGAAATGCCCTGATTGAATCTTGTTGATGCTCCTGCAGCTACGATAACAACTGAATAATTCATGAATGCTCCTTTATTATTTTATATATTTTATCACATTATCCTCATTAATACAGTTTGCTTGTCATATAATTTACAACTGTTGCTTATCACTGACGGGCAACAGTTTTCTCTTTTCTCCAATGTTGAAATATAATATAGAAAAAGTCAAAGGAGAACAAAAATGAAAACAATAGGCTTTATCGGTACGGGAAACATGGGCGGTGCCCTGGCTAAGGCAGCTGCCAAAAGCGGTCGGGCTGACAGAATACTGTTAGCTAACAGAACAGCAGAAAAAGCCCGGAAACTGGCAGAAATAACCGGAGGTACAGTCTGCAGCAATAACACTGTAGCCAAGGAAGCTGAATATATTTTCCTGGGAGTCAAGCCACAGATGCTTAACGAAATGCTGGAGGGCATAAAAGCTGACCTGGAAAGCCGCAAGGATCGTTATGTCATCGTTTCAATGATTGCCGGTAGAAATCTGGAAGCGCTGAAAAAACTGTTTGGGGAAGTCCCAATCATCCGCTGTACACCAAATATGCCGACAGCAGTGGGACATGGCACAACGTTATTCGTTGTAAACGAAAATGTTACTGAAGAAGAAAAACAGTATTTCCTGCAGCTCATGCAGCCTTCAGGTTCAGTTGAAGAAACTGATGAACATACCATGGCTGCAGCAGGCGGTGTAAAGGGATGCGGTCCTGCATTCACTGCCATGTTTGTTGAAGCGTTAGCTGACGGTGCTGTTGCCTGCGGTCTGCCTCGTGCCAAAGCCATAAAATATGCCTGTGAAATGCTGAAAGGTACAGCCGAAATGCTGCTGATTACCGGCGAGCATCCAGGAGAACTGAAAGACAGTGTATGTTCCCCTGGCGGAAGTACCATTCAGGGTGTCAGAGTGCTTGAGGAAAACAACTTCCGCGCTGCGGTAATGAACGCTGTAATTGCAACATTTGAAAAGAAATTCTAAGCACATTAAAACCACGGTCATTCCGTGGTTTTATTACGCTTATTTACCTAAACCGGCGTTATGCAGGATCATTGTTCCTGCCAGCAGTGTTCCCTGAGAAACGATGTTAGTTACCTGAGCGATCCAGTGCATCCTGCTTGAGTCATCGAACTTGCTGCCCAGATACCCCATTCCCAGCATGAAGATGAAAGAAAGGACGAAACATATCAGGGCATTGGTCTTTTTCATCTTAACTGATCTGATGGCCAGCATTGCCTGTGTTCCGCCAAGACCTACAACCTGCATGATGATAAAAATCAGATTGCTGGCATATACTGCCGGAGCAACGGCATAAACCTTTTTGCCGTTTCTGTTGCCCAGCAGCGAAAGAAACACCAACAGAAAGCCAGGTCCCTGCATAGGGAACAAGGCATTATTCAATGTTGTAAAATCACATACATTCAATGCATAAAGCAGCTTCCACAGAGCTTTATATGTACCTCCGAAAAAGACCATGATGCTCCCTGCTGCCAATAAGGCAAAGGCGCCTTTTGACATCTTATTATACAGGTCTCTCTGCAGTACTACCGCTGTGATGAAGAACAGAACGACGGGAATGAAATCGATGATGGCCATGGGAACAGATATTCCGTTCATGATGACCTCCTACTTGATCCAGGTAAACTTTTCCAGACTGTACAGCGGTACAAATGGGAAAATTGCCGGAGTTTTTTTATAATATTCCTGATATTCAGGATCTGATCCATAGCTCTTGTTCTGACGCTTTTCAAGTCTCTTGGCACCTGACAGCATGACATACAGAATAAGCAGGAAACCAATAATGACAATGATCCACTGCAGCCCTTTTACAGCACCAAATCCTGAGATCGTAACTCCTGTCCAGAACAGAAGTTCACCGAAATAGTTAGGGCATCTTACAATTCTGTATAAGCCTGTATCAACGAAACGATGAGGGTCTTTTGCCTTGGCATCTGATTTCTGCTTATCAGCCAGAGATTCGATAATGATGCCCAAAGCCATTACACCTAAACCAACCCAGGCCATTACTCCACCCTTATCACCATTGACAAGTCTGTAAGTAATGGCTGATGTCTGTGCCACATAATCAAATGCCACATAGATCCAGACAAAGAAGCTTACAAAGATCGGTATTTTCTTTTCTCCGGTAGATTCCTTGACAATGGAATCCATTCTCTTGCTGTAGGACTTGTTCCTACGTTCTCTTAACAGCAGGAATCCTGCCAGTCTAAGACCGTATACCATCAATCCGATACACAAAGCTACACCCGCCGGAGTAATGCGTGACCGGAACAGAACGATCAGTGCCAGTCCGATTCCCCATACTGCCAGCCCATAGCCAACTGACATAAACCATACGAATTTATAGTATCCAACTAATGTCAGTACGGCGCAAACGATCAGCAGATACAGCATTTCCTTTGGAAACATCATATTACTTACCTCCGAAGTATCCTTTCAGATATTCTTTGAAGCTGGCCTTGCCATATACAGTATCTCCATCCAGATCATGAGTCATGATGAATTTTGAGAATCTCAGAACACCATCGCGTCCTGTCTTCTGAACCTTGTTTACCCAAGCCAGAACATCGAACAGCCATGCCGGTGCACTGCTGATCTTGATTTCCTTGCCGACTGCTTCAGCACATAGTTCAGCGATCTGTCTGTATGTATATGTTTCCTTACCGCCAATGTTATATGTCTTATTGTCATCGCACATATGCAGAACGATGAATTCAGCGAAATCAGGTGTATCAATTACGTTGCAGACCTTATCGCCGGCACCTAATAATGATACCTTGCCCTTTTCGATCATAGGCTTGAAAACTTTAGCTATGTCATAGAAATAACCTGTTGGTCTGTAAATAGTATACTTCAGTCCTGAAGCCTTTAATTCCTTTTCAAATTTGGCCTTGGCATCCAGCATCGGTACATCCGGTGCCTCATCTGCTCTGATAACAGAAACAAAGTTGAAGTGTTTTACTCCGGCTTTGACACATTCATTCAACAGATTCAGGTTGCCCTGATAGTCAATGTCATAAGCTGTTATGGTCTTGCTGGCACCAGTCAGGCCCATGGTAGTAATGGCAACTTCACAGCCATCGCAGATTCCCTTTAATGTTTCAGGATTACGGGCATCAATGGAAACAAATTCATATTTACCCTTAATACCTTCTATTTCCCTTTCCTTTAAATCAGCAGCGACTACTTCATGTCCCTGTCTGATTAATTCTTTTAAGATGTCGGCACCGAGATTGCCGAATGCGCCTGCTAATACAACTTTCATTTTACTTACCCTTCTCCTTAGCACGTTTGTCATTGATTATATCCATGTGTTCAGCTGTTACCAGTGTTACGCCGTTTTCCTTAGCCCATGATACACATCCCTTTAATACCGTAGGCAGGAAAATTCTCGGTACTTTGACCAGCTTTGCACATGCTTCTTCAGTAAACTGAACTTCCGGATCGATTCTCTTGGCTGCATACATTACTGAGGCAACACTTGTCTCCCTGATTGGCAGCAGTTCACCAATAGGTTTGAAGAATCTGGAACTTCTTGTATACCAGAAGTTTTTGGAATCACGGTAACCGTAGTCTACGGGTACCGGTGGGAAGTCGTTCTTGGTAACTCCATTTACTATGGCGTTGTAATATTTTTCCTTCATCAGGATCTTATCGATCTTCAAAATGAAGTGAGCCCCATAAGGTGAAGTGATACCGTTAAAGTCATTGTATTTTTCCATTTCATAATGGTCATGACCTTCTTCCATAGGCGGTGTATTTTCACAGTGTTCCAGTGAATCAACCCATGTACATTCAAATACCTGGAAGCATTCCTGAATGACCTTAGGATATTCTCCCTGCGGGTCTTCTTCCTTTCTCAAACCGTCTTCCAGAGTGTAAATGCAGTTTTTCATTTTCTGTTCAGTTGTATCACCCGGGAAACCCAGGGCAACAGCCTGTTTGAAAAGCTTGCGGTCATCATAGATGAAGTTTAATGCACATTTTTTTCTTTTAATGATGTTCTGAGCCGTATTTGATGAGTTACGGCATTCCAGCAGCATAGCATAATAATCCTTGCCGGCAATGTAATATGGCTGCACCAGAGAATAAGCACCGCAGTTAGTCTGACCGTTGTCAGCCAGCGTACTGATGATTACTGTAGGCATAGGAAAAAAAGCTGAGGTCTGATAAAAGTTATCAACGATTCTCAGATTTTTATAACTACTCATATTATTTATGTCCCCTCCTGTTTTATTCACAATAATTATACCTCCAAAAAAAGCATAAACCCTCATGTGTGTTAGAATAACTAAAACTTTCACAACTAAGTTTTATAAAATTTGTAAAATCTTGCAAACATATCATAAAATGAATATAATGATTTCAGAGGAAGTGATGTGTATGTTTCATTGGATAAAAGGCAACGCCTATACTCTTATTGCCACCCTTACAGATACAGCAATTACACTTAATAACAGTGCAGCAGGATATTTTGCTGATATACGCTGGTGTCTGGTAGGTCTTGATTATGACACGAAGGTACTGGCAATAAAACCTGTAACTAAAAATGAATATGATCTGCACCTGTACCCTCTTGAAGATCTTCATAAGATTTCAGTCGGTACCGGTTATGCCCGCATCAGCAATAAATCTGTCATGACAGCTATTGCCAAGATGCTGGAAATGAAGCTGGACAGCGTTAAATTCCTGGCTAGCTGGGATGATAAGGAAAAAATGATGACGGTTGATTTGAACAACGTCTTCAGGGGGTGAACTCTATGAGCATGATAATACTTTGGATTTTTGTAGCTATAGCTTCAATAATCATTGAAATAGTGACCATCGGTGACCTGATCTGCATCTGGTTTGCAGTAGGTGCCCTGGCAGCCGGCGTATTAGCCTGGCTGAAACTGCAGACAGCTCTGCAGTTTGTAGCCTTCTTTGTAGTTTCCATCGGTGTAATGCTGATAGTAAGACCTCTGGCTGCCAAATACCTGCGCGGTAATGTCGTAGCCACAAACAGTGACCGACTGATCGGCATGTCTGCCCTGCTTACAAAAGACATAACTCCTGAAAGCTGGGGAGAACTTGTTGTATCAGGTATGACCTGGAGCTGTATCTCTATTGACAACCAACCGATCAAGAAAGATACTAATGTTAGAATTATGGCAATCGACGGCGTTAAGCTGATTGTCAAGGCAATAGATGAATAAGGAGGTAGCGTTATGGATAACTTTGTACCTATTGTTATATTCTTGGTAATTTTCTTCATAGTAGCCGGCATTCTGGCTTACATGATCAGAATCGTTCCACAGGCTGAAGCATATGTAATGGAAAGACTTGGTGCTTACAACGCGACATGGACTACAGGTGTACATTTTCTGGTACCGTTCATTGACCGTGTTGCCAACAAGATAACTTTAAAGGAAATCGTAAAGGACTTTGATCCACAGCCAGTTATCACTAAAGATAACGTAACAATGCAGATCGATACAGTCGTATATTTCCAGATTACAGACCCTAAGCTGTATACATATGGTGTTGTCGGTCCTATTACAGCTATTGAAAATCTTACTGCTACAACTCTTCGTAACATCATCGGTGACCTTGAACTTGATGAAACTCTGACTTCAAGAGACATCATCAATACTCAGATGCGTTCTATTCTTGATGAAGCAACAGACCCATGGGGCATCAAGGTAAACCGTGTAGAAGTTAAGAACATTATCCCTCCAAAAGACATTCAGGAAGCCATGGAAAAGCAGATGAGAGCTGAACGCGAAAGACGTGAATCCATCCTGAAGGCTGAAGGTGAAAAGAAGAGTGCCATCCTGGTAGCCGAAGGTGAAAAGGAATCCACAGTTCTTAGAGCTGAAGCCAAGAAAGCTGCCATGATTGCTGAAGCAGAAGGCCGTGCCGAAGCCCTGGCAAAGGTTTATGAAGCAGAAGCCAGAGGTATCCAGATGATCAATGAGTCCAATCCAAGCAAGGAATATCTCTCATTGAAATCACTTGAAACCTATGAAAAAATGGCTGACGGTCAGGCAACCAAGATCGTTATTCCTAGCGAACTGCAGAGCATAGCTTCTCTGTTAACAGCAGCTAAGGAAATGACCGGAAAAGATAAATAACAGGCAATTAAGGAAACCGAAAGGTTTCTTTTTTTACGCTTAATAACATCTTTTACGTGGTATAATCATGCTAAGTTCTGTCAAGTGCTTTTTTGAGAATAATAAGATGATTAATCAGCGCAAGATGAAAAAGCGGATTTCATAATCCACTGAAAAGATGGAAACTGATTATTGAACCTAGCAGGTTAGATTATCAGGAAAGGGTCTGCCAAAGACCAATATCCTGGTATCTCTCTTTAACTCTTGCATAGTAAATGTGAAGAAATTTACGCATACCGGCAACGATGACTTGTTTATGAAGTTTGCCTTCAGCTTTCTTCCTGATCATGAATTCATAAACAGCGGAATCTTTTTTAGGCTTGGTAACATATAAGGAATTCATAACCAGGTAAAGATGACGTCTGATATTACTGTTGCCCTTCTTGGTAATGACCCTGTGAGATGCTTTAAAC
>JAFWDT010000024.1 GCA_017516045.1 Erysipelotrichaceae bacterium
AATATATTTACTATTACAACAATCAGCGTATTCAGAAGAAAACAAAATGGATGCCTCCTGCGCTATTCAGGAGCACATCCATCTCTGATTCTGTGGTATAGTCTGTTTAATCAATATGTCCAGAATTCTGGGTACATATCAATCATAAATAGATGCTTTTTTATCTTGTGTTTAACCTTTGACAGCGCCGGCTGTAACACCTTCTACATAGTATTTCTGCAGGAACATGAACAGTGTAACGATTGGTACCGCTACAATGACACATCCGGCAGCGAACTGTGTGAACAGGTTGGTGTCCGGGTGAGTACCGAACAGCAGTGAATACAGTCCGACTGATACCGTCCAGTATGCCGCATTATCAGCACCGATGATTACCTTGGCAAAGATGAAGTCCATCCACGGTCCGGTAAAACTCATTAAGGCCTGATAGATGATGATAGGCTTAGCCAGCGGCAGTATGATCTTCATGAAGATCTTGAAGTTTGTACAGCCGTCCAATTTGGCCGATTCTACCAGAGCATTAGGGATGACATCGAAGAAACCCTTGGCTACCTGGAAGCCCAGACCGGCACCGGCACTGTATGCCAGTACCAGACCTACTACTGAATAACCAGGATGATTAGGGTTGCCTGTTAATCCTATTGACTTCAGCAGGAAGTAAATAGCGATCATGGACATAAAGCCAGGGAACAGGCCGATGATCATTGAGATATTCATGAATGGCTTACGCATCTTGAATTTCAGCTTGGACATGCAGTAGGCAACTGACAGTACCAGGAATGTTGAAATGATGCAGTCAATTACAGCTATTATCAGGGTATTCAGCATCCATCTCGGGAAAGCCTTGGCTACACCGTAATAGGTAGCTGTAAACAGATCACGGAAATTCTTCAGTCCGTATGCCTTCGGGAAGAAGTTGCTGGTAACGGTACCGATGAAGGTTCCGTCAGGCTGATATTCGCATCTGAACGCAGACAGAACGATCCAGATCAGAGGTACAAGCCAGATGATGCCCATTACTATTAACAGTATGTAGGTGACAGCCAGAGACGTTTTCTGAGCCCTGGATGCACTTCTTGTTTTCTTAAGAACCATTTCACTCATTGGAAAGTATCCTCCTCGTTGTAAGCCTTAGAACGTCTGTATGTTACCAGAGTAATTGATGCAGTGATCAGGAATGTGAAGATACCGATTACGGCACCGGTGTTGTATGAACCCTGGTCAATTGTAACCTTATACAGCCATGTTACCAGTAAGTCGGTGCCGCCAGCCTGATAACCGGTATAGGTAGGACCGCCTCCGGTCAGCAGGAAGATGGTATTGAATGAGTTGATGTTTCCGACGAAACTGGAAATCAGATAAGGAGTGGTAACGAAGATAACATAAGGTAATGTGATCTTCATAAACATCTTCATTGTTGAAGCACCGTCAACACGGGCAGCCTCATACAGGTCAGCCGGAATGTTCATCAGAATGCCTGATGTCATTAACATGGTGTACGGTACACCGACCCACATGTTGACAATTATGACCATTATCTTAGCCAGGTTTTCACTGTCTGACGGATGCAGGCCGAGGAAACCGATTGGTTTGGCGATCCAGCCCATGTTTACCAGCATGCTGTTGACAGGTCCGTATTCACCTAGCAGGTTACGGACAGCCAGCAGTGAAATGAACTGCGGAACAGCGATGGTAAAGATAAATACCGTACGGAACAGTTTCTTGCCCTTTAACCCCTTCTTGTTAATTAACAGAGCCAGAATGATGCCTCCGAAATAACAGGTCAGGGTTGCAAAGATTGCCCAGATAAATGTCCAGCCCAATACAGGAAGGAATCTGTTTTTGATTTCGACACCAAGTGAACCCTCACCGGTGAAGACAGCTGCGAAGTTCTGCAGACCGTTCCAGTGGAACAGGTTGGTACCAAGGTCATTCATGTCCTGGGAGTTATATGTGGTAAATGCCAGGGCAATCATGAAGATGGTAGGCAGAATGGTGAATACCAGAGCTGCAACACAGGTAGGTGTCAGCATCAGAATGTGGAATCTGCTGTCGAGCAGTTCCTTTAAGTCTTCAACGAAGGTGGTTGGTTTCTTGCCTATTTTCTTATCCTGATCAGCCTTGAAAGATGAAGCAATGCTCATTTCCATCAGCATGAAGTAGATAATGATTACGGCAATAGTAACGAAGCCGAACAGGATGATAAGCTTACAGTCGGAACCGATCGTAAAAGCACCTGTGGCAGGATCGAAGTCTCCGCCTTCGGAAAGATGTGTCAGTGACAGATTATATAAAGCCTTCCAGCCGTATGGCGTTCCATTTATCGACGGGCAGAAAACCATAAACCAGATTATGGCAATCTGCAATAACAGGAATATTGCACCTTTAATGTACTGTTTGTGATAAAAGTTTCCTGCACCGAAAATAAAGTGGGAAAGTTTGGTTCCCAGTGAACCGTCGGCGAATCTCTTTCCAAAATTGGAAATACGTTCACGCAGCGGTTCCAGGATATCCAGTTTATTCGTTTTATTTTTCGGAACTTTATTTAATGTAGAATCCATATTTTCCCTCCAAAAAATAACGTTCGCTTAAATTGATTGAGTTATTGTTTTTTTCAGTTATGCCTTTACAGGTAAATCAGCCGGGAAATCCTTTGGATTTACACCATGCATCCATAAGTATTCCATCATGTATAAGCCTTTTCTGATGCCTTCCAGAGATTCAGTTTCACTTAAGATAACATCACCTGTTGCAGGATAAGGGCTCTTTTCAATCATGGCACGTAATACTGCCGGTGCATTCTTGGAGTAGTAGTAAGTATTCAGAGTACCTGTCAGGAATGGCTGAGGAATGCCCCATTCGGCCATTTCAACCTGCTTGCAGGCCAGCATGTACTGGCTTTCAGTTACCTTGCCTGAGTCGAAGCATGACTTGATGAAATCACTTGCACCGACATATGCAGGAACGTTGAGGCAGTTGACGTATGATTCGTTCTGAACTTCCTTGCTTGACATGTACTTGACCAGTGTCTGTAAAGCATTGTACTTTTCTGTAGCTGAATGAGCATTGATCATGAAGACCTTGCAGTCTGCGAAGGTACCGCCGCGGTATACATCACCGGCTTTTACGCCGCTTAAGCCTGCGCATGCAGCATCAGTTAAGGTGAATGTAGGGATCAGAGCAATACCCAGATTGGTTTCTGATAAGGCTGCCTTGGCTGAATTGTAATGCCATGCACCGCCGATAACAGCTAAGGCACCGCCGTTCTTCAGGTCAGCTTCCCATCCGTCTGATGAAGCCCACTTGAAGCCGTTAGGATCTGCATAGTATTCCTGCAGCCATCTTACGATTGCGACAGTATCATCACCCTGGCAGTTGGACTCACCCTTTGAACCGCCGGATACAGCTTCAGCACCCTGGAACAGCTTTACTGTTGTTTCATGATCAGGAACTCTGGTTGCCAGTAAGGCAAATGAGTTATTGAAGCCATCGTCACCGGTAACGGTAATGGCCTTGGTACCGGCTGCTCTGGCTGCTTCTCTCAGACCTTCAAATGATTCAGCCTGTGCATCTGTAACCTTTTCCTTATTGTAGTACAGGAACAGAGCCTGTGAAATGTATGGAACACCGTATAAGTATTCCTTGCCGTTTAATGTTGAATAAATAACATTCTGGAATGAAGCCGGGTTGTCAGCCTTGACCTGCCGGATCAGAGATTCATCGGCGATAGGCTTGGCACACTGTGTGGAAGCCAGCTTGCCGATGTTATCGTGAGCAACTGTGAAGATGTCTGCAGCTGCAGATGGGTCATTGGTAACAGTACCGGCAACAGCACCTGTATCCATACCCTTAACAGTAACTGTGTATCCGAAATCCGGATTATTCTTAACAAAGTCATCGCATGCTTTCTGATAGAATTCGGCAGATTCCTCACCTACCCAGACAACGATCTTGCCGTCATCAGGATTTCCGGAAGGCTTGCCTCCGCCGCCATCTCCGCCTCCGCCGCAGCCGGCAAAGGTGAAGAGCATTAATACTGCCAGTAATAAACTAATTAACTTTTTCATCATTGAATCCTCCATATTATTAATGAATTGAACTATATGATACTTTTTCAATTAAATCTGTAAACGTGATGTAGTCACATAACGTTTTTCTGTTTCTGTTAAGCATTACAACTATTAACCTGAGAACCGGAACAAGTAAGAATGTATATATGCCGGTCCACAGATAAGGTGTGATGCTTTCCATAACGAATATGAATATGAACCTGCTTAGGACCTGATGCCATGTGGCTGCCGTCTGACGGCTGCGGGAGAACAGGACAATTCCTGTTAATGCTCTGCCTATCGTGGCTCTGTCTTTTCTGACAAGAGGTATTAACAGAAACAGGATTCCTTCCCCTATGAAGCCTGCCAGCATTTTCAGCAGATAGGAATGAAGATTGGCGGCAAACAGTTCTTCTCGGTAGCTGTCATTGGCTTTTAATATCTCACTGACCGCTGCCATGTCATTGCCTGCCACGGTAATGGCTTCCCTTTCAATAGCTCTGCAGTTCTCAGCATGCTGATTATAGGTAGCAGCCAAAGGTGTCTGCATGATCAGATAGGTCAGCAGCAGGAACACCATCAGCAGCGATACCGTATCAAATCCCGTTGAGATCATCCTCTTGGCCAGTAACGGCCTGGAGTTAGGTTCTATTTCCAGAGAATAGCCTTTACTTTCAACCTTCATACTAACACAGCTTCATGTCAATTCTGGTTGAGTAAACTCCTATGTCCTTGCTGTCGAATGCCAGTCTGACGTTCTTCTTATCGAACTTGTCATCGACATGGATCAGCATAGGTACGCCAGCAGCTTCAACCTTGGCAAAACGAATGTTGCCGTAGTTGAGATAACCATTTACAACAGCCGGCAAACCCGGTTCATTTTCAGAAACGACACGGATTTTTTCACGGTCGATTGCATAGTTGTAAGTGTATTTATAACAGTTATTGCCATCGATTGAGTTGATCTTATAACCATTTTCAGGTGCAGTTTCAATAGTGTATTCACCAATGTTATAGAAGAAATGCAGAACGCGGTCGCCGTTTTCCTTGACTTCTGTCTTGGAGAAAGTACCAGGCAGGACTTCTTCAGCCTTGACAGCCTTCAGAACTTCAGCACCATCCTTTATTACATTGACTTTCTGATTGGCAATGGCAAAGTGATACATGTCACCTTCTCTGACCTTATCATCTACGAGCGCGAACAGATAGCTGTCGTCGTTTTCCAGATAAGCCAGATTCTGATTATCTACTTTTTCAATACGTGATACCTTCAATTCAAAGTCCTTGCCTTCCACGATTGCATATGGCGGAATGCCTAAGGCGAATTCATCAGCACCCTTCAGGACATCGCCAAAGGCCTCCGGCATGGCAACTTCCTTATGCAGAAGTGCCATCTTACCGCCCTTGTTACGGCAGTGAACGGTGTTGACTGTCGGTATCTTATTCATCAGCGTAATCTCGGTTTCGGCATCGAAGAAATGTACCTTTTCCGGATTTGGTTCAGCCCAGATAACTTCATCAACTTCGATGTCATCTCTGTCAACGACCTTGATTATGATGTTCTTGCCTTCATCCTTTAAGGTGAATTCCTCCAGGTGATCACCCAGCTTACCGTAGACGATCGTTTCGTTACCCAGACGTTCAACGTTAGTCACGATAAGTCTCATGCCTCTTCCTTCCTTATTAACTGAAATGTGTTCAGGACGGATACCGAAGGTTACGGTCTTGTCACCCTTTAGATATTCTTCATGGATCTTACATACCTTTTCATAAGGTACGGTTACTTCATCACCGGTAGCGAACTTAATGGTTACCGTATCACCGTTTCTCTTCAGTGTGACATCAAAGAAGTTCATCTGCGGTGAACCGATGAATCCGGCAACGAATTTATTATACGGTTCGTTGTAAAGATTCATTGGCGTATCGATCTGCTGAACATAGCCCAGCTTCATTACAACGATACGGGTACCCATGGTCATGGCTTCTACCTGGTCATGTGTAACATAAATGAATGTAGTCTTCAGACTCTTATGCAGTGCGGTAATTTCCGTACGCATTGCTGAACGCAGCTTGGCGTCCAGGTTTGACAGCGGTTCGTCCAGCAGGAAGACCTTAGGATCACGAACCAGCGCACGGCCTAAGGCAACACGCTGTCTCTGACCACCGGACATAGCCTTTGGCTGACGGTCCAGATATTCTTCAATATCCAGCATCTTGGCAGCCTTCAGAACACGCTGTTTGATTTCCTCTTCGGGCATCTTACGGTTTCTTAACCCGAAAGCCATATTTTCATAAACAGTCATATGAGGATACAGCGCATAACTCTGGAATACCATTGCGATATCGCGGTCCTTCGGTTCCATGTCGTTTACCAGAGTATCTCCGATAAACAGGTCACCTGCAGTAATGGTTTCGAGACCGGCAATCATACGTAATGTTGTTGATTTACCACAGCCAGAAGGACCAACGAAAACAATGAACTCCTGGTCCGCAATGTCAATGGAAAAATCATTTACAGCTTTATGCCCATTATCATAGACCTTATAAATATGGGAAAGCTTTAAATTTGCCATTTTTTCCTCCTATCCTAATATTTTTTTGGTTTTAATTATAAATTTATTATAGACCCTTTCGGTGTTCTGTGAAAAGGTTTTCACAAAAAATTTACTTTGTTTCGATTAAGCTCGCCAATAATGCGGTCAATGCCGGTTGCCAGGGCGTTTATTGTGCCGATCTTACGCTTTTTTCTGTCATAAACGGTATAGATATCATCCTTGAAACTAACCTGCCCTATGTCCTTTACGGCAATGCTGCTGCGTTTGAACAGATAGCTCATATACAGCGTTCCATTGTCTATGTAGGTACGGTCAGAAATCAGGGCGAACAGGACGGCTGCCGCTGCCAGGGACATTATCCCCAGAAAGGCAGCCATCACGATATTCATGGCCCCTGTTCCGGCAAAATGCAGTATTGCGAAGGCAGCAGTCAGTCCACCAATCAATACAACAATGGTAAACCAGAACGGTCCCTTTTCTATTTCTGTGCTTATTTCACCGTGTCTGAACATTTATCCAACCTTCTTCAGTACGACAGATTCGTTCGTAGCCACGGAAATGGTTCCGGAAACTGTACCGTATGAGTTTCTGACGTTGGAATAAACGATCTGATAGGTGCCGTCAAGTTCGACATTGGTTCCGGTAACGGAATGAATCACCTTGAAGGAATCAACGTTATATTCAATATTTCCACCCTTGGCTGTTACGATTTCAAGTCTGTTATTAATATCATCGCGGCTGGCCAGTCTGAAGGCTTCGTTGTTATTGCGGAAAGCGATCATTTCCCTGGTCTTTTCGTATATGTCATGATGTCTGATTTTCAGAGAATAATCCATGACGTTGATCGAATCACCGACATTATAGGAGTTACCCTCGTATTTGCCGCTGTCTGCATAACGCTTGCTTCTCATGAAATCCTCACCTTCCTGAATGAAAGGTACGCCTTCTGCCAGGAATATGATCGAATCAGCCTGTGTATAGGCATGCGGCAGTCGGTCTGAATTCATGGTCTGAACCAGCTGGTCATACAGAGTGTAGTTATCATGACATGCCACATAGTTGAGTACCAGATTCGGATTGATGTTGGCTCCCTGAACAGTATCCTTGGAGAACTGTCCCATGATGCCCAATGTAATGACTGAAGTCATGGAAGTATCACCCTGAACATAACCCTTGGCAGGATTGTTCTCACCTCTTACCGCGTTGCGGATGACATCGTTGAAAGCTCCTACCAGTACGTCAGAACCGGAGAAGAATGACTGACCCAGGGAAGCCTGAACAGTGGTCTGTTCCTTCAGCTTGGTCTCAATGGTTCCGGCCTTAAGCTTGCTGGCACCGCCGGTCCAAGGTTCACCATAGACCATTATCTGCGGATACAGAGCCTTGCAGTCATTATAGACATCGATCATGGTCTGATTATCGATCAGTCCCATCAGGTCGAAACGGAATCCGGACAGATGATACTCATCGATCCAGAACTTGCAGGACTCACGGATGAACTTGTTTACCATGTAACGGTCAGAAGCTACTTCATTGCCGCAGCCTGAACCGTTATAGAAAGTTCCGTTAGCCTTTGTACGATAGTAGTAATATGGTACCAGCAGGTTGAAATTGGAGTTTTCCGAACTGCTGGTGTGATTGTATACGACGTCCATGTTGATGGAAATACCGGCTTTATGCATGGCCATTACCATCTGTTTGAATTCCCTGATACGGTTATAGCCGTCATACGGATCAGTAGAATAGCTTCCTTCAAGAACGTTGTAGTTGAGAGGATCATATCCCCAGTTATAGTTGGTATCGCTCATGACGGTACCGCTGGTTCTTTCATCAACGGAACTGTAATCATAGAACGGCTGGATCTGAACATGGGTAATACCCAGTTCCTTAATGTGATCAAGCGCCGTGGAAACGGTAACTCCGTTTTCACTATATGTTGTTCCCGTTTCAGCTAAGCCCAGGAATCTTCCTCTGTTATTCTCACTTACCCCGCTGGTCGGACTGATGGACATGTCTCTGACATGGATCTCATAAATTGAAGCATCCACGTTATTGCCTTCAAACGGACGCACATCTTCCTTCCAGCCGTCGAGTGATTTATTAAGTTTCGTAAAGTTGACGATCATTCCTCTGCGGCCGTTGATGCCGGCACTTCTGGCATATGGGTCAACAACTTCATGCGTACCCTTGCTGTTGGTTACGGTATAGGTATAATACTTTCCGTCAAGGTCTTCATTAACGGTATAACTGTAAACACCCCTGTCCCCCATCTGCATGGTGTATGTGTTTTCAGGTGTCTTATCTTTTTCATAATCACCTGTTCTGTAAACATTCAGCAACATCGCGGTACTGGTAGGTGCCCAGACCTTGAATGTCGTAGCGGAAGGATTTTCCTCATTGTCAAAAGTAACGCCCAGATCATTTCCGTCATAGGCATACTTCTCATTGAATTCTTCCGTATCGTAATAATTTGTCAGCATTAATTCAACCTCATTGATCCAGCTTTTGTCAAAGCGGTAGCTTACCGTAACAACATCTGATATTCCTATTTCCTTTTTCAGATTCAGATTAGCCATGTTAAGTGACGGATCATACTCATCCATGGTAATGTCCTTGTACTTTTCCCCGTTTATCGTTACGGTAAAGCGCGGCAGATATGCCTTGAAATCATTTCTGATCGGCTTGAAATAAGCGCTTATGGTATTGCTGTTTCTTAACATTGCATAGCTGATGATTGACTTACAGGCATTTTCCTCAGTATCAAAGACCGTTGCTTCCATCGTACGGACATAGACATTCTGCACACCGCCATTGCTTTCAGGGGCAACCTCAATTGATCTGTCACCGTCAGGGTCCTTGGACCAGTTGTCAGTTCTGACAATGAACCCCAGCAAATCAACGTCCCTGCCTTCCCCTATTACAGAAAGATCCAGGTCGGCATAAACGCCATAGTCATCATAACCTGTAAAGTCATAGGCTGCACCGTTGCCGCCGTTTGTCATATCCCAAGCCCAGACGTTCCATGGCTGATAGGAACTCCTGTCATTGGCTGTGTCATCATTTCGACGGTAATGCAGACGGACAATCCTGGTTTTCTCAGCAGGCTTGCTGCTGTAATCAGTGTCATCTTTCTTATACCGGTCAATTACATTGCCTGCCGGTTCCAGAGCGATCGGCTTGTCATCCGGTCCCTCGTCGGCCTTACAGCCGGTCAGAACATTTGCTAGTAACAGAAACAATATCAGAACAAGCTTAACTATTTTTTTCATAGCTTTTCTCCCTCATCAGAATCCTGACATGTCTGCATAACCCTGTAACAGTATGTCACCCTTTATGTCGTATGACTGTTTGATGACATTGGAATCCCACTGAGTAGTATCAGTAATCTCATAGCCCTTTTCAAATATGGCCAGCAGGAATCCGGTCATGCCTTCGGTATCAACGTACATGATACCGTCCTTTATCTCATAGTCCTTACTCCATCTGCCCGGTGACCAGCTCCAGATATAGAGTTCATAATCACCGTTGAGGTAGCTTGGATTAATATTAATTACATTGAATTTATCAGATGAAACTTCAACCTTATAGTATGAATAACACTGTTCCAGTTCATTTACTCCCTTTTTGAGGTAAACATGCAGATCAACCTGACCGGCTTCAACATGATCAGCCAGATTAACATGCGTACTGATCTTCATTGGAGTTCTGTCTGCTCTGTTATCATTGAACCAGTAGTAACCTTCATCAAAATTCTGAGCAGTTAAGGTTATTTCCATATCATCCTTGAAAGTACAGTCTCTGTCAGAAACAGTCAGCTGAGGATGAATGTCCTTGGTTCTGGTAATGACTGCTACTCCGTTGGCGTCAAATCTGACATAAGCTATATGGTTAGATACAACGACTTTATAGCCGGTCAGGGCATCATAGTAATTGCCGTTGTCCAGATGCGGGACCTTGACTTCAACAGTACGTCCCGTATTGATCTCACCAACATTAACGATCAGAGCGCCCTGATCCAAAGGAAGGATCTTTTCATTTACATATATCTCACCTTCCGCCGATTCATAGGATTCAGCGGCATAGAAACGGTTGCGGAAACGGTTGGCTACTGCCACCTGTTCGCTTTCAAAGGCATATGAGCCGATCTTTCCTACGGTCAGTTCCGTAGTAGGACGGGCCAGATATAAGCCGCCAAGATCCTTCTTACCGGCCACTACAGACCAGTATTTGGCGATACGGGCATCAGTATAGTGCGTATTGGAGCTGACGTATTCGTCATGGCTTTCGACCCAGGCAATCAGGTTTCTAGGATCAGAATCCTTCAGTACGGCATTAAGGATCATGGTTGCATCCTTCTTTGCCATGCTTGACTTGTACTGAGCCACAAAGCCGTCATCTGTTATGCGCATCATTTTTGTATATAGAGAAAGAGGTCTGTTAGCCGGAGAATTAAGAATTTCACCGTATACATACAGATCCTTTCCGGTTTTCATCTTATAGTACTGTTTGGCAACCCCTACCGTAGTTTCCCAGAAATCGCTGGCATAGTCAGGGTCACCGGATGTTTCAACATGCTTGGCAGCATCGAAACGGAAACCGTCTATTCCGACATCAATGCATTCTTCCAGCAGAGACAGTACTCTGCCCTGTACGTATGGATTAGCCGTATTGAGGTCCGGAAGATTGCCATATGGATAGTATTGGGTTTCGGCACCTGAACCACGGGCCGTTTTGTTATGATGGAATGTTATGCCATTTCCATCGGTATCTTCATTGCGGTTGGCATAAAGAACCGGTTCGTATTCAGCTACAGCCGGCAATACAGTCGGCGTACCGTCAGGTTCCTTCCCCTCATCATCAGTTGTTGCCATATGATTGACAACGATATCAGCCAGAATGCAGATACCATACTTATCGGCTTCCCGGCACAGTTCGATCAAATCTTCCTTAGTACCGATGGCAGACTTGTTGCCGATTGAAAAACTCAGAGGCTGATAGAATGCCCACCAGGCTGATCCTCCGCTTTTAGGCTGCTGTACCGGCATCAGCAGAACATTCTTGAAACCTGCATTGGCAATGCTCTCAAGATTGTCCTTAACCTGATTATAAGTCCAGCAGAATGCATGCAGTGTCAGTCCATCTTCAGCATTTTCAGGAAGCTTATCGCGGTAATTGTCTACGAAATCATCGTAAGTAGGAACTTTAGGTTCCTTTCCGTTTTCCTTACAGCCTGAAAATGACAGCAAAAACAGTACTGACAGTAGTAAACATATTATTTTTTTCATAGTTCAGTCTCCTTTTTGGAAAACCAATTGCGGATTAATGGAACAAGGAGCTTCATTACGAAGCTCCCTGCATTTTACGTGTTTTATTATTGATAATTATTTTGCAGTAGCTGTAACTGTTACTTCATCGCCGAATGTAATGGTAACTACATATGTACCAGCTGTTTCAGCAACTAAGTTTCCGCCATCAGCTGTGCCCCAGTTGTTATCCCAGGCGCCATCAGCACGTACCTTGAATTCAGCGCCTGCAGGTAATTCAACTTCTGCAGTCCAGGTGTTGTTTTCACCGGCTGTCATTTCAACGTCTGGAGTTTCGCCCCAGTTATTGAATGAACCAACTACACCGAAAGCATGATCTGCAGGAACGAATTCAACGATCAGTTCCTGACCCTGGCCGTCTTTGGCTTCCTTCAGAACTAAGCCGATGCCATAACCAGGTGTTGTTGCAGATGAAACTGAAGTATACTGAGCAATTACCAGAGTATACAGACCCGGAACACCGATGCATGCAGGGTTGCTTGCCCAAGAGAAACCATATTCATCGTTCTCTTCCTGCCATACAGGCATGAATAATGTATCTGGTGTTAATGATTCAGCATGAGCTGTCTTAGGGTCAGAGATCCACTGATCTTCTGCATAAACCTTGTTGTCGCCATCAGCGTCTACTGAGCACTGAGCAATCTTGAATGCGTTAGAACCGTTAACTCTGTAGAGTTTTCCATCGATCAGAGCGTTTGTTGTCCAACCGGCATCATTTACACCTAAAATCAAATCGATGGTATACAGATATTTGATTTCCTTGCCGGAAAGGGTGTTATACAAAGCTTCATTGATATTCTTGACATCTTCCAGAGCAATAGCCTTTAATGCAGATGCTTCATATAAAGCAGTATCCTTGCCGTTCCAGCTGTTTGGAGTGCCATCAGCTAATAAATACTGACCATGAGCAACCCAAGCGGCATGAGTGTCATCTGCCAGAGGCTTTGGTGCTGGCTTGCCGCATGCTGCCATGGTGCAAACCATCAGAACAGATAATAAAACAACTAAAAATTTCTTCATATCATTTCTCCTTCTTATGCTATTTGCTTTTTTAGTCAATTTAATAATATCACAAAAATTTCACATTTCTACAAAAATATGAAATCGATTTCATAAATTTTACATATTTCTTAATTTTATCATCCCTGACCATGAAAAAAGGCACTTTCCAGTGCCCTTTTTATCTTCTAAAGTCCTAACCGTATACTCTGTCGAGTTCGGCCATGGAATCAAACAATATCTTTACAACTGCTTCACGATCAGCTTGCAGAAGTACCGTTTTCGGGTTATGCAGTTCTCCCTGATAACCTCTGGTATCCACTACCGTCATACCGCGGCAGTACTTGCCGTCCGTTTCAATGTTGACTTCATATTCCCCTGCCTTAAACAGTTCAGGATGCATTAGATAAATAAACGGAATGGCATCGAAGATGGCAGTTCTATCCCATCCGTGTCTGATGGCATAACCCTGATAGAACTTCATCAGATCGTACACAAAGTGAGATATTCTTCCCCCTTCAGCGAACTTTTCAGTTTCTGTCAGCAGAATGCTTCCGGAGTAGCATACTTCCAGGCCGGCCATGATGATCTTGACGCCTGAATCAAATACGATCTTGGCAGCGTCCGGATCATGATAAATATTGAATTCAGCCTTAGGCAGTGTATTTCCGTTGTATACTCCCCCGCCCATGATGGCAATGCACTCGATTTTTTCAGCCAGTTCAGGATATGTCTTCAGGAAAATTCCCATATTGGTCAGAGGTCCGATGCATACGATGGTGATCTTTCCTTCAGCTTCCATGAGCGTCTTTTTCATGAACTCAATGGCATGCATGCCGGTAGGCTTACTGACAGCGTCAGGAATCTGCGGACCGTCCATGCCGGTAGCACCATGTGCCAATGGCTGAACATCCAGCGGCTTAACCAATGGTGTTGAGTAACCCTTGCTGACAGGATACTTAACTCCAACGAAATCCAGAACCTTCAGGATATTGTTGGTTACCTTCTCAATTGTCTGGTTACCGGCAACGGTTGTAATACCCAGAATATTGAATTCTTCCTTATGAGCAATGGCTGTCAGGATCGCAATTATATCATCATGTCCCGGATCACAGTCGATTATGATATTCCTCATTGTTCTGCTACATTACCTTTCTTGACCTTGATGGTGTTAATAATTGCCAGAGCAATGATTGTTACAAATACTGCAAAGTAAGGTACGGCACCGACCAGGTCACCAAATCTAGGAATGTTGACCTTGATGGCGAAGGCTCTGAAAGCACCGAATACCAGAGCGGCGATCAGAAGCAGTCCATAGCTTCCGTTGGCAACACCGTTGGCTGCGATACCCATCCAGCCCTGTCCGGCTACAATACCGTTAACATAGATCTTACCATAGTTCATTGACAGATAAATTCCGCCTAAGGCAGCGAAGATACCTGAGAAGATCAGTGATAATACCTGCAATCTCTGAACGTTGATACCAGCTGTCTTTGCAGCATCCGGATTAAGTCCGCAGGCTCTCATTCTCATGCCTAACGGGGTCTTATAAGTCAGAATGTAGAACAGTAATGCCAGTATGACAGATACATAAACCAGTACCAGATGTCCGGACAAAAGCGTACCCAAAATTGGAATATCCTTGATGACCGGAATGTTCCAGCTCCCCAGAGTTGGAGCCAGCAAGCTGGCACTTGAGCCTTTTTCACCCGTAAACTGATACAGAATGAACAGAGCCAGTGAGCTGGAGAATGTGTTCATGGCAATACCTACCAGAACGGCATTGGCACCTAATCTCATTGAGAAAAAGGCAATTGACATGGCAATGACGACACCAATCAGGACACCGATCAGAGTTCCCAGAACGGCACTCTGTGTCAGGTTGGAACCAATGATGCCGAATAAGGCGCTCATGGTCATGATACCTTCAATGGCAATATTGCCTATACCTGTTACGGCAGCGGCGAAGGATGCCAGGCTGGCAAACAGGATCGGAGTTGTCAGTCTGATAATGACTGTAATGAATTCCAATGTAAACAGATTACTCATGTTCGTTCAGCCCCTCCTGCAGCAGTTTCTTTTCTCTGAATTTCTTCAGGAAATACTGAGATGATACTAACAGAACGACAACACCCTGTACGATAGCGATGATTTCACTAGGTACTGAGGTATCGTTGTAATACAGAACACTTGTTCCCTGTTCCAGATACTTGATGAAGAATGTGGAAACCAGGATACCGATCGGGTTGTTACGTCCTAACATGGCCAGCAGGCTTCCGGTGAAACCAATGTTGGTAACAGTGGTTGACGGCTGGAAGTTTGAAGCCTGAGTCAGGATCTGAGCAGCAGAACCGATACCTGCCAGCATGCCGGCGATGAAGTTGGTCTTCATAGCCAGCTTGAAGGAATCGATACCTGAGTATTCTGCAAAGTTAGGGTTGGTACCGGCCAGTCTGACCTGATAACCGAACTTGGTCTTTTTCAGGACAAACTGTAATCCGATAACGGCTATCAGCATCAGGATAAACATGATACTGACATGATATTTGTCAATGATGTAGCCTATTGTGGCTGTCTCCAGGAACGTAGGTGTCGCAATCAGCGAAGTAGACTGTGACAGGAAGTAGTTTCTTACTACGTATGTAGCGATGGCTACATAGATGGAGTTTAACATCAGTGAGATAACGAGTTCGTTAGCGTTGAATTTGGCTTTGAAATAAGCCGGGATCAACATTAATACACCGCCTACCAGAGCACCGCATACGATAGCGATCAGCGGATGCAGGATCGGTGATGTGGTGATCGGGTTAATGGCTACGATACTGATGATCAGACCGCTCATGACGAAGATACCTTCAGCACCAAGGTTGAAGAATCCGGCCTTGAACAGCAAGCCGCAGGCCAAACCGGCAAAGGTGTACGGAACAGTTCTTTCCAGAACCAGACCGATATATCTGGTCTTACGTAAGGCACCGGTCAGGATTGTGATGAAGGCATTGACAGGGTTTTTGCTGACAACGCACAGAACCACAAAGGTAATAGCCAGGGCGATCAGAATCGCGATAAATGTCTTAACAAAACTGAATACTGTTTCATTGGTGATGGAAAGATCCAGTTTCTTGGCTTTCTTATCAGTCATTTAACGCACCTCCGATCTCTTCAGGAGTCTGTCTCTTAACTCCCAGCATGTACATGCCCAGTTCAGTTTCATCGATGTTGTTGGCATCCGGGAAGTAACCGGCAATGTGTCCTTCAAACATGACGATGATTCTGTCTGAGATATCAATAACTTCGTTTAAGTCTGCGGATACCAGCAGTACTCCGGCTCCTTCATTTCTTAATTCGATCAGCTTATGGTGAACAAGTTCAGCCGAACCGATATCGATACCGTGGGTCGGCTGTTCAGCGATCATCAGATTAGGAATGGTGTTGTGCTCTCTGGCAACAACAACCTTCTGAACGTTACCGCCGGAAAGGCTTCCGACTGCAACGGCATTGTTTTTGGCCTTGACCGCAAATTTCTCGATCAGTTCATCGGAAATTCTGCTGATGGCCTTATTGTCCAGCAATGCTCCCTTGCTGACATCATCACGGTCATAATATGTGGAAACCATATTATCTGAAATAGGCAGCGTACCGGAAATGCCGTCTACCATTCTGTCTTCCGGAATGTAGGCCATGCCCATGTTACGGCGTTCCTTAACGGTCTTGTCGTTAACTTTTTCACCGTTGATGATTACATCACCTGAATATTCAACCTGCTCCAGACCTACGATGGTCTTTACCAGGTCAACCTGGCCGTTGCCGTCAACGCCGGCAACACCCAGGATCTCACCCTTCTTAACGGCGAATGAGATGTCATCCAGAATGTTCTTGCTGTGATGCTTCATCACTATATTTCTGACTTCAAGAGCGTTCTTGCCACCGAAGTCCTTATGTGTCTTGAATTCATCCATGTCGTTTTCAAGGTCACGGTCAATGATAAGATTAGTCAGCTGTGCCATCGTAAGTTCATCATTGTTATATGTGCCCTTACTTACACCGTTTCTCAGAACAGTTATTCTGTCTGAGATCTGCTTAACTTCGTCAAGTTTGTGAGAAATGAAAATAATGGTATGTCCCTGCTTGGTGAAACCTCTTAACTGTTCAAACAGTTCCTGAGTTTCCTGAGGGGTTAATACAGACGTAGGTTCGTCAAGAATGATCAGTTCTGCGTCACGGTATAAAGTCTTCAGAATCTCAACTTTCTGACGCTTGGCAACTGACAGTGTGGAAACAAGGTCATTAACGTTCAGTTCAAAGTTATACTTATCGGAAAGTTCCTGAGTCTTCTTTACAGCACTGGCCTTGTCAATGAACAGGCCCTTGACAGGTTCGTCACCTAAAATAATGTTGTCTACAACACTGAATGAAGGAATTAACATAAAGTGCTGGTGCACCATTCCAATACCGGCTTTGATGGCTTCCATGGAGCCATGGAAATTAGCAGGTTTACCTTTGTATTCGACAGTTCCGCTGCTTGGTTCCTCAATACCGAAAATGATTTTCATCAGTGTTGACTTTCCAGCACCGTTTTCTCCTACTATTGAATGGATTTCACCTTTTTTAAACTCAATGTTAACATCACGGTTGGCTACGACACCATTGCCGTAAACTTTCGTGATCTTCTCAAGTTTCAAAATAGTTTCAGCCATATATCCTCCTGTTTTTTTAGAAAATATGCTCTATTAAAAGCGTTAATAGAGCATATTACCTTTTTATAGATTATTTTTAGATTTTAATACTTTGTGGTATTTGTATCATGCCACTGCTGCCACTGATCTGGTGTCATTTCCATTGTGTCAACAACTTCAACCTTACCATCAGTAACCTGCTGTAAAGTATCCTTTACTGCTGCCTGAATATCAGCTGGAACTTTTTCCTTATAGTAATCATTTTCAGCGATACCAACACCGTTTAAAGCGATACCCCAAGCTTCAGACTTTCCTAACTTTTCCCGGAACTTGCCTTCAGAAAGTAATCTGATGCATTCAACTAATGCAACGTCAGAGTTCTTTAATGCAGAAGTAACGATAGCTGCAGCCCAGTCTGGCTGAGTATCGATGAACTGTGCATACTGGTCCTGGTCAACGCCAACAGCCCAAACGCCGTTTTCAGCACATGACTGAATAACGCCAGCGCCTGTACCACCAGCAACCTGCCATACAACGTCACAGCCTGCTTTTACTAAGTCATCAGTGATTTCCTTACCAACACCTGGGTTAGCGAAGAAGCCAGTTGATACCTTATCAGAAGCATAACGTACATAGTATTCCTTACCCTGTGCTTCAAGGATCTGGCACCAGCCACCAATGAACTGGTCCATAGCCTGGTTAGACATACCAACAACAACACCGACCTTGTTAGTCTTTGTTAAAGCTGCTGATAATGCGCCAACAACATAACCTAAGTCGTCTAATGCGTAAGTTACACAGTAAACGTTGCCAGGGATTTCTGTCCATCCTTCTGGTAATGAAGAATAGTCAAAGTTCATGAACATCTGATCTGGATATCTCTTTGCAGCAGCAAATAAGAATTCTTCATAAGAGTTGTTACCACTTACTACGAGGTCATATTTGCCATCTTCGCAGTATTCATCAAATGCTGCATCCCAAGTAGCCTTTTCCTGAGTGTTGCCTACTTCTACTAATTCAACTTCTACCTTGCCGGCAAACTGTGTCTTAGCAGTTTCAACGCCTCTGGCTAATGTGTCGAAGTATGAGTTGTCGCCTGTGAATGGTAATAAGACTACAACCTTCTTTACATCATCGGCTGGTTTAGGTGTGTCGCCTTCGCCTTCTTTTCCGCATCCTGCGAATGAGAAAGCCATCAGGACAACCAGTAAAATTGTGAGTAATTTTTTCATTTCATTTCTCCCTTTCTTTACTCTATCTTAAATTGACCATGCAATTTAAAACCACTGACGGTAACCTTTCCGGTTTCAATGTAAATTCCTGCGATTCCCCTGTATCTAACTACAGGCACAGTAAAACGGAGTTCATACTCATTTACATTACACTTTATTGTACCATTACACATATTAACTTTCAATGTGAGATTGGATGTTTTAGAAATCCTCAAAGGTACTTTTTCCAGTATTTTAATATCATTATCTTTTCTGATCAGAACGATATCGTTTTCACAGATTCCCACAGCCGTGAAATGATTATAACCGGTGCAGTCAAACACCAGATAACAGTTATTGCTTTCCTCCAGAACAAAATTTATTTCTCCTTCCCGGAAATCAAAATCCAGCGATCCGGTAGTAATCAGGGCGTGTTCTTCAGAAACACCTTTCAGACCTTCTTCTGAAAGACTCCAGCTGCCGCTGTGAGGTACCATTGCACGGATATTATATAAGGTATCCCCTGCATATCGCGGTCCATAGCCGTCGTATTTATAATTCGTAAAATCAATATCGATATTACTCTGATTAATGATTCTGTAATCCTTCACTGTTACGTTATCTTTAAACAGCAGACCGAAACGGTGAACGGTTCGGTTAACAGCCTCAGGAACCTGCAATCTAACGGTTCCCGTTCCAGCATCTCCTTTGAACCTGTGCCCCTCACAGTCATCCGCAAAGACGGCTGCTTCTCCATCAACATCAAATTCCAGAATGTCACCTGGATAAACGATCGGACTGTAGACAGGATCATAACGGGCATCGTAGACATCTTCCGGCAGATAATATGCGTACTTATACAGTTCATTTCCCTCAACATGCAGTTTCCCATTTTCAACCATGAGCGATCCATCACTGAAGAACCCTTCTGTAGCATATGGCAGACAGAAATGCCTTGGTTCAGGCATTTCAAAGCCTTTCAGTTTCATGGCCAAAGCCGCGAACAGCCAGGCTGACTGCGAGACGGTCTGAATATTCAGATATCCGATGCAGCTTGAGGCGTTAAGAACATCATTTATCGGAGTGATCCATTTTGTCTCAATACCTTTTAAACCAACCAATGCTCCCATGATGGAGCCGACATTGCCGGCTGTACAGTCGGTATCCCAGCCTGACTGTACCAGCATGCACATGGTTTTACTGAAATCCCCTGCCCCATAACACATCGCCATGATCATAAGCGCGGTATTAGGTATTATGTGACAGACACCAGGATACTTATCATAGCCATAGTTCGCAAAAATGTAATTAAGGCAGTCATGCCAATTATCTGGATTCTCATGATAGAATCTTATGATGTCTCGACAGACCTTCCGATATTCCATGTCAGGATCAAGATGTTTTAATGCTTTATTTATTACTGTATTAATGTCTTTTTCAATGTAAGCATAAACAATGGCTGCAGCTACGAAGGCCGCCCCTTCCAGACCGTTAGCGTCATGTGTTACACTGGCTGCCTTACGGGCTAAGGACACTGCCAGCTCAGGGTCATACCCGGCTACATAGCCCCAGCAGTCTGAAAAGATCTGTCCACCGATCTGTTCGGCAATCGCAATGCCATTGGTTTTGTAAGCGCCGCTTAACGGGGCTTTAATGCCGTTTTTCAGATTCTCATATGCCGTGTGTTCCGTAGAAACACCAGGTCCACCCCACCAGAAAAACCCGGAGTATTCCTGGATATAGTTAAGAAAGGTATTCCCTATATCCTCCCGGGTCACATCATTTTTATCAAGCAGGCTGCGGACAAAGAACAGCGGTCCGTTGGAATCGTCATCAGCCGCAAAAATACCGTAATCACAGACATAGCCTGTGATTTCAGGATATTTTTCTTTTATCTTAGAGTAGCTCCAACCTTCTATCGGAGCACCAAGACGGATGCCGATTATCTTTCCCAGCCAGCTGCTGTAGGTTGTTTCAAGATATTCACTGTATGTGGAATGATCTAGTTTTTTCATTATTCCTTAATGCCGTAAAGCTTTGAATACTTCTCAGTCAGATAATCTACGTAGTAATTAGGATCAAAAGGCTCACCGGTAGCAATCTCGATCTGTTTCTGCGGCAGATACAGACCGCCATACTGATGTATGTGTTCCTTTAACCAGTCCTTGATCGTCTGGAATTCATTGTTATGCATGCAGACTTCCACATCGATATCCTTCCTCATTGCTGCCATGAATTGCGCAGCATAACCGCTGCCTAAGGCATAGGTTGGGAAATAGCCGAAGCTGCCGCCTGACCAGTGGACGTCCTGCAGAATGCCTTCAGAAGCCTTCTGCGGTCTGACGCCCAGATATTCTTCATATTTGTCATTCCAGATCTGTTCCAGATTATTGACATCTACGGTTCCATTGAAAATGCCTTTTTCAATTTCATAACGGACCAGAATGTGCAATGGATATGTCAGTTCATCTGCTTCCGTTCTGATCAATGAGCAGACAGAAGCATTGGCTGCCTTGACAAAGGCTTCCTGATCAACGTTTTTCAGCTGTTCAGGGAACAGTTTTACAGCCTCCGGATACAGATTATCCCAGAAAGCCATGTTTCTGCCCAGATAGTTTTCCATCAGACGGGACTGTGATTCGTGCATCCCGCTGCTGATGTTGTCAAAGACATATGTATCAGCCAGGTCATCTCTGATCTGGTAGTTATAGGTTGCATGTCCCGCTTCATGAATGACTGAGAAAATGGAACTCAGAATATTGTCTTCATAATAATGAGTGGTGACACGGACATCGTTCTTGCTCATGGCTGAGGTAAACGGATGTTCGGTTTCACCTAATACGCCTGCTTCCAGGTCAAACTTCATGTAGTCAAGGATCCTGTACATGAGCTTTCTCTGCTGATCTGCTGGATAGTGCAGGTTTGTAAATGCGGTGTCGATCTGCGGTGCTGCAGAGATCTTCTTGATCAGCGGTACCAGTTTTTCCCTGATCAGATCAAAAAACTGATCATATTTCTCTGTTGTCATGCCCGGTTCATAATCTGACAGATAGATATCATATCCCTGCAGATCACTGTGACGGTACTGCAGCATGTCTTTTCTCATTTCGATTATCTTCAGCAGATAAGGTTCAAACAGCTTGTAGTCATTCCTGTTCTTGGCTTCTTTCCAGACAACATTGGCTTTCATGGTAAGTTCGTTGTAAGCCACATATACATCCTTTGGAATGTATCTGAAACTTTCCAGATCTTTTAATTCCCATTTAAGGATCTCTCTGCTGGTTTCATCCAGATCTTCTTTAGCTGCCAGTTCTTCTCTTAAGGCGATATATTCCGGATCAGTCTGCATATCAAAGACTTCACCGCCGATATAAGCCATGCGTTCATTACGGTAATCCCGTCCCTTTACCGGGGCAATGGTATCACTGTCATAGTATGTCGTATTCAGCAACAGTTCATAAGCTGATATGATGAACTGTTTTTCCTTATATTTCTTCCATAATTCTTCTGTAGTCATTTATCTTTCCTCCGCGGCTGTAGTGATTCTTGGTATTATCTGCTGCTTGCGGCTCATGACCTTAGGCAGGAACATGTAGCCGTCAACGTTGACCGCGATATCATCAAAGGCATATCTGACGATCATTTCGTCCTCACCCTTGTACAGCAGATATGATCCCGTACCGTCAATCAGTGAGAATACCATGATGACGATGTTGAGATTGTTGTTCTTGGCAAATTCGGTCAGCAGGTTGTTCATCTTTTCTCTGATGCCGACAATAGCTTCAAAGCTTTCAATGTTATTCTGACCAACAGCTATGTTCTTCTTTCCGATCTTGAACCTCTTCAGGTCATGATGCAGGATCGATTCCATGGTCTTGTTTTTCAGTGAAGCCCCTGCTCTTAAGATTTTCGGTCCAAGTTCTTCAATGTCAAGATGGGCGATTTCAGCCATCTTTCTGCACTGGTCGATATCTTTCTGCGTGCAGGTTACGGAACGGAAGTTAACGGTGTCGGAAATGATGGCACAGCACAGCAGGCCGGCCAGATCTTCCGGTATCTCCACTCCCTTTTCCTCAAATATTTCAGTAATGATGGTTGCACAGCTTCCGGTTCTCTCATTGCGGAAGAATACCGGTGATGCTGTCTTGATACCGCCGATGCGGTGATGGTCTACGATTTCCAGTATGTTTGCTTCCTCAGCCCCATCCAGCGACTGGGCAAATTCATTGTGATCAACCAGGATCAGATTTCTGGCTGCATGCTTCAGAACGTGGAAACGGGAAAGCAGACCTATTACATGGCCGTGTCTGTCCAGGATCGGATAAGCACGGAAACGGGATTTATTGATCTTGATTTTAACTTCATCAAGATAATCGTCATAATTAAAGGTTGTTAATTCAGTGGTCATGACCATATTAATTGGAACGGCATAGTCCACTTCACGGGAAATCATGTATATGCTCATGTCAGTGAGCAGCAGAGAACACTCATTCGCCCTGGCAAGTTCGGCGATTTTCTCGTCATAGAATGTTCCAGCAATGATGAGTACTCGGGCGCCCTGTTCAATGGCCTGGCGCTGTCTTTCAATATTATCAGATACGATACACAGTCTTTCATTACAGTCAAAATGCTGCCCGCTGACGACATAGATCTTGCCGTTACTGGTATTACCGCAGTTGACAATGATCCTGGCTTCAATAACTTCCGCAATGCTTTCAATGGAAGTATTTTGCAGAAGTTCATTCTTCTTTTTCAGATCGTAGACTATCGGCTCGGTTATATCCGACAAGGTAGCCATACCCAGCAGCTGTCTGTTTTCATCAGTCACAATTACTGATTTCACATGGGATTCCTTCATTAATGTCAGTACCTGCTTGATCTTGTCATCAGGTCTTACCAGTAAGACATCGTCAAATATGATATCCCTGACTCTGGTCTTGATGTCTGATGCCAGAGGCGGCGCAAATTCATTGAAAAGACTGAGGATGTACTCAGTTTCCGGATTGATGTCACCTGCTCTGACAGCTATGGCATCATAGCCAAGCTGCTGTTTCAGATAAGCATAGGCCATTGATGAAATGATGGCGTCGGAATCCGGATTCTTATGTCCTGTAACGTATATTGTATCTCTTGCCATATTGTTTTCCTCTATTCCTATTTTAACTGAATAAAAATATATAAACAACCTCCCTGGCAAACGGAAGAAAGGCAAAACCCCGAAAAACGGCTTTTTAAGGTGAAATAATAATAATCATAAATTATAATATTAGTGAGGTAAGAAACTATGAATGATTTACATGAACCCTTCCTGAACAGGGATGCTGATTTCTCTCCATACAGAGACATGGCCTTTGATTTAAGTGCCATGGCCCGCAAGGATATGGCTGTTAACGGTGACAAGGTCATCAATGCCACCATCGGCTCCTTCTTCGGTGAAGACGGTAAAATATTAACTTTCAAAACGGTATATGACAGTTTTGACCGCGTTCCAGCCGGTGATAAGGCACGTTATGCCAGCGACATTCTCGGCAACCCGGATTTCAGAGAAGAGATCTTCAACTGGATCAATAGAAAGAACAACATATCCCTTCCTCACACTGTCATAGCTGCTCCAGGCGGCACGGGAGCCTTATATCTCATGTTTGCCAGCTGTCTGGAAAAAGGTCAGACTCTGCTGATACCTGATATTTTCTGGGGTTCGTATAACCTGATGGCCAAAAAGGAAAACCTCAGACTTGATCATTACACTCTGATCGACGAGAACAATGAAGTAACTATTGAGGGCATAAAACGGAAATCCGCTGAGCTGATGGAACGTCAAGGCAAGGTCCTGGTGCTGATCAATGACCCATGTCATAACCCTACCGGCATTACTTTAGGCAAGGAAAAATGGCAGCAGCTTATCTCCTTCTTCAATGAGCTCTCAGAAAAAGGACCGGTCATCGTGGTCAATGACGTAGCCTATCTGGACTTCGGTTATGACATTGAAAATGTTACAGACTACATGAGCTGTTTCAATGACATCTCTGATAATGTATTAATTGCCATTGCCTACAGCTGTTCAAAATCATTTACCAGCTATGGTGTCAGATTAGGCGCAGACATACTGCTCTCCAGAAATCAGGAAACCCTGAATCACTTGGAAGCTGCTCTCAAGAGAACCTGCCGCAGCTGCTGGAGTAATGTCAACAACGGTTTCATGCACTGCTTCGTTGATGTCATGAAAAACCACAGGGAAGAATACATCAGGGAGAAAAATGAAGCAGTCAGACTGCTGCAGAAGCGCAGCCAGCTGATCATGGATGAAGCCAGAAGCTGCGGACTGCCTCTCTACCCTTACAGCGAAGGATTCTTCATTACCATTCACATTGAAGATCATGACTTGCTTAACAGATACCACAATGCCCTGATCGCCAATCACATCTATACTGTCAGATTCCGGAAAGGTGTCAGAATTGCCGTCTGCGGTCTGCCTTTAAGCAAATGCAGAGGTCTGGCCCTCATGATGAACCAGATATATCAGGAGGTCATCAATGATTAAAGTCGCCATCATGTATGACTTTGACAAGACCCTTTGTACCAAGAACATGCAGGAATACGAACTTCTGCCTGAATTAGGCGTGGAACCTGATCAGTTCTGGGGTGAAGTTGCCAATCTCAGCCGTAAGGAAAACATGGAGTCTACCCTTGCCTACATGTATCTGCTGCTGCAGAAATCCCGCGAAAAAGGGTTCTATGTCAAAAGAGAAAACTTCCAGGCTCTTGGTAAGATGATCGAGTATTACCCGGGTGTCAGAGAATACTTCAGCCGTATTACTGAGTATGCCCGTAACAAAGGCGTTGAGCTTCAGCATTTCATCATTTCCTCCGGAACCAAGGAAATTCTGGAAGGCTGTGACATTTATGATGAATTTGAAAGAGTCTATGCCTGCGAGTTCCATTATGATGAAAAAGGAAACGCTGACTGGCCAGCCATAGCCATCAACTACACTTCCAAGACCCAGTTCATTTTCCGCATCAATAAGAATGCCCTTGAACTGTATGAAGATAAAAAAGTCAATGCCTATCTGGCTCCGGAAAAGCGTGACATTCCTTATTCTCACATGATTTATCTGGGAGACGGTATGACCGATGTGCCATGCATGCGTATCGTCAAGGACAGCGGCGGTTATTCGATCTGCGTCTATGATGACGACAGAACAACTGCCGAAGACCTGATGATTCACGGACGCGTCAACTTTGCCAAGAAAGCAGACTACCGTGAAGGCTCACCGCTTGATCTTACTATCAAGGCTATCATTGACAGAATCGTTCATGAGGACGAACTCAGAAAGCTCCAGGAAGAATTCTACAGGTAAAAGAAAGGCTTTGAAGAAAAGCCTTTTTCATTTGATCGTTTTTGATAGTAAACAGAAATAAAAATGATAGAATATCTGTATAAATCTGTAGAACATCATGAAAGATAGAGAGGTTTCAATATGAAAAAGTCTTTACTGTATTCAATTGCCTTCATTCTTGCTTTTTATCTTTTCGGCGCTGTCGGTGAGATAATGCGTGTTGAACATGGCGCTAGCGAGATGCAGGGCGGCATTCTGATGTTAGTTGGAGCAATGTGCGTGCTGGGCCTGTATATCGCCAGCACTAGAAAGAAATAATATGGAAGGATACCGTAATTTTACCGTGACCATGGATCATGCATCTGACCGCTGTTCCAGCTGGAAAAACGCAGAAACCGGAGACATACTCAGTTATGCGGAAATGATGATCATCGCTGCTCATCTTGATTCTGAGTATCCTCTGGAAGAACGCAGCTGGTACATTGTTTTTCCGGATGGAGAGATCGCCATTTTACATGAGGACTTTGATGAGATCATGCCTCTGTTTCTGCCTTTGAATAAGAAAAAAATAGCCCATAAGTTTACCGGGGACGAATTCAATCCGGCCCGTTTTGATGCTGACCCGCAACCGGAAAATATGGATGAAGCCATTTACTGCATGCATTGCGGACATAAACTGGTTAAAGGTGCCATTTACTGCACACACTGCGGAAAGAAGGTGAAATAACATGAAGAAACTGACTTTCATGATCTTTACCTATCTTCTGTGTTTTGCAGCCCCTGCCCTAATCGTAGAGTATTATGACCATTTTGTTGAATCGATGAGCCCTGGCGATAAGAGAATGGCTATCATGGCCGGAACTCTTGGCGTAATCATCATGGCAATCTTTACAGGTTTCGGTTCAAGAAAAGCACCGTCTGATGTCCCGAAAACAGCTGAAAAAACCATGCCAAAAGTTCCGAAATCAACTAAGAAAACAGTGTCCAAAGGGCCGAAAAACGGTGATGTCCGCATTGTCAGAGATCCGGCTACCAAGGCTGAAAGGATCTTCCACTGGAATGAAAAGGATGGGACCTGGGACAGCGATGACGGAACCTATCTGGACGAAGACAGAATGGCTGAATGGGAAAAACAGCGTTTAAGTGACCGCCGGTGGCAGGACGAGCAGATGCGCAAGCTGCGTGAAGGTGATACAGCCCTGGACCGTGAACTTCGTGAAATGAAGAAAAAAGAGCAGGAAGAACTTGCCAAAATGGAAAAGGAAAACGCTGAGCGAGACAGATTTGCGGAAAAACACGGAGTTTACGAAACTACAGCTGAGGATCGTAAGAAATGGCTTGATGATATGATGAACAAGGAATCACTCAACAGCCGGGAACAGATCGAATACGGTAACGAATTTGACAAGATAGTCAACCGTCTGGAATGGGTCCAGTGGGCGGCTGATACCGGAGTTGATATTTGTGATATCTGCTCACTGGGGACACTCAAACCAATCAAGTATATTTACATCACCAGCCGTAACATGGCCAGTGAAATGATGGATGCCACAGTCAGAAAAAAAGGTCTGACAACCGGAGTCACCAGAGGTCTGATTAAGACAGGCATTGATATCACTCAGGATAGAACCAGCAAAATTGGCTATAAATATGTCGCAAATGGTCTTGGAGACGGCATCAAGGGAGCCATGGATGCTGAAGAAGGAAAAAGAACCAAAGCTTTCTTTAAGGAAGGCTTTAAGGGAACTCTTCGTACGGGAATTGAACACGGCATGAAGAATGTCAAACTTCCAAAAAGCGCCAGAGCAACAAAGATTGCCAAGGAAACTACGGAAAAATCTTCCAGAATTCTCGGCTTGCAGCAGTCCGGTGCCTTAAGCGAGAAGACAGCCAATGGTTTGCGTCAGGTCATCCGTTCCGATGGTGCTCAGAAGATTGCTGCTGAAAACAGCAAAAACAAAGACCTGCTGAACACAGGTCTTGGAAAACTCAGTGACGGCATTGTCAACTTCTTCCGGGGAGACTAAAAAAGGACTTATGTCCTTTTTCTTTATTGTTTACTTAAATGTTACCTTGCCGGCCCAGTCCAGGAACTTGGCTTCATACTTTTTGGTATCGCCCTTGTCACAGACGAAGTTTACCAGCCAGTATCCGTCGTTTGTTTCATAAACGCCAATCAGATAATAATATTCGGTATTATTCACAGCTGCTTCATAACTGAATACATTATAGCCGTTGAATTTGCGATCCAGCAGCAATGTCTCTCCTTCTGAGAAAAACCGTGTGAATTCATCAAGTGTTATGTCACTTACGGAATTCTCTTCCAGGAATTTCTTGTCAGCATGTGAGCAGAGAACCAGAACATCACCGCTCTGCAGCACATAATCGTAATCCTCATCTTCCTGTTCTTCAAAATCTTCAGTAAGCTTCAGAACGATCGTGCCGTCCGTAAATTCCTTTTCTTTTTTGTTGCATCCTGTAAACCCGGTAAATATCAGCAAAACTGCCAGTAAAACCAGTAATTTCTTCATAATGTAGTTCCTCCACATAAGTAATAGTCAGTTAATATGTAAATTATATCTTACATCATAAAAATATACAAGAAAACATTTTTTCATGATTGTTGAAAAAGATTTGCCTGGCTGATATAATATTTTAGCACGCGCATGTGGCGAAATTGGCAGACGCACCAGACTTAGGATCTGGCGGGCAACCGTGGGGGTTCGAGTCCCTTCATGCGCACCATTTTCAAAGATAACGCCCTTATTTGGGCGTTTTTCCGTATCTAGGTATCTTGCTTTATACCATATTGTCATTCATATATACTTTATATATAAGGAGATAAGAATAATATGAAACAGGAATACGATGTTTTACTGACACCATGGAAAATCGGGAATCTGGAAATCAAGAACCGCATTGTCATGGCGCCAATGGGAGGTACAAACATTTTCGGCTGGACTGAGCCAAGCCACTTTGACCAGGAAGCCGCTAAATTATTAATGACTGTTGCTGATAACAACTGCGGTCTCATCTTTCCCGGCGTAGCTACCGTCAGAGATATTATAGGCAATGCCTGGCTGTATCAGCGCAAGGGAAAATTCAGACAGCTTAAGAAGTTCATGGACGAGTTGCATAAGACCGGTGCCAAGATGTTCATTCAGATGTCTGCCGGCTGCGGACGATCATTTGCTCTGAATGACATGATGGTCTCTCTTTTAAAGAACAAAGTGCTGGGTACCATAGCCAAACCGATCCTTGATCCTGAATACAATTCACTGGCTCCTACTGCCACCCCTAACAGATGGGCAGATGGCATCACTTCCAAGGAGATCACCAAAGAACAGATTGCTGAAATTGTTTATGCTTTCGGCGAAACAGCCAGACTGTGCAAGGAAGCAGGTGTCGATGGCGTCGAGGTACATGCCGTTCACGAAGGCTATCTGCTTGATCAGTTTACCCTTCCTTATGTTAACAAGCGCACGGACGAATACGGCGGTTCATTTGAAAACAGATACCGCTTCGCCGTGGAAATCGTAAAGGAAATAAAGAAAAAATGCGGTGATGAATATCCGGTATCAGTTCGTTACAGCGTAACTTCCAAAACCAAAGGTTTCAGAGAAGGCGCCGTTCCGGGTGAGGAATTCGTGGAAGTCGGACGTACAATGGAAGAATCGGAGAAAGCAGCCAGATATCTGCAGGAAGCCGGCTATGATATGTTAAGCTGTGATAACGGAACCTATGATGCCTGGTATTGGGCACATCCACCGGTATATATGCCGGAAAACTGCAATCTTGAAGATGTCAGTCATATTAAAAAATTCGTAGACATTCCGGTTATCTGTGCCGGCAGAATGACCCTGGAAGCCGGTGCTGAAGCCATCAGGAACAACGAGATCGACGCTGTCGGCATCGGACGTCAGTTTCTGACCGATCCGACCTGGTTTACCAAGGTCATCGAAGACAGAGAAGAAGACATCAAGCCTTGCATCTCCTGTCAGAGTGCCTGTCTGACCATGTCGAAAGCCAACGGTACCAATAACTCCCAGAGCATGGATGATGCCACCAACATGTGTCGCTGTGCTCTTAATCCGGAAGTCATGCAGTCAAAGCGTTTCTACATTAAGCCGGCAGCCGTAACGAAAAACGTTGCCATCATCGGTGGTGGTGTCGGTGGAATGGAAGCTGCTCTGGTCCTGAAGAAACGCGGTCATACTCCTGTCATTTACGAAAAGTCAGACAGACTGGGCGGTGTCTTCAACGCAGCAGCAGCACCTGATTTCAAGAAACATGACAAGATGCTGCTTGACTGGTATAGGACACAGCTGAAGAAGGAAAACATCACTGTCGTCTACAATACGGAAATCAAAGACTATAAAGACATAATCGCTGATGCCTATATCATCGCAACCGGTGCCAGAGCCAAAAAGCTGGCTATCCCTGGTGCAGAAAATGCCGTAGAAGCAACTGACTATCTGCTTGGCAATGCCGAAGTCGGAGATAATGTCGTCATCATCGGCGGCGGTCTTACGGGCTGTGAGATTGCCTACGATTTACAGAGAAAAGGCAAGAAGCCTGTCATCGTGGAAATGCTGAATGACATTATCACTACACCGAATCTGTGTCTGGCTAATTCATCATATCTCAGAGATTACTTCAAGGCTAACAATGTCCCGGTATATCTCGAAAGCAAGACCAGGGAAGTCAGAAAAGACTGTGTTGTAATAGCTGACAAAAACGGCATTGAAAAAGAAATCCCATGCGACAGTGTCATCCTGTCTGTAGGCTATAATTCAGCACCATTAGCCAAGGCTGAGAAAAACGTCTATCTGGTTGGTGATGCCGACAAGGTCGGCAACCTGCGCTCAGCCATCTGGGGTGCCTGGAAAGCTGCCATGTCAATTTAAAGCCACATAAAAAGAGCTGATTCAATTAATCAGTTCTTTTTATCTGTAAAATCTGTTATAGATCTCGGTTATCGGATCATCGTTATTTGTAGCATCCAGTATCAGATCACAGTCGGGAATGATTAATGGATTACTGTTGCGTACCCCTATCCCCATACCGGCAGTTTTTATCATGGCCAGATCATTGATGTTATCTCCAACCGCAATTGTCTCCTCAATTGGAACATTCAGCAGTTCTGCCAGTTTTTGTAATCCGATACCCTTATTGGCGTTACGGTTATTGAATTCCAGATAGCGATTGGATGAATACGATATGGCCAGACCTTCAGTAAGGTCCTTTATTTCTTTTTCAACCTTTTCCAGATTGCTGACATTTGAATCCATGAAAAGCGTTTTTATGATCTGCTGCCCTCTTATAGGTTCAAGAGAATCCCAGAACACTTCCGTTATCGGCATGCGGCCGTGAGTGTACCGTTTTTCTTCATCATAATAATTTACGATATAAACCTTATCCTCAGTATATACATGGGTACACAGCCCTCTTCTGAGCCCTTCCGCAAACAGAGCTGAAGCCTGATCAAATGACATTCCCCGTCTGTATATGGCTTCATTGTTATAATTGTCCGTGACTATTCCGCCATTGAAGGAAATGACGTATTCATTCTTTCGCCCAAAAAGTCCTATGCGCTTCTGCAGTTCAAAAGTAGAGTTATATCCCCTTCCCGTTGCCAGAACGAATTTCACGCCCATATCCGCCAGTTTGTTGATTGTTTCTATGTCCTTCTGCGAGACCTCATGATCATCATTCAGCATTGTTTCATCAAGGTCTGTGGCAATTATCCTGTACATCAGAGTATCTCCAATAGGTCGGAAATGTTCCGAATTCTTGTTACTTCAAAATCACTTGGCTTGGCTCTTTCTGACGGCCAGATCCAAACCGGTTTCATTCCGGAATTATAAGCACCCATTATATCCAGTGAGAAGGTATCGCCAACATATACGCATTCTTCACATTTCAGTCCCAGTTTATCAGCCATCATCTGAAAGATACGGATATCAGGTTTTGTGAAACCGGCATCTTCCGACACTAGAACAGCATCCATATACGGCAGTAATCCTGATTTTTCGATCTTTCCCCACTGAGCCAGATGTGCGCCATTTGTAAGGATGCCGATTTTATACTTTTCCTTCAGTTTCAGAACTGTATCCATGGCATCAGGAAAAAGAACGGTAAAAAGATACTGGTGTTCGATCCACCATCTGGCAAATTCCTTTCCGCTCATGTTTATTCTGACGCCATATTTCTGTTCAAAGGTTCTTAAGATCTGATCCTTATTGCCGACATTGCCGTATTCATCATACAGTACCAGATCCTGTAACATTGATTCAAACAGAATACTGTTTTCATCAATTTCCGGCAGGAACGTTTTTACGAAACAGCGATAAGTCTGATAACAGTATTCAAATCTGTCTCCCAGAGTATTATCAAAATCAAAAATAACTGCTTTTATATTATCCATTATTACTCTCCAGGTATGTCACAGGCACTGCCGCCTTCACCAATCAGCTCATAGCCCTGATTTTTCAGCCATTTTCTCCACTTGAGAGTAACTTCACCGTTGTCAAAAACAATGGCCGGTACGCCGATATCTCCTATTTCCTTACAGTTAGCAAATACTTCTCTGGTATCTCTTAAGCGCAGGAAACGGCTGAGATTTCTGAGATTCTCGTTTATGTCTATGAACTGATAGTTGATTTCGTAAGCATCCAGATTCTGCTTCAGCTGTCTGCAATCACGACACATGTTGCTTCCATATACCTTGATCATGCGTTTTTCTCCCCATTTAAACTTTATATTAAGAAGTCAGATAATGACTATCTGACTTCATATCCTACGATATAGCCGTTTCTTTCGGCGTAATAGCTGCATAAGCCTTTGCAGGTATCAATAATGACATCGGCATCAGGGAACTTTTCGGTAATATATCCCTTCAGTGTTTCCGCGTCTTTTTCATTCAGAACATGGTCTATTCTGACCTTGCCGCCGTCATAGCCCTGATTCATCATTTCGATAAAAGTTTCCTTAACCGCACGCTTCTGACCTTTGAACTTGCCGAAAGGATCAATAACTCCTTCCTTGGCACGCCCCAGCATCTTGATATCAAGAACACCGATGGCCTTAGCCAACAGCTTGTTAAGACGTCCGGCATTAGCCAGATTGTTGACGGAAGCCAGCAGGAAACACAGCTTAACCTTTTCCATGTATTCGATGGTCTTCTGTTTTATTTCCTCAAATTCATAACCCTGAGCACTCAGTTCATTGATCTTATCCATGATCATTCTCATCCCCGGACCGGTCATCCGTGAATCAATGACCCAGATCTTGGCCTCAGGATGCTCTTCCAGATACTCTTTTTCGGCCATCTTTGCACTGCCATAACTGCCGGATAGCTTTCCGGAAATAGTTATGACATAGATCTCATCAGCACCTTCAAACTTGGACAGCCAGTCCCCTGTTGAAGGACACGCTGTTGAAGAGCTCTTCTTAGTGTGCTCCAGGGCATCAATCATTTCGACAAGATCAAGGTCCTTATCATCAGTAAAGTTTCTGCCGTCTACTGTTATCTGCAGTGAGGCATAATCATACGGTATACCCGGAAAAACATACTGATTACTGGATGAATCCGCTACTATTTTCTTCATGTTCATACCTCCAAATGAATTTGTCAGTCAATTACCAGACCAATTGGGCAGTGATCACTGCCTAAGACCTCATCATATATGATGGTGTCAGCAATGCGGTCTTTCAACGCTTCTGAAACAACAAAATAATCTATACGCCACCCGATGTTTCTTCCTCTGGCGTTGTTCATAAAACTCCACCAGGTATATTTATCCGCAACATCAGGATTCTTATAACGGAATGTGTCAATGAATCCAGCTGCCAGAAGTTCAGTGAACTTGCCTCTTTCCTCATAGGTGAATCCCGCGTTTCCAATATTGGATTTAGCGTTCTTTATATCCATTTCCGTATGCGCCACATTGAAGTCCCCGCATACTATTACCGGCTTTTTCTCTTCCAGTTTCTTCAGATACCGTCTGAAGTCATCCTCCCAGACCATGCGATAATCAAGTCTGGTCAGCTCCCTCTTTACATTAGGAACATATTCATTTACCAGATAATAATCTTCAAATTCCAAAGTTATCATTCTGCCTTCATGGTCATGTTCGTCAATTCCCATGCCATAACTGACGCTTAACGGTTCAACACGTGAATAAATGAGAGTTCCGGAATACCCCTTCTTTTCAGCAGGATTGATATAAGTAAAATATCCTTCAGGATCAAAATCGATCTGATGAAGTTCTGCCTTTACTTCCTGCAGACAGTAAACATCAGCCTGTTCCCTATCAAAGAACTCGGCAAATCCCTTTTTCAGACAGGCTCTGAATCCTGCAACATTCCATGACACCATCTTCATAGTCTTTTCCCTCTCATCCATTATATCATTGTCATATTTAAAAAGGCATTACTGATGCCTTTTATTCCAGAGATGCGATACGGCATATCTCTGACATGGTACGCCTGTTGCTGACATGTTTTACGGCATGAAACCCCAGTTTACGTGCTGCCCTGATATTTCGCCGTCCATCATCTATGAAAACAGTTTCTTCTGCCTTGAGACCATATCTGTCCAGCAGGATCCTGTATATCCGTTCATCAGGTTTGACTACACCTTCTTCGCATGAATAAACCGCTCCATCACAGATACGTGCAAATTTCTGTGGCAGGACTTTTTCCAGATCTTCATAGCCTACATTTGAAAGAAGATACACTTTGTATTTTCTTTTCAGGTCAACTATGAACTTTTCAAGCTTTTCATTGACAGCTATTCCTCTTCTCGAGGATAAAACCTGTCTGATCAGTTTTTCTTCCTGTGGCCACATCGCAGCAAAATCATCTGCCATTGATTCCCTGGTTCTGTAAAAACCCGTATCATATCGCTTCCAGATTTCCGTACGTCCCATCTTTCTCAGCATGGCTGCCTCAGCGATGGTATAGTCCTGTGAAAAGGCAATAATGGTTTCAATAGATATATTGGAGACGAGTACACCGTTCACATCAAATACAATGTTTTTAATCACAAGCTGTTCTCCTTACTGTAATAAGCAACATCCCAGAAGCGACCATGATGGAATATCTCTTTCTTGCGAGTGAATTCATACTCCATCCCTGCTTTTTCCATGACTCTCCTACTGGCGGTATTCTCTGTAAGATAACCGCAGTATACCTTGTATATGCCTTTACGGAAACAGAAATCAATAAACAGCTTCAGAGCTTCCGTAGTATAGCCATGATTCCAGTATCTGCTTCCGATGGCATAGCCGATCTCAATGTAACGTGAATAATAGTTGGTATTATTAGTCTGATTGATCATGCCAATGACCTCACCTGTTTCCTTTATAACAATGGCAAACACAAACAGCTTTAACTGTTTGTAATTGTCAATCAGTCTTTCCAGATTCAGCTCATCAATGGTTTCCTTATAGCCAACCAGGAAATATCGGCCAACCTCCTGGTCATGATAGATATTATCAAAAATGGCCTGTCTGTCAGCAGGACAAAGAGGTCTTAACAGAATTTGTTCAGACTCCAGTATTACATTATCTTCATAAATATCATAAACAGGACCGTTCATGTCTATATTATACTCTCATTATTGGTGAATTCGCCAATTTCTTCCGATCATATTTACAACCATTCAAAATGTATTAAAATGTCCTTGTCAGTTTCATCTGACAGCATATTAACAGAAAAGATCATCAGTGGCGCATATTAGGGGATTACTGTACCCGTAAAGCGTAACAGATGATCTTTTTTCTGATCAGGGAGGTAAAGAAAATGTACTGTCAGATAAACTTAATCAAACCCGATACCGCTGCAAAAACAGCAATGGCAAATCTTTTCAGTCAGCGTACTGAAATAACCGTTAACATCGCAGATAACCCTGTTACCCTGCAGAATCTGAAATTCAATCAGAAACACTGCAGTCTCTGTTTCCAATGCAGCAGCGATTCCAGAGAAATCCTGCAGCAATTCTGCCGTAAACTCAACAGAAAATTCAAGGACACTACTGTTCAGCTGGTCATGCTGACGGAAGGCACCAAAAACAGAAACTACATCATTATTGACTTTTCCAAGGGAAAGTCAAAAACAGCTGTCAGAGGCTGCTGCAGCAATGACTGGACTGTAAAGGACATCGTCCAGCTGCACATCCTTGAAAAAACAGTATCAGGATATTATTCCTGATACTGTTATTCTTTAATGGTGGAGAATATGGGACTCGAACCCATGACCTCACCCCTGTGAAGAGCACGCTCTCCCGACTGAGCTAATTCTCCGCTTACTGATTATTATACTCTTTTTTTATTATCCGTGAATCAATTCAGTTCTTTTACATAAATTATGTAGTGTTTTCTGTTTCTGATGCAATCGTTCTGCTGTATTTCAAATCCCAGTTTTTCATGCAGTCTGATACTGGCGATATTATCCTGTCTTACCATGGCACTCATGATATCAAAACCTTTATTGCGAACATATTGCATAGCCAGCAATTCTCCCTGACGACCATAGTCTTTCCTTCTAAATGATTTCCTGATCTGCGGTCCGATGCTGACAACGTGTTCAGACTGGGCAAACAGACTCATGAAGCCGACAATCTGATCATCATCCCAAACCCGCAGCAATTCAAAAAATCTGTCGTCATGTTCCTGCTGCTGACTTTCTGTGATCATGCTGATTTTTTCCTCTTCGCTCATCTTTTCATAATCTGTTTCACTCAGGGAATCCAGATCATTAAGTGTAACTGGCTTCAGATATATCATTTAATTACCTGCCTTCATCTGATTTAATTCTGTCATTAAACATACCTTACCGCAACAGAAAAAGGGCTTTAGCCCTTGTTTCATAAATTGTTTAGAATGCCCATGTACCATTACGGAAGATGGCGACTGTTCTGCCGTCACGCGTAATGGCATCGATGTCCAGTCCTTCATATCCGATCATGAAGTCAACATGGATCATGGAATCATTAATACCTAAGGCACGGCATTCATCCAGTGTCTTATCCTCAAAGCCCTTGATGGTATCCGCAAAACCCATACCTAATGCTAAATGGCAAGCGGCGTTTTCATCAAACAGCGTATTGTAGAACAGCATGCCGGATTCTGAAATCGGTGAATTAACTGGTACCAATGCGCATTCGCCAAGGTATGAAGCACCCTCATCCATTGAGATCATCTGTTCCAGCAGAGCCTGATTCTTTTCAGCTTTTACTTCCACAGCTCTACCGTTCTCAAAACGAACAGAGAAGTTTTCAATGAGTTCACCCTGGTATGATAATGGTTTTGTGGCATATACGATACCTTCAGCCTTGCCTCTCATTGGAGAGATGAAACATTCTTCAGTTGGAATATTAGGATTGAAGAAAATTCCCTGCAGACTGGTATCTCCACCACCCTTGAACTGGGCTTCCGGAATCATTCCTACTGTAAGATCTGTACCGTTGGCACCTTTATAATGCAGTTCACTGATACCGAGGCTGTTAAGATATTCACAGCGATCATGCAGATCTTGATTATGTTGGTCCCAGGCGGCTACCGGATCATCAGTTACACGTGAGGTAAACAGAATGGCTTCCCACAGTTTTTCAACAGCACGTCCCTTTGGTAATTCCGGGAACAGTTTCTTGGCCCATGCTACACCAGGTACGGCGGCGATGGTCCACTGATATTTGTTTTCAGCAGCGTCTGAATATGGCTTTAGGATCGGCCAGCTCTTCTGACTGGCTTTAGCGATCTTCATCTGATTGATACCCTTTAAGCCATCCGGGTCATCTGATTCCAGATAGATGCGGGCTGGAAGGATGTCAACATAGTGCTGCAGACGGGCTTTCTCCCATTCTTCAACCTTAGCCATGGTCGTAACGCTCTGATGACGTACATGGATCTTTTCCAGCGACTGATAATTGAATCTGACCGTTACCTTTCTGGCACCGGCTTTGTAGCATTCATCAACGAGCATTTCCGTAAACTTAGGCTGCTCGATACCGCAGGTCACGATTACTTCCTGGCCCTTCTGAATGTTAGCACCTTTTCTGGCGATCAGACGGGCATACTTGCGTAATACTGTTTGTTTCATATCAAATCTCCTTGTTATATATCATAATAAACCTCTTCTGCCATAACAGAAGAGGCTGTTTTCTCATGGTGGAGAATACGGGATTCGAACCCGCGACTTTCTGATTGCGAACCAGATACTCTGCCAACTGAGTTAATTCCCCATCTGCAGAAATATACTACAGACCGATCTCGTTGTTATAGCTGACGAGATTGACGTTTCTGACACCTTCAATGTTCTGTAAGGCAGCCATTAAGGAATCAGTACCCTTTGAATATTCGATTTCATATGTCAGTTCACAGACATGCTGACTGTTGGAAGACTTGCTCTTGAGCTGCTTCCTGGTAACAGACTTCAGTGTCTCCATAACCTTTTCCTCACAGGCGGCGTTGTACATTACCACTAACAGATACTGTGACTTGGCCTTAGCTGAAATCATGTATGATACATAGTAAACAACACCTAACAGTAATGAACTGATAATGGCGATAATGTATAATCCGGCACCGGACATGATACCGGCGGTAATTGCCCAGAACATGAAGGAAGTATCAAGAGGCTCCTTGATTGCGGTTCTGAAACGGACAATACTGAGAGCACCGACCATACCTAAGGACAGTGACAGATTGGAGTTGATCGTTCTGATGATCATCGCTACTACCATGGCCAGCATGATGATGGTCAGTGGTAAGGTACGGTTATAAACAATACCGGTAAAGGTCTTGCGGTATACGATCACGATGAACAGTGAACATATGAAGGCTACGATCAGTGATGTAACGATCATGCCTACGGTTACCGGACCGGCAAACTGATTCAGAATTAATTCCTTAATTGTATCTATCATATTTTTGTCCCTCCTATTTTATGCTCCGGCATATGGCAAACTTGCTGACAGCCTGTCTTAGCTTAGGCACGGAATTCAGTATTGCCAGGATATGCTGAGGTATGTATTCATTGCATTTGACTTCCATAACACATACCCCTTCCGGATACATGGCTATGGTATTAATGTCCTTGTTGAAGAAATCAGTGCTGTAACGGCCTGAATGGAGATCTTCATCAAAGGTTATTCTGACTTCGCTGACCGGATAGGTAAAAGCCAGACGGCGATAGTCAACGATGACGCTTGGCACCAGATTACGGCTGATGGCATCAGCCAGAAATCTGTTCATGAAGCTGTTCTTACTGTTAATGCGGACATACTGTCTGTTTAGCAGTGCTTCAGTCACCTCACGGGATATGCGGCAGGATTCCTTATAGGTCATGTTTTCATCCTTGTGTTTGCATTCCAGGGAAATGACGCTTGGATCATTGTTATACATTCTGATACGGTACTTGGCACGGTATTCCTCACCGTTGACCTTTTCCCGATATGCTGATGCATAAATGTCATCAAAATATATTGAGCGGATATCATATGAGTACTCTTCGCTGACGGAATGCGAGTCCAGATACATTACATTCCTTAACTGCTTTTTCAGCAGCTCAGCAGTACTCTGAGATATCACAAACTTAAGCTCATAGCGGTATTCAATGTCTTTTACCATAGATCACCGAATATCTGTTTCATACTGGCACTGGACAAGCCAAAGAATTCCTGAGTCTGACTTAACACATAAGACTGGCGTACCTTTATGTAATCCAGGACGATCTGTTTCTGCTGGTTATATGAACTTAAGGTAATTGGTATGCCGAAGTCATAAGCCAGATAGGAACCATACCATCTTTCCCTGTCCCTGGCTATTTCAGGAGCATAGGAATTGATGATCCCGTTACATCTTTCAGTAAGTGAAGCGATGCTTAATTCATGGTGCAGCAGATAATTCATCCTCTCCAGCCACTTGTTGCGGAAAGTAGAATTGTTAAACAGTTTTCGAGGGATGACGTTGTCATATGTATTTTCAACCCATCCGGTCATGCCGTTAGGGTTTGTCAGATAAGAGTAGTAATAATTATATGTCGGATAACGGAAACCGTAATCCACATCATACAGTATGTATTTCCAGCGGCCGCCATCTACATCAGGATGTGAGAAATAACGGATGTTGGCTACGTCACGGTTGGCGTAATAAGTCATGTAGATCCAATAATCAATAACGTTATCAATGTCAATCAGCTGTGAAACATACTGATAATTGGCATCATTGGACATGTCATGACTTCTGACCCAGTCAAAGATCTCACTGATGCCGTCTGTTCCTGCTTCCACATATCCTGAAACATGTACGATGTTGACCTTCTCCTTATCTACATTGTAGTGATCACAGATAAATGATCTGTTGATCTTTTCCCTGATGTTGTAGATACCCCAGTAATCCCCGTTGATATACAGCACACAGGATTTATAAGCCTGTACGTCCATATAAGGATCAGCGGCACCTGTGGCCAGAATATCGCGGAAAATGGTACGGCTGATGTCATTTGAGCCAGAACGAAGAACGATGGCATCAAAGACACTGTTGTCTCTGTTGTCAAACAGATGATAGACCAGATCACTGGCCCCCCAGTCACTGTCAAATCTCAGAGCGTAGCTCTTTTTTTCATCATTACGGGAGTTTCCGCCAAAACAGGCAATAGAACACGGGATGGAAAAACCGTCATCACCGTCATATAACTGCGCATAGGCCTGCAGTTCCAGGCCTCTGGTATTGGAGTTGTAATTGAGATAGCTGAAATCATCAGGATCCAGCGATACTGACATCACCGGCAGACTGTGATTTTCATTAACGATGAAACTGGCGACTGCTGAATTGCTAGTAACAGCGTCTTCCATATAGCTTCTGGCCTTGACTACAGTTGTTCCTGTAACGTTGAAAGGACCGGTATATACTGCTGAGTAGGCAGTGGGAAAACTGCCGTCAGTGGTGTATCTAACCGTTCCCTGTCCTTTTATTTCCACTGCAACACTGCTTACGCCGTTATATACTCCTCCGGTAGCTATTTCCGGAACGGCTGCTACCATGCGGTAACCGGTTCCGTTTTCACTGCCCGGAGTAGGTTCAGACAGATAGAAGAAGCCGTCTGACTTTCCTCTGCCGTAACTGTACTGATATGGAATCTCACTGAGATTGACACAGTCAACAATGCGGTGATTGCGGCTCAGGTATATTGTATCAGCACTGCCGATCTTGAAATTGGTGTGATAATAGGAATTGTTGGTAAGCTTCTCGTCACCTGAAGCCATCAGAATGTAGAATTCGCCCGGAGCCAGAGTTACATCAGGCAAATGATACTGTTCAAGATTGCTGTCATTTTTACCCATACAGTAATCAGACAGATTGATTTCAATGCCGCTGTTATTCTTGAGTTCGATCCAGTCATAGAACTGATTGCCGTTCTGTGGCAGATAACTGTGATTGGAACTCATGACTTCATTTATCATCAGATCCCTAGGATTCTTCAGATATTCCTTCTGGAAGGAATCAACGCCGTCAGTAGTGTTCCGGTATCCCGGTGACACAATGTTGGTATAGCTATAACTTCCATCATTATTGCGACAGATGGCTACACCTGAACCCAGATCATGGTATTCTATTTCATCAACGATACGTCCCTTTTTACTTAAGATGACTGTACCGTTTTCATTTTCAAAACGGAAACCAAGATTATCGTCACCGCTGCCGGTAAAGATACAGTAAATATCTCCAGGAGCCAGGATCCTGCTGTCAAGATTGCGCAGGAACGGATTTTCCGTGGTCTTGCCCAGGGTATATTCTCCTAGGTCAACACTATGATCACTGATATTTATGAACTCAATGAAGCCGGCTGCTGTACCGTTCTTCATGAAATTGGCTTTATTGCGGTTCAGGAATTCATTAATGACAAGCTCACATGCTTCCTCACTCTTTAATGATTCGTAGTAAGCTGTCTGTCCTTCCTTGCTGTTGGCATAACCAGGTGTTCCGAAATCGGAAATGAACCAGTTACCGTCCTTATCCCTCATCATGGCCTGATTCTTATCCAGAGCCACCGTATCAACAGCGTCGATGACCTTGCTGTTAGGATTGACGAGGATGATCCTTTCCTCACCTTTTGAAGTAAGTCTGAATGGGGCATTAAGACCATTTTCCAGACGTCCTGTCAGACCGACAACCACATATTCACCTGGATTTAACTCCGTGCTTGGGAAAACCCACTTAACGGTATCCTGCTTGTCGGAAAGACCATAGCCGGCCAGATTGATCTTCTTATCCGTACCGTTATACAGTTCCAGATAATCACAGGCTTCATTATTGTCATTAACATAAATGCCGCCGTTATTGCTCATCAGTTCACTGATGACCAGTTTGGTGATGTTATTATCTGATTTGTCAGGCAGTGGCTTATCCGGAATGTATGAATTACCACTAAAAAGAGTGCTTGCCACAATTGCTGCGACAACCACTGCAATAACTGCTATAACAAATATACTGTCAAACTTCTTAGTCTGGAATCTCGGGCTTTTCATCTTATAAATTGTATCATTTTTATAATATGCTTACAACCGCGCCGTTATTCGGTTCTTAAGGCTGTTACCGGATCGCACTTCATGGCCATGCGTGACGGTATGATACCGGCAATAACGGTCAATACAATACTGATGATGATCAGTATCAGACCTGTTCTTAACGGCAGATAAGCTGTAAGACTTGAAATATCCGTAATCTTCCTGACGATCCAGTTGATTGGATAGCATAATAGCATCGTCAGAACAACACCAATCGTTCCGCTGCATAATCCGATTATGAAAGTCTCAGCGTTGAATACACTGGCTACGTTATGCTTGGAAGCACCAAGAGATCTCAGAATGCCGATTTCCTTGGTTCTTTCCAATACGGAAATATAGGTAATGATGGCTATCATTATTGAAGAAACAATAAGTGATACGGAAACAAAGGCTATAAGCACATAGCTTATGGCATTGATGATATTGCTGACGGATGAGATCAGAATGCCGGTAATGTCGGTATAAAGAATGACATCTTCCTTGTGTCCGCTGTTTTCCCTGGCTTCATTGTAATCAGCGATGAACTGCTTGAATGCTTCCTTGGAATCAAAGTCCTTAAGATATAAGGCAATGCTTATTGGTGAATCAATATCCACGTATCCCAGATTCTTCAGGTTTCCATCCCGGCTTACATCACTTGGAGAAGTATTCATGTAAGTCATCATCAGTCTGGTCAGCTCTTCTTCCGTCATGTTGAATTTGAAAGCCTTCTGTAAGGCGTCTGGATTGAAACTGAAGGCATTGTTCATGGTTGAAGCCAGATAAGAACTCATGTTGCCCATGGTATTTCCCAGGGTTTTCCTGATTCTGCCCTGCAACATGGAGGTAATTACACTCTTGAGAGTTTCTTCCATCCGGTCATTGCTCATCAAGGCATTGATCAGTTCAATCACTTTTTCCTGGCTGATCGGTGTATCTCCGCTTGGAATCAGTTCCTTTCCTATTTCAACATAGGAATTAAGAGCGCTTCTTAACATCGGTCTTAAAACAGTTTCAATATAACCTGACGGTAAGCCGAAATCATTCTCCAGTTTGGCAATTTCCTTCTTGGTAGAATCCTTGGCCATCTGATCATCGATCATCTTTTCAATGGCATCCCCGTCGATGATGGCAGTCCCTTCATTGCCGTTTTCTTCAATGTAATCATTCAGCATTTCCACAGCCATCGTTCTTAAGAATACCGAGACTTCTCTGGCGGCATCACCGCTGTCGGAGATGACATCGTTCATGGCATTGGAAACAAAACTGTTCATGGTATTGCTGATGTCACTGGCATTGACATTGACGCTGAAAGCCTGTGACAGCATGTTTTCATCAACGGAAATCATGTCATCGAAGCTGATGTTGTTTTTCTTTCTGTTGTCGGAATTAATGTCTTCAAACGTACGGCGTGAGAAAACGTCTCTGGTCTTATCTGCCAGCTGCTGTCTGACAACATCTCTCTTACCTGATTCCGCAATCACATATTTGGTAAGTTCGGTTGAATATCCTACTCCCGGCATCATTACCGCAGAATTGGTTCCTTCCTTAGGTTTTACGATGCCGCAGATCTTCAGGGTTACTCCGTTATCCAGTAGGTCATTAACAAAATCCTTGTCATCTGACATGTCTTTCCAGACATCGTATGTTTCATCATAAACATAGAAATCCGCCGGAATGACGAGCTTGTATTCAAGTTTCATGAAATCATCCCAGGTAAATGACATCGGCTTGTTATGGAGTTCGTAGCTCTCACCCCGCAGCATCCGGCTGATGTACTTTTCCAGTTCCTTAGGGTCTCTTAAGCCTAAGGCATAGGTAATGTAGTCGGAAATGGTTCTTTCACTGTTAACGATCAGCACCATTTCATCGTATTTCTGAGGCCAGTGACCCTGTATGACATCATACTGATTATCAAGCAGTTCCTGGTTATCGATCAACGGCTGGAAAGCGGAGCGTGAATAGCTCGCTAATGACGAACTGAAAAGACTGGAATAAATGTTGCTTGGATTGACCTTGATGACATTATCCCTGTCATCAGCCTTATAGATATGCGGTGAAATACCATAGCTGTACTGAATGGCAACCAGATAGTCATCTACGGTACTGTAATTCTGCTCTATGTGTTTCTTGAAGCCCTTCAGGTTATTGGTACCAACCTGATTGAACATTTCAGCTATGACCGATCTTTCCGTGATCTTGCCTTCTTCTCTTTCCTGATTGGCAGCCGCTGACATCATGTTAAGCATTGATCTGGTCATATCCACATCTGAGTTTTCAATCGTCAGTGGATAAGCGCTTAAAGAATCCCTCTGAACATCATCGATATATTTATTTACACCGTTGCTTAATGACATTATCAAAGCAATGCCGATAATGCCTATTGATCCGGCAAAGGAAACCAGAATGGTTCTGCCCTTTTTAGTCAGCAGGTTGTTAAGTGACAAGGCAAAAGCGGTAAACAGGTTCATGTGAGCCTTACCGAAATTATCTATCGTCTTTTCCATTTCAGCACTGTCGTACGGATTGGAATCACTGATGATCTGACCATCCCTTAACTGCACGATGCGGTTTGCATATCGGTTAGCCAGTTCAGGGTTATGGGTCACCATTACGACCAGCCTGTCACTGGCAACTTCCTTCAGCAGTTCCATGATCTGAACGGAACTCTGGGTATCTAAGGCTCCTGTAGGCTCATCAGCCAGCAGGATCTCCGGATCATTTACCAAGGCTCTGGCAATCGCCACTCTCTGCATCTGTCCGCCTGAAAGCTGATTAGGCTTCTTATATAACTGATCACCCAGGCCTACTCTTTCCAGAGCTTCCTTAGCTCTCTCAGTTCTTTCCCTTTTACCAAGGCCGGCTATGGTCAGTGCCAGTTCAACATTGGAAATAACATTCTGGTGAGGTATCAGGTTGTAAGACTGGAAAATGAAACCTACCGTATGGTTACGGTAACTGTCCCAATCGCGGTCTTTAAAATCAACTGTTGACTTACCGTTGATTACCAGGTCACCTGAACTGTATTTATCCAGACCGCCGATGATATTAAGCATGGTGGTCTTACCGCCTCCAGATGGCCCTAAAACAGCCACAAACTCATTCTGGCGGAAAGAAACAGAGACATTCTTAAGAGCGTGGACCACATTGTTGCCCATGACGTATTCCTTGGAGATATTCTTCAGTTCAATCATTCTGCTACCTCCTGAATACCGATGATCCTGTCTGTTACCCTGAGTAATGAAGCAGTATCATCTTCCTGCAGCTGTCTTAAAATAGCAGTCATGTATTCTATGATGCTGTCATATATTTCCTTAACCTGCCGGCGTCCCTTTTCAGTAATTGAAATGATGACGCTGCGGCCGTCACGGGTATCCTTCATACGGTTTATTTCACCCTTGCTTTCAAGGTTGCGCAGTATCTTGGCAATGTGGGCACTGCTGGAATCGGTATAGCCGATAAGCTCGCTTGGGGTTGAGTTTCCATGCACTATCAAAGAAGTCAGCACGCACAGTTCCCCTCTTGTTAAGGAGAGCATCTTACGCTGCGCTGGCAGAGTGTATATGATTCGAAGATTTTCAAATAGTCTTTCTGCTTCTTTTCTGTAGTCCATTTATTACCTAACCCAGTTAGATATTATATTATGTTTCACTGTTACCGTCAACATAAACAAAGCCTCCCTCAGGAGGCTATTATAATTAAATATTTATCCCTAAATAGTTATCCTAATTAGTATGGAATCTCTTCTTCAGCTCTCTGATGAAGTCATTATGGAAGAAGACAAACAGGATCATAACACTCCGGGCAATACTGCCGAGTACTATTACAGGCCAGTTCAGTTCCGTAATGCCGATAATTGAGAATACGGTAAGTATCAGTGAGAATACCACCAGCCACATCATCGGCATGGTATTCCGTAACTGCGACTTATAATCTATCAAAAGTACCAGTGTGGTCATGATCAAAGCCGCAAACAGAATGATTGGTATGACAAACATGGACCATCCAGGGGCCAGACACACGTCGATCAGTGCCAGTAATACGCAGACATGGAATACGGCCTTGACGATCTGGGAAATGAAGTTGAACTCTACACTGTCAGGTGAAAAGATCATGTCCCATACTGTCAGCAAGGACCATACAACGACGGCACTCCAGGCCTTTCCCTTTACCGAAATGTTCACTATAATACATGCTGCTCCTGCTGTCAGAAACAGCCATTTGACTATACGGCGTGACTTCAGGAAAAGAATGTTGACCTTATCAAGTTCAGGATATGTGATCTCAACTTTCATAGACAGCACTTCCTTTCACTTCAACATGCAGACCATCATCTTCCAGTAAGCTCAGCAGTTTTTCTTCAAAAGCCGGATCACTGGTCATCTTGGTAATACTGAAAACAGATTTATCCTTAAAGGTGATCAGTGAGCAGTTGGCACGGCAGATCTCACTAGGTCCTAAGACAAAGTCAAATTTCTCGACATGTTCTCCCATATCTTCTGCCAGTTTGACGACCCCGAGATTAGACAGGAAAGTCGTATTAACTCTGTCGCCCAGGAAACCGTAGACGATCTTGGCAACAGGTCTCTTGATATTAAGAGGGATCAGTTTCAGGGACTGTACCAGTTTGACAGTTGTTCCCATCATGATCTCCATTTCTTCCTGTCCTGACTTGTACTTGATCTGTTTCATGACATCAGGCAGGATATCCTTCTTATTTGTAACCTTATCAACAGGTGTATCAACAGTAAAATACATAGAATAATTTCTGATGGTTTTTGAATGGTTGAATTTACGCATGTTGACCGGTATCTGGATCTTGATTTCCCCTTTTGTCTCTTCACAGGCATACCTGGCAGCTACTGTCATCAGGGCTGTTAAATAGGCTGTAACAGTGGCATTATTCTCTCTGGCTGTCTTTAAAAGCTTATTGGAATCGATTTCAAAATGCAGAACCTGCACCGGTCTTAAAGGACTGATATGACCGCTCATCTGAGCAGCAGCATTATTCATGAAACCGCCGGTAACTTCCTTGACTTCTGCCTTGGCAAACTCATTACAGGTTTCACCATCCCGCGGTGTATCTTCAATGTTCCAGACTCCTTCAGTACAGCTGATATGATGCCCTAACAGTCGCAGATATTCGCCTGCCAGAGTCTTAAGGAAGATGATTCCGCCTGAGCCATCGGTCAGGACATGAAACAGTTCCACGCTTATTCTGTTGCGGAAATAGCTGACACGGAAAGACTGAGAGCCGGTCGTCTCAATTTTCAGTGATCTTAATGGTATGATCTTCTCCGGTTCAACACTGAAACGGCGTTTCGTTGAATCCAGATAGTGCCAGAAGAAACCCTTTTTCAGCGTTGTAGCAAAGCTGGGAAATCTCTTGATCGTAAAGTTAAGAGCCATCTGCAGTATCTCAGGAACAATCTCTTCTTTCAGATAAATGGAGACACGGAACATCGGTACCGTTCCGTATCTCATGGACAGAGGATATATGATAGCGGCATTATCCAGCGGATACCAGCTGATAGGCGGATGATTATAAAAACCTCCCAGCTGACTTGGCTTCAATCTTTCAACTGCGTCTTCAAGTGACAGCCCCAATTCCAGATAATACTTTATGGCACGGTTAAAATCCTCAATCAGCAGATATTCCTGTGATTTGGCCATTTTTATATGTTTCTGAAGATCAGTGAAAAACTCATCGTAAACGAGTTGCTGCTGTTCAGTAAACTCAAATTTAACCGGCTTATAGATGTTCTTTTTCATATACTTAATTATACGATAATAAAGCCGAAAAAAAAGGTGATTTTCATCACCTTAATTTTTACTCAATAATGTCCTTGACCTTCCAGCCTTTATAAGTACCGTTGTAGGCGCTTAATGTATCAGCCAGAGTCAGGATTGAATGATTCAGCTTATCCTTGTCAGCTACAACTGTATTTGACAGATATACTTCACCATTATCGTTGATCTGAGATTCAACTTCATATCCTAAACCGAATGCAATGGCTCTGTAGGCATTGAAGTCATTCTTGTTGCTGAATATTACATAGTGCAGCAATTCAACTTCACGGCATGGGCTGACAACATTCAGCATGACATTTACCTTATCCTTAATTGACTTAACCTTGTTTTCAGTCAGATGTGGGAACGGGTTGTATTCAGGAACGATATCCTTAACGGTTTCAACCTTTTCTACTACAGGTGCTTCCTCAAAGCTGTCATCAACGATTTCTTCAGGTTCTTCAGCCTTAACTTCCTCAACTGGAACTTCAGTAATTTCCGGTTCAGCTTCCTGTACTTCTTCAACAGGTTCAGGCTGTACCTCAGCAGTTTCCTCAGGGAATTCCTCCGTAACTTCTTCAGTTACAGAATCTTCATATTCCCTGCTGCCTTCCATTACTTCATCGATGATGCTTTCAAGGCTGGCTTCATCCAGAGTATCCAGATCACTTGTAACAACATCGATCTGTTCAATTGGTTCAGCATTCTCTATAATGTCTTCCACTGCAGGAGCAACTTCCTCTACAGCTTCTTCAACTTCCTGAGGTGCTTCTTCAATAACTTCTCTGACTTCTTCAACAGGTTCTTCAAAGATTTCTTCCGGTTCTTCTTCAGCACTGTTGTTGATTTCATTAAGCAGATCTTCGAGTTCTGAATGATCTTCAGTAACAAGATTTACTTCTGCCTCTTCTTCAGGGAACTGTTCAGGAATATCCATTTCCTCGATGTCTTCAGCAGGAAGAACTTCTTCCGGTTCTTCTGTTTCTTCAGGCTGTTCGAAATATTCTTCAGGCATGTCTTCTAAAGGATTTTCAGGCTGCTGTTCAGTAGGTTCTTCGCATACTTCTTTGGCAGGGACTTCTTCTTCAGGAGTTTCCTCTACTGCCGGTGCCTCACATATTTCTTCCTCTGCTGGAGCTTCTTCATATGCAGGTTCACATACTTCTTCTTCAGGAGTTTCTTCATATGCCGGTTCTTCACAAGCTACTTCTTCAGCAGGTGCTTCTTCAACTGCTGGTTCCTCACATGCTTCTTCCTCTGCCGGAGTTTCTTCGTATACAGGTTCACATACTTCTTCTTCAGGAGTTTCTTCGCATGCAGGTTCTTCACAAACTGTTTCTTCAGCAGGTGTTTCCTCAACTGCTGGTTCTTCGCATACTTCTTCCTCTGCCGGAGTTTCTTCACATGCAGGTTCTTCACAAACTGCTTCTTCAGCAGGTGCTTCCTCAACTGCTGGTTTCTCACATGCTTCTTCCTCTGCTGGAACTTCTTCGAATGCAGGTTCTTCGCAAACTGCTTCTTCAGCAGGTGTTTCTTCAACTGCTGGTTCCTCACACACTTCTTCCTCTACAGGAGTTTCTTCACATGCAGGTTCTTCACAGGCTTCTTCAGCAGGAACTTCCTCAGCAACAGGAGCTACTTCCTCTGGTTCAGCATATTCAGCAACCGGAGCAGTTTCTTCCTCCGGCTTCTCAATCTTGATCATCGGCTCTTCTTTTTCTCTTTCCTCTTCAGCCTTTTTATTCAGATAGGTAACTACTGCACTGGCGATGGCTGCAGCATATATAATGCCTTTAATAAACCTTTTCATCTAACACACCTCTTTTTCATAATTATAGTCATCATAACTTAAATGTATTATAATATAAATAACCGAATTATAAAAGATTGAATAGGGAGCAATTCATGAAAAAACTATCTTTTATTTCACTGATTCTGTTACTGATTCTGAGCGGCTGCAAAGGCAAGGAATTCACCCCTTTTGTTACTCAGACAAAGGAAATTCTGGATCTTAACGAGTCATATAGAGCTGAGAATCTTATCGATGATGTTGAAGATGTCGGGCTTCAGTTTGAAGTTCTGAATAACACCGTAGATACATCCAAACCGGGAGATTATTCAATAACTTATAAGATATCTTCACCGGATGGCAAGAAATCAGTGGAAAAAACCTTCGTATTCAGAGTCAAGGACCATGATGCTCCAGTCCTGACGATTCCTGATGAGATCAAATTAAAACAGGGACAGTCCTTCTCCATCAGCAATTATGCTACGGCAACTGATTCCCGCGATGGCGATCTTACCGATAAGATCACTTACAGCGGTGCAGTAAATGCCTATAAGGAAGGCACTTATCAGATAACGGTATCCGTGTCTGACAGTTTCGGCAACACTTCCAGCAAGACCGTAAACATCATCATTGAAAGCGGTGATTCAGCCTCTTTCCAGAAGCAGATCGCCGGTAATTATACTGATATAACATATACATCAGGACAGGCTCCAACCCTGACACTGAATGAAAACAGTACCTTTACCCTTTACCTTAACGGCTGTTCAATTCTGTCAGCTGTTGAAGGTGACTATGTAATGTTCGAGGACCGCATCTATCTGAGAAGTCCGCAGTATTCATTCTCAGACAAACCGGAAGAAGATCTGGTCTCATTCGCTGTTCAGCTGGACGGAACATTGCAGTTTATGACTGAGCTTGACATCTGTGCCCCTAATTACGGCGATATTTTCAAAAAACAGGACAATTAATTGTTTACTATTTTTTAAACAGCGTGTATAATAAATAAGCACGTTGGGAATTAGCCAAGTGGTAAGGCAACGGACTCTGACTCCGTCATTTCAAAGGTTCGAATCCTTTATTCCCAGCCAATGACAAATCAAGCCTTTGCATAAAGGCTTTTTTATTGTTTAGCAGTTCAGCAAAATATCATTTTTCAGAATAAAATACATATATTTTTCATTAATCGACCGTATAATAAAATAAAGAGGTACGACAATATGATAATCAAATCTAACAGAATCTATTTTGAAGACGGATGCCGCAGCGGCTATCTGATGCTTGCCGGCAAGAGAATCGTCGGTTTTCTGGATGCCAGTGCCAAGGTAAAGGATTATGTCGACTATTCTGACTACCGCATCATTCCAGGCATCTTCGATACACACAACCATGGTTCCCATGGCTATACTCCTAATGGTTTCAGTGGCGGTGAAGAAGAAGTAGAGCACTATCTTAAAGCCTTAGCCAGTGAAGGTGTTTCCAATGTCTTCCCTACCATAGCATATATGAAGGGAACGGATAACTATGCCAGAATCAGGCACATGTATGGAAAGCAGCTGGACGGTGCAACCATACTGGGTATCCATTCTGAAGATACCGAGAGATTAGGACACAGAGTCGGTGAAAAAGGCATTCCGATCGGTGAATTCCCTGTTGACATGGAACTGGTCAGAGATACCTGGGAACAGTCAGGAGGCCTGTTAAAGCTGTGCGGCATTGCTCCGGAAAAGGAAAATGCTCAGGAAGCCATTGACTACCTGAATGACAAAGGAGTCAAGGTTGCCTTCATGCATTCTGAGGCATCTTACAAGGAAGCTAAAGAAGCTTTTGACAAAGGCGGATTCTTTGTATCAACACATACCTGCAACGTCATGAGAGGCATTCACCACAGAGACATGGGAGGTCTTGGTGCCTGCCTGCTTGATCCTGATCTGTATAACGAAATAATCTGTGACTTCCTGCATGTTGCTCCTGAAATGCTGCAGATAATATTTAAAGTAAAAGATAACATGGATAAGTGGATCATGATTTCCGATAACGTCCAGGTAGCCGGTGCTCCTGTAGGCAGATACCGCAATGAAAGCAATACCCGTGAAAGAATCATCACTGAAGAAGGTTTCTGTCTGGAAACTACCGGCAGGCTGTCCGGCTCCAGCAAATCCGTTCTGTACGGCATTGGCAATCTGGTTGAAAAACTGGGCATGCCAATCGAAACAGTCATCAGAATGGCTGCACTTAATCCATGCCGCGCTTACGGTTTTGACCGGGAAAAAGGCTCAATTAAGTTAGGCAAGGACGCTGACCTGGCTGTCATCACAGATGACTACAAGTGCGTTGCCACTTACGCTAATGGCCGTAAGGTATATGACTGCCAGAGTGATACAGAACTGTTCAACCCTGAATTCATTGAACAGTATCAGATCAGAGATTAATCAGACAGATTATCCATTAACAAAAAGAGGAATCATGATCATCATGATTCCTCTTTCATTATTATGTTATGAATTATTAACACTCCGTGAATTCGTAGTGTCCCTGTTCTTCGACTTCAACGTCTTCGTAATGTCCCTGCTCTTCAACAGCTTCTCTGATTACTGTGGTTTCCCAATGACCCTGTTCAGGTACACCCGGTGTATCGACGACCCAGACATCACCGTAATGACCCTGTTCTTCGACACCCTCTTCAATGACGTTTGAATAGTTATAATGTCCCTGTTCAGCCACAAATACCTGTTTTTCCTCATCCCAGGCTTCGACAGCAGGCTGGTCAATTACCGTTACCGTTCCTGTCTGAACCTGATAGTTACTGTCAATTGTATAATGATCGTATTCAAACATTACATTTGTTGGATCGCTGCCGACATCTTCAGCAGTCCGTTGTCTGACAACATTTCCTTCTACATCATAATACGTATAAAGTGTTGTAGTGCGGTAGACAGGTTCTTCATGAGTAACTGCCGGTACAGCTTCATGATGAATGATCTGAGTCTCAAAGTGAGCCGGTTCATCAACAACCCATTCGTAGACAGGATCCTTACCCTGCACATCAACGATCCACTGCTCTTCATAGTGTCCCTCTTCAGGGATGGCATCGGCATCCTTGACATAATACTGCTGGGTTACAGCCGGCTGATATTCAACATCAACGACATAACGCTGCTCGATATGAGCTGGTGAATCAACAACCCATACCCTGCCGCAGGTGGATGGATCAATTGAGCCATCAGTAGAAATGATAACGGAGAATTCTGCAGTAGTCTGACTGTAGTCATCCCCAACGATTACGACCTTAACAGGATACTCCCCTGCCTTTTCAATGTTGGCAGAAGTTCTGACCTCAATGATTCTGCCATGATGAACATTCAGATTGCCTCTGATTCTTTCATCAATCAGTTCATCCGTAGTCTTATCGTCTACGACCACAACTATTGATTCTTTCTTTATCTGTACTGTTGCCGGCAGCATGACTTCCTGTGGCACCTCACCTTGAACAGGCTTTTCCGGTCTGGTGAAAATGAATACGTCAATTCCCAGCAGCAATACAATCAATACGATCAGAATTCTCTTATCCATTACTTACTCCAATAAACACATCCTTTTCTATTGTATCAATTTTACTGTTTTTTATCTATAAGAAAACTTCATACACGCAAAATAAAAGAGTGCTTACCAGACACTCTCTTATTCTTATTTTTTCAAGAAGGGGGAAATGGGTCTCTTCTTTTTTGACCTACTTAATTTATACAATATCTATATGAAATGAATGTGAAATATACATGTTTTTGTGGTGATTTTTTCATTTTTTTCATAATGAAGGCTGCTTTTCAGCAGCCTCTTTTTAAAACATTATTTAACGAATTCAATGTATGCCATTGGAGCAGCATCGCCACGTCTTACAGCAGTCTTGACAACTCTTGTATATCCGCCCTTACGGTCAGCGAAACGCGGTCCGATTTCTTCAAACAGCTTCTGAACAGCTGTCTTGCCTGTCTTACCAACTGGTACATCATGAACAAATGCTAATGCCTGTCTTCTGGCGTGGAGATCGCCTCTCTTGGCCAGTGTTACTAATTCGTCAACAACTGTTCTCATTTCCAGAGCTTTCTTTTCAGTTGTTTCGATCTTTTCATATACGATCATATCTGTAGCCAGGTTACGTAATAATGCTTTGCGATGGTCTGCTTTACGACCTAATTTACGATTGTGCATTTCTGGAAATCCTCCTATCTTATAGATCAGAAGTGCGGAAGCCCTTACCTAAGGCAGTTAACTTGTCCTTAACTTCCTTCAGAGACTTCTTGCCTAAGTTACGTACTCTCATCATTTCTTCTTCTGTTTTCTGAGTTAATTCTTCAACAGTCTGGATGCCAGCACGTTTTAAACAGTTATATGAACGTACTGATAAATCTAAATCCTCGATAACCATATTGAAGCCCTTAGCATCAGGTTCGTCGGTTGAATCCTTAATGACATTACCCATCTCATTAACACTTTCCTTAACTGATGTCAGTAACTCAAAGTGATCAATTAATATTTTTGCTGATAAGGCAATTGCAGTCTGCGGAGTGATGGAACCGTCTGTCCATACTTCCAGAGTTAACTTATCATAGTTAGCTTTCTGTCCAACACGTGTCTGGTCTACTGCGAAAGTTGCCTTGGTGACAGGTGTGAAAATTGAATCAGTGTAGATCGTGCCGATACCCTGAGAAGAACCCTGGTACAGCTTCTTGTTTTCATCTGCGCTGACATATCCACGTCCCTTACGTGCTCTTAATTCCATTTCCAGCTTACCGCCCTCAGCAACATGAGCGATAACAAGTTCTGGATTCAGACAGGTTACGCCGGCAGGATATTCGATATCCCCTGCTGTAACTGTCTTAGGTCCAACAGCATCAAGTCTTAATGTATGAGAATCATCATCTATATCGAGAATCATGTCCTTAATGTTAAGAATGATTGCTGTTACATCTTCAACTACTCCCGGAATAGCTGTAAATTCATGGAAGACATTATCTATTTTGATTGAATATACAGCACCGCCTGGCATTGCTGATAACAGTACTCTGCGGATAGCATTTCCCAGTGTTGTACCAAAACCTCTTTCCAGTGGTTCTACAACAAATTTACCATAATGCTCATCTTCAACGAATTCTTCGATTCTAAAATCTGCTCTTTCAAATTGTTGCATCAACTATTCCTCCTGTACATTTTAACCGCGTGGTCTCTTTGGTGGACGACAACCGTTATGTGGAATAGGAGTAACGTCGTTGATTGCTGTAATTGTTAAGCCTGCAGTCTGTAATGATCTTACAGCTGATTCTCTTCCCGGACCAGGTCCCTTAACATTTACTTCTACAGTCTTCATACCATGGTCAACTGCGGCCTTGGCAGCAGCTTCAGCAGCCTGCTGAGCAGCAAATGGAGTAGACTTACGTGATCCCTTATAACCGATTGCACCGGCACTTGACCAGGCAATTGCGTTACCGTTTTCATCACAGATTGTAACGATTGTATTGTTAAATGTTGAATGAATATGGGCAACGCCTGTAGCAATATTCTTACGTACTTTACGCTGACGTCTAACTGTCTTTTTGTTCTGTGCCATAAAATATCTACCTCCTGCCCTTATTTCTTCTTATTAGCAACTGTACGACGTGGTCCTTTACGTGTACGTGCATTTGTCTTTGTTCTCTGTCCGTGTACAGGTAATCCTTTTCTATGACGGATTCCTCTGTAACAGCCGATTTCCATTAAACGCTTGATGTTTAAGTTTGTTTCTCTTCTTAAATCACCTTCGGTTTTGATCAGATCGATTTCCTGACGGATTGCAGTTTCCTGAGCTTCAGTTAAGTTCTTAACTCTGATAGTCTCATCAACGCCAACCTTAGCGAGAACCTGCTTTGCTGTAGGTAAACCGATACCATAAATATAAGTTAATGCGACTCCCACACACTTTTCACGTGGTAAGTCGACGCCAGCTATACGAGCCATATTACTTCTTTACCTCCGATTAACCCTGTCTCTGTTTGTGTTTAGGATTTTCACAAATAACCATAACGCGACCTTTGCGCTTGATAACGCGGCACTTGTCACAGATAGGCTTGACTGATGGTCTTACTTTCATAAGTTTTACCTCCTAAATTACTTATGTCTATACGTAATTCGCCCACGTGTTAAATCATATGGTGAAATTTCAAGTGAGACACGATCACCTGGTAAAATGCGGATGTAATTCATGCGGATTTTACCAGAAACGTGGGCCATAACAACATGCTCATTTGGTAATTTCACTTTAAACATAGCCCCTGGTAGACACTCCTCTACTATGCCTTCAACTTCAATAACTTCTGACTTGTCTTGCTTTGCCATCAGGAATTATTTGTCCTCCTTGTGCTTCTGCTCATACAGATAGTTATCGATAACTCTCTCTATATCGAACCATACCTTTTCGATGCTCTGTGAAGCATTAACGTCATGAACAAGGTTCAGCTTGCGGTAATGTTCCAGAACCGGTTCAGTTTCAATACGATAACTTTCCAGTCTCTTTTCCAGGGTTTCGCGGTTATCATCTTTTCTCTGATATAATGGGCCGCCACATTCATCACAGATGCCTTCCTGCTTTGGAGGCAGAGTCAGCATGTTGTATGTAGCACCGCAGTTCTTGCAGACACGTCTGTTTTCGATTCTTGAGATCAGTAATTCCTGATCAACAGTCAGATTAATAACCAGAGAGATGTCTCTGGAAGTTCCAATGACCTTTGTATCAAAAACGTTAGCCTGGATCAATGATCTTGGGAAACCGTCCAGCAGATAACCGTTGTCACAGTCTTTTCTGGAAACGCGGTCAACAACCATGTCGATGACAAGTTCATCAGGAACCAGAAGGCCAGCCTGCATGTATTCGTTGGCCTTCTGTCCTAACTTAGTGTTGTTCTTGACCTCTTCCCTAAACATATCGCCAGTCGAAATATGAGTAACATCGTAATGCTTCTCAATTAATTCAGACATTGTTCCCTTGCCGGCACCGGCAGGACCCATAATCAATATATTTAGCATAGTCTTTCTTACCTCTTCATGAAACCTTTATACTCTTTTTGAGTTAACTGATCCTCAAGGTCCTTGACTGTTTCTAATGCAACGCCAACGACGATGATGATACTTGTACCGCCCATTGTGATAGTGCTAGGAATGTCTGTAAACATAGCCAGCAGATGAGGCAGTGCTGCGATAAAACATAAGAATAACGCACCCAGTAAAGTAATGCGGTTCAGAACCTTAGAGATATATGTCTGAGTTTCTGTACCAGGTCTGATACCAGGTATATAAGATGAGTTCTTATTCAGATTCTCTGTAATCTTGGCAGGGTCAACCTGTAAGTTTGTATAGAAGAATGTGAAGAAGAAAATCAGGACTACATAAATCAGCAGACCGCCGATCTTGGTAAAGTCTGAGATGTAATCAAAGATCTTTATCAGAGCTCTGGTGAAATCAGTTGATTTATAGAAGCTTGCACCGCTGATTAAGGCCATTAAAGTCTTAGGAGCGACCATGATCGTTGATGCAAAGATAACCGGAATAACTGATGCAGAGTTGATCTTCAGAGGCAGATAGTTGAGGTTTGCGCTGTTTCTTCTGCTGGTTGAAGATGTGTACTGAATAGGAATCTTTCTGGTAGCCTGTGTTTCATAGATTACCAGGATAATGATTGCAATATACATAACAACCAGAAGAGCAAACTTCAGAATGCCTGTGAAGGCTGCTCCTTCTGCTGCACCGTTTACCAGTGTTACATATGATGAATAGAACTGATAAGGCAGGTTGGCAACAATACCGGCAAAGATGATCATTGAGATACCGTTTCCAATACCGTAACTTGCGATTCTGTCACCGATCCATACCAGGAAGAATGATCCTGCAGTAAGGATGGTTGATACATACAGGTATGAGCTGATGCTGCTGTTAAGCAGAATGCCATAAGCCTTGTCGAATGTATAAGTTAATGTATAGGCCTGTAAGAAGCCTAAGGCTACTGCCAGGTAACGGGTGATCTGATCCATCTTCTGACGGCCTTTCTGGCCATCCTTAGCCAATTCAGCCAGAGGCGGAATTACATCCATGGCCAGTAATTCGATAACGATACTGGCTGTGATGTAAGGTCCTACACCCATGGAGAAGACTGAGAACGTCTGCCAGGAGCCTGCTCCCAGCATATTCATCATCGTAATCAGGTCATTTCCTGACAATCCGGTAACCAGCTTGGTCGTATCGATGTTAGGAACCGTGATAGCAGCTCCCAGTCTGAAGACGAACAGCATTGCCAGAGTGAACAGGATTTTTCTACGTATATCCTTATTTTGGAAAAAGGAAATCAACGTTTTAAACATAATTAGAGTACCTCAGCAACTCCACCTGCTTTTTCAATCCGGGCCAGAGCGGACTTAGAAAACTTATGAGCTTTAACAGTTAATTTCTTTTCTAATTCACCTTCACCAAGGACTTTGATTCCGTCCTTAGCGTCTTTAACTAAACCCATTTCTTTTAAAACGGTTGGATTTACTTCGGCTTCGTTGTCGAAGTTATTAAGCTGAGTTAAGTTAACAACCGCGTACTCCTTACGGTTGATGTTCTTGAAACCACGTTTAGGTAAGCGTCTTGCCAGTGGAGTCTGTCCACCTTCAAAACCTAACTTTCTTAATCCACCACTTCTGGCTTTCTGACCTTTGTTACCCTTGCCAGCAGTCTTACCATTACCGCTGCCCTGGCCACGGCCTAATCTGAAGCCATCCTTACGTGCGCCTTCAACAGGCTTTAATTCATGTAATTTCATTGGTGTGACCTCCTTAATAACGGATTTCCTGAGGCTTCTTGCCTCTTAATGCAGAGACCTGTTCCAAAGTGACCATATTCTTGAGGCCATCAACTGTTGATCTAACAACGTTAACAGCTGTTCTTGAACCAAGGCACTTTGAGATAACGTCAGTGATACCTGCAAGTTCTAATACGGCGCGTACTGCACCACCGGCGATAACACCGGTACCGGTAGCAGCCGGACGTAATACAACAGCACCAGCACCATACTTGCCAACGATTTCATGTGGCAGAGTGCTTCCTACCAGAGGAACTCTGAAGACGTTGCGCTGAGCATTTTCAGTAGCCTTTCTGATTGCATCTGGGACTTCCTTAGCCTTGCCAGTACCGAAACCAACACGGCCCTTCTTGTCACCGACAACTACCAGTGCGCTGAAACGCATTCTACGGCCACCCTTAACAACCTTGGTAATACGGTTGATCTTGACAACGCGTTCTTCAAATTCCTTTTCCTGACGGTCGTTTCTTCTGTTATTGCTGTTACGACGATTATTCATCGGACGTCTCTGCTGTCTTTCATTCTTTTCAACAGGAGCTTCTTCAACTTTTTCAACTACTTCTTCTGTAGCAAGTGTTTCATTTTCTAACATTGACAAACCTCCTAGAATTCCAGACCAGCTTCTCTTGCTGCATCAGCAAGTGCTTTTACTCTTCCGTGATATAAATAACCGCCACGGTCGAATACTACTTTTTTGATATTCTTTTCAAGTGCGCGTTTAGCGATTTCTGTGCCAACAGTCTTAGCTGCTTCTACATTGCCGCCATTTTCAAGCTTCAGCTGTTCAGAGCTTGCTGATACCAGGGTAAATCCCTTAACATCATCAATGATCTGAGCCTGAATATTAGCGTTGGAACGGAAAACATTTAAACGAGGACATTCAGCAGTGCCGGATACCTTAGTACGTACACGTGCATGACGACGTAATCTGTCAACATTTCTAGATTTTGTTTTATACATATCCTATTTCCTTTCCTACTATTATGCAGAAGCCTTCTTGCCTTCCTTACGACGGATGTGTTCATCCTTGTAAGCAATACCCTTGCCCTTATAAGGTTCAGGTTTTCTGACAGCTCTGATATTGGCAGCGAGTTCGCCGACTCTCTGCTTGTCGATGCCTGATACAACGATCTGATCCTGTTTAGGAGTTTCGATCTTCAGGCCTTCTTCAGCTACGATGATTACTGGATGTGAGAAACCCATGTTCAGGGTTAACTTGTTATCCTTGGCTTCGGCTCTGTAACCGATACCTGTAATCTGTAACTCTTTCTTGAATCCATCTGATACACCAACAACCATGTTGTGAATCAAAGCTCTTGTTGTGCCGTGTAACTGCTTAACATGCTTTTCATCATTTGGACGCTTGACAGTGATAACTGCACCATCAACATCAATAGTCATTCTTGAATCAAACTGACGAGCTAAAGTGCCCTTAGGGCCTTTAACAGTCACCTCATTGCCTTCTGAAACTGTAACTTCAACTCCAGCAGGAATGGTAATCGCTTTATTTCCGATACGTGACATTCTCTTACCTCTTTCTACTTTTTACCATACATAGGCAAGAACTTCGCCACCAACGTGCTTAGCCTTGGCTTCCTTGTCAGTCATCACACCATGTGATGTTGATAAGATAGCAATACCTAAACCGTTTAATACTCTTGGTAACTTATCAGCCTGAGCATAAACTCTTAAACCAGGTTTAGAGATACGCTTTAATCCGGTAATGACCTTTTCATCGTTTTTGCCATATTTTAATGTAACAACAATATTCTTATGAGCATCGCCTTCAACTACATAATCAGTAATGTAGCCTTCTTCTTTTAAGATTCTGGCGATTTCAAGCTTTTCTTTGCTGGAAGGAATGACAACGCTGTCGTGTCTTGCCTGCACAGCATTACGAATGCGAGTGAGCATATCGGCAATTGGATCTGTAACCATCATTGTTCTGTTCCTCCTTCTACCAGCTGGCCTTCTTGACTCCCGGGATCTGGCCTGCATAGGCTAATTCACGGAAGCAGATACGGCATAATTTGTATTTTCTTAATACAGAGTGAGGTCTACCGCAGCGCTCACAACGAGTGTATTCTCTTACTGAATACTTGGCAGGCTTGTTAGCCTTATTGATCATTGCTTTCTTTGCCATTGTTCAACCTCCTACTTTGTGAAAGGCATACCTAATTCTTCTAATAATGTATATGCCTCTTCATTTGTCTTGGCAGTGGTAACGATAACGATATCCATGCCTCTGACGATTGCGACCTTATCGTAATTGATTTCAGGGAAAATCAGCTGTTCCTTAACACCTAATGTGTAGTTTCCTCTGCCGTCAAATGCAGTTCTGGAAACACCTCTGAAGTCTCTTACTCTTGGTAAGCTGATTGAAACCAGCTTATCAAAGAAGTCATACATTCTTTCGCCTCTTAAAGTTACCTTGCAGCCGATTTCCATGCCTTCACGTAACTTGAAGTTAGCGATTGATTTCTTAGCCTTTGTGATAACAGGCTTCTGTCCTGTAATTGCGGTTAATTCAGATACAGCTTCTTCAAGAGCCTTTGGATTGCCGATGGCATCACCAACACCCATGTTGACAACGATCTTGACTAACTTAGGACATTCCATGACGGAAGAGTAACCATAACGTTCCATCATTTTCTTAACGATTTCTTCGTTGTATCTCTGATTTAAACGATTCATTTAGCTCCTCCTATCTCTTTTTCTTGTCGGCCTTGATTTCCTTGCCGGTCTTTTTGTTGATTCTTACTTTCTTGTCACCGCTGACAGCGTATCCGATACGTGCTGCTTTCTTTGTCTTGGCATCATATAACATGACGTTAGAAGCATCGATTGGAGCTTCCTGAGACTGAATGCCGCCATCTGGATTGATCTGTGTAGGTCTTAAGGCTTTCTTGCGGATATTGACGCCTTCGACAACAACCTGATTGGTCTTTTCGAATGTAGCGATAACATCACCAGTCACACCCTTATCCTTACCAGCAATAACGATAACTCTATCACCTTTTTTGATCTTCATGTGACTACCTCCTACAATACCTCAGAAGCTAAAGAAGCGATCTTGGTATATTCCTTTTCTCTTACTTCTCTGGCAACTGGCCCGAAGATACGGGTTCCAACCGGAGACTTGTCATCCTTGATGATAACTGCAGCGTTGTCATCAAATCTGATGTAAGTTCCGTTTTCTCTTCTTACCGGATATGATGTTCTTACGATAACGCACTTAACAACATCACTCTTCTTAACGGTTCCGTTAGGAGTTGCTGACTTGACAGTTGCAACTACTACATCACCAACTGAAGCGCTTCTTCTGCGGCTGCCGCCTAAGCAGCGGATGACCAGCAGTTCCTTGGCACCAGTGTTATCAGCGACTTTTAACCTTGTTTCATTCTGAATCATAAGCTTTAATCCTCCTTATAACACTACTGCTTTTTCAACAACGTTCAGTAAGCGGAAACGCTTTGTTGCTGATAAAGGTCTTGTTTCCATGATGGTAACTGTATCGCCTAACTTGGCTTCATTGTTTTCATCATGAGCAACGAACTTCTTTGAATATTTAACACGCTTGCCATAGACACCGTGTCTTCTGCTTGTAGAGATCTCAACTATGATAGTCTTATCCATTTTATCAGATACTACTACGCCCTGATAAACCTTACGATGTGTTCTTTCCATATCTTAGTTCCTCCTCTACTTCTAAGCCCTGCCATTCTGACGTTCGGTCAGAACTGTCTTGATGCGGGCGATTGTCTTACGAATTTCCTTCATTCTGGCTGGATTTTCCAGAACGCCTGTAGCCTGCTGGAATCTGAGGTTAAATAATTCTTCCTTCAGTGAATCGATCTGCTTATTTAAATCGACATCGCTTAATTCACGGATTTCCTTAATTTTTTCCATAATTACTTAGCCTCCTGTCCCTTGATTACGAAACGTGTCTTGATTGGAAGCTTCTGAGCTGCCAGGCGTAATGCCTCTCTTGCAACTGTTTCAGGAACTTCTGCAACTTCGAATAATACACGTCCTGCCTGTACGACTGCAACCCAGCTGTCCGGAGCACCTTTACCACTACCCATACGTACTTCCAATGGCTTCTTTGTCTTAGCCATATGAGGGAAGATCTTGATCCAGACCTTACCGCCACGCTTCATGTTACGAGTCATGGCAACACGAGCAGCCTCGATCTGGTTATTAGTGATGTAGGCACCTTCTTCAGCAACTAAGCCGTATTCGCCGAATGTTACTTCTCTGCCGGCCTTACTGCGTCCTTCATAGCTGACGCGGTGAGGTCTTCTGTACTTTACTCTTTTAGGCGTTAACATTTTCTGTTACCTCCTTGTTTTCTGCTGGTGCAGCAGCCTGTCTGTTCTCTCTTGGAGCACGGTTGTCGCGTCTGTTGTTACGTCTGCGATCATTTCTCTGGCCAGCGAACTTTGGAGCTTCAGGATCCTTAACCATTTCGCCTCTGGCAACTTCGCCGCGGCAGATCCATACCTTAACACCTAATCTGCCGTATGTAGTAGCAGCTTCTGCTAATGCATAGTCGATGTCGGCTCTTAATGTATGTAATGGGGTAACACCCTCAGAATAACCTTCGCTTCTGGCAATGTCAGCTCCGCCTAAACGGCCGGAAACAGCTGTCTTGATGCCCTTGGCACCAGCACGCATTGTCTTCTGGATGGCTTTCTTCTGAGCGGTACGGAAGCTGGCTCTCTGTTCGAGCTGTTCAGCAATGCTCTTGGCAACGATTGTTGCGTCCAGATCAGGATTGGCAATTTCAACTACGCTGATTCCAACTGCCTTGCCACCGGTTAACTTAACCAGTTCCTTCTTGATCTTTTCAATGTTTTCACCGTTTGTACCAATAACAACACCTGGACGGGCTGTCTTGATAACGATGTCAACCTTGTTTTTCTGTCTTTCGATTTCTACATGGCTTACATAAGCGTCTTTCAGAGCTTTGAAGAGGAACTTACGGATTTTAACGTCTTCCTGTAATAATGTGCCATATTCTTTTTCAGCATACCATTTTGATTCCCAGTCACGGATGACGCCAACACGTAATCCTACCGGTGATACTTTCTGACCCATATTCCTTCCTCCTATTCTCTTTCGTCAACAACCACTGTGATGTGGCTCTGACGCTTCATGATTGGACTTGCAGAGCCCTTAGCTCTTGGCATCCAGCGCTTTAAAGTTCTAGCTTCGTCGGCATAGCATGCCTTGACGAATAATTTTTCTTCATCCAGGTTGTGATTGTGTGTAGCGTTGGCTACTGCAGAATTCAGAACCTTTAAGATGACTGGTGAAGTAGCACGCGGCGTGAACTTTAAGATAGCCTGTGCTTCCTTGATGTCCTTACCTCTGATAAGATCCAGAACTAATCTGACCTTGCGGGCTGACCGACGTACTTCCTTAGCTGTAGCTTTTACTTCCATCTTGAACTACCTCCTTATCTGCCCTTCTTATCTTCTTCGGTATGTCCACCGAATTTTCTTGTCGGAACAAATTCACCTAATTTGTGGCCGACCATATCTTCTGTAACATAAACCGGAACATGTTCCTTACCGTTGTAAACAGCGAATGTGTGCTCTAAGAAAGCAGGGAAAATTGTTGAACGGCGTGACCAGGTCTTGATGACTTCTTTTTTGCCGCTCTTATTCATAGCTTCAACTTTCTTCATCAGATGCTGATCTACGAATGGTCCTTTTTTAACACTACGACTCATTTATCTTTCCTTCCTTTCCTTAATTACTTGCTGTTACGACGACGTACGATCATGTCGTTAGAAGCTTTTTTCTTCTTACGTGTCTTAACGCCCATGGCTTTCTTGCCCCATGGAGTCATTGGTGACTTACGTCCGATTGGTGCTCTGCCTTCACCACCACCATGAGGGTGATCGACAGGGTTCATAGCTGAACCTCTGACTGTAGGTCTTTCACCTAACCAGCGGGTTCTGCCGGCTTTACCAAGGTTAACCAGTGAATGGTCACCGTTGCCGACGATACCGATTGTAGCTCTGCAGTTCTTTAAGAATCTTCTTACTTCACCGCTTGATAATCTTACTAATACATACTTGCCTTCAGAACCCAGGATCTGTGCACTGCAACCAGCGCTTCTGGCGATCTGTCCGCCCTTGCCAGGTTTCAGCTCAACGTTGTGAATGAATGTACCATCTGGCATGTTGCATAACTGACAGCAGTTGCCGACCTTGATGTCAGCGCTGTCGCCTGAAACAACTGTCATACCGACCTTTAATGTTTCAGGAGCGATGATGTAGCGTTTCTCACCGTCTGCATAATTTAACAGAGCAATGTTTGCGCTTCTGTTTGGATCGTACTCGATTGCTGCAACCTTAGCAGGAATGTCATCCTTGTTACGCTTGAAGTCAATGATACGATATGCTCTCTTGTGTCCACCACCCTGATGACGGGTTGTGATTCTACCTGTATTGTTACGTCCGCCCTTTGAATTAACAGGAGCTAATAATGAACGTTCAGGTGTTGATTTTGTGATTTCACTGAAATCTAATGACGTCATGCCTCTGCGACCGTTTGTCGTAGGCTTGTATTTTTTAATCGCCATATTGTTTACTCCTCCTTACGCGTTTGTTTTCCGGAAATAGCGTTCTTCTTCCGATAGTTTTTTAAGGTTTATATATTAACCTTCGGTATACAGGTTGATTGAGTAACCGTCAGCCAGTTTTACAACGGCCTTGCGGATACCGCCAACTGTTCCCACATAACGTCCCATACGTTTCTGTTTGGTAGGTGTGTTGACAATGTTTACCTTTTCAACTTTGACGTTGAAGATTTCCTCAACAGCCAGCTTAACGGCTGTCTTGTTGGCGTCCTTGGCAACTTCGAATGTTACCTTATTGTCTTCTTCCTGATTCTTTAATGACTTTTCAGTTACGATCGGGCGAATGATAATATCACGTGCTGCCATTACTGTAATGCCTCCTCAATCTTCTTAACTGCTGCTTCAGTAACAACCATGTTGTATGCATTTGCCATATCCAGGCAAGTTAAGCCTTCGGCTGTAGTGAATGTAGCATTCTGGAGATTACGCATGCTCATCCAGGCGTTTTCCCAGTCTTCTTCAACATCGAATACGAACAGAGCCTTACGTTCAACGTTAAGATCCTTCATGATCTTGGCGAAGTCCTTGGTCTTGATGGCATCTAACTGGATCTTGTCTACAACAACCAGTTCATTGTCAGCTACCATCTTTGATAAGTAAGAACGTAATGCCAGTCTGCGAACCTTGCGGTTAAGACGGTAATTGTATTTTCTAGGAGTAGGTCCGAATACGATTCCGCCGCCTCTCCACTGTGGAGCTCTGATTGAGCCCTGTCTGGCTCTGCCTGTACCTTTCTGACGCCAAGGCTTTCTGCCGCCGCCGCTTACTTCGCTGCGGCCCTTGGTATCAGCTGTACCCTGACGTAATGATGCCTGCTGCATAACAACTGCATCAAACATAGCCTGCTGATTCGGTTCGATTCCGAATACTGCTTCATTTAATGCCAGTTCCTTCAGTTCCTTACCGGCCTGATCCAGAACTTTAACGGTTAATTTCTTAGTTGCCATACATTAAGCCTCCTTTGCCTCATCGGTAATGTAGTTGATCAGTTCAACTGGAGCTACATGCTTGACAGGCTTGGTAGTTGTCTTAACGATAACTAAGCCCTTGCGTGGTCCCGGAACATTACCTTTGATCAGTAATACATTGTTTGCAGTGTCAACTTTGATGATCTGCAGATTCTGGTTTGTGGTTGTGTATACACCTTCATGGCCAGCCATAATTCTGCCCTTGTTGATGTATCCGTTGTTACGGCCGATAGTTGCTAATGAACCAACTGCTCTGCGTACCAGGGATGCACCATGGCTTCTTGGCTGTAAAGCCTGATTGTTACGGTATACAGCGCCCATATAACCTTTACCACGGGAAGTGCCCTGTACGTCGACCATGTCACCTTCAGTGAACAGATCAGCCTTAACTACAGCGCCTACTTCCAGGTCAGCCATCTCATCGCTCTTGAGTTCACGGTAGAATCTCTTTGGAGCGGTGCCGGCTTTCTTGGCGTGGCCCTTGTTGGCCTTGGTAGCTCTCTTCTCGCTGATGTCTTCCATACCGAGCTGTAATGCTACATAGCCATCGTTTTCTAATGTTTTCTTCTGAGTAACAACGTTAGGTGTCACTTCTACAACGGTCACTGGAATTAATGTACCATCACTAGTGAAGACCTGTGTCATACCGAGTTTGCGTCCTAATAATCCTTTCATGATGTTTACCTCCAATGTCCTACAGCTTGATTTCGATATCAACGCCGCTTGCTAACTCGAGGCTGCTTAATGCAGCGATCGTTTCCTTGCTTGCGCCAACGATTTCGATCAATCTCTTATGTGTTCTGATTTCGAACTGTTCACGAGCATCTTTGTACTTATGAGTTGCTCTTAATACTGTTACTACCTGTTTTTCAGTCGGCAGTGGGACTGGTCCAACGATTTTCTTAGCGCCGTGATTCATAGCAGTGCCGACGATCTTCTGACATGCTGAATCAAGTGAACGGTGTTCATACGCTTTCAAACGAATGCGGACAGTGTTCTTTGCTTTTGCCATGGATATTTCCTCCTTTTGCTGTGTCTATTTCCATGATAGACCCGCTCGATGCGAATTCCCCGGCTACACACCATGACAACGAATATCAGTGTGCCGGCAACCTCGCACGTCTATGCGGTCGCTTGAATATATTACCACAATAAAAGTGCCTGTTCAAGCACTTTTTTGAAAATTTTCCTATTATATATAAAATATTTTAATAAATATAATTTTTAACTAATTATCAGTATATACTGTCATTCCACTGTTGTGAAAAATCAGCATTTTAGATCAAATTTACTGCTTATAAATGTCATTCAAATAGGCAATACTCTTCTTTCCGCTGTCAATAATATGCTTTACATCCAGTTCTGAAATGTGGCGCACATTCATTCTTCTTCCTAAGGCATCCAATACCATTGTCAGATTCATTCCTGTTATGACCTTTACCCTGCAGGACAGCTTGTAGGCGCATCTGTTGGCCGGTGTACCGCCGAAAACATCACACATGACAAGTACCCCGGATCCGTCATCAAGTCTTCTAATGGCCCTGTCTATTTCCGTGTCAAAGGCATCAACATCATCCGAGTTGAAGTTTATCGCTTCCATGTTCGGTATGTCCTCACCGAAAAACAGCTTGCTGGATTCCAAAAGCCCCTGGGCAGTCGGGCCGTGACTCAGTAAAAGTATTCCTATCATATTCTTATACATCCTTACCTTTTGATTATAACACTAAAAAAGAGCAGCTTCTTACAAAGTTGCCCTTTTTGTTCTTATGCTTTTAATTAAGCGATGATTTCAGTAACTGAACCTGAACCAACTGTACGTCCACCTTCACGGATAGAGAACTTAGTTCCCTGTTCAACAGCGATTGGGTGAATCAGTTCAACAGTCATTTCAACGTTATCACCAGGCATGCACATTTCAGCGCCACCTAAGTCTTCGATAACACCAGTTACGTCAGTTGTACGGAAGTAGAACTGTGGACGATAGTTAGCTACGAATGGAGTATGACGTCCGCCTTCTTCCTTAGTTAATACGTAAACCTGACCTTTGAATTTGTTGTGAGGATGAACACTGCCTGGTTTTGCCAGAACCTGTCCACGAACAACCTGGTCACGTGAGATACCACGTAATAATGCACCGATGTTGTCACCAGCCTGAGCATAGTCCAGAGACTTTCTGAACATTTCCAGACCAGTTACTACTGACTTCTGAGTTTCCTTGATACCAACGATTTCAACTGGTTCATTCAGCTTAATAACACCACGTTCAACACGGCCTGTAGCAACAGTACCACGACCTGTGATTGTCATAGTATCTTCGATTGCCATTAAGAATGGCTTGTCATCTTCACGAGCTGGGTCTGGGATCCAAGTGTCTACAGCATCCATTAATTCAAGGATTGCAGCTTCTGCAGCTGGATCGCCTTCCATAGCCTTTAATGCTGAACCACGGATAACTGGAGTGTTGTCGCCATCAAATCCGTACTTGTCCAGTAATTCTCTTACTGTCATTTCAGCTAAGTCGATGAAGTCTTCCTGACCTTCCATCATATCGCACTTATTTAAGAAAACAACCATGCATGGAACACCAACCTGACGAGCTAATAAAACGTGTTCGTTAGTCTGTGGCATTGGTCCATCTGTAGCTGCAACAACAAGGATAGCACCATCCATCTGAGCAGCACCGGTAATCATGTTCTTAATGTAGTCAGCATGCCCCGGGCAGTCTACGTGTGCATAGTGACGTCTGTCTGTTTCGTACTCAACGTGTGCGGTATTGATCGTAATACCACGAGCCTTTTCTTCTGGAGCACCGTCGATCTGGTCATAAGCCATAGCCTGTGCCTTACCCTGCTTAGCAAGTACTCTTGTGATTGCAGAAGTTAAAGTTGTTTTGCCATGGTCGATATGTCCGATGGTACCAATGTTGACATGTGGTTTAGATCTGTCAAATTTCTGTTTTGCCATTTGTTTATTTTCCCTCCGTCTTTTCTATTTCAATAAACATTTTAAAGCATTGTAAATAATAAATCAACAAGTATCGGTTAACCCGCATTACGCTTGATAATCTCCTGGGTAATGCTGTATGGGACCTGTGCATAATGACTCATCTGCATTACATACGTGCCCCTTCCCTGGGTAGCTGATCTAAGCGCTGTAGCGTAACCGAACATTGCGGAAAGCGGAACCATGGCCTTGACGGCGATGGCATTTCCTCTTTCTTCCTGGTCAACAATCTGACCTCTTCTAGAAGTGATATCGCCCATTACGGAACCCAGATATTCACTTGGTGCAGTTACCTCCACGTTCATGATTGGTTCCAGGATAACCGGAGCGCACTTCTTTGCAGCTTCCTTAAGGGCCAGTGAAGCCGCGATCTTATAGGCATTTTCGCTTGAGTCAACTTCATGATATGAACCGTCAAACAATGTTGCCTTGATATTAATTACAGGGTAGCCTGCCTGCAAGCCGCTGTTTAAGGCAGCTCTTAAACCTTCCTCGGTCGGCTTGATGAATTCCTTAGGAACCGTACCGCCGATCGTTGCGTCCACAAATTCAAAGCCCTTGTCTTCGTTAGGCTCAAATCTGATCCAGACATGACCGTACTGACCGTGACCGCCTGACTGTCTGACAAATCTGCCTTCACACTCAGCAGCCTTGGTAATGGTCTCTCTGTAGGCAACTTCAGGTTTACCGACATTACACTCAACACCGAATTCCCTTCTCATGCGGTCTATGATGATATCCAGGTGAAGTTCACCCATGCCGGCAATAATGGTCTGACCTGTATCGGTATCCGTATATGTCTTGAATGTCGGATCCTCTTCGGCTAACTTAGCCAGCGCATTGCCCATCTTGTCCTGGTCATTGCGTGTCTTAGGTTCCACAGACATGTTGATAACCGGTTCAGGGAATACCATTGATTCCAACTTGATATCATAGCCTTCAGCACATAAGGTATCGCCTGTTGTTGTATATTTGAAACCGATTGCGGCAGCGATATCACCGGCATGAACTTCATCAATGTCCTGACGGTGATTGGCATGCATCTGCATGATTCTGCCGAATCTTTCCTTACGACCCTTGGTAGAGTTGTAGATGTAGGAGCCTGCCTTGGCAGTACCGGCATATACTCTGAAGTATGTCAGTTTTCCTACATATGGATCTGTTGTTATCTTGAAAGCCAGCGCTGCAAATCTGCTGCCGTCATCGGCGGTTACCTCGATCAGATCACCCTTGCTGTCAACTCCCTTGTAAGGAGGCACTTCAACAGGTGATGGCAGGTAATCCACAACGGCATCGAGCATCTGGATAACACCTTTGTTCTTATAGGCAGCCCCCGCCATGACCGGGAAGAATTCACCGGTAATAACGGCTTTTCTGATGGCAGCCTTGAGTTCCCCAACGCTTAAGTCCTCGCCTTCCAGCACTTTCATCATGAAATCATCATCGTAATCAGCTACCATTTCGCACAGCTTCATACGGTATTCTTCCATCATGTCGACCATATCAACCGGGACCTCTATCTCAATGTCAGGCTTGTCGATATCAGGTGAAAAGCTGTACGCCTTTCTGGCCACGACATCAATAAGACCCGTAAAGTTTGCTTCCACTCCGATTGGCAGCTGGATCGGGCACGCTTTAGCGCCCAGTCTTCTGCCGATACTGTCAACAGACATAAAGAAGTCAGCACCCGTCGCATCCATCTTATTGACAAATACAACACGCGGAACTCCATATGTAGAAGCCTGTCTCCATACGGTTTCAGTCTGAGGCTCAACACCAGCTTTGGCATCAAGTACCGTGACTGCTCCGTCCAGAACTCTTAAACTTCTTTCAACTTCTACTGTAAAGTCAACGTGACCTGGAGTATCAATAATATTGATCCTGCAACCATTCCATGTTGCTGTAGTAGCAGCGGAGGTAATTGTAATACCTCTCTCCTGCTCCTGCCGCATCCAGTCCATGGTGGCGGCTCCATCATGGGTCTCACCTATTTTATGGGTACGGCCGGTATAATACAGAATACGTTCGGTTGTAGTCGTTTTTCCAGCGTCTATATGAGCCATGATGCCAATGTTACGGGTATGTAATAAATCGAATTCCCTTGGCATAAACCCGACTCCTACCAACGATAGTGTGCGAATGCTTTGTTGGCTTCTGCCATCTTATGAGTATCTTCACGCTTCTTGCAAGCGCCGCCGATACCGTTGGAAGCATCGATGATTTCGTTTGCTAATCTCTGCTCCATGGTCTTCTCATTACGTAATCTGGCATAGTTTACTAACCATCTTAAACCTAAGGTCAGTCTTCTGTCCTGGCTGACTTCAACCGGTACCTGGTAGTTTGAACCACCAACACGGCGTAACTTCAGTTCCAGAACCGGCATGATGTTTTCAAGTGCCTGTTCGAATACTTCCATAGGCTGACGGCCTGTCTTTTCTTCAACAATTTCAAATGCGTTATATAAAATTGTCTGAGCAGTTCCTCTCTTCCCGTCGATCATGATTCTGTTGATTAAACGAGTAACTAACTTAGAGTTATAGATTGGATCTGCTAATACATCTCTTTTAGCTATATGTCCTTTTCTTGGCATTTTCTAATCTCCTTTCACAATCAACGATTATTTGGTTTTTGGTTTCTTTGTACCATATAATGAACGACCCTGCTTGCGGTCAGTGACACCGGCGCAGTCCATAGTACCACGTAATACATGGTATCTGACACCTGGTAAATCCTTAACACGGCCGCCACGGATCAGAACAACACTGTGTTCCTGTAAGTTATGGCCTTCACCTGGAATGTATGCAGTAACTTCCATACCGTTGCTTAAACGGACACGGGCGTACTTACGTAAAGCTGAGTTAGGCTTCTTAGGAGTCATTGTTCCTACACGTGTGCAGACACCACGTTTCTGAGGTGAGCTTGTTGCAGTAACACGACGCTTTAAGGTATTGTAGCCACGGTTCAGGGCAGGTGAATTTGATTTCCATTGCTTGCTATCACGTCCTTTACGAACTAATTGGTTAATAGTTGGCATTTCTTTCTCCTTTCTGTACACACTTCCGGGTGTGCCTTATTGCTCCCATATATATGGCCCTTTCGAGCCATATATTCAAGCCTATTAATATTAATTTATTTGACAGTCAGTTGTCAATAAGTTTTTGACATTATTCTCTGGGAATAACGAATTTAAGAGCCTTTTCCAGGTTTTCAATCACAAAGTGCTTATCGGAAAGCAGTTCACCGTCCACACTGATGTCCATTACTTCATCACTGTCCAGTTCAACGACCCTGGCTCTCTTATATGTAATATACTTCTGGCATTCAGGATCATCAAGATGGGTGCCCTTGCTGTACTTGCCGATAAGGAATGGGATCTTCAGTTTTGGAACAACGCTGAAACAGCACACTTCGGCATAACCGTCATCGATCACGGATCTTGGAGCACTCTTGAATGAACCGCCGACATGGGTACCGTTGCATACCGTACAAAGCATGTAGTTGCCGTCATTCATCGCCTCACCGTCCGCTGTGATCCTGCACCTGTTGTTAAGACCGGAGAACAGGCCCTTTATGACACCTGTATAGTAAGCGTTCTTACCGCCAATGATAGGTTTCCTCTTTACTGCGATCATCGTCTTTAGCACGACAGTATCAAAGCCAAAATGAACGGCATTAAGAGCGTAGTGATCCCGGACCTTCAGAACGTCAACCATTATCTCTTCCCCGTTCACCAGTTTTTCCAGATCCAGGAACTTTTCCCGGCCGCCAAAGTACTTGACATAGTCATTGCCGGAACCGACGGGAACAGCAGTCATTGAAGCGTTTTTAAAGCCCATGACACCGTTGGCCACTTCGTTAATGGTACCGTCTCCCCCGCAGGCATAGAATCTGTATTCAGTATCGGGATTCTCACTGCAGACAGTCTTAATATACTCAGTAGCGTCCTTTGGTATCCTGGTAATGTACACCTGATAATCAAGATCCCTGATCTTAGTCAGCTGTCCGACAATTTCATTGGTGGAATCCGCTTTCCCGGCTGCCGGGTTGATAATAAAAATGTGCTTCATAAAAGAACCTGCCTTACTATATATTTTCTTATGAATTTATTTTAAGTCCTTTTTATCTATAAGCCAAGTAACACTAACCATCCTTATGATCGAATTGAATCATATAATACTTTAGTAATATTTATTACTTTTTATATTAATTATATTTTGATAAAATTATTATAATTACGAGGAATAAACCATGAAAGCCGAAAAACAATCAAAGAGAATTTATGCTCTATTGACAGCTACCATTGATCCATCTGTATATAATAATGTAAATACAGTGATCACAAATGCTGAGGAAAGACTAAATCAGTATGAGGAATCATTTCAAAGATACATAAAAGAAAGTGTATTTACTGATATTATTGTAGCTGAGAATAGTGGATATCCTTTTAATGCAAATTTTTATATAGAACTAGCTAAAAAACATGGAAAACGTTTTGAATATATTAACTGTCCTCGCTATATAGAAGAAACCATAAAATACGGAAAATCATATGGAGAATCAAAACTGATTACTGATGCCCTAGAAAAAAGTAAAGTTCTACATGATGCCTCTACAATATATAAACTAACTGGCAGAGTCTTTCTTAAGAATTCTCATGCTATTGTGAAAACAATGGAAAAACATCAAAATGAATTTTTAATAATGGATAAATTTAGATGGTGCTATACTCATGTATTTAAATTTAACAAAAAAGATTATTACCTGGTTTTCCGTGATGCTGACAAAAGAATTATGGACACAAAAGTGAACATAGAACGTAATTATTATAATCTGATTATTGAAAATTTTGATAAACTTGATATTGGATGTTTTAACGTTTGGCCATATGTAATTGGGCGTCATGGCACAACTGGTGCATCATATACCAATTCTTTCAAGGGAAGAATTTATCATGACATTTTATGTAAACTAAACGCCTATACGCATGGGTCAAACTTAGGTCATATATTGAAGATGTAATTGTACATTTCCAACTATAGTTAGATATTTTTGTTTTTTTCTCGCAAATCAAAGAATTATGTATTAAGATATATTAAGACGGAATGTAGCACAGCTTGGTAGTGCACTAGCTTCGGGAGTTAGGGGTCGTGGGTTCAAATCCCATCATTCCGACCATTGTAAAACAAAGGCTTCAGTAATCACTGAAGCCTTTTTCTGTCTTAGACATAAAAAAATGGTGGACGCTAAGGGACTCGAACCCCTGACCCCTTCCACGTCAAGGAAGTGCTCTCCCAGCTGAGCTAAGCGTCCATCCGTAAATAGAGTATAACACAACTATTTACTTAATTCACATATTTTCATAAAAACTTTTTTTACAGGGCTGTAAACCTCATCCATGAGCTTGAATTCAAAGGCTTCAGCTATCTTCTCCATGGCCGTGTTTTCCGGATGATAGGTTATCGTAATGCTTCTGGCATCCAGCTGTTCAAAGCCATAGTCTATGACTCTCTTAACGGCTTCCTTGCCATAGCCCCTGTTCCAGTATTCCGGCAGAATGTACACTTCCAGATCATAGTATCTGGTATTGCCTCTGTTATCCCCGAACCCGCAGCAGCCCACAAAGAACTTCTTCGTATTATCAAACAGCAGCCAGTGCTGGGCATGATACTTCTCCTCATTAGTCAGTTCTTCCCTTAATCTGGCCTGTACTTCCTGCCGTGAGTAAGCCCCCTCAATATCCAGGTACTCGCACATTTCTCTGTTCATCCACAGCTTACGGGCTAAGGCCAAATCGGTTTTCTGCCATCTGGCGAAGCCCATTCTTTCGCTTTCAAAGATATACTTGCGGCTTTTTTCTTCCTTATACTCTTCGTTGTTTTCAAATTCCTTTTTGGTTTTCAGGATGAAGGAAGTATCACCGGGATTTAATGAATATACCAGTCTCTTTATTCTTTTATGCTTGTATTCATTGCGCACGAAATCCATCAGGATGTGACTGTGATAGCCATGTACTACCAGAACATCCGTATAATCCCATGATAAGGAATCAAGAATGTGATTCAGTTCGATTTTGCTTTCAATTACTGTCAGACCGTGCAGGTCTACTCTGTAGGTTTTCATTTTTCAAGATCTTTGCGGAAGTATTTCATTTCGGTACCCGGAGCCATACCGGTATCAAATGTCCTGTTGTCGATTATTTCAAGAATGTCGCTGACTTCAGCCTTATCCTTCAGATATGCTTCAAACAGCGTCATCAGCTGCAGTGTTCTGTTGATGGCAAACTTATGCATTTCTTCAAAAGACTGCGTGGATTTGATTGTATTGTCGCATGGATGGAGCCATTCCCTCTTTTTGAAGTTCATCGGATCCATGTCATAGTCATATTCCATCGGAACCATCATGCCGGTAGCCATGCCCTTCTGCCCAACGGCATTTTCCAGCAGACTTACCCATTTATGCTTGCTGCCTGTCGGGTCATAGAACAGTTTCTGTAGGCTGTGGAAATTCTTTATTGATTCCTCTACGTGAACCAGAGGCAGATCGATATCATCAAGTTCCTTGAATATCGGTTTTAAAAGATTCCATACTCTTTCTGCAGTTTCCCCCGGATGCTTTAACAGCTTGTAGGTCTGGAAGTCTCTGACATCAATGTCATTGACCATCAGAACACCCTTATCAATGATCGATTCAAAAAGCTGATGAAAATTGCCGATATCTTCCGTCAGGGAATCTGTTTCATAGAAAATGTACGGGTGTGCTACGGCATCAAGAGACCAGTGACACATGAAACCCATGACATAGGCTATGTCCAGTTCATTCCCGCTTTCCTTAGCTTCCTCAAGTAACATTCTGAAGGTGTCATTTATATGCAGTTTGTGCAGCACATCACCATAGTGCAGGACAGTCTTGAAATCCTTCTTGCTCTGCCATGGCAGACGGTGATACAGATAGAAAGGATCCGGTCCCTGACAGCCCAGCATGTAGACGCCATGATAGTTTTTGATGGCATTTCTGACTTTTTCGGTTTCGGTCTTGGTATAGGCTACTTCCCCACACCAGCAATGTGCAATTATATTTGGCATAAACAGTTCCTCTATGAATAATTTTACTATTAAATGAAAAAAAGTAATAGAACTCTATTACTTAATTCTCAATAATCTGGCTGAATTCAGCACTGTTATCAGCGTGACTCCAACATCCGCAAAGACAGCCATCCACATCGGGAGAGTTCCCATCAGTGACATTATGATGAACAGTACCTTGCAGGCAATGATGAACCCAAGATTCTGCTTGACAATGCCAACTGTTCTGGCCGCAATCTTTCTTCCCGTTACCAGAGGTGACAGCTCATTGCTCATTAAGACAACGTCACTGCCGGCAATTACTGCCTCAGTGCTTAAACCGGCTAAGGCAATGCCCACATCAGCGGCCTGCATGACAGCTACATCATCACCGCTGTTGCCGATAAAGGCTGTTTTCTTTCCTTTCTGATGAGCTCTCTGCAGCTCAGCGATCTTCCGTTGTTCATCCGCGTCACCCAGCACCAGATCTATGCCGTCAACATTGATCAACTGCACATTTTTCCTGATCGGCTCAGAAGTAAAGATATTCACCTGATTGACATTGTTCCGTTTTAGTTCTTTCAGAATATCAGCAGTATTCTGAATTATTCTTTCGTCAAAGACGATGACTCCCAGATTTTCCTTACGGCTGGCAAAATACAGTACATTGCCGGTTTTTTCTTCCGGCTTTTCAGCAGTATTGTTGCAGATGAAATCATAGCTTCCCAGGAAGTAATCCTTATTGCCAATCCTGGCTTTGATGCCTTCATCATTTATTTCAATATTTCTGAGGATGCTGTATTCCCTGCCTTCACCGTATTTCACAATGATGGCCTTGTACAGCGGATCATCGATATTCCTTACCATGCTGGCGCACAGTTTCAGAAGCTTCTCTTCTTCCATGGATGATTCAACATCCTGAACTTCATATTCCCCATTTGTCAGCAGTTTTCCTTTTTCCAAGCCCAGATAGTCAAAGGCGTTAAGAGCTTCTAGATATTCAGCCCCCTTGACCAGGATGCCCTTTTTACCGGCATTGCCCACACCGCAGAAGAAAGCCAGCGGAATGGAAATGACTAAGGCGCATGGGCAGGAAATAACCAGTAAGGTGCAGGCTATCTGCACGCTTTCGCGGTAGCTTATTGACGTTACCATAGGACCGAAAGCAGCTATCAGTATTGCAGCGATCATGACAAACGGAGTGTAGAAACGAATGAACTTGTTCAGTGTTCCTTCAGTCTTGCCGCTGTCATTATTACGGCAGTTTTCCACTACTTCAGTAATATGACCGGCAGCCGGATCGCTGTAGGCTTCAGAGGCTTCCATTACCAAGATATCACCGGCATTAACGGCACCAACCGTCAGTTCATCACCGGTGTTTACTTCTTTCAGTTCCGTATCCTTTTCATCAATAGCTCTCATATCCAGAGCTGAACTGCCTTCTTTGACCGTACCGGGCACTATGATCCTTTCACCCTGATTGATCTGCAGCAGCATTCCCGCTGCGATCCTGTCAGCTTCTATCTCTATTACCTGACCGTCAAGCAGCCAGTGTACCATATCCTTTTTACGCTGCAGCAGCTGTTCAATGTTCTTCTGTGAGCGGCTTACAGCGATGTCTGTGAGCAGTTCTCCTAACTGATACAGTAACATTACCATTACCGATTCTTCCGCCTCACCAGTAAAGAAAGCGGTCATGGAGGCTACTGTCATTAACAGTTCCTCATCAGTCCATTTAAACTTGACCAAACCCTCCAGAGCTTCCAGGACAATGTCATATCCAGCTGTCAGATAAGACAGGGCAAAAGCGGCAGTCTGAAAGTTTCCGGTCAGCACAAAACGTGCCAGAAGCCATAATATGGCCGCCAGCATGATCCTGATGGTGATGATCAGACGGGCTTTACCCTCTTCATTGTCAAATATGTCCATAAGGTCCTCAGTCTAAATAACTATCACTAATAATACACTAACAATTCTTTTTTTTATAGTAGATAACATATTTTTAATATCATGAGCAATATCACATATCTTTTTTAATTATATTAGAGTCACTCTAATGTACAACTGTTTCAAACAAAAAAAGTCCCTGAAGGACTTTTTTCTTGTTTACTAACCTCTGTGGGTTTCAAAATACTTTCCGGAAATGTGATCCTGGTATTCCCCGATCGGCAATACCGGTGTTCCAACAGCCTTCGCCAGCAGGTATGCCAGAGTCTCAACAGCTGCCGCAAATTCAAGAGCACGGAAGTTACCGCCCTTTACTTCGAATTCCAGATCGTTTTCATCCAGCGGATGTGCACCGAAGATGTAACCCTGTGTTAATTCCTTCTTGGCGTATTCTACCACACCATGACCCATCCATTCGTCATTGACACCGTCATTAAGTGAAATGATGACTTCGCCCTTGCCGAATCCCAGGTTCGGTCCATGCAGTCCGTCTTCTGCTTCATAGCCTATTGCCATGAAAGTCTTGGCAGTTTCCAGAACCTTCAAGGCGCCTTCCAGAGCTACGCCATGCAGCGGTCCGGAACCGTAGACAACGAAGCATCTGCCTTTAACCAGTTCATCCTTATGCGCATTGAACCAGGCAATGGTCTTTTCAATAACTGCAGGATGATTGTCAGCAGCCACAACGGCTTCAGCCAGATAATCATTGTATTCCTTAACGGTTACTGTACCTCTTTCTAGAGCGATCCTTAAGCCGATAACCATCAGCGTAACAACGCTTGAGCAATAGCCGATCGTACGGAACCAGTATTCCTCATAGCCACAGCCCATGTTGACATGAGTCTTAGCCTGCTTGCCGACTGGAGTTGTTTCATCCTCAGTAACAGAAACGGTGAAGCAGCCCATATCATTCATTCTGGCAACCATTTCCTTAACCAGAGTTGATGTTCCGGTCTGAGAAACAAAGATATACAGAGCATCAGGATTGTATACTGACTTTCTGGCAAACTGATTGGCCATAAAGGTATGAACCTGCAGACCTGTGACCTTTTCCATGAAACCGGCCGCTGTTACGGCTGCCGTATTACTGGAGCCGGCTCCGCAGATGACGATCTCATTGATCTTTCTGACATCATCTCCCAGTTTACTGACCATGTCATCAGTATTTACCTGTGCATTCTTAACGATTTCCTTAGTGATTGGAGCTACTCTTCTGATGCAGTCCAGCATTGTAACCATATTATTTTCCCCCCTATGTTATCTTTCTGATTTAAGTGTAACAGATAAAGATTTACTTATCTTACTTATCGGATTTTCTCATGCAAGTGCACCATTCAGGTGAAACAATGCACTGACGGACATGTTGTTTTAGCCGCCTACTGTAGATCTTACATCACCGCAGTATTCCTGCAGTTGCTTCAGAAGTTCCTCACTGACTTCCCCTACCGGCTTGACAGGATATTCAATACCCAGCTGTCGGTATTTACCAACTCCCAGGATATGATATTTCAGAAAGTCGATCTGTCTGAGACTTCTGAAGTTTCTGACAAAATCTATTCTGGCCTTAAGGTCATTTATATCATCATTGTATTCAGGAACAATGATCATTCTGACATACAGTTCCTTATCCATGGCATCTGTCTTCTTCAGGTTTTCCAGGATCAGCCTGTTATCACAGCCGGTTAGCTGTAAATGCTTACTGCTGTCAAAGACCTTCAGGTCAAAAAGCACCGTATCAGCCTTTTTAAGAACTCTTTCTATTCTTTCCCAAGGCAGATTGCCCGCTGTATCAATGCAGACTCTGATGCCTTTTTCATGCAGTTTATCCATGCACTCTTCGATAAATTCACTTTGCAGCAGTGCTTCTCCTCCTGAAAAGGTAACGCCTCCTGAAGAGCCGTAGAATTCCTTATTGCGCAGCATGATCCTGACCAGTTCGTCACTTTCCATCCAGAAGCCCATCTTTTCATAAGCCTCAAAAGGACATATATCGCATAGCCGGTCAAAATCAGCTTTTTCCCTGTTAATGATACAGCCGTCTTTTCCCATTGTGACAGCATCCGGAAAAACCCTGACGCAGCTGCAGCATCTCTGGCATTTCTGCCGGTTATATATCAGCTTATATCCCGGAAGCATGCTTTCAGGGTTGGCACACCATAAACAGCGCAGGTTGCAGCCTACCATGAAGACCGTACTTCTGATGCCGGGGCCATCCTTGGTTGAATAATGCTGGATCTTATTAATGAATCCCTTCATTACAGTGACAGCTCCGTACGGGCAATGATGGCATCCTGTGCTTCCGGCATCAGGGTAGAGAACAGGGCACAGTATCCGGCTACTCTGACCATCAGATCAGGATAGTCTTCCGGATGAGCCTTGGCAGCCTTTAACGTTTCAGAATCAACAACGTTGAACTGATCGTGGAAGATGTTCTTCTTCCTCAGGGTTTCCAGGAAACCGGTGAACTTTTCCAGATTATCATCACCCTGTAAGGAACCAGGTGAGAATCTCATATTCAGCAACTGTCCTCCTGCCATTCTCTTATTAGGCAGTTTTTCAATAGAATTTATGACAGCCAGAGGCCCATTGGTATCAGCGCCAAGACAAGGTGAAGCACCTTCGTTTAATGGCTTGCCAGCCAGTCGGCCATCTGGAGTAGCACCCACATCAAAGCCGTTAGGAACATATGATGTGATGTTGCTGGTAGACATCGTATAACCGCAGCCGAAAGGTCCCTGACCGTATCTGTCCGTCTTATATTTAGGCAGAAGTCTCAGATATGATTCATAGACATCACTGACAATGTTATCGACATAATCGATGTCATTGCCGAACTTCGGAGCTTTGCGGCACAGTTTTCTGATCCTGGCCCCTTCCAGTCCTTCAAAGTTATTATCCAGAGCTTCTCTTAACTGTTTCAGAGTCAGTACCTTATCTTCGAATACCAGTTTCTTAACGGCAGCCAGTGAATCGCCTACTACGCTTGGTCCGATGTTGGAAGAGCTGACAAAGTCATATTCAGAACCGCCGTTTTTCAGCGTTCTGCCTCTTTCCAGAGAGCAGTTTATTAATGATGAAGCAAACGGGTCAGCATCGTACACCTTAAGTGAACGGTCGCAGACCAGATCACACCGGTAAGCCAGATCGCTGTAGAACTCCAGCAGCTGGTTCCAGGCTGCCCACAGTTCATCGTAATTCTTATATTCAATGTCACGGCCTTCCCTGCCGTTTATCTTTATCAGCTGTATACCGCTGTCAGGATCATAACCGTTATTCATGACCAGTTCCAGGATCTTGCCGAAATTGATATAGGTCATCCCGGTAGCACGGTGTCCCCAGCGTCCCGGTATTCCCGTTTCCACACAGCCGATGGAGCTGTAATCCCTGGCTACTTCAATTGGCAGACCCAAGGAAGCCATTGCCGGTATGCAGACATCATCAGAGAAGATCGCCGGCATGCCAAAACCTCTTCTGATCAGCTTGGCAGCATCCTTCATCAGTGAATGTGGCGTGTTTTCATTGTATCTGACAGACATGTTAGGCTCAGGAAGGCCGTTAAGAGCCATGGCCTCCAGACACAGATAGGACAGATCGTTGGTACCGTCAGTACCATCAGGCTTCAGGCCGCCAACCATCAGATTGGAATACAGCGGATAGCCTCCGGAATACTGGGTATGGTCCCAAGGTCTGATCTTGTTGAGAGAGTTGCTCATTATGAAGAAATGGGTAATGATCTCGAGAGCCTTATCTTTACTGACAATGCCCTTTTCGACATCATTCTTATAGTACTTATATACATCCTGGTCAAAACGTCCAAAGGAGAATGAGTGGCCGTTGCTTTCAATCATCATCAGGACATGTGTCAGATAAATGGTTTCCACAGCCCGGTAGAAGGAATCAACAGGTCCCTGCATCAGCTTGCCCATCATTTCGGATATTGCCAGCAGTTCGTTCTTTCTCTTTTCATCTGCCGTATTCTGAGCAGTTTCATAAGCCAGACGTGAGAATCTCTGACAATATGTCTGGGCTCCCTCCATGGCAATGATGACAGAGCAGTAGTAATCTTTCTGTTCGGCAGTCAGATCCGCATCGTTTTCCAGGTGTTTCTCAGCGATTTCCTTTATTCCTCCATAACCGTGAGTGAAAACAAACTCATTATTTGGAATTATGTGACCGTCACCGGACATGCTGATACCGCCGCGGTGCAGAACATTCTGCTTTTCAGCCTCTCTGTTAACAGGTGGCAGATTCTTCAGAACTTCATCCTTATGAGTCTTACCCATCCAGTAAGGAGCAATCTTTCTGATTCTTTCCTTGGTATCTTCATCAACATCAAAACTGTCGCCGCTTCTTAAGGCGAATTCATCCATTTCCTCGATTATCCAGTCAATTGAATATTCCGGGAATATCGGAGCGGCAAAGTTACGTGAAGCCTGATTGCCGACGATAAGAGAATCCGGTTCAATGTAAATGGTCATGTTCTCAAGAGTCTTCCTGAAGGCCTTGGCCTTTCTTAAGATCATGCTTTCGCCTTCAGTTTCCTTAAAGACTTCAGTATAGATCTCCGCTCTTTCGGCACACAAGGTTGCCTTGCGGTGATACATCTTATTCTGTAGTCTGGCTATTCTGTCAAAATCACATTCATTGGATGATGGTACATAACTAAGCAGTTTGTTCATAACGACACCTCACATCATCAGTTTAGCAGGAACAGATTCAAAACACATCCAAATTCCTTCAGGACAGTAAATCGATACGAAAACTCACGCATTTGCCTTGGTTTACCTGTTCGTTTCTTCATTTTCGCAAAAAAAGACCGCTGAGCGGTCTTATAAATTACAGATATTTTACTACTTCTTCAACAGGCTTTGATTCGGCATGTCTAGGAGACGGTACGCTGTCTTCAGCCGGATATCCCAGCGGCATTAACAGTACCAGTTCCTCATTTTCCGGGATGGCAAACCGCTGTCTGACTTCAGCTCTTGGGAAATGATTCACCCAGCAGGTTCCCAATCCCAGCTCAGCAGCTTTCAGCATCATGTGAGTAGCTACAATACTGCAATCCTGATGTCCGGAGTTAAATCCCTCTTCAAAAGGATTCTTGTACACTTCATCATCACTGGCTGTGAAGCATAATACCACTGGTGCGTTATAGGCACTTCTGCAAAGACTTCTGATCTTTTCAATGCCTTCAGCGCTCTTAATGACATAAACACGCTGTGCCTGTGAATTCTTGGCTGTTGGTGCCAGCATGCCGGCTTCGATCACTTCAGCCATTACTTCTTCAGGTATTTCCTTTTCAGCATACTTTCTGACTGAATAACGCTTTCTGATTACTTCTGACAGTTCCATTAGTTTTCCCTCTTTCTTATATATGGGGCTACAACCAAAGGCAGGCCCTTTTCAATGCATTTCTTTCTGGTTTCCTCATCGATTCCTTCGTCAGTGATGATCATGTCATATTCGCTTGGCAGACCGTGAACACTGAAGAAGTTTTCACCGAACTTGGTATGGTCGATCAACAGGATCTTGGTCTTGGAAACCTTCAGAATGGAAGCCTTTACCTTGCCGTCCATTTCTTCAGGTACGGAAGCACCTCTTTCAATGTCAAATCCCTGTGAGGTGACAAATGCCTTATCTATGTAATGAGACGAGAAGAATTCCACGGTACTGGAACTTAAGGTTGCTTCAGAGAGTCGGCTGTAGACACCAGGAGCAATTACAATATCGATTTTTTCCTTGTCCTTGATGGTTTCAATGAATCTGATGGAGTTGGTCATTACTGTAATGCGTTTGTTCTTGATGAAACGGCCTATATTATAGCAGGTCGTACCGCAGTCAATGTAAATGGAGTCTCCTTCATTGATCAGCTTGCTTGCCTCATAGGCAATGGCAATCTTTTCATCGAGCGAATTCTTGTTCTTTAGCATGAATGACGGCTCACTGGCAGCACCTTCATTGAGGCTGGCGCCACCATAGTAGGTAGTTATGACACCCTGTTTTTCCAGAACACTTAAGTCACGGCGGATGGTCATTGGAGTTACATTAAATTCTTCTGCTAGATTTGTAACTATTACTTTTTTTTCTACCAGGAGTTTGTCAAAAATAGCTAATCGTCTATTTGTAGCGTTCATTATCATTAATCTCCAATCTTTCTGTATGCATTTTAGCATATGCAAATGTTCATTTCACGTCAAACGCACAAAAGCTGTAAACCTTGTGCTTTTGCACAGTGTTGCATAAATAAGCTTTGCATTTGAAAGGCGCAAAAAACAAAAGATGTTATAATGATTTCATCAGGAGAAACCCGTTATGAACAACAAAAAGATAATAATCAAACCTATTCCGTTTCTGATCTTCCTGCTGGCAGCAGGCGCTTCAGCATTCAGTATATTTACAGCCATGAAAAATGACTTCATACCGCAACAGGTGATTACGTATTTTATAGCAGTTTTGGCAATACTTAACCTGCTTTGCCTTTTATTAACCATTTTCATGAAGAAGAAATGGCTGCAGGTCATTCTGTCATTGCTGGTGATTCTGGTAACTGTACCGGTTGGCCGGGCTGTATATCTGCTCAATGGGATAACAGGACATCTGGACTACATCTTTACTTCCATGCCGGAAACCACCACTGAAAACATGGTTCTCTATGACCGTAGGACCGACAGTTCTCCAGACAACATAGAAAATGGCTCATATTACTATGCAATCCTGAACAATGACATTTTCCATGATATTAATGCTGCCATCAGCGAAGTAAACTCCAAAGCCAAATCAGCTTCAGTCATACCTTTCAGCAATATCTTCCAGATCGTCGAAGTTCTTAACACCAAGGATGTTCACCAGCATTTCATCCAGAATTCCGTTCTCATTGGTGAGGATTACATGGAAATGGGCGGTGATGTCTGGCGTACCGATTATCTGATGTCTATGCTCAAGCCTGTATATACCGTCAGTAAGGAAGTTTCTACAGGTACTATTAAAAATGAAAAGCCTGATGTCTATAATGAACCGTTTACCGTTCTGATTGGCGGCAATGAGGTCAGAGGTTCAAGAAGCGATGCCGATTATCTGGGCCGATCCGATATTAACATATTACTGGCAGTCGACCTCCCTAACCGTAAGATCGGTGCCATCATGATTCCAAGAGACATTTACATCAACTACAACGGCGAAGCAAATCACAAAGACCGTCTTACCTATACATCATTACATGGCATCGATAAATGGGAAAATGCCGTAAGTGACCTGCTTGACTGCCCTATTGACTACTTCCTGCGCTTTAACTATTCATCAGTGGAAAAACTGATAGATGCCTTAGGAGGCATTGACCTTGATAACTCCTACGGTTTTCAGACATACCGCGATGTAAAGATCGGTGCTGAATACATCTCGCCTCAGCATTACTTTGATGCCGGCAACATAACTCTTGACGGACCTTATACGATACTGTTCATCCGTGAGCTGATGCATCTGACAGGCATGTATACCGATCAGATGGAGAATACCACTAAAGTAGCGCAAGCCATTGTCAGTAAATTCAAAACGCTGTTACCTGCAGGTTTCACTGAAATAAAGGGAACACCGGAAAGAATAACTGCTGCGATCGATTCACTTGATAAGGCTGCAGCCACTGATCTTGATGTAATGGCTGTTATTAAGTCCGTTCTGAAGAACTATGATCTGACAGATACACGTCTATGGCAGATAAACATCTATCAGCCTGACTGTTATTACAGTTATGATAAATGCTACAGCGCCGGTAACTATCCTGTCCTGGTCGGCAAGATAACGGATAATACCCTGGAAACATCCAAGAACATAGTCAAATCAATACTTGGCGAATAAAACGACAAAAGGGTTCATATGAACCCTTTTTACTTACTTATAATGGTGCCGGTTGACAGAATTGAACTGTCGACCCCTTCCCTACCAAGGAAGTGCTCTGCCCCTGAGCTAAACCGGCAGCATTATTAGTATAATATAAAACCGCAAAATATGTAAACAATTAATGTTTGCCAAATCTCTCCAGCAGTTTCTTCATGGCATCTTCATAAGTATAGTCGTCTTCCGGCTTTTTCTTTTTGAAGTCTTTTTTATTGCCTTTGTTCAGCTTATTCTTAGGCTTATGATTTCTTTCCTGTCTGCCGGTATTTCTCTTATTGAGCTGATCCAGAGGTAATAGTGATAACTGTACTCTTCCCCTGGCTTCATCTATTTCAGCAACATATACCGTAACGATATCACCGACAGATACTACTTCTGAAGGATGATTGACTCTGTTCATGCTCATTCTGGTAATGTGAACCAGACCGTCTTCGTGCAGACCGATATCCACGAAGGCACCGAAATCTACGACATTTCTGACGGTACCGGCCAAGGCATCGCCGACTTTGAGATTGCTGATCTCCAGAACATCACTCTTCAGCAAGGCTCCTTCAAACTGATCACGGTAGTCTCTTAAAGGCTGCTTAATGGCTGTTTCAATGTCATTTAAGGTGAATGTATCAATACCCAGGGCTTTTACCTTGGCTTCATCGAATTCGATTTCAGGGTCGCCCAATTCCTTTATGCCGCATACTTCCATGATCTTACGGGCAGCTTCATAGCTTTCCGGATGGATCGAAGTCTTATCCAGCGGTTCATCACCGTCTACTATTCTTAAGAAGCCGGCACACTGCTGGAAGGTCTTTTCCCCCATCTTCTTGACCTGCTTTAACTGTTCGCGGTTGACAAACTTTCCGTTTTTATTACGGTATTCAACTATTTCCTTGGCATTGCTGCTGTTAAGACCTGAAATGTGAGTCAGTAATTCTACAGAAGCGGTATTAAGGTCTGCACCGGTTCTGTTAACGCACATCATGATGGCTTCATCCAGTCTCTCTTCCAGCTGTTTCTGCGGCAGGTCATGCTGATACTGACCGACACCGATGCTCTTTGGATCGATCTTGATCAGTTCGGCTAATGGGTCCAGCAGTCTTCTGCCGATGGATACGGCGCTTCTTTCCTCAACATGCAGTGTCGGGAATTCAGCACGGGCATTTTCACTGGCGGAATATACTGAAGCTCCTGCTTCCGATACGATGGCGTAGCTTACCGGTAAGGAATTCTCATGGATCAGATCAGCTACCAGCTTTTCGCTTTCACGTGAAGCGGTACCGTTACCGATGGCAATGATTTCAACCTTATACTTCTTTATCAGATCCAATAAGATCTTCTTAGCCTCCCGTACCTTATTTACAGGCTCGTGAGGATAGATTTTATCAATGTGCAGCATTTTGCCCGTACTGTCTAAAACAGCCAGCTTACAGCCTGTTCTGAAGGCCGGGTCAAAACCCATTACTACTCTGCCCTTTAAAGGCGGCTGCAGTAACAGTTTCTCCAGATTCATGGAGAATACTTCTATTGATTTATCATGTGCTCTGTCTGATAACTGTGAGCGTACTTCTCTTTCAACTGATGTGAATAATAAACGCTTGCAGCCATCTTCACAGGCAAAATGAATTTCATCATTAACAACGCTCTTTACCGGTCCTACCAGAGATTCAAAAGCCTCTTCGATCAGAGCCTTGTCATCATATTCAAAGCTGACAGTCAGAACCTTTTCCTTTTCAGCTCTGTCAATGGCCATGACACGGTGATCAGCGATCGCATTGACTCTTTCACTTCTGTCATAGTACATTTCATAGACTTTCTTTTCGTCTTCAGCGTTCTTCTTCACCTTGGTGACAATTTTGCCGGTATTATAGATGAAATCTCTGAAACTCCATCTTAACTTGGCCGTATCGCTGACCGTTTCAGCGATGATATCTTCAGCTCCCTGAATGGCTTCATTGACATTGGCTACTTCTTCATTTAGATACTTCTCGGCTTCCTTTTTCAGATCGCCTTCCTTAGGCAGTGATAACATCCAGTCAGCCAGTGGCTGTAAGCCCTTCTTAATGGCCATGGCTGCTCTGGTTTTCTTCTTCTGGACATATGGGCGGTATAAGTCTTCAACTTCTGAAAGCTTGGTGGCAGCATTGATGCTGTCCCTGATCTCATCAGTCAGCTTACCCTGGGTAGCGATCCGGTTAAGGACGGCTTCCTTTCTTTCAGCCAGTTTTACTTCATATTCATACTGTTTGGAAATGGCCAGGATCTGCTGTTCGTCCAGCCCACCCGTAGCTTCCTTACGGTAACGGGCAATAAACGGAACAGTGTTATCCTGCTGTAAAAGATTCAGAGTATTTTCAACCTGATTAACTCTGATCTTCAGACTGTCAGCCAGTTCCTTAATAATCTGTTCATTCATAAAAACACACCTCAAATATTAAACCGGGAATCCCGGTTTATCTTTCTGTTACTTCTGTACTTCCTTTAACATGTCAGCCGGATTCTCAGCTGCCTTTACCTTGCCAAAGGCTTTAGTGATAATACCATTTTCATCAATAAGATAAGTCGTTCTGACCACACCCATGGTGATCTTGCCATACATGTTCTTTTCCTGCCAGACATCATACAGCTTTATTACTTCCTTTTCGGTATCTGCCAGCAGCGTAAAGTTAAGATTGAACTTTTCCTGGAACTTCTTATGAGAAGCCACAGAGTCCTTACTGACGCCTAAGACAACAGCGTTGTTCTCGCTGAAATGCGGCATCAGTTCCATGAAATTGCAGGCCTGCTTGGTGCAGCCTGATGTATTGTCTTTAGGATAGAAGTATAAGACTACCTTCTTCCCCAGATAATCACTTAATGAATGTAGTACGCCATCCTGATCAGGTAAGGTAAAATCAGGGGCTTTGGTTCCTGTTTCCAACATATTGTCATGTCTCCTTCAATAACTATATTATAGACCAAATGAAAAGAAAGATTTCTCTTTCTTTACCAGTTTACCGCAATATCGATCTGATATGGATTTGTTAAGGCAAATCCACCGGTATCACAGACGATGCCTGTTCCTAATGAGGTTTCAACTAAGGAACCTCTAGGTCTCAAGCCTAAGTGAGCCGCTACCATGATATATGGTCCTAACATCTTGCAGCCATCTTCCCTGACCCAGTATGGATCAGTATTACCCATTCTTCTCATGATAGCAATGACACCGCTCATGTTAAGGTTATAATAGGTTTCCTTACCGCTTGGCCCGTTGATCGTACCAAGGCTTGGAGTAAGTCTCTGGCCAGTCCAGTTGCCATAGTAAACACCATAACTGACTGCTACTCTGAAACTTTCAGATGAAGTATTGCCATTCATGTCCATAGCTTTGACATTTATGTTATAAGTACCGATACTGCCGGTTGAAACACTGCCCTCAACGACATATGTTCCCTTTTCCAGCGTATTAGACAGTCTCAGATTACCGTCAACAGGGTCACTGACAGCGGAAATGTTACTTGCCGGGTTATAGCCATTGCCAATGATGACACTGACGTCACTTTCCTTAAGGGTTATAGTAGGTACAACCGTATCCTTCACATATACATACCGCTTATAATCCTTGCTGACTTCCTGACCGAATTCATCAACATCACTCAGTCTGTACTTAAGAGTATGCATTCCTGTTGATTTCAGATCAAAAGGATCACTCAGGACTTCCAGTTCACCGGTATGAGAAGCGACCATATCAGCCGGATCGAATGATTTACTGCTGTATTCAAGTACCGGAGCAGGATTGAAAGTCATGTTTAAAGACGCCCATTTATCCTGGGCGAAGTCTTCCTTAATGCTCTGCATGTACTCTGTGTAACCAGTTTCAACGTTGCCCCCGAATAGCATTAGGCTGAATATGGTTACTACTAAACCCAATTTTTTCATTTCCACTCCCACCATCACTGATGGTATTTTGTATTATACATATAAATGGGAAATGTGTCAAAAAACTAGATGCTTACTATTATTTATAAGATGATTGATAACCAAAAAGTATTGTATCAATAAACAGTTCCATTCGCTTGAAAATCAAAGAAAGTATACCAGTTGATGCCACACATACTATAAAGTAAACATAGACGTTAGGAATCATTTTCACAAACAAATTCATTGGAATACGTTGCAGAATATATATTTCAAAAGAATATTTACCAAGCGCTCTAAGTATTATATTATTACTTTTAACTTTCATTGAAAGCATTAGAACTAGTAAACAAAAGAAACTTACCCAAATAATAAAAGAACTGATCAAGTGCGTGTATGATCTCCATAAACTTGCACCAATAAAAAGTATGATAGTTATCAAAAAGCACACCATGTATTTTTTGTTATTCTTTGTTAAATAATCATTTATTTTATTCTCATACTCTGCAAATAGCATTCCAAAAGCAAAAGCAAAAGAAGTGTCGTAATAATAAAATGCCTTTCCATTCATTCTTATCACATACATATAAATAATCACAAAAACAGCAACTGAATAGGGAATTAATGTCTTTTTCTTTATAAAACAGAAACTGCTGATAATGGTAATTACATAGAGACTTAAGAGGGTAAACATATACCAGTTACTATTACCAATTGATGACAGTCCTATAAATGATAAAACAATTCTTTTTAAACCATATTTGCTATGATTTATGAAGGAAATCATTAAAAATAACAACAAAGCCAAAGCGAAGTGTACCCAAACCTTTAAAATTCTATTCTTCCAAAATGACATTATATATTTATCCCCTTTGTTTTCTATTGATTTCATAATACCGTATCCTGAAAACAAGAAAAAAGGAGCAACGATCAGTTGACCTAACACTTTTGTAAATAAAGGGTAAATTAACGAATGATCAGCTTTAGTATACGAGCTGAAATGACTAAGAAACACAAAAATAACAAATAATCCACTTATTATAACAGTATTATCATGCCTAAGAAAATCAGTGTAAAAACCTTTAAGATTAACCGATATCTTAAATAAGGAGATAATTATACTAATCAATAAAACAATATCCATAATTCCCATATGATGACTGTTCCAATTTAAATATTATTTTATAAGTTGTTTTTTTAAAAGAGTATCACGCAAACTTTTATAAGCATTTATGGTTTCTTCATCACTACCAAAGTGTTCTGCTATTTTGTGTAAGATTTCCTCTTCAGTAACATCCTGTTTCATCAGAGAAATAATATAATATCCAAAATAATCTAGAGACATTAAAACTTTATCATCAAAAATATTTTCATCAGTAGGAATAAGTATATATTCTCCCAAATATTCTTTGGTTTTGTATTTATATAAAAATCTCATATGATAACCTCTACAATCCGATCATTGTACGGATGTTTTTTAGTCTTTTCGTTTCACTAGTATCCGCTGTAAGGACTTTTTGATTCTTTCTAAAGAAACTCTTAAGTTTTTTAGAATTCAAAACTGCTCTGTGTATCCATGCAACAGGCAACAGATAAGGATGTTTAGTTAAGTATGTATATCTTTTTTCTATTGTTTTAGCAGCAGGAAAAAAACTGTGTATTACGGCTAAGAATTTTGACGAATTATCTTTAACTAACTGTACTGCTCCACTGTCTCGTTTATATTGACCGAAAGTTCCAGCTTCAAATATATAGTTTACAAATAAATCAAACTCATCTTTTTCAATATTATCTATTGATACAGGTATGTCGATACGAAACAGTTCTTTAAGCAGATAAAATACAAATGATGAAAAATGCCACATCCCCATTTTACGGAGAGCTTTTTCAATAATACTCCAATTTATATCATGTTCGTTATGAATCATTAATGCTAGGTCCAAAAACATTTTGATTCCGGCGCCACTTGTTGCACAGTGTTTAGCAATATGAGTAATTAAAAATAAAATGTGTGTTTCTTTATTTAATTTATAACAATGATCATTTACCAAAATAGTATTATTATAAATATTGTTATCAAAGAAATTCCTTACACTAAAGTTTGTTGATATGTCAGTATCAAAAAGATCGGTATGTATTTCTATACAACTAACACTTTTTTTATATGTATAACTAGGCTCCCAATTATGTGTTTGTTCAAAACCTAATTTTTTCATTATTTCATCTGATTTAGTTCTATCTTCAGTATGTATTAAAAAATCTACATCTCCAAATACTCTGAGTTCTTTGACAGGATAATAATTTCTTAACACATACCCTTTCAACACAACATGATCAATATTATTTTTGCTTAATTCATGACTTACAAAAGCACTTTGATCAAATCTTAATGACATCTTCCCAAAATCTTTTATGGCTTGATCCTTAAATCTTAAGCGAGTTCTATCATTTAATGTTTCACAATTGTCATAAAAAGTATTTATCATATGACCAACTATCCCTGCTATGTTATGTATCTTTGAATAATAATATATTTCTTTCCAGGAAACATTCTCGTCAATAGAAAAAGCTTTATTAAAAATAAAGCTATTCAATAGGGTAATAATGGTCTCATATGATTTATTCATATTAACGGTAAATCTAGTGAACTATTCACCAAAAGATTCCTCACCCTCTTCAACAGGGATAATGATTTCATCAGATATTTCAACTGTATCATTTTGTTTTTCTACATTTTGATTATCTGCTGAATTATTGTTATTATTAGGCTTTTTCTTCCAAAAACATCCATTTAAACATAGCATTAATACTAAGATAATAACTATATTTTTCTTTATTTTCATACTACCTCCAATATGCAGCAAAATAAAATATGCAAATAGATTATACAATCATAATTTCAGCATTTCAAATATTTGATTCACTATTATTACTCTGTATCACAATATATTGATTATCTTTTAGACTATTAACAAAGCCATATATATCACTTCTTAAATCATAATCTTTCTCAATTTCATATTCTGAACGCATTGATTCCTCTATTTCATTTATTGTAGCACCTGATTCTAGAAGTTTCCAAATCGATGCACCAACCTCATTTATTCTTTGTATATATCTACATTTTTCCCTGGCCTGACGATCAGCGACAAGAAGATGAACACCTTGAATTTCCACAAGTTCAATTCCGGATCTTATTCTAATTTTATCCATTTGTTTCCTCCAGGTATTTTTGAAGTGTATTAATTGTTAACATCGCAGAATCCAAATCTCCTAAGTTAATAAGTTTCCAAACTGGCACAGAATCTAAAATGCTGTTTAATATTTCTGCTTGCTTTCGTATCTGCAAAGGGTTTTCAGGATAAGATATAAACTCTGAAAACAGTGGAATAACCGCATCCGATTCGGAAATTCTTTGTATTTTATTGCTATTTCCCTGTTGTAATAAAACTATTCCCCCAAGAGGAGCTTTCAAACCTGGTGATCCAGCATGTTCTTTTCCTCTCCATGGAGAGGAATAGACCCACACTGAATTATCATTACGTACTTCAATAATTGGTTTATCTCCATTAATAATAACAGCATTTTTTCCCAATATTTTTTTCCAATGACGAATCTGCGTTGTCTTTCCAGTACCAGATGGAGCAGTAATAATCCATGCATAATCTTTCCATAAAACAGCAACAGAATGAAAAACAGCTCTATTATATTCTAATAAACTATTTCCGGTTGCAAGCATTAAACATTTATATTCTAAAAATGCATTAGATTTTTCGTTTTCTGAAATTAACCATCTATTTTCATCAAGATAGTCTTTCGAAAGATTTATGTACACTCCATTTATATCGTTATAAGGACCATTTATATAATCACGAAAAAAATTTATTGTTTCTTCATAGTTAAAACTGTAGTAGATGTTAATACCAGCACATTCAAATTTATAATAATTCAATATTATAGCCTCCATATTAACAAAAGCGTAGAGAATCCTCTACGCTTTTGAAACAATAAATTCAAATCCTACCAAGGTTCATTTGCATTGTACCAAGTAGTAAATTCATCATAAGTAATTATACCATCTTGATCAGCATCAATTTCTTCTAAATCATAATGGTCTAACCATAATGAAATTATATCAGGATCAAATTCATCAAAAATCTTGTCATCCCATACTTTAATGCTAAAGATATCATCTGGAGCAGTCGTTTCAGAACCATCTAATATGATTTCTCCATCTCCATCATTAACCAAAAACATAACAGGGAATCTATAGTTTTTCATAACTTTATCCTCCTTTAGTCTTCAGTTTTACTAATACCACTCTTTACGAGTTCTTTAATAGTAACTGTACGAGTCTTAATACCGCTGACTTCAATTCCATCTGGAGTTACCCAATATGGTTTCATTGAGAATGTAGTATTTGCTGCAAAGTAATTAGAATCTTCAGTAACATTCAGTAATGTTAAATAGCAATCATCACTAGTTACTCCAATACTCTTAAAGACTGTACTTGGTTTTAATGTGACTGTCTTGTTAGTTGCAGTATTCTTTACTGTAATTGTAGAATTAACTTTTGCTACGAAATTAACACCGTTTTCTTCTTTTGTCAGAATGAATCCTGTTTCATCATAATTCAAATCATCAACATCAGAAATCAGATATAAACCAGTAAGCTCCTGACTCGTCTTGAGATAGTTAATCTGATAGTAGTTTCTCAGGAAGTACTCTGGAACTTCCTTGATATAATAAGTTTCACCAACTTCAGGCTTTATTTCTGTACCCTTAGTTGTCTCAGGGTTTGTCCATGTATAATTCCAACCTGAATAAGCTACACCATCATCTTTTGCTACACCATCATCGGCATAACTTCCCTTACCAGCATAATCAAGATAGTATCCACCATAGAGTGTACCTTCGGTAACATTCTGAGTAAGGTCATAAGTTCCACCATTCTTAGGCATCAATACTACTTCTAAGTTACCATCACCAGCAACTCCAGAATGATATACATAGAATGCATCACACTTATTTGTATATGTAACAGTATACTGATTATTTGGTTCAATAATTGTACCAGATACTTTTTTGGAATTAGTTTCATCAACTTTGAACCAATCGTCTACATTTATTGATTCATCCATGAAATCATATCTTACAGAACCTTCGACTTTATCAAGCTGATAATCGCTGTCATCTGCTAAGATTTCTTCAAAAGAATATTCAGTATCATGATACAGGTTCAAGAAACGTACATTCCATCCTGCTTTAATCTTAAACTGAATCTCTGCACCGTTTGTAGCATACCAATAACCTGTATTTCCAGTTTCTGCTGTTGCACCGCTGATAATCCAATCAGTTCCTTTGTATGTACCACCATGCTTGATTTCTCCAGTCTCTTCATCAGTGTATTCAAGAGTAGGATCCCATGCAGAGAACCAAACATATCCATCTGATGAATTTGAATCCTTTACGACAACTTTGTATGTAAAATAATCATCAATACCACTACTTACAGTATCACTACCATTTTTAACTACTTTGGTAAGGTTCAAGTTAGATCTACGATAGTTAGAACCTTCAAGTGTATTATGATCTGATCCCTTTTTGTATTTATGACCATTAATCTCAAAACTGTTAACGTTATCTACAGATTCTAATGAATCATCAAGAATAAGCATTGTAGATGTGCCGTTGATAACCATTGGATGATATACATCAGCAATAAGGTCCCAATAATATGAGAATCCGGATGGTTCGGTAATTGTATAGTCAAAACCAGGTTCTTTAATGTCTACAGTTCCATTTTTAACAACCATTACACCGCAGGAGATGTATAAATCTCCACTTTCCCAGTTATTATCCTTACCAACTGTAACATCCAAATAGTCTTCATAAACTAAGTTACCATCTGAATCAGTTGTTCCATCAGAACGTACAACTGTAAGCTTGATTTCAGTTGCAGTCTTAACTTCTCCATTTTCATCGCGATACTGAGCTGCTCCGTATTCATCAAGGAAGTTACTAGGCCAATTCTTCTTTAGAGAGATAGGCTCTGCAGCGAGAACCATTGCATTATCGCCTTGATCAATATTATCAGTATAAGCAGTTCCGTTATAAGAATATGAAGTTTTCAAATGAGTATTTGTTTTTAAATAATATTTACCATCAGCATCATCTTTATATAGATATGATTTTAAAGTATCATCTAAATGAGAAAATGCTTCATCTGCTGTTTCATACTGTGTAACGGATCCATCTTCACCTCTAACTACTGCATTATTAACATCAGCAATCAGGTCATATGCTTCCTGGCTAGGCCATACTGTGAATCTTAATGTATATGTAACACCATCTTCAATAACACCAACCTTACTCATATCCCACACTACACCATTTTCCTGTGTGTAGGAAGCACCTGGGGCATCACTCCAAGTTTCACCTAAGCCACCATTTGCGGTATGATCATACTTTTCTGATGTTTCTCCGGTTTCTTCATCTTTGACTGTACCACCACTACGATAATATTCAAATCCACCAGCGGCTCCAGAAACAGATGCACTTACAGAGGTAATTGAAGGTATACCATCATCAACAACAACATTATTTGAGCCAAGATTATCAACGATTGTCTGAGCAATATTCTGGAAGGCTGTTTTAATGGCATCTGCACTAGTTGCGGTAATAGTTTGTTTTCCATTTGCAGCAGTAACTAACTGGCCAAGCATATTGTTACTGTCTGTTCCAGTGTAGATACCGTACAAATTATATCCTTTACCAGTGCCACTTATAGTCCATGATCTACCCTGAGAAGTTACAGTTGAACTATATGATTGTCCTTTTGTTCCTGCTAGTATCTTTGCATATGCTACAGCAGCAGTATAACATAAGTCACTTGTATTGCTGGTTCCAGCAGCTCCATGACTGTGTCCGCTAGAAGTAAGACCATTCACTGAAGGGCAGCCATCAGTAATGAATATTACATATGTTGGATCATCGTCTGGTGGAGTTAAGTCAGATGCATTATCAAGAGCTTCATGCCAGCTCGTACCAAGATTCTGTCCGACATTAGTGATACCATCAACAATTGATGTTATATTTGATCCATTTTTAGTCCAATTACTTCCGCTAAAACTACGAGTTTGGGCATTTTGAGCAAATGTAATAAGAGCGAGATCTATATCATTTGTACCAGGTTTTAAAGTATCGATCAAAGTATGTGTAGCCTGTCTTGAAGCTTCTAATCTAGTCATACCTCCAACATTTTGAGACATACTCTGCGAAATATCATATATGATTATGACATTAGCACCAGTTTGATGTACTTCCTGATGTATTGTACCAGTAATATCTAACTGAATTGTATATGTCCCATCCCCATTAGAAGTAACATTTTTTTCTGTCGTTGGGCCATCAACATCAGGAGTTGGCTCAGGTGAAGGAGTAGGTGTAACAGCAGGAACTTCATACACAACATAAATATGGCTTCCAACTGCTAATGTAAATACTTCAGCATTATTCAACGCATCCTCAGCAGTCCAAGTGTATGTCTCATCTTCAGCAGTAACCTTAGTCAGAATTCTGTTAATGAATGTTCTGTTTTCGTCTGCTGAAGAATGGTCAATATTAGGTAATGTCTGTGCTGACGCATAATAAACTGCATCGATATAAACATATCCAGGATATGTTGCATCAATGCTAACACTTCCAACACTCTGGTCTAAAGTAGCAGCATCAAATTCACTCCAAGCGCCATCCTTTATTTCGCCCCAATGAATGGTTGTAATTGTCTTATTATCTTTGTCAACAATAGCATATGTTGAGAAACTGCTGGCCACAAACGTGACACCATCAGCCGTGAATACTGCATTGTCAACATCTGTAACTGTTCCATCATCTGCGATATGAACTAACTTTAATGATTTAGTTGGATCCAAATCTAATGCAATTGTAACAGTAACATCACCATCTGGTTCAACTTCCTGTCCATCTGTCTTAAAGGAAATGTCAACAGCATAAACAACGTCGCCTTCAACTAAGTCATTAACTTCTGAAACAGCAATATCTTCAGTTTTCATAACTGTTCCTTCAGCAAAAGCTTTTGCATCGTCAACTACTGTAATTGCAGCTTCTGTTTTTGCGTCAGATTCAAATATAACTGGAGCAGCAGGAGCTTCATATACAACAATGTATGTACCAGAACCACGTCCCTTAAAGGAAACGGTATCGCCAGACTGAACAAATTCAATCTTTTCGGTTCTGTTTTTGTTATAGTCCTTAACGTATAACAGAGCTTTAGCATTTTCTTTTAATCCATTGAAGCTAACTTCACAATTATGTAATGCTTCTTTTCCATGAGCTTTATCTCCGTCTTTTAAAGAAATATTGACAGCTAAAACTTCAATATTTTCCAACTTCAATTTAGCCTTTGACATGTCTACGAAAGCATCATCATAAACATCACTAGCCTCAAGCACAGTGTCTTCAGAATAGTCTTTATCTTTTACTGTTACCTCAACTTCAACACCACCTTCAGTAATTCCGCTGAAAGTAACTTCTTTCAAACCATTACCTTCAGCAAATACCTTTTCAGGTAAAAATGTTGAAACTGATAGGACTAAGGCTAATACAACTGTGATGATTTTTTTCAAGTCAAATCTCATAAAATCTCCCTCCAACTTGTTCTAATTATCATCTATCATATTTCTGCTTAAAAATATATGCAAAAAAACGCATAGACCTACACGATAAGTATAGCATTTCTCAACGTTATTGCATAGCGTATTTTTACAAATTTTCTATTTGTTATATTTTTATTAATATTATATATTTTCTGTGTTGTTTTTGTGTTTTTTCAAGCACAATAAACTAAAAACTATCTATTTATTAACTTTGATAGTCTTTTATCTGTCAAATTCGAAATAAAACAATTGTGTGGAGTAGTGAATATTCCCTTTGCGTTCTATAACAAATTGTCTCGCTCCAATGGTTCATTTTCAAACACATCCAATATTATATTTATCTTTTCCTATAATTTCATTTAATAAATCTTGTGCATTAATTATATCCTCACGTGAAACACGACTATTATTGAATACTGTTTTATATGTTAAAATTTCTGTCTATCAAAAAAATAATATGTATCTTTTTCAATACAATTGGCAAAACGAGAATATCTACCTATTTAACCTCTTCACTCAACTCTTTTAAAGGCACAATCTCGTCAAAGTATCGTTTAGGATTTACAATTCTGTTCAAACCAATGAAATGACATCCAAATGCTTTAAAACGTATAGTGCATTCAATACCAACATCGCCACAGCCAAACATACAGACTCTTTTATCAGTCAGTTCTTTTTTAGTCTCCGATAATCAACGAAACTTTTTCTTTCAGTAATACATGATTTTCTTCAAAATCAGTACAGTCTGACAAAGATAATTCAAATTCTCTGATTTTATTAACTTCTGTATTAAAGTACTGTTCAATATACCCAATATTAGTAATCTTATCTGTATTCAGGAAACTTCTTGACAATATAGCCATGGAGGAGCCCAATCTGTAATGTTCTTTGATTATGATTTCTGCTGGAAGCATGCCTTTTCCTAAAGCAGCTATCCCCCCGAAACCATAAGGAATACCTGCATCCCTCATCTTATTACACAATTTTTCTACAGTACCATTCCGAAGCAATTCGAACATGAACTTCTTGTGATAGCCTAACGATAAATCATTTATACCTATGTGGATCTCATCAATTCCCTTTATACTAAGAATTTCATCAAGAATTTCTGCTGCCTGAGGTGTTTCCAGCAGTAACAACGTTCTGCATCTGCCATCCACACAGTTTATGAAATATCTGACTTCATCAGCTGTCTTAAAATACGGAAGCATTATTATATCAGCTCCTGCTTTTATTGTTTCTTCTATTTCCTCCTTTGAAGAACAGTAATCAGTAGTTGCTTCATGTATAGGGTTTATCCTAACTAACAGTTCTGACTTGGTCAGAACCCTTTTTATACTCTTAACATCCTGAATAGTGTGGTGATTCTTAACGCTATCTAAACCGCTCTGACGGCTGTCTTTCCCTATATACTCCATATCTACAAAAATGCGGTCTACACCCGCATTCTGAGCAATTATTGCAACTTCAGGCTTATTGGTAATATACATCAGTTTCAAAGCCATATCAGACAGTCTCTCCTTTGTTTTCGTTATCATCGTTTCTGAGAACTTTTAATATAGTGATAAAGAAAATCTTAACATCAAGCCAGAAAGTAACATGATCTACATACCAGACATTCAATTGAATCCTCTTGTGCCATTCGACATCCTTACGGCCGTTTATCTGAGCCCAGCCCGTAATACCAGGTCTGACTTCAAACATTCTCTTCTGATCATCAGTATACTCTTCCAATGGCCAAGGATGATATGTCAGCGGAGGTCTAGGCCCAATCAACGACATATCCCCTTTTAATACATTAAGTAACTGAGGCAATTCATCTATACTGGTTTTGCGGATAAATCTGCCAACCTTTGTAACTCTTATATCACTGTCATTGGAATAAACGCCGGAACCAGTAAACTCGGAATTAACATACATGCTTCTGAATTTAAGCATTTCAAAAACCTTACCGTCTTTACCCAGTCTTTTCTGCCTGTATAATATGGGACCTTCTGAATCAGTTTTTATCAAAAACGCAACAACAAGCATTGGTATGCATGTTACAATCAGTCCACATAAAGCAATGACAATATCCAGAATTCTTTTAAAAAAACACTTATACATTAACTTACTCCAAATCAAATCACAATAATATTCGTTATTTGATCATTATTCTTTTGTTTTCTCTACTGTATATGTTCCAACTATATCAGCAACCATATATTTTATTTCCGGATCATTATTATAAGCTTTATTCATAAGATCTTCGAGATTATTAAAGAATTCGTCATTGTTAAAAACTAACGGCTGACATATATGAATCATTTTATTTGAGGTCTGGCGTAGACCTTCTTCATCCATCATCTTTTCCTCATACAGTTTTTCGCCAGGTCTCAACCCTATGTATTTGATTTTGATGTCCTCATCAGGAACAAAACCTGAAAATCTGATAAGATTTCTGGCAAGGTCTACAATTTTAACAGGCTCACCCATATCTAGAACAAAGATCTCTCCCACATGGGCATAGGTACCTGCCAGCAGTACAAGATTAACGGCTTCTCTGATCGTCATGAAATATCTGACAATATCAGGATGAGTTACAGTTACAGGTCCCCCCTGCTCTATCTGTTTTTTAAACAGTGGAATGACTGAACCGTTTGACCCTAATACATTACCAAATCTTACGGCAACAAACTCCGTATGAGTTCCTGCCAGAAGCTTCCTGAGTTCTCTTTTACTGATGTCAACGCCTTCTTCACTTTTATGTGAAAAAAGAAATGGAATATCCCCTGCCTTGCCCTCCTTAATCTTACAGTCAAAGCTTTGAATAATCATTTCACATAAGCGCTTACTGGCACCCATGATGTTTGTCGGATTAACAGCTTTATCACTTGAAATCAGCACAAAACGACTGCAGCCGTAAATCATGGCTGCATATGCAGTCTTATATGTCCCGATAACATTGTTCTTAATTGCTTCACATGGAGAATCCTCCATCAGAGGAACATGTTTATGAGCTGCCGCATGATAAACAACATCAGGATGATATGTGCTAAACAGATTCATCAGTTTTCTAGAATCCCTTACAGAACCGATAATAACGTTTAAGTACATATCAGGATATCTGTTCTTAAGCTCCTGTTGAATCTCGTATGCATTATTTTCGTAAATATCAAATATGATCAGTGATTTCGGACTGTGCAATGCTACCTGACGGCATATTTCACTTCCTATTGAACCGCCACCGCCAGTAACAAGAACTGTTTTGTCATGAATGAAATCATATACTTCATTCATTTTAACTTCAATCGGTTCTCTTCCCAACAAGTCCTCAACCGAAACATTACGCATCTGGTTTACAGTTACATTTCCTAATTCAAGTTCATATAAACCTGGTAACCGTTTCAGTTCACAGCCTGTTTCATTACACAGACTCAGTATTTCTTTTTTGTCTTCTGCAGAAGCAGTTGGAATAGCAAAGTAAATTTTACTTATATTGTACTGTTCCACACATTCCTGAATTTTTTCTCTTCCACCGGTAATAAGAACACCATCAATGATTCTTCCCCATTTTTCAGGATTGTCATCAATGATGCAGCTGACATTTTCATGAATCTTGCTTGTGTGTCTGATATCTCTTAAGACCATGTGCCCTGCTTCACCAGCACCAATTATCATTACATTTCTGGCACCACTGGAACCCTTGCTGCTACGCATCAGATGAACAAAACGGTAGGAAAATCTAACACCCACAATAAAAATCAGATGCAATAATCCACCAAAAAGATAATAGGATACCGGCATTCTTTCAAAGAATACAAGAGTTAAGATTATATTAAATACGGAGCAAATAGCCCATGCAACTACAGATCTGAATAATTCATTAAAGCTTGCAAATCTCCACACACTGTTATAAAGACGTAATATGATAAATACAATTATGCACACAACAATAAAGAATGGCATGGAACACATCCATGAATTAATGTAATAATCCGGTATAGCAGAAACCTTTAAGTCAAAACGTAGCCACAACACCAGAAAATAAGCTAAAGTTGCAGTCACAACATCATATACAATCAAAAAACAGGAAATGAGTTTCCAGCGATCTAAATGAAATGATTTTCCAAAAAATGTTATATCCACCGTATCACCCTACACACAAAAAACAAAATCATATATATTATATCTTCTAAATAATAATATTTCATAAAAATGCTATTCTTTTTTCTCAAAACCAAACATAAAAAAATACTAGAGTGATATTTGTAGAGGCCTAATCACGCATCCATTTGCATTCAAAAGACTGATATTATGCTATCTTTTACACTATATTAATATCTCAAAAAACATTCACCAACTTAGTCACAACAGTAAAACACTTTCTAGAGTTATATAAGACTCCACATAACAATTTTATACAATAACTTATAAAAAAACTTGAAATCTAATAAAAACATCAGTGTTTGTATTCATTTATCAGGATTTGTTTCATTTGCTCACTGACATTAAGACTGTTGGAAAACTCTTCTTCAAAAACTGCTATACGTTTATTCTTTAGTGTATCATTTCCGTTTTTTAATTCGTGTATTAAGACTACTAATTCATTTTCGTTATTCGCAATATAGCAACTGCTTAAAACCTTTTTCATCTGATCAGTGTAGTCTATTTTTTCGTCATATGTTAAATATATGATAGGTTTCCCTGTTACAAAGTATTCAATTAAAACACTGGAAAAGTCACAAACAAGTACGCTTGAATTCCAGAATGATGCCAGATATTCCTTTTCTTTATCTATTCTTATGTTCTTTTTAGATTCACATAGCAAATTGTATTCGTTAACTTCATTTTCACTCATAATACCTGTATTAATGAAGTTATCAAACATTAACGGATGAGGTCTTATAAGAATATCTATATCGAGATTTTCATCGGCTAATGAAACAAAAGTATCCTTATATTTTATGAAACTGCTGCCACCCCATGCCTTCTCCAGTGTCCATCTAGGAGTATATATCAATCTAAAACTATTTTCAGAAAAGTCCCAAGATGGAGTTATATCAAACTGCGCTTTATATGCATTTTCGACAGAAGATCTTCCACAAACATATGAATGAGTGAGTCCAAGCTTACATAAAATACTATTCCAATCTTCAAAAATATGTTTGCTTTCGGCTGAAGTAGCAAACTGACAAAACTCATTTGAAATGAGAGTTTTATCAAACATGTATTCTTCTGATTTAAGCAATGCTCCTCCTCCATAAGATATGAAACAAATCTTGGCATAGCAAGCTATCTCAGAAGAAGTGTATGGCAACGGCATTGGTCTGTCACCTCTGTTAACAATCACATAATCGGGATGTATATGTTTCAGATCAAACCATTCATTTTGGCCTATAAGAGCATTTACAGCTTCTTTATATCCATGTTCACTGAAATAATCATATGTATCATTTGTCAGATCTTTTGAATCAATGAGCATGTTACCATGAATCCTGTTAGGTACACATAGCAGCATTACTTCAAATCGAAGATCCTTTTTTAGCGTTTCAAACAACTGCTTATTCTTGCTCCAAGCAGGTATATATTGGCAGATAAAAACAACCTTAATCTTTCCTTGATTAAGTCGACAGTTATTCTTTTGGTAGTTCTTTCTGGAAATATGTCTTTTTAGGGCAGATAATTCATTTTTTCTCTTTTTTACATATCTCACAGATTTTGCAATTAATGGGAATTGCGTTTTGATTTTTTCTCTGTTAATTATCATAATCAGTCTATGTCCCCGTAGAGACTTATAAATACTAACCTATTTATAAATATGACTTTATCATTTTTGTCTTACATTTTTGAATTAATCACTTTATATATTTCGATGATTCGTTTACACCAAACATCAACTCCATACTCAGTAAGTATTCTCTCATAATTACCTGAACATCTACCATTTTTTAAAGCTTTTTCTATAGCCAAAGCGCACCGTTCAGCATTCTCAACTTCGTAAACATAACAATTATCATATTCCCAAGCCCAACTCGTTCCAACTATATCACTTACAACAACAGGTGATTTTTGAGATATGGCTTCTAATATTCCGTTTGAAAAGGCTTCTGATCTGCTGCTTGATAGATATCCATCAACTGCTCTGTTCAACGCAAATATATCTTCATAGTTATGCATGTATATTATCGCTTCCGAGAAAGGATCAAGTCCTTTTTCCATTAAAAAACTTCTAGCTCTTTCACTTGGCTCTCCTATACCGGCACCGATAACACCCAGTTTAACCCGAATTCCTTTTTGCCTGCAGATTTCAGTTCCCCTTAAAGCTATATCAAGACCTTTTCTGTTCAAATCCCATCCAAGAAACAACATCAGTTTTTCATCTTCCATTATACCGATTTCTTTTCTTCTGTCTTCTCTGGACAGTTCATCTCTTTCCGCTCTTTTCAACGATAAACCATTTGGTACATACCAATGTCTGTCGGAGCCCATTGGCCAGTAATACTTGTTTTTCTTTTCCATGACACATATGTTGTAAACTCCATTAAATCGATATACAAATGCTTTTCCCATGGTTTTTAAATGTTGTTTAGTCTGGTTTTGCGTCTCATTGAAATCCATTCTGTCATGAAATAATATTTTAACTTTACCAAGTTCTTTATGTCTTTTTCTTAATAACTGTGTTAGGAACCCAAACTGAGAATGAATTATTCCAATATTATAATCAACGACTATTTTTTTTAGGGCCATTAACTTATGATTGTCATTCTCAAAGCAATCAATAAGATATACATCAAAACCATTTTCTTTTAGCCACTTTTCCCAGGAATAACCACCTTCATGGTTATCAGGAAAAGCATATACAACTGTATACCCTAACTCTCTGACTCTAATTCCTAATTCCAATTGTGACGCCAGAAAATTACCACTTTTTGGAGCCTGATAATCAGCCATTATCAATATATTAGTTAATTCTTTATTTTCTGACATTACAACCCTCCTGAATTAATGGACATTATAACCTGTCTCCACATTCTTTTACCATATGACCATATATTGTTTCATGGCCATCAGCAGTCTTTTTTTCCTTTTTACCAAACTTCCAGGATAACTTGTACAGGAAAGTATCACCTTCAGCATACTTTTTGAACTGTTCTTCATTATATGGTTCGCTCAGAATTCCAATCAGATCATTTCTCAAAAGATTATTGTCTGGAAGATTATTGATAACGTCATTTAAATACGGTATAGTTCTGCATGCAAGTTCAAAAACATAATCGAGCATCAGATAGTCCACAGCGATATCATTATTCTTCCAGTATTCTTTCAAGGCATCTACAGCAAACTGAAACAATGGGAATTCTCTGTTTCCCGCCATAAGATATCCTGTCCAGCGACAGCCTGACATAAAGAAAGGATCATCCGTTTTAGCTGCTGGAGAATAGAAATTTGCTTTCAATATACTATCTGAAACATCCTTTGAATACCAAACAGTCGCTCCTGTAAAATACCCTCCCTGAGCCGCAAGAACAGCTACAACCATAAAATCACAGATATGCTGAACAATCATTTTTCCTTCTTTAAGCTTCCTTATCATATATTCAGGAATCTCAAAATACTGATTGTAATTATCTTCTGAAAGGACTGTAACTTCATGTCCTGTATGTCTTCTTGCACTGTCTATGCATAACTTAAACAGTTCTGGAGCTTTTTCCTCTCCCTGCCAGAACATACTCCATACCCTAACTTCCTTCTGAATGCAATATAGATTATCAGGAGCAGGATAATTATGATATTTATTGATTGTTTCAGGTATTCTATCCGCTATATATTTAAGAATCCATTCATTCTTTTCTTTTGCAATTCTGTTTTGTGTTATCTTTGGTCTTTTCAGGAGCATTGCCCACGAAAGGCGATCACAAATATCTGCATACTCTTTAGAAACGTTGCAGTTTTTTATGTATTCTTTCCTTGTACCTTTTATCCAACGTATATATTTACTGATTCGTGCAAAACTGAATGACATTAAATATCCTCTTATTTCATAACAGACTCTTTTAAAAATCTTTTAGCTATTTTACTAGAAATTAGCCCTGAAAACCACATATATGGTAACTGTTTTATTACTTCCAATCTTAAGACAATAAATTTCTTAAAAAAAGCAGTTTTATTACTCTTACCTTCTTGTTTTATTAGGTTTGAAAACCTAATACAATCATCCAAATATTTAACAGAAGCAACCTTACTAAGTTCTTTTGAATGACCCAATGCAAAACTAAACAGTGCTTTTTTTCCCTCAAATATCATTCTATACATAGAATCTATTTTTTCTTTCCTGGTTGAACTATCTAGTCTTTCTAGAACATTATAATAGCACTCCGAAATTTGGTAACCGGAATTGATATGCTCAAAGCAATTTACCAAATATACTATATCTTCTGCCATATGCAATTTATTAGAAAACCTTATGTTACTTATTTTTTTTCTCAACAATATTTTGTTGTTACAGGCTCCAGTAACTTTTGAAGGAGTTCCGTATAAATCGAATATTAAATCATTTTTATACCAAACTTTTTGATCGAATGAAACTGATCGAATTAATTCTGATTGTTCTGAATAATAATTCAACCCACAAATGACAACATCATATTCTTTCATCTTAGCTATTGATATCATTTTTTCATACATTGTTGGTTCAATCCAATCATCTGCATCAACAAAGCCAAGATACTTTCCTTCGGCAATTTCTAGTCCAACATTTCTCGCTGAACTAACACCTTTATTTAATTGATGTACTACCTTAAATCTATAATCATTTTTACAGTATTCATCACAAATAACACCACTATTATCGGTTGAACCATCATCAATTAAAATCACTTCAAAATCCCTGAAAGTTTGATTCAATATACTTTCAAGACATTTTGGCAAATGTGATTCTACATTATATACAGGAACAATAATAGATAATTCAATCATTTCCATTCCATTTATGGCCTTACATTAAGCCCTAGTACCTTCTTAATTTTTCTAATATATTCATGAGGCAAAATTAAATTTGAATGATTCTTAGCAAGATAATAAGTAAATTGTTTGTCAGACAAATTATTTTTGATATATAGTAAAGCCTTAAGTTCGTTAACCTTATATTTTTTAGGAACATTATTGTATATACCGGCTTTTTTAGCTTCTATCGAATAACAGCATAACAGTATCTTTTTCTGTTTTTTTGCTGCAGCTACTAACTCAAAATCCTTTTTTTCTTCAAAAAAGCTGATACAATCATCCACAGCTAAAATATTGTCATATCTTTTTACATTAAATGTGGAATGAGTAATGCTGCTAGATCTGACTCTGAAAAAATACAATTCATTATCAAGACATGCAATACATTTACAATTATATAAAACTATAGGTATTACGGCTTGATCTTCATGTATTCTACCATCAGGGAATCTTATATAATTAAATAATTCAGCTTTATATAGTTTTGCCCATGCAGTAATTGAAATTTCAAAATTATTATATATAGATTGAACTGCAGACCTGCCTGAACATACTGAATACCCATTCTTTTTCTCACTATACTCTTTTTTCAAATTTGAAAATTTAAGATGTTTACATATTGATGCATCAGCATTATTCTCAACCAACCCTTTATATAAAATTTCTAAATAATCAGTTGAAACAAAATCATCACTATCTATAAATGTAATGTATTTCCCTTTAGCTACATCTAAACCTGTATTTCGTGCTGCCGATAATCCTCTGTTTAGTTGGTGTATTACTACGATTCTCTTATCCTTTTTGGCGTACTCATCACACATTTTACCGCAATTATCAGGACTGCCATCATCAATCAAAATTAACTCAAAATCAGTGAATGTTTGTGCTAAAACACTATCAACACACTCATTTAAATAGTTTTCAACTTTATATATTGGAACAATCACTGATATTTTTGGCATATATTTTAATTTACCTTTATATAACTATGTTACTACATTCTTTTATACTATTCGAATTAATAAAGCACTGATTATTTACAGTTCAAACGAACTCTTCTCAGGATATTTAGCATCTAACACTTTGAGCAGTTGATTTTTTACCTGCTCAAAATCTTCTGTTTTCAACTGATCTGAATCATTTACACAAATCATTTTATATTTCTCGCTTAATATACGATCCTTAAAAAACTCTAAATTTCCAGGAATAATATTTCCAGCAATTCCATAGTAAGTGTTTTCTACAGGTTCAAAATCTCCCTTAAATAATCCCCATAATCTAAATACTTGACCTATCAGATCGCTCATTGTTCTAAATTTATTCATACAAGTTTTATCTAACTGTTCTCCAATTTCATTCCACACTTCACCAATAATCGATTTACGGTTTGGTCCTGCTAAGTGAGTATAATACATCCCCATAATTTTATTATCTTCATATGCTCGAACATTGTATTTAATATAGTCACCATATTTATATGAAAACCATTTTTCCGGATTATTGGCAATTGCCTTTTTAATTTCAAAAGAAGAATTGATAATTCCAGCTACGTTAAAAAGTTGATGCTCCCAAGTATCCATATTTCCATGAGGAAATTCTGGTTTAGCAATTGCACAGTCTTTTGGAAGTCCATTGTAAAAAAAATCACTTTTTTTTAATGGCTTTGTGATGAATATATCATCTTCAAAACTTACAAAATGTTCACTCAAACCTTCAATTCTCCATAAATTCAATTGAATTGGATTACAGCTAAAAGTTGGCAAGTATTTTTGAGGAATAAAATCCTTGTGTTGTATTATTTTCAATTTAGGATGTTCCTTGTTTAGCCATATAGGTGTATGACCCCATGTTACCAAATATACATATCTTACCCAAGGAGCATACTTTTCTACTGCTCTAAACCAATATTGAAAATTATCCCAATTTCTAAATCTTGCTGCTGTATTGTCCTTTTTTATTACAGCATCATTCTTTTGATATTTTGACTTTTCTGCTAACCATTCTGGATCATTTCCATCAACCCAAAGTACTACAAAATCAACTGGATAATCTTCATTTACAGTTTTTTGGCTTTTTGACAATTTTTTAGAGTTATTATACGCTTTAATGATCATGTGCTTATCCTTAACATAATCATCTATTCTGCCATGAAGCCTTCTAAGTGGCATAAACATTTTTTTTGACATAATTATTCCTCACTATCTACACGCAATAATTTAATTGTTGACATTTTTAGTTTTCCCCATGATTTTTCATCCCACACAAAACTGCTGTCATCAACAATCTCAAAATTTAATCCATGTACACAATCATAATTCTCACTACTTCCTGAATGATTTGTTTTAAAAAATACATAATTAGTAGTATATTTACCTGTTATAAACATACTTAAATCAATCTCAACATCCACGATCCCTTTTTGTCCTTCTTTTCCAGAATAAAAATCATTTATTATACTGGTACCTATAGGCTTTCTTGTAAAATCTAAAAATTCTATTCTTAATGAAACATCATTTACATCATGTTCATTAATCCATTTTATTCTTACAATAGCCTTTTCTTTTGTGAAAAAAGAAGTATTCGCTTTATTAACATATTCAGCATTTAATGTACGTATTTTTGTATTGTTTAACCAATCTAAACGAGGAATGGAAGTATAATCTATATTATAGTCATCAATAACTGAAATATCCATATATTGTCTAATAGCCTCTTCAACATCACCATTATAAATCATCTTACCTTCAGATAAGACTATACATCTGGAACATAATTGTCTGATTGTGTTCATATTATGACTGACATAAAGAACTGTTCTTCCATCTTTTGTCGCAACGTCCCTCATCTTATCAAGGCATTTTTTCTGAAAAGCCATATCACCAACAGCCAATACTTCATCCATTATCATGATTTCAGAATCAAGGTGAGCTGCAACAGAGAATGCCAGTTTAACATACATACCACTCGAATATCTTTTAACAGGTGTATCAATAAACTCTCTTACTTCAGAAAAATCAATGATATCTTCCATCTTTCTGTCAATTTCAGCCTTAGTCATTCCTAAAATTGCACCATTAAGATATATATTTTCTCTGCCTGTCATTTCGCCATTAAAACCAGTGCCTACTTCAAGCATTGAAGTTATTCTTCCATAAATATCTATTTCACCTTCAGATGGCGCTGTCACTCTTGAAAGTAATTTTAAAAGAGTGCTTTTTCCGGCACCATTTCTACCAATAATACCTAAGGCTTCACCTTTATATACAGTAAGATCAATACCATTAAGTGCCATAAAGGTTGTTCCCTTTATACGCTCTTTCTGTCCTATTCGTACATTAGGATCCTCTTTACCTCTTTTTTTTGCCCACCAGCTTTGAAGGTCTTTTTGCAGAGTCCCTCCGCCAATTCTTCCCAATCTGTACTGTTTCTTTACGTTACTAATTTTAATAGCTACTTCTCTATTATCCATAAATAGCCTCCATTAAACAGTATCCATAAAGGTTCTTTCTACTTTATTAAAAATAATGATTCCCAACAAAGCAACTATTATAGTAAAAATCCGTGAGTATACCAAGTACTCTGGCATTACTGCTCCCCGTCCTAAGACTATATATCTGAATAATTCTATTGGCGCTGTCACAGGATTTAACATAACTAACTGTTTCAATAACCCATCGCTGATTGTTGACAATGGATACACAACAGGTGTTCCATACATCCACAAAGACATACCAAAACCTACAAGAACACTTAAGTCTCGATATTTAGTCGTCAAGCTGGATATAATAATACCAACTCCCATTCCCATAAGCCCCAACTGAATAAGCAAAAAAGGAATGAGAAAAAAATAAAGCCAATTAGGTACTACCATTTTATTAATACTAAAATAAATTAAAAATCCCAAAACCATTGTCATCTGTATCCCAAACTGGATGGCATTGGATAAAACGTTTGAAATTGGTGTTGTGAGCCTTGGAAAGTATACTTTTCCAAATACTCTGGCATTAGCTGTAAAAGTTGATGCATTTCCAACTAAACATGATGAAAAGAAACTCCAAAAAGCGCTTCCGGTAAGATGAAACAAAATCTGAGGTATGCCATCAGTACCTATTTTCGCAATTCTTCCAAAAACAATAGTGTGCATCACACTGGTTATAAATGGATTCAGAAAAAGCCATGCTGGGCCTAAAATTGTCTGTTTGTAACGTACAGCAAAATTCCTCTTTGTAAAAAGAAGGATTAAATCTCTGTATTTCCATACTTCTTTCAAATTCAAATCCAGAAGTTTATGTTCAGACGAAATATGAATATGGTACTGTTCATTACTTGTAATGGGTTCAGACATGCTTATCCTCCTGATACCTTTTAATATTATACAAATATGTACATTATTTCAAATCAATAATTACTATCTCTGGTGGATTGTTTATTCTTGGAGGAAAACCTTCTGTTCCTAATCCTGCAGAAAGAACACATGTTGCACTTTTTCCTATAAACAGTCCCTTTGTATATTTTGGAAGCCATCCTACATTTGGTGCATATAGTCCACCTATAAACGGTATTCTTATTTGACCGCCATGATAGTGACCACATAAAACAAGATCAACAGGAAAATCATCAATCCTATTCCAATCCAACCACGTTGTTGGGATATGCGATAATAACAATTTGAAAGTATCTGTATTCTCAAAAGAATCACAGAATTCATTCATAGCGTTACGTTTATCTTGATCACTTGTATCCATATGAGGTGTTCTGTAATAACCGTAATAACCTCCGATTCTAATCAATTGATTCCTGACAACAATATCAAGATAGTTATAATTCAGCACTACAGCACCGGCTTCTTCTAATTGATAAGTCAAATCATTTTGAAACTCTCTTTCATATATTGTTTCATCGTTACCAAAACTATAATATACAGGAACGCTCTTATTTAACTCTCTGATCAGTGACAGAATTACACTAAGATCTTCTTCATTTTCGTTGATCATATCACCAGTCATAACTACTATATCAGGGCTTTCATCCAAAACTTGCTTGATTAGTTTTGTGTTATTTTTACCAAATAGATAATTATGAAGATCTGTCAGATGAACAATCCTGACATTTTCAGAAAACCCACTTTTTATTTCATAATAAGATAATATAAAGCTTTTATTGAATAAAATAGAATACACAAAAAAAAGTGTTATAAACATTATTAAAATCAATAAATACCATATTTTACACTTCTTTTTTTTCATATACTGTTTATTTAATCTTCTAGTTTTCTGATAATCTGTGCAGGTACACCAGCAACAACGCAATTTGAAGGGACATCTTTGGTTACTACTGAGTTTGCGCCAATTATTACGTTACTACCTATATTAACATTACCAACTATTACACTTCCAACACCAAAACTGACATTATCACCAACAATAGCTCCATCTGTAGTTTCGGTTAGTTTTTTCCCAAATACAACGCCGGGTCGTAAATCACAGTTTGAACCAATAACATCATTCTTCATTACAATAATGTATCCAATATGAGCAATCGACAATCCTCCACCAATTTGTGCTCGATAAGAAATATCAAAGCTATATTTGTATGAATAGTGTTTTAAAATTATTCTGCAAAAATAAAACAGTATTCTTTTTTTAGATAAAAAGCCATATCTTGTTACTCGTAACCAAAAAGTATATTTAAACCCAGGTTCAAAAAAATATCGACTAAAAAAAGTTCTAATTGGTTTTCCATTAACAAATCTTAGATCTTCTCTTATATATTTCTTTAATTCTAAAAATGTTTTTGGCCCTTCCATCTTGTCACTTTCCTTTTCAATGTTCCCAAGCCTCTAAAAATTGTCCAATAAATCAGAGGCCATTTCTTTTTTCTTTGGTTCCAAATCTCGATGTATTTCTGTTTATCTTCTGTTTTACCGTTTTTCTTAGCTATCCAATATGCTTCTGCAAAAATCATTCCTCTAACTTTGTAAAACTTTTTACAGTTCACTTTAAGGACATTTTCCATATATTCTTCATGTTGAGCATACATATATGCATCAGTTACTTTATGATCTTCAACAGCATACTTGGATTGGTAGTTAGTTCCACCTTTCTCCACTATGGTTCTGTGATGACTGACAATTCTTGGATCAACATATACATTTCCTTTTCCATAAAGAATGAGTGCAAGTGACTGATCCCAGACCATATTATGTGCTTTATAAAACACATCAATTTCTCTCTCTTCAGCATTATTAAATATATTTTTAAAAAATGCTGTATCTGTACTGTTAGGCAGCCTGTCAAAGAAATGAAAACTCATAAAGTCTTTTAAAGAACATATCATTGGTTCTGTAATATTTCTTCTGACTCTCTGGATACTTTCGGTTCTGCTTAATTCACACCAGGAATTACAATACATTCCAATATACTCCGGATGAGTCTCCATGAAATCATATTGGTATTGAAGTTTATCTTCTGCTTCCCACCAATCATCCCCCTCAAGAATAGCTATATATTTTCCCCTGCACTGTTTCAAAACACCATACATGTTTTTACTGCCACCGACATTTTTATCCCTTAATGATAAATAAAAGATATCGGGATACCTATTCTTATACTCCTGTAATATCTGTCTGGAGTTATCAGGTGAGCAATCATCATCTACAACTATTTCATATTTAAAAGAAGTTTTCTGTTTAAGAATACTGTCAAGCAGCTGACGCAGATATCCTTCCATGTTGTATGTTATTACAGCTACGCTAACTTCTATATTACCCATATACGTTATTCCTTCCAATACACTTCATAGTCATGCCTGGATTCAATATACGGAAGATTATGATAATGCTCTTTTCTGTTAATATGATTGCCATAAAACTGCTGCAGATGTTTTTCGTATTCCGCAGGTGCTGGAACCAGCATATTTTCAAATGAGAGATAAACACAGTTATCAAGTTGCCTTCTTTCAAATCGTTCCTTTTTATATTCACCTTCAATTAGCAACCCGACATATTTACACTGATCATATTTATACTTTTCAGCTATTGAAGTAAGTTTGCAAAGAAGTTTCCATGGAGTATAAACTACACTATATATAATTGCACTAAGTCTTGTTATAAAAGATGGGGATTCCTTTAGTGATTTATACTTATAAAGTGAATTATGGAATAACGAATTATACTTCTGTAGAACTCTATAATGTTTTTCATCATTTTCGGGATGTCCATCCATAGGAAGTATATCTATATAAACGCCTGTTTTCTTTTCTACCCCATGATGTTTTTCTATTAATATAGTTCTGTTATCAAACAACTTAGTCATTGTATATTCACATTTTTCTTTTGATGGAACAACCAAAGATGTATGTGACGGTAAAAACTCTCCTAAAGAAGCCAGTTTATTATAATCAGGTCTAGGCATTTTCAAATCTATATCATCATCCCAAGGAATGAAACCTTCATAACACATAGCACCAAGCAAAGTACCTCCGTCAATATAATAACGAAGGTTTTCTCTTTTGCATAACTTGTCAAATTCTTTCAGCAAATCCAGTTCAATCTGCTGCATCTCTTTAAGGCTTATTGGTTTCATTTTTTTATCTATCTTCTTATGAGTTGTTTTAAAGACTTCTTTAAGTGGTTTTTAATTATTCTCCATTTTAATAAAGCATGAAGTCTACTATACTGCTTCTTCTTTAACATATCATAAACTGTCTTATTGTTGTAAGACAATTCTTCCTCATCTATATTTGAGTTATTAATGTACTTGTCAACACTATCTAATCTAATTAGTGTTCCATTATTGCTCATAATGCTCGATATAAGAATACTAATGTACAGATTCGACAATACTGAATGTACTGTTTTTTCAGTAGAAAACTGGTTTATCGAAACTGATAGTTGATCCAGATTTTTCGCTACTTTATCCAAATCACTGGTTCTGTTTTTCGAATGATTTTCATCATGTCTGTAATGGTATACAGCTTCAGGGTAAAAAAGGACATTTTGAATTTTAGATAAGTATTGAATAACAAAATCAAGATCTTCATATAATGTCATCTTCTCATTAAATTGAATACTATTATTCTTAATAACATCACTTCTAAATATCTTGTTGCATGCACTGGAAAGACAGTTATTATCAAAATAATCTCTGAACATAGACCTGATATCTGTTATAGTTTTTTCTCCATAATATCTATTGCTTAACAAATCAGTTCTAACAAGCTTTTTGTCTTGATAATAATCAAATGCCATGCCATAAATTATCAAACCAAAAGTATTTGTAGTATTTAATAAATTCTCATACTTTTCAGAATCCAGTGTATCATCACTATCAACAAAAACTATATACTCACCTTTGGATTTATCTATTCCAACATTTCTGGCACTGGAAGCACCTCCATTATTCTTTTGATAAAAACTAATCTGAGAGTTACTGTCAGCCAAGTTTTTGCATAGAGAAAAACTGGAATCCATTGAACCATCATCGATCAAAATGACTTCTTTTTCGACTGAAATCCTTAATATGCTATTGACACATTCACTCAAATACTTTTCACTGTTAAAAACAGGAATAATAAAACTAACTAAATTACTATTGAAATCCTTCATATATTTATTAACTAATTTACCTTGAATAATAATCTCTAATAATACTCATGAGTATTGCCTTATCGCTATTGGCGTGTTCTTTCCTTATCATTTCTGCTAGTATTACTCTTTGTTCACATAAAGGATCATTATTATTTTTTATAGCATCAAGGATAGATATAACATCATCCCAATTATTTGCATGATAACAACAGTCTAGTACTTGTTGTAGAATCACATTAGGAGTCTCATCTGTTTTTTTCCCTGTATAAATAATAACAACTCCACATAACAATGCGCTTATGATTACTGAAGAAAAATCAGTAATCATCACATCTGTTTTTTCTACAGTATCTTTTATATCTTCATTTTCATCAAAAATAATGCCTGCTTGTTTATTCTTCTTGATATATTCATCAATCTCATTTCTGCTCATCTTTCCTGTTTGTATTGCATGCCGAAATGTTAAAGGATGTGGTCTCATGACAATTTTATAATATGGTGAGTTTTGTTTTAATGTAACAAAACAATCTTTATAGTCATAAAAAGTTGAACCACCATATCTAAGAGAAGTTTCCCAACGCGGTGTCCATAAAATTCGTAATTCGTTTTGTCTCAATATAGAACGATTCGGTGTTCTACACAATCCTGGAAAACCTAGATAAGCAGCTTTTAATTTTGTTATTGATGAATATCTCTCAAATTGCTGTTGATTGCTGCAATAAAACATATATAAACTATTAAAAAATCTGGTTTTATAATAAGTGAGCGATTCATTAAAAAAATGAAAACCATAAGGAATATAGCATGTTTTAGCATACTTTATTACTTTAGAAGTATGAAGTAAATCAGGAAGATAACTCTCCCAACAACGCTGGTAAAAAATATAATCAAATCCTTGTGCCTTTAATCCACTAAAATCTTCATGTAACTGTCTTGATGTTAGAATATTGGCAAATTGATACTTATTTTGAAAAAATAACAATTCCCTTCCGTAAGCATTTAATGACTTGCTAGTGGCATTATAAGAAGGTATCACTATTAACCAGGGATCAAATTGCTTATCTTCCATCATGAGCTCATATACCGGTGCCTCTTTATCCCATACTTCTGGCATTTGGACAATAAATCCCACTTTTATTGAAGTATCATTCCTTTTTCTGTTTATATTTAATTTTTTTACTGCTCTTAGTGCCATGAAACAATCAAATTCCGGTAATACATAAACATAAAGCCATTCCTTTATTTTTTGTTTATAATTTTTGACCATAAACTTATTTTTTTTCATTCTTTATTCTCCATAATAATACTAGTTACAAATAATCTGTACTTTTTATCTATGTTATTTATTTCAATCTTTGCACGATTCATAGTTCAAATAATGTTTCACTACTGTCTTTACCATAAATAATAATATGAGCTAATTGTGTTAAAAAGTTTTTTAAACCAATTCTTTTATACCTAACATCAGTGAAATAAAGTTTCACCAAAAGATACGTTCCTTTAATCCTACCACTGTTTTGTGCTTCAAAAACCTTACTTCCAATATCTTTGACTCTTTTTAAAGTCCAATTAGCTGTATCAGGTATTTCTTCATCTTTCAACGTTGCTTCTAAATATCTACTTGCATTATTAGAAAAATTAAAAAGCATATCTGATCGATTATTGGCGCTTTTAATAGTTTGAACCGTTTTTCTCAAATGCTTGCAAAAACTCATTCCCGCTGAATGTGTTGAACTGTCGTGAATACGATATTTCGTTAATGTAAGATGAATATAATATGCACAATCATCAGCTACAGCACAAAATTGCAACCACCAATCTTCTGGTACTTTTGTTGGAATTGGAAGACATTTTTGAGCTAAAGATTTTGATATACAAGCTGCAGGGCCGGAAATCAAAACAGATGAAATGGCCGCAGACAAATAGTCCATTCTGTTAGCTTTTATCACCTCACCCGTGTACATTTCATGTCTCAAAAAAATAGAATTAATTTTTTGTTCACTTAATAAATCGCCATTTTGATCAACACAACATAGATTATGACAGACAAATTCTGCAAATGGATAATCAATGAAAACATCAACCACCTTTTGTACTTTATCAGGCATCCACACATCATCCTGACCACAGATAAATATAAAATCTCCTGTTGTATGACCTATTGCCCAACTGAAATTACCGCTAATTCCATGATCTGGATTATTTGTCAATAAAACAATTGATAATTTACTCGCATTATTGACATACTCTTTTATAATAGCAACAGTTTGATCTATAGAACCATCATCACTAATAACAATTTCATCAACTTCAACAGTTTGATGAATAATACTATCTATTTGCTCTTTTATATATTTCTCGCCATTATATGTTGCCATTGCAACACTGATTTTATTCTCTTTATACATGAACTACCTTCCATACAATGTATAAGGATTGATCTGCCAAACAAACTTAAAACTTTTCAGCAGCCATAATGAGCCATGACAGTATTTTGCATAATACGCTAAAGCAAATACACTGATTCCAAATGACAGGTACATATAAAAGTTCTTAGGAATTATACGTATTCTGTTTTTTCTGGCAGAATTCATCAATAATTGGTGATCTGCTCTTTCCAAAATAAACGGTATATACAATACTACAAACTGAAAATAATAATCTGTTAATCTCGTGAAAACATTTCCGTATATTGAAAAACACTGAAGCATAAATGAAATTAGCATTATTGAGAAGAGTTTTTTGTAAACAGTATCGATTGCTGTAACAGGTCTAAGCCAGCAACCTAATCCCATAATAAACAATATCATTAAAGCTCTACCGCCTACTATTTTGCTTGAACCTAACGTAGCTTCTTCTTCATAATAAGCATCTGAAAGAACAGAAACTATTCGATCTCTAAACAAGAAGAAAGATACCAAAGAAATGACAATAATCCAGATATATACTGCATCAAATTCTTTTTTTGTGACCAGATATGCCGGAAGAAAAATAGCTGCCGGAGCATGAAATATCACAGCACATATCGTCCAGAAATAAAACGGTACCGGTTTTTCCTCTATTAATGCTATCATGGATAAACATAAAAATCCCATTGCTATAGATTGTTTCAAACCTGAATAAGAAAACAAATAAAAGCCCATCCCAATATACATTAAGTAACTCCAATAGATAGAAACAGAATAACGATATATTAATAAACCAAGTGTAACGGCAACAAAAGCGGATATTATAAATATACAAACATCATAAGATATCCCTAACCACCCAGCTATTCTAAATGATATTCTTAAGCCAATATTTGCCCTGTTACTAAATACAGCATTTTTCCACCCGCTTCCTGTACACGATAAAAACAAAGTATAGTATTTGATTAAATCTCCAAACCACCATGTCCTTAAACCAGCAAAAAAAGTCATGACAGCTGTAATAATACCGACACACTTAGCTCTTGAATTCATGTACCCTAAGGAATACATACCACTTACTAACATTATAGCCAATAATAATCCCATCTGTTTTATCATGATATTTCCTCCATTTGCTTTCCTGTTTATTGTACAATAAAACACTATTAATCATTAATAATACTATAAAACTTCTCTAATGTTTTAACAGTTTCGTTACGTCTATTTAAACAATTATTCTCTATTTGTTGTTTTAAAACACTATTGTTCTTTAATAATTCAATTCCTGTAGCAATACTTTTAGCATTAATATCAACAATGATACCTGTTTCCATGTCTTTTATCTGATCTTTCACTGATAAGTAGTTTGTAACAATTATTGCTTTGCCTAATATTTTTGCCTCATCCAATACAATTGATTTTCCTTCATTCCTTGAGGGTTGAACTATTATATCAGCTTTCTTCATATATGGATATGGATTTGAAATCATTCCATGCAAAATGAAAACATATCCAAGATTATTTTCTTGTACATATTTTTTAATTACAGTTTCTTGACTTCCATATCCTAAAACATGCCATTCAAATTCTACCCCTTTATCATAGAGAATCTTTGCTGCTTGTGCTCCTAAATCAATACCTTTATCATATTCCATGCGACCTACAGTAACAATCTGGAAACAATCTCCCCATTCCAAATCAATTGGTTCCAGTGATTTACTTAAAATCTCTTCAGGGAGAACAAGGTTCTCTATAACAGAGATTTTTTCTTCAATACCTGGAATTGAATCTACTGCCGCCTGTTTACATTTTTCTGTAATTGTAACTAATTCATCGAAACGATTATAATACTCAGCTTCTTTTGCTTGAATTATGTGTTTAGCTAAATCAGTGTGAATCCAACCAATCTTTTTGTCAGCTAGTACTTTATCTATAACAAAAAAATCGGCTGTTCCTTCAAGAAAACCAATTGCCACATCATAATGCTTTGAAATTACAGGAATGTATTTTTTAACAATATCCCACGAAAACACCTTGAATCCTAATTTATTGATAAGAGAAGGCCATAATCTTGATAGTGCAGCAAAAACATGCCCCTCTTTAGCTAAATCTCTCAAGTAAAATCTTGCTTCAAGTGTCATCGCTCTGGTAATACTATCTGCTTCAATTACGTTTACCCATTCAGGAACTTCTTTTTGTAAAATGCCTCCACTCTCAAAAAGAAAAAGATCAACATTAACCACATTTTGATCAAGACTCTTTAGCAAGGATATCAACGCTTTTTCAGCTCCACCCATTCTAAGTGTAGGTATTACAAAAAGAAGTGTTTTCATTTACTTTCTCTTTCTTATAAACTTAGCCGGATTTCCGGCAACAACAGTGTATTCTTCTATATCTTTGGTAACTACTGATCCAGCACCTATAACACATCCGTCCCCAATATGAACACCAGGGAGAATGATAACTCTTGCCCCAATCCATACATCATTTCCTATTACTACTGGTTCTACTTCTGAAGATTGTTGTTTCCACATTGGAATATCTGTTCTATCCATGCCATGGTTTGATGTATAAATCATGCACTCTGGTCCCATCATGACATCATTTCCGATAGTTACATATGGTGCTACTTGACAATTAATGCCTATACCAGAATTGTTACCCAAAGATACTTCACTACTGAAATGAGCCCCTTTTTCAATATTTACATTTGTTCCACAATTTCTCAGAATCAGTTTACCGCAAAAAGCTCTTATTTTTTTACTTCCAAAACTGAAATGACCATCAGAAAGAGGCATGTGTTTTCCTATAAGATTATATAATATCTTACCAACAATTACTTTAACCTTCATTGCCAACTGCCTCCTCATAAATTGCATAAATTCTTTTTAGCATTTTATCAGTGCTAAACTCTGTGTTTTTTATAATATCGATATACTGTTCTGGATTGTTTCTCTTTGAACTAATAATCTCACTAACCCATTCCTGTTTATTTATTTCATTTATCGATAAAGGCTTTACTAAATCTGTAAGATAAATATCTTTTGGTATTTTATCAGATATTACACATGGAAGACCATTTGCCTGAGCCTCAATTAATGATAATGGTACGCCTTCATATTTTGAGGGAAAAACAAAAACATCCATAGTGCTAAGATAATCTCCAACATTATCAACATTACCTGTAAAGATAACGCATTTGTCAATATTCAGTGATTTGGATATTTTTTTTATTTCATTCTTTGTGTCTCCATCACCTAAAAGTAATAACTTTGCATCACTTCTTTGTTCAATTATCTGTGGCAAAAGTTCAACAATGAATTTCTGGTTTTTGACATCAGCAAAATGACCAACATGGCCTAACACAAAAGCGTTCTCAAGATCAAACCGTTTTCTAATGGTATTTCTTTTATTCTGATCATATTTATACGAATTCAAATCAATTCCATTGAAAATTATTATACCATCCTTATCAAACTTGTCTTTTCCAAATAACCAATATCCTGCACTCAAACCACAGCCTATACAATGTGTAGAGTATTTATTAATCACTTTTCTCATGAATTTCTCATAAGAATTCTTTATAAAACTTCTCTTTTCCGGACCTTTAATCGTATGAGAATGTGAAATTCTCACTGGTACTCCACACTTATACCCAATATACATTGCCCATCCAGATGAAAACATTGTATGGGAATGAATAACATCATACTTTTCTTTCTCTATTAGTTTTTTAAGGTTCCTGTAATATAAAACATAATTTTTGTTTGGAGGATCCATATGAATTATCGTACAGCCATTATCAGTTAGCTCTTTTTCAAAATCGTTTTTTTCATTACCAAAAACAAGATAATGTATATCATACTTAGATTTATCAGCATAATATCCAATATCTCTGGCAACCTTTTCAGCACCACCTATGCTTAATTTCCGTGCGATAATCAAAACTTTCTTCATGTTACTACTTAACTTTATAATATACATCCAATATAAACATTGTAGTGTCTAAACCAAGGATTTTGTATAATTTATTGACTAGCCTAACCTTTTTTACATGATCAAATTCTAATAGCCAAGATAGTTTTTTCAATCTGTTTTTAATATGTGTAAAGTCACTTTCTTTTGATGCTCTTCTACAGAACCCCAACAACATAGCATACTGATATGCCCAGTATTCATAATACAAATCCAAAAAATCTTGGTTTTCAGCATGTTCTTTTGCAAACTCAACACCTTTTTCTATCTGATTAAGAATATCTAGAACATTTTTTCTGCCTATGGAAGATGTTAAAGAATCCTCTTTTCTTGTGATTCTGTCATAATACACCTCATCAAATGTTCCTATATTTTTACAAAGGACCATTATTCGTGCAACCCACTCAATATCCTCACTTTTTAAGTTTCTAACAAAAAATAAATTGTTTTTTATTATAAGATTTCGTTTAATTGCCTTGCAATACGAAGTGCTAATGTATTCATTTTTGTATATCATATTTTTCAAAACATAATATTTTTCATCAGAATCTTTTGAAACAAACGATAGTTTTCGCACCTTTACAAGTTGGCCATTTTCATTCATGATTTTGAGTCCCCAACAAAGAACATCCAAATCTCTATTATTATTCAAAACTCTTTTAACGTTTTGGAAACAAGAATCATTATTAAGACGATCATCAGCATCAATGAACAACAGATATTCCCCAGTTGCCTTTTTAATACCGGTATTTCTCGCTTCCGAAGCACCACTGTTTTCCTGATGAATCACGATTACTCGATCATCCTTAGCAGCATACTCATCACAAATAGCGCCACAATTATCTGGGCTTCCATCATCAACCAGAACAACTTCAAAATCAGTATCTTTCTGAATCAAAATGCTGTCTACGCATCTTCTGAGGTATTTTTCTACTTTGTAAACAGGAACAATAACACTGAATTCAGGCATTATCTACTACCTCCTGAATACTTTTTTTCCCAGTATTTAGCTAAAAGAACTCCCGGAATATATGTAATTGCCGTAAGCAGTTTGTATTTATTGTCACTCATAGTTTCACCAAATGATTTTCCTGCTATCTTAGAATAACATGCATATAATACTCCCTTTTTCAAACGTGTTAGAAGAGGCAATCTTGAATTCATATATATTTTGGAATTATACATGCCTCCTAAAGGATTATTTATTCTCATTGATCTTCCTGCTTTTGTCAGGCCATCATCTCTGTAATTACATAAATAAATAACTTCATTAACATAAACAGCTTTTGATTCCAGTTCAATGAAAAAGAAAGCAGATCCCTCACCAATGAACTTTTCACCTTCAAACTCAGGAAAACTGTGCTTAACAAACAGTTCCGTTCTGTATGAATCAAAACAGTCTCTGCCACTGACAGATATACGAGGTTCCTTTATGGAATCAACTATTGTATCAGGATGAGCAACGTAACAGATTGGTCTGTCTTCTCTATAGCCTTTCAGAAAAATGACTTGTCCAACTTCCTTATTATTACTATATTTATTCCATGTATCTTTCAGTCTTTCCAATGCATTAGGAGTCAATATATCATCACTGTCCAGAATAGCCATGTACTGACCTTTTATATATGAATGTGAAAAATTGAGTGCGGTATGCTTACCGCCATTTTTTTTCTTATAATAGTCTATTTCAAACTGTGAATCAGCAATAAAACCCTTAACAACTTCTTCAGTATTATCAGCACTGCCATCATCAATAATCAGCCATTGAAAACCTGAAAAAGACTGTCTGCACAGCGATTCCCAGCATTTCTTCAGACAATCAGCTCTGTTATAGGTAGGTGTAATAATCGTTAAAATTGGGTTTTCCATATGTAAAATAGTATTAAAAATGTATTCTTGAAAAAATCTCTAGATAAATTCTCATTAACAATGCTCTTTTATCAGTGTGTTTTATGTTTTTTACAACAACTCCTGTTTTCGCAATTTCTGGATTCATATGCTTGATAATATCTATTGGTATTGAATCAGTTATTCTTTTTTCAAGTGGTACTGTCAGCATACGCTCTACATATCTTCTGTTATTGTACGGAATAGCTATTTCAGAAGATGTTCTGTGCTCAGATGTCAGGAAAATACCTTCTCCACCACTCCAGCAGAACTCCCACCAGAACAATTCCATCCATGGAGCTTTTTCAAAAGCATCATTTGAATAGTACTTTTTTAAATATTCATCAAAAATTAAGTCAGTTTCATGAATCAGTTTTGGTGATATATAAATCTTATGTAATGCTCTGCAATAACTTACGGTAGGTTCTTTTGGAAAACTCTTCTTATTGTACTTTGTATACTGAGAGGCACGCCCTAATTCATTTACCCATGATTTTATTTCAATATCATATTTTGGATTTTGAATAAAATACAATCTCTTTCTGACATCATTACGATTGTGTTCACCGATGCATCCAGAATTACACTCCAAAATAGTTGCGAAAACATCAACATCCAACAATTCAATATCATTTGTAGGAATGACATATGTATCATGATTCAATCCCAGCTGACTGCATATCTGTTCTGCAGCCAATGCATCTACTCTTTCAGAATCATTTGAAATATAACTGAAATAATTGAAACTATCATATAAACCATTAGCACATGCTAATGTGGTTGTACTGTCTCTACCGCCTGTAATACTGATAGATACTTTTTTGTCATCCCATTTTTTTGAATATAAATACAATGTTTTGTGAAGAATATCAGCTAAACAATTTATAGAATTCTGATAAGAATCATCGTCTGCATTTTCTATAATCTTTTCAACGGGGAAAAAACGAACTATACTGCATTCTTTTTGCTTGTTCATATGAACATAATGATTTGGAACCAATCGTGTTAATTCACTGTATGGAGATAAATCACCTGGCAGCCATGTTCCCATATAATGATAAAATTTACTACTTACTAATTTTTTTATATAAGCATTCTGTTCAAGGCCTAACAAGTCAGCAATCAATTTGCTGTGAGATGAAAAATAAACACTCCCATTAATAGTTCCATAATAAACTATCTGCATCCCAGTACAATCATTCGATACATATATTTCATTAGTGCTTATAATCCCTGTACAGTATATGCCTGTTAAATCACTTTGGGCTTCGTAATACTCATCTATTCCTTTCCTATATGCAATTGCCATTTTCTTTAGAACAGAATCTTCAGTATATAAATCATCAAATGGATCCACAGCATGGCCAAGAATAAAAAAGTAAGTATTATCATCCTGATATAATGTCAGGTTTGCATTTTTATGAAAATAGATATTATAATCACCAATTTTGTTATCATACCAATTTCCATAAAATGGATACTCGTCTGTAATTTCAAAATCATGATTTGTTATTAAAAACCCATTTACATATAGTTTTTCCTGGAGATATTCTTTTGATTCAAGCATTTTTATCATTTCTTGAGTACTACGATATGCCATTTTCAATATCTCCTTTCTAAATCTATATTTTTATATTTTTCTTTATTGTATACCTTAGACTTCCAGGAATAATGCTACTTAACTTTAACAGTATCCCTTTAATCTTCCGTTTTACCGGCAGTTTACTATGATAGTATTCTATCACTTTATTGATATCATCACAGTTTTTTAATCTTTCAAGTACTTCTTTATGTAATTCGCCATGCTGATATCCTTTCATGTTCTGATACTGCAGCATTTCTTCATTACTTGTTTTCTCTAATTCAATCACTTTATCGTTATGAATAAGATCGCCTATGATTTTTCTTCCGTTCTCTGTCATGCAGAACACAGCAGATACACCTTTGGAATCATCACTGTATTTTCTGCCCCAGTAATCACCCAATCTTATGTCTGCATAGCTGTTTTCTTTTCTGAACCTGCAGTTATAGCAGGCCTCAGATAACAGCATATCTTCAAAATACACTTGCCAGAATAGATCTTTTTCTCTTTCACCATAATAAATCTTGCCGTTTTTCTCAGTTTTTATGCAGTACATATGCCAGTCATATTTCTTATAGCGGAACTGTAAGCTGTCAAATTGATTACTACCAAGTTTTTTACTGATCAGTTTCAGTTCCTCATCCCATAGCTTATAGCTAGGAACACCATGACAGAATATTTCAATAAGGATAAAATCATTTCTTTTTCTCCATTCAGACAGCACTTTATGTAAACCGGCTATCTGACAAGGCGTTCCGAAAATGAAACCTTTTTCTTTTATGGCTTCTCTGAAAATTTGAGAGTTACTCTGAAGATACTTTGAACCGGCAAATTCTTTTATTTCTTCCACTGTAGAAGCAGTTTTATGACATGCAATATTATTTTCCAGGTCATAACAGACACCTGTAACCTTATATCCCTTTGATATGCCGTACTCTGCCAGTTCACTGGCAATGCCGCCTGATGAACAGTTTTTAACTGTAGGCTGATCAGAACTTCTTAAAGCGTATAAGCCGCCGTTAAGTAAATTGACTCCATTTAAGCTCTGATCGTATCTGGTACAGACTGTTTTACATAAGCCACAGGATATACATCTATTCTCGTCAATATCAGCGACAAAAAATCCATAGTCATCTTTCTTAAGTTTTATGGCCTTAACCGGGCATACAGCATGACAGGCACCACAGCCAGAGCATGTGTATTCTGCTTTATCAAGAATGTTATTCATGAATGCCTCCCAATGCCTTGAGAAGATACTTTTCGCTGTCTTCAGCCATATTTCTAATATGCCTGCCTACTGTTGCGTAATCAATTTGCTTGCCTAAGACCTGCTCTAAGCTGTCGAATTTTATATCATCAAGCAACCTGTCCTGAGTTCCTGTCGATTCAAGAAGTGACTGCATCTTAAAGGAATTAATGCTTTTACGTATATATACTGCAACATTACAGTGGTTCTTCATAGCTACAACAGTTCCATGAAAAGTATCAGTTATAACACACTTTGCATTACGAAAATATCCATACCAGTCAATCGCATTACATACGATATTCCTGTCACACCATTTATGATAAGTACCTAAAGACACCGTAGTGAGCTTATGCTTTCTGGCATATTCCTGAATTGCCTTTACTTCATGTCCCTCATTCATATTGGCATCATAGGAATACACAATCATGTAATCTTTCCGTATAGGTGATGCATTTGATTTAAATCCTTCACCGCTGTATAACAATACCGGATCACATACCAGTGGTACATCTTTTCCGGTTATTTCCTTTATCATTTCCTGCGTATGGGTATCTCTGGCTGACAAGGCATACATGCTGTCTAATCCTGTTTTTACAGTATCATAACAGTTATACTGTTTTAACAGGTCAATCGTTGTACGTCCAAAAGCAGGTGCATAGGCAATGGCAGGTTTCCCCTGTAAACCATTACCATACATCATTTTATTGCATCCGACATCAATACTGTAGACTTCATCAGAACCAATAATAATAGCATCACAGTCATTATTGTCATATGGCTGCATTTCAATGCTGCTTCTTAATCTCCTGTGAGTTATCATCTTTCTGGTATTGAACAATGTCAGTCCAAGGCCTCTTTTTATAAGATATTCTTCTATGTAATATTTGAAATTCAGAAAAGAACCGCTGTTCTTTTTTTCTTCATTTTTATCAAAATCAAAGTTTTTAGTATAGGAAAGAATACAGGCATCATGTCCATGCTCCATCAGCCAGGCTCTCATGGCATACAGCTGCAGTTGAGCTCCTTGGTTATTAACATCATAATGAGTAAGTATTCCTATCTTCATCTATTCTATTCCGTATACTTTCTTCAGTTCCTGTGTAACTGCTTCAAATCCATACTGCAGGGCAAATTGTCTGCAGTTTTTCTTCATTTTATGCATCAGTTCCGTATCCGCCAGAAGCTTAAGAACATAGTCTGCCATACTATCTGTATCATCAACATCTACCAGATATCCGGTGACACCATGTTCAATAAGTTCACAGTGTCCTCTGTTCTTTGTAGCTACTATTGGGTTTTCTGCCAGCATTGATTCAACGATATTAAGCGGCAGTCCTTCCCTTTTACTGCAGGCAACGCTGAGATCTATCATTTTCTGGTATTCTTCAAGATTGGTACAGTAACCAATCATTTTCACATTATCAGAAAGATTAAGCTCATTGATCAGATTCTCCAGATTTTCCCTTTCAGGTCCATTACCAGCAATCAGTAATACCGCATCAGGATATACTTCAATGACCTTCTGCATCATTCTGATAGCCATCTGCTGATTCTTATTTGGCAGCAGTTCACCGATGATCAGCATTATCTTCTGTTCTTCATTGAATCCATGCTTTTTTCTTAATTCGCTTTTTTCACCTTCGGCTGCCGGTACATATCTTTTTTCGTTAACCCCGACTCCATGTATATAATAAACATCAGTTTTAAATCTTTCCCTGGCCAGAGCATAGTCTTCCCTGTTAATAGTTACAAGTTTATCAGTAAGTCTGGCAAATGTTTTCTCTATTGGATATATGACAGTCCAGCTGGCTTTTGAAGAGCCTTTATAGAAATGAAAACCGTGCGCAGTATAAATTACTGTCGTACCCTTTTTTCTGGCTCTGCGGGCTGCTAAACGCGTCACAAAGCCACCCATTGGGGTATTGCAGTGAATTACATCATAGTTTTCCGAATCAATGATTTTCTTCAGCTGTTTATATGCTTTAAGGTTATCAGGACTTTTAGGGCTTCTGGCAAACGGTATGTCGTATGCTTTGTCAACAAAATCCAGTTTCAGTCCATTCTTTTCCGCCAGATTATTTCGGGCAGCTACATGAATCTCATATCCATTTTCATGTAATAAAGCTGCCAGCGGTTTATGAAATTGGCAGATATGGCTTTGCACTGTAGCAGTAAGAAGTACTTTCTTCATGCATTCTCCTTAGAAATCCATGGACATCCTGCTGGATTCTTCTTCATTCAGTTCGCGAATCTCTCGTTTCATGACACGATAAACACGGTCAGATATATCAAGCACACTTGGTCTATGTGTGGTTACTATACATGTCTTGTTAGGTCTCTGCTGAACGATATTTCTCAGAACATCTCTTTCTGTCTGTATATCCAGAGCACTTGTAGCTTCATCCAGCAGTAAAACCGGCGCATCTTTCAGAATTGCTCTGGCAATAGACAGTCTCTGGGCCTGCCCTTCAGACAGTCCGCCACCGCGTTCTCTGACCTGTGAATTAATGCTAAGAGGCATCTTTTCCACAAACTGCCAGGCACAGGCGATTTTAAGAGCTTCAATGATCTCTTCATCAGTAGCGTCTTCCTTAATAAGACGCATGTTTTCGGCAATTGTTCCGGACAGAATAGTATTGCCCTGAGGTACATAAGCAAAAAGATAACGTGAATCGACATTAGCTTCTACAAATTCCCCGTTCCGTGCCTTGATCCTTACCTGGCCTTCCTGCGGTCTGATAAGTCCGAGAATCAGTCTTATCATGGTTGTCTTGCCTTCACCGGAAGGTCCGACAATAGCAACAATTTCTCCAGGATTAGCAAAGAAGCTGGAACTGATAATGACCTTCTGGTCTTCTACATAAGAGAAATCAATACCATCCATTTCAACTGTAAATCCTGTATCCTTATATTTCTCAATTTCAGAACTGTCCTTGACATGTACTTCCTTAGGCAGGTCAACTAATTCTCTGATTCTGTTGGCAGAAATCGAAACACCTAGGAAAGCAGGTATGATTCCAATAATTTTATTGAAGGCTGTTGATAGTCTGTTTCTCTGCTGGAGGAAGAACACCATTGTTCCATAGGTTATACTATTGTTCCATAATAGCCACAGACAATATAAGAATCCTATCATTTGCACACACATTCCCATTATGGACAGGAAAGCCCTTGTCTTTATTGAGAACAAATTATATTCCAACGATAAGTCTTTCTTTTTGTTCTGCCAGTCTTTCATTTTTTCTCCATATTTATTTGAAATACCAAAAGATTTTATCGTATCAAAGTTAGCAAAAGTCTCTACTTCAAAGCTCATAACTCTACTTGCCATCTGTTTTGCCTTCATTCCATATTCTCTTTGTTTTCTAACTAAAAACTTAGACATTAAGAACATAAATGGTGCAGCAACAAAAGAAATAAGCGCCATAATTTTACTGTAGCGCCACACTGCAAAAAACACGATTATGAAATTATAGATAGATACTATTACTGTTGGCAGCCAGCTTATGGCATTGCTGCAGACGGTATTGGCATCATTATTGAAACGGTTTAGAATATCGCCCTGAGAATAATTGCTGATGGAAAGCCAGTCAGCATCCATTATGTGATCAAAAATATCTGAACGTATGTCATTATATATATCAATCGTCAAACGTGTAGAAATACGGCTGATAAGACTGCTGAAAAGTAAACTCAAAAGGGAACTGCTAATCATTACAACTATCAGTGATACTAACTTATCAGTTTTATGTCCTGTAATGATATCAATCAGATACATGCTTACCAGAGAACTAACCAGACTTAATGAAGAACTTATGATGCCCAGAACAGTATAAAAAACAATGGCTCCCTTATATTTCCTGCTATAGGAAAAGATCCACTTCCAGTCATCGATAATTTCCTTAAATGTTCCGTCCTTCCACCTGTTTATCAGAGTAGCAATGGAACGGAAAGCGGAATCATTTAGTGCATCATTTCTATTGTCCACTTTATACTCTCCAATCATATAAAATCATATCTGTCAAACATCAGCACTTTTGAATTGTTGATGATCCTTCTGGGATTCTCAACAAACAGAGAATCCAGAACCTCTTCAGATACCTCATGTCTAACTTCTTCGTAAGCATCCCTCATATAAGGACTGCGGCTTCTGTAATCATGTGCATCAGAAGCTATCACACTGTAAAGGCCGTGTTTCAGCAACAGAAAAGCTGTTTTCTGAACATTCGAGCCAAACATACCTGTAAAACTCCCTTTGTTAGCCTGCAATATACATCCCTTTTCAGACAGGATAAATGCGTTGTGCAATGAGTTTCTGATGAAATCAAATCTTTCAGCGTGAGCAATAAGAGGAGTAAGGCCCCTTTCCTGTATCTGTGACAGTATATCCCGGGCAGTTTCATATGAAATGCCAAAATCAAATTCAACCAGAAGATAACGGCTCTGGTTTATTGTCAGGAACCGGCCTTTATCTAACAGCACTGGCCGATCATATGTACAAAAAACTTCCATGCCCGGAAGCAGTTTGATCCCATAATCAGATAAAACCTCTTTTGTCTGATCAAAGAGGTTATCATACCATGGACCGTAATAGTTGCGGTATAAGCCAGGAATATTACAATGCGGCGTTGCCACGATGATTTCCGTACCACCTTTTCTGGCTATTCTTGCCATTTCGGCAGTAGTTCTCATATCGCGGGATCCGTCATCTATTCCAGGCATGATGTGGCAATGCAAATCGATCATGCATCATACCCCATTTAATATTCCTCCAATAATTGGAGTATGAGTCTGAGCCAAAGCTTCCAATGAATCAATTATAAAGTCGACTCTTACTCTGTCTTTTGAAACGATGAAGACTGTAGCATCAGCATGATTGGCCAATAAGGCACTGTCTGTCATGATACCTATTGGTGCACCATCAAGTATGACATAATCTGCGACTTTCTTTGAACTTTTAATCAGAGCTTCTAGTTCAGGAGAGTTAAAATATCTTGCAGAGTCCCCGACAGGAGCTCCACCAGGAACAAATATCAAATTCTTTCCATTTGGGATATCAAGTTTAACACCTGAAATCATTGCTTCAGACAGAGATATTTCTTTTTCAAGCACTTCCTTTAAACCTTTAGTCTGTTCCATGCCAAAAACCTCATGGTCACTTGGCTTTCTCATATCACAGTCAATCAGAACTACTCTCTTACCATTTTGAATTAAGGACAGAGCCAGATTAACAGATATAGTACTTTTTCCTTCACCAGCAATAGAACTAGTTACTAAGATCGTTTTGAAATCACCTTCTTTGGCACGTGATTCCAAACGATTTCTTAATAATCTCAGAGGCTCATCCAAAACACCTTCGTACTTTGGATTTGTCAGCAGAAGATTATCAGCAGCTCTCTGCTTTCTTGTACTATGAACAACGTATGGGAAAGATCCCAGACATCTGATATGCAGATATCTTCTGAAATCCTCTTCCTTGCTGATGGTCTTCTGAGTAAGTGACTTAACTATAACAATTAATACAGCTATCACCAGACCAATGATACATCCTTCAACTGCTTTTTCAGTATATGAATAAGGATTATCTGGTGCAGATGGTACAACTGCTTCATCAACAATGACCATATATGTTTTTCCTACTATAGACTCAGATAATTCAGGATATACATCCATTACCGTTATCAAGGTGTCATATGACAGCTGAGGATCTGAACTGCTAGCTGAAATAGTCAACAGATTTGTCCCTTCAACTACTGATGCAGATATCTTAGCAGCCGTACCTCTATCTCCCATGGCTGCTTTGATTCTTCTTTGCATTATGCTGCTTGGAAGCAAATAACGAAAAGATGTAGCCATTCCGGTTGCTGTTGTCCTGTCATAATAACTCGATGTTGAACCTACTGATGAAGACTGAATGTTAACAGTATACGTTGCACTTGCAGTATATACTGGTACATATTTATATTTGGTATAACCTACCATCAATCCAGCACAAAGTGCTGCCAGAATAATAACCAGCAAAATATTATGCATGAGCATTTTGAAGAAAGACGCAAAAATATCAACAAGATCAACAAGATCTTTTCTATTCTGTGCCTGATTCTCCATTATATCGACTCTGTTACTCATGATTTATTCTTCCTCTTCAATCTTTTCATAACGACCATAATGTCCACTATAGCGACCATATCCATAGTGGCCGTATCCGTAATGTCCATAGCCATATCCATAACCGTATCCGTATCCATAACCAAATGGTGAATTTATCATACCCAACTGTGTCTTGTCATTGAATACACATCCAATAACACCATTTCCATAGAAACTCAATACATCAACTGCTTCATTTATTCTTTCAACAGTCCGGTAATTCTGTTTGACAACCATTATTATAGCATCTGCGTATTTTGCAGTTTCTATAACATCAGCTCTTCCTTCCACACAGGATCCGTCAATGATTATATAATCAAATTCCTTTCTGGCATTATCCATTAATTCCCTGAAGCTATTAGATGCATATTGTTCCTCAGTACCGGTATCTTCCAGATTGCCCAGAATATAAAGTCTGGTTCCGGAAACCTTCTGAATGTCATTCATATAATTATGATAATAGTTATCCTTGACCATGCCTAAAACAGGATTACCATTAAACAGCCTAATTAGTTCGGCTTTTCTGGAATCTCCTTCTATAAGCAGCACTCTCTTACCACGTTGAGAAAGAGCCAAAGCCATATTGCTGGCAATTACCGTTTTACCTTCACCTGGTGCAGATGATGTAATCAAAAATACTTTATTATTCAGCTTATCGTTATTCCTGAGTATTTTGGTATTTATCTTCTTTATTGTTTCAACAAAATCAAAACTCATGGAAGGTTCAGTTATAAGCATTACCTTCTTTTTCCCTTTTAGGAAAGATTTTATGTTCTTGTATTTCTTCTCATGATGTATCGTTTCCAGCAGTTCCGTTTCCAACTTTCCAGGGAAATCTTCACGGCTTCTGACGGTATCCCTGTATGAAGACTGAATTACGATAAACAATACTGCCAAAATGAAGCCTGCCACCAAACCAACCAGTCTGTTTCTTGCAATTCCTGACGAATTAGAAGGTGATATTGGAAAGGATGGCTGTTCAAATACATTTAATACAACATCACCCAGTACCTGTGAAGACACTATACTATGGTTTTCTATTATACTTCTCAGTTCCCTGAAAGATGTATCAGATGAATTACTAGTAACTGAGAGCGTTATAAGGTTAGTGCCATTAACTACACTCATGTTGATATTTCCTTGAAAAGCCTCCATATCAAGAGTTTCAGCTATTTTTTTCTTAAAAACCTGGCTGTTCAGCACTGATCTGAAGCTCTTAACAACTTGGGAGGTTTTATTAGTGTTCCCATAAGCGCCGTTATAGTTTCCCTGATTAAATAGAACAAATGTTGTTGAAGAGGTATATTGAGGGACAAAAAGGATAGATGATATAATCTCTGCCCACAATGCAACTGCCACAGCAAAACAGACAATTGTTACCCAATTATCCAAAACATCCTTGATTATACATGTGAGAGTATCCTTTAAGTTCTTGCTTTCCTTATTCATTTTGTTTCCTACCTAACCACTACAATCAGTCGTGCGCGGCCTCTGTATGTATTATATGCTGTAGAATTAGTCACAAAATAATCCACATTATATGTGCCTTTCTGAGCAGTATTTACATTAGAATCAATTTCCAAAGTGCCTTTATATCCTTCAGGAGTTATATAATCATAAGGATTGAAAGAATCCCCAACATTAATATATACCAGATATTGTTCCAAACGTATTTTCTCATGCAATTCATTTTCACTAACTACTACTAACGTGGTATCTAATTTGGAAACTCCACCAGCAGAATCTGTTATATATAACTGCAGAGGATATTCTCCCAGAGTACTCGTATCCAAACGACTATCAAAAGAGTATTTGATAAAACTGGAGAGATCACCATCCAAAACACTACTTGCCTTAATATAATTTATTATATTAATAGTTCCATCGATCTTAACAATAAAACATCCATTTTCCATGGCAAATTCAGGCAGCTGATAATCCGTATAATGCACAGTACGCTGAGCTCTTCCAACATTATTATTCTGATCCAATGCTATATAATAAATGATTCTGTTATTCTCAGAATCTATTGAAGACAGTTTTTCAACGATTAAAGTATCGGAAACATCTCCAGCTTTGTTATCTTCAGCTTTAACACCTCTTAATAAATCGTTATCAGTTACAGAAACACTGGCTTCCAGAATACTTTCCGGTGCAGTTACAATTGGCGGTGTTTTGTCTATAATCATACGATTGTATATTTTATAACCTAAAAAAGCCAACAATGAAACAACAAGAAAAATAACACTTAATTTTGATGCTTTTCTGGTTAATTGATTAATAGACATTTCTCTTTTCCTCTTTGTAAAATAAACTTCTTTATTATATATAAATCAAATCAATTATAATAAACGTTGACTAAAAAAACAACCCTGCAGGGTATTTCATTAAGTGTGTATAATTGACAATAAATTATCGTAATACTTCATTATAATTATAAAAATGTTTTTTTAAGACTTCAACAAACTAACACTTTGTGAATAAAAAAGCAGTTTTACAAACTGCTTCTGTGCTTCTTTATTTCATGTCTGAACAGAACTCTGATGTCATCCTCATCCATGAAAGGATACGCTTCATCAAAATCAAATTCAAACTCATCATTGAGATAACCTTCCAGGACTTCATGCCAGCCATCTTCTGACACAAACGGATACATTGCCGGATCCGTCTTACCTTTATGTGCCAGTTCCAGGAATAACTCATCTACGTCATCTTCATCCATAAACGGTAATATGCCTAAAACATCGACATCTTCATTATTCTCAATTGCTGCTCTGGCAAGTTCACCGACTACCTCTTCACTTATGAAAGGAAGTATGGCTGTGTAGTTACCTTCCCTGCGGTATACTTCCAGAGCTATATCATCTACATCATCCTGATCCATAAAAGGAAGCAGTGATATCAGGGAAACACCCTCATATTCTTCATTGCCATCCAGTATTTCTCTGGCAACATCCCGGATATCGTCTTCATCCAGATAATGTAACATATTCTTCAAATTCACAGTGATTCCTCCTTTTGCTGCAGACACAGCAGTTCTTCCAGACTGCAGTTGTAAATATCAAGTAACATAATGCATGACTCTATTGACGGCATCGTATTGCCTATTTCCCAGCTGGATACAGCCTGGCGGGATACAAACAACGCTTCAGCCACCTGACTCTGAGTCATGTTATTGCTTTCTCTTAGCTCGCGCAGCTTTTTAGCTACCTTACGGGTATCAAGCATAAGCTCTTTCCTCCATCTACTTAAATTATAGAGGACTCACTGCATTATTCAAGCAAGCCTCAATTGACATAACAAAGCAGTCCTTTCAGACTGCCTGTTTTAATATGTGTTCTTTTCAGTTATTACCTGATCCATATAGACATCATTATCATTCATGATGATATCAGTTCTGATTCTTTCTTCAAAACACAGACAGACTGTCCTGCCTTTGCTGCCTTTCAGAAAGCGGTCATAATAACCGGCCCCATGTCCCAGTCTTTCACCGTTTTTACCGGCACTCAGACACGGCACAATGATCAGATCAAATTCATCAGTGGTTATATCAGTGTTATCAGGTTCAGGAATACCAAATCTATTTCTAACAAGACTATCAACATTATCTATCCTGACAGCCTTCATAATACCCTTATCAACACATTTGGGAACATATACTTCCTTAGTTTTCAAAGCTTCAGAAATGATCCTGGCTGTTGATACTTCTCCTTCAACTGATATGTAACAGAAGATCTTCTTACTGCTTTTAAACTCTTCAGAATCAATTATCTTCTGCTGTATCAGTTCACTGGCATCATGAATGTATTTATCAGATAACTTTTTATTCTTTACTGACTGTCTTAATTCTTTCTTATTCATTAAAGCTGAGCTTCACCCATTACATAAGTCTGAACAGCGTCATAGTTCTTATCCAGAACCGTAATATCAGCGTCATAGCCAACCTTGATATAGCCTTTGACATTACCGAATCCCAGCATGTTCATTGGATTACATGTACATGAATTGATAGCTGTAACGACATCAATACCTGATCTTGTTATTTCCTTGCCTAAGACATGGCATAACATGGCTGCACTGCCCGTTAAAGCACCGTTCTGCAGACGGCATACTTCTTCCTCAGTAACACTGATGATTCCCTCAGGAGTATCATAGGTTCCTACCGGGAAACCCTTGGCTGCAACAGAGTCTGTAACAGTGATAAGTCTGTCCTTACCCTTGATCCTGGCTAATATATTAGCGGCTACCGGTGATACATGGCAGGTATCACCAATTAATTCCGCATACATATCATCGAAGTACATGGCAGCTCCAACGGTACCAGGTGAACGGTGGTTCAGTCCCTTCATGGCATTATATGTATGTGTAAAGGAAACAGCACCAGCTTCTCTGGCTTCAGCGCACTTTTCAAAATCAGCACCGGTATGTCCCAGTGTAACTCTGATACCCTGCTGCTTGCAGTATTTGATAACACTGCAGTCTTCCAGTACTTCCGGTGCCATCATGACCAGCAGTAAATGTCCGTGACAGGCTTTCTGGAAATCATCAATGATCTTTTCGTTCGGAATGACCATAGCTTCCAGAGTCTGAGCACCTCTGAACTCTTTGGAAATGAACGGTCCCTCACTGTGAACGCCAAGAATATGGGCACCCTTATTGCCTGATTCAATAACCCTGGCTATGTTTTCAACATTCTTCAGTAATTCTTCCCACGGTACACCGGCTGAAGTAGTTGGCAATGTGGCTGTAACACCTTCCTTAGGCAGATAAGCCATCCATTCCCTGATCCCTTCTTCAGTGGCACTGTTGGCATCAGCCATGTGATAGCCATGACTGTGAATGTCACACAGACCAGGCAGGATCCAGTTATCACCGAAGTCTTCATCAGCTTTCAGAAAACCATAATTATAGATTCCGGTTATCTTTCCATCTTTGAATTCAACCTGCAGAGGCTGAAGCTTTTCTTCAAAATATACATTCTTACTCTGAATGATCACGACATTACATCTCCCTTTTTAATGTTTATTTCCTGTAAAGCAGGTTTTCATGCTTTGTATCTCTGTACATTATCATATGTGCAAAATCACACGTCGGTATGATCTTGACGTTTCTTCTTCCGGCATTATCCAGTACCATTTCCAGCATCTTCTTGCCTATGCCGTTACCGCGGTAAGGCTCTTCTACAAAGGTACAGATAATGTCCCACAGATTACTGCCCAGCTTATCGTAGCTGCAGCGGCCTATTTCCCTGTTACCGTCAAAAGCGGCTGTTTTGGATTCATTTTCCAGAAATTTAAAAACTATCATTTCTGTCCTTCCTGCATCTTTTTGGACATATGGTCATTAAGCATTACCATGTGCTTGCGGGAAAGGTTTTCATATTCTTTTGCCTTTTCCTTATTTCCCAGATTGGTATAAATGGTTGAAATCAGATATTCATTTACACCGCGCAGATGCTCATCCATGCTTTCGTTCTTATCAAGCAGTTCCTGCAGTCTGTCAGTATTCTTTTCCATGACAACATCATAAAGAACATTGACTTCTTCCTTGATGGTATTGTTATCCTTACTGGCAGGAAGCTTATTGATCTCATCTTTATAATAGGCAGCTCTTTCCTTATCGCCTTCAGCCACATAGAAATCAAAACCGCCGACAGCGACCTGTTTTCTCTGTTCCTCGTTAAGTCTTCTGGTTCTGAACTGATCATATATTTCAATGGCTTTACCCTTACGGCCTTCCATCAGATAACGGTTCAGCTGCATGTATTCAATATTGAAAGGAGGTATGGTTCTCTTGACCCAAGGGTTCTCAAGCATTTTGTCAAACTCTTCAAACTGACCTTTCATCAGATGTTCCGTAAGCTGATTGAACAGCTGATTTCTCTTGTAAGATGTGAAAATGCTGAAGCCAAATGACAGCAGTACTAACACAATGACGATAATAACGTATGGATTCATATAAGTAACTCCTTATTTTTAAATATTATAACACTATCTGTAAGTCTTTTCTCCTGTGACTCTCTCGCCCAGATTACTGGCCCATCTTTCAGGATAAAAGGCATAGTAAGATATCTTCTTGGCTCTTCTTCTGGCTTTGAACATTCTGGCATTAGCCCATAAGGCTGAAGGTATGCCTACAAACAACAGATACAGCGGTCCCAATATCATGGACTGAATACTATGACCGTATTCATGTACCAGAACCTTGGTATCTTCCGGCCAGACAAAGATGAACATGCCTAAGGACAGTCCTACCCTGCGCTCCCATACCGTAACAACGGCACCTTTATACATGAAATGTCTGTCCTTTATGTGCAGCAGAAAAATCACAAAGCCCAACAGACTCTGTGCCAGTCCCCAGGTACACTGAATAAACCAGAATATAAACTTACGCATCTATTACAATAATATAACAGATTTGATTTCTTTCATAATAAAAAGCCATATTAATTATGGCTTTCCGCAATTAAACTAAATCAACTCTGACGTTGTGACTCTTAAGTATCCTGACATATTCAGGATCAACACTCTCGTCAGTAACAACGGCATCCAATGCCTGGACATTGGCGATGTTATAGAAGAACTTCTTGCCGAACTTACTGGAGTCAACCATGACGATGATGACATCGGAATTAAGCAAGATGTTTCTCTTTGTCTCACCGTCCGTATAATCAGGCACGGATATGCCGCTTTCAGCATCGATACCTTCAATGGACATGAAGAACTTGTCGATCTTGAAACGGCTGACAAATTCATCAGTCATCTGTCCCATGTAAGCCATTGATCTTTCACGGAATACACCCGGGCACATGATGAACTTGACATTCGGATACTTAGATAAAATATTAGCCACCAGCAGTGAATGAGAAAGCACCACGATGTTTCTCTTGTTGCCGATAAGCTTGGCCAGTTCAGCCGGTGTTGTTCCGGAGTCAATGTAAATGGAGTCACCCTCATTGATGTATTCCAGACACTTCCTGGCAATCCTGACTTTTTCTGAAGAATGTTCCCTTTCCTTCATAGCCATGTTGTACTCAAACAGTGAGCCGCTGTTCAAAGCTGCCCCACCATATTCCAAAGTAACAAGGCCTTCAGCTGAAAGCTTCTTCAGGTCTCTTCTGATAGTCATGGAAGAAACACCGATGGTTTCCGCCATGTCGACAATACTGACATTCCCTTTTTCCTGCAGTTCCTGCAGAATTCTCTGTCTTCTAGCTATTGTGTTCATATATTGATTTCCTCATGATTTGACAACCATATTATACAAACTTTAACAGAATAAATAAACTTTTAACAAAAATATTACAGTTTTTTTGTTTCAGCAATGATTTTTTCAACAAAACTGTCAGCATCTCCATAAGAATAACGGGTCACAAAGGACTCAAATACCTGCCCAAATTCACCCTTATTAACTGCATAATAATCAAAGCCGTTGGAATAGGCGGCCAGGAAGGTCGGTTTATCATCAATATTACGGATCATGGTTCCCAATACGGTATCGATCTCACAAGGCACGGCAACAATTCTGAAGCCGCCGAAATCAACCGTCAGGGCCTCAGTATCGAATATTATGCGGTCTTTGGACAGTTTGTCATTGACATCATAAAGCTCTACCTGAGTTGCCATCTTATAACGTCTGCTTCCCGGCTGCAAGGTACTGATTTCTTTCTGCAGTTTATCCTTTGTTGCTAACAGGAATTCATTTTCTGCCGGTACATAATCAACGTGAAATCTGACCCATTTCTTTTTAATATGATCCAGATTGACTTTTATTGGTTTATGACTGTCAAGCAGCTGGGCACCGATGCCTTCGCCATAACGGATTGCTTCATTCCAGTCAGTTCCCTTTTTCATTAAGCGCGGACTTACATCCCCGGCTTCGCCGTTGATGATGCTTACCGGAATACCGGTATAGCCCTGTATGTATCTTCTTAAGACCGCAAAGAAGTCATTGGAGATCATGACATTCTGAATACCAAGAATGGTTGGATGACAGGCAATGTTAAGAAGTCGGAAAAGCGGAATGTTCTTTTCAGTATATACCGTCAGTTCCATGGCCTTGTCAAAATAGGCTTCTTCAGGATGATTGCGGTTATTATAATAGCCATTGACTGGGTGACAGTCATATTCGGCATGTACTTCAGTCAGGTTACGGCGACACTGTCTGACAGCATAGCTCATCTTTTCAAAAATCATCTGCCAGTAGTCTTCATTATAAGGCAGTTCAAAATCAATACCGGTCGTTACCAGCGGTCCATTATGAGTATGACCTACGGAAACGGAAACACTTTCCGGATCAACATTGCAGTTTTCTTTCAGATATTTTCTGGCCCGGTCAACTGTTCTCTTTTCAACCATCCCGACATCCAAGATGAAAAAGAACATCTCTTTCTCACCATCAGAAAACAAAATGGTATCCATTAACAGGTCATCACGGATTCCTATGGCCTGTCTTAAACCCTCTTCAGGTGCCTTGGCCAGCTGGGCTTCACTCTGATTTAACTGGAAGCGGGCTTCAGTGTAGCCTTCCATGCCTACCGGCAGGACGGGATTTATGATTTCACGGTCAAATGCAGCTTTCATAAGGGTCTCCTTTCTCCTTAATGGCTTATCAATTTAATAAACAGCGTGATCAGCGGTGGAATTACAGCCAGAACATATGCTGCTCTCATTACCTGTATCAATGCGATCTTGGTCAGATCAGCGCCCAGATCAGCCGCAATAAGAGTCATATCCGTAGCACCACCCGGTGCCGAAGCAAACATAGCTGACTTACGGTCCAGATAATTATGCTTTACGCAAATCTCCGTAAATAACAGATTAATCGCAAAATAACTTGCCAGTAAAAGCACTATCGGCAGAATGGCAATCGGCAGAGTCCTGACTGTTTCAGGTGTAATGGAAGCACCAACGACACAACCTGAAAGGATCTGAGCAACCAGTTTTACTTCCTTAGGTATGCGGGCAACCTTGGAATTGACATTGATGAACATAACCACAAACATCGGGAATACCATGGCCCCGGCTGGAAAACCCGAAAGCTTACCGATCCAACCGGTAATAAGCGTAACGATAATTGTAAATATCAGCTTTTCAGTATCATTTCTGATGAACTTATCCATGAAGGTATTCAGATTGCCGTTGTCATTAATGAATCTGTTATCCTTAACGGAATCACCGTCTTCCTTTGTTGTGCTCCTGATCAGAGCCGGAAAAATGGCCAGACAGCCAAAGAAACGCATGGTCTGCATCAAAGCGACCACACCGGCATCCCCGCCCATGTCCAGCGCCAACATGCTCATATCTGAAACCCCGCCCGGCACACATCCCAATAAGGCTGTCAGAATATCCATTTTGAAAAGCTTGCTGATGATAAAAGCCATCAGGAAGGTATTTACTGTAAACAGGGCAATCAGGATCAGAAACGGCACGATCAGATAATGAAAATTGCGGATATCCTTCTTGGCTATCTGCATGCCGATATAAGCACCTGATAAAGCCTGGGCAATAGTTTTAATGAATCCCGGCATCTGGGCAAAGCCTGTAAAGGCATTTACCAGAGCTACCAGAATCATGCTGCCCAGCATTCCCGGAGCGGTTATCTTCATCTTTTTGGCCCGCAGGTATCCTGCGATACCTACGGCCAAAGTAATTAAAATCTTTAAAACATTCATAGAATACTATTCAAAATCATCATCGTATGGATACATTGGACGCATGATGCACTTATACTGATAAGTCTCGGTTCTCTGATAACATACACCGTCTGTCAGACTCATGACATAGTTCTTGGCTCTGGCCTTCAGATCCGGATACAGGTATCCCTGCTTGACGATATACAGGTCATATCCATCCCAATCCAGACCGGCAGCATCATACTGAGCCTTTTCAGAGAATGAAACTTCCTTATTGGCAATACATACGGTAACCGGAACATTGTCCAGTTTGACATTGCAGCAGTTACCTACGACGGTTTCATCATGATAGTGACGGTGCAGATCACCCTTGGAAATGACAGTACCGCAGATGTGGACCTTACCGGAAAGCTCATTGAGTTCAGCGCCTAAATCCACTTCAACATGATCGCCGATCTTCTTATATGACAGGACATTGTCAAAGAGATCCTTATCAACTATGGAAGCGAATAAGATGTTCTTGTTGTGGAAGTCATCCAGAGCCAGAACCTGTTTTAAAACAGTTGTATTGCAGCCAGGACCGCCTGCCGTGACGTTGTCACCGCTGTCAGTCAGATATAATGGTCCTTCAGGTTCTTCCAGCATTACCTTCAGAGCTACCTCCGGTACATCAGCATATCCATGGAAATGGAATTCATGTCTTCTTTCCATGACAAATTTATAGATTTCATCAGCCTTTTGTTCAGCGTATTCCTTATCACATGGATCCATAGGAACGACCATGATACCGGCTCCGCACTTGTCAGAATCATGTCTGAGATAACCTATTGTATAAGAAGCGACCAGGATCCTTGGATCAGCTTCGATTTCATCAAGGAATTTATTGATTGAAACTAATGGTTCATCAGTTGAAACACAGCGTTCTCCACCCAGCATGATAGGAACCTTACGGTAAGCAGGATGAATGAGACGTCTTCTGTTAAGCAGATTTACCAGACTCTTGAAAACGATCTTATGTGCTTCCTGTCTGTCAGTATGAGGTGAATGACGGAAAGTACGTACGATATTGCAGTTATCAGCCTGCTGCTGAGATAAATTACCATGAGGGTCCAATACCATGGCAACAGGCATATATGGTCCGACAACATCTCTGATAGCCTGAACTAAGGCATGGTCACCAGAGCCGCCCGGCAGATCTTCAACATTGCTGGCACCATGGAAGAAGAAGAACATACCGTCTACTTCACCTTTATACTTCCTGGCATACTTAACAAACTGCTTACGGATGTAATCGAATGTATCATATTCAATGACACCGCAGGCATTGGCACAGGCATATATAGCCGGAACCAGCTCAACGCCAAGCTCTTCAGCTTCCTTACGGATATACATTCTGTCAAACAATATTTCACCGGATTCAATGGTAAAATCTTCAATAGTGGCATTTTTACCGGTATGCATGTTGCATTCTGCGATAAAAGCTCCGATCAATACTTTCATAGTTTCTCCCTTCTGTCACATTTTGTTACATAATGTTACTTTATGTTATAATTTTAAATCAATATATCCTACATATCAATATACTCTTACGCTTTTTAACAAATAAAAGCATCTTTCGATGCTTTTATGATAAATCTTCTCCCTGAGAAGCAATAACCTTCTTATACCAGTAAAATGAATCCTTTCTGATGCGTTTCAAAGTGCCAGTTCCGTCATCATTTTTATCTACATATATAAAACCGTATCTCTTTCTCATTTCACCGGTACCGGCAGAAACAATATCAATACAGCCCCACATTGTATAGCCCATTAGGTCAACACCATCCAACACAACAGCGTCCCTCATACTGGCAATGTTCTTCTGCAGATAATCAATACGGTAGTTGTCATGAACTTTTCCATCAACCAATTCATCAGCCCACCCAATACCGTTTTCAACAATCCACAAAGGCTTCTGGTATCTTTGATACAATGTATTGCATGCCAGTCTTAAACAGTAAGGATCGATTGACCAGCCCCAGGCATTTGTTTCCAGATATGGATTTTTAACACCCTGAGTAAAGTTACCACCTACATTCTCTGCATTGGTTTCATCAACTGTTACGGTATTACCACCATAACATGAGAAGCTGAGGAAATCACAGGTATATTTTTCAATAAGTTCATAATCTTCAGGTTTACTGTCAAGAACTATGCCTTCCCTTTCATACATTTTCAAGCGATACTCAGGATATTTACCTCTCATCATTACATCACTGTAGAACATGATCTTCTGTTCATTTTCCAGTATAAGGATCTGATTCTTTGGATCAGCTGTCAGAGGATAAGTCGGCTTATAAGCAAGCATCATTCCTACCTTATTTTCAGGATCAATTTCATGAGCAGACTTAACTACCATGGAACTGGCTACAAACATATTATGAGCCATCTGGGCTCTGCCCTGTAAACTGGTTTCCAGCGTACCAAAAGCCATGACAGGTATTCTGTCGATATGGTTTATTTCATTAATAGTAAGCCAATACTTTACCTTTCCCTTATATCTGTTCAGTAATGTAACTGCATATCTATGGAAGATATCAATCATCTTACGGTTTGTCCATCCGCCGTATTTGTTTATCAAAGCAACCGGACAGTCAAAATGCAGTATTGTTACCAATGGTTCAATACCATATTTATGCAGTTCATCAAACACATCATCATAAAACCTTAAACCTGCTTCATTAGGAACTTCATCATCGCCATTAGGAAATATACGTGTCCAGTTAACAGACATTCTGAAGCATTTAAATCCCATCTCTGCCATTAAGGCAATGTCTTCCTTATAGTGATGGTAGAAATCAGTAGCCTGGTGTGAAGGATAATAATATCCCTCAAGAACAGCTGGCTGAGCCCCTTGAGGTAACGGTTCACCATTAATGCCTATAGTACCAACATCTCCAGTAACTGGATTTTTCCAGGTTATTCTTCTGCCAACGGTATGTGAGCCATTGGTAATAACATCTGCTATAGCCAGCCCTTTACCATCTTCGTCATAAGCACCTTCATACTGATTAGCTGCAGTAGCTCCACCCCATAAAAAGTCATTATTGATTTTCATACAGCTCCTCCTGCTATAGACATTTGTTCATTTCAAATCTTCACCATTAGACTCTATTACCATCTTATACCAGTAGAAAGAGTCCTTTTTAATTCTTCCGTAAGTACCATTTCCATAATCATCCATATCTACATAGATGAATCCATAACGTTTTTTCATCTGACAGGTACCCTGAGATACAATGTCAATTGGTCCCCATGTTGTATATCCTAAAAGATCAACACCGTCCTGTACGGCTTTTTTCATTTCCATGATATGGCGTCTGAGATAATCAATGCGGTAGTCATCATGAATCTTACCGTCTTCACTGATTTCATCAACGGCTCCTAAGCCGTTTTCCAGGACAAATATCGGTAACTGATATCTGTCATATAAGGTATTAAGGGTTATTCTTAATCCTACCGGATCGACCGGCCATTTCCAGGCTGATACTTCCAGATAAGGATTTACTTCTGATTCAACCAGATTGCCGCTGTTTTTACTCTTACCAGATTCATAGGAAGCCAGATAGCTCATGTAATAGCTGAATGACACAAAATCAACTTTGCCGTTTTTCAGTATTTCGTCATCTTCTTCTCTGATATCCAGCTGAATGTTATTATCATGCAGGAATCTGATCAGATATCCCGGATACTCTCCTCTGGCGGCGATGTCCAGATAGAACAGATTCATCTGATTTTCTTCCATGGCCTTGGCCACATCAATAGGATTGCAGGTAGCAGGATATGTTTCCAGTCTGGCAATCATGCAGCCGATCATGGCATCAGGAATGATTTCATGACAAAGCTTTACACATAAGGCACTGGCAACCATCTGGTGATGAGTCAGCTGATATCTCAATGTCTGCAAATCAAGCATGCTCTTTTCCAGAAGACAGCCACCACCAACATAGACAGAAGTTCTGACCATGTTTATCTCATTGAAAGGTATCCAGTATTTTACCTTATCCTTATATCTTTCAAAGCATGTCTTAGCAAACTTAACAAACAAATCTATTGTTTCTCTTGATTCCCAGCCGTTATTTCTAAGTGTGATCTCTATCGGCATTTCATAATGGGACAGTGATACCAATGGCTGAATATTGTACTTCAGACATTCATCGAAGAGATCATCATAGAACTGCAAACCCTTTTCATTTGGTTCAGTTTCAAAACCCGTCGGATATATTCTGCTCCAGGCAATGGAAGTACGGAAAATACCGAATCCCATTTCCGCGAACATCTTAATGTCTTCCTTATAGTGATGATAGAAATCACAGCCTCTTCTTTTCGGCAGATTCTCTTTGCAGTTCGGATCCATGAATCTGATGATCTCATCATATGAGGCATCCATGTCCGCAATGTTGGCAGCAACCTTGTCAGGTCTGAACGGAACCATATCAGCAGTAGATAAACCCTTGCCGTCAACGTTATAGGCTCCTTCACACTGATTAGCTGCCACTGCCCCACCCCACAGAAATCCTTCCGGGAAGCCGGCTCTGTACTGCTTCATTATTCAGCACCTTTCTGATAGTCTTCTATCAGTTTCTTAAACCAGTAGTAGCTCTTCTTTGGATAACGTTTGTTGTCATCATCAAAATCAACTCTGACAAAGCCATATCTCTTTTCAAAACCGTTGATCCAGCTGTATAAATCCATGGTGCTCCAGGCATAATAGCCTCTGACATCAACACCGTCATCCATGGCTTCCAGCATCTTGTCGATATAGCCCTGCATCATGTCAATGCGTTCGTCATCTTCAACATTGCCGTTTTCATCAGCCTTTTCATACATGCCATGTCCGTTCTCAGTAATATAGATAGGAATGTCACCGTATTTGTTCTTGATTTCCATAAGGGCGTCATACATGCACTGAGGATAGATCTCACGTCCCCAAAGATTACGTTTGGTAGTCGGGTCAACCGTTGTTTCAAACCAGTTCTTAATACGGATGCCTTCCTTTTTCTTGGAACCGGCACCTCTGTTGTTATGGAACACTTCGGTCTCACCTTCACTGTAATCGGTCAGATACATGCGGTTATAGACGTTAAGACCCAGGAAATCTGATTTGCCCTTTTCAAAGGTAACAGCGTCCTCAAATCTGATATATGACCAGTCAATGCCATTTTCCTGCAGGAAAGGAATCAGATTGCCAGGCAAGGTTCCCTTTAAAGCCGTATCCAGAACCAGATCATTATAGAAAAGATTGGCTATGATCCTGATTCTTTCCTTTTCTTTTGTTTCCGGAGCCAGGTCAACATTGGAATTGTCATGAACAATGCCTATCTGACCGTCACAGCCCATTTTTCTGTAAGCTATGGCAGCCTTGGCGCAGGCCAGTACTTCGTGGTAAACCGTCTTAAAGAAACGGTCAAAATCCAGTGAATGGTTAGGAGGATAGTTTCCTACCATGTTGGAACAATATGAGTAGTATCTCAATTCATTGATCGGTACCCAGATCTTTACCCTGTCGCCAAAAGCCTTAAAGCAGACTTTGGCATATTCAGTAAAGTCATCAACGATCTCTCTTCTGGCCCAGCCTCCTTCTTCAGCTAACGTTAAAGGCAGGTCATAGTGGAATAAGGTGACATTTGGAACTACACCTTTTTCCAGGCAGTAATCAATGACACTATTATAGAAGTCTATCCCCTGCTGATTGACACGGCCTCTTCCCTCGGGCATTATTCTGGCCCAGGAAATGGAGAAACGGAAAGTATTCTGTCCTCCGGCTGCAAGCATGTCGATATCTTCCTTATAATGATGATAGAAATCGCAGGCTACATCACCTGAAACATTATTGATGTTAAGCGGGCTGGTATGGTTGAAATAATCCCATTCGCCTTCGCCCTTACCGTCAAGGTTCCAGGCACCTTCACACTGATAGGCAGCGGTGGCTGAACCCCATAAAAAGTCTTTTCTTCTCATAGTCTTTCCTTTCTATATGTTATCTATCGGATACATAGGTCTCATTATCCTCTTAAACGGTATCCTGGTAATATCCTGGACCGTAACCCCATCAGTCAGCGACATGATACACAGTTTGCCGTCCCTGACCAGTTCCGGGAAGGCATAACCCATCTTGCCGACAATGATATCGTAATCAAACCAGTCACACTCCAGAGCGATCATCTGATGTCTTTCCGAGAAGACATGATTATTCTCAGCAACGATGATGTCAACAGGTGTATCCACCACATTGACAACAATCGCACCGCCGAAATCACCCTGTTCACCGGTCAGCTTGGAACCTTTGATGGTTCCGATCTTTTTTATTCTTACCTTCAGATCCACCTTGGCAGATAACTCATCGAAACACTTGCCTAAGGAAATATCAACTATATCTCCTTCTCTATGAGAGGCAAGTTCCCTGTAGCAGTTGTCATCCATGATGGAAGCGAATATGATTTTCTTATTTATTTCCTTTAAAGCCATTACCTCTCTGAGAATGACGGTATTGGCCCCTCTGGCTCTTGAAGTAACATTATCTCCAGAATCCGTAATGAAGACAGGTGCTTCCGGATATTCCAGTGCCATCTTCAAAGCTTCATCAGGTTTAGCCGTAGTCCCGGTGTAATGGAACTCATGTCTTTTATTCCAGACATATTCGGCCAGTTCATCAGCTTTCTTTTCAGCATACTGCTGATACTCAACACTGCTTGGTACCACTACGATACCGCAGCCGGCCACATCCGTATCATGACGGATATAGCCTACATGCCAGGAAGCGGACAGGATCTTAGGATCCTTTTCCATTTCATCCATGTAGGCATTTATTGATTTTACCGGTTCATCAGTGGAAACCGACTGTTCCCCGCCCAGTATCAGCGGCAGTTTACGGTAGACTGAATGAATGCCTGTTCTGTGCTTCATCTGTTCTATCAGCATCAGACATACCTTTTCCACTGTTTCTTCTATGTCAGTATGAGGTGAGTGACGGTAGCTTCTGATGATAGTCGTATTCTCTACATATTCCTTGCACAGATTGCCATGAGGATCGCATACTACCGCAATCGGCAGATAAGGTCCCACGATTTTTCTGACTTCCTGCAGAATGTGATGGTCACCTGATCCTATCTGCTGCACTTCCGATGCTCCATGCAGAAACAGGAAGATGCCGTCTATTTCATTTATGTGTTTTCTGACGATGTCGCAGATCGTTCCCTCAATGTATTCAAAGCTTCTGATGCTCATGATGCCGGAACCGTTGGAACGGGCATAAACGGAAGGAATTACTTCAATGCCGTTTTTTTCAAAGACATCTCCCATCTGCATTCTGTCAATGCAGTCCTGTCCCATCCTGACATCAAAGTCAGGTATTTCCAGAACATTAGGCACGAAGCAGTTGGCCTCCAGCATGTACTTGGCAACTAATACTTTCATAAATACTCCTAAATCTTATCGATTGGGAACATCGGTCTCATTATTCTCTTAAACGGCAGACGTGATGTATCCTGTAAGGTTGCCCCTTCAGTTAAGCTCATGACATTGCCGTATTCCTTGACTTCCGGAAAGGCGTAACCGGTCTTGACGATGATGATGTCATAGTCATTCCAGTTGGCTCCTACTACCTGAGTCTGCTTCTTTTCAACAAACGGATGGTTGGTATCAGTAACGATTATTTCGATTGGCTTGCCCTCAACGCTTACTCTGACAGCCCCGCCGAAATCTCCTTCTTCCGCAAACAGTCTTGTACCTATCTGACGTCCCTTGGCCTCAACCTTAACGGTAAGATCAACCTTGGTGCTTAATTCGTCAAAGCATTCACCTAAGGAAATATCACATACATCACCGATATTCAGACCGCTAAGTTTGGACCAGGTCTTTTCATCCCTGATGGCGGCGAATAATACTTTCTTATTTAAATTCTTTACTGCTAATACCTGTCTTAAGACAAAGGTATTGGCACCTGTTGAACCGGAAGTAACATTATCTCCCGAGTCTGTGATGAAGAAAGGACTGTCCTTGGCTTCCAGAGCCATCCTGAGAGCTTCTTCAGGCATGGCTGTTACACCGGTATAATGGAACTCATGACGCTTGCTGAAGACATATTCAGCCAGCTCATCAGCTTTCTGCTCAGCATATTCCTGATATTCCTTCTTACTAGGAACTACCACAATGCCGCAGCCCGCCACATCACAATCGTGTCTGATGTAACCGACATGCCAGGAAGCACTGATGATCTTAGGATCCTTTTCCATCTCATTAAGATGTACATTTATGGTTCTTACCGGTTCATCAGCTGACACAGACTGCTCACCTCCTAAGATCATAGGCAGTTTTCTGTAGACACTGTGAATGCCGGTAGGATTCTTCATCTGTTCGATCAGAACCGTACATACCTTCCTGACTGTCTCTTCAATGTCAGTATGAGGTGATTCCCTGTAGGATCTGATGATCGTAGTATTTTCTACATATTCCTTACATAAATTGCCGTGAGGATCACAGGCAATGCCGATCGGCAGATAAGGACCGACGAGCTTTCTGATCTCTCTTAACATGTAGTGGTCACCGGAACCGATGTTTTCGATCTCACTGGCCCCATGGAAATGCAGATAAATACCGTTTATCTCATTAAGATGTTCACGGATGTCTCTTAAAATCGTATCAGCTATGTATCTGAAGGCTTCATACTTCATGACACCGGAACTGCCGGCATCAGCGCTTAAGCTCTGAATTACCTCAATGCCGTTTTCTTCAAAGATACCGTTAAGCATCATGGTGCCCAGGGCATCCCGTCCATACTTCAAAGCCACATTCGGCAGGTCGCATCTGACCGGAATGTTGGCATTCGCTTCCAATGTGAATTTCGCTGTTAATACTTTCATGCTGTCATCCTTTCTATCTGTCTAAGCCAAGCTGCTTTACAGCTTTGTATATGCCGTCATCATCGGCTGCCTCTGCTACCAGATCAGCCATTTCCCTGACCGATGGCGTACCGGTAGCCATAACTACCTTGGTACCGCAGGCTTCCAGCATCGGGACATCATTGTTGGAATCTCCGAAACCGTAGGCCTGGCTTTTATCCATCTGCAGGATCCTTAATATGTTTTCTACTGCTATTCCCTTGGAAGCCTCACAGTGATTAAGTTCGGCATACCAGGTCCCCCCACGGGAATAGTAACCTGAGTCAATGAACATGTTCAGTGACGGATCCAGGTTTTCATAATATTTCTGTCGATGCTCAGGCGATGGGAATCTGACATCGATCTTATAAACCGTTTCGCCTTCAAACAGTTTCAGAGGCGTATCAAAACTGGCTCTTTTCCGGAAGGCTTCCTCGCTTAAGTCAAACCCGGCCTTCAGGAAGTTTATCTTCCGCTTGTTCCAGGAATCATTGCTGTAGATATTGTTAAGTGTCAGCACATGCAGACCGGCACCAACTTCTTCAGCGTATTCAAACAGTTCGCTAACTAACCTTTCAGGAAAGGCTTTTTCGAAAACGACTTCACCATTCAGATATACCACCGACCCGTTCAGCAGGACTGCCCCATCCAGGCCCAGAAAATCAAACATCTCGGTCTGTTTCAGGTTTCTTCCGGTGCAAAGAAGGCAGAGGTTTCCTGCTTTATTTATTTCATTTATTGCTTGACAGGCACTCTCAGGTATCTTTTTTTCATCATTCAGCAGAGTGCCATCCACGTCCACAAAGACGATTTTCTTATTTTTCCGTATGCTCATTTATATATTCTTTAAACCAGTAATAACTCTTCTTAGGTGTTCTCTTTCTTGCCGGATCGTTGAAATCCACATAGATAAGTCCGTATCTCTTCTCATAACCGTTGATCCAGGAGTAACAGTCGGTTGAACTCCAGGCATAATAGCCCTTAACGTTGCAGCCGTCATTTTCAGCCTTAACCAGCCAGTCCAGATACTTCTTCATGAAGTCGATCCTTTCCTGGTCATCCAGCTGTCCGTTTTCATCCGGTGCCTCATATCTGGCACAGCCGTTTTCAGTAATGTAAACCGGAATGTCGCCATAGTCAGCCTTGATTCCCATCAACATGTCATAGACAGTCTTAGGATACTCTTCCCTGCCCCAGGCATTCTTCGGAGTATCAGGATCAAAGTCGGAAGTGAACCAGTTCTTTACAACATAACCTTCCAGTCTCTTCTGCCCGGTTCCGACATTATTAGGATAGTAATTTGTTTCCCCATCCTCTTCCCTGTAAGGTCTGGCCAAGGTCCTGGTATAGCAGTTCTGGCCCAGGAAGTCCACATGAGTCTGAGCCAGCAGATCCAAATCTTCCTGCTTTACAAAGGAAGTATCAATACCGCTTTCTTCCAGCAGCGGTCTTAAGTCATCAGGGAATTTTCCCAGAATGGCCGGATCGGTTACCCATTTGTTCTTGAACAGGTCACATCTTCTTTTAGCTATCTGATATTCAGGAGTATCTTTTAATATCTGAACGCTGTTGGTAGTGTGAACCATGCCGATCTGGCTGTTTCTGAAATTGAACTTTCTGAATTCGATTACAGCCTTGGCATGAGCCATGACCAGATTATATCCGACTTCACATACTGCCTGTGTGCTGTGTACATTAGGCGGATAGTTGCCCTGCATGTAAGAGCAGAAGGTATTATGCGTTATTTCGTTAATCGTTACATATAAAGGTATCTCTTCGCCGAACTGTTCGAAGACCGTTCTGGCATAGAAAGCAAACTCTTCCGCAAACTTCGGATTGCGATAGCCGCCTTCATCCTCCAACCAGCTTGGAATATCGTAATGCAGCAGAGTAACGTTAGGAACGATTCCGTACTTCCTGCATTCCGCTAATACGTTCTTATAGAATCGTACGCCTTTTTCATTGACCTTTCTGCTTCTGTCCGGCAGAATGCGCGGCCAGGAGATTGAGAATCTGTAGGTGTTCTGTCCGCCTTCAGCGAACAGTCTGATGTCTTCCTTATAGTGATGATAGAAATCAGCTGATACATCACCTGTTATTCCCTTTACATTTTTCTCAGAGTGACAGAACTGATCCCAGTTGCTTTCACCCTTGCCGTCTTCATTCCAGCCGCCTTCACACTGATAGGCCGCATTAGCGCCTCCCCACAGGAAGCCCTTCTTAACTTTTCTGTTCATCTTGTCTTTTCCTTTCCAGCCATGGTCTTATTCAGTAACAGATACATGGCCACACTTATGGCTGCATACCGCAGTATCTGAAGATATGATTTCTGATAATTACCAGTCATCTTATATAAAAGTGAGAATGTAGTAGTTCCAAACAGCGGTGAAAACAGTGAATAGGATCCCTGAACACCAAAGTTACTGGCATAGTTTTTCCTCCCGAAAGTGCGTAATACAAATGTAGAGGCAATCGTTGGAACTCCCCCGAAGGAGAAACCTATTGCAACGAAGGCAATAATGAGGATTGCCACAGACCTGAGGGCTAAGGCCAGGTGCATAGCACAGACACCGGTCACAAAGAATAATGTCGTAATACCCATGGCCATCTTACGGCCTTTTTTATCATATATGCGTCCATACACAATACGGCTGATGGCATTTGAAACGGAAATGACTGTTGAAACTACTGCAGCCTTAGCTGTCTCCAGACCAATGCTGCGGGATAATCCTACAGAATTGCCTGTAACCGATGTACATCCTGCCAGAAGCATAACAGTCCAGATGAAAAACAGATAAAACTGACTTGTTTTTAACATCTGGGCAGTAGTATATTCACCGTCCTGATTTCCAGCTGCTTTTGTTTCATTTTTCCGACTTGCCGGAACCTCCGGCTTAGTCTGTATTACCACTGCCGGTATCAGTGTCAGAACAAGAGATACCAGTGATAATATCATCATCGCAAAACGCCAGTTGGTAGCCATGATAAGATTGCTGACAGGTACGTTGAACACAAAGGCTGTCAGCCCGGCTCCCATCATCATTACTCCCGTCGCTACACCAAGATTATCAGAGAACCATGGAACAACGGCAGCAAGTACACCCTTATAGGTACATCCAGCCGCAAAATTCATCAGAATGGAATAGGTCAGTAACAGCTGCCATATTGCAGTCGTATGGCTGCTGAGATACAGTCCCAGTGTCATCAAGACAGCAGCGATCGCTCCCAGTACCTGCGGTTTGAACTTCTTATAGATGAAGCCAAGAACAAGTCCGCCCAGAAAGAAGCAGACCTGACTCAGCGAAAAAACCAGTGAGACAGTAGAAGCCTCAACACCAAAATCAGAAGCTATGGCTTCCGTAAAAACGGTGAAATTATACATGATGCCGGCCATCAGCATGGCTACAGTCGCCAGGGCCAGATATATATATCTTCTGTACTTCATAACATCTCCAAAAAAGCAGGCCCGAAGCCTGCTGTAATACTTTTACTTTTTAACAACTGCGGCTTTGCTGCTTAACATCAGCGGTCTCATGTAACCAAGGATGCTGCCGGTAGGCAATACATCTTCACTCAGGTTGATACCGATCTCGTTGATGATGTATTCTCTTCTGGCCATCATTCTGGCATACATTTCAGGATACTGTTCCTTTATTTCATTACGCAGTTTTTCATCAGCCACGCATAACGGGCTTTCAACGCAGACACCAGGATAACCGGCTATTGAAGGAATGATATCGGTCTGGAAAAGCATGCCGCTTCTGATGATATCTTCACTGCCTTCATAGATAGGTGAACATGACCATTCCTCATCAGAAGTAAGATGCCCAGGACATAAGTACCATTTATATTCCTTCTTTGGCATTACTTCTTCGATCAGATCATACATTTCACCGCCAGTCATGCCGACCGTAATGTTTTCCAGCCACCGTCTGATGGATGTGAAGTATGGTGCTACGACCTTTTCAACATAGTCCTGCTGCTTTTCCGGCAGTTCGCTGACATCGCTTACTGCTACACCGGAACGGGAAGTACTGCCGCCCTTAAGACCGACGGTCAGGGATACCGGGCAGCCCGGTACCAGTTTTCTTTCCGTTGGATACATGTTGGCCTTGATGAATCTTTCACCAAAAGCCGCAATGGTAACGATGTTAGGTCTCTGTCCCCAAGGCTGAATGATCTGTCCGGCTTCAAATTCGCTTAAGCCAGGTTTCAGAGCATTCATGGCATCCAGCATGACATCGCAAGCCAGTGACGCACCAAATTCATAGTGAGCGATCTCATTGGCGTTGTTGATATTGCGGGCACCGTCACGTCCGAAGAAAATATCCGTTGCGTTTTCCACGTTTTCCTCACCGCAGATGTCAAAGATAGGCTTTAACATGTAGTAAGGAACATCAAACATCTTCTTATTGTCTTCATATCTGCTGGTAAACAGCTTCCAGCCTGCCACGCCGACCTTGCGGCCTTCGATTCCGGTCTTTCTTAAGATGTCGACCAGTCCTTCAGGATTCTGCATTGGCTGATTAGGCAGTGAGAAATAGGAAGCCAGGATCCCCTCAGCCTTAATACGGCTCTTGGAAGCCTTGTTCTCGTTTTCATTTCCCAGTACCAGGTAGGCATTGCCTTCCTTGTGCAGTACTAAAAGCGCTTCTTCAAATCTGGTCACAAAACCAACCAGATATTCAAAGTTGCCGCCATGTTCCAGGTCGCCATAGACAATCAGGGTATCCAGGCCTTTGGCAGCCATTTTGTCCAGGACAGTCTGTTTTCTCTTTTCCATGGTTTCATCAGAAAGATCAACATGTACACCGGTACAGTCCTTAACAGGCATTTTTATTTCTTTCAAAACAATGTCGCTATAATTGTATTTCATATGTCCCTCCTAATTGTCCATATTATCCATATATTTCCTGATATACTCTTTATACCAGTAATAGCTCTTTTTTGGAATACGTTTCAGGTTTTTGTCTTCATAATCGACAAAGACCAGTCCGTATCTTTTTTTATAACCGTTGATCCAGCTGTAGAGGTCGGTATTGCTCCAGACGTAATAACCTTTGACATTGACGCCTTCCTCTTTGGCCTTCATGATCCAGTAGAGATAGTTCTCCAGGAAATCAATTCTGGCCTCATCATTTACCTCACCATTATCGTCAACGGATTCATACATGCCATGACCGTTTTCTGTAACATAGATTGGAATGTCACCGTATCTTTCCTTTCTCTTGGTCAGGGTGACATAGGCACATCTCGGATAGATCTCCCTGCCCCACGGATTAAGTTTGGTATTTGGATCACGGTCTGTTTCAAACCAGCCTTCAATGGCACGTGTCTCTCTGGCCGTCTTTCCGGTGCCGTCATTATTGCCCTTATTATTAACGGTAAAGGCAGTAACGCCGGAAGTATTAGGTTTGACCAGGTTACGGCTGTAGATGTTCTGACCCAGGAAATCAATGGTATTTTCCTTCATGATTTCCAGATCTTCCTTCTTTACAAAGGACAGATCAATACCTTTGGCTTTTATGGCTTCCACAAAATCCTCTTTGTAGTAACCGAGAATGGCGGGATCCAGGACCCAGTCATTGCAGAAGTAGTCACAGTATTTTACAGCCTGCTGGTATTCCGGTGTCTCGTAAAGAGACTGTGAAGGTCCGGCTCCCTGTACGATGCCTATTTTGGCTTTCAGGTTAAGCTTTCGGAATTCCATGATGGCCTTGGCATTGCAGACCATCATGTTATAGCCGCAATGGGCATAATCCTGCAGATTGTTCTTTTCATTTGGCGGATAGTTACCTACCAGATAATCACAGTAGGCATTGTGATTCGGTTCATTGACCGTCACGTACAGAGGTATGCGGTCACCATAGTGTTTAAATACCACTGAAGCATAGTAGGCAAACTCATCGCTGACACCGTCATAGCACCAGCCGCCCTTTCTGCCGATGTAGTCAGGAAGATCATAGTGCACCAGTGTCACATTCGGAATGATACCGTACTTCTCGCATTCATCCAGAACCTTATCGTAGAACTCCAGACCCTTTTCATTTACAACACGGTCTTCCTTTGGAACGATGCGGCTCCAGGAGATGGAAAAGCGGAAGGTATTCTGATTGCCCTCTGCCATCATTCTTATGTCTTCAGCATAGTGATGATAGAAATCACAGGAGACATCACCGGTAATGCCGGTCTCATTGGCTTCACTGTGACAGAAATCATCCCAGATGCTTGCTCCCTTGCCGTCTTGGTTCCAGGCACCTTCAGCCTGGTAGGCAGCGGAAGCACTTCCCATCAGCATTTTTTCCTTCATACTGTTTCTCCTAAATGTTATCAATTGGGAACATCGGTCTCATTACCTTCTTGAAAGGAAGATGAGCCGTATCCTGTAAGGTTGGCCCGTTGGTCAGAGACATTACATAGAAAGCCGCAATGCTCTTGAGATACGGGAAGATGTAACCCTGCTTGACGACTGTTACATCATAGTCGGCCGGATCAACACCGGCATATTCGAACTGGAACCGACTCATGTAGGAATGAGCCTGGTTCTGAACGATTACGTCAATTGGTGTACCGTCAATGTTAACCAGAATGGTTTCTCCGACAATGGTGATGTCAGGAACTTCACCGAAGGTGTAGTCCACAGCCATCTGGGCTTTTTTCTTTACGGTTACCTTCAGGGCCACCGGCTCACTCATTTCATCATGGCCAACACCAAGATTTATTTCAGCCTTATCGCCCTCTTTCAAAGGCAGCAGCTGATCGTATGTGGCAGGATCATTAATGGCCGCAAACAGGAAACTCTTCTTAAGATCCTTGACAGCCAGCACCTGTCTTAAGACATAGGTATTCCAGCTCATAGCCCCACTGGTAGCATTGTCGCCGCTGTCTGTGATCACACACGGACCGCCGGCAAATTCCAGCGTCATTTTCAGGGCTTCATCAGGCTGAGCTGTCAGACCGGTATAGTGGAATTCATGTCTCTTATTCCAGACATATTCCGCCAGTTCATCAGCCTTCTTTTCAGCGTACTGCTGATCATCAGCTGTTGCCGGGGTAACAACAATACCGCAGCCGGCTACTTCTGAGTCATGTCTGATGTATCCTACATGCCAGGAAGCGGACAGGATCCTTGGATCCTTCTCCATTTCATCCATGTACTTGTTAATGGTCTTTACCGGTTCATCGGTGGAAACGGACTGTTCCCCGCCCAGAATCAGCGGCAGTTTGCGGTAAACCGCATGAATGTTCTGGCGGTTACGGCACAGCTCAATTAACATCTTCATGGTCAGCTTCTTGCTTGGTTCCATGTCGGTATGCGGTGATTCACGGTAGCTGCGGCAGATCTGTGCAGCTTCAACATATTCCTTGCAGAGGTTGCCGTGTGGGTCGCAGCAGACCACGATCGGCACATACGGTCCCACGATCTTTCTGACTTCCCATAAAATATGGTGGTCGCCAGAACCTAACCCTTCAACCTCGCTGGCTCCATGCAGATGCAGCCAGATGCCGTCTATTTCATTGAGATGTTCCCTGACGGTCTCCAGCATGCAGGATTCAATGTAATCAAAGGTATTTCTTTTGATCACACCGGAGCTTCCGGCATTGGCATAAATAGCCCCGATGCCTTCCACGCCTTCTTCAGCCAGTACGTCATCAACTTTTGACTTTCTGATGCACTCATCACCGAAGGCGATATCATACACCGTGATGTCATTTCTTAATGGAACATGTTCATTTGATTCGGTAGTAAAAAATCCAACTAGTATTTTCATAAATATCTCTTAAATGTTATCTATAGGGAACATCGGTCTCATTATCCTTCTGAATGGCAGATGAGCCGTATCCTGCAATGTCGGTCCGTCAGTCAGGGACATGACATAGAAAGCTGCTTTTTCCTTTAACAGTGGGAAGATGTATCCCTGCTTAACAACTGTTACGTCATAGTCTTCCCAGTTGACACCGGCATATCTGAAGCATGATTCATATATGTATGAATTATGATTGTTCTGAACTATTACATCAATATCGGTGCCGTCAACATTGACAAGTACGGTATCACCGGTAACGGTAACATCATCGGTAGCGCCAAAACCGTTGGCGATGACCAGCTGACCGTGCTTTTTAACCGTGACATCAAGTTCAACAGCCCTGCTCATTTCATCGCGGTCAACGCCCAGTGAAACATGAGCCTTTTCACCGTCTTTCAACGGCAGCAGCTGTTCAACGGTCTTCGGATCATTGATAGCCGCAAACAGGAAACTCTTCTTGAGATCCTTTACAGCCAGCACCTGTCTTAAGACATAGGTATTCCAGCTCTTGGCACCGGAAGTGGCATTATCACCTGAATCCGTTATCACACATGGCCCGCCTTCAAATTCCAGCGTCATCTTCAGGGCTTCATCAGGCTGAGCCGTGGTTCCGGTATAATGGAACTCATGTCTCTTATTCCAGACATATTCAGCCAGTTCGTCAGCTTTTTCTTCCGCATACTGCTGATCTTCAGCCGTAGCCGGTGAAACGACGATACCGCATCCGGCGACATCGCAATCATGTCTTATGTAGCCTACATGCCATGAGGCACTTAAGATTCTCGGGTCCTTTTCCATTTCATCCATGAACTTGTTGATGGATTTAACCGGTTCGTCAGCTGATACTGACTGTTCGCCACCTAATATTAACGGCAGTTTGCGGTAAACAGCATGGATGTTCTGGCGGTTGCGGCACAGATCTATTAACATTCTCATGGTCAGCTTCTTTGATTCCATGGAATCGGTATGTGGGGATTCACGGTAGCTGCGGCAGATCTGGACATTCTCAACATATTCTTTGCATAAGTTACCGTGCGGGTCACAGACCACTACGATCGGCACATACGGACCCAGAATCTCTCTGACGGTCTTCAGAATGTGATGGTCACCTGAACCCAGGCCCTCCACTTCGGAAGCCCCATGCAGATGCAGCCAGACTCCGTCTATTTCATTCTTATGTTCGCGGGCTGTTTCCGCAAAGCATGATTCTATATAATCAAATGCGTTTCTCTTTACCACGCAGGCAGCCCCGGCATTGGCATAAATAGCCGGAATAGCTTCAACGCCTTCTTCAGCCAGCACATCATCAACCAGACACTTTCTGACACACTCGTCACCGAAAGCGATGGTATAGCCTGTAATATCGGTTTTGACCGGAATATTGGCATTTGATTCAGTAGTAAAGAATCCAACCATTATTTTCATAGCTAATCATTCCTTCCTAAATATCGTCTATTGGAAACATCGGACGCATGATGCGTTTAAATTCTATTCTTCTGGTATCCTGCAGTGTCGGACCATCTGTCAAGGCCATGATGGATAACTTCCCCTTTTCCTTAAGATCAGGGAAGATATAACCCTGTTTTACTACGATGATATCGTAGAAATCCCAGTCAAGACCGGCAGCCTTGAACTGATGTTTCTCACACATGCTGGAACGCCTGTTAACCAGTGAAATGTAAATCGGCCTGTCCTTTACCTTCAGCAGCAGGTTTTCTCCTTCGACCTTATCAGGATCACCCAGAGACATGCCCATGATGATCCCCCTGCTCTGCAATACCACCTCAACCTGTACTTTTGCGGAACAATCATCAATGCCGACACCGATGCTCATATTCATTTCCTGCCCGCGTTCAAGCTCACAGGCTTTGGCGAAAGCTGCAGGATCATTGAGGTCAGTTATAAGTACTGTTTTGTCCAGCTGTTCCAGAGACAGGAATATTCTGAGCATCACCGTATTGTAACCGTTGGCCCCAGAGCCGATGTTATCACCTGAATCGGTAATGAATACCGGTTTGCCCTCAAATTCAAGGGCCGCAGTTACTGCTTCATCAGTTTCCATCGTCAGACCGGTATAATGGAACTGATGTCTCATTTCGAAAATAATATCTCGTAATTCGTCAGCACATTTCTGCGCATATGACAGATATTCCTCACGGGAAGGAACAGCGACAATGCCACTGCCGGCACAGTCACAGTCATGGCGCAGATAGCCGACATGCCAGGAAACGGAAAGCAGTCTTTCGTCTTCCTCATATTTATTCAGTATTCTGTTGAAAGTACGGATCGGTTCATCAGTAGAAACACTCTGTTCTCCGCCGATGATGATCGGAACCTTCGAATAGACGGCATGAATGTTCTGCCTGTTCTTCAGCAGTCTGCACAGCAGTCTGGCTACATGCTTCTTGGTCGCAACGGAATCAGTATGAGGTGATTCTCTGAAGCTTCTCAGAATCGTACAGCTTTCCACGTATTCTCTGGTTAGATTGCCGTGAGGATCGCATGATACCGCAATGGGCAGATACGGTCCGACTATCTTTCTGATTTCCCTCAGAATGGCATGGTCACCGGAACCGGTTCCTTCGACCTCACTGCCTCCATGCAGGAACAGACATATGCCGTCAGTATCGGAAATGTGTTCTCTGACTTTTTCCGTGAACAGCGACAGAATGTAGCGGAAGGTTTCAGCAGCTATGACTCCTGAAGGTCCGCTGCGTACATACGCAGCCGGTATGACCTCAATTCCTTCCCGGGCAAAAACATCACCAACCTGACATTTTCTGATGCATTCAGCCCCAAAAGCCACATCATAGTCAGCGATGGTATTTCTGTTAGGCACGTGTTCATTGGATTCCGTGGAAAACATCCCGACGATAACTTTCATTTTCTTTCTCTCTTTAAATGTTGTCGATTGGGAACATCGGACGCATGATCCTCTTGAACTTCAGGTTAGCGGTATCCTGAGGAGTAGCCCCATCAGTCAGAGACATGACATTGCCGACACCCTTGGCCTTTAGTTCAGGGAAGATGTATCCCATCTTGACGACGATCACATCGTAATCATCCCAGTTGATACCACCGGCGATAAACTGATGTTCTTCACACATTACGGTACGGTAGTTGGCAACGTTGATGTCGATCGGCAGTCCGTCAACGGATACCAGAACGGTATAGCCCGGAACGGAACTGTGGTCATGCATCATGTAGCCTCTTAATTCACCTTTGGCCTTAACTGTTACGTCAAGAGCCACAGGCAGGCTGTTTTCATCTTTATTTACACCGAGGTTGATATGAACCTTATCCCCTACCTTGAAGGTATTGAGATAGTCATATGTCTTCGGGTCATTGATATTGGCAAACAGGAAGCTCTTCTTCAATTCCTTTAAGGCCAGTACCTGACGCAGAATGTAGGTATTGGTACCTGGAGCACCGGAAGTCGTATTGTCACCGGAGTCGGTAATGAAGAATGGCTTGCCTTCGGCATCCAGAGCCATCTGCAGGGCTTCGGCCGGTCTGGCTGTGATGCCGGTATAATGGAATTCATGTCTCTTGTTCCAGACATATTCGGCCAGTTCGTCTGCTTTCTCTTCGGCATACTGCTGGTATTCACCTGAACTAGGAACGACTACGATACCGCAGCCGGCAACAGGTGTATCGTGACGGATGTATCCGACATGCCATGAAGCAGACAGGATCTTAGGATCCTTTTCCATCTGATCCAGATACTTATTGATCGTCTTTACCGGTTCGTCAGCGGACACTGACTGCTCACCGCCTAAAATTAACGGCAGCTTACGGTAGACGGAATGAATGTTCTTTCTGTCCCTGATCAGGTCGCATAAGATCTGAGCTCCCCACTTCTTGGTCTCGTCAGCGTCAGTATGTGGAGATTCACGATAGCTTCTGATAACCGTGCAGGCTTCAACGTATTCCTTGCACAGATTACCATGAGGGTCACAGATGACTACGATTGGCACATAAGGTCCAACCACTGCTCTGATTGATTTCAGAATGTGATGGTCACCTGAGCCTAAGCCATCAACTTCAGAAGCACCGTGCAGGTGCAGCCAGATACCGTCGATCTCATTGATGTGAGCCTTGGCCGTATTGACAAAGTATGTTTCCAGATAATCAAATGTTTCTCTTTTGATTACACCGGAAGCACCGGCAGAGGCATAGATTGAAGGAATTACTTCAACCCCGTTTTTCTCGAAGATCTCACCTACTCTGGATTTGCGGATGCAGTCAGCGCCGAAGCCGATGTCATAATTGGTAACATCATTCTTGGCTTCAGTATTGGCATTGGATTCAGTTGTGAAATAACCTATCATTACTTTCATATCAGCAAACCTCCTAGATCTCATCAATTGGGAACATTGGTCTCATGATTCTCTTGAACGGCAGTTTCCTGGTGTTCTGAATTGTCGGTCCGTCTGTTAAGCTCATGACCCAGAAACGGTTGTTATTGGTGAACATCGGATAGTTGTAGCCAACCTTGATGATGATGATATTGTATTTGGTATGGTCGATACCGGCATATCTGTACTGTACTTCTTCTCTCATGGCCTGACGGCTGTTGGCAACCATGATGTCGATTGGTGTACCGACAACATTTACCAGTACGAAGTTACCGAAAACGGCGACGTTGTCAGGATTGCTGAGAGAGATTGAACGGACGATATCGCCTTTGGACTTGACGCAGACATCAAGCTCAACAGCCTTTGACAGTTCATCGTGATCCTGGCCTAAGGAAATGTGAGTTACGGTTCCTTCTTCCAGATCCTTTAACTGTTCATATGAAGCAGGATGATTGATAGTTGCGAATAATACTTTTTTCTTTAAATCCTTGACAGCCAGTACCTGTCTTAAGACATAGGTGTTCCAGCCTGAAGCACCGGAAGTTGTATTGTCACCTGAATCCGTTAATGATACCCAGTCCTGTTCACTTTCCAGAACCATCTTCAAGGCATCTTCCGGTTCAGCGGTTAAGCCTGTATAGTGGAATTCATGTCTCTTGTTCCAGACATATTCAGCCAGTTCATCGACTTTCTTTTCGCAGTACTGCTGGTCTTCAGTGTTCTGAGGAACGACTACAACACCGCATCCGGCAACATCGGTATCATGACGGATGTATCCGACATGCCATGAAGCGCTTCTGACTCTTGGATCCTTTTCCATTTCGTCCATGTATTTATTGATTGATGCAACAGGTTCATCAGTTGATACTGACTGTTCACCGCCTAAGATCAGAGGCAGTTTTCTGTAGCAGCTGTAGATGTTCTGTCTGTTTTTCATTAAGTCAACCAGCATTCTGGAAACAATGAATCTGGTCTCTGAAGCGTCAGTATGCGGAGACTGACGGTATGAGCGGATGATATTGATCCGGTCTGTGTACTCCTTGCATAAGTTGCCGTGAGGGTCACAGGCAACGGCGATTGGAACATATGGTCCCACGATCTTTCTCAAAGCCCATAAGATCGCATGGTCACCTGAACCCAGTCCTTCTACTTCAGAAGCACCGTGCAGCATCAGATAAATACCGTCTATTTCGTTAAGATGTTTCTTAGCGGCATTTTCAAATTCCTTCAGGATGAAATCAAAGGTGTTTCTTTCAATGACACCGGCGGCACCGGCACTGGCATAGATGGCAGGAATGATTTCAATTCCATTGCCTTCGAATACTTCTCTGACTTCCATCTTATTGATGAGGTCTTCACCATAGAGAACTTCAAAATCCTTGATGTTGCTCAGATGAGGAATGTTGGCATTAGCTTCATTGATAAATGTTCCGATTAATACTTTCATGTTTATATGTTCCTTTCTACTTTTCCCTGGTTAAGATGATTCTGGTTGCGATGTAACTGACGGCGATGGCTATGGCCGCCGCTATTGCCGCAATCAGCACATAATGGAAGCCGCCGTTATTGTCAATGAAGAAGACAAACGTCAGCAGGCCCGGACAGCCGCCCTGCACAAAGGTTCGCAACCCGAAGATACCGGAAAACAGTCCTGAACAGACTGCACCGATAGCTGTTCCGATAAAGGCCTTAGGTCTGGTGATCAGTGCCCCATACATCGCCGGTTCAGTAACACCGCATAACCCGGTCACGCCGAATGATGATATCAGAGCCTTCTGAGCCTTATCTTCAATTGTGGAAGCGACAGCCAAGGCACTGGCTCCCACGCACAGATTGGAAATGAAGCCCATTGGTCCGGTCACCGGATTGTATCCGACTTCGGTAATCAGCTGAATACCGATCGGAGCCAAGGCTTTATCGACACCCAGCATTACCATGTACGGGTAAGCAGCACACAGTAAAGGCTGAGCAATGAACCCTAATTTATCGTTAAACCACAGGACACCCTGAGCAACATAAGCACTCAGCGTATTGCCTATAGGTCCTAAAAACGCCAGAGTAACCGGGGCTGTAATGACCATTACCGCCAGCGGCTTGACAAAGAACTTGATTACCTGAGGGATCACCTTTTCCATCAGTTTGTCAACATAGTACATGAAGATGACACCCAGGATGACTGGCATGATGGAGCTGGCATAGTTTACCTGAGGAATTGGAATGCCGAAGATATTGGTAATGGCGCCGCTCTTGTAGGTATTTCCTATCATCAGAGCACCAAGTACCATGCCCATGATCGGCTGCAGTTTTAACTGCTGGCAGGTCGTATAGCCGATGTATACCGGCAGAAATGAAAAACCCGCTTCAAACAGTGCAGTCATGAAATAAGCGGTTCCGCTGTCCATGGATACACCAAAATAGTTCACCAGAAGGTTTCTGACCGCCAGGATCAGTCCTCCGATTACTAAAGCGGGAATTATCGGAAAAAATATCGGGGCAACAAAATTGCCGAACTGACTCAGATAATATTTAACGTTATGAGGCTCATCATCCTTTTCCAGAGGTTCGTTATACACAGGTTCATTATTGACATCCCACTGTGCTTCCTGCAGGAATGCTTCAAAAGCTTCCCCGACTCCAGGACCGATGATCATCTGGACCTGATGTCCCTTATTGACAAAACCGGCACACCCCGGTACCTCTTTGAGCAGCTGTTCGTTAACCTCAGCCTTATGCTTGTAGTTGACACGAATACTTCTGGTGCACTTGCTGACATGGATGAAGTTATCTCTGGTTCCAAGTGCCTTAACTGCCTTGACGGCGAAGTCTTTATATTCGCTCATAGACGTCTCCTTTCCTTTTGCGGGTCGTAGGATTGTTTTTCCTGAATAAATGTTACATTTTGTTATGTTACACTTATATTTTCACATAAGTTATACATCACATCAAGATATTTACGCTCTTACAAGCATATTTTTGTTAAATGCTGTTATAATTTTTGTTAAATTTCGTCAAATAAATATGTTGTTTTGAATTATTTGCTGATACTGTCAGATTTACCGGTAAAAGTAAACTCCGGCATATTGCTTCCGGATAAAGCTTTATCAATTCTGGCAATCTCAGATTTAGACTGTGAGAAAACGCCTTTGATGTAAAGAACGTATAAAACGATAAGAACGACTCCCACTATCATCATCACAATCGGATTGCCTGCACTTTCGTTATTAAGTGACTGTCTGGTCATAAAATAGAACCATACTACGAATAAAGTCAGGATTACAGTGAAAATGGCGTTCGGTACTCTTTTTTCTTTTTTGCTCAGATGCTTAAGCTCGTATCTTTTCAGCTGAAGATACATTTCATCATTGCTGGGATGATATTTCTTAATGAACTCCTCTACTTCTCTCTTCATCCGCTTGTCAGCTTCGCGGTAAATCGGGAGTTCCTTATAACTTTCATATTTCTTTTCTGCCATAAAACTGTCCTACCTGAAAAATCTGTTTAAAATGAAATCAGCCAGATACGGTAACTTCCAGAATCTGTACTGCAGCGCTGAATAAAGGCTGTAAATAAATACAACGATAACTACTACGGCCACTACTGAAGACAGCAGCGTTACCAGACCCAGTATTGGAGTAACTACTCTGGCCAGCAAAGACAGTGCCGTAATGATGATGTTGAAGAACATGGACATGAAGCAGAACTGCAGACAGTATAACTTGACCATATTGCTTTTCTTTTCAAAAGCTGCAACGGCAATCAGGATCAGCGTTGCAAAATAAGCAAACCCCGAATAAACCATGCTCAGAAGTCCCGGAAGCAGATAAGCTACTACGACTACCATGCTGGCTGGAAGATCAAAATAAGATGATTCATGCTTATTGAATGTCACGTAATCTCCGAACAAATTCATAATTCTGTCCTTTCCGGCAAAACACCGTCTGCCTCAAATGTGTTCATTATTTATAAAAGGTCTCCTTCTAGAAAAGAGACCTTTTATTTAAATACCTATTAAATTATTAAGCTTCTTTCTTCTTAGTGATAGTTAATAATACCTTTGCAGCTACGAATGATACTACTGTAGTAACAGCTGCTACTAAGATGGCAAGGAACATGTACTTGGCATTACCATTAGTGTCAATGAAGAATACTAATGTTAACCAGCCTGGGCAGCCGCCCTGAACGAATGTTCTTAAGCCAACGATACCGGCAATTAAACCACCAACTGCAGCACCGATTGCTGTACCAGCTAAGGCGATAGGCTTTGTTAATAAGCCGCCATAGAATGCAGGTTCAGTTACACCACACAGAGCAGTAACACCGAATGAAGAAATCATACCTCTCTTCTCAACGTCGTTCTTGATTTCAGAAGCAACAGCTAAGCAAGAGCCACCTACTGCGATGTTGGATACGAAGCCCATTGGTGCAGTTACAGAGTTGTAACCTAATGTAGCCAGTAATTCGATACCGATTGGAGCTAAGCCCTTGTCTAAGCCGATCATAACCATGTATGGATATAACATAGACAGAATTGGCTGAGCTAACCAGTTAGCCTTTGCAGTGATCCACTGAGCGAATGTTGCAATGTAGCCTGATAACATTGTTCCGAATGGACCAATCAGCAGTAATGTAACTGGAACTACGATGATCATAGTTAAGATTGGTACTACGAAGAATGATAATGCTTCAGGAATAACTCTTGTCCAGAACTTGTAGATTGGAGCCATGAATAAGCAGCCAAGTAATACTGGTAATACTGTTGAGCCATAGCTTGTCTGAGTTACAGGGATTCCGAAGATATCAGTTACCTGTGGTAAGTAGCTTGACAGTAAGATACCGCCGAGCATACCGCCAAGGATAGGCTTAATTCTTAACTGGTCAGCAGTCTGCCAGCCAATGTAGATTGGCAGGAAGTTGAAGCCGCCATTGAAGATTGCCATAACCATCCAGTATGTGCCGCCTTCGAACTTCATACCGAAGTAGTTCATTAATAAGTTACGGAATGCTAAGATCATACCGCCAACGATCATGGCTGGTACAACTGGCATCATGATTGGAGTCATGAAGTTACCGAACTTATTTAATACCCAGAGGATGTCCTTCTTTTCAGGTTCATCATCGATTGGATCATCAGCGCCTGCAGGAGCTACGCCGCCTTCTTTCCAGCCAGATACATCCAGGAATTCATAGTATGCATCACGAACGTTTGGTCCGATGATGATCTGATACTGCTTGTTAGCAGGCTTTGGAACTAAACCGGCAGAACCTGGTAAGTTCTTTAAAGCTTCTTCGTCAACCTTGCTCTTGTTTGCGTAGTTGATTCTTAATCTGGTTGCACAGTTAGTAACATAAGTAATGTTTTCTACACCGCCAAATGCTTCTAGAGCCTTTTCACATAATTCTCTATACTTTCCCATAAAAACTTTTTCCTCCTATTTTTTCAGAAAGTTAATGTTTTCTCTGATTCAAGTTATTTCTGGCATATGTGTCTAGAATTCAATGGCAGAAACATAGCAACCCGATTTCAGAGTGTAATCCGGGATACCCGGAATTAAGCTGATTGTTAACAAAACCTGCAAAATGATAAAATTTGTTATCTTCTGAGAAGATACCCGATGTCATCTGTTATGTTTTGTTATTTTATGTCATTATAATCCCATAACCCTCTTTTATAGTCAAGCAAAGTTAAACGATTTTACAGCGATTTCACGTAAATTTCTCACATAATGTTAAACTTTTGTTATTTTTTGCTACAAATATGTCTTTATAGCGCTTTCATATGTTAACCTTTATCAGAACATAACACGAATTATGGGATTGCTAACATAATTTGTACAACTTTAAACAGACAAAAAAAGAATATGCCCAGCATATTCTTTTCTTAATTTACGATCTGCAGATGTGGGTGTAACTCTCTGATCTTTTTTAACAGCTTTTCAGCATGTTTCAGATCACCGTTTTCCGTTTCCTCAACTGTCAGATAGATGTGTTCGTCATCATCCGTCGTCAGTAACAGGATTTTCTCCCGGTAGATCGGAGCCCCGCAGCACTGCCTTAACTGTCTTGAACCTCTTATCAGTTCGATCTTATTGAGATCTTTTAACGGACAGTAATACCACTTCAGTCCCTTTCTGGTAAAAAAGCTGTTTTCACCGTAGTAAATGTATCCGTATTTATTCTTCTTTCTGAAGTCACTGTCAATCTCGGGATCCTTACCCTTCTGATATAACATCATGTCTTTCATATGATTTCTCCTACAGCTGATATCTGGCCAGCATTAACAGTATTACAAACATCACGATTGCGTATATGCCCCAGCCTTTTTCTGTTTTCCAGCGGTATACCACAAATGACATGAAATAACTCATTACTCCTGACAGCACAAAACATGCTATATGTCCGTATAAGGCATTATAGTCGATCAGAGCCTTCATGGCTGATAATGACATTGTCAGATAAAACATCAGAAACAGGATCGCCCAGTGTATACGAATCTCTTTTTTCTGTTCGGCAGTATATATTACATTGCCCTTTTCATCGTATTGGTATTCAGGTTTTTCGCCCATAACATCATCCTCTTATAACTTGATTTTACACATTCAACTGATTCAGTCAACTTTATTGATTTCCATGACGACGGACTGATACGGTTTCAGTTCAACATTAATGCCGTCCTTTTTCAGTTCGTCATAGTTATTCAGTATTATTTCCCCATATTTTATCCATTCAGGCAGAACATACTTTACGGTCTTCTTACTGAAGTTGCCGACCACAAACAGCGTAGTGTTTTCGTATTCACGGCTATAGGCAATTATCTTCTTATTGCTGTGATCAAACTCTCTGGTCTTACCGTAAACTGCTGCATCATTTGTTTTCTTTATGGCCAGAAGCTTCTGATAGTAGTGATAAACTGATCTGTTGCTGTTGAGATCCTTTTTGACATTGATATCCTGATATGCCTGATTTACACACTGCCAGGTTTCATGTCCTCTGTTGAAACCGCCGTTAACGGAATCATTCCAAGGCATTGGTACGCGGCTGTGATCTCTGGCTCCATATTTAATGAAGTTAAACGCCAGTTTTTCCGGCATGCCATAGCTGCGCATCAGATCATAGACAAAGTGGCTGACCGGATCCTTCATTTCATCAATGCTGTTGAAGGCAGTATTAACGAAGCCTATTTCCTGGCCCATATAGATAAACGGTATGCCGAAACCCATGTAGGTTACGGTTGCCAGCATGGTAGCGGCTTCGTAGCGGTAATGCTTTACATCGATGGAAAAACGGTTAACGCATCTTGGGTTGTCATGATTTTCCAGTACCAGGGTATTCCAGGCATCTTTATAATAAGTGGCCTGAGGCTGAAGCAGTCCTTTTTTAAACTGCAGCAGATCAAAAGGCTTCCAGAAAAACTTCTTGCCTCCGATATTGTCAGAATCAAGATGGCCGAAGTTAAAGATGGTATCAAGTTCATGGTTTTCTTCCTTAACATATTCATGAGCTTCTTTTTCTGACGGATGGAAAGACTCACCAACGGTATAGCTGTCATGCAGTGACAGCGCCTTATCATTAAGTTCCTTCAGGAATTCATGCATGCGCGGACCGTCAACATAGTACTGCGCTCCCTTCTGGAAGGTATTTCTCTGATGGTCATCCTGAATCGGATAGACCTTGGAGAACATGTTGAAGACGTCAAAGCGGAAACCGTCTACGCCTTTGTCCATCCAGAAATTAAGAATGTCGGTTATTTCCTTTCTGACTGCCTGGTTTTCCCAATTCAGATCAGCCTGTTCCACGCAGAACAGATGCAGATAGAATTCATCCGTATCCCCTATCCTTTCCCAGGCGCTGCCGGTAAAGGTTGAAGCCCAGTTGCTTGGAGGCAGAAGCTTATCCCCTTTTCTTTTTCCCTTTCTGATTATGTAATAATCACGGTATGGAGAATCCGGAGATTCCAGAGCCTTTTTAAACCACGGGTGTTCAATTGAGGTGTGGTTAATGACCATGTCCATGATGACCTTCAGATCTCTTTTGTGGCATTCTTCCAGCAGTCGGTCGAAATCAGCCATCGTTCCGAATTTCTCATCTATGTCTCGGTAATCACTTATGTCATAGCCATAGTCATAATCAGGAGACTTATATAACGGTGAAAACCAGATCGCCGTTGCTCCAAGATCCTTTATGTAATCAAGTTTTGAAATGATGCCTTCAATGTCGCCCCAGCCATCATTATTACTGTCCATGAAACTGAACGGATAAATCTGATATACTACTGCATTCTTATACCACTGTGTCTTCATTATCTTTACCCTCTGTTCTTATTTATATTATATATCAATACACAGAAAATCATATTATGGTATTCTTGCCAAAAGAAAACCAGGCTTTTGCCTGGTAAATCCTAATGTTTATACACTGACGCTTTCTGTTTTCTTAATAACCATCCTTTTTTCATTACTGCCGGCATGATTGTACAGGTGAAACATGACTACTCCAGACAACAGCAGAACAGCATATAACGTCCACATAACCTGATATCCGAATCTTTCAATGGTAAAGCCAGCAAAAACCGGACCAACAGCATTTCCGATATCCATCCCTATGTAACAGGTGGAAACAGCTACTCCTTTACGGTCATTTCCCAGCATTCTGACAGATTCAGCCTGAATGGCTGGAGAACCGGATCCCTGTCCGATAGCCTTAAGGCAGGCAACGATAATTACCATTATCAGAGAATGAGCATTCGCCATTATCAGCATTCCAGCAGCCGTTATCAGATAAGCTGGATACAGGATGAAGGCGATTCCTTTTCTGTCGTGCAATTTTCCACTTAATGGTTTAATCAGTAACAGCATCAGTGAATTGACTGTGTAGTATGCCGTGATGTTGTCAATTCCTCTGGCTGCTCCGAATTTTTTCAGATAATAGGATACTATGCCATTTCCGAAGGAGAAAAGCGAAATCAGCAGAACATATACCCAGAGTTCTGAAGCAAACAATTCTGAAATTTGAATGCTTTTTCTTACAGTCTGATGCCTGTTTTCCTGTTTGTATTGCAGCAGTAATACCATAACTGTACAGATAAGTTCTGCTACCCCTGCGCAGATGAACACCATGTTCATGCTCAGACGATCAGCAACGATCGTACCTGCCTGTGGGCCAATCATTGTGGATATCAATGTCGACAGACTGAGATATCCTAATCCCTCACCTAGTCTTTCTCTGGGAATGTATTGGGTTGAAAACACCATAGCTGCAGTGCCGGCCAACGAGAAGAAAATGCCATGCCGTATTCTTATGGCAACAACAGATCTCACTCCTGGTGCTATTGAATATAGAAAAAGACTGGCTGTTACTGCTGCATATGAGAATAGCAGCAGTTTTTTTCTATCGAGTCTGTCTGAAGCGACTCCTGATACAGGTCTGATTATCAGAGCAACCCATGAAAGCAGACTGGAAATCACACCTGTCATAGCCATTGTTGCACCTTTGCTGATAAGGTAGTCAGGCAGTGACGGGTTAACCATATATGATGCCAAACCATTGAATGTATTTATTATCAGTATCAATATGAACGGTAATGTGAATATCCTTTTATTCATACTTTCATCTCCTTTGCCAATAGAAAAGGCTAGATTTCTCTGCCTTTTCAATTTTATTAATTTTCAGTTTCCTCCAGAGCGAATCCTACTTTATACCATTTCAGCGGAACAGGATCCAGTACTCTGGTTGTTGAGCCGATTTCTTCAAGGTGAGTATTCACCTTTTCAAACCACTCGTCTTTTGTGCATCCGATCGGTGATCTTAACAAGCCGTCAGGATGTACAGGCAGAACAAGTTGACCGCCGAAAGTGTCCAGTGTTTCAGCAAACTCTTCCGGAGTATATTTGCTGGAAGACTGCTTAAATACGATGTTTGGAGCCTTTTCTCTGCAAACTGAGAAATCATTGTAGAAATAATATGAATTTGGCTGACCACCCATGATGTATATACGCAGATTTTCCTTTGTGGTAATCAGGTAATTACAGTATTCAATTGATCCCATGTAACCTGCTTCAATATCAGCGTCAGTTTTTTCAGCATCCATTGGATGTGCTTTCTTATAGCCTATGGTATTATTGAGACCTCTTGGGAATGTATGCTTACCTCTGAAAACCTCTACCGTGAAATCCTCAAATTCCAGTTTTTCATTCGGGAACATCGGATATAATTCACTTAACGGAATATTATAAGCTTCAGCCAATGCCTGAGCAGACATAGCACCAACAACTACTTTTGGATGATAATTTTCAACCAGGTATCCCAGATCAAGTGTATGATCACCATGTGTATGAGAAATCAGTACATAATCAGCGCCTTTATAATCACTGCATTCGAAGTTAACTTCGTAACCTGACATGTTGATTTTAGGATTTGCAGGATGCTTCATGGCGTGGCATGGATCTATTACGATTTCCTTGCCGTTAGGAAGTATTATTTCATAACAGGCAAAGTTAATATATCTAAACAGTAATCCCTTGAAATACATGGATTACTCCTATGCCCAGATAAAGCAGGCGATAAATATACCGATGATAATGCCACCTAAAATGTTTTTCTCACGTGCGTAAGCTACTGCACCGCCGATTGCTGCGAAGATACCAACAGGGATTGATACACCTAAAGCGCAGATGATGAACAGAGGGCCCATGTATCTTGACATTTCATAACCAACGTTGAGCATGATATCTGAACCACTGGCTGTGATTCCATCTGGGATTAGCTTTCTGACTAAGATGATCAGAATGCCTTCCAAAGCACCTAATAATGCACCAACTACCAGAGAAGCAATGAAGTTATATAATACCCATTCAGCTCCGAGCTGAGCAACTAAACCCATGGCGAATAAGCCGATAGTGATCATCATACCGCCACCGATATCCAGTAAGCCTACCATTGGTCCTTCCAGGATACGTGCGATAACGATACCAACACCCATGCTGCTTAATGAGATCCAGTCTTTTGTCTGCATCATGCCAATAAACATAACACCCTGTAAACAGCCGGCACCAAACTTGAAGAATAAGAAGTTTGAAGTGAAGACACCTGCACCAAGCAGTGCCATCAGAGGGATGAAGAACCAGTCCTTCATCATTAAGCCTTTAATCTTTTCTGACATTAGTTTGCACCTCCAAATAATGCGCTAAGCTGGCCGAAAGCAACAATTGCCTTTCCAAAGAAGCCACGAGCGAAGCAGATATAACCCCAGATAATGATCATTAATACTATAAATACAATTGAAATCTTTGACTTGATGCCATTATTTTCAATAGTCTTACCAGTCAGGATACCGAGGATCAGACCAGCTGAAGCATTTCCTGTTGCCAGGTAAGCTATTGCGCCAAGTACTAAACCGCAGATTGCTGTGTACTTGCCGTTTTCCAGACATGCGATGAAGTATAAGATCTGCATGATGATCATCATGTAGTTAGCTGCTGGTGTAAAGACATCCATCATTCTCGTAGTAACAAATTCAGGAATGATTGAATGTGTAACGTTCATAATTGCATATAATATTGCACCGGAGATACCACAGACAAGGAACATTTTCCAAGGATTTTGAATGGTTTCTTCTCTGTTCTTGTTTCCTAACAGAAGTAAGCCGGCACCAACATTTGGTACTGTACGGTGCAGGAAATCCTGACCCATTCCGCCATATGCCATGTTGTTAACCCAGCTGCTCAGCCAGTAAGATAAACCGAAACTGAAATGAGAGGTAGGGTCACCATTGCAGGCGTTGATTTCACCAAGTGTCCTGAATGCACCTGCTGCCATTACTTCAGGAGCATAGAACATTCTGGCATTTAAAGCTCCGACTGCTGCACTCATGCAGAATCCAACGATCAGAGAGCAAATTAAAAACTGTACAACCATATTATTTCCTTTCCTATTTTCTAAAATTTCAATACCATTACCTCAACGGTAACTTTTAATTTTACAGTGTAAGTAGAACGTATTCTTGGCATCAGAATTCCAAGATATTTTTCTTCACGTTCTGTCTTGTCAGAAAAAACTACAACAACGTCAATAGGCTTCATGTAGATAACCGGATCGGTCTGCTGAACCATGATTTTGTGCCTTAATGTCTGAAAGGCAATATCCACAGCTTCATTTCTGCTTTTTTTGGATGTGCCCTCAATTTCAACAACAACATGTTTGGTTTCTGTATTACTGCTCATATAATTCCTTCCAGGCATTTACAACGGCAACGCCAGTTTCTTCATTGTCCTGAAAAGGTCCTCCAATAACACGACAACCCTTTTTTACACAGTTAGCAAACTGTAAAGGCGTCTTCTGCTGCTGTTCAATCTTCCATCCGTACTTGTTGGCTGCAGCTAAAGCACCTGCACCGCCGCTTCCGCAAAAACTTAATCCCAGATCAGCATTGTTTTCATTCATGACATCTCCGAGTTTCATGTCAGCCAGAACGCCAGGAATAACAATTGCTGTTCCGCCTGCCTTTTCAACTCCTGCAGCGATTTTCTGCCCTTTTCCCATTCTGTGTCCAATTACTACTAAAGGTCTATTCATGTAAGTTTCTCCTTCCACTTATTGTGCAGTGAGAGATAAATAGATGGCCATCAATTTTATTTCGCTCTCACTGTTAATAACATTGTATTTTGCCAGCAAAGGGTCAAGTATTTCCTTTGCCTGCGGTAATCTGCTGCTGATTTCACTGTCCAGTGCATCAGCGCCAATATCAACACATTCGTTGTTCTGAATTCTTCTGATCAAAGCTATCAGATGATTGTAAAACTGAACTTTAAATGCATCAGGTATAACTGTTTCACTTGTTTTAAGAGCATCCTCAATGATGTAGAGATCACTGAGAACATCTCTGTAGTCAGCCTTTTTCAGATTTAATGTTTTTCTAACTTCTTTTTCCAGTGTTGACATTTTCATTTTTCCTTACACCTCTATTCTATCCATGCTTCTTAGTCTGAAAAATACCCAAGGAATATCTCATAAATGCAATAAATTCTTTTTTTCCCATATGGTGAAATTAATTGACTAAATGTCTGTAGTCAGATATCGCAGTATCGGTACTGCTTCTTCCGGCAATATGAATATGTCTAATATTCTTGATACACTCTGCAGGAATTCCTGGATATCAGCCATTTCTTCAGGATACTCATCTTTGAATTCCTGATAATCATTGACTTCCAGAAAATCTTCATTTATCCATCTTTCTACAGACATGATCACATGAGCAATCAGCCCTTCGATTATGATGTAATGCTCCGGATCAACGCCGAACGGATACAGTTTTCCAATCAGGCGAAGTGCTTCCAGAGAGATTTCAGCCATCTTATGATAATTTACGTTTTTTACTGCCGGAGAATAATTATCAATGGCCTTGATGTAATTCATGTTTTCCATGATGTTGAATGATTTGTTACGAATACCTTCAGTCCTGTTTATCAGGTGTTTTCTATTTTTATTAATTGCCCAGATCGATTCCCTGATCCTGACCATGTCGTTATGAGAGAGAATTGGGCTTACTACCAGATAAGGTTTTTTCACCTCTTTAGGAATTTCGATCGTCGAAACGATCAAATCAACATTTTCCATAAATGAAAGATCATTTTTCAAATCAATATACCCCTTGACCATCAGTATATGCAATTCAGGGAAAGCATTCATTATTCTGTTTGTCAGCAGAATCGAAGCCCCCATTCCTGAGTTACAGATAACAACAACATTTGCCTCATTAATGCTTTCAGCTTTTTCCGTATATACTCTGATATATAGGGCAACAAACCCTGCCTGATTATCATCAAAAGGTATTTCCGGATAGTTCTCCCTAAGTGCCTTTCCCAGTTCCCAGGCCATGTTATACTGCTCAACATATTCTCTCTTAATGCTGTCAAGGATTGGATTGCTGTTATCAATACCGTTTTGTACCCTTTCCAAAGTATTCTGAAAATGAACTGTCAGGTCTTTCATCAGTGCGTTACCATCCCATTTGAGCTTAGGATATTTGTCTAGCAGAATGCTTACGCTCTTTTTCAGGGCATTCTGGAATTCCGTATCATTTACAAGATCAATTTCACTGTTTTTACGGTATGTGGTGCTCTGATACAGCATTTTAAACAGCAGATCAGAAGCCTCCAGATATTTGCCGTTATATTTAAAAATGATATCCTGAAGTCCCAGCAATTCATCAGGAAGCAGCGTATTATCATTTTTTTCAGTTGGCGAAACACAGATCAGGAAAGCCATAACGGTTTTAAACAATTTGTTATCAGTAATCTGAATATTACGTTCACTTTCCAACCACTTGATACAGCTGTTAACAACTTCTCTGAGTTCCCACAGGTATTCGTCATCCACCATGAGATGTGAAATAAAAGTATAGTTTTCCCTATTAAACAGCACATCGTCTATGAAAGCATACTTGTTTCTGATATCACCGGTTATCCTGAATCCCTTTGACTTGATGCCAGACAGCCTCAGTCTGTACGGTTTGAGAAAATCGTTAAGCTCGTTTAGTTCTCTGACGATCGTATTTTTGGAAACATCCAGCAATTCAGATAGGTATCCTATTGTTATGAATTCACTGTATCTAGCGATTATCAGCAGTGAAAGAATATTCTTTTTCACTTCGTCATCAAACATCACATAGTTATCCAGCTCATAGTTACTGTCAAGTTCAGCTGAAATCGAAGACTTGGAAATGATTCTCATTCCCACATGCGGTATTTTTTCAAACCTGCAGTCAACATCCTTAAGATAATAATCGATCTGACTTATATCGTTCCTTATCGTGCGCAGCGAAACGCCAAAAATCTTGGCAAGAGAGTCAGCGGTAATATATTGACTGATGTTTTCAAGTTTCCTGATGATATCCATCTGTCTTTTATTCAGATAAACACTCATATTTTGTTTTCCTCCATCTAGAGCAGAAAAGGTCTGTCAAAACAACAAACCTGATCCTAGTGAACGTATATGTTAAAAAGATATACGTAAATTATGATTATACATTATATGTACTTGAAGCGGTATCCCCACCATGACCAGTCCAGTTAGTATGGAAGAATTCACCACGTGGTCTGTCAACTCTTTCATATGTATGAGCTCCAAAATAATCTCTCTGAGCCTGTAATAAATTAGCAGACACTCTGGCAGATGAATAGCCATCAAAGAAACTCAGAGCTGCTGAGAATGCAGGAACTGGAATGCCGTTTTCCACAGCGAAGGCTACAGTCTTTCTCCAGGCCGGAATCAGTTTCTTTAATTCTGCTGAGAAATAGTCATCAAGAAGCAGGTTTTCCAGATCAGCATTCTTATCAAAAGCCTCTTTGATCTTTCCCAGGAATACAGATCTGATAATGCATCCGCCTCTCCACATCAGGGCTATTCCGCCATAGTTCAGTTTCCAGCCGTAATGCTTGGCAGCAGCACGTAATAATGAGTATCCCTGTGAATAGGAAATGATTTTTGAAGCATATAAAGCCTTGCGAATATTTTCAATGAATTCTTCTCTGTTTTCTACAGCAGCAGCTTCATGCTTGCCGTAAACACCATTAGCTTTTACTCTCTCATCTTTCTGGGCACTCAGACAGCGGGCAAATACAGCCTCACCAATCAGTGTTAAAGGTGTTCCTTCGTCCAGAGCAGAAATAGCTGTCCACTTGCCTGTACCCTTCTGACCGGCAGTGTCAAGAATCTTATCGATTGTATATTCACCGTTCTGTTCTTTATGAGTAAGAATATTGCCCGTGATTTCAATCAGATATGAATCGAGTTCAGTCCTGTTCCAGTCTGCGAATATTTCGTGCATTTCTTCATTAGATAACTTCAGGCCGTCCTTAAGAAGCTGATATGCTTCACAGATAAGCTGCATGTCACCATATTCAATTCCGTTATGAACCATTTTGACATAGTGCCCTGAACCGTTTTCACCGATCCAGTCACAGCATGGAGAACCATCTTCCACATGAGCAGATATTGTCTGGAAAACAGGCTTGATGTGTTCCCATGCTTCCTTTGAGCCACCAGGCATCAGACTTGGTCCATTAAGGGCGCCTTCTTCACCACCGCTTACGCCAGTACCAACATACAGTAAGCCCTTTGATTCAATGTAACTGCATCTTCTGATTGAATCTTCATAGTTTGAGTTTCCACCGTCAATGATAATGTCTCCTTTATCGAGAACTTCAAGAAGCTTTTCAATAAATGCATCAACAGGGGCTCCGGCTTTGACCATTAACATGACTTTTCTCGGAGTCTTCAGACTTTCTCTGAGCTCCTCCAGGGAATGGCAGCCAATGATGTTCTTGCCCTTTGCTCTTCCGTTAACAAAACTATCAACCTTTTCCACAGTTCTGTTATAAACTGCTACTGTGAAACCCTTTGACTCCATGTTCATTACAAGGTTTTCACCCATAACCGCTAAACCAATTAAACCGATATCTGCTTTCATAAATACTCTCCTTTTTTCTTACAGTTATACATTAACTGAATAACCGTAACTCAAAAATAACAACAGAGGTTTTAATTGGTGCAACTTTCAGCTTTAGACAAAAAAAAGACCAGATCATTGATCTGGTCTTGATCTTATCACCTTTGCAGGTGGTTATTTTCCTGAGATTCTAAATCTATTCCGCGATATCAGCGTCGAAATCCCGGTTATCGCCTTCAGCGGCAACCAGTGACTGCAGGCGTGATTCTTCTTCGCTTTCCTGAGCAAGTCTTTCGGCTTTCAGGCGGCGTGCTTCTTCAGCTCTGCGCTTGATTTCAATTGTTGATTCACGTACAGCATCGGTACCTGTACCGGCAGGGATCTTCTTACCGATAATGACGTTTTCCTTCAGACCTCTTAAGACATCGATCTTTCCGTTAACAGCGGCATCGGTTAATACCTTTGTAGTTTCCTGGAAACTTGCTGCTGATAACCATGAATCGGTTTCTACTGATGACTTGGAAACGCCAAGTAAGATCGGCTTGAACTTGGCTGGCATACCGCCGTTAAGCAGTACGTCACCGTTCAGTTCAGTAATCTTTCTCTTACTGATCTGAGTACCCTTTGCCAGTTCAGTGTCACGGCCGTCTTCGATAATGACCTTACGCAGCATCTGTGTGATCATAATCTCCAGATGTTTGTCGGAAATATCGATACTCTGGCTGTGGTAAACCTTCTTTACTTCTTTCAGGATGTAATTCTGAACAGCTTCAACACCGGCAACATCGATCAGTTCCTTAGGATTGACCTGACCTTCAGTCAGCTTATCCCCGGCCTGTACGAATGTTCCGACCTTGATCCATGAACGGATAACCTGAGTTGGATCGACTTTGTGATCGAATGTCTCAGCTTCTTCTTCGTTGGTTCCTGCTCTCTTGAGAGTAATGGTTGTACCGCCCTTGTCGTTTGGTGCAATTGCCACTACTTCACCGTCAAATCTGGCGATGACAGCTGGATGTTTTGGACAGCGTGCTTCGAATAACTCTTCAACACGCGGTAAACCCTGAGTAATATCGCCTTCTGCATTGGCGACACCGCCGGTATGGAAGTTTCTCATGGTCAGCTGAGTACCTGGCTCACCAATTGACTGGGCAGCCATGATACCGACAGCTTCACCGTTTTCAACTAACTTACCGGTAGCCATGTTACGGCCGTAGCACTTACGGCAGATACCATTTTCGCTCTTACATACAAAGGCATTCCTGATCAGGACTTCCTTATATCCGGCAGCTACAATTCTCTGAGCTTTGTTTTCATCGATGAATTCATCATCCGCAACGATCAGTTCACCTGTTTCAGGATCAACAATATCCTGCTTGCTGTATCTTCCTACCAGTCTTTCATATAATGATTCGATAACAGTACCGGCCTTGCGGTCAACGATATCGCTTACCAGATAGCCGTCTTCAGTGTAGCAGTCGTCTTCGACAACAACTACGTCCTGAGCAACGTCTACCAGTCTTCTGGTCAGATAACCTGATGATGCAGTCTTTAAGGCTGTATCGGTCAGACCTTTTCTGATACCGTGTGAAGCGATAAAGAACTCGTTTACGGTCTGTCCTTCACGGAAACATGAATAGATTGGTACTTCAATAATAGATCTCTGATAACCCTTGGCACTCTTAGCCTGAGTTGGCTTACTCATCAAGCCACGCAGACCAGCCAGCTGGGACAGGTTATCCTTGTTACCACGGGCACCTGATACCATCATCATGTTGATAGGATTCTTCTTAGGCAGGTCGGCCATCAGTTCGTTAACTGTGGTCGTCTTGATGCCGTCCCATAATGCCATAAGGCTTCTTTCCCATTCAGGTTCAGTCAGTAAGCCTCTGTGGTAGAGTCTTAACAGTCTTTCAGCCTGAACTTTGCCCTCGTCAACATATTTATGCTTGTTAGGGGAAACTCTGATGTCATTTAAGGAGATGGTCATGCCGGCTACAGTTGAATACTTGAAGCCGTTGTCCTTGATCTTATCAAAATATACGAAGGTCTGGTCTTCACCATGGTATGGCTTGCCGTCATCATGAGCCTGATGAGATTCGGTATTGGCGTATCTCTTGTAGACTTCTGCGATGATGGCTCCCAGGTCTTTTTTCTTAACCGGACTGTTCAGCGGTAAGTTCCTGATGTATTCCTTGATGTCTGTTCCGTAATCGACAAAGTACTTGTCGGCCAGCTTGATGTTCCAGCCGTCTTTTACTTCGTTGACATATGGGAAGTCAGCCGGGAAGACATTGTTGAAGATGATCTTACCAACAGTTGTGATTAAGTATTTCTCATTCTGTTCTTCGGTGAAGAAGGACTTCTTGAGAGATTTTGCTCTTAAGGCAATACGTGTATGCAGGTGGGTCTGCTTTTCATCATAAGCCATTAAGACTTCGTCAACATCCTTATATACGCGGCCTTCACTGTCGCCATATCTGGTCCATAATTCAGCTGAAGCTTCGTCGCCTAAGCTTCTGTATCTTTCAGCTTCCTCATAGAATTCTTCTCTGGTTTCTTCCATGGTCAGGTAGAAGTTACCAAGCACCATGTCCTGTGAAGGTGTAACGATAGGCTGTCCATCCTTAGGGGAAAGGATGTTGTTGGAGCCTAACATAAGGATCTTGGCTTCGGCACAGGCTTCTTCACTTAATGGTACGTGAACGGCCATCTGGTCACCGTCGAAGTCAGCGTTGAAGGCCGGACATACTAACGGATGCAGTCTGATGGCACGTCCTTCAACCAGCTTAGGCATAAAGGCCTGAATACCTAAACGGTGAAGAGTCGGTGCTCTGTTAAGAAGTACTGGGTGATCCTTGATTACTTCTTCAAGAATATCCCATACTCTGTCGTCACCTTTATCGATCAGCTTTTCGGCTGTCTTGGAGTTGGTAGCTATTTCCTGATGTACCATTTCGTTGATAACGAATGGTCTGAACAGAACGATAGCCATTTCTCTAGGTAAACCGCACTGGTACATCTTCAGATCCGGTCCGACAGCGATAACGGAACGTCCTGAGAAGTCAACACGCTTACCTAACAGATTCTGTCTGAATCTGCCCTGCTTGCCTTTCAAGCTGTGTGACAGTGATTTTAAGGCTCTGTTGTTAGAACCAGTTACAGGCTTGCTTCTGCGGCCATTGTCGATCAGGGCATCGACAGCTTCCTGCAGCATACGTTTTTCGTTCTGAACGATGATGCTAGGAGTACCGATTTCCAGTAACTTATTAAGACGGTTATTACGGGTAATAATACGGCGGTATAAGTCGTTTAAGTCACTTGAAGCAAATCTGCCGCCATCCAGCTGCAGCATAGGACGCAGATCAGGAGGTATAACCGGTAATACCGTTAATACCATCCATTCAGGCTTCTGACCTGAATTTCTGAAGGCTGCCACTGTTTCCAGACGCTTGATCAGCTTTTTACGCTTTTCATTCTGGGAATCAGTATCAGAGAGCTGTCCGATCTCAGCAGTGATCTTCTGGTATTCCTGTTCAATGTCTACCTGCTCCAGCAGGGTTTTGATAGCTTCGGCACCGATCTTGGCGGTGAAGAACTTACGCTGGTCAAGCGCTTCGTTAACTTCCTTCGGTGTCATGACCTGCTTGTATTCCAGGCCGCTATCCTTTGGATCAGTTACGATCCACTTTACGAAATATACTATTTCTTCCAGTTCCTTTGGTGGAATGTTCAGTAACAGTGCCAGTCTGGAAGGAGTTCCCTTCAGATACCAGATGTGAGTTACAGGGGAAGCCAGCTGAATATGGCCCATTCTTTCACGTCTGACAGCTCTTCTGGTGATTTCGACACCGCATCTGTCACAGACGACGCCCTTGTATCTTACCTTCTTGTATTTTCCGCAGGCACATTCCCAGTCCTTGGTAGGTCCGAAAATCTTTTCGCAGAACAAACCATCTCTTTCAGGTTTCTGAGAGCGATAGTTCAGAGTTTCAGGTTTCTTTACCTCGCCATGAGACCACTCGAGGATCCTTTCAGGAGAAGCTAAACCGATCTGTATAGAAGCAACATCATTAATATTCATAATTTTTCCGTACCTCCTCTATACCTTTAGAAATCATAGTAGTCATCAGCGCCAACAACGGCTGCTTCAGGGATCTCATCGTCCATTTCGAAGCCGCTGCTGATATCATCGGTATCAACTTCATCAGCTGTATCTGCTGCAGCTGACGGGTTCTTCTTATCTTCTTCATTCTGAGATAAGTCGATGACATTACCCTCTTTATCCATGATTCTGACATCAAGTGCCAGAGCCTGGAGTTCGTGAGTTAATACTCTGAATGATTCACCTACACTTGGTTCAGGGATCGGTCTGCCCTTTGTGATAGCCTCATATGTTCTGTCACGTCCGGCAATATCGTCTGATTTGACGGTCAGGATCTCTGACAATGTGTAAGCGGCACCGTATGCCTCCAAAGCCCAGACTTCCATTTCACCGAAACGCTGGCCGCCCTTCTGAGCTTTACCGCCCAGAGGCTGCTGTGTAACTAATGAATAAGGTCCTGTTGCTCTGGCATGCAGCTTGTCGTCAACCATGTGAGCAAGCTTGATCATGTACATGACACCTACGGCAACTCTTTCATCGAAAGGTTCACCTGTCTGGCCGTCATATAATAATGTCTTGCCATCCGGTGAAGCATTTGTAGCTTCCAGAATTGCTTTCAGTTCTTCGTTATTGATACCGTCAAATACCGGTGTTGCAAACTTGCAGCCCAGCTTTTCGGCGGCTAAGCCCAGATGGATCTCCAGAACCTGTCCGATATTCATACGTGAAGGAACGCCGAATGGGTTCAGCATGATATCGATCTTGGTACCATCTGGTAAGTATGGCATATCTTCTTCCGGTAAGATCTTGGCGATAACGCCCTTGTTACCGTGACGTCCTGCCATCTTGTCACCTTCAGAAATCTTACGTTTCTGAGCGATGTATACCTTAACGATGGCGCTGACACCAGGGTTGAGCTGAGCGTTGCTCTTGCCACGGTAGAAAGTCTTGACATCCATGACGATACCGTCACCACCGTGAGGTACCTTTAATGAACTGTCTTTGACTTCACGTGACTTCTCACCGAAGATAGCCAGTAACAGCTTCTCTTCTGGGGAAACTTCACTCTGTCCCTTAGGAGTAACCTTACCGACAAGGATGTCGCCTTCCTTGACTTCGGCACCGATCATTACGATACCTCTGGAATCAAGATAACGGCAGCTTGTTTCGGAAACGTTAGGAATGTCTCTGGTTATTTCCTCAGGGCCTAATTTCGTATCACGACATTCAATTGAGTATTCCTCAATGTGAATGGAAGTGAAAATGTCATCCTTGACCATTCTTTCTGACATGATGACAGCGTCTTCGTAGTTGAATCCGTGCCATGTCATGAAAGCGATCTTGACGTTCTGACCTAAAGCCAGTTCTCCATTTTCCATGGATGGACCGTCAGCCAGAATGTCACCCTTGTCAATCTTTTCGCCTACTTCAACGATAGGTCTCTGGTTGACACAGGTTCCGGCATTGGAACGCATGAACTTGGATAAGTGATATTCATGATCCTTACCGTTTTCATTGATGATGATCTTCATTGCATCAACATAGGTAACGATACCGTCTGCTTCAGCAATCAGGGCTCCGCCGGAGTCCTTGGCTACGCGGTATTCCATGCCGGTACCGACATTCGGTGAATGCGGCTTCAGCAGTGGAACAGCCTGACGCTGCATGTTGGCACCCATCAGGGCACGTGTGGCGTCATCGTTTTCCAGGAATGGAATACAGGCAGCAGCGACGGAAATGATCTGCTTAGGAGATACGTCGACCAGTTCGACTTCTTCCTTCGGCTTCATGATCGTTTCAGTCTGGTAACGGCATACACACTGGTCATTTGTTAAATAACCGTCATGTACTTCGTTTGCCTGGGCAATGACATAATCCAGTTCGTCATCAGCTGACAGATAGATTACATCATCCTTAACTTCCAGGGTTTCTCTGTCTACGATACGGTATGGAGTCTGAATAAAGCCATATTCATTGACCTTACCATATGAAGTCAGATAGTTTATAAGACCAATGTTCGGTCCTTCAGGTGTCTCGATAGGACAGATTCTTCCATAGTGAGTGGCATGAACGTCACGTACTTCGAATCCGGCTCTTTCTCTGGTTAATCCGCCAGGGCCCAGAGCGGAAATACGGCGCTTGTTAGTCAGCTCGGCTAATGGATTCTGCTGGTCCATAAACTGAGACAGCTGTGAACTCGAGAAGAATTCCTTGATAGCTGATGATAAGGCGCGGATATGAGTGATGTTCTTCGGAGTCAGCTTGTCAATTTCAGTAATTGACATCTTTTCCTTGATGTTCTTCTCAACTCTGCTTAAACCGATTCTGAACTGGTTCTGAATCAGTTCGCCAACTGTTCTTAACCTACGGTTACCCAGCTGGTCGATATCATCAACTGTTCCGACATCATCCATCATGTTCAGCATGTATGAATACTGAGCATACATGTCAGAGATGATGATGGTCTTCTTTAAGGTGAACGGATCAATACCGATTACCTTAACGCTTTCTTCGTCTTCAGCGTGCTTCTTTACATAAATTACCTGGTTGGCACTGCCAACTAAGTATAAGGAGTATGAGGCACCGTTTTTAACCTGTTCAACGATCCATGCACGGTTTTCGTTGGTGAGGATAGGTTCCTCAGTATCCGGAATGTAACGGTCGATGATGAGTTCGTCATTTAATTCAACATCGTTTCCGTTTTCATCAGTTAATCTGCCTAAGGAATACAGTCTTGAACCGTAGTTCAGTACGGCAATTACGTTTTCAGGAGTCAGCTTGACTTCTTCGCCGTAGATGCCGCCCCAGACCTTGATGTTTTCAATGCCGGCCTTGGCTAATGCATTGACTTCATCAGCTGTTAATACTGTTCCTTCTTCCAGATAAACTTTCTTATCTTCTACACTTTCAGCAAGAATACGGCCTACCAGACCTGCCTTATAAGCAACAGGTACTGTTACCGCATCCGGATGTGAAAAGGCATATTTCTGAGGGAAAGCCTGCATGTACAGACCCTTGGCCAAGGTATCTCTGACACTTGCCAGTAATTCCTTGGTATCAATGAGGGTTCCTGCCTTCAATACGGTCTTGCCCTTTTCATCTTTAATATCCTGAGCCAGATAATTATTCTTGGTACGTGCGTAAGCACCCAGTTTCTTGGTGATTTTGTAACGTCCGGCCTTGTTCAAATCGTAACGGCGGGCATCAAAGAACTTAGCGTTGATCAGGTTATATGCACCTTCAAGGGTCGGGATTTCATCGGAACGCTGGTTTTCATAAATAGCCAGCAGAGAACGGTTCTGGAATGATTCCTTATCGGCGATGATCGTATTTACTACGTCTTCATAGTCACCGAATACACCTGTATTCATTAACAGATATAAATTAAGGAAATCTCTCTGGTCGCTTTCCTGTTCAACATCATAAACCGGCCAGTTCTTGGCTTTCATGAACTTCTTGAAGTCAGCAGTGTCGAAAGTGTCTTCACCCTTATCAGGATCAAGTGACATGCCGACAGCCTTTAATAATATAGAAGATATTATCTTACGCTTACGGTCCACACTGACATTGATCAGACGGCCGACATTGGTCTTCTTGCCATCAGTCTGGAATTCCAGCCATGTACCACGGCTAGGAATCAGTTCCGTGTAGAAAATGTCCTTGCCTGTCTTATCCTCAACGTCGATTGAGAAATAAGCACCCGGAGATCTGACGATCTGGGAAACAATGACTCTTTCAGCACCGTTTATGATGAATGTTCCGGTAGGAGTCAGCATTGGGATATCACCGAAGATGACCTCTTCGTCCTTGGTGCTGATCTCACCTGTATTTACGTCTTCAACTACTAACTCTGTATTCACGCGAAGACGAGCTGCATAGGTCAGCTCTTTTATTTTGCATTCTTCTACTGTGTATTCAGGTTCGTCGAATGTGTATCCTTTAAAGTTTAATCTGATCTCACCCAGTCTTGATTCAACTGGATAAATCTCTTCGAATACTTCTCTTAAACCTACATTTTTGAACCAGTCAAATGAACTGGTCTGAATTTCAACGAGATTTGGAAGTTCGAGGGTACCACTTACTTTTGAATAATCTCTACGTACCGCTTTTTTTCCGTTATGGACGAGGCGATATGTATTGTCTTTGCTCATTAACAACACCCTTCCTCTCTCTTATAGGGCTAGAAAACGCGATTCTAACCCATTTTATCCTATAATATGCATTTTCTAATTTTAGCAACCTTTTGTCAATCTGTCAAATGCCGTTTTCGCACAGAAATAATCCAATAGCCCTTGACCTTATCGACAATTTCAGTTTTTCCCAGTGTTTCCAGGTACTTCATGGCGCTTTCCGCACCCTGCCGCTTCCTGATGACGATGTACATGATCCCCTCTTCATTAAGGTGAGCCATGCTCTCTGAGAAAAGTCGGTAGATATTGGCCTTGCCCGTTCTGATCGGCGGATTGGTAACAATGACATCAAAGCGATCATCAATGTTCGCAAAGCCGTCCGAAACAAGTACCCTGTTTTTCTGTCCGTATAACCTGCCGTTTTCCTGAGCCAGCCGTACAGCTGTCTCGTTTATGTCAGCCATGGTCACGTTCAGATCCGGATGATACTTCTTTAGCAGGACACCGATATAACCTATTCCGCAGCCCAGGTCCAGAAGGCCGCCCCTCAGAGGTTCCTCTATTATCGTTTCCAGTAAGGCACGGCTGCCGAAATCCAGCGTATCCTTGCTGAAAACACCATCATCTGAAATAAAGGTTTCCAAATTAGCCAAAAACCGAAAGGTGATTTTCTTTCGGTTGGGCTCTTTACCAGTATTATTGGTAAAATAGTAGCTCATAAAATACGTGATGAATCACGTGACGAAAGCCGGGGACATTTTCTCCGGCTTTTCGTTCACAGTAATTTCTTACTTGTATTCTACAACGCCACCTGCAGCTAAGATTGCCTGCTTGATTGCATCAGCATCTTCAATCTTAACGTTTTCCTTGATTGGAGAAGGATTGTCAGGAGTGCACTTGTCAACGATAGCCTTAGCTTCCATTAAGCTTAAGCCTGTAGCTTCCTTAACGGCCTTGATAACAGCGATCTTCTGCTGGCCAACTTCTTTTAACATAACTGTAACTTCAGTAGGTCCCTGAGGAGCTTCTTCTTCAACTGGAACAGCAGCCATTGCAACTGGAGCAGCAGCAGTAACGCCGAATTCTTCTTCGATAGCCTTTACTAAATCATTTAATTCTAAAATTGTCATCTCTTTTAAAGAAGCGATGATTTCTTCATTTGTTAATTTTGCCATGGTATATTTCCTCCTTATAACTAATTGGCTTCTTTAGCATCTGCAATTGCCTTGGTAGCACGTGCAAATGAACTGATTGGTGATTGCAGACAGCTTAACAGCATTGATAACATGCCTTCCTTGTTAGGTAAGCCGGCTAACTCTTTGATTTCATCAACGGAGATAACCTTATTATCAACGACACCAGCCTTGATAACCAGCTTGTCATGTTTCTTAGCGAATTTGCTTAAGACGCGTGAAGCAGCAATCTCATCTTCACTGACAGCGATGGCATTTGGTCCAGTCAATGACTGAAGCAGATCATGGTATCCTAATTGTTCAGCAGCACGCTGAGTCATTGAATTCTTGTAAACTATCATTTCGCAGCCTTCAGCACGTAATGCTCTACGTAATTCGGTTACTTCAGCGACAGTTAAACCACGATACTCAACTACGACGGTTGAACCGGCATTGCCGATCTTCTTTGAAATTTCTTCAACCAGCGCCTGCTTCTGCTGTAGGATCGTTTGATTCATAATGTCCTTCCTTTCTTTAGTTTCATTGTGTCAATATACCTGAAATGAAAACCCGTTTCATCAACATAGACAAAACGGGCGAAAAGTTCTGATTACCTTACTTTTTCTACCTCGGTAACATTTTTACACCTTGCGGTCGTTACTGTCTATGGTATATTGTAACAATCTTTTAAGTTTGTTGTTTTTCTGTTTTTAAACAGCGTGGTCAACCTTAATGCTTGGAGCCATGCTGGCTGTCAGAACAACGTTCTTGATGTACTGACCTTTAACTGCAGCTGGTCTGGCCTTTAAGATGACTTCATATAATGCCTGCCAGTTTTCAGCAAGCTGTTCAGCTGTGAATGAAGTCTTACCGATCATGCAGGCGATATTGCCTTCCTTATCAGTACGGTAAGTAACCTTACCTTTCTTGATTTCTTCAACAGCCTTCTTAAGATCCATCGTTACTGTTCCAGTCTTAGGGTTAGGCATTAAACCTTTTGGACCTAATAACTTACCTAATCTACCTAACTGTCCCATCATGTCAGGAGTAGCTACGATTACATCAAAGTCGAACCAGCCGCCTTTGATCTTCTCGAGAACCTCTGCACCGCCGACGATGTCAGCGCCTGCATCCTTGGCTTCCTGTTCCTTAGGGCCCTGGGTGATAACGAGAACTCTCTGGGTTCTTCCTGTGCCATGAGGTAAAACCATAGCACCACGGATCTGTTCATCAGCGTGACGAGGGTCAACATTCAGCTTGAATGATGTCTCTACTGATGCATCGAATTTTGCATAACTTACTTTCTTAACAAGTTCTGCAGCTTCTTGAATAGGATATAATTTTGTCTTGTCGATTAATTTGGCTGCTTCGACGTATTTCTTACCATGCTTTGGCATATCTTATTCCCATCCTTCTATTACGATGCCCATGTTACGAGCTGTACCGGCAACGATCTTCATTGCGGCTTCAACGTCGTTAGCGTTTAAATCCGGCATCTTATAAGTGGCGATCTCTCTTAACTGATCAACCGTAATGCTTCCTGCCTTCTGAGCCTTAGGGCTTCCTGAAGCTTTTTCCACACCGGCAGCCTTCTTTAACAGGTGTGCAGCAGGAGTTGTCTTGCAGACGAAGTCGAATGACTTGTCTTCATAGGCGGTAATGATTACAGGTACGATGTCTCCATGTCTGTCCTTAGTGGCATCGTTGAATGCCTGACAGAACTGCGGCATGTTGATACCGGCAGATGCAAGAGCCGGACCTGGACGAGCTCCGCCCGCCATGAACTGGAGCTTACAAACTTTAGCAACTCTCTTCATAACGTCCTCCTTTTTCTGTGTTATGTCGTGGTGTTCTGAGGTGTTGCTCCCTCTTCCACAATAAAACGCTAAATGATTAGCCTTTATATAATACTCTTTTAACAGTTGCCAGTCAACACTTTTTCAACTGTATTTTACTATTTCGGATGGAACAGTTTCTTGGTCTGATAACGCGGTTCGCAGGTCAGCATGATTCCCAGCTTACGTAAGGTGTTTTCATCACTCCGGGACAGAATTACCGTGGAGTGAGCCTGTGAGCCCTTGAGCTTAGGCAGGTTCTTTATGGCCTTGTCAGCGAACGGGTTCATCTGGGCGGAAATGGTAATGGCTACCAGTACTTCATCCAGATGCAGACGCGGGTTGTTATTGCCCAGATAGTCGACCTTGAGTTTCTGAACCGGGGCAATGATGTTAGGTGACAGCAGCATTGTGTCATCATCGAAATTGCTGACAGCTTTCATGGCATTGATCAGTGCGGCACTGGCAGCTCCCAGCAGAGATGAATTCTTGCCGGTAACGATGCGTCCGTCCGGCAGTTCAATGGCCACAGCCGGGCCGTTGGTTTCCTCAGCCTTCTTGAGGGCAGGCTGCACGCAGCGGCGGTCCATCGGCAGCAGACCGGCCTTATTCATGATAACTTCGATCTTCTGAATGGCGCTTTCAGGAGCGTATCCCCTTCTGACATCTGTCAGAGTGTGATAGTATCTTCTGATGATCTCCTGATTGCTGGCTTCACGGGCGGCTTCATCGTCGACAATGCACATCCCGTTCATGTTAACACCCATGTCAGTCGGTGAATGATATATCTCTTCATTGGTGATCTGCTTCAGTATTCTTGACAGTACCGGGAAGATCTCAACGTCGCGGTTATAGTTAACGGCAGTAATGCCATAGGCCTGCAAGTGGAACGGGTCGATCATGTTGATGTCATCCAGATCGACGGTAGCTGCTTCATAAGCCAGGTTGACCGGATGGCTTAACGGCAGATTGAAGATCGGGAAGGTCTCGTACTTGGCATAGCCGGCATAGATGCCTCTCTTATATTCGTGATAAAGCTGAGAAAGACAGGTAGCCATCTTGCCGCTGCCCGGACCCGGTGCCGTAACTACTACCAGCGGTCTGCTGGTTTCAATGTAGTCGTTTCTGCCGTATCCTTCATCAGAGACGATCTTGTCTACGTTGGTTGGATATCCTTCAATTGAGTAATGCAGATAGGTTCTGATGCCCATGTTTTCCAGCTGAGTGCGGAAATTATCGACCTGGGTATTGGAAACATACTGCGTGATTACGACGCTGCTGACATACAGGCCGATACCGGTAAAGGCATCGATCAGTCTCATTACATCCTGATTGTATGTGATGTCCAGGTCGCTTCTTCTCTTGCTCTTTTCGATGTCATGCGCGTTGATGGCGATGATTATCTCAGCCTTGTCAGACATCTGAGCCAGCATCTTGACCTTGTTGTCAGGTTCAAATCCCGGCAGTACACGGGCGGCGTGATTGTCATCAAACAGCTTTCCGCCAAACTCCAGATACAGTTTGTTATTGAATCTGGCCACTCTTTCCATGATCTTTGCTGATTGTAATATTAGGTATTTTTCGCTGTCGAAAGCTATTCGCTGCATACACTCACCTCCCAAAAAAAACACTTTTAAATTATATCATAAAACATTAAATCTTTTTAAAGCTTTTTTTATTCCATCATTATAGGTTTCTTCTGTTACGTAATCGGCCTTCAGTCGGCATACTTCCAGACCGTCACCCATGGCAATTCCCAAGCCGGCGTATTGCAGAAGCTCCAGGTCATTCTCACTGTCACCGAAGGCCATGCACTCTTCACGGCTGATGCCCAATATCCTGAGAAGTTCTCTTAAACCGTCGCGTTTTGAGACATTCTTCAGATTGACGTCATATATCCCGGCTCCGCCATCAACCGTATCAGTTTCCGCGCCGAACTCCTTAACAAACAATTCCTTTTTCTCCGGCTCAGTTACCAGCGCACCGCCATAAGCTCTGCTGTTTTCAGGTTTGCTGAAGGCCGTTTTACTGCGGTAGGTATTGAAAATATTATCAATAGTGCTGTTATTTTCAACGATATAGGAGCAGTCATCCATTTTCCAGAAATAGCCACAGCCGTTCTGACGGCAGTATTCGCTGATCCTTTCAAAAAGATCCTCACTGAAACACTGGCTATACAGCACATTGTATTTATTGTCTGTTACTATCTGACCGGTAGCTCCGATGAAGTAGTCATATTCAATGCCGTTGTCTGCCAGCTGGGTAGCTGTTTTTGGCATGCGTCCCGAGGCTATAACAACCTTATGACCCTTTTTTCTTAATTCCCTCAGTGCTTCTACGGCACTTTCCACAAAGTGACCGTCCAGTCTGCTGGTCAGGGTGTTGTCTATGTCAAACACAAATATTCGATAGCTCATACGCCCTCCGGATAAATATGGAAAAACTCCACTTCATAACCTTTTTCATAATACTCTTCATACATTTTTCGAAAGTCACTGTCATCGTAATAACGGTCTCCCGGCAGCTCATCCATGATCATGCCGTGTTCATTGAAACTGACGCGGTATGACTTATATTCTTCATTGATCAGGCAACTCAGGATGTCTTTTCTGGCTCCTTCAATTTCCTCAACCGGTTTGCTGTAAACATAGGTGGTTCCCAGGGTTCCCTTCTCGGGATCAACTTCGGTAAGGCCATGATCGTTTACCAGATAAATCTTTCCTTCAATTTCCGTAAATGACACGTATTCACTGCTTACGGCTTCTATTGAATAAAGAAACATATGACCTACATCAGTATAGACATCAACGCTGCGGTTTCCCCTGGTCACATAGAATTTTTCTCTGCAGTGATTAACCATCAGAACATCCTGCAGAGCGTCGATCCTGTTTCCTTTATGATCATAAACCGTAATGTTGACGGCTGAATATGTATAGGTATCCAGTCCTTCCTTATGATAGATTATGATGCCTCCGATATCCTTCAGCTCGTCTCCCGCTTTATGAGTACCGTATAAATATGATTTATAATCCTTATGATTGGCCGTATAATAAACTCCTTCATCCCCGAAATAAACTTCAGCCGGATATTCAATGTCAGCTGAAAAAACTTCTTTTCCCTGCTGGTCCGAAGCTATCAGAACAGCTTTATCATCTGCTGAACTGGTGAGCACTGCTACCTGAAAGACAGGGGTCTTTTTCTCAGGAGCACAGCCAATCATCATTAAGACAAGCAGAAAAACCAGAAGTTTCTTCATCCTAATCCTCCTTGCGGTAGACGGTTACCAGAAAATCGATAACCGTATCAAGGCTCTCGTATTTTTTCAGACGGTCATTATTGCCGCTGTAAGTCGTATGGTAATAAGGCGTCATGCGCCATAAGGTTTCAATGTCCTGATAACATTCCAGGGTTTTCTCATATGTGACGTTATGTCTGTCGATCAGCCTGAAACCAGGAAGATCATAGCCTTCTTCTTCATTAAAATATACTTCATCGTAGACAATGCTCTTAAGCTGATACAGATGATCACGCCCCGGGGTAACGGCTATGACATATCCGCCCTTTTTAATTATGCGGTAGAATTCTTCAGCACCGTACGGTGTGAAGACGCTCATCAGACCGTCAAGGCTTTCATCAGAAAAAGGCAGATGAAAGACACTGCCGACAAAGCATGTTGCGTTTTTATTTTTCTTCGCGGTCATGGCCACGCCTTTCTTGGCGATGTCTACCGCATAGTATTCAAGTTGTCTGTCAGCGTTATTGATCAGATGTTCCAGATAATATCCCGTACCGCAGCCGGCATCCAGAAAACTGGCGCCATCGTCAAACAGTCTGTTAACGATGGAAACAAGATCATCGGCCAGAGGCTGATAATATCCTTTCTCCAGGAAAGCCTTGCGGGCTGTTAAAGAATCATCACTGTCGCCGGGATTGCGGCTGTGCTTCTGATTGACCAGCAGAAGATTGACATAACCCTCTCTGGCAATGTCATAGCTGTGATTGTTCTGACATAAATATCTGTGGTTTTCCTGCAGCAGAGGCTGCTGACACTTAGGACATCTCAATAGCATTTTCTTTCTCCAATGATATAATTCTATCACATCTTGTAGTATAATAATGAAAGAATGTGAGGTAACGGACATGGATTTCAACACCTTCGATATTAAAAGCGCAATGGAAAACTGCGACAAGGCTCTGTTCTATCTGCACTCTGCTTTGAATGAGCTCAACCGGGCTTTTGGCTGGGGTGTTGCCGATATCCTGGGCGGTGCCATATTCATCACTCTGGCCAAGAGAAAGAAAATGGAAAACGCCAATAAGGACCTGCTGCTGGCCAAAAACAACATCAACCGCATGTTAAGACAGTTCAAGTCCCCTACTTCCATCACCAATGTTGAATTTCTGCCGGGCGGCTTTCTGTCAACAACTGATATGATATTCGATAATTTCATTTCCGATGTCATGGTTCAGGAAAAGATCAAGAATGCCCAGGCCAGCGTAAAGGAAACGATCGTCAAGCTGGAAAAGATCAGAGAAAAACTGGTCGCATCATTATAAGTCCTGCAAAAGAGGCCCTGCCTCTTTTTTTCTGCTTTGAAGCATGAAAAAAAGCATCATGCGATGCTCTTCTTACTAATCGAGTTTTTCCAGATCGATATATGAAACGTCTGTAGGGGTTTCCTGGCTGAACATGATCGTCAGGACGGTTGCTACTTCTGTCTCATCATTCATGGATTCAACGACACCTTCAACATTAGCGAACGGGCCGGAAAGAATTCTGACTCTGTCACCGACCTTGAAGTTAACTACCAGTTTTTCATCAGTTAATTCAAGCTTATGCAGAATGTTGATCATTTCCTCATCATGTACAGGCAATGGCTTGGCACCGCCACCGCTGGAACCGATAAATCCGGTAACACCAGGGGTGTTTCTGATCTGATACCAGGCATCATCTGACATTATCATATCTACAAAGATGTAACCAGGGAACATGTTTCTGGTCTTGGTGACCTTGACAGTCTTTCCGTTTTTCTCCTTGTAGTCAATTTCAGTTTCTTCTGCAACTACAACCTGGAACAGGTTCTCTTCCATACCCATGGTTTTGATACGTCTTTCCAGATTTTCCTTGACTCTGTTTTCGTGACCGGCATATGTGTTAACTACATACCACTGTCTCTTTTCTTCGTTTTTCTTTTCGTCCATTATGCACCTACTCCAATCATCAGTAATACCTTGGATATGACAAGGTCACACAGCATGAAGAACAGACCGAATAATACACAGAAAGCCAGTACCTTACCGGTGCTTTCCATTAACTCAGGGAACTTGATCCATCTGATACGCTTGATTTCAGTCTTGATGCCTTCCGGTGTAAACCACTTTAACTGAATTGGAACATCCTTTAACGGCTTTTCCTTGACTTCTGTTTTGTTTTTCTTTTTATCCTGTGCCATAATAGCCTCCTATTTCGTCTCCTTGTGGATCGTATACTTTCCACACTTCTTGCAGTACTTTCTTAATTCGAGACGGTCGTTATGAGTTTTCTTGTTTTTTGTAGTGGTATAGTTGCGTGACAGACATTCAGAACAAGTTAATATTACCTTTTCACTCACTACGAAAACTCCTTTCTGTCAATTATTAAGATTAGCACAAGACTTTTTATTAGTCAAACAGAGTTATGATTTTCCTTCTGCTTTTTCGCAATGAGTTATCAACGAACTTTGTCTTGACGTTCAGCAGCCGGGAAATGTCCCGGTAACTGTAACCCTGCATGCGGTAATTCATGATCCTGCCGTCCAAAGTATCATCACCGATTTTACTGAAAACGGCATTCTTAAGATCCCGGCATCTGGCCTTTTCCTCCGGTGACGATTCATCGGATGGAATGGTGTCAACATAGCATATGTCTTCCTGATCCTTGACCATGTAATCAAGCGATACGACCGGAGTCCGCTCGTTGTACAGGAATCTTGATTCGCGTCTGATCCAGCTCTGCATTTCTCTTTTCATGCACAGTCTGGCAAAGTTATTGAAATTCATGTTGCGGTCATTGCGGTAATGACATACCGCATTGTAGAGACCGATCTTACCGGCCTGCATGGCATCGTCATAACTCAGGGAAATTCTGCTGTTAAGCAGTTCTCTCTGGATGGCTACCATGGCCGGATAATAATAATCAGCCAGTGTCTCAAAGGCACTGTCTGATTTTTCTCTGGCTAACTGAACCAGTTTTTCTATCTGTATTCTTTCTCTTTCTTCTCTGTTCACTTCACAACTCCCTCTTACAAAGGAAAACGCCGTGAATAAATCTGATACAGCAGAATACCGCAGGCAACTGAGGCATTCAGTGAGCCTATGCTGCCTTCCATCGGCAGTTTGACCTTCAGGTCACAGGTCTCGCCGATCAGTCGGCGCATGCCCGTTCCTTCCGCACCGATGACCAGAACGATCGGCATGTCATATCTGATCCGCCTGTAGTCGCTGGCCTGATTGACATCGGTCCCGATGATCCAGTAACCGTTATCCTTCATCTTTCTCAGGGTCTGAGCCAGATTGGTTACCTGAGCAACCTTGACCGTATCAATGGCTCCCACCGAAACCTTGGCGACCGTACCGTTGAGCGATACACTGCGGTTTTTCTCAATGATGACACCGTCACCGCCAACACATGAGACTGTTCTCAATATGGCTCCCAGATTATGCGGATCCTGCAGGGAATCAAGCGCCACGATCAGCGGCAGCTTCCCCTTCGGCACTGAAGCCATTATTTCCTCAATGGAATAGGTCCTGTACTCCTTTACGGCAGCTACATAACCCTGATGATTTCCCTGTACCATCTTATCCAGTTCATTTCTGGAAACATATCTTACCTTGACCCCGGCTTCATTTGCCAGTCTGACAGTTTCACTGTCGCGGCGGCCTTCCTGCAGATAAAGGGTCAGTATTTCTCTCTTGTCCCTCAGAAGTGAACTGACGACGTTCTTCCCGTATACATATTGTGCCATACTATTCCTCCTTCAGGGTCTTTATGCAGTCCCATAGCTGTTGCAGTCTTTCAGTCTGTTCCGTTACGTAAAGCCAGCCCCACAAAGCCTCGAAACCGGTGGATTTGTGGTAAGTTACCACATCGGAATTCTTCGGTGCCTTATGCGATTTGCTGTTGCGGCCTCTTTTGTAGATGTCAGTTTCCTGTTCGCTTAAAAAATCATTTTCCAGGAAGTAGTCTATGATGGCAGCCTGTGCCCTGGCACTTACGTACTTATTGGCGTGCTTCTGCATCTGATCCATCTTTACTTCCCTGTCAATGACAAGCTTCTTAACCTGTAAGGCATACCGGGCATCCCCGATATATGCCAGTGCCAGAGGACTGTATTCTTCTGCTTTCATGTTATTTACCAAAAATAAGGGAAAATTGCTTTCCCTTAGATAATATGTCTTTCCTGTAATTTGGCGCGGTACTGGTCAGCTGTTGCGAAATCCTTTACAGCCTTGGCTTCGTTCCACTTCTGATAAAGTTCTCTGTCTTCATCAGTCAGTCTGATCTCATCAAAGAAGATTCCCAGTACTGATAACATCTTCTTGATGGAGCTGTAGTGAGATCCAACCTTGACGAAGTCGATCTCTCTCTGTCTTAAGGACTGATTCAGTTCCTTGACGGTATCGAATATTACCTTATAGGCATTAGGTGTGTTCAGGTCATCATTCATGGCTGCCATGAATTCATCCCAGTGACCATCAACAGCTTCATCCAGAACGGTACCGGCCAGCTGAGCCTTGACCTCAGCCTGATGCAGAGCCTGTTCGACCTTGCCAAGTTCGGTTCTGGCAGCTTCAACAGTTTCATCAGAGAAGTTGATGATGTCGCGGTAGTTGACTGAGAGTAACAGCCACCTTGTCACATTGGCGCCTAACTGCGCAATGACATCCTTGGCCAGCTGAATGTTGCCCAGGGACTTGCTCATCTTGCCGCCGTTGAGGTTAAGCATGCCGTTATGTACCCAGTAATTGGCCAGGTGATGTCCGTTTACGGCATTGGACTGAGCCATTTCATTTTCATGGTGAGGGAACTTGAGGTCCTTACCGCCACCGTGAATGTCAATAAGTTCATGGTTGAAGTTATCGCCAATCATGACTACGCATTCTGTATGCCAGCCCGGTCTGCCCTTGCCCCATGGTGAATCCCACTGAATGCCTACATCGGTTTTCTTCCACAGTAAGAAGTCCAGCGGATTGCGCTTCTTGTCATTCTCTTCGACTCTGGCGCCTACCTTGAGATCATCGGTATTCTGATGAGAAAGCTCACCGTAGCTGCCGATGCTGTCAACGGAGAAGTAAACCTCTCCATCTACCACATATGCATTGCCCTTTTCGACCAGCTTTTCAATGAACTTGATCATTTCATCCATCGTTTCAGTTACCCTTGGAGTAGCATCAAGCTTCTCGGTATTCAGAGAATCTCTGACCCGGTTGTAGGCTTCGATATATCTTTCGGCAATCTCGTTTTCCTTAACGCCTTCTTCCAGAGCCTTATTGATGATCTTGTCATCAACATCGGTAAAGTTGGAAACATATTTTACCTTGTAGCCGTCAGCTTCAAATACTCTTCTTAATGTATCAAAAACAACCATCGGTCTGGCATTGCCGATATGTGCATGATTATATACGGTAGGTCCACAGACATACATGTTTACCTGATTTTCATGTACAGGCTTGAATTCTTCAACCTGCAGTGTCAGCGAATTGTACAGTTTCATAATAATAATCCTCCTGTGTACCATTTAAGATTATAGCATGAAAAAAATATTTTGTATTGCGGTAAGTAATATATAATATTAGTGTACAGATTGGAGCACAGATAATATGAAAATACTAGTCTTCGGTTCTACAAACATAGACCATAACTATCATCTGGATCATATCGCCAGACCTAAGGAAACGATCACTTCCAGATCATATGAAATACACGCCGGCGGCAAGGGACTCAATCAGTCGATCGCCTTTGCCAAGACCGGATCCCATGTTTATTTTGCCGGCATGGTAGGCAATGATGCGGCCATGTTAATGAAAACCATGCAGAGTTATGGGGTTGATACGACATATGTCAGACAGCTGGATGCTCCTAACGGACACGCCATCATCCAGATCGATGATGAAGGTGAAAACAGCATCTTCCTGTATCCGGGCACCAATAATGCCATCACTGCTGAATATGTCGACGAAGTTCTCGCCAATTTTGACAAAGGCGATTTCCTGATCCTGCAGAATGAGATCAACATGCTGGACTACATCATTGAGACCGCCAGCAGAAAGGAAATGGTCATTCTGATGAATCCTTCCCCTTGCGACGCCTCGCTAACAAAGCTGCCGCTTGAGAAGGTTGACTACTTCTTCATCAATGAAGTTGAAGGCGAACTGCTGACCGGCAGTCCGGAACCGAAAGAGATACTGAAGATAATGCTGGAGAAATATCCGAATTCAAAAACCATCCTGACTCTTGGTTCAGATGGTGCCTGCTACAATGACAGTAATCATTTCTGCAGTCAGCCGGCTATCAAAGTCAAGGCCATTGATACGGTTGGTGCCGGCGATACCTTCATGGGCTACTTCAGTTATGGTCTGGCTCAGGGATACACGCCTGAACAGTGCCTGTTACTGGCTACCAGGGCTTCCAGCATTACCGTAACCCGTCTGGGAGCTGCCGATTCAATTCCGACTCTGGCTGAAATAAACGAAAGATATCCAGATTAAAACTCCCAAACGGGAGTTTTTAATTATCCATCAACAAGGCAATAAGCTTGATCTTTTCCCACATCAGCTTATCAGGAAGATCCAGTAACGGAGTATTGCACGACACTCCCCTGACCGAAAGAGCCGCACGTCGGCAGACTTCCTTTACACGGTGCATGTGATAGTCACTGGTAATGACGATGACCTTGCTGCTGACGGTTATCATCTTCTTGGCATAGGTTATGTTTTCTTTCGTGCTGGTTGATGAATCTTCAACAAGAAGCCTGTTTTCGGGAACGCCTGACCTGACGATGTAATCCTTCATGGCCTTGGCTTCAGATACCGCATTGCCTCTGGTTATCCCGCCGCACAGAACTGCCGTGCACTGCGGATTCTTCTGCAGATATTCTACGGCCTTATCACATCTTAACTGCAGTATTTCCTCCATCTGCCCGTCTTTCAGGCCAAAGCCCATGACCAGGGCATAATCAGCCCCGTCTGCGTTTTTATCCCCGCTGCTTAACAGTATGAAAGCCGAGTAGGCACTGTTAACCAGCAGTGTCAGAATAAATATCAATGATAACAGTCTGCCTAAAAGGTAGACTTTTTTCTGTGTTTTAAGAACCACAGAGAAAGCAGCCAGTTCAAAAATCACGATTACCAGCCACAGTAAAGCATGCATCCAGTTCACCGTAAACATGTATACGGTATATGCTATGTGCAGTATCAGATAGATAATCAGCAGAATATTTGACAGGCCGAATTTATGTTTTTTCTGCGGTTTTGCTTCATCAGCCGGTACATATCCCCGCTGAATATCCTCGTCCTGTTCCTCTGCTTCGATACGTTTGTAATCTTCCAAATATTCGTCATCCATAACTGAATTATAGCACATTTACTTTGAAGGCTTTTTATAATAAAATGCAGTTGTACTATGAAAGGAGTATGTTATGAAATATCCGTTTCCAAAAGTAGACTTACATTTCCATCTGGATGGTTCCATCGTTCCGGAAGTAGGCTGGCAGATCGCCCAGGAAGAAGATGTCGACCTGGACATCAAGAACTATGATGAGTACATAGCCTTAACGACCGTACCGCCTCTGTGCACAGACGTCTTTGAATATCTGGCCAAGTTCGGACCAATCGTCAAAATGATGCAGACAAAGGAACACCTCACCAGAATCACTTATACAACCATTAAGAGAGCCCGCGATGAAGGTCTGTTCTATGTAGAAATCAGATTCGCTCCGCAGCTGCACTGTGAAAAGAAGCTGACCCAGCGTGACGCTGTTGAAGCCGTACTGGAAGGTGTCAGAAAAGCAGCCGTTGATTTCCCTGAGATCAAGGTCGGTATCATCTTATGCTGCATGATCGAATTATATGACAACCATGAAGAAAACATGGAAACTGTCAGACTGACCGAAGAATACCTCGGCAAGGGTGTTGTCGGCATCGACCTGGCTGGCGGTGAAGACAGCGTTCCTATGAGCCATTATGCCGATCTGTTCGTTGAATACCACAAAAAAGGACTGCCAATGACGATCCATGCCGGAGATAACGGCATCCCTCAGAACGTGGCAACCGTCATCGACTGGGGTGCAACCAGAATCGGACACGGCAAGCACTGCTGGTATGACAAGGATGTCATGCAGAAAGTAATAGATACCGGTGCTACTCTGGAAGTATGCCTTACTTCCAACATTCAGTGCCGTACGGAAAATTCTTATAAGGAACACCCAATGAAGAAACTGTACGATGCCGGTGTAAAGGTTACCTTCAACACTGACAATCAGAGCATCTCCAACATCACACTGGAAGATGAATATGATCATGCCATTGAAGATCTTGGCTTCACCTACAATGATCTGATCCAGTGCAACATCAATTCCATTGAATGTTCATTCATGCCGGAAGAAGAAAAACCGGCTTACATTGAAAAGCTGAAGAGTTATCTGAAGTAAGACAAAGCCCTCTCACGAGGGCTTTTTTCATGTCAGAATTCTATCTCATCAACTGTCTTTTTCAGGTTGTCTATGGCTTCCAATTTGTTTTCAGGGAACCTGCGTCCGTTGTTCATGGTGGAATAGACTTCATATTTCTCGGACACTGAATCGTCTTTCATTCCTACAACCATAATGACTCTCTTTCCAGGAGACCTGTTAATGATGCCGTCGATTACCTTTCCCTGAAAACTCTGATAATCAAGCTTTCCTTCACCTGTTATGACAATGTCGACATCTTCAATCAGTTTCTCATAATCAATGATATCCAGGATCTTATTGATGCCCCTGTCAAAGGCAGCATTGCTGAAAGCCATCATTCCATAACCCAGACCCCCTGCTGCACCGGCACCCTGACAGTCAGACAGTTTCAGATGCAATTTGTTTTCGACAACTTCAGAAAGATGTCTTAAACCCTGATCAAGTCTCTCAATGGCTTCATCATCTGCCCCTTTCTGGCGGGCAAACACATAACTTGCTCCTGAAGGACCGTAAAGCGGATTGGTAACATCACACAGAGCACGTATCTTAGAGTTGATCTCAACCGGTACGATATTACTTATGTTTTTCAGATTTCCGCCAACCGGAATGAACGGCTTACCGTCTTCATCCAGGAATCTGACTCCCAAAACACTGGCATAGCCGCATCCTCCATCTGTGGTACAGCTTCCGCCCAAGCCGATATAGATATTCTCTATTCCTCTGTTTACGGCATCCAGAACCATTTCACCAACTCCATAGGTAGTTGTAAGTTCAGGATTCATTCTGCCTGCAACAAGCGGCAGACCCCGGCAGCTGGCCATTTCCATAACTGCCATGTTTTCATCCGGGTAATAAGCATATTTCACATCCATCTTTTCATAATAAGGACCGCTGACACTTACCCTTATCCTTTCCCCGGGACGGGCGGTCAGTACCGCTTCGACCGTCCCTTCTCCGCCATCTGCCACAGGTACATTAAAAACCTCATAATCAGGATGATTCTTTTTTATTTCCTCTCTGATTATGGTCCCTACTTCTGCTGATGAAAGAGTTCCTTTGAAGGAATCAGGTATGACCAGTATTTTCATGCTTTTTCTTAAATTTATTCTAGCATAATTGATTACTGAGCACAAAAAAAGGCATGGCTTTCACCATACCTTCTTTTTTCATTTCATTACTGCTTACCGAGCAATGTGGATTTCGTCGCCTTCGATTGCAAATGCCTGTTCAAGTTTTTCCGTGAGTTCTTTCATTGACATGATCTTGTTTAAAACAACTACACGTGGATAATCTTTAATCCGAGGAGCAATGTCCTTTCCAACGACGAATAAATCTGCTGATCTTACACTTATCTCTGAAAGAGAAGTGTGATCAACTTCTACACCACCGATTCCAAGGTTCTTTAAAGCCTTTTCGATGTTCATCTGAACCATCAGAGAGCTTCCTAAACCTGAACCGCAGCAGCACATAATTTTATGAATCTTTGCCATAACAAATGCACCTCCTTGTAAAGCAAATAATTTAATTACTTATTTTCCTGGCCGTTCTTGAATCCGCTTAATACCATTGGTAACAGGAATACAACAACACAGATAATCAGTAATGGCACACCCTTAACAACTTTTGCCAGATTACCGAATAATAATGCCATCCATGAGAAGTCAGCATCTGAGAATGTTGAACCCTTATCCAATGCATCGAATACTGGCATACATAATGCCGGTAAGAATGTGATGATTAAGCCATGAACGAATGCGCCAAGGACGCAACCTTTGATACCGCCTTCAGCATTGCCGAATACACCTGCAGAAGCACCGCAGAAGAAGTGAGGAACAACACCTGGCAGAATCAGAGCTAAGCCTAAGCCTGCATTGTTTAAAGCGATCAGGACGATCAGACCAACAACGCCGCCTAAGAATGATACTAAGAATCCGATCAGAACTGCGTTAGGAGCATATGGGAATACAACTGGGCAGTCGATAGCAGGTACAGCACCTGGAACGAGCTTTTCAGCAATACCCTTGAATGCAGGAACGAGTTCACCGACGATCAGACGTACACCAGACAGAATGATGTATACAGCACCTGCGAAGTTTAAGCCTCTCTTGATAGCCCATACAGCCCAGTGAGTCTTAGTATCGCCAGCACCCATTAATTCTGCTAAGTTAGCGAACTGACTTGGATCCTGTTTCAGGATTCCCTTGCCAACAGCTACTGCTGTTACAACTAAGAAGAATACAACCATTGTGATACCGATAGAAACTGTTGTATCACGTAAGAATGTCAAACGCTGAGGGAAGTCGAGGTCTTCTGTTGACTTGCCGCCCTTGAATAACTTACCGCACTGAGCTGCTACCCAATAGCCGAAGCCACCGAAGTGACCGAAACCTAATTCATCAGTTTCAACAATCTTTTCCATGGATGAATGGAGGAACCAAGGTGAGAATGCAGAAATGAATGCCAGTAAGCATCCACCAGCAAGCCACAGAGTGAATCCGCTTAAGCCGCCTAATGGGCCTAATAAGACTGCCAGCATACATGCCATGTATAAGCTGTGGTGACCTGTTAAGAAGATGTAGTGCATCTTTGAGAAACGAGCAAGAACAATGTTCAGGATCAGACCGATAACCATGATGTATGATGTATCAAGACCGAACTTTGTTAATGCCATTGCAACGATTGCTTCGTTGTTCGGTACTGTACCGGTCATGTTGAATGTCCAGTTGAACAGTTCACCGAAAGCGTTTAATGATTCTGTCTGAATGACGCCAGCACCAGCACTTAATACTAAGAAACCAACGATTGTCTTAATAGTGCCCTTAATAACGTCTTCAACAGGCTTTTTCTGTAGGATCAGACCTACCATTGCCAACAGACCTACTAACATAGCAGGTGTTGCCAAAATGTTAAGAATAAAATCTAGCATATAATCTCCTTTCAATTTTTATTTGCTATTTTTTATATTATTCGACATCTTCCGCATTTGCGATAAACAGGTCATATATCTCCTGCGGTGATGTGGAATTCAGTATCTGCTGTTCCTTGTCTTCATCTCCGAAAATCTGGGAAACAGCTATGATTCCGGACATGTGCTGTGTATGGTCAACGGCACATAAGGCTACCAGGCAGCGTACATCGTTCTTTTCCTCGGTAAAGGCTACCGGTTCCTTAAGAATGGTACATGCCAGCTGTGTCTTGGAAACACCGGCCTCGCTGGAAGCATGAATCAGAGCCATATGGTCTGTAAGAACATAATACGGACCATACTCGTCTGTCATTTTCAATACAGCTTTCTCATATTCATCTGTGCAGCATCCGTCTTTTACCAGCGGCTCAAGTGCCAGATGAATGGCCGCTTTCCAGTCTTCAACGGATTCGACGATAACGCAGTTTTCAACTTTAATTAAATCCTGAATCATATTATGCCCTCCTGAGATAAAACAGCACACCTAAAAAACCATTCTTAATAATAAGATCCGTTTGGTGTCGCTTATCTATACCCCTTTTTCATACTTCCATTATATACCCTGCATAACATTTTTAAAGTCTTTTTTGCTCATAATTTTCTGTTAGTTCAACACTCTTATATGTTAATTTTATATAATATTTCTGTTCACTTATATTTCGATATTGGTATAATATAATTTGGAGGTGTTGTTTTATGACTCAGAAACTGGCAGGAACGATTGCGATACTTATCATTATTGCCATAGCCCTTCCAATGATAATCAGAACGGTTATCTGGAGACGTTTCCTGAAGTACATGAAAGAGGATAAAAACGAGCAGGCTCTTAAAATCCTTAACAGCTCCTATTACAGACTGTTATTCGGCTCTTACAGTCAGAAATGGAATCTGTTACGCTATTACATCTCACGTAATGATACCGATCAGGTAAAACGGCGTACCACTACCCTGCTGACTGAGAAATTCGATCCAAACGAATCCTATCAGCTTTTCAGTAACGCATTCTTCTACTTCATGACTATTAAGGATAAGGAAATGTGTACTAAACTGATAAATCGTATGGATGACATTGCCGACAGTGAACAGAAGGAATACTTCCACATGCTGTACCGCGTAATGATCGAGGAAAAGAGTCAGGACATCAAGGCAGTTACCAAGCTTATTGAGAAGAAGGAACGGGAAAAGGAATCCAATTCCAAGACTTCACAGCTTGGCATGCTGCAGTATCTGCTCGGCATTCAGTATCATTACAAGGGAAATGACAAGGAAGCAGAAAAATGGCTCAGAAAAGCCTTAAACAACGTCAAAGGGTCACCTTTGGAAAAAGAAATTAAAAAAATAATTCATTAATTGTTAAGGACAGGAGGAAATTATGGAATTATTAGTCGATACCGCTAAACTTGAAGACATCGCTACTGCATGCGAATACTTCCCTATCGCAGGTGTTACCTGCAATCCATCTATCGTTAAGAAGAGTGCCAATCCTGATGATTTCTTCGAACACGTAAGAAAGATCAGAGCCATCATCGGCAAGGAACGCACCCTGCATGTTCAGGTAGTTGGAACAGACAGTGATACCATGATGAAGGAAGCCAAGGCTCTGGTTGAAAACGTTGATGAAGATGTTTACATCAAGGTTCCTGTTACAAAGGAAGGCTTAAAGACTATAATCAGACTGAAAAAAGGAGGTTACAACGTAACTGCAACAGGCGTTTATGACACCATGCAGGCATACTATGCCCTGGCAGCAGGCGCTGACTACATCGCCATCTATGCCAACCGCATGACTACATACGGCGTTGATCCTAACCTGTTATATCAGGATGTTCAGAACAAGATCGAGCGTGAAGGACTGCCTACCAAGTTAGTAGCAGCCAGCTTCCACACTGCCGGCCAGCTCAGAGAAGCCTACACTAACGGCTGCGAAGCCATTACTGCTCCGCTTGACATGATGATGGCTACATTCAGCAACGAAAACGTCAACAAGGCCATTGAAAACTTCACCAAGGACTGGGAATCAATGTACGGTGAAGGTTCAACTCTGCTTAACGCCAAGAGATAATCAACAAAACAGCTGTCATTATTTAATGATGGCTTTTTTATAAAGGAGGTTTTACCATGCCTATTCAGATTTCACCATCTATCATGTGCGCACATGTTGAGGAGTTTTACGATTACTGCAAGCTGGCTGAAAAAGTCGGCTGCCCTTTCATCCACTTTGACATCATGGACGGACACTATGTCAAAAACAGTGCCCTGGGTACCCAGCGGTACAAGGACATCAAAAGAATCACCAATCTGCCGATCGACATTCATCTGATGGTCACCAACCCTGAAGAATACATTGAAATGTTCGATATTCAGCCTGGTGACCGTGTGGCTTTCCATCCGGAAACATCCCAGCATGCCTTCAAACTGCTGCAGACTCTTCATAACAAAGGCATTACAGCCGGGCTGGCTGTCATACCTGGCATGTCGCTGCACTACATTGAAGAACTGCTGATAGAAACCGACTTCATTCTGGACATGACCATCAATCCTGGTTTCGGCGGTCAGAAGATCGTTCCGGGCGGCATGGACAAGATAAAAAGAATGCGTCAGTTCCTGGACGAACACAGTGACAGGCACATTCCGATCCTGATCGACGGCAACACAGTCATTGACAACGCCAAGCAGATGTACCTCAACGGTGCTGACGTGCTGATCGTCGGACCATCTACCCTGATGAAGGGACCGGATAAATTCGAAGAACTGTATCATGCCTACAAGGCAGAAATCGATGCTGTCAAAGCTGATTAGAATTACAATGAGCATATATTTTGATGTATAATAAATATTGGATTATGGGAGGATAAGGTTTATGGAATTAAACAAGTATATTGACCACACACTGTTAAAGGCTGATGCTACCAAAGATCAGATCATCAAGCTCTGCCAGGAAGCCAGAGAATACAATTTCGCTTCAGTATGTGTTAACAGCTGCTGGGTAGCTACCTGCAAAAAGGAACTGGAAGGCACAGATGTCAAGGTTTGTACGGTTATCGGTTTCCCTCTGGGAGCCATGCATACTGTTGCCAAGGCATATGAGGTAAAAGAAGCCTTAGCTGACGGTGCTGACGAATTTGATACTGTCATCAACGTTGGACGGTTAAAGGCCGGCAACATCGACTATGTCACTGATGATATCGCTGCTGTTGTAAAGGCTGCTAACGGCAAGACAGTCAAGGTCATCATTGAAACATGCCTGTTAACTGACGATGAAAAAGTCGAAGCCTGCAAGTGCTCAATCAAGGCAGGCGCCACATTCGTCAAGACCTCAACCGGTTTCTCTACCGGCGGTGCTACACCTGAAGATGTCAAGTTAATGTATGATACCGTTCACGAAAGCGGACTGAAGGTAAAGGCCAGCGGCGGAATCAGAACATTGGCAGATGCTGAAAAGATGATCGCTGCAGGTGCTGAAAGATTAGGATGCAGTGCCGGCAAGAAGATAATTGAAGAATACAAGGCTGGCAAATAAGCCGCTGTACAGGTACAATAAACAAAGCCATCTGTTCTGAACAGATGGCTTTTTTGTGACCTTTCCCTTCTCTGATTATTAATTTTTATAAAAAATTGTCATTAATCAATTATAATGTAATTAACAAAACACAAGGAGGCATCATATTATGGATAATACTCTGTTACAGGAGAACGGGTTGACGAGAACCTGTTCTGTCTGCGGAAACAAGCTGACCAGATATGGCAGTAAGGTATTGAAAGACGGAATACTGTGCCGAAACTGTGCCAGGCTGGCTTCTGAATGGCTGGACAATGCTGATTTTGCCGAAAAAACCGTAGCGCAGATCAATGAACATCTGGCTTACCGTCAGAAAAACAGGGAACGACTGGCTGGTTTCAAAGGCAATAAAGCTGTAGAAGGCAAATACAGTCTTTACATTGATGATGAAAACAAGGACTTCCTCATAAGTAAGAGAGCTGATTATGTCAAGGACAACGCTGACATTTTCAACATTAACGACATCAGCAGGATCCAGATCGAAAAGAGAAAATATCTGAACAGAGACGGTTCGGATATCTATTTACATCTGTTTGTCAGACATCCTGAATTCAACGACGTGAAGTTCCAGGTTAATGAATTCGGATATCTGAATCCAGACAGTGATGAGTATCAGCAGGCCTTAAAGCTTGCCTATGAGTATGCAGATGCTCTTAAAAGCAGAAAATAACAGGAGGTAAATACAATGGAATCAAATTCACAGGGCAGAAAAAAACACATGGTTGAAGGAACCGTACAGAAAATTGCCAGAACTGATGAAGTAGTCAAGGATGTTCGGGAAGATCTGGTAAATGCCGCAGATGCCGGTGCCAAGCTGAAAGGTGCCGGACGCAAAAAAGGCTTCTTTGCCATGATTGCCGATCTCTTTAAGAAATAAGGTTAAGAACATGTTGAAAAGAAAACATTTTACCAAAGGACTTATCCTTCTGTTAACCTGCTGTCTGCTGCTTCCGGTATCCGGATGCAAGCCGCAGGAACGCGGAATATTTGACTTTTATTACCCTTCTGGTACCACTTACACGACACAGTGGAAACTCGGCAGCAATGTTGGAAAGCTTGACACATCTGTTCTGAATACCGTCAGGCCAAAATACACAAAAATCGTCGGTGACAACAAGGACGTCGTCACGATTATGGTCTACATGTGCGGCAGTGACCTTGAATCACGCGGTGCCATGGGTTCATATGACATTCAGGAAATGGCGGCAGCCGCCCTCAGTTCCAACATCAATCTGATACTGTATACCGGCGGTACTACCAAGTGGCATATCAATCAGATCAGTACTAAACAGAACGCCATTTATCAGATCCTGCCGGGAAAGATGGGATTGCTGGTTGAGAATGCCGGTAATGCCCCAATGGTAAATCCAGCCAACCTGACAAGTTTCATTGAATTCTGCCAGACCAATTTCAAGGCAGACCGTTACGGTCTGATCCTCTGGGACCACGGCTCAGGTTCAATCGGTGGTTATGGCCGTGACGAAAAATATTCAAACTACGGGTCCATGACTCTGGCAGGCATTGATCAGGCTCTGACCGATGCCGATGTCAAATTTGACTTTGTCGGCTTTGACGCCTGCTTAATGTGCAATACTGAAACAGCATTGATGCTGGCAGAACATGCCGACTACCTGATCGCTTCTGAAGAATCAGAACCGGGTATCGGCTGGTACTATACAGACTGGCTGAACGCCTTAAGCAAAAACACTTCATTGCCTACCGTAGAAATAGGCAAGGCCATTGCGGACAGTTTTGTAACTGAATGCAAGACCAGAACACCTAAACAGCCTGCTACCCTTTCAGTCATCGACCTAGCTGAAATGCGGGATGTTGTCGATGATAAGCTTTCTGCTTTCTCCAGATCAGCTACGGAAATGATCAAAAACAAGGAGTACAGAACCCTTGCATCAGCCAGAAGCGGAGCCAGAGAATTCGGAACTCAGGCCAACGTTGACCTTGTCGACCTTGTCGACATGGCCAGCAGCATTGATACTCCTGAAGCCAAGGAACTGGTATCTTCCCTGCTCAACTGCATCAAATACAACAATACGACCAGTACCATGAGCAACTCCTACGGTCTGTCGATCTACTTCCCTTACAGATCTTCTCAGTACCTGAGAACTGTAACCAGCACTTATGAAAAGATTGGAATGAACTCTGACTATACTCAGTGCATCCGCAACTTCGCCGCCTACTCAACCGGCGGACAGGTATCATCAGGCGGCAATTACAATGCCACTCAGTCATTCCAGGGTTATAACACCAGCAACTATCAGACTCAGAACAGTACTGACAGCATCTACCAGTTACTGGAAATGTTCTCTTCCGGCTCACAGCAGGTACAGCAGCAGCCTAACTATTCTCCATTACTGGAGTTAGGCCTTAACCTGTTGCTGCAGAGCGTAATGGGCAGCGGCAGAGGCATGGCTGACTACATTGCAGCCAACCACTTCGATGCCGATCTGACCTGGAAAAACGGCAAGATCAAGCTCACTGACGAACAGTGGGCCATGGTCGATGACCTCAAGGTCAACATGTTCATTGATGACGGCAAGGGCTACATTGACATGGGATGCGACAATATCTATGACATCGATGCCAAGGGCAACCTGCTGAAGATCACTGACAAGACCTGGCTGGCTGCTTCCGGAGACGGCAGTAACTGGATCGTAATTCCTTATTACTATCTCTACTGCACCAAGGATGGCGAAAAAGTCATTAACAGTGTCGGCAGAGTTCCGGTAAGGATCAACGGTGAAAGAGCCAATCTGCTGCTGCAGCTGGACGATGAAGGAATCGAGCTGGCCGGTGTCAGCTACCGGTACGATGATGCCGATGTCATTGCCAAGTATACTTCCGAGCTCAATGAAGGAGATAAGATCGAATTCATCGCCGGCTATTATGATTACAACGGTAATTATCAGGCTTCATATGTACTTGACGGTTCAATCATCTTCAAGGATAAGCTGCATTTCGGTGATGTCAGCATCGCTGATTACAAGACCAAGTCAACATATCAGTTCAGAGACATCTATCAGCAGAACTACTGGACAACACCAATGGAATAAAGCTGTATCACAGCATACGGAAAAAGAAGGATCATCACGATCCTTCTTTTATTTATGGATTAATTCTTTTTAACAACTTATTTCAGTAAGCCTTTAACGGTTTCAATCAGATCAGCAGCAGTCAGCTTGAATTCCTTCTGCAGCCAGTCAGGTGTTCCTACCTGACCGAACTGATCCATGCAGCCATGACGCTTGAACGGTACGGCAATGCAGTTTTCAGCCAGTACTTCAGCAACAGCTGAACCCAAGCCGCCGATAATTGAATGGTTCTCAAAAGCTACAACGGCTTTCTTACCCTTTACTTCTGACAGAATCAGTTCCTTATCGATAGGCTTGATGGTGAACATGTCGATAACTTCAGTTGAAATGCCTTCTGCTTCCAGCTGTTCAGCAGCATCCAGAGCATCTGATACCAGCTGTCCGGCAGTAATGATCAGCACATCCTTGCCTTCAGTTAAGACATTGCCCTTGCCAAGTTCAAATGTTGAACCCGGTGCATATACATTACGGACATCCTTACGGTTGGCACGTACATAGTGAATTCCTTCCATCTTGGCAAATTCTCTGACGATCCATTCCAGCTGAACGGCGTCAGCAGCGTCAGTAACAACAGCTGTAGGCATGGCTCTCATCAAGGCCACGTCTTCCCATGTTGTATGAGTGCCGCCATTAGGTCCTACGGTGAAACCAGGGTCTGAACCGTAGACATTGATGGTATTGTGAGCATAGGCACCTGACAGATATAGCTGGTCATATACACGTCTGGTAGCGAATGGACCAAAGGTATGAATGAATGGCTTGAAGCCCTTAACGGATAATCCGGCTGCGATACCGACCATGTCAGCTTCCGCAATACCGCACTGAACGTATCTTTCAGGATGAGCTTTTTCAACGATGTTTGAACTGCTGGCACTGCCCAGGTCTGCTTCCAGCATGACTACTTTTTCATCAGTGTCCATTACGTCAGCAATAGTCTGCATTACGACTTTAGCTAAAGGTGTTCCCTTTACTTTGCGATCTTCAGTTAACTTGAACATTATGCTTCCTCCTTGGCAATGAATTCTTTCAGATTGGCAATGGCTTCTTCAGCAGCCTTGATATTGGCTTCATTATTGAATTTGACTGAGTGATTGCTCACGAGTTCTTCAAAGTACTTAATGCCCTGTCCCTTAATGGTATCAAGAACGATGCAGTTGGCACTGTCTTTATTTGCCTGGGCTTTTTCGATAGCTGCGGCGATGGCTTCAATGTCATCTCCCTTGACCTTCTGAGTATGGAAACCGAAAGCTTCCATCTTGGCTACATAGTCAAATGGATAGAGAATATCCTTGGTGTAACCGTCAAGCTGACGCTTGTTTTCATCGATGAATACGATGCAGTTATTCAGCTTCTTGCCGGCTATGAACTGGAATGCTTCCCAGCACTGTCCTTCGTTTAACTCACCGTCTCCGACGATCAGATAAGTGTAGCGGTTCTGGCCTTTCATTTTCTGGCCCAAAGCGATACCTACAGCAGCGCTTGTGCCCTGGCCTAATGAACCTGTTGTCATATCAACACCAGGAGTTTTTGTTCTGTCAGGATGTGAAGGCAGATTTGTCCCGCCATCATTTAGAGTCATTAACCATTCCTTAGGGAAATAGCCTCTTTCAGCCAGTGCTGAATACCAGACCGGTCCAGCATGTCCTTTTGAAAGAACAACCATGTCACGGTCATCCATCTGTGGATCAGCAGGATCAACATGCAGACACTTTCCATAGAGAACAGCCATTAGTTCAACTAATGACAGTGAGCCACCCAGATGTCCGTAACCGCGATGATAAAGCAGTTCCATGACATCCAAACGGATCTTAGCTGCCAGAAGTTCTAATTTTTTTAATTCAACCTTATCCATTGAAACCTCCTATTATTAGAATTTCCTTTTATTCTCTATACATTATACCAAACTAAGATTAATCAATACACATTAAGTGCAACTATTTGAGATAAATCATATTTATTATTGCTTTTGATGCCTGTATGTTATACTTAAGAAAAACACTTGAAATTATAAGATAATCACTAAACTGAACAGGAGGTAATTTATGGGACTTTTTGATAAGCTCTTAAAGGAAGTCAAGGAAGCAGTAAACGAAAACATCAGTGAGGAAGACAGAGAAAAAGCCAAGAATCTGCTGGGCAACCTGAAGGAAACCTTCGGCAACGAAATTGATACCATTAAAAAGGCTGTTGATGAATACAAGGCTGAACAGAAAGACAAGGAAGAAAACAGAATACCTGAAGAGTTCTTTGAAGATTACGAAGACGGCAGAACAGCCCGACAGAGAATTCTGGATATTCTGGCTGAAGAATTCCCTCAGTACAATGTCTATGAAAATGTTTCCCCTGTTGAAATGGGAGGTGACGGCAAATTCATGGATTATTCAATCATCGTCTGCGAAGGCAATGAAGTCAAACTGGTTATCATGCTGATTGGCAAGACTACCACCGCTCATAGAGAATACCGCTGGAGCAGAGAATTTGCTGAAGATCATGGCATCCAGTTCATCAACTTTGTTGAACACTATCCAAACCATCCAGAATACATTAAACAAAGATTACATAAATATCTGTAATCTAAGCTAGCGGAAGAGAAAAGCAGTAATGCGCCTGTGGCGGATGCAGCATGATTATTAAAGATGACTTTACAGGCAGTCCAATCATGTACCATCCGGTAACGTAAGCACAGCTTACTTCAAAGCGTTTTCTCTTCCCCTTTTTCTTATGACACTTCTCGATGAATTAAAAAGAAAGGAAGTCTGGAATGACTTCCTCAGTTACAAGACGGAAAAAAATCAGCTGCAGAAAAGAGAAATAAAACAGCTGCAGTCTTTTATTGATGGCGAAAAGTATCTGGATATTACCTCTTTTGGCTATCCTGTAAAGAAACTGATCTCCAAGATCGATTCAAACAAGAAAAGAACTGTCTATACCTACAGTACGGAAGAAACCTGGATCCTGAAGCTGCTGGTCTGGCTTCTTTACCGTTACGATGACCGCATTTCTGACAACTGTTATTCCTTCAGAAGGTACAGCACGACCAAGACAGCCTTTGACAGAATACAGTTAATCAACTGTCTCGATGAAAAGCATGTTCTTAAAATAGACATTCGCGATTACTTCAATTCCATCGACGTTCCCATCCTGCTCGAGGTCCTGCATGAGATCATAAATGACGATGAACCACTCTATGAATTCATGAAGACATTGCTTACTCAGGATCGCTGTTACTACAACGGAGAGCTGATCGAGGAAAAAAGAGGCGCCATGGCCGGCGTGCCACTGGCCAGTTTTTTCGCCAACATCTATCTGCTGTCCCTGGATGAAATGTTTACTGAATCATATTTCCGCTATTCCGATGACATCATCATTTTCTGCGATTCCCGGCAGCAGGCTGAAGAAACATTCCGGATGCTGAAAAGCCATATTGAAGAAAAGAAGCTTACTCTTAATATGAATAAATATGCCGTCAGCAAACCTCATGAAAAATGGGAATTCCTGGGCTTCAGTTACCATGATCATAACATTGATCTTTCCGATACAGCCATCCGCAAGATGCAGGGCAAAATCAGAAGAAAAGCCCGCGGGCTGTACCGCTGGCGCCAAAAAAACGGATACTCATTCGAAAAAACCGCGGTTGCCATGATCAGAAGCTTTGACAACAGATTCTATGATCTTACCGGAAACAATGAATTTACCTGGACAAGATTCTATTTCCCGGTACTTACGGTTTCCGATGGGCTGCATAAATTAGATGAGTACATGCAGATGTATCTGCGTTACCTCTACAGTGGCAGGCACTACAAAGGCAATTATGACATCACCTACCAACAGCTGAAAAAACTTGGCTATACACCTTTAGTCAGCGAATACTATAACTGGAAGCGGGAAAACAATGAACTAAACAGAAAAAATCACGGATGACGATCCGTGATTTCTTTTGCTATTCTGTCGTTGTCGGAATGACCTTTTTATTTCTGGTGAAGATCTTATCGATCAGCTTGCCGGCAGGTTTTCTTAGCAGGAAGTAAACAGCAGCGAACAGTACCAGATTCGGTAAAGCGTAGATCACCCAGATGACCAGGCTTTCCATGTTATCGGTAAAATTGCTTAAGGAACCGCTGAAGGCATTTGTCAGTCTGCTCCAGAAAGATGTTTCGGAGTAAGTCTGGACTTCACATACCGTTAAGTCAATTGTTGAATAAGCCACATCGGAATCCATGCTGTTCTTATATGACTGCAGTCTGGTCAGTTCTGTCTCCACATCACTGAGTCTGCTTTCAATCAGAATGACATCATTGAGATCCTTGGCATCAGCCAGTAACTGTAGCAGTCTGGCATGCTGAGTTTCCAGTGCGGATATTCTGAGATCGTTGTCATTATACCGTTTGGTAATGTTGTCAACGCTGGTATAGATATCAGTCATGCTGCCTGAGCTCTTTCGTAAGCTCTGGATGAATTCGTCAAAGTGCTCTGAAGGTATTCTGACAGTCAGTGAAAAGGTTCTTCTGGCTGTATTAGATTCCCTCATGGTCTGTGTCACACCGTCATATCTTCTGATGATCTCATTAAGCTCATCAAGCAGACTGGTATAATCCTTGGTCTCCAGTGTCACAGAGCTTCTGTAAACAAGTTTCTCCTCCGTTTTGGCAACTGTGGAATTATCGGTTTTCTTAACAACATCATAGTTTGTTTCAGTACTTAAGCCATAACTGTCATTTTCCGTTCTGTATGCCGGTTCATAATAACCGCCATCATGTCCTTCAGCGCTCTTTCTTCCGCAGCCGACAAGTAATAACAAACACAGTACAGCAGTAATAAATCTTTTCATTGTCCCTACCTCCTACAACCATAACAACAGATTTTTTACTGCCCGGGTCACAGAAAAACAGGACTTTTTCTGTCCTGTTATTCTACACCGTACATGTGCTTAAGTATCAGACGTCTGGCAGTCTCAGTGCCGAACAGTTTCGTTACGGAATTAACTGCCGGTCCGCCCTTTTCAATAAGTGTCTCAGCGAACCATCTGATCTTTTCCTTCTTGGCTTCCGGGTCGCATTTGCCGATATGCCGCAGCTGCTGAACAAGCTCTTTCATGTACTTCCTGGTCATAACCGCAAACTTATCCCGAGGTTTTCGGCTGGTCTTGCCGCAGGAGCAGTACATCTTGACTTCATCATACCAGTGCTTACCGCCATCATACTCTGCCAGTTCCGGATAGATCATGCTGTTATCGTACAGTTTCCTGACATATTCTTCCGGATAAGGTTCCAGCAGGCAATCATAGAATTCCGCTATGAAAGTCTGTTTGCCTGCGACGCTGATCCAGTCAAAATTGATCAGCGGAACGTCTCTTTCCAGCGGTGAAATGACTACTGTCTCCATCTTCATCAATCCGAACATGCCGTTCATTTTCAGAATGCAGATGTGTCCGAAATCCTGAGCCTTCAGAACTTCTGTCGTAAATGTCATCATGTTTTTCTTCAGGACAGCATCACTGCCGATATCCGCTTTTTCAAGCTTATACAGCTTTCCCAGTTCTTCGGTAACGATCCTGCCGATATTAAGTTTATCACTCATGTTTATGCCCCAATTCTATTCAAACAGTCACTGAACACTTTTCAGTAACTTTTTTATACTTATTTACAGCTGACCCGTCAGTTTCAGCATGCCTAAGACGATCAGAAATTCTCCCATCAGATATGCCAGCATTACCGTAAAATGCTTCCTGTAAACGATCCCAGGATGCTTTCCATATCTTACGATGAACAGCGCGCAGTCGGATAAGAAGAACATTATCGCTCCGATAAGTGCCAGCGCAGCCCCAATGTTATGGTGCTGCAGCAGCTGATTGAACGAAAACAGATTCATGGCGCTGTTGCACAGCAGATAAAGATACATTGGAAATAACATTGACTTAGGCGTTGTAGGTTTTATTATTTCGATAATGACAAAAGAGATACCGAAATATACGATGGCAGCCGGAATGACAGCCACCCATGGTATTCGGTCAAAGGAAATATGCGGTATGTACTGTGCTATGAAAAATAAGTGACTGATGCCGAAAGCTATTCCCCCACGGAAAAACCACTTATCTCCCTTGGGAATAAGCAGCACATCGCCAAGCCAGCTGAAGATCAGAGCTGCTACCAGAAGATAATTCTTTTCCCTGGCTGCCAGCAGATAGAACAGTGTCAAAAACAACAGCAGAAAAGGCTTGGTTTTCTTACGGGCCTGGCTGTTGTCAAAAAAGCTGTCGTATAGATGAATCAGCGAAAAAACACCGAACAGTACTAACCGTATGTACTTCATACGTTGATCCCTTCCATGATGTTGCAGAATTTCTTTAAATACATTCTATCACAACATTTTTAATATGACTTAAGAATATTCAATGATATAATCACATCAGGAGGTAATCTCATGAAAAGTAAATACTGCTTTTACGGCTGGCAGAATGCCACAATGAGCCGGAACAATCCTGACTTTCCCGGTATTACCACACCACAGCAGCTTTATGATATCTTAAGTACCATCTGGTGCCGCAAGACCTGTGCCCCTCGCATGCAGAAAGACTGGAGCGAAGATAACAGGACCCTGGGGCAGTGTTCCATCACCGCCTTCCTGGTACAGGACATTTATGGCGGCAAGGTGTTCGGCATACCTCTTGCGGACGGCAGCATTCACTGCTATAACGAAGTGAACGGTCAGAAATTCGATCTGACCAGCGAGCAGTTTGCACCTGGGAGTATCTCTTATACTGAAGATCCCGAACAGTTCCGCGAAGTACATTTCCGTAAACAGGAGAAATATGAGAGATATCTCTACCTTAAAGAACAGCTGAACAGATATCTAAGACAGAAATAAAGGAGCTCACGCTCCTTTTAATCTGCTTCAAATACGATGTCAGCCGACTTCTTGGCCATCTCAACGCACCACATGACATCCAATGTCTCAGCCAGCAGTTTATGACAAGCCTCCATGTCTCCTCTTTCATAGATGTCCTTGAAAGCTTCTATTTCATTAACGAATCTTCTTTCCTCACAGTCAACATCATAGTGAACCGTCTCATTGCCGACTGTTAAGTCAAAGGCCTTTTCGCCATTGGCTCCTCCCGGTATTTCAATGTAGCCCTTATCGCCTACCAGCACGCAGCGACTGACGGTTGCCACGTCTTTGGCAGCCGTGCCTTCTACGATCAGGCCCGGATACTCAAGTATTAGAGTTCCTCCAAGGTCTACTCCGTTTTCATGTTTTCTGGCATAATATGTCACCTTTTCCGGCCTGCCGAACAGTCCGACCGCAAAATGAAGATTATAGACACCGATATCCATTAAGGATCCGCCTGAATACTTCAGGGTAAAGACATTGGCTACCTCTCCTTTCAGGAAAGCCGGCATCTTGCTGGAATACTGACAGTAGTTGCACTGTACCTGACCGATATTACCGATCTCTCCCAGCTTTTCCTTAAGCAGCTTGTAGTTGCGTGAATGCAGCGTGGTAATGGCTTCAAACAGATATACGCCCTTTTCCTTAGCCAGTTCAACCAGACTTTCAGCTTCCCTGAGATTGGAACAGAACGGCTTTTCCAGGATCACGTTCTTACCGTGATTTACGGCATTACAGGCATACTGATAATGCAGTGAATTCGGAGCTGCAATATAGATGAAATCAATGTTATCATCGTTCAGCATCCGCTCAAAATCGGTATAGACATTAGGTATTCCCATCTTATCCGCAAACCGCTGACCGGTTTCCTGCTTGCGGGAACATACAGCGTAAAGCTTAACACCTTCAACCTGTTTCATTGAACCGGTTACCTGCATGGCGATCTTGCCGGTTCCTATGACTCCGATATTCATTCTTTTCATATAATTCTCCTTTATCTGGATCTGAAGTCATCATATTTCACTTCAGCTTTTCTTATCACTTCAACAATATACTGCAGCAGTTCCCTTCTGAACTCATCATAATTTTCAGGATGCTCAGTGCCCATGGCCTGAATGCTCATGCTGCCAAAATCAAATCCCAGCTGAAACCATTCATCCTCATACGGATTGTCAGAAGCCTTATCCCAGTCATACCAGCTTATGACATTGTATTTCTCAATCAGGGCTTTGATATTCTCAAAACCGATATCTTCATCCGGCAGCATGCAGTAATAGTTGTACTTTCCCTTTTCAATGAATTCTCCGGTATGGGAATCGATTCTGACATCAAAGTTCTTATTTTTGCCATTCCACTTCTTTATCAGCATCTCAATGCGGTCTGTACCGAATTCCTTGCCAATGTAGTTAATCATTGCCATTCTGAGTTCACCTTCAATGCCTCTGGCTATCTGCCTGTCACGTTCCCTGTTCAGCATCTGCTGAAAATAAGGTTTCAGCACTTCAAGCATCTCATTCTTAAATTCAAGGTATCCTTCAGGAGCGCAGTTATTTCCTGAGCAGCTCATCATTTCTCCATCATTGAATTCCATGCTCAAGGAAAATCCGGAACCGTCGAGCACTCCTTCATCATACTTGCTGTAACCGGACCAGCGTGCTGCTTTATGCTTAAGATAAAGCTGATATAAGGCTGCCAGTATTTCATCATTTACTGTTATTTCCATGGTCCCGTAATCTCTGTGGCCAAAGGACTCATAGGAAATTACTGCCTTATCTGCTTCCCTTCTTACTATTTCAAATGAAAAGGAACCATCCCCGAAGGAATTATTATAGCTGTAACTGAACCCGGACAATCCACTGCCGTTAACAACGGCTTTATCTCCCAGTCCGTCAGTCCCCTTTACGGTGCTTTCAAAATCAACCTCTTTCATTTTCTGAACACCTTTCTTCTTCTGTAATGCACTGCCATTTTTCAATGAGTCTGTCCATGTTCATGGCCGCATTGGCGCCGCTGGTCGACGGCAGATAAACACATTGCCTGCCGGTTTGCGCCAGCATATATCGATAATACATCTTCTCAGCAGTCTTGCCGTTGACATAAATCGTTTTTATGTCAGCCGTGTTCAGTATCATGCTGAGATCATTGGCTTCCACATTGCGGATGCTGGAGTCAGAAGATCCTTCTATATCGCAGGAAGCGATGACATCCCATAAGGCGATACGGTTTCTTAACAGAAATTCCTTTTTCTCTTCAATGGTTACCGGTGTCTCTTCCTTAAACAGTGTGGCCAGCAGTCTCCAGAAACGGTTCTGGGGATGAGCGTAGAAGAACTGCTGCTGACGCGACTTGACCGATGGAAAAGAACCCAGTATCAGAATACGGGAATTGGCATCATAAACCGGATCGATGGGATGTTTAACTCTTTCCATTACTTTTTCCTGATATTATTGTAGCACAATAAAAACAGCTGTTGCTGTTTTCATCAGTCTTCAATTATGTAAGCATCTACGATCTTGCCGATGTAGGCGGTATGATAGTCAGTCGGATCGCTTCCCCCGTTGTACTGGCGGTCCAGGATCTCCTGAGGAATATCTTTCAGTACCTGATCCTGCGTATAGATGACCTTGCATTCGATCGTCAGAGGCGCTTCCTTAACACCTGGCGTATTGTTGGTCTCAGGATCGACCAGAGTAAGATAATCAGCTTTATTGATGTCTCTGCCGCTCATTCTCCCGCAGATCCTTATCAGTTCAGGCGGCAGTTTTTCAAACGGTACAGAGAGGGTAAACTCACCGGTTTTATCGATCTGCGGCTTGGTATAACGGCTCTGACGAACGTATACGACAACGGTTTCCAGACCCCAGATGACACCGATATGTCCCCAGCCTATGACCATGCTGTTGAACTTGTCGCCATTGGTATTTAACAGAATACCGGGACGCAGCATCTTATTTATGGTTTCTGAATAATCAAATATGTTAACTTTCTTTTTCATAGGAACCTCCCACTACATTTTACTGTAAAACGGAAATAAAACTGTCTTTTTTGCCCGTAAGATAAACATATTTCATGATGTATAATAACTGTAAGAGAGGTGCGCCAATGAAAAAGCAGGTTTTCAATCCCTATCTTCCAAACTATGAGTATGTTCCTGACGGGGAACCACATGTCTTCAATAACAGACTTTACATCTTCGGTTCCCATGACCGTTTCGGATCACGTTTTTTCTGTGACAACGATTATGTTACCTGGTCAGCTCCCCTGTGTGATCTTTCAGACTGGAAATGTCACGGAATCATATTCCGCAGAGACCAGGACCCTCTGAACAGGAAAGACCTGTTTCCGCTGTTTGCTCCCGATGTGATTCAGGGCAAAGACGGACGTTACTATCTCTACTACTGCCCTGCCGGCACCAAAACCGTGGGTGTCGCCGTCTGCGATGAACCTGACGGACAGTATCAGTTTCTGTCTCACGTTAAGGATATGGAAGGCTATCTTCTGGGATTGCGTGATTATGATCCCTATCCTTTTGACCCGGCAGTATTCATTGACGACGACAGCAGCATCTACCTGTACATCGGATTTGCTCCTGAAGAGAACTATGACTGGATGGAAAAGGAATTTGGCACTCACCCTCATAAATCAGGCGCTTTTGTACTGAAACTGGAGGATGATATGGTGACTGTCAGGGAAGAACCTCGTGAAATTGAAATCACTGACTGCCGGGATGGCAGGCATTTGTTCTTTGAAGCGTCATCCCTCAGAAAAATCAATGGTCTTTATTACTTCATTTACTCATCTTTTTACAGTCACGAATTATGTTATGCAACTTCTTCTTCACCGACGGGTCCTTTCCGTTACCGCGGCATTCTTCACGACAACGGTGACATCGGACTTAACGATATAACTGAAGAAAACAGAATATCCTACACCGGCAACAATCACGGTTCCCTGATTGAACTGAATGGCCAATGGTACATTTTCGGGCACAGACCAACCAACTACAGTGTCTTTGCCCGCCAGGGTGTAGCCGAACGAGTTGAAATACGGAAAGACGGCTTCATCGTTCAGGCGGAAATGACCAGCTGCGGTCTTAATGACGGTCCTTTGAAACCTGAAGGAGCATATGGCGCTTATATAGCCTGCCACCTGCAGTCAGCCCAGGGAGCCCTTCACTACCTTGACAATTGCGAAGGAGCTGGATTTGAAAGCATCAGGGATAATCATCCGGCTTTTTCACAGGACGGTGATGACCGTGAAGACAATCCGAATCAGTACATAAAGAACCTGCGTGATGGATCCATCTGCGGGTTCAAATACTTCAGTTATGTTAAAAGCACTCACATAAGGGTCACGACCAGAGGTGCTGGGGGAATCTTTGAAATAAGGACTTCACCTCTGGGAAACGTAATTGCGGAGATACCACTGACCGAAAAACAGGAATATCATGAAAGCATTCCTGTTGAAGTGACTTTTCCTGAATGTGATAAACTGGCTCTGTATTTTACCTACAGAGGTTACGGAAGCGTGGACTTTATCAGTTTTGAATTCTGCTGACACCGGAAACGGTGTTTTTTTAAATGCTAATTTATCAAATAAAAAACCTGTTTTAACAACAGGTCTTAATGATTCAGATATTCTTTAAGCTCTTCTATGGCAGCCAGGCCTTCTTCATACCCTTCCCAGTACAGATCGCCTAACTTTTCAATGTTTCTTTCCACACGGGAGACCTGAACCTTTTTCTGCGGGCTGACCACAAATACACGACCTTCTTTTTCCAGCTGATCAATGGCGTCACACTGAAGATTATACATCTCATTGCTGTTATCCAAAGCTGTTGCGAATGCCTGATGGTTGCGGTATATCTTTTCAGCCGGTCGGCGGTCACTTACGGTCTTGCGGAATTCTTTTTCTCTGGTCTTGACGATCACGATCTTTTCATAGCCCTGCTCGATGGCCCACTGGAACGGGATCTTGCAGCAGCTGCCGCCATCCAGTCCCGGTATGCCGTCAACATTTACCATTGGCGTGACAAACGGCATTGAGGCTGAAGCCTTAATGGCATCCATGATATTGCCACAGTGATCTCTGTCACAATACATCCGTTCCCCGGTATCGCAGTTGGCAACAACAGCTACAAAACGGCGTTCAGGATCAAAGAAATTCCTGACATTTAACAGTTCGATCTGGTTGTAATCCTTCAGCAGGTAATCCAGTCTGATCAGCGCATGTGCTTTTCTCAGGGAATTCACACCGATAAAATTGGAGTTGAATCTTGAAGAAAGATTAGCTCTGGCGGATCTGCCAATCTGGCGGGCCATATAGTTCATGCCAGTCAGAGCACCGGCACTGGTACCTATGACACACTGAAAATTGATTTCATTCTGCATCCAGGCATCCAGGACACCCTGTGAATACATGGTACGCAGAGCTCCGCCTTCAAGAACCAGACAGCCGGAAGTCAGACCTCCCTGTGCTGTTCCTGAAGGTATCTGATCCAATTTTGAATAAACATTACTCATTTTCCGCATACCTCCCAAAAACACTGCGAGTCTATTGTATCACTAATAAACACACTAAACAAAACAAAAATCAAAATGATTTGTTTTTTTGTGCGGCAGTGTCGTACAATGTTTTTTCACCAATTGTAGAACATATGAATTTTATGTAAAATGTAATTTAAATCTTTTTTAATTCTGCTACAATAATCTGCTACAATTCATATCAACGGACAAAATAAGCATTATAAATGCAAGGAGGTAGTTTTTATGTCAGAAATGCCGTTAACAGTTACTCAGCAGGCTGATAAGCTCAGAAACGTCTACAATTCCCGTCCGGCTGGCTTCTTCAAAGCTGTTCGTAAATTATATCTTCCACTGCAGGAAGGCACCGCTACTGAAAAAACATTCTTTGACTATACACTCGTCGTTTTCGAAGAAACTGAAAAGCCAGACCGCGAACCTGATTTCGGATCACCAAGCGGTTCCTGCTACTGGTACAGCCCTGAGGGTGTCGTAAGAAAATCAGATCACTGGGGAAACGGTGTAGCTAAATGCAACTGGGCCATAAAACTAAAAAACGGCCGTACCGTATACGGCACGACCAGCCGTGATGTCAAATGCTACAAAGAGCCTAAATACGGCTTTGCCAGATGGAGTGATTTTGTTCACATTCCTCGTATTCTGGAGATCAACGGCCAGGAAGTCATGACTAACTTCAATAACTATCTGCCAAGAGACAGAGTTCTGTTAGACGGAACTGTCTATAAGAAAGTCGTTATTGAGACCTGGGAACCTGAAACAGAATAAAACAAGGGTGACGGAATAACCGTCACCATTTGTTTATTTAGTGAAGAATGGACATTGTCAGGAATAACGTTGAAAGCAGTGAGGCGATCAGCGAAACGACAGTGATCTGAGTATTGATGCTCGGGCCGGCCGTATCCTTGAACGGGTCACCGACAGTATCACCGACAACAGCCGCCTTGTGAGCTTCAGAGCCCTTGCCTCCTTCATTGCCGGATTCAACAAACTTCTTGGCATTATCCCATAAGCCGCCGGCATTGGACATAAACAGTGAAAGCAGCAGACCGGAAAGGATGTTACCGACCAGGAAACCGCCGATGGCATAAACGCCGCCGACAAAGCCAACCACGATCGTTGATATGATGGCCACCAGACCGGCCGGGATCAGTTCTCTGATGGCACCGGAGGTGGCAATGTCGATGCACTTGTTGTATTCTGGATCCACCTTGCCTTCCTTGAGACCCTTAATGGTATTGAACTGACGGTGGATCTCTTCGACCATTCTCTGAGCATTGCGGTCAACACCCAGCATTAACATGGCTGAGAAGACAGCCGGAACAGCTGCGCCAACCAGCATGCCGAAGAAGACCAGCGGATCCATGACGTCAAAGCCCTTTACCAGAGCCATGCCCAGTTCAGCAGCGGCATCATTGACTTCTGACATGAAGGTACCCAATAAGGCGATGACAGTCAGACCGGCTGCCGAAATGGAGAAGCCCTTGGTGATGGCCTTAACGGTATTACCGGCTGAATCCAGTTCATCGGTAATATCCAGAACTTCATCACCCAAGTTGCCCATTTCAGCCAGGCCTCTGGCATTGTCTACGATAGGACCGTAGGCGTCATTGGAGACGATCATGCCGACAATTGACAGCATGCCGACAGCGGCAATTGAAATGCCGAATAAGGCATACTCACCGCTGAAAGCAGGATCGATGCTCTGACAGAGCTTATATGAGATCATGGTTGAAATACCGGTACCGATCATGGCCGGCATCGTGCTTAAGAATCCGTATGAAATACCGGAAAGAATGGTGAAAGCCGGACCGGACTTGGAAGCATGAGCTACCAGATGTACAGGTTTCTTGGAGTCATCTGTAAAATAATCTGTAGTAAAGCCGATGATAACACCGACTAAAAGACCTAAGATGCAGGCTCCCCATACCTTCCAGGAGAACTTCAGAATATAAGTTGCCAGGGCTGTTAATACTGCATAAATGCCGGTAGTAACATAAGTACTGGAGTTAAGTGCACTGGTAGGATTGCCTTTCTTGCCTATCTTAGCCGTCATGACACCCAGTACGGAAGCCAGCAGACCTAAGGCAGCATAGCAGAAGACGGTGATCACGTTATTGTGATACCGTGATACCATGTCAAGTTTTCTGGCAATGACCAATGCGGCTGCCAGAGAAGCAACGTTAGAGTCAAATAAGTCAGCACCCATGCCCGCAACGTCACCGACATTATCCCCTACGTTATCAGCTATAACAGCCGGGTTACGAGGGTCATCTTCCGGGATGCCTAATTCAACCTTACCGGTCAAATCAGCGGCAATGTCAGCAGTCTTGGTAAAGATACCGCCGCCGACCTTGGCAAACAGAGCCAGTGAACTGGCACCGAAACTGAAACATAATACTGCCTGTGTGTCACCTGTCACCAGATATACCAGGGAAACACCTAAGACACAGGCCCCGACAACGGCCATGCCCATGACGGCACCGCCTCTGAAGCCTACCATGAAGGAAGGCTTGATGCCCTTCTGAGCTGCTTCGGCACTGCGTCCGTTAGCTAAGGTAGCTACTTCAATACCGATCTTGCCGCTTAAGGCTGACATTACAGTACCGCACAGATAGGAAATGGCATTGATCAGATTCTTTGTAAAAGATCCCTGCCATACAGGTGCCGGTAAAAGCAGTAAGATGATAAGCGCCACACCGCCGGCAAAAGCCAGAAGTATCTGGTCCTGTCTTCTTAGGAAAGCTCTGGCTCCCTGCTGAATCAGTCCGCTTACCTTGGTTATCATCGCATTCTCCTGCGGCTGTTTCTTTACCCAGACAAACAGCCATGCGGCGTAACCAAAGGCCAAAAAGCTGACCAGAATGCTTAAAAGCAGCATTACAGTTACAGTCATATAATTATCCTCCATTAACAAAAAATGCTTTGGTTCAATTTTAACAAATAAGAGTTTTCAATACAATTTTCTCAAACTTCCTTTGTATTTTTTTAATATTACATTGTACTTTTCAATGATATATTATGCTTAAAGGAGATTGTTTCATGCTTGGTACTGACATTTTCAAAACAGAAAAAATAACTGACATAATAACACGAGTAAAAATGCCCGGCAACGTTTACGGATACATTGCGACCGGTTCGCAAAGAGCCGCTGTCATCGATACCGGTTTCGGCGTCGGCCCGTACAGAGAGTTTGTTGAAAACTTTCTTAAGGGAAAACCCTATGTTCTCATCCTGACTCATGGCCACTTTGACCATTCAGGAGCGGCTTCACAGTTTGATGAAGTATACATGGATCTTAAGGATCTTGACATTGCCAGAGAACATACGCAGAAGAAAATACGTGCTGGGTTCATGAAAAATTACGGTATAGACTTTGAGGACAGCGACATTGCCGAACCAATGGAAGACGGCTATCTGCCTCTGGGATACGGGCAGCGATTTGATCTGGGCAGCGAAGTACTGGAAATCGTCTGTCTGGGCGGTCATACTCCCGGCAGTGTAGGTATTCTCTTTGAAAAGGAAAGAATACTGCTGGCGGGTGATGCCTGCTGCTCCTTTACCCTGATGTTCGGCGGCAAACGGTCACTTACCGTTTCCCAGTACCGAGATAATCTGATAAAAGCCTGGGATCAGTATCATGACAGATTTGATACCATGCTTTATTCCCATCCGCATAACTATGGCGGGCCGGAAGTAATGACGCAGATGATCGAACTATGCGATGAGATACTGGCCGGTAAGGATGACCGTGTCCCTCTTAAGGGCATGTTTGGTCAGACCAGCTATGTAGCCAAAAAGGAAAACGAAAACCATGTCCGTCCGGATGGCAAAATAGCCAATCTGCAATATGCAGAAGACTGTGCAAAATGATATAAGCTTTCATTAGAATTAAATATTATTCCATAATAAAAAGTGCGATAACTTATCGGTTCACCGCACTTTTTTGTTTTACTTATCCCTGATGTGTCTGGAAATAGCTTCCTGAAACATGCGGAACTCTGTGAGCCATATCCAGAACAGGTACATCGTTGATTACTGCCATTTCATAGGCAATGATCTGAACGGCCGGAGAGAATTCCAGTTCCTTGAAGTTCTCTGACTTCACTTCGAAGCAGAGGTCCTTATCATCAACAGGCTTAGGTCCGAACATGTAGCCGACACCTAATTCGTTCTTGGAGAACTTGACCATGGCTTCAGCATACTGACGGTCCTGAACACCATCGTTAAGGAAGATGATGGTATCGCCTTTATTGAAACCGTAAACAGGTCCATGGATTCCGTCTTCAGCTTCCCAGCCGAATGACAGATATAATTTCGGTGTTTCAAGAAGTTTGAGAGCACCTTCAATGGCTATGCCGTGCAGTTCGCCGCCGCCATAGTACATAACGCTTCTGAGTCCCTTCAGAACATCCTTGTTGGCTTCAAACCATTTCAATCCTGCTTCAACAACAGCCGGATGGTTTTCAATGGCCTTATAGCCGTCAGCGAGATATCCGCTGTACTGTTCTTCAGTCAGATTACCGTTTTCCAGACCTATTCTCAGAGCGATGACCTTCAGGGTCATGAATGTTGAACAGAATCCTACGGTTCTGTAACCGAACGGTTCACCGTTTACTTCAATTGAAACATTGAGCTTGCAGGCTGTCGCAATCGGGCTGGTCCGATCATCGGTAACAGCTACCGTGCAGCCGCCCAGTTCGTTAATCTTTAAAACCTGCTGTTTTACCAGTGAACTAGTCCCTGACTGTGATACGAAAATATACAGTGCATTAGGATTGTAAACGGTCTTTCTGGCAAAGGCATTCGGATGATATACATGCGTAGGTAATCCTGTAACCTTTTCCATGAAAGCTACTTCAGTAAAGCTGGCATTATAGCTTGAGCCGGAACCGATAACTTCAATCGCTTCCAGTTTCTTTGCATCCTTTACCAATTCTACCAAAGCGTCTGTGTTCTTACGAGCATTGTCGAGTATTACCTTTCCGGTAACAGCTGACTGCCTGATGCAATCTAACATTGTTGTCATTTGTGTTTCTAAGTCCTTCCTTCTTTTAACCTACCCTACACTTATCTAGACATTCATGATTCAGCAGATCAGTATCCACTGAACAGTCGTAAACCTTACGTCCTTCCCTGTATGTATACAGACAGTTGAAGTCGTCATCAATTACTGCGAAATCAGCATCCTTGCCAACTCTCAATGAGCCTTTTCTGTCGCCGAAGCCATAGACTGCAGCCGGATTAAGCGCTGACATGCGGCATACCGTTTCCAGAGGCATGCCCATGTTCTTAACCAGGTTTTTCATGCCGAAGATCACCGGCTTGGCACTTCCTGCCAGTCTGCCGGTATCGGTCAGGCAGAACCCCTCATCGGAAATGAAGCAGTCACCGGCGAAACCGCCGCTGTATCTGCCGGCCGGGAAACCGCCGAAATGAGTATTGTCGGAAATCATCATGATCTTGTCAAAGGCGTTGTGCTTAACGCGCATGATGATATCCATCATTTCATTTCTGACATGCAGACCGTCGCAGATCAGTTCGTTGTAAACCTCATCATCCAGAATGGCAGCACCTAAGCCGCCCATGTTGCGATGATGCAGGCCGCTCATGACATTGGCCGTATGCGTAATTACGGAAATACCCCATTTGAAGGCTTCTCTGGCTTCTTCATAGGTCATGTTGCTGTGAGCGTAAGCTACTCTGACATTGTTCTGATTAAGCTGTCTGATAACTTCCTTAGCTCCCGGTAATTCCGGAGCAATGGCTACCAGCTTCAGCATGCCCTTGGCATCTGCCAGCATCTTTTCGATGAAAGCCGGATCCGGATCAGGATGTCCCTGATCAACTCCCTTTTCACCTACTCTGTTGAGATAAGGTCCTTCGGAATGAATGCCCATGATGCGGGCTCCGTCAGGATCCTTTTCAGCGACCTTTACCACATTGACAAAGGCGCCCTTTTCATCAGTGACCGTCGGGAATATGGATGTTACGCCTACGCTGGCAACAGCCTTGACGTAGCCGGTTACTTCCTTTTCACCGTTTTCCATCTTATCAGGATTCCAACCCATGTAGCCGTGATTATGGGTATCAATGATTCCCGGTATGATGGTCGCATCACCGAAATCAACATCAGCCGGCAGCACTTCAACATCGCTTCTGACCAGATCGGTGATCACACCGTTTTCCACTTTCAGATAGCCGTCAAATGTACCGCTTTCCGCAATAATTCTTTTGCTGTGATATATCATAGTGTCCTCCCACTATACAAGATCTCTGTAAGTAATCAGTTCGACTCCGTTTTCTTCACACCACTTTTTAACAGCTGGGGACTGCATCATTTCAGCATCCTTGGCTCTTTCCAGAGAAAGAGTTGTCCAGCCGAGAAGTTCGGCATCAACATAGCCAGGATGGCAGACAAATGAACTGCAGCCGTTGGCTACCAGTTCTTCCTTAATGTCCATGAACTGCTTGACAGTATCCTTGTTAAGCTGGTCCATTGGATCAAATATCTTCTTCTGAGAAGCTATATTGGTTTCAAACAGTTTCCACATTGGTCCGTCCATGTGTAATCTGCCCAGGATCTCCGTTGAATAAGGTATTCCTTCAGCCACAGAGATTTCCTTTATGACCTTGCGGTAGTTCTCGGATGAAATTGAATGTTCATGCAGATATTCAGGCTTGCGCCCGGCCAGTTCCACGAAACGGTTGAACTGAGCCCACAGTTCCTTCTTTACTTCATCATATGGAAACAGTTCAGCTCTGCCTTCTTCACTCTGCCATCTTGGATCTCTGGTTCTGACGCCTGACTTGATGAAATTACCATTCTCATCTACCAGATGAGGAATTTCCTTCGGATCAGATACACTTGGTCCGGCAACCAGATTGAAGTCAATGCCGAAACAGGCCTGCGGTCTGTCCTTCATGAATGAAACAGCGAACTCGGCACTTGGCATGTTGGCAAATAAGCCGGTGTTTCTCAGAACACCTCTGTCAATAGAATCAACGATTCCCAGCGTTACAGCTCTGGTGAATCCGAAATCATCGCCCTGAAATAATATTTTTGTCATAATACCTCTCCTTTTTTCCATATCAGCCAATAAGCCTGCTTATTAGCTCATATGGAAAAAATAGAGGGAGGTACAGACCTCACCTCTATTAAACCACAATTCTTTTAGAAAATATGTATTAATGCACCAACTAATGCAATTGCGAAGATCAGAAGAATTAACTGTGAAGGCTTCCAACCCTTCTTGATCAGAGCAACCATTACGAATAATGCAACAACACCTAATAATCCTGGGAATACAGAGTTGATGATCTCACCAACATTAACGGCACCGCCTTCAGCACCGGTTGTATTGACAACCAGGTTCAGAGGGATGTTAACCATGTTGGCAGTCATGGCACCAACCATCATAAGACCTAAGATACCAGCACACTTTGTTAATACCTGAATTAAACCGCTGTTGAATACCTGGTCAATGAATGAAGTACCCAGATTGTAACCTGCATGGAACAGTAAGTACTTGGCAATTGACTGAGTGAAACCGTATAACAGTAAGAAGATGATGACACCCAGGAAGTTACCGTTTCTGCATAAGCCGATAGCGATACCAGCTGCGATAACTCTTAAGCAGTTGAAGAACAGTGAGTCGAACATACCGGCTGTAGGTCCCATTAAGGCAGCCTTGATGTTTTCGATGGTAGCACCGTCTACCTTGCCTTCCTTATGCTGTTTTTCCATAGCAGCGGCTAAGCCGGCGATGAATGAGAATGGAACAGCATGAGTGTTGAAGAACTGCTGATGTCTGGCAACAGCTTCCTTCATTGCTTCAGGATCATCCTTGTATAATTCTTCCAGCATTGGGCTCATGGTGATTGTGAAGCCGTTAGCTTCCATCTTTACCATTGAGAATGAAATGAATACAAGGTGAGAATATAAGAACATCTTATCGAGAATCTTTTTCTCGCTTGGTGTATAGTTGTTAGCCATTAGAAGAAGTCCTCCTCTCCAGCAGCTGCATTGTTGGCGTTAACGCCGGCAGCTAATAATTCATTCTTCAGGTCAATGTTTCTCTTATAGCTGAAGAACATTGTGATTGCGATTGCAGCACCTAAGATAGCGATTGCTACTGTATCCAGATGCATATAGGCAGCCATTACATAGCCTACGAAGAAGAAGATACCGATTTCTCCATCCCAGATCATGGAAGTCAGGATAGCGAAACCAACGCCGATCATCATACCGCTGGCAGCACCTAAACCAGTCATAACGAATGGTGGTAAGGAAGCTAACAGCTTGCTGAGGCCTTCAATACCGAATGCAACAGCGACGAAGATAATGAGTGATGGAATGATCTTCATTACAGCTGCGAATAAGAAGTTCTGAACCTTGAATGCCTTCAGATCTCTGGCAGCCAGGTCTTCCCAGTAAGCAGCTAATGGGTTTGAAATTAATGACATTGTCAGGCTGTTAATGCTTGTTAAGACAGTTCCGATAGGGAATGCCAGAGCCAGACCATCAGTCATTGGAGTACCATTGAGGATAGTGTAGGCAACAGCGATAACGGTTGACAGTGTAGCGTCTGCAGCGATAACACCACCGATTGCAGAGATACCCATGAAAATAGCTTCGAGTTCAGCACCCATCTTGATGCCAGTTCCCATATCACCGAGAACCAGACCAATGAATGGAGCGATTACGATTGGACGAGTAAGACACTGCCATGATAACAGGATCTCATCACCGTAAGCGAATAAGAAATAAACGATGCAGATTTTTAATGCAGCACCAACCATATAAATTAGTTTCCTCCTTTCTTCCCTTAAACTAATTTAATACTTTCCGTAATGGCTCAGCGTTTTCCTCAGGTGTTGTCTGATAAACTGTAGGATAGCCGAGAGCCAGTACCTTTAACAGCACTTCTTTCTCATGTGGATATAAATAGAGATTTAATCCATATGTGGCACGTGCTTCACCACCGACTTTAGGGGCGATTCTGCCGTAATTGCCGATATTAACCATTTCCGGCTTTACAGGGATTTCGGTTAATACCTTCAGCAGATCGTCAGGATTGTTGACCAAGAACAGGATCTTATGATCAGCTGCTTTTGGATTCTTCATTAAGGCAATTGCCTTTTCAACAGACATGATTGCGGTCTTGCAAGTTGCAGGAGCGGCCATCATTAAGGACTGCTGAATTACTGAGCTGGCAGCAGCAGCGTCATTAGCGACGATAATTCTGTCAACACCAGTGTGACGTGACCATTTAATCGCAACCTGTCCATGGATTAAACGCTCATCTAAACGAACTAACTTTAACATCTTCCCAATCCTTTCTTATTATTCTTAGAAGAAATCCTCATCATTGGATTCTTCTTCCTGGGCTTTTTCCAGTTCAACGATCCTCAGCATTGTTCTGGACTGTTCAACCAGAGCTGCCAGGTCTTCATCGCTGATTTCTTCCTTAACCGCCAGTTCCAGCACCAGTGCCAAGTTAACACCGGCTACCAGTCTGGTATTAGGTCTGGTCAGATATGTATACATAACAGAGTTAACACTGCCGCCATAAAGGTCTGATAACATTATGACCTCATCCTCCGGCTTTACTGTCCGGAAGAAAGCATCAAGATGTTCGTTGACGCTGTCCTGATTGATATAGGCATCAAATACTGTGATTCTGTCATTTGGTCCCATCAGGATCTCAACAGAGCTCTTGATTCCGCTGGCGAAATGTCCATGTGATGAAATAAACAGTTTTAACATATAATATCCTCCAAATAAAAAATAACATTTACGCATATTTGTGTGAATGTTATTTAATTACAACTTTTAGGTGCAATTTTTTGCACATATACATTTTCGCCAGTATAACGTGCATTTATCCGTAGAAATCTCTGGTAATAATGACGTCATAAAGTCTGTCGATTGCTTTTCTTTTGTCCTTAACTGCCCGTTCCAAATAACCGTTGACCTGAAGAACATACTTCAGCTCGTTATCCAGAATTCTCAATGTACTGAGCGGGAAATCTGGACGGGCTGAAATGATTATTATGCCCTTGAGTTCCAAGGTCTCCGCATAATACACGCGGTCCTTTGGCAGGAAAATGTCAATGAAGTCCCTGCTGGTATATACACGAGGAATAAAGATGGTAACGATTCCCGTACGCGGAGAGTAATAATCCAGGATCCTCTTGCCGCGCAGATAGCGTTCATAGATCTTTTCACGGGTCTCCATGTCTGCAGCATAGCGGTAGCTTAATGCTTCAATAAAACTGTCAGTATCCTTGATATCCATGTTTTCATTGACCGTCCGCAGGGACTTTATGCGCTCGTGAACATCCGTATCATAACCCAGTCTGAATAACTCCGTAAACAGTTCCTGATCGTTGCTGCTATAGTCAAGATTCTTATATGATACGACTTTTATATTGTAATGGTTGTATATGGTCACGTTGGAATCCATGACTACTTCATGTCCGGTCAGATCAAACTTTCTCAGTTCATAAAAGTTATATACTTCAGCAGTATTTATATATTTTCCATATTTGTTTAGCAGTGTTTCCCTGACCATCTGAGCAGCTGCCAGGCCGTTAGTGGAACATACAATGAGATTTCTTTTCTTATACGGAAAATCGATCCTGTTTATGATGTTTTCCAATACGACCGCAAAGAAAGCCGTGACTTCATCTCTGATCGTCACTTTCAGGACCTTTTCCATCTCCATGATCAGGATCCTGGCCATTTCCATGGCAATCGGAGAAATGTTTTCCTCACGCCTTTCAGAATAGGTGATCATTCTTCTTTTATCAGTATAGTCAAAGTGGTTCTTAAGATAGATCTGCATCCGTAAAGACTCCAGGTCGCGGCTGTAAACCTTAAAAAGGTCAAGGTCATAGATCTTACCGCCCAGATATCTTTTAGCCCTTTTTATCACCTCATTATAAACACCGAGATTTCCGATTATCAGCCCCATCGGAAGATTGTCGCTGCCTTTCTGACGCATGTTGATGTCACGGTTGATCATCAGCAGTCTGGCAAAATTCAAAATCTCGTTTTCATCCGGAGCCATGTATCGGCGCATGACTTCACTAGAAAGGATCTTTCCGGCAATTTCATAGTCATACGTTCTTCTGAGTTCGTCAGCCATGTCGCGGGCAAGTTCAATTTTCTTTCCCTTTCTGATCCTGTCCTGCATCAGACACAGATGGGTAGCCAGTTTCTTGCCGGCAATGTCATAAATGACGATCTCGCTTTTACGCAGTATGTTGAGAAATTCCTTTCTTAATTCAGGATAGATATTCTGTCCATCCCGGTAAAACTGCTGATTGAAAGGTTCATATGGATAAAGCGGATTGAATTCATGATATTGCGAACAGTGGACTTCAACCAGCGCACTGCGGATATCCTGTTCCTTGCCGGTAACATGATAACCTTTACCGGCAACGGAAACGACTTCGATCCTGTAGGATTTCAGAAACTTGATGGCCCAGGCATAATCCCTGCGCAGGGCTGATTTAGTCAGGAAAAGTTTTTCGCTGATTTCTTCAGCTGTAACATATTCATCTGTCAGAAGTCGCTGCAGGATGTACATGCGGCGATTTATTCCTTCAATGGAACGGTTGTAGAAAAGAGAGTACATGATGCTGAACTCATCCCTGAGCTTTCTGAATTCATCAGGATCATCTGCCTCGATGGTATAACCAACAGCCTTATGGGAAACAATCCTGACACTGCCGTTTTCTGCCAGTTCTCTGTTAAGCATGACAATGTCAGATTTAACCGTTCTTACCGAAGACATTGACAAAACCCCCAGTTCCTCAGCAGTCAGGGGGTGATTGGCTTCAATAAGGTTATACATGATCAACATGTGGCGGTTCTTTTCTATCTTCATGTCATTAATTATTCGGAATGATCATTTATCCCAAGTTCTTCAGCACATTGCTGCAGTTCTTCAGGGCTCAGCTCTTCAAGTTCATTGAGATCAGCCATGGCCGCAAGAAAACCGTTCAGCATCGCTGTACCATAATAATCATGCAGCTGTTCCTTTAATTCCTTCTTATCCATCTGACTTAATTTTACAATATGTATGTTTCAGATGTCATTATTTATCTATAATTGAGTTGAGAGGACAGAATTATGCCATATTTCAGACACGATAACATTGAAACATATTACGAAACAGCAGGATCCGGCCATCCGTTCATACTTCTTCACGGTCTGGGCAACAGCATGCGGCAGGCCAAGGCCATGTACAGACCTGTTGAAAACATTCAGTACATCTTCATGGACCAGAGAGGTCACGGGCAAAGCACCTCTGACGGTGACTACAGTTTTGATACTATGGTAAACGATGTCATTGCCCTGGCTGATCATCTGGGTATAAAGGAATTCGCCATAGGTGGGATCTCCATGGGAGCAGCTGTCAGTCTGGCCACCTATTTCAGATATCCTGACAGAGTCAGGGGTTTGTTCCTGATCCGCAATGCCTGGGCCGGTCAGCCCATGAATGATGAAAACCGGAAGCTGTTTGAAGCTCTGGCAACAGGCCTGAGCCTTAACAGTAAGGAATACCTGCTTAACAGCGACATCTATAAAAGCGCAGAAAAAGAAGCGCCTGAAAAAGCAGCTTCCATGTTAAGTCTGTATGATGAGCCGGTCTCTGTGAAATACTGGCAGAAATTCTCAGCCGTACCTAAGCAGAAACCTTTCGAATCACTGGATGATCTTAAGAAAATCAACATACCGGTAACCATACTGGCAAATAATTACGACGATATTCATCCTTTTGAATTCGGCATTCTCATCCATCAGGCCATACCGCAGTCAAAGTTCTATCCGATTGCCTGCAAAGCCCTGAACAAAAATCAGTATCATAAGGATATCGGCGATCATCTTGAAGAATTCTTCAAAGAAGTTTATTTGATGTGATAGGTATCTTCCGTTTCCGCAAAAGCCTTATCCAGTTTTTCGGTTAATTCCTTCATATCCATGATCTTATACAGTTCAACGATACGCGGATAATCTCTTAACTGATATACAATGTCACGGGCAACCACCAGCAAATCAAACTTCTGGGCGGATATTTCACCCAGGGAGACATGTTCAACTTCCACACCGGTAATGCCATGCTGTTTGAGATACTTCTGAACGTTCAGCTGTACCATGAAGGAACTGCCCATGCCGCCACCGCAGCAGCACATGATGTGCTTGATTTCAACCATATTATTACACCTCTTTATTTGCTTATCTTTATTATACACTCTGCAGATTCACTGAATCTGCTTTTTTATGTTTTCTATTATTTCATCTTCCAGTTTTTTCAGCTTCCCACTGCTGAGGTCATTGTAGTCGACCATTTCACAGCCTTCCGCAGCCAGTTTCATGCTGAGTTCATTTTCATCATACGGCAGCCATGAGCTTAACCCATCTCCATTAGGATTACCTGTTGCAGCAAAGTTAGCCCAGTATTTCTGCATTACTTCAGATAGGATCCAGTCTTCTTCCGTATATGGACGCCAGCTGCCGTCCAGGGTACCGAACTGATAGCGGTTATCGCAGGAATGCGGCGTACCGGCATCATCACCGGGCTGCGGCCTGTCAAAGACATATTCATAGACCGCCTTATGACCTAGTTTATGTATTACCTTACCGAAAGCCCTGGCCTGGGCACAGGTATTGGAACCGAATGGAGGCTTCCTGTCATTAGCCCCTTCATCAACAGTACATCCGATTATAATATCGGCATTCCGGATGTCACCTTTTACAACCATTTTATCAATGTCCTCAGGAAGGACGTAACCGTCAGCATACATGCCAAAGCCGTTGAAGAAGCCCAGCCTGTCATTCTCATCCCTCAGGATCTGCCAGTCCAGCCTACGCATTTCCGCAATGCTGTGACAGCTCAGGTTCTGCATGATTTCAACTCCCATCTTTTCCTGCTTCTCTCTGGTACCATCCATCATTACCGAACCGATACCGCCAGCTGACTGAATGGAGACATGTCTGACCAGATCGTGCGACAGAGGTGAAACCGCCAGTGCCAGAGCACTTCTTCCGCCTGCTGACTGTCCGAATACGGTAATGTTGTCAGGGTCACCTCCGAAAGCCCGGATGTTTTCGTGTATCCACTTAAGCGCCCGGATCTGATCCAGCAGACCGTAATTGCCTGAAGAACCATGTTCGTTTTCCTTTGCCAGCTCAGGATGAGTAAAATAGCCGAAGATGTTCAGTCTGTATGTTATCGAAACCAGTATACATCCCTGACGGCAGAAATTATCACCGCAATACTCATAATCTGAACCGTACCACTGCTGCAGACCTCCGCCATGGATGTACATCATGACCGGCAGTCTGTCATTTTCACTTTCAGCCGGTGTATAGATGTTCAGGTAAAGACAGTCCTCACTCATCTTCGGAGGATACGGGTAATTTTCAATCATTATGTAAGGATGATCGCTGTCATCGGTAACGTCATCCGTGGCCAGCCCCCAGCGGTCAAACTGCCGGCAGGCATCGCCATAACGATCGCACTTTCGTACCCATTCCCATTTATCCGGTTTTTCCGGTGCCTTCCACCTTAACTCTCCTACCGGCGGTTTGGCATATGGGACACCTCTGAATAACGCAAAACCGGCGTTGGACTTAACGCCTTCAACCCAGCCATAAGCTGTCTTAACTTTCATTAACATAAGATTACCTCTGACATAATTATACAACGAACAACAAAAAAACGTTTCTCTTCAGAAACGTTTACAGTATTTTCTTATGGAAATAATGGTCCTCAAACCAGTGGCCGACACCGTCATGATTGCTGTCATATTCAGTGATCATGTCAGCGATAGCCTTACTGTCGTCCTTGCCGTTGAGCAGGCAGACACCTAAACCGGCATAAGCCATCATTTCATTGTCATTGGAACTGTCACCGAAGGCAATGACCTGCTCAGGAGCAATGCTGTGCTTCTTACAGAACAGATCCGTAGCCGTGGCCTTATTGATGTGCGGGTCCTGGAATTCCAGCATCAGCGGACCGGTCTGGAAGTAAGTATACTTGTCTGACGGATGTGTTTCCGCCAGTTTCAGCATGTCTTTCATCATCTCAGGGGTTCTGGCTCTGAACATTATCTTGTTTCTTTCCTTTTCCCAGATTTCAGCGATATCCTCAACAACTCTGACGGGCTCATCATTTCTGATTGATGACTCGTAGGTCTGCTGATCCATTCTCTTGGCCAGCATGTATCCTTTTTCGTAAACAAACGGATTGAGATCCATCGGTTCCATGATTTCCACGATTTCTCTGACACTTTCCCTGGAAAGCTTGTTGGATTCGGTAAAGGTATCATCTATATAATCATGCAGCTGTCCGCCATTCATGCCTATGATGAAATCAAACTGTCTGTCAAAGCCCCAGGACTCAGACCTTCTGACCAGATGACCGGCAATAGGTCTGCCGGAAGCGATGCCGAGATATACACCCTGATCTCTTAACATCTGCATGGCTTTCTTTGTTATCGGCATTAATATCTTCTTGTCATTTACCAGAGTCATATCGACATCTGCCACAAATACTTTCAGATTCTCCAACATAAAACATCACTCCTTCAAGGCATAACAAATTATAACATAAACATAACAGACTTTAACATAGTAATGCAGATAAATATATAAAAAGATCAGCCTCAACTGATCTTTTACCTTTTTATAACACCTTATCAAGAAATGCCTTAACACGCCGGTTCTCTGTGCTGTTGAAAATATAATCAGGTGTTCCCGTTTCAATAATTCTGCCATTTTCCAGAAAGGCGATCCTGTCGGATATTTCACGGGCAAAGTTCATTTCATGAGAGACAATTATCATTGTCATGCCGTCATCGACCAGACCTCTGATGACATTCAGTACTTCCTTGATCATCTCGGGGTCCAGAGCGCTGGTTGGTTCATCAAATAACATGATCTCCGGATTCATGCATAAGGCACGTGCTATGGCAACACGCTGCTGCTGTCCGCCTGACAGCTTGCTGGGAAATTCATCCGCCTTGTCTTCAAGTCCGACACGTTTCAGATACTTCATGGCCAGCCGTCTGGCTTCTTCCTCGCTTTTGCCCTGTACGTTGACAGGAGCGACCGTCAGATTCTGCATGACTGTCATATTGGCAAACAGATTGAAATGCTGAAAGACAAAGCCCATGATAATACGCTGCTTCTGCGCTTCCTTTTCATTCGCAAAATCGATGGTCTTGCCATTTATCAGTATTTCTCCGCTGTCCGGGGTTTCCAGACCGGCAATGCAGCGCAGGACCGTTGACTTTCCGGAACCGGAAGGTCCTATCAGACTGATGACTTCCCCTTTCTCCACTGAAAGAGAGAAATCCTTGACCGCTTCAACCTTGTTGCTGAAGGTCTTGTTCAGATTAACAATGTCAATCACTTACCGCCAGCCTCCTTTCGATCATTTTGGATATCGCCGAGATCACCAGCGTCATTACCAGATATATGCCGCTGGCAACGGTCAGAGGCGGCAGATAGGCATAATAATTGGCTCCCACCGTCGTAGCGGATTTCATCAGTTCAACTACGCCTATGGTCGATAACAGAGACGAATCCTTGATCAGCGTAATGAATTCACTTACCAGAGGTGGCAGGATCTGTTTGAAGGCCTGCGGCAGGATGACAAGTCTCATCTTTTGCCGGTAAGTCAGTCCCAGGGTATCAGCGGCTTCAAACTGCCCCTTGTCAACCCCGTTGATGCCGCTTCTGATCAGTTCAGTCGTATAAGCTCCGCTGTTAATGGAAATGGCAGCTATGCCGGTGATCAGCGGATTGAATCTGATCGGTCTGCCCAGTATCAGGGTTACCAGAGCCGGCAGGGCCAGGAAGGCGAAAGTTATCTGCATGATCATCGGTGTACCGCGGAATACCTCTACATAAACTGAAGCCAGGGCATTAAGAAACTTACTGCGTGACAGTTTGGCAGCAGCTCCCAGGGTTCCCAGTATCAGCCCCATCGCCGTCGCAATGGCGGCGATAAGCAGAGACATCCCGGCCCCTCTTATCAGATAGGCAAATATTTCCGGCGTAATTATCGAAAAATCCATTTTACAGACCCCATTTAGTCTTCAGCTGATCAGACTCACCGGAAGAGACGAATTCCTTAACGGCAGCGTTCAGAGCTTCCAGGATGAAGGTATTTCCCTTCTTGACGGTAATGCAGAGATTGTCTTCAGCCAGCTTTTCACTCAGAATCACAAGCTTGTCAGAAGTATCCACAAAGCCCTGAGCAACCTTTTCATCGCAGACTACGGCATCGATCTGATTGTTCTTCAGCATTTCAAACTGCTGCAGATAGTCACCAGGCGAAGTCATCTTGACTCCTTCGATCTGACTGGCAGCTTCATAACCGACAGTTCCGTCACCGGCTGCTACTGTCTTGCCGTTAAGATCCTTTAAGGCTGAAATGCCGGAATCCTTAAGAACAACAATTACCTGTGCTGACAGATAATAAGGTTCGGTAAACAGGCACTGTCTTTCCGGATCATAGGAGAAGGCGGCAATACCGACATCGACCTGGCCGGTCTGCAGAGCTGAAATGATGGCGGAAAAGTCCATCTGAACAAATTCCGTCTTATAGGCAGCCCCTGATTCGGACTTGATTTTGGCGGCCAGAATGTTAGCCATGTCAACATCGTAACCGATCAAGTTGTTGCTGGTGTCAAGTGATTCAAACGGCGGATAGTCAGCTGAGATACCGACTACCAGCGTACCGGCAGTAAGGACTTCATCGTCAATGCTGTCAACTGTCTTTTCCTGCTGCTTTGAACAGCCGGCTAATATAAATAAACATGTGATTAATATGATAAATAATTTCTTCATTTTTTCCCTTTCTTAAGTTTTTTAACTCGTTACTATGCAGAAATCCTCAAAGACATATTTCTTCAGACCTCTGCTGTCAGTGATATATTCAGAACTTCCCTCAGCGATACTGTCAAAGGCCTGAGCTACCTTGATAAGCTCAATTCCCGGCCTTAACGGTTCATTGTGAGAAGTGATAAGTGTGCAGTTACTGTATTTTTCCGCAACCATGTGCATGCTGCGACGGTATGTTTCAAAATCGGAATTCGAGCCGTCATTATGCGTAATGTGAGCATACAGGGTTGCCGGGTAGAAGCTGTCACCGGTAAACAGGATCTGATTCTCTCTGTCCAGATACATGACGCTGTCCGGTGAATGGCCCGGTGTTTCAATGACTTCCAGAGAGATACCGCCTAAATCGAAAACATCACCCTGTCTGATCAGCGAATACCGGTTGGCCGGTTTAATGCAGTATTCTTCCCGGTTGAAGCCTCGTGGATATGGCTGACAGTTGCAGCCTTCAGCCATGTTATCTTCAACCTCCTGTTTACTTAAGCCCCATCGCGCTCTGTTTACGGCAACGGGATCATCAGGAATAAATACCTTGTCAAACTGCCAGTCGCCGCCGATATGATCGAAATGCGTATGCGTATGTGTGACAAAAACTTCCCCGTCATATAAGTTGTTTACGACCGCTCTGATATCTCCGATGCCTAATCCGGTGTCTATTAACAATCCTTTTTTCTCACCGATGATCAGGTACGAAATTACCTCCTGGAAGTGTTTGTCTTCATATATTGCGTATATGTTGCTTCTGAACTGATAGACGGAAAACCATGGATCAGCTGATTCAACGCGGATAAATGATTCATACTGTCTTCGCGGTAAGGCATCATACCAGTTAACGGGCATGATTACGTCTTCAGTTTTCTTTTCCATGTGTTTCCCTCCTTCTATAAATAAAAACGTCCCTGTTGAGCAAACTCAACAAGGACGATGATAACCGTGGTGCCACCTTGATTCCTGAAACCGCAGTTTCAGGCACTCAATTGTCTGTAACGGGACTTCCCGATACCGGATACTTGATTTCCCCGGTATCACTCCAAGGCGCGTTCATCTTTCCGTGTAACACCATCTCTCACCAGCCATGGCTCTCTGCAGAAACCGTGAAAAACTACTATTTCTTTTCGTCGTGATATGAAAATTATACATTCATTTTCTGAAAATGCAATCATTTATATTCAAAAACACAAAAAAAAGAACAGTTTCTTCAACTGTTCTGAGGTTTATATAATGTTGTTCAGCCAGCCTTCACACATTAGAGCCCACTTATGGACCTGCGGAATGTCCATGGCCAGATCATTATGCCCGTCAGCCAGAGCCAGACCGTGTACTCCTTCCGGGAACAGGTGCATCTCAAACGGGATGCCCATGGCAGTCAGTGCCTGCCCCAGGGTAAATGAGTTACGCGGATCATCGCTGTTTGTCTGCCAGATGAAGAACGGCGGAGTCTCTCTGGTGATGTTTACTTCCGGTGAGAAATAAATCAGTTCCTCCTTGCTGGCGAAGAACGGATTTCTGATGTGATTGGAGAACGGATCGACGAAGAAACCGCCAGGCAGTCCGGCAAATGCAAAGGCACCGTAACCCAACACGGCACCGTCCGGACGGCAGGATTCTCTTTCCACCGGATCTTCGGCGTCCTTATTGCCGTAATCAAACTTGGTAGCCGCATTACCCGATAACATGCCTCCGGCTGAGAAACCCATACAGACGACCTTATCGGTAACACCCAATTCATCCTTACGGCTTCTGATCAGCCTGATCGCTCTCTGCATGTCATCCAGACAGTCCTTACGGCCATACGGCTGCAGTCTGTAGGTCAGAACAGCGGTATTGAAACCGGCAGACGCAAAATATTCAGCAACATTGAAGCCTTCGCATCCTGTTCTGGTGGAAAAGCCTCCCCCACAGGCCACGATTACAGTTCCTCTTTTTTCTTTCTGATTCTGTCCCGGCACAAAGATGATTGACGGTTCGATCTGCAGCGGATCCCTGTCATCCCAGTTTGGAGTCTGACCTTCAGGCCATAATGGGATAGCATCAAAGCGCTTTACGGCATTGTTCCAGGTTTCCAGATTCAGTTCCCTGTTCATGGTTCCGTCTTCCTTGCGGTGACGGGAAATATTGATGACGACACCGTCTTCCTTTACCAGTTTTACTAATTCATCATAATTGTTCTGATACATAAATATCTCCTTTGAAAAAAGTCCACACCCATAACCAGGGTATGGACTTTAAATAATTGTTTCTGTTAGATCAGGTTCTTTTCCGTTGCCGCATCAAAGACATGGATCAGGTTAGGATTGAAGTTGAATGTGAACTGCTTGCCTAATGATACGCTCTCCAGATCCAGATTGGCGGTAGGAATAACGGCTACGATGTCATCACCGTTGAGGTTGATGTGCAGATGTACTTCTGAGCCCATCATTTCGGATACTTCGATCGTTCCGGTGAAGCCTTCCTTGCTCATCTCAACGTGAACAGGTCTGACACCTACGACAACTTCCTTTTCAGGTTCCTTGTTGGCTTTCAGGACTTCCTGATGCTTGTCATTCAGTCTGATGTCCTTGCCCTGAATGGTGATGTAGTAGTCACCGTTCTTGATTGTTAATGGAATGTTGTGGAAGAAGTTGATCTGAGGTGTACCGATGAAGCCGGCAACGAAGACGTTAACAGGATGGTTGAATACTTCCTGAGGAGTACCGACCTGCTGAATGAATCCGTCTCTCATGACGACGATTCTGTCACCTAAGGTCATGGCTTCGACCTGGTCATGTGTAACGTATACGAATGTGGTATCGATCTTCTGACGCAGTCTGATGATCTCAGAACGCATCTGTCCACGCAGCTTGGCGTCCAGGTTTGACAGAGGTTCGTCCATTAAGATGACCTGAGGCTGTCTGACGATGGCACGGCCGATGGCGACACGCTGTCTCTGACCACCTGACAGAGCCTTTGGCAGACGTTCGAGAATTTCAGTGATTTCCAGAGTCTTGGCTGCTTCTCTGACCTTTCTGTCAATTTCGTCCTTAGGCATCTTGGCCAGCTTCAGTGAGAAGGCCATGTTGTCATAGACGGTCATGTGAGGATACAGAGAGTAGTTCTGGAATACCATTGCGATGTTTCTGTCTCTTGGTGAAATGACGTTTGACAGGACATCACCGATGTACAGTTCGCCTTCAGTGATCTCTTCCAGACCGGCGATCATACGTAATGTTGTTGACTTGCCGCATCCTGAAGGTCCTACCAGGACGACGAATTCCTTGTCCTTGATGAACAGGTTGAATTCCTGAACGGCTACGACACCCTGATCTGTGATCTGCAGATTTGGTACGAAACCTTCTTCAGGCGGAAGATCCTTTGCCTTCTTGGCAGCTCTCTTGTTGGACTTGATCTCCTCAGCTGTAATAGGATAGATCTTCTTGATGTTCTTTAGTGTAATACTTGCCATTATGATTTGCTCTGGCAGTTCGGCCTCCGCCTGGCTGCCTCATTTCAGACCGACACAAAGGATCTGAAACATTCTCAGCATGTCTCCACTATGCTGACCCGCGAGCCACGGATTTCCTCCTTTACTGTACCGCAATAAAAATGTGGAGCGCAGTATTCTACATCTCTATTATGACAAAAGCTCCCGTCGGACTCCTTTAAAATATGTAAACTGCTTTTCCAAAAAAAACTAAATGATAGAAAATCAAAACTTCATTATTGATTTTTTATTCCTTTTATTAAGAGCACTGAGATATGCTGAAAATGGAATAAAAGGAGCATTTTATCATGCATGAAATAAAAAAGGTTAAATTACGGAACGGAGTTACTTTAGCCTACCGTGAATACGGAACAGGCGACAAATATCTGCTGTCAACTCAGAATTTCTTCTTCAAGGATTCCCATATGGCCTTATTAGGTCAGCCTCCTTATGACTACCACTGTTTCCTGGTATACATGAGAGGCTATGGCGAATCAGATCACATATTCGATCAGGAATTACGCGATTATGCCACCGTCTGGGGTGAAGATCTGATCGCCTTTGCGGAAGCTATGAACATTCCAAGCTTCTATTATACCGGCATTTCCCATGGCAACTGGGCTTCATGGTACATCGCCTTCCACAGACCGGAACTCATCAGAGCCTATGTCTGCTGCGACGGCATTACTCAGTACCATGAACAAAGAGACCTCCCTGCCCCATTGGCCAAGATGAGAGATCATGCCGAAGAATTCGTCGGTAATGTTGAACAGCTGAAAAAGACAGCCTGGATCGAATTATGGCCGACTCAGAATCCGGAAAGACTGGCCAGAAGACAGGCTAATTTCGAAGAACATCTGGATATCCTGATGCACCGTAAAAAGGAAGAGTTTGCCCTGCCGATGCTGGGTGACATGACCGGCTGTCATGCCAAAAGCCAGGAAGAATTACTGGAAAGACTGCATGAGATACCGTTCCCGGTAATGATCTGGGAAGGCGGACTTGATCCGCTAGCCACTCCTGAAGCAGCCCTGGAAGTAGCCAAGGCCATTCCAGGTGCCCAGTACCTGATGTATCAGCATCTGGGACATGGCGGTGCCGATGAAATGCCTGAATTAACAGCCAGAGACTGCGACCGCTTCTTCAGGGACGTTGAAGGCAGAATACTTTAGAGGTGAACTGACATGAAACTGCAACCTGCTGCCCTCTTCGGGGAACACATGATCCTGCAGAGAGACAGCGAACTTAAAATATGGGGAACAAGCGCTGAGCATGATACCGTTACCGTTGAACTAAACGGTCAGAAAGCTTCAGCTCCTGTCGTCAACGGTGAATGGCTGGTAACTCTGCAGCCTGAAGCCGCCTGTTTCAGAACTTCAATGACCCTCAGTTCTCTGATCACCGAAGAAACAATAACTTTCAGGGATGTGGCCATCGGTGAAGTCTGGCTGGCTACCGGTCAGTCCAACATGGAATTCCTGATGAAATACGACTTTGATCTGCCCGAAACCAAACAGCTGCCTGATGATGAATATCTGCGCTGCTATACCACCCCGCAGAGCGCCTATGTCGGTTACCTGGAACTGGACACAAGACCGGCTCAGGGATTCTGGCGTAAATGGAGCACTTACGATAACCGTATCAATTTCTCGGCTGTCGGTGCTTACATGGGCATGATCCTGAGAAAGAAACTGAATGTTCCGGTAGGAATAATATCCTGTAACTGGGGCGGTACCCCGGTGGCTGCCTGGACCGCCATGGAAGACATCAGAGCCAATCCGGCCATGGAACCTGTACTGAAATGGCATGAAGATGCCTGCAAAGAGACCAACTGGCCTAAATACATCGCGGCTTCTGATCTGAAGCCGGCTCCGATAACCCCGCAGCAGCAGCGGTTCAATGACCGCTTCATGATGGGCGAAGACATGAGTGAGTTCTTTAAGAACTTTGACCCTTCCAAACTGCCGCCGGTAGATTTTGCTCCATATAATCCCGGTCCTCGTTCCATTGTCAGACCAGCCGGACTCTATGAAAACATGCTGAAGAAAACGGCACCGTATGCCATAAAGGGTGCGGTGTGGTATCAGGGTGAAGACGACGATGCCAGAGAATGGGTCGATTTCTACGATGAAAGCATGAAGACCATGGTTGCATCCTGGCGTAAGCTGTGGGGCTGGCAGTTCCCGTTCTTCCAGATCGAACTGGCCCCATTCAGAGGATTTGGAGTTACCGGTGCCAAGAAATACGATATCCTAAGACATAAACAGCACAAGGCTGCTGAAGAAACAGCTGACATGTACGATGTCTGCATTCTGGATGCCGGTGAGGAATTCAACATTCATCCTCGCCACAAGAAGATCGTCGGCGAAAGACTGGGACGTATCGTCATGAAACATGTCTATGGCGATGATTCTCTTGTCGCCGACTGTCCAGAGCTCAAGACAGCCGCCGGAAACGGTGACGTGATTACCCTTTCCTTTGAAAACCGGGCAGCCGGCTTAAGAATAAAGGGATGTCTGCGTGGTGCTCTGAAAGTGACTGCAGACGGTGAAGCTGTGGAATTTGAAGCTGAAATAAACGAAGACAGACTGATCATCAGAGGTCAGTTTGAAAATAAAAAAGTCAGAATTGAATACTGCGAGGCCAATTACGCCCCTGCCGTACTGTTCAATTCCGAAGGCAACCCGGTTTACGGGTTCACATGTGAGGTGAACTGAATGAAAATACGAGAAGTTGTTGAAAGGATCCTCGCCTATCATCCGGCTACTCCCGGATACAGGGGCTGCGACGACTACAAGTGCGGTGATCCCGAAGCTGAATGTACCGGTGTGGTAACAGCCCTGTCACCGAACATTTCCGTCATCAGAAAAGCCATTGAACTCAATGCCAATCTGATCGTTGTTCACGAACCTACCTTCTATACATCTGAAGACGGACCGGGCTGGTTTGAACCTTTCGGTAATTCCGTCTATCAGGAAAAAAGGAAACTGCTGGATGATCACGGCATTGTGGTATGGCGTGACCATGACCACATGCACATGAACAAACCCGACAGCATCTTCACCGGTGTTCTGAAATATCTGGGCTGGCTGGACAAGGCTGAAATCGATACCGATACCGGTTCCTATGCACACTGGATCGTTCATTTCGAACCTTGCACGCTGAAAGAACTGTGCAGACATCTGATCGACAGTATCGGCATGAACGGAACCAGAATAATCGGTGATCCGGATGCTGTTGTATCCAGCGCTGCCTTAGTCGGTCATCTTTATCCGTCCCAGTATCACAAGAAAGACGGCTCGACCGGTGAATACGGTGTCAGCATCATCGACACTCTCGAAACCAGGGCTGACGTCATCATTCCCGGTGAAGTCATTGACTGGACCGTATTATCCTATGTCAGGGACGCTGTTGAGTTGGGCAAAGCCAAAGCCATGATCAATCTGGGACACTTCAACTGGGAAGAACTGGGCATGAAATACATGAAAGACTGGTTAAGCGAACTGGTCGGTAACGAATTACCTGTAACATATGTTCCTAGCGGAGATATGTATAACTTCATACTTAAGGAAGGAGAATAAGCTATGAAAATCAAGGAACTGCTGCCATTAACAAAAGTACACGGACGTACCATATACGATGAGGAAAAGGAAGCTCTGTTTGTCAACTGGACAAATGCCGGTTTTACCGTTTCCCTGACCGGCAGATATCTTAAGATCAGGGCTGTTGCCATGAGCGATCAGCTCGCCGGTTTCCCGGGCAAGCCTCAGCCTCCTGCGGACTGGCCATGCGTCGGTGCCGTCATCGATGACGAACTGACCTTCCGCCAAGAACTGCGCAATACCGAACCTGAATGGATAACCTTATGGGAGAATGACGAAGTTCAGGATAAAGTCATCAGAGTGATAAAGCTCTCGGAAAACGCCAGAGGAAAGCTGGGAATCCTGGAAGTTGCCACTGACGGTGAATTCCACAAATATACTGACAACAGAAAGACCATGGAAGTTGTCGGTGACTCCATCACCTGCGGCTTCGGCATTGAAACTCCTAACGGGGCCTTTGAGTTCCATACCTATGAAGAAAACGGCTGGATCACCTACGGTGCCCTGGCAGCCAGGGAACTGGGATATGAATTCTCAATGATCTGCGAATCAGGCATCAATGCTGCCAAGCCGGAACATCCGTTCATTCCGATGCATGCCATGGAAGACATCTACATGTATACCGATGAACTCTATGATAAAAAAGTCGGACGCGAACCTGAAAAATGGGACTTTGAAAAGAATCATACCGACATCGTCGTTCTCAATCTGGGAACCAACGACAACAACCCTATCAAGTTCTACCGCAACTTCAACGACATCGAACCAATGGAAAAATGGTTCCATAACAGATATAAGGAATTTGTAAAGATGGTCAGAAAATACAACGGACCTGAGACAGTCATCATCTGTTCATTGGGCTCCATCGATACCTATCTGTATCATCACATCAAGGAAGTCGTTGAGGAACTGAAGGCCGAAACAGGCGATGAAAAGCTGTTCAGCTTCGAATACATTCCTCTGAATGTCATGATGGAAGGAATCGGCGCTGCCGGCCACCCAAGTGCCAAGACTCATGTCCGCATGGGCAAGGAACTGGCAAACTACATCCGCAAGTTCACAGGAGAATAAACATATGTTAAAGGAAAGACTTCAGAAAATTGAAAAGGAAATAGATAACTGGAAAACGCCTTATCTTTCCGACGACATGCCGCATGGCGACATGCCGGGAGATAAGATCCGGATCAATGAAACGCACATAGCCAAAGCCGCCAAGATCTTTCCTGCCCTGATCCATGAAATGAGCGTCTGCGGCACGGAAAAGATCGTATTATCCGTTTTCGGCGGTTCAGGTGTCGGCAAAAGCGAGATCGCCTCTTTGCTGGCCTACTATCTGCAGTCCTGCGGAATCGGTGCCTATGTCATGTCCGGTGATAACTATCCAAGAAGAATACCTATGTACAATGATGCCGAAAGACTTTCGATCTTCCGTTCCGAAGGTCTCAAGGGCATGCTGAAGGAAGGCACATATACACCGGAACATCAGGAAATACTGAATAAGCTGTGGGCTAATGAAACTGATGCCGATCCTAAGAAGACCGCTGAATACATGTGGCTGGCCAGCTATCAGAAATACGGCCGCATGGCTCTGGCTGACTATCTGGGAACCTACAAGGAGCAGGATTATGCCCAGGTCAACCGGATCATTAAGGCTTTCAAGGAAAATACCCCTAAGATTTTCATGAAACGCATGGGCAGAAGCGAAGAAGCCCGCTGGTATGACGAAGTTGATTTTTCAGACATCAGCGTTCTGATCATTGAATGGACTCATGGCGGCAATAAGAATCTGGAAGGAATCGACATTCCAATCCTGCTTAATTCCACACCTGAGGAAACCAGAGAGCACAGACGCTTAAGAGCCAGAGACGGCAAGACTGATTCCGCCTTTACGACCATGGTTCTGGAAATCGAACAGCGGGAACTTGATGCCGTGGCCAGGGATGCCAGGATCATCATTTCCAAGGCAGGAGAATTCCTGGATCCGGAAGACTTTTAAGGAGGTTCATATGGAAGCCAAGAAAATGGGCATCGGAGCCATGCTTAACGCCTATCCTGACAGTGTCGGGGGCAGGCTTTCTGACATCGTTTCCCTGCTTAAGAAGGAAGAGCTGAAAGACGCTTTCCAGTCCTTCTACATACTGCCAAGCGTATTCAATACCGACCTGGACAGAGGTTTCTCTCTGATCAGCTATGACTTAAGTGAGACCCTCGCCAGTCCGCAGGATATCGCCGATCTGCATGATCTGAACATCGACCTGAAGATGGACTTCATCCTCAATCACATTTCCGTACTGTCACCGCAGTTCCAGGACATCATCCGCAACGGTGATAAATCACCTTACCGTGATTTCTTCATCAACTGGAACAAGTTCTGGGAAGGCTGCGGCGAAATGACAGAGGACGGTTACATCCAGCCTGATCAGAAATATATCAAAGACATGTTCTTCCGCAAGGCCGGACTGCCTATACTGATGGTCAGATTCCCGGATGGCACCGATGTTCCTTACTGGAACACCTTCTATCAGGAAGTCATATACAATCAGATCAATCCTCTGGAACTGGTCAGACAGCTTAACATGCAGTATCAGACTGCTGTCGAAATAGCTGATACAGTAAACAAGGCCTTAGCCAATAAGGTATCTGTAAATGACATTGACTTCGGCAGATGGGCTGAATACAGAGAACAGATACTGGAATACCTGCAGGCTAACAGAAGCTATCTGGGACAGATGGATCTCAATATCAAATCACCGCTGGTCTGGGATTACTACCGCAGCGTTCTTAAGAAACTGTCTGATTACGGTGTTGCCATTGTCAGACTTGATGCCTTTGCCTATGCCCCTAAGGAACCGGGCTTAAGAAATTTCCTTAATGATCCGGGAACCTGGGATCTGCTGCAGAAGATCGATTACATTGCCGGGGAATACGGACTGACCCTGCTGCCGGAGATCCATGCCAGCTATGCTGAAAAGATTTATGAACTGTTAGCTCAGAAAGGTTACATGGTTTATGACTTCTTTCTGCCGGGTCTGTTAATAGATGCCTTCATCAGAAAGAACGGTACCTATCTGAAAAAGTGGGTCGACGAGATCATTGAAAAGAACATCCGCACCGTCAACATGCTGGGCTGCCATGACGGCATCCCTCTGCTGGACCTCAAGGGGTTACTGCCTGAAGAGGACATTCAGAACATGATCGACATCGTGGTCGGCCGCGGCGGTTATGTCAAGGACCTCCACGGAGCCAAGAATGTATACTATCAGGTCAATGCCACTTACTACAGTGCCTTAGGTGAATCTGATCAGCGCATGTTAATGGCCAGAGCCATTCAGCTGTTTATGCCTGGTAAGCCGCAGGTCTGGTATCTCGATCTGTTTGCCGGAAAGAATGACTATGAAGCCATGAGAAGAGCCGGTGTCGGCGGACATAAGGAAATCAACAGAACCAACCTGACAACCCAACAGGCTGAAGAACTGCTTAAGACTGATGTAGTCAGAAAGCAGCTGGAACTGTTAAGATTCCGTAATACCTGTCCGGTTTTCACGGAAGATGCCGACATCTCCATTGACTGCAACGAAACGGTCATGACAATCAGCTGGTCGAACCGGCATGGTACCGCAACCCTGACCGTTGACTTCGAAAAGGAAACCTACAGAATAGACTGTTAGGATATAAACAAAAAGAAAAATAGTTCCCCTTGCAGGGAACTATTTTTGTTAATGCTCTATTTCATAGAAGCGGATCCACAGACCGTCAGCTTCCATGCTGCCCTCTCCTACAAACTGATTGCGGTGCAGATACGGGGCCAGAAGCTTACTGTCAGTATAGAATGTCGGTACAGACTTAAAGGTTCTTGACGGTTTGTCATCGGTAAACCAGGCATTGTTTTCAACGTAGATATGGCTTTCCTGACCGTCTTTGTCAGTTCCTGTTAACAGGTAACGGGCTGACATGTGTCTGACACCGGCCCGGTTAAGGATCTGAGTATCAACACCCCATGGTTCCACGATGCCGTTAAACAGTTCGCCATACACCTTGCCATAGAACGGGATCATGGTGACATCACCCTGTTCCGTTTTCATCTTAAAGCCCGGCTTGTCAAACTCGATCTTTACTTCCAGAATCGGCTTGCCGTTCATTATGCTTCTTCTTTCGGAGTGAACTTGGCTGGTCCGAACAGTCTTACTACGAAATTATTGGTCTGCAGTTTCTTATAGAAGTAATAGTACTTTTCCTGCTGAGCCTTATCCATCATGCCTGAATTGTTGTTGAGGTTGATGATATCAAAGCTTTCAGCATATTTCTTCCAGGCCGGTCTGCCACCGCCGTTAGGATCACCTGTGGCAGCGAAATCATACCAGTAGCCCTGAATCAGTTCCATGAAGTCATAGTCAGCGCCTACCCAGTGATATGGGAAGAACGGATTTCTTTCACCATGGTCAACACGGCCGAAGACATATGGCATCTCAGCGCAGTGCGGAGAACCGTCTCTGTGACCTCTTTCGGTTTCATTTTCCTTGCTCATTAACCAGACATAGGCATTTCTGTCATATTTGTTGACCAGTTCGCCTAACTTGGCACTGCCCAATAACATGATGTCGGAAGCGATCGTTGATACCTGCTTGGCAGCTTCTACACCGTTTGAAGCAGGATACCATCTCTTGATGTCCTCCACTGCGTCAGGGAAGGCTTCCTTCAGATATTCATCGTATTTTTCCAGAGTGTATTCGTCAGCCTTGACAGCCGGGAATTCCTGAGCGCAGGAACCGATCATGACATCGAAGTCATTGAATTCACCGGAATCCATGATCTCTGAATATGGCTTAGGAATGAATTCACCGTCAACGCAGAAGCTGAAGCCGAAATGACCCATGTTCTTGCTTCTGACAAATTCCTCATACTTGTCGAATAATTCCCAGGCATCTTTTCTTCTTAATTCAGCTACGTCCTTGCAGCCGACATACTTGCAGAATTCAACACCCAGATCTTCCATGGCCTTTCTAGGACCAGGCTGCATGAAGCCCCAGTAAATAGGACCTGATTCAATCGAAACGCGGTTGATGATGCCCTTCATTAATGGAGAAGCATGTAAGGCACCGGTACCTGCAGCGCCGCCGGACTGACCGGCTACGGTAATTCTGTCAGGGTCACCGCCGAACTTGGCAATGTTTTCCTTGACCCACTGGCAGGCCTTGCGCATGTCGTATAAGGCATAGTTACCGCTTGTTCCACCGGCTTCTGCCGTCAACTCTGGATGAGCGAAGAAACCGAAGAAACCCAGACGGTAGTTGATCGTAACAACAACGATATCCTTCCTCTTGGCAAAACCGATACCGTCACAGACAACTTCACAGCCGCTGCCGGCGACCATTCCGCCGCCATGGATCCAGATGAATACCGGAAGCTTGTCTTCTTCAGTCTTGGCCGGTGTCCAGACGTTCAGATACAGGCAGTCTTCCTCATACTGAGAAGGAGCCATGAACTGCGGTACACCGTGTACATTGGCAGGCATGTTTTCCATTTCCATGACATGCTGAACAGCAGCGGCACTGTACTGAGTGGCTTTTCTGACACCGCGCCACTTGCCAGGATCTTCAGGATGTCTGAAACGGCGTTCACCTACCGGAGGAGCTGCATATGGAATGCCCTTGAATACTTTTACATGTCCATCAAGGTACCCCTGCAGCCAGCCCTGTTTAACTAACACCTTTGCATTTTCAAAATTTGACATTAATTATACCTCCAACTATTTTAAAATGTTTATTTCCCTTCTAATAACCAGTCAATGCCCTTATAGGCATGAGGTGTCCAGAAATTCCAGTCATGAATGCCCGGATTCTCGACATATGTATAAGCTGCTTTCTGTTTCTTCAGGAAGTTCCGCATGCGGCGGTTCGGCTCCAGCAGGAAGTCTTCCGTACCGCAGGCCATGAAGATCCTCGGGTTTTCCCTTCCCTCCGCAACATTACGTTTGTAAAGCACTTCAGGATTATGGTCGCTTCTGATGGCTTTCTTCAGATCACCGAACGTATCGACATAATACTCATAGTTAGCCATTACCGGATCTCCCATGTCCGGTTTCATGTCCTTCAGATTGTATATGATCAGCGCTGATGACAGTGCCATGATCCCGCCGAAGGTTTCCGGATACATTAAGCCGGTATGCAGTGCCCCATATCCGCCCATTGACAGACCGCCGATAAGAGTATCTTCCCTTTTCTGTGCCAGATTGAAGGTATCACGCAGATACTTTATCAGATCTTCACCGATGAACTTGCAGTTCTGTCTACCGGTAGCTTTCTTATCGACGTAGAAATCCAGCCCGCCGGTCGGCATTACCACCGCCAGGTTGTATCTCATGGAGAAGTCAGCTGCCGCTGAATTATAAAGCCAGTCATCACAGTCACCGCTGTAACCATGCAGCAGGATCAGCGTCTTGGCCGGTCTGCGATAATAAGGATTACCCTGCAGAAAAATCGGCAGATTCTCCGGTTTTTCCGGCAGATGTATGTAGAATTCGCCATTGCGGGCCAAAGCCCGGGAACGGAACTTTACAAAATGTGTTGACATTATTGATTCTCCCTTTTCACATGTTTCCGATTTTATTCTAAATGAGCCGGTTTCGTAAAAGTATTAAAAAAGTGTTATCAGTTTTTAACTTTCACTTTTAAACAAAATACAAAGTATTATTATCTAAAATCGAAATGACTTTTTTGAAAGAAATGTGAAATTTTATGTGTTTAAATTAAATCAGAGAGAAAAGAACTCAACAATAGGGAGGAAAAAAATTATAATGAAAAAACTATTTGTTCTTTTAATTGCCTTACTGATGTTGCTTGGACCTATCGGTTGTTCAAAGCCATCAGGCGGTGGAGAGGAAAAATCAGTTATCACTCTCGACATGTCTACTCTGTTTATCGTTCCAAACCTGGAAGCTACTCAGAAAGTAGAAGATCAGCTGAATGATTATCTGGAAAACACTCTGCATGAAACCTTCAAAGTTCATCTGAAGATCACTGCTATCTCTGACTACTTCCAGAAGATTCCTATGGAATTAGCCAGCGGCGGCGACGATGCACCGGATGTAGTACAGGTATTCAACATGGCCGACTGGGTAAACAACGGTTACATTCTGCCTTTGGATGACTATCTCGGCAAGGAATTAAAGCCAACCGTAGATCTGATCGGCAACATCATCGGTTCCGGTAAGATGGCTGGCCACACTTACATGATGCCTCGTTACTTCGGTACAGTTCTTGACTGGAAGTTCATCTACAATAAGGAACTTGTAGACAAGGCCGGTGTCGATGTTACAAAAGCAACCAGCATTGAAAATTTAGGTGATGTCTTAGCTGAATTAAAAGCTGCATACCCAGAAGAACACTTCTTAGTATACTGCGATCAGTTCAACAGACTGTATGCCCTGCTGGATCACACTGCAGTTGTAGGTTCACTTACTGCAACAGTTGGTGACAGCACAAAATTAGTCAACTACTATGAAACAGATGCATATAAGAACGCTATCAACAAAGCTTATGAATTCCGTCAGAAAGGCTATGCAGACCCTGAAGGATCAGCTAACACCTTATCACATGACGCTGTAGTCATGGGCGGCTCAAGCAAGGGCGTTATCATGGGCCACTCTGCAGATACCGAAGGCATTGCCAAGATGTTCACCAAGACAAATACCTACGGTGCAACATTCGGTGCCGTAAATATCGGTATCGATGACCTGTCAACTGATACATTAGGTATCGGTATTGCCCACTACTGCAAGGACCCTGCAGCAGCAGCCAGATTCATTAACCTGTTATACGTTGATGAATTCGTATGGGATACCATCATATACGGTGCAGAAGGTCAGGACTATGTCTGGAATGAAGACCATACAAAGGTAAGATATCCTGATGGATTAGACTTCAACTCAGTTCCTTACAACTGCGTATACTCCTGCGGTATGATCGGTAACGGTTTCCAGGGACTCGAATATGAGACTTCTGACGAATCAGGTTCTGACCGTGAATACGGAAAGCATCTGATGGAAATTGCATGGTGCCCACCTCTGTACGGTTTCACACCTACAACAGTTAACGTAATGAACGAAATTACTGCTGTATCCAACGTTGTTGACCAGTACAATAAGGTTCTCACTTACGGTGACGTTGACCCTGCAGTAGAATATCCTAAGTTCATTGAAGCTCTGAAGACAGCCGGCATCGACAAGATCGTAGCTGACTTCCAGGCTCAGGCAGACGAATGGTATAAGCAGAATCACTAAGATTCATTAACTTGTGTCATTAAACAGGCGGGTGGATATCCACCCGCTTTTATTGTATAATTTAGTTTAGGTATATCATTTTATTAAACAGAAGATGAAGAATTCATGGGTAAAGAAAGTTACCGTTCTGCTGGCCGGAATACTGCTTACATCAGTATTGTTTTTTGCTGTGATTTCCATATCATATAAAGCCATGTATGAGAACTCCGTTCTGTCCGTAAATAACACCTATTCTTCGCAGTGGACGGCTTCTATTGACAACCGTCTCAACACAATGTACGAACACCTCTATGACCTGCTGGTAACTCTTTACAATACCACTTCCATTGGATCCGGTTCTGCAGCGATGGACTATACTGAAACCATAAAAATACAGGAAGCCATCAACTCCAAAGTCATGACTTCCGCCGACATTACTGCCGTTTTCCTGATTGATAAGGAAAGCAGCAATTACCTTTTTTCCAACAATGCATCTCTTTCACAGGGACAGTCCTTCAATCTGAAGATGTTTCTGCAGCAGTACGGTGTTCAGAAAACCAGTTCTCTGAATAACCGCATCTGGGAAATCATTAATGTCCTTAATAAAGGATATTATTATAAATCCATCAATCTGGGAAAATATGCTGTCGGCATCGTTTCTGACTGTTCCCTTTACGGCATTCAGCCTAACTATAATGAAGACCTCGCCAGAGCTACCTGCTTCATCAAAAACAGCGATGAGCTGATCTGGTGTCAGGGCGACATCAAGCTTAGGGAGCTGGTCTATCAGGGCCGCAAGGATGATTACTTCAACCGCGGCTATGCAATTTCCGTAACCGATCAGCAGATGGCCAATGCCTCTACTGTTTACATAATTCAGCCGCAGCCTTTTAAAATGTCACTTAACCTGCTGTTATGGTTTCTGGTTCTGGACAGCGCCATATGCGTTCTTCTGGTCTTCATCCTGGTTGATGACCTCAACCGCAGGATCACTGCCCCTGTCAATAAGCTTATCGAGGCAAACCGGCAGCTGGCTGAGGGAAATCTTGACTACCGCATGGACCCTTCCGAAGCCGGCAGCAGTGAATTTGAAGGTCTCTACAACAGCTTTAACAACATGTCGGAAAAGCTGGAAAACCTGACCATTGAGTCATATGACCTTAAACTGAAAAGAGAGCAGAACCGCCTGAAGATGTTAAGAGCGCAGATGCATCCTCACACCTTCCTGAATGCCATCTCCACCGTCAGCAACATGACTTATACAAGTACTCCGGAAAAGATCAGGGAATACATTTCAGCCTTTGCCCGCTTTACCCGCTACATGTTAAACAAAGCCAATGACTGGACGACTGTCGCTGAAGAGATTCATCACATTCAGACCTATGTAACAATGCAGAAGATCCGCTTCCCTGACAGCATCGAAATAACCTTTGACTGTCCGGTAGAAGTTCAGCAGGTCCGCATTCCTTATCTGATCCTGTTCTCTCTGGTTGAAAACTCCTTCAAGCATGCCATGACCCTGGTCAACACCATGTACATCACCATTAAGGGAGAAAAGTACGAAGAAGAAGGGTTCACAGGAATACGCCTGATCGAAGAAGATAACGGCAACGGCTTCTCTGACGAAGCCATCGCCAAGTTGGAAGACCCGGAACACAATGAACTTTTTACCAAGGAACACCTGGGTCTGACCAATGTCCGCTACAGCCTTAACATCATCTACAAACGTGATGATCTGCTGCGCCTTTCCAATAAACCTGAAGGAGGAGCCCACATTGAGCTTCTTATACCTGAAGAGGAGAAAATAGATGAAACTGTTAGTATGTGATGATGACATATCAACGATAGATGTCATCCAGAGTCAGCTTGACTGCCGTGAACTTGGCATATCCAAGATCTTACGTGCCTATAACGGGCTGATGGCCAGAGAAGTGATCGACCGGGAAAACCCCGACCTGATCCTCTGTGACATCGGAATGCCTTTAAGCAACGGCATTGAGGTGCTTAAGTACGCCTTTGAAAAGAATCCCGACGTGGAATTCTCTTTCCTGACCTGCTATGAAGAATTTGAATATGCCAAGATCGCCATAAAATACGGCGTAACCAGCTATCTGACCAAGCCTTTTGACCTGGAAGAGATCAAGATCAGCATCCAGAAAATGATAGCCAACGCCAAGGCCAAGAAACATCCGCAGCCTGACCAGAATCAGCATGACCTGTTATTATCTTCGATTTTCCGTCAGGCCTGTGACGGGGTCCTGGGTTCGACCCGTGAACTTGTCAATGCCGGATTACGCTATAACAATGTTGACTTTGATGCCGACAGCCAGTGGCGCATCGTTTTCACCTGCTCTGACATGACCGATGCCATCCAGAAGACCTGGAGCCGTCAACTTCTGTTATTTACCTATGGCCGCATTCATGACGAAGCTCTGCTCAATTACATCGGTTCAGCCTATACCGTTGTCAATTCCGACAGCCGTTTCATCTGGGCCATGTGCTTTGTCAGAGAACCGCTCACTGACAGCGAGATCAAGGCCAAATGCGAAAATCTCATCAGTTTCACCAATAAATACATGTCACTTAATCCGGCCGTTCTGATCAGTGATATCTTCCCGTTCTATCAGGCTTCAGCCGTAACAGTTGATCTGTACGACCGCATGCGCCGAATCAGATACTATGGCGGCAAGATCCTGCTGGCCAGTGAAGAAGCCGTACCTGATCTGCCTGAAGAAGTCCGGATCAATTCCACTCAGGTACTGTGGTATCTCAAGAAGCATGACCAGGCAGGCTATAATGATTACATTTCCATGCTCATTGACAGAATGCCTTCCTCACAGGAAGCCTATACTCATTTCCGCAACGAACTGGTAAACATCTATGTCACCTACTTCCGTGACAACGGCAACAGTACCAATCAGATCTTTATGAATCCGACCATTGCCGCTTTGGATGAAAAGTCCACGACCGGCAAGAAGGCTCTGTCAGCCTATGCCCGGGGTTTATATGACCTGCAGCAGTCCATGATGCAGGAAATGATCGATTCCGAAGACATAATTGTCCGTGCAAAACGCTACATTGATGAAAACTACCATGAAAACATCGACCGCAATGACGTGGCAGCGGTAGCTTTCGTCACTCCTAACTATCTGTCAAAGCTGTTCAAGAATTCCATGAACATGAATCTGCGTGAATACATCAATCAGCTGCGTGTTGAAGAAGCCAAGAGACTGCTTCTTTCAACGTCCATGAGCGTCAGTGAAATAGCTTCCTATGTCGGTTATTTCAACATTTCATATTTCTCAACAGTCTTCCACAAGATCGTCGGTGTCTCACCTTTCGACTGGAGACGGGACAAGGGAGGCGAAACGGATGAAAATCAGTGAGATGATCAGAAAAGACCGTCAGAAGCTTTCTGAGATGACCGGGCTTTCAAGTAAGATCAGATTCCTGTGGGATTACTATAAGGCACCAATCATTGCCATCACCCTGGTGTTAACCATCGGATTGATTTCCGTTTTAAACAACATCGGCAGAGCCAATGTCAATCTGTACGTCGTCCTGCTTAACAATGATACGATCATCAGAGAATGCGATGAAAGCATCTTCAACGATACCATGAGCCGCCGGGGCATTGACATGAAAAAGAAAACCGTCAATGTCAATACTGAGCTATCCGTCGGAATCGGCAGCGATGAAGCTGCTGACATGGAAACCATGCAGGTGCTGACCGCCCTGTTTTCCATCAGCGACCTCGATGTCTATGTGGCACCGCGTGAATACTTTGATTACTTTGCTGCCAATAACGGCTTTGCCGATCTCAATGTACTCATGGACAAAAATCTTCTGGCAGAGTACTCTGCAGATCTGTACAAATATGACGAAACTACCGCAAACCGGCCGGTTCAGGGCATCGTCCTGCATAAGGGATCCCCTCTCCATAAGGCGGGATACTATCATGGCGATGTCATTATCGGCGTAGTAAAAAACGCTGTTCATTTTGATGAGGCAGTCACTTTTCTCCAGCAGCTGTTAAGAGATAGAAATTGACAAATCCATCGTACTTTTTTTAATGTACGATGTTTTTTTTATAGTTAATATGAATATGGATACTTATACAGTAAAGGAGTATTTTTATGTCGGAAAACAATAAGACCCACAGCGCCGAGTTTGACAACCTCCTGCGGGAGCAGAAAAAACTGGCGAAAAAGGAAAAATTCAAAAATGACTTCCCACTGTATCTGATGATGCTGCCTGGAATCATCTATCTGATTGCCAACAACTATCTGCCGATGTTCGGTATCCTGCTGGCATTCAAGAGAGTTAATTATTCCATCGGTATCTTCAAGAGCCCTTGGGTAGGTCTGGACAACTTTGAATATCTGTTCAAGACCAAGGACGCCTTCATAATGGTCAGAAACACTATCGCGTATAATGCTTTCTGGATCATCATGGACCTGATCATTGCAGTATTCATTGCCCTGTGCATGAACGAAATTGCACAGAGAAAGATTGCCAAGATCATTCAGCCGATAATCTGCTTCCCTTCAATGGTTTCAGCAGTTATCCTGTCATTCCTGGTATATGCTTTCCTGAGCCAAAGCTACGGTTATCTCAATTCCACCATCTTCAAGGATAATCCGATAATGTGGTATCAGACACCGCAGTACTGGCCGTTCATCCTGACCATAGTACATATCTGGCAGGGTGCAGGACAGTCATCCATCATTTACATGGCCAGCATAGGCGGTATTGATAAGGGACTTTACGAATCTGCCCGTATCGACGGTGCAACCAAGTGGGAGCAGATCAGATACATCACCCTGCCGCTGTTAAAGCCAATGATCACAATGATGCTGCTGCTTTCAATCGGCCGTATCTTCAACTCTGACTTCGGCCTGTTCTATCAGGTACCGTTAGGAAACGGCATGCTGTACGAAACTACACAGACAATCGATACCTTCGTATACCGTGCCCTGATGGTCAGCAATAACGTAGGTCAGTCATCAGCTGCCTCCGTATTCCAGGCTATTATCGGTTTCTTCCTCGTACTGTTCTCCAACCTGCTGGTACGTAAGATCAACCCGGAGAACTCATTATTCTAGGAGGACATAATCATGGCAAGTAACAAGAATAAAATCGTAATGATGAAAGGTGAGAAATCTTTCCATTATATCGCACTGATCATCATGACTCTGTTCATGCTGTTCTGCATTGTACCGCTGATATTAATGTGCGTAGTATCATTCTCATCTGAAAACTCACTGCTACATGGTTACCGTTTCATTCCTGATGAATGGTCATTAGATGCCTATGCCTTCATGTGGGCCAAGAGAGCTACCATTTCCCGTGCTTACGGTCTTACCATTCTGGTAACAGCTGTCGGAACATTCCTGTCACTGGTAATGACTTCCTTGTTTGCCTATCCTTTATCAAGGAAAGACTTCAAGCCTAGAAATACCATCGCTTTCATCCTGTTCTTCACGATGCTGTTCAACGGCGGCATGACTGCCTCCTACATCGTCTGGACCAGATTGTTCCATATCAAGGATACACTATGGGCTTACCTGCTGCCTGGTTCACTGATGAACGGCATGAACGTAATGCTGGTCAGAAACTACTTCAATGCCAACATTCCGTATTCAATCGTGGAAGCAGCCCGTATCGACGGTGCCAATGACTGGACCATTTATTCCAAGATCATGGTCCCGCTGTCAAAGCCTATCATGACTACGATCGGTCTGTTCTCAGCCTTAGGTTACTGGAACAACTGGTCAGCCGGTCTGTACTATATCAACAACCCTAAGCTCTATACCATTCAGGTCTACCTGAAGAAACTGATGGACTCCATCCAGTTCCTGAAGACCACAGACCTGCAGGACGAGGCTGTTCTGCTGGCGCAGCGTAACCTTCCTACTGAATCAGCCCGTATGGCGGTTGCCATCATTGCACTGATTCCTATTCTGCTGATCTACCCGTTTGTTCAGGGTGAACTGATCAAGGGTATGGTCGTCGGCGGTGTTAAGGGCTAAAAGAAAGGCGTATTATGATAAATCGCAAACCATTTGAAAAAGCAAGACCGGAAGAAGTCGGCGTACCTAGCAAGCTTATTCTGGAATATATCGACAATCTGGAACACAGCCAGACTGAGATGCATGGCTTAATGATCATGCGTCATAACAAGATGATCACCGAAGGCTGGTGGACACCTTACGGTCCTAACCTGCGTCATGGCTTACAGAGTCATACCAAGACCTATGCCGCTACGGCAGTAGGCATCGCCTACACTGAGGGACTGTTAAAGCTTGATGAAAGACTCATCGACATCTTCCCTGATGAATCACCTGAAGAACCTAGTGAAAATCTGAAATTATTAACTGTCCGTGACGTTCTGTGCATGGGCTGCGGCATGGAAACAATGCCATTCAATTCCAAGGACTGGATCAGAGAATTCATGCATACACCGGTCGTTCACAGACCAGGTACCAAGTACATGTACAACTCTACCGGTTCTACCCTGTTAGGCGCCATCGTCCGCAAGAAAACAGGATTAGGCTTACACGACTATCTGACTCCTAGACTGTTTAACAAGATCGGCATCAATCCTGACAACCTGCGTTGGATGTGCATGGCAGACGGCATGGAAGTAGGCGGCGGCGGATTATTCGCAACTACCGAAGACAACTTCCGCTTAATGAAGCTCTACGCTGACGGCGGTGTCTGGGAAGGTGAAAGAATCCTCGCTGAAGACTACGTAAAATTAGCTACCTCAAATCAGAACGATTCAGTTTCTGAATCGATCAATAACCCTGAAGCATATGATAACTTCTTAGGATATGGCTTCCAGATCTGGATGTGCAAGCCTCATAAGACTTACCGTGCTGACGGTGCCATGGGTCAGTTTACAATTGTATTACCTGACCTGGACATGATCATTGCCATTAACGAAACAGCCATGGGTGCCCATTGGGCTCAAAGCACACTCGACATAACCTGGAAATTCATCGAAAAGATCACTGAAAACGGACCGATCGACGCTGATGATGAAGGTTATGACAGACTGACACGCAAGCTGCACACACTGAACATCGGCAATCCAGCCTGCCAGCCATTCTCACCAATGATCGAAGAGATCAGCGGTAAGAAATACAGGGTTGAAAGCGGTGACTTCACTCCATTCGGCGGCAACTTCATGATCGGAGCCGGTCCGGACGGAATCGACACCTTCTCACTGGATTTCGATGACTATGGCTTTGTCTGGAATTTCGTAACCAGAAACGGCAGAGCTGAAAAGATCAGATTCACAACCAACGGCACCAGATTTACCAACATGCTGGGCAAGCCTGAAGATCTGCATCAGATGTATCTGGGCGATGCTTACTGGGATAAGGATAACGTCCTGGTAATGCACGGCAGATGGGTTGAAACCTGCATTGAGGACACCTACAAGCTGGTATTCGAAGGCGACAGGTTCAGAGTTGACTCTGACAACACTTCAGCCTTCAGATTCTTCAAGCCAAAACCGATTTACGGCGAAAGAGTTAAGTAAAGCATAAAGGTCCACTTCACAGTGGGCCTTTTCTTAAAAGGAGATAATATGGGAAAAAGATTTGATACGCTGCTGTTCCCGGGTGGCAGAAACAAGGTTTTCACCTTAAGCTATGACGACGGTGTCACCCAGGACAGACGTCTGGTTGAGATCTTCAACAAATACAACGTTAAATGTACCTTTAACCTGGGTTACGGGAACCTGGGCTGGAAAAGCGATCCTAAGTTACCGGTAAATACTTCCCGCGTTGAACCTGAAGAAGTAAAACAGCTCTATCGGAAACATGAAGTTGGCGGACATGCCCTTTATCATTCCGACATCTCATCCTTAGGAGCACCATATTCCATGTATGAGATCCTGGAAGATAAGGCTGGGCTAGAGAAGCTGACCGGTTATCCGCTGAAGATGTTTGCCTACCCTTTCGGTCTGTTTAACCGGCAGAACAAGGAATACCTGAAGATCGCCGGCTACAAAGGAGCCAGAACCGTAAAGTCAACCCTGACCTTTGAGCTGCCGCAGGATCCGTATGAACTGAATCCAACCTGCCATCATAACGATGAGAAACTGATGGATCTGGCTGAACAGTTCGTTAACATGCGTACTTTCAAGCCTTCAATGTTCTACGTCTGGGGGCATGCCTATGAATTTGACCGCAACGACAACTGGGATGTCATCGAAAAACTGGTAAAATACATCTCAGAAAACGGTCAGGACATCTGGTTTGCCACAAATGGTGAAATTCTGGATTATATTCAGGCCTACAGGATGTTAGAATATAGTGTAGATGGATCAATGATTTATAATCCTTCAGCCACAGATGTGGAAATAATGACGGCTTTCGGTCAGAAAGAAGTACTGAAAGCCGGAAAGATAACGGAAATAGGAGAAACACCTTTATAAAATGGATTACAACAGTCCTTTCATTAAATTACTGGAAACAATAGCCAACATGATAATAGTCAGTCTGTTATGGCTGTTATTTTCCATGCCTGTCATTACCGTCGTAGCCAGCTGCAGTGCCCTCTATCATACCGTCAACAAGATCATTTTCGGTCCGGGACGCGGCAACGGTGTCTTTAAGGATTTCTTTGAATCCTATAAGCAGAACCTGGTACCTGGCATCAAGCTGACCCTGCTTTTTGCCATACTGGCCTTCTTCATCTTTGAAGGCTTATGGACCGGCTATCAGTTCTATAAGGTCAGCATCCTGGGCATGCTGTACTTTGGCCTGGGCATCATCATTACCCTAGTAGTAGGAACAATGGTCATCAACGTTGCTCCGGTACTGTCACGTTTTGAAGCTCCGATCTCATCTATCATCAGAATGTCCATATACTTTGCCATGAAACATCCGCTCAGAAGCATTTTCAATGTGCTGTTACTGATTGCGATGTTCTGGGCTGTGGAAATGCTGCCGCTGGCGCTGGTCATCGTACCGGCTCTTTACACTGACCTGATCAGAGCGCCTCTGGAAAAGGACATGCTGCAGATCATCAAGGATAACAACCTGGTCAGCCTGGTAGCTGAAGAACCTGAAACCCAGCCGGCTGAGGAAACCGCTGCAGCTTCACCTTACGATCTGAACGAAAAGATGTCCAAGCAGAGAAAGAAAGGTAAATAAGCATGCCTGAAATCAAACTGGTCGACGTTGCCATGATCTACCCTTTTCAGAAAGTATCCGGTATTTTCAACCGCAAGCAGCAGGAACTGATCCTGCAGCAGCAGAAGAAGATGCCGTATACTTCCAACGAAGGAGTAATTGCCTTACAGCACTTTAATGCCACCATCTCCGACGGTGAGTTTGTGGCTGTTTTAGGGCCTTCAGGATCGGGCAAAAGCACCCTGCTAAGAGTGATAGCCGGACTGGAAAGACCAGTCGCAGGTGACCTCTATTTTGACGACAGAGACTATAAGTTCGTACCGGCTGCCGAGCGCGACTGTGCCATGGTCTTCCAGAACTTCTCCCTCTATCCTAATCAGACCGTTTATAAGAACATCTCTTTTCCTCTGGAAGTAAAGCACGTTCCCAGAGAGGAAATACAGCCTGAGGTAAGGAAGATCGCCGAATTACTGAATCTGGATACCAAGCTGGATCGAATGCCGCAGGATCTTTCCGGCGGTGAAAAGCAGCGTGTAGCCATTGCCAGAGCCTTGATAAAGAAACCTGCCGTACTGCTGCTGGATGAACCGTTCTCCAATCTGGACCCGTTAATGAGAGCCAGGTTAAGAACCCAGCTTAAGGAACTGCATCAGGTATATAAAACCACCTTCATATATGTAACACATGATCAGTATGACGCCCTGTCACTGGCCGACAGAATAATCATTCTGAAGGACGGCATCCTGCAGATGGATGACACCACGGCAAATGTCTACAATTATCCGGTCAACCGTTTCTGTGCGGAATTCGTCGGTTCCCCGGCCATGAACTTCTTTGAGGACATTCCTGTCAGTAAAACCGGAACCATCACCATTCTCGGGCACAATTATCAGCTGTCCAAAGCCCAGATGAAGAAGATCCGTAAGGATGACACCGTAGATGTCGGCATCCGCGGATATGACATTGCCATTTCCAATAACGGTTATCCAGCCAAGGTTGAATATACTGAGGTCATCGAAAGCGATCTGGTGATCCATGTGATCGCTGACGAAAAGAAGCTGACCGTCGTGGAAAAGGCTGCTGACGGCGATAGCCTGAAATACTTCAGAGATCAGGATATTCATCTTAACATCGACACGGACCGCCTGCACGTCTTTGATCAGGACGGCAGCAGATTATGAAAACGAAAAAAAGTGGACGAATCCACTTTTTTGTTTGTCTGTGATAATTTCAGGTATTAATCATCCATGTCTTCGTAGGCAGCCAGGCCCTTCTTGCCCTCTACCTTCTGGTCACCGTGCTTGACCTGAGTCATGGTCACAAATGACAGCAGCACGAATACTGAGGCATAAATGAAGAGAACCTTATATGAGATCAGTCTCATTAAGGTACCGGCTAAAGCCGGTGTGACGATCTGAGCCGACATGCTGGCAGTATAGTAATAACCGGTAAACTTACCGATATCCGAACCCTTGCACATTTCAACGACCATTGGCAGTGAGTTGACATTGATGGCAGCCCAGGCCAAACCAACCAGGGCAAATGAGACGTACATAATGGCATTTATCGAAGTAAAGATGCTTGTCAGGACAAAGCCCAGGAAGAACATGGATGCCAGCAGGATGATGCCGCCCATGATCGTTTTCTTACGGCCGATCTTTGAAGCGATGTTGCCGATTGGAATATATGATACGATGGCCCCTGCTGTCGCTACCAGCAGACAGGTACTGGCTCCGCCCAGACCTTCACCCATGACAACGGAAACATAAGTGGTAAACCAGGTAGTTACGGCGTTATAACCGATGAACCATAAGGCTATGGAAGCCAGCAGGAAGCCCAGAGATCTCTTGACATCATCAGGCAGTATTTCCCGTCCGGATCCATCGTCTTCAGCCAGATTCCATTCCGGATGCCGTTCTTCCAGCTTTCTGTTTTCCTCAACCAGTTTAGGTTCCTTGACAAACAGGAACAGCAAAGCTACCGCTATAAACATTATCGCGGCCACAACGATGAACAGGATCTGATAATCCACATGAGGTACATTCCGGGTCTTGGCTTTTGGATAAAGCACGGCGGCGATGGCCAGATAGATCATGCCCCCGACAGCACCCATCAGGTTGATGATGGCATTGGCCTTTGATCTTAAAGGCTTTGGCGTGACATCAGGCATCAGGGCAACGGCCGGTGAACGGTAGGTACCCATGGCAATTAACAGCAGGCCTAATACGACGATGAAGGAAACGACCTTGAAGACGCTGGCCTTGGCATAATATGAGTTATCCAGAATCGGCAGAATGTTCATCAGAATGATGGCACAGCCCGTACCGAACAGAATGAACGGCATTCTCTTGCCTATCTTAGTGTCAGCCTTATCTGACAGAGAGCCAAATAAAGGCAGCAGGAAGAGAGCCAGCACGTTGTCAACAGCCATGATGAAACCTGAATATGTTTCATTCAGATGGAAAGTGTTGGTCAGGATCATCGGAACAACGTTGTCATACATCTGCCAGAAAGCGCAGATGGACAGAAAGGCGAGGCCTACCAGAAAAGTTCTTTTATTATTGAGTTTCATTGTTAATATCCCCTTTGGTTAACTAATTATATTCTACATTCTTTTCACTAAATGGAAAAGAATCCCTTTGCGGGATTCTCTGGCTCATCTGTTTTTCAGATAATGGATGACATCCTGTCTGGTAATGATTCCCATCAGGACGTCCTGGTCGTCAATGACCGGAACAAAGTTCTGTGACATCACTCTGTCGATCAGATCATCTATCTTCGCTGAAACTCTGACGGCCGGATTGAACTCAGGGCGGATTATTTCCTTCAGGCTATGCTTCTCCCGGCTGTAAATATCGTACTCCTTTTCATTCAGCATGTGCCAGAGAAAGTCACCTTCGGATACCGTACCGGCGTATCTGCCTTGTTCATCCACGACCGGCAAGGCGGTATATCCGTAATAGCGCATCTTTTCCAGGGCCTGTCTCAGGGTCCGGCGGCTTTCAAGATAACCGATGGATCTTTTCGGTTTCAGCAGAAACAGAATGCTGTCATTAATCAACTCAAGATTATCTGTCATACCTTAATTCTATATCCCTATTTTGAAATAAACGTGAATTATGCTCAGCAGTTCTGTTCCGGTTTGACAGTCCCCTGCGCATGCATATACAATTCAGGTATGAGTAAAGTCATATTTACTGATGTCGACGGGACCCTTATCAATTATCAGACTATATGTCCGGAAAGTGCCTTCAAAGCCGTAAACCTGGCGCGCAGAAACGGGCATAAGGTCGTTTTGTGCACGGGCTGTTCGAAATATGAACTAAGCCACCGCAACCTTCCGGAAACTGACGGTCTGATCGGAGCCAATGGCGGCTACGTTGAATATCACGGGAAAGCCATAATGCACAACGGTCTTATCCCTGACCAGGTCAGCAGTATTGTAAACTGGTGCCGTAAGAAAAACCTGGGACTTTATCTGGAATCCAATTCCGGACTTTATTGCAACGACCTGTTTATGAAACAGGGTCCGGCTGCCTTGGCCCGGTATGTTTCCGGGAAAAACGGCAGTAAGACGACAGCTGAAGAAACAGCCCGGGAATTTCTAAAAAAGTATACCTGTCTGCCTGACTGTCAGCTGCGCAATGACGATACCAACAAGATCAGCTTTGTTCTTTCCGGTTACCGGGACTATCTTGACGCTGTTAAGGACTTCCCTGAACTGGCAGTCAACACCTGGGGCGGCAAGGATGAACAGGCTCTGTTCGGTGATCTTTCACCTCACGGCATCAACAAGAAACAGGCTGTCAGGGTATTACTGGAACATCTTGGCATTGACAGTAAGGACACCATCGCCTTCGGTGATGCCAGAATCGATCTCCCGATGTTTAAACTGTGCGGTTATTCCGTTGCCATGGGCAATGGCGGACCGGAAGCCAAACGGGCAGCCGATCACATTACCGATGACGTTGACGATGACGGCCTGTATAAGGCATTTATGTATCTTGGATTAATATAAAACAAAAGAGCCCTGAGGCTCTTTTCTTATTAGTCTAACTTGCTGAATTCAACAGCGATGCGGCTGGCAACTCTGGCGTTATTGTAAGCCAGCTGCAGGTTGGAAGCGAATGATTCGCCGCCGGTCATATCCTTAATGGTAGCCAGCAGGAACGGTGTGATGTTCTTGCCTCTGATGCCCTTTTCATCAGCCAGCTTGATGGCTTCGTTGATGACACCTTCCATTTTCTTGAAATCCATGGCGTATTCATCAGGAATAGGATTACCGATCACGATGCCGCCCTTTAAGCCGAGATCCCATTTGGTCTTCATGATCATGGCGATCTCTTTTTCACTCTGAGCGTTATAGTCCAGCTTGTAGCCTGAAGTCTTGCAGTAGAAGGCCGGGAATTCATCCGTCTTGAAGCCTAATACAGGGACACCGTATGTTTCCAGGTATTCAAGAGTTCTGCCGATATCCAGGATCTGCTTGGCACCTGCGGTAACAACAGCTACCGGAGTATTGGCGAATTCCTGCAGGTCTGCAGAGATATCCATGGTATACTGACCGTTTCTGTGAACCCCGCCGATACCGCCTGTAGCGAAGATCTTTACGCCAGCCAGGGAAGCGATCAGCATGGTTGTGGCTACGGTAGTAGCACCGGTCTGTCCGGTTACCAGGTATGTGGCAACGTCTCTTCTGGAAACCTTGCCGACGCCATCGCCCTTGCACATGATATCCAGTTCCTCAGGAGTCAGGCCCACTTTCAGCTTACCGCCGATGATGGCTGTGGTTGCCGGAATGGCACCTTCACCTCTGACGATTTCCTCAACCTTGTGAGCGAATTCCACGTTTTCAGGGAAAGGCATGCCATGTGAAAGAATGGTGCTTTCCAGAGCGACAACAGGTCTGCCCTCAGCTACGGCCTGTCTGATCTCAGGCGTTACGGATAAATACTTTTCCAAATTCATATTCTTCTCTCCTCACATATATTTCTGATAAGTTCCATATTTATGTTCTTATTGATCGTATCCGCTGACATGATGGCCGCCATACCAGCCCGGCAGGCCAGATCCAGTGTTTCCTGCCTGTCCATGCCATGTACACAGCCATAAATGACCATGGCCATGAAGGCATCCCCTGCCCCGGTCGCATTAACAGCGTCATCCAGCGGCTTCAGACAGGACTTAAGCCTGTTACCGGTGCTGTCCACGTACAGACAGCCTTCCTTTCCGCGGGAAACATATACTTCCTTCGTACCGCTGGCAATGATGTTTTCCGCCGCCTGCCACAGGTCATCTTCATCAGTGATCGTGTGATGGCCCAGCAGTCCGCATTCCATGGCATTGGGCTTGATCCGGTAAAATGACCCGGTTCTGTTTTCAATGCAGCGGGCATAGCCGGTGGAAACAGGGTCAACGAATATCTTCATGTCACTGTATTCATCCAGAAGACAGTTCATGACTTCTGAAGGAATCGAAGGGTCGGTAACGATCAGTTCCGCACCCCTGATTATTCTATCATTACTGTGCAAATAATCAATCGACAACTGCTCCATTATGCTCATGTCGCTTAAAGCCAGCGTCATGTCGCCGTCATTGTTGAGAATCGACATGTAAGTCGAGGAAACATGATTTTTCACTCTCATTACGTAAGAAACGTCCAGGCCGGCTTCCTGGCTTTCCCTTAAGATTTTGTCTCCGTATACATCATCGCCAACCACACTTAAAAGAACCGATTTTCCTCCCAGGCGGGCATAGTTCTCCAGAATGTTTCTGGTAACCCCGCCCACTGACATGTGCATGTGTCCGGGATTGGAATCATACAGGTTAATGGCATTGATGCTGCGGCCATGTATGTCCATGTTAGCCGCCCCGATTCCAACAATATACTTATCTGTTTTCATCTTTTTACCTATATTCATTCTAACATTTAAACATCAAAAAAACACCTCAGTAAAGCTGAGATGTTTATTCAATATGACCTTTTACCTGATAGGAATCAGCGGTAAACTGCATTATTTCAAATTTATTGCCGTCAGGATCATGCGCCCACATCTGATAGGTTCCGGACGGGCCCTTTGATATGGCTGTATCAAACTGCAGCCCCCTGGCGGAAAGCTCATCTCTGGCTCTGACAATGTCATCCACCAGCAGAGCATAGTGATGATAACCCAGTCTTTCTCCCCAGCCCACATCACTGATCTGGCCTTCCTTCTTCGGGAAAAGCTCAATGAACTGTCCCGGGGCCAGCTCCAGATAAACGTTGAATATCCTGTCCGGGTCCTCTCTGGCTATTTTCTGCTGCCGTGGTCTGTCATCACGTTCAAGATAGCTGCGGTAAGTCGTTCTGACCTTGATCCTGGCTCCTAATACTTCCGTATAGAAGCGGATCATTTCATCCATGTTATCTGTATATAAGGCAATGTGCATTAATGACCTGAACATTTTCATTCCTCCCCTATGACAGTGGTTTTCTTGAGATTATCCATTATCTTCTTAGCTGTTTCAATATAGCTTTCACGTTCTTCATCGCTGATACCGGCAAAGCTAACTGCCACAAAGTCAGAAGTGACCTTGTCCAGCAGTTCATCCAGCCTGCCGTTTACATAACGGTAGCTGACCTTGTTTTCACCGAACAGGTTGATGGAAGCGATCTTAACATAACCAAGCGCAATCAGTTTCGTCAGGGCAACCGTACATGCTGTGGAAGTCGTGCCGGTCAGGGCTGTCAGTTCATCGATGATGCATTCCCTGTCCAGCTTATACATGATATACAGGATCTTGGTATCATTCAGTTCCAGTTTATTCTGCAGAGCTACGGTATTAAGCAGCTTGATGAATAAATACTCTTCCAGATACTTCAGCATGAAGCCGGCTTCATCCAGTTTTGAGTCATAATACAGACGCGGTCCGCCTTCCTCACCCAGCTTGCGGGTACCGGAAATGAACGGTATCGCAAAGGCATCGGTACTGAAGGCTACCAGATAGCCATAGATGATCGGCTTTCTTTCTTCGTAATCTTCCTCATCAAGGATGTTGCGGTAGAAATCATTATAGTATCTGATGACGCTGGTCTTCATCTTTACGGTCTTTTCAAGACTCAGGTTCTGCGCTACCAGTGAGCCTTCCGTCTTGACATAGTAATATACGGGAACCTTTAGGACTGCCACGTTTGTGACATGAAGCAGATATTCCAGGTTGAAGATCACATCTTCGCAATAGCTGATGTTTTCATCCATCGTTATGTGATATTTATCCAGGATCTCCTTCCTGTACAGCTTGTTCCACAGGACACCGTAGTAGAAATCAGCCGGTGTCAGCATCATTTTATCAGCATATTCATTGCGGGTCAGCACTCCTGCCTCATGGATGGAACCCTTACGGGAGACCTTGTCATCAACGACGCGGTAAAAATCCCCGATGACCATTTCCACTCCCTTTTCTTCCATCTCCCTGACCATCAGCTTGGTGGAATCAAAAGGGATCCAGTCATCAGCATCGAGAAACTGAATGTAGTCTCCGCTGGCAACCGAAAGAGCCTTATTGCGGGTGGAAGATACACCGCCGTTTTCCTTGTGAATGGCGATGACTCTTTCATCATTCCGGGCATATTCACTGATTATCTTAAAAGAATCGTCCCTGCTGCCGTCATCAACCAGAATTACTTCAATGTCTCTGTGATCCTGATTCAGAATGCTGTCTACGCAGCGTTTCAGGGCCTTCTCCCGATTGTAAACAGGAACTATGATACTTACCTTGCTCATTGATCATCTCTCCTTAAACAGCACGTATTTTTCCAGAGGGAACAGTACTGCCACCTGAACCATGCCGGCTACTAAAGCAGCTACGGTCCTGGCCATTGAGCTGTTCTTCATCATCGCTGTTATGTATCCCTGTAACCAGGTCGTAAACAGGATCAGAAAGATCAGCACGGCAAAGTAGCCAAACAGTCCGGCCTTTGTTCCCCTCCCCTTGAAAGTAGCCTTCATGTTAACGAAATATCCGTAAACATTGGCGATGAAGTTGGAAAGGAAAAACGGCAGCACGTAACCGAAGGTAACGACACCGTCGACTACATACCTGCTGTCGCCTTCAAAGAGGACGTCTGGATTGAATACTCCCTGCAAGAAGCCTGGAAGCTTAGTGGTAACCGAATCAAACACCAGAGGCAGCAGATTGGCCAGCAGAAGCTGTACGGCTGTAATGGAGAAACTTACCAGATTGAATTTGACAAACTGCCATACGGCATTGCTGCCGTACTTCTCATCAAGATTTTTCAGTAATCCCATATAATATCACCTATCATAAAAGACAGATAGTCATCTGTCTTTATCTTCTCCTGCTTACTCTGATAAGGATCATTACCAGCAGTACAATGATGATGATCGGGGCAAACGCATAAAGCAGGATCATCAGAATTGAGGTACCGGCAACCAGCAGGCCCAGCAGCCATTTGATCAGCTTTATGACAACATAACCGCCGACAATAACAATGATTCCCATCAGAATATAGTTAAGAATATCTTCTTTTTTCATATTAATTCACCTCTGTTTTATGATGCGTTATCAATAAAGCACCACTAGAATTATACAGCGTATTTGCGGTTTTGTCATTGCCTGCGAATTCCGTGCAATTTTATTGAACTGCCATTTTTCTCAAATATATAATATTTTCATATTTATGAAAAAGGAAAAATGGTACTTTCCTGAATACTACAGGCACTTTTCGTGCAAGGCTGATAAATGCCGCCATACCTGCTGCAGCAGCTGGAGGATCCCAATCTCCAAAGCTGAATATCAGACTTTGATGAACATGGAGTGTTCAGATGATCTCTACAGACGTGTACAGAGGGCTTTTGAAGAGCCTGATTTCATCACGGATGACTGTTACAGGTACATCTCCTTTAACTGGCTGGGGCAGTGCCCCGTTCAGGAAAAAGGACTTTGCGCCCTGCACCGGGAAAAAGGAGAACATTATCTGCCTAAGGTATGCCGTCTGTACCCGCGAAGCCTTAAGAAAATAAGCGGTCATAACATCGCTTCCTGCTCCAGTTCCTGTGAAGCCGTCCTGGAACTACTTTATGAGCATTACAGAATGAACTTCATTTCTGAATGCCTGGAGCTGGAACCTGAACTGCAGTATGATGTCAGTGAAGAAGATGCCGTACAGATAAAACACTTTCAGGACCTATTGAAAGACCGCAGCACTACTCTGACAGAAAGCCTTTATCAGATCTGCTCAGTCATCAATGAGCATGAATTCCTGAAGGATTACGCTTCAGATGAGGATCCCCTCTCTCAGGCCTTACAGCTATTAAGAAGATTCTCTCATTCCAATCAGCGTCTGCGGGATATCGCTCTGCCGGTGATCGAAAGATATTCCCTGAACGGTGAATCATACATTAAGGATAAGGAAGCTTTTGAAACTGCTTACCCGGGCTGGATGGAATTCTTTGAAAGAGTCATCAATAATTCCATGATCTATGAAAACTTCCCGTTTGTTGATAAAAGAGCCGATAAAACCGATTCATACAGAGGCTTATGTGTCTGCTATGGACTGATGAGAGTTCTGTGCATCGGCAATCATTTCTTCAACCGGGAAAAAGACAGCCTTATAGATGCCCTGGCTGCCTTATTCCATCTGATAGATCACACCGCCTTCTACTACAATGTCAGTGCCATAACTGACAATGCCGCCATAATGCTGAAATTATGAAAACAAACCATATGGAATGTCCATATGGTTTGTTTTGTTATGCCTGGTAATGAGATGAGAAATATCTCTTCTTGACAGGTGATACCGTTGTATCGATTCCAACATCTTCACAGATCAGTGCAGAAAGTACCTGGAAAGGAATTACATACTGCATTGGTGAAAGAATGTCTGTTGTATGATAGGAGAATCTGAGATCTTTTTCACCGGTCGGGAAATCATCTTCAGCCGTAACTACGAATACGTGTTCGCTGAAGGCATCCTTGTAATAAGGAATGGCGGCTCTGGCTCTGTCCTTTTCCTTCTCGCCTTCTGAAACGATGACAAAGAAGTAGACATCCTTGTCAGGATAAGCGCGGAACGGTCCGTGCATCTGTTCTTCAAATTCATAGCCGAAACATGGACGGGCATATGTTTCAAAGAATTTCAGTCTGGCTTCCAGAGCTGTAGCCCAGTTATAACCGTAACCGGCAATGCTGCTTCTTTCCATCTTCAGGAATTCTTCTCTGTTTCTGTTGTACCATTCGATTGATTCATTAACGATTGAATCGAAGTTATCGGCCAGATCGAGAGCGTCCTTGTCCAGCTTGACAAATTCTTCTTCGGAAATGATGCCTTTCTTTCTGGCAATTTCAATGGCCATGATATAGAACTGATACAGAGTCTGAGTAAAACCTCTGGTTTCAGGTCCGATCTGTTCTTCTTCACATACCAGATGGCAGTATACATCCGTCAGTTTTTCCAGTACGCTGTCCAGCTGTTCGGTAACGCCGATGGTAAAGTATCCGTCATCAGAAGCCTTCTTGGCAGATTCACAGGTTGAAATGGAGTCACCGTGCTGTGAGAAGCAGATGACGCAGATCTCTTCCTTCTTGAAGACACCGGCTGGGTTAGGATCAACATGGTTGGTAAAATAAGTTGGCGGTACGGCTACACCTTCAATATGAAGTGTATTAACAAAGATGTTCTTTATGATGATGGCTGCGTGATTGGAAGTACCGGAGCCCAGAAAGAAAACCTTCTTAAAGTCATGTTCCGTAAAAGCCTTTACAAAGTCTGTCATGTAATCGTTTCTGATTTCATAGGTCTTCTTGAGAACACGTGGAGTGTCCTTGACGTGGCCTATCATGGATAAAACTTCTTTTTTCATCTTTTTCTTACTCCTTCTGTCTGTTTACAACATTAATGTATATACTTTTTGATTATTTGTCTATACAAATAATCATATTAATAACATAACTATCCATATATATTGTAAAATAATAATGTAAGACAAAAAAGGAGAAACTACTATGGAACTATTTGAAAGCGTAATGTGGAAATACATCCGTCAGGAGAAGGATGTTCTTTCAGCCAACATCGTCAGAAAAGACATAAGGGAACTTGCGGAAAAACTCTGCAAATACGAAACCATCTACTTTGTCTCTCATGGAAGTTCTTATAATGCTTCCATGACAGTAGCCCCATTCTTCATGAAGAATGCCAGAATCAACGTCCATTGCGTTACTGCCGGCAACTTCATCGCTTCTGAAAATCAGGTCTCACTGCTTGATCCACAGAAAACTCTGGCCGTGCTGATTTCCCAGACCGGTAACAGCCGCGGTACCCTGGAAGGCGCCAAGCTGGCTGACAGATACGGCATTGCCACTTTAGGTCTTTCAGCTGATGACTCTGCTACTTTAAAGCAGTATACAAAGTACTTCCTGACCTTAAACTGCGGTGAAGAAGACAGCAACGCCAAGACCAAGGGCATGAGTTCTACCATCCTGGTTCTGTTACTGTTAGGCACTTACATCGGGGCTGAGAAAGGCATCATTACTGCTGAGACGGAAAAAGCCGTAATAGCCGAACTGCAGCAGCAGTGTGAGGAACTTGAAGACGTATATGCCAGGTCAGTTAAGTTCTGTGAAGACAACCGTTTCGGTACTGACATGACCAACTTCTACATCATCGGTTCCGACATGAACTACGGTCTGGCTCTGGAAGCTCAGATCAAGGTCATGGAAACAATGTGCATACCTACCTGTGCCGTTGACAGCGAGGAATTCTCCCATGGCACTCACAGATCGATCAATGGCGATACTAGCGTGCTGATCATCCGTACGACTCAGAATGCCGACATGGCTCAGAAAACATTTGATTACTTTGATCCAATTGCCAGAATGTACATGATCGAAACCTTCGAAGATAATGACAAGGTCAACGTCGTAAGCGTTCCTGAACACAGCCTGACGGAATCAGTACTGACGATCGTGGAATTCATTCAGATCATCTCAGCCTACGCTCCGGAACTGAATCACCTGGATCCTAACAGAGAAGCCAACAACGAATATACGGAAGTTGTTGAAACAAGAATATAAAAAAGAGAAGAACTCAGTTTCTTCTCTTTTTTTGTGTGTCAGTCAGTTTACCACTGACCGAATTCCTTAGGGTATTTCTTACTCTTGGTTGAGAGGGCATTCTCGAATTCGTGGAGAAGCTTATGTTCAGCCTTTTCCAGTCTGAGTGAGGCAAAGTCTGCCAGTAACGGTGCTACTGCCAGGTATGCCAGAGGCATTACTTCATCAATCAGTTCAATATCGGTACTGATTACATCAGGATCATCGCATGATCCGCACTTAACCAGGATCGGCTGTGCTGAAATGCCCTTGGCAGATTCATAGATGGCTTCAATTCTGGCATTTGCCTTAGGATTGGCTGTGTCATATGCCATGACCGTATATGCTGGAGTCATTGGGAATAACGGTCCGTGCAGGAATTCTTCACATTCATAGGCAGTGGCATGGATCTTGACTGTTTCAGAGATCTTCAGGGCTGCTTCTGTAACAGTACCCAGGTTGGCACCGGCAGAAATGACATATAATTCCTGCATGTTGTAAAGCTGCTTGACGTGGCTTTCAATGTATTTCTGAGCTGAAGCCTGCAGCTGTTCGTGAGCTTCCATGGCTTTCAGGATCTCATTCTTGTAAGCCTGTGCACATGCTTCGTCAATTTCACCCTTAGCCAGCTGTGCTTCAATGCCGAATAACATGAAGAACTCAGCCAGGGTTACAACACCCTTGGTAACATAGCCAACTGTTTCAACACCTACACCCCAGTCAATTGTGAGGTCGCAGATATCCTTGAAGTCACTGTTGACATCGGAAGTAATACCGATTGTTCTGTGGCCTTTGGCCTTTAACAGTTCCAGAGCCTCGATAGCGTTGGTGCTTCTGCCGCTCTGTGAAACGACAACGATGAAGTCATCATCATCAAATCCTTCATTGAAATACGTAAATGTGAATGGAGGGATCAGCTTGACTTCCTTTTTGGTTATCATCTTCAGGAATGGCACACCGCACATTGAACCGTTGTGTGATGATCCGCATGCAACGATCAGAATTCTCTTATAGTCTTTCTTAAGATATTCGTCTACCAGGGACTGTGTCAGTTCCTTGCTTCTGGTGACATTGTATCTTACCTGTGCCGGCGTAGCCTGCACAAAATCAATCATGGTTACTTTCTTTTCAGTCATAATCTCATGTCTCCTATTTCTATTTTTTTGTTATAAATAACCCTTTTTTCTCAGAATATATGCACTTTTAGGTCTCATAAAAAGGGATATCTCCCTTTTTTATGTTATTTAAAAGTCGTCTTCGTCTTCATTCGCAGCCTGATTTGCAACAACGCCCATGCTGTACTGCTTGGCCATGTCAACTTTGCCGAGAATATCTTCGAGGGTTCCCTCGTTGCTGGCGGCAAGTGCTGCTTCAATCAGTAATGGAAGGTTAACTCCATATACGATATTGATTTTTTCATTTCCGGTACTTACCTTCATATCCAGAGCCTGGTTAAATGGTGTGCCGCTGAATAAGTCACAGAAAATTACAACTGCATCATAATCCTTGAGTGCTTCAACAGCGTTTTCCAATTTGGTTCTGATGGAATTGAAAGCAGATGCATCATCAAAATCACATGCAATGATGCCATCCTGAATACCAGTTACCAGAGTAACTGCTGATGTCAGACCTGTAGCAAAATGCCCATGTCCGGTTACAATTAAACCTATCATTCTTCCTCCTGTAAGTGGCCGCTTACTTCTGTAAATGGCCAGATATTAGTGTCAATACCGATTTCCTTCGCTCCCTTTGCCGCTACAAACTGCATCGGCACGGTATATGCTAATGGAGCGATATACTTGTTGTAATGTTCCTTAAAGACAATGTCCTTTTCCGTAACATCTCTGACAAAATCACCGCAGGAAATAACATGTACTCTTTCAGTGTACTTCTGGAAAGCCTTGCGGATGACATGCATTCTTTCGAGCTCTCTTTCTTCACTTCCAATGATGATAATGGTTACATTACCCTTTAATGTTGTTGTAGCACCGTGCATGAATTCCTCAAGCTCATATCCTACAGTCGGATAACGGAGCATTTCTGAGATCTTCAGCCAGCCTTCCAGCATTGAGCCGTAGTCAATGCCATAGCCTAAGACATAAATACGGTCACTGTTAAGAATCGTAGGTCTTACTCTGTCGTACCATGCTTCGCTCTGCTTTACAACTTCATCAAAATCACTGATCAGTTTTTCCAGATCCTTACATGCTTTCTGATACTCTTCTTCAGAATATGTACCGCGTACTCTCGAAAGCTCGAGTGCCCAGAGATAGACACTCATAAGGGAAGTCGTATAACCCTTTGTTTCCGGAGGTGTTAATTCCGGTCCAACCAGCAGCTCACAGACAACATCTACATGTTTTGTCAGTTCACTTTCCAGATTGGATGTAATTGCTAAAGTTGAGAAGCCTTCGCTTCTAGCCTTTTCCAACATATTTACGGTTGAAATTGATGTCCCAGACTGTGATATTCCTACACACAGTATCTGTTCGTTGCGGACATACTGATTTCTGTTTGCTTCTTCATAATACCGATATACGGTAGGATAATGAGCCTCGGCATCAATTCCAACCATATGTTTGAAATAATATGCGGCAATGTTGGACACATTATAAGAAGTGCCTGAGCCAAAGAAGATTATCTTCTTAATGTCTTTTTCCTGACAATAATCAACAAATGGCTTTACAAAAATTTCCTTGTTACGATATGTTCTGTCTAATACTTCTGGCTGGGATTTCATATATCCCAAAACAGTTGGCTGTTCACTTCTCATAATATCTACCTCCACTGCTTTAGAGCTTCTTCAGTTTTTCGTTTAATTCTTCTGGAACTACTTCAGGTGTTGTCTGCCAATAGAATCTGACTCCGCGGTTAACCATTTCCTTATAGGCAGCCAGGTCAGCTTTGCTGGCATATAATGTTCCGGATATCTGTACGGAGTCAACTCCATTATCGGAACAGTTGCCGCAGCAAACTTCCTTGATTTCAATACCTTTGTCCATTAATCCCAGTAACCAAACTGGTGAATTGACGATCACGATGACGTTACTGCCCTGGTCAACACCGGCATTAAGCTTTTCAGCTGCCTTGTCAACAGGCCAGATAACCAGTTTTGCAGACTGAGGCATGCCTAAGCGTAAAGCCATTTTTCTTGTCTCATTTACTGCAATGTTATCATCAACGATGATAGCACGGTTAATTTTAAATTTTGGGAACCATGTCATGTAGACCATGCCATGAATCAGACGGTCGTCAACTTTATACTGATGAATCATACTATTTACCTTTCTAGAAAATTTTTAATTTAGATTAGCCAACAATTCTTAACATTCCAAGAACGAATCCGATTATTGCAAGAACCAGAGTAATCTTACCTGAGCTCCAACCCTTCTTGATCAGGCTGTAACCGATTAATACACATACTAATGGTAATAATTTAGGGAAGATTGAATCCAATGTTTCCTGAATTACGAATTCCTGTCCACTTACTGTGAATGTTAATGGGCAAGAAACGCCGCACCACAGAGCAATCATACAACCTGCAGATACCATACCTAAGATACCAGCGCAGTATGTGATCAGCTGTAATTTACCGCTTGTTTCCAGTTCGCCCAGGAATTCCTGTCCTCTTTCATAACCGATCTGTAATGTATACCATCTTGTTAAGAAGTTAGGAATATTGAAGACTGCAAGCAGTACGAATGGAGCGACTGGGTTACCCTGCTGAGCAAAGCCTAATGCTAAGCCAGAAGCTAATAACTTGATAATGCCCCAGAAGAATGCGTCACCAACACCACTTAATGGGCCCATCAGAGCGACCTTAACGGCGTTGATAGCTTCGAAGTCATAGTCTTCCTCTTCCTTAGCCCGTTCTTCCATAGCAATTGCGATACCCATGATTAATGGTGCAGGTGCAACTGTCATGTTGAACGGAGCCAGGTGTCTCTGTAATGCCTTCTGATAGTCAGCATCATCAGTCCAGATCTTTCTTAATACGTGCTGAATTGCAATACAGAAGCCTACGCCCTGCATCTTCATGTAAGTGAAGTTTGCCTGCATTAAGAATGATAACCAGAAGATCTTAGTAAAGTCCTTCTTGGTAATGTTGTTCTTTTTGCTTACATATTCAGTCATAATTAGTCCTCCCATTCATCGGCTGCAGCAGCAGTAACAACCTGCTTACCACCGAACTTATTAGCAAGAATGTAGTAGATCCATGCAAGTGACAGGCCGATAGCACCGATACCGATCATGTTGTATGCTCCACCAGCGAATGCTGCCAGAGTGTAACCAATGATGAAGAATGGAATCAGTTCTGTTTCCATCATGATAGATAACAGCATAGCGAAACCATAAGAAGACAGTAACTGTCCAGCGCCGCCTAAGCCGTTTTCCAGCCATGCAGGGAAGCCATTGCTGATTGCTGCAGAGATTGCATTAGAAGCCAGTAAGAATGCTAATACGATAGCGAATTCTACTACTACTCTTAATACAGCTGCGAACATGAATGTTGAGAAGATTTTGTTGTAGACGCCGTTGGCTACATCATTGTCAATCTTAACATCAAAGTAACCGAATGCTGTGTTCCAAACGCTTTCAGCAAACTGCATGATCATTGAAGCAGGTAATGCGAATAACATTGCAGCTTCGAAACCCTGTCCGGATACTAAAGCGATAACTGTTCCTAAGAAACCACCTGTTGTAACGTCAAGGTGAGCAACTGGACCGATACCTGCAGTACCCATCCAGATCATCTCGAACTGAGCACCAATCTTTAATGCCTCAGGAATGTTTCCTAAGATTAAGCCGACAAAGAAGCTTGTGCAGATTGGCTGACGGAACTTACATTCACCAAACCAACCGCCTTCCATACGACAGAAAGCACAAGCAGCTGCCAGCAGCACCATTTGAATAAAACTCATTTTTCTTTCTCCTTCTATTCAATTTTACTTGTTATGTTTTTCAGCGGTTTTCCACGGCCAAACCACTGTTAAAACCATGATTATAATAACTTTTCTGTTTTAATAATAGCACCAGATCGAGTATAGAAAAACCCTTTGAATGATGCTTTTCATAATCGAAATTCTGTTTTTGTTTTTTTTGCTAATCGAACAGTTTAATCTAAACCTATTATATTTAATGTATATACAGTTGTAAAGAAATACGTTTTCTTAGTGTTCAATTTGTATATACAAATCACCATGTGTGAAATATAATATATACAAAAGAAGGTCTAAAAATGACACAGGCAAAGTATAAAATCATAGAAGAACACATCATGAAAATGATAGATTCGGGAGAACTTAAGGCCGGGGATCAGATAATGACAGAGGAACAGCTCAGCCGGATGTTTTCCTTTTCCCGCATGACCATTAACAAAGCCCTGAACCGACTTCAGGACAGCGGATACATAAAGAGAACACCGGGCAGAGGCAGTTTTGTCAGTGCTCCGGTTGTCCGCAAGCCCAGCATCAGCATAACCAGCTTTACCGAAGACATGAAACTGATCGGATTACACGCCGGATCAAAACTCATATCGTATGAAGTTATCAAGGCAGCCGCTGTTCCCGAAATCAGAGATAAGCTCCACCTCACTGATAATGACATGGTACATCATTTTGTAAGACTGCGTACCGGTAATAACATCCCCATTGCAGTCACATATAACTATGTCAGCGCCAGGATCGTGCCGGCAATTGACATCTCCAGTCTGGACAGTTCCTTTTATGGTTATCTGGACTCCATCGGCATCAGACGTGTTGCCAAGGACATGGAATTAAGCGCCACCTTGCCAAATGCCCAACAGAAAGAACTGCTGCAGATCGACAACGCTGCCCTGCTGTGTTCTGCGCATGTCACCTATACCATCTTCAACAACAAGCAGGTCCCGTTTGAATATTCAAAAACCTTCTATAACGGTGATTCCTACTCCTATACTTTCAGTTAGGTAATAACATGTTGATAATTATTATATTAATATTTATATATCTGTTCCTTATAAAACCGGGCAGGCAGACCCGCAGGGAAATGATGAAGCCTTTTGAGAAGGTCTACATCACTCACCGCGGTTTCTATGACAACAGAACAATTCCTGAAAACAGCCTTACGGCTTTCCGCAAAACCGTCAGAAACGATCTGGGCACGGAACTTGACGTACAGCTGACCAAGGACGGCAGACTGGTAGTATTTCATGACCGCAGTCTGAAAAGAATGTGCGGTATTGACAGAGTACTGACGGAATGCACTTATGATGAGCTTCTGCAGTATTCTCTTCTGAACACAGACGTAAAAATACCTCTGTTTGAAGAGGTACTGTCCGTTCTTAAATCTGATACGCCTCTGATAATCGAAATCAAGCCTGAAGGCGATGCCATAAGAACCTGCGAAGAAACCGTTCAGCTGATGAAAAACTATGACTATACTTACATCATGGAATCATTTAACCCGCTGGTCGTAAAATATCTTAAGGAAAGACATCCGGAAATAATACGCGGACAGCTGGCTTACAACATGGTCGGTGACGAAAACAACAGATATCCGTTCATCGTCAGATTTGCCTGTACTAACCTGCTGACAAACTTAGTGACCCGACCTGATTTCATTGCCTATGATGTTCACAGTCCGCTTAATCTCTCATTTCTGCTCTGTTCGAAACTGTTCAGAGCCGAATGTGTGGCCTGGACAGTTCAGAATGAAAAGGACCTGGCCCATGCACGTAAATATTATCAACAGGTCATCTTTGATTCATTCATACCGTCAGATATCACGCCACATGACTGATCGGCGATTGTAAAGCACTAAAAAATCCAGGCTTACCGTCTGGATTTTCAGTTTACTCAATAACTCCTTCTACTTCGTCGTATGTATATCCGTTATGGAGTATTTCAAACAGACTATCAACATCGTAATCAGCAGGAAGCTCAATTCTGCGGTCATTTACAATGGCATAGTTATCTATGAAATACACTTTTTCATTTACAATGCCATCCTCGATTTCCAGCACATATCTGGGATTACTGTAATTGCCGAAATAAATATCGGCAGAGCTGTACTTGAGGCTGATCAGTTCCGTCAGGCCAAACAGATCAATTATTTCAAGATCCACCAGTTCCTTTTCCCATTCCGGGGACTTTATCCTGGCTTTTACCACACCGTTTTTGACGTTCAGTACCTGCAGGAAAGTCGGACCGTATTTGTCAAAGAGTTTGGATAAGTATGGATAAAACACGTCACGGTAGTAATCGTCATTGATCAGGTATCTGCCCGTAATATGATGGTTTTCATCCACGACGATCATGTATTCCAGCTGGAACTGATAGCTTTTTTCCTTATGATTTATTACAAAGAAGACAGGAATCTGGTAATCACCGCTATATGACTCAATCTTAGCGGTTTCACTTGCACCTTCCTTAACTGTTCTTTCAAAGAAATCATAGGCTTCCTGTGCATCTTCCCGGCTTAAAGCGTTGTTGGTTGAAAATATGAAAGCATTCTCAACCTTTGAGTTTTTGTTGCTGCTGCAGCCAGCCAGAAGCAATGTTAAAAATCCTATCAGTAACTTCTTGATCATATAACTTTCCCCTAAATGGTTTTCTACTGTCTTACTAAATATAATATAAAACATTTATCAGTTCTTTTTCAATTCGCTATTTTCAGTAAAAATGTACTGCGCTTGTGCAGACTGACAAACTCGATTTATCATATACGTAAGAGGATAAACTTATGAAATTAATGGTTTTTGACGCCGGCGGAACTGAGATCAAGTACGGTGTTATTGAAGATGGCACTGTTATAACTGACAAGGGATGGTTCCCTACCCCCACTGACTGCTTTGAAAGTTTTCTAAAGCAGGTAAGTGATGTTTATTTTCAGCATCGGCATGAAGTTGAAGGAATAGCCATGACGATACCGGGACCTGTCGATGTGGTTAATGGAACTGTTCACGGCAACAATGCCATGAAATACAAACACGACATTCATGTAGCCCAACGCCTGTCAGAAGTCTGCGGGTGTCCGGCCATCATCGACAACGATGCCAAAGCAGCTATTCTGGCTGAGCACCGCTACGGTTCTCTGAAAGGATGCCGTAACGCTGCGGTATTTGTTATAGGTACAGCGGTTGGCGGCGGTTTCATTATCAACGATCAGATCGTCAGAGGGGCAACCTTCAATGCCGGTGAATTCAGCTTCGTCAATACCGAGGCAGATGACTACGCCAACGACGACAAGATCCTTGGTCAGAAGTGCTCAACAACATTCCTTTTGAAATCATACCGTCTTAAGACCGGACGTGATGAAGAAATAGACGGACGCGAATTCTTCAGAAGGCTTCCGAATGATCCTGATGCCCAGGATGCATTAGATGAATTATGCATGAACATCGCGATCCAGCTTTATAACATCTACTGGCTGCTTGATCTGGAAAAAGTGGCTATTGGCGGAGGCATAAGCCGGCAGCCGGCACTAATTGAAAAAATCAGAGAAAAGTATGCCATTGTTGAAAGGAACTCCTACCAGGGGAGACACAGAACCTTTACCGGCATGCAGATCGTACCGTGTGAATTCAGAAACGATGCCAATCTGATAGGCGCCTTCATCACCTATCAGGATAAAAACCAATAAGAAAACAGCGATTCCAAATGGAATCGCATTATTTTATTCAGCTGTTTTTTCCCTTCTTCCGGGATATCACTGCCAGCGCTGTTCCGGCAGCCGCCAGAACGATCACCAGAATGACTGCCAGGTCATAGGAACTGGTAAAGTCATAAATGTACCCTACTGCCGAGATGCCTAAGGCATTAGCTACGTTTCCGGCAAAGACGATGATCGGATAGGCCTTCTTATAGTTTGCCAGGCCATATAATTCCTTGGCATACAGGGCAATGAGCACTGAAGAAACTGCATAGATGCTGCCATACAGACCGGCCCCAGCCAGTAACAGGACCGTTGAACCGGAAAACAGCATCAGGCTTCCAGCAATGTTAATGATGACTATGACGATTATGGTCTTTATGGTCCCCAGCTTATCAGCCAGTACCCCGGCCAGCAGTTTAAAGGCAATGTTGCCTATCATCGCTGATGATACCATTAAAGGTCCGACATTATCCCGTAATCCCTTGCACAGGGCCAGTCCCGGGAAATGCTGCGGTAATGACGGCAAAAACATGAAACTGAATGACATCAGCAGACTCATTAAATATGTTGCCGTCATGTAATTGAATTCTGTTTTTTCTTCTGTCTGCTCTCTGCCGGCTTTTCTGTCAAGCTTTATTTCGGCAAAGATGCCCGGCCGGCACATTACGGCAGCCGCAATGGCCATTACGTAGAAACCGGCACGCCAGCCTCTCCGTTCAATAACCGCAGAAAACAGCGGTGCAAAGACAGCCCCGGCAATACCGGCAAAGCTGAAGACAACTCCATTGATGGTACCGATGTTTTCATCAAAGGAACTGTTGATGATGGTCGTGATCATGACCATGTGATATACGCTGAAGGAAACACCCAGTAACAGGGCTCCCGCATAAAGCATTAGTAGTGAAGCAGCATTGGCCATGAATACCAGCGAACAAACCGTTCCGATAATACCGGCAATGTAGATCTTTTTATAATTCCTGTCATTGGCAACTCGCGGCAGATTGATGCTGAAAATGGCACTGGAGAAGATCAGGATCGTTGATATGATGGCAACCGTACCGCGCTTCTCATTAAGCGAATCCGCAATCGGTGTAAAGAAGATGCCGAATGTATTAAGAAACAGGCCAATGGAACTGGCTGCCATAAGACATAACGTAATGATCAGAAACAGACTGTTTTTCTTTTTCATATCCTTTGTCCCCTGTTAAATTATCGGTGTTTTCGGATAAACATTCAATCAAATTAACCACGGAAAAAGGCAGATTTCTCTGCCTTCTGTAAATACTAGGAATTTTTCCGCTTATCTTATAATTCAGCTAAGTACTTGATAGTTCTTACCATCTGAGATGTGTAAGAGTTTTCGTTGTCATACCAAGAAACAACCTGAACTTCGTATAAGCCGTCAGCAATCTTAGCAACCATTGTCTGTGTAGCATCGAAGATTGAACCAGCTGTTGCACCGATGATATCGCTTGAAACGATTGGGTCAACATTGTAAGCGAATGATTCTGTTTCTTCAGCCTTCATAGCAGCGTTAACAGCATCAACTGTTACATCTTCGCCCTTAACTACTGCATATAATAATGTAGTTGAACCAGTTGGAACTGGAACACGCTGTGCAGAACCGATTAACTTGCCGTTTAATTCAGGGATAACTAAACCGATAGCCTTTGCAGCACCTGTGCTGTTTGGAACGATGTTAGCAGCGCCTGCTCTTGCACGTCTCTTATCGCCTTTTCTGTGTGGTCCGTCAAGGATCATCTGGTCACCAGTGTAAGCATGAACTGTAGTCATGATACCGGTCTGGATTGGGAATGCATCGTTTAATGCTTTTGCCATTGGAGCTAAGCAGTTAGTTGTGCAGCTTGCTGCAGAGATAACTGTATCTTCAGGTGTTAATGTCTTATGGTTAACATTGTAAACGATTGTTGGTAAGTCGTTTCCTGCTGGAGCAGAAATAACAACTTTCTTAGCACCTGCTTCAATGTGTGCTGATGCTTTTGCCTTGCTTGTATAGAAGCCTGTGCACTCTAATACAACGTCGATGTCTAATTCTTTCCAAGGTAAATTCTTAGCATCTGCTTCCTTGTAGATAGTAATTTCCTTGCCATCTACTGTGATAGAATTCTCGCCAGCTTCAACTGGATGATTGTAACGACCCTGTGCTGTGTCATACTTTAATAAGTGAGCTAACATATCTGGGCTTGTTAAATCGTTGATAGCTACTACTTCGTAACCTGGTGCCTGCCACATCTGTCTGAAAGCAAGACGACCGATACGTCCGAATCCATTAATTGCGACTCTTACTGTCATGTAAAAAATCCTCCTATATTTTACGATTTAATTATAGAAATTATGTCTCTTAAAGTCAATTGATACCACCTGTCACGGAAAGAAAAAAAGAAGAGTTTTCAAACCCTTCTTTTTCTTTTTAGTACTCTTCTACGCAAACCTCAAAGTATGACTGTGGATGAGCGCATACAGGGCATACTACAGGAGGTTTCTTACCGAAATACAGATGTCCGCAGTTACGGCATTTCCAGCATGTATCTGATACTTTTTCGAATACTTCTGCCTTTTCAACCAGTTCAGCAAGTCTCAGGTATCTTTCTTCATGATGCTTTTCGATAGCTGCTACGCCTTCCATCTGTCTGGCGATGGCTTCGAAACCTTCTTCTCTGGCTTCCTTAGCCATTCTGACATACATTTCTGTCCATTCTTCATGTTCGCCGGCAGCTGCTGCCTTCAGGTTATCCAGAGTGCCTGGAACCTTACCGCCTGATAAGGCCTTGAACCACATCTTGGCATGTTCTTTTTCGTTGTCAGCTGTTTCCTGGAAAATAGCAGCGATCTGTTCATAGCCGTCTTTCTTAGCCTGTGAAGCAAAGTAAGTGTACTTGTTTCTGGCCTGTGATTCACCGGCAAAAGCTTCCATTAAATTCTTCTCAGTTTTTGATCCTTTTAATTCCATGTTTTTTCTCTCCTCGTTAATTTTATATTAGCACATTTGAATATCATATGCTATTTTAACTATCCTCATTTAGATACAGCGGCTTACCCCGGAAAGACAGTGCTTCACGGGTATTGCCGGAATTGGCTGAAAACAGATTATTGAACAGCGTCAGGTTGTTGACCTTGGCCATGGCAACGGTTTCCAGCTTATACTGCGCCTTCGGTATGATGCGGTTGAGATCCTCATATTCGGAGACCATGACCGTGATCTTATCCTTGAACTTGAAGGCATAGCACAGCATCCTTATCAGAGCCGTACCGTTAAGATAAACTATCTCATCGATATAAATGTCATTATTGTTGATGCCGAATACCATGTATCCCTCAACTGCCTTTTCCCTGTTGCGGTATACTACCATGCTGTACTTCAGATACTTGAACGTTTCAAAGCGGTTGGTCCAGTAGATCATGTCTCTTTCATAGTAGCCGTTGAAACTGCCCATGAACTTTTTGTATGTACCGGCAATTTCACCGGCGGTAAAGCTGGTATCAACTCCATCGGATGATCTGTTGACCATGTCGTTTCTGCTGATCTCGTATCTTCTTCTCTTATAGACGGGTTCAAAGCCCAGTGACACGAAATCGTCAGGTTTTTCAGTAATAGCCAGTGAGATCAGCATCTTGTGTTCCAGCTCATCATCGATATCCTTCAGCAAAGCATCAAGATAGCTTCTGTTATTGCGGTCACAGATGGTGGCTGTGATCACACCGGCAGCGATGCGGTATCCGTTAAAGATCAGAGTGTGATAATTGATCTGACTGCTGGCAACCACATGACCGTTCACTTCATTGACCACGATGTTTTCCGCATTAAAATACCTGGCGAAATAAATCTCCATGCGGTCATATTCTCCCAGATTGACGTGGGATGAATGCAGATCATAAATTGCCTGTCTGTCAGACAGATACCCTTCTCTAATCATCGTTTTCTAATTCTTTGACCTTGTATTCAGCGTCGATTACCTGACCTTCTGCCGGTACTTTTTCCTTCTGTCTTTCTTCAAACTGTCTGGCAAAGTACTCGTTAGGGTCTGCTTCGATCTCTTTCTTCACGGTAAGGCTCTTAATGAAGACATACCGGAAAAACAGAGCAGCAGCCATCAGAAGGAAGCCGAGCAGCTTTCCAATGATCGGCATCAGGATAAGTCCTACTACGACTATTAGCGCCAGTCCTAACCATTCTTTTATCTGCATGTTTTTTACCTCTTACATTATTCTAGCACATTACATGAGCTTCTGCTGTTTCTTCCATATTTTCATCACGGCGCCATGCGGCAGCAGCTTGCATAAGGCGGCCTGACCGTTAGCCACGATACCGTAAATGCTGACATCCTTATCCCTGGCCATGTCCTTCCAGGCTTTCTTTACGATCTGTTCAGGCTTATACATGACGATGTATTTCTTAACGACCGGATCCTTATCGGCATTGACAGCCCTGTCAAAGAACCGGGTCTTGGTCCAGTAAGGACATACCGCCATGCAGTGGATGTATCTGCTTTCCAGCTCGCTGTTTAAGGCTCTGGAGAAGCTGAGCACAAAGGCCTTGGTAGCCGCATAGACGTTGACATACGGTACCGGCTGTAAGGCGGCCATCGATGCGATCTGAATCATGTGGCTGCCGGCATGCATGTACGGCAAGGCTGTCTTGGTCATCTTGACCAGTGCCTTGCAGTTAAGATCGATCATGCCTTCGGCATCACTCATCTTTGTACTCTCAAACGAATCAAAAATGCCGTAGCCGGAAGCGTTTATCAGCAGCGAAACATTGACCTCTTCTTCCCTTAACCGTCCGGCAATGATCTTGAAGCTTTCATCTTTGGACAGATCAAGCGGGAATACTCTGATCGGAACATCGATCTGCGGTCTTAACTGCTCCAGATTGTTTTCATTTCTGGCGATAACCCAGATCTCGTCATAGCTGCCATGCTGAGTGGCGGTCAGGGCAAATTCCCTGCCCATGCCGCTGCTGGCACCGGTAATGATTGCGATATGTTTCATTTAACTGACCTCCCTGTTTCTGTATTTTTCAGCCAGATCTATTATCTTGATAAATCTGTGTCTGATTCCTGATTTGCTTAAAACCTGGCCGCAACGGCTTTCATAGATCTTGGAAAGCTCCAGGAAATTGGCTTCCGGATTTTCATAGCGGACCATCGCTATTTCCTGGTCCTTTTCGGCCAGTTTGGTCAGATTGCCGCTGTTTACCAGATATTCTACTGCTTCATACTGTTTGCGGGCTGCTTCCAGACTCTTGGCATCATTGGCGATCTCACAGTTGTTCCAGCGGGACAGATTGTTCACGAAGTCACGCTGGATCCTGACGTCTTCAAACGCAAAAATGGCTTCCGAAGCTCCCATCAGTCTCAGAAAATCCGAGATCTGCTCACTGGCCTTCAGATAAACCACATAGCGGTCACGGCGTAAGGCCAGCTTGCCGTTAATGTAGTATCTGGCTAACAGTTTGATGATGAAATCCGCATATTCTTCGGAATTGCAGCTGATCTCCCGATGATAACTCGTCGTATTGGGAGAGTTGATGCTGCCGGTTGCCAGAAAGCTTCCGGTAATGAATGCCTTGATCATATTGTCATTTCTTAAGAACTTCATGCGCGGATATTCGGCAATACCGTCATCACGCCACAAATCCAGATCTTCCAGTATTTCAGTTACTTTCTCACTTATGACTATGACATAGATGTTATTCTTGTTGAAGCCGTTTTCCCTGACGGCTCTGATTTCAGGCTTAGTACCGTAGAGGTCCTGTACGTACTGTGAGATCATCTTTATTATTACAGCATTCTTGCTTCTGATCTTCAGCGAAATGCCTCTGTTTGAAATGCTTATTACTGACAGCAATTTCAAAATAGCTGATAACTCAGCCCTTTTTGCTTCATCGTTTATTTCCAGTCTCGCTACTTCCTGTTTTACGTCACTGGCAAATGACATTAATATTCCTCCAGGATCTTCCTGAAACTGTCTCTGACCTTGGCAGCGTCATGTCTGACCGTTCCAGTTTCAAAGCTCAGTAACGGCATCTGCAGAACGACGTAGTCATGATCTTCTTCCTTCATGTCAACCACCGTGGCATGTTCCCGGTCATAATTAGCCAGAAGATCTTCAGGGATCGGGTCATTGGCTTTGACAACGATGTCAATGATGTTCTTGCCCAGATGACGGTCAATGGCACGGACATGATCCTCCATGCTGTAATTGTCAGTCTCGCCCTCCTCGGTCATGCAGTTACAGTAATATATTACCTTGGCTTTGGTATTGCACAGGGCTTCCTTTATTTCATTAATGATCAGGTTAGGCATGATGCTGGTATACACGGAACCAATTCCTATGATGATGTAATCAGCTTCAGCGATCTTTTCCAGAGCCTTTGGATTGGCCGGTACGACCGGTTCATAGAAAACTTCCCTGACCTTGCGGTGTGCTTCGGTAATGTTATGCTCACCTCTGACAACAGATCCGTCTTCCATGTGTGCACACAGCGTTACATCCTCTAAGGTGCTTGGTACGATAAGTCCCTTGACCTTGAGAACATTTGAAAGGTCTACGATTGCCTGTATCAGGCTGTTAGACTTAACTGTCAGAGCTGACAGCATTATGTTACCCAGATTGTGACCTGACATCTCACCGCAGTTGGAATCAAAACGGTAAGTCATCAGGGTATTCATGATCGTTTCCGATTCGGCCAGCGCCATCATAACATTTCGGATATCTCCCATCGCAGGAATGTGTAAATCACTGCGCAGTCTTCCTGTACTACCTCCATCATCCGCAACTGTTACAATGGTCGTCAATTTTATATCTTCTACCTGTTTAAGGCCTCTTAACAGAGCAGACTGCCCTGTTCCGCCTCCAATTACCACGACTTTTTTCATACCTAAATCATATCACAAACTGCACGCCGAAAAAAGTGGACACTTTATCATTGTGCATATATGATATTACTGTAACAAACCGGGAGAGAATATATGAAACAGAACTTCAATTACCATACTCATACAGCCAGATGCGGACATGCTTCCGGCGAGGATGAACAGTACATCCTTTCAGCCATCAAGGCCGGATATAAGCAGTTAGGCATGTCAGATCACCGTCCTTATAAAGGCATACCGGCCCCTCGTGACCGCATGAACTGGGAACAGCTGCAAGGTTATCTTGACTCCATGCATTATCTCAAGGAAAAATACAGCGATCAGATCGACATAAAAATCGGACTGGAATCCGAATTCATTCCTGAATCCGTTGAGGAAACGGTACGGTTAAGAAAGAGAGTTGACTACTTCATTCTGGGACAGCACTCCAAGGAACCTGAGATCCTCGTTGATTACTGCTTTGACTGTTCAGCTGAGGATCTGGAATACTACATTTCAGATATAGAACAGGGTCTGGACAGCGGCATGTATCTCTATCTGGCTCATCCTGAATACTTCATGATCGGTCAGCCGACTTTCAACGAAAAGTGTGTGGAAGCTGCTCACCGTCTGGCTGCCAAGTGTGCTGCTACCGGTATTCCGATGGAGATCAACCTTAAGGGCATCAGTTTCGGCAAGCGTGATTACGGCAACGGCATGTTATATCCGTATCCGCACCGTCCGTTCTGGGAAATCGTCTCCCAATATCCCGTCAAGTGCATTTACGGCTGGGATGCTCATACCCCGGAATTCCTGCAGCGTCAGGATCTGATCGAAAAAGCTGAAAAGGAACTTCAGGGACTGAACCTGCAGTTCGTAAAGGAACCTCTATTTTAAAGAAACAGAAGCGTCACGCTTCTGTTTTTAATATCAGATCTGTTTCATGAATATCATCTTCATCAATTACATCAGTAATGATGAAACCGGCTTTCTGATACATTTTCAGGGCTGTATCATTGCCGTTAATGCAGGTCGTTGTTATGTTTTCAGCCCGGTATTCAGAAGTCATTAAGTGAATGAGTTCCCTGAGGGCTTTGCTGCCATATCCCTGATGCTGGCAGTTTTCATCGATCAGATAGTTCCACAGGAAATATCCTTTTTCCTCATATTGTCTCAGCATCGCAAAGCCAATGATATCTTCACCGTGCATGATGTCAAAACCCATGACATTTTCCTGTTTCAGAGCTTTTTCAATTTTCGCCCGGTCAGAAACAAACTTCTGCTGCTCATCATTTACCGAAACCTTGCAGCTGTCACTTTTCACGAAGCGGAAAATGCCATCTGTGTTTTCTTTCTTTCCCATAAAATTATCAGCCTATTTTTCTTCCAGTGGATCAGGATAACCCAGTGAAGCTATTCTTTCCACTTCCTGCTCACTGAGCCCGGAAAGGATGAAATGTTCCTCATCGTATTTTTCCATGGCACTGACATCAATTTCCTTCAGGAAATCCTGATATGACATTGAAGCCAGCCTCTTTTTCTTCTTAAGTGAATTCAGAGCTGCCACATACACTTCACACTTCAGTTCCCCGCCTGTTGCCGGATCCCTGGCCAGCAATGGAACATGAGGCTTATAAGGCAATATCGAATCGGTGTCCGCAATGATGGCGAAAGCGCCGAAATAACTGCCGTCCGGCTTACGGTAAATAGCCGGGGAAGCATAGTAAAGATCTCTTTCCTGCAATTGATGCAGCAACAGGGAGAAACCTTCCATGTCCTGATCTTCACCGAATTCAACCAGCTGATCAACGGAGAGATAAAGCGGATTTCTGACTGCCAGCATGATGTACTCTGAACTGTGCGGCATGTTGTCCCTGGTTTCCTTCAGATTTCTGATGCAGAAATCTATGAAGGTCTTCTTTAAGGCATCCACGACATCCAGATTGAAGACATTGCCGTCCTGAATGAACTTTTCCATGCCCCAGTAATTCATGACGCGGGCTGTTACACGGTAGAGAACATCCATGTCATGAATGGTACATGGCAACGGCAGTCTTAAGTGTATTTCATTTTTGATGTTGTCATCCCACTGCACTTCAATGCCCCTGCCGATATGTTCAGGGTTATAAATGATGACTCGTCCCGGTTCCACGGTAAGATCCTGCAGACGCCAGGCATTATCATGGACGCCATAAGCCAGATCATTTTCCACCAGCACGGAAAAAGGCAGAGGATTTCTGTTATATCCGCGGTTTCTTACGATTACTTCTGTTGCCATTGACTACTCCCCTTCCTCATCATATTTTTCCAGGAAACTATGGTATTTACCGTTTTCCTTGTAGCCCGGGAACATTTCAATGTTGACCTTATGCAGGCTGTTGAAAATGCTCTTTTCAATATCCGGGTTGTTATTTTTCAATTGCTTCAGCAGTTCCTTTATTTCCCTGCGCTTGGATACGCTGACACCGTCATCATCAGTTTCATTCTGTTCGGTAAAGCGGCAGGCACACTGAATGAATTCCAGACCGTTATAATTGCACCATCTGATGATGTCTTCTTCATGAACACAGTATAAAGGTCTGATCAGCTCCATTCCCTCATAGTTATCAGCCTTAAGCTTGGGAATCATACACTGCAGCTGGGAAGCATAGAACATGCCAAGCAGGGTCGTTTCGATGACATCATTGAAATGATGTCCCAAAGCGATCTTATTGCAGCCCAGTTCCTTAGCTTTTCTGTATAAGGCCCCTCTTCTCATGCGGGCACACAGAAAACACGGTTTTTCAGCCAGAGAATCAGCTATATTGAAGATATTGGATTCGAATACTGTGATTGGTATGCCCAGAGTTTCGGCATTTTCTTCGATTTTCTTTCTGTTGGCTTCATTGTATCCCGGATCCATGACCAGATATACGACTTCAAAAGGAAAATCGCTGTGCGCCTGCAGCATCTGCATCAGCTTGGCCAGACACATTGAATCCTTGCCCCCTGAGATGCAGACGGCAATTCTGTCATTTTCCTTAATCAGTTCATAGTCCTTGATGGAATGAATAAAACGCCCCCATAAGACATGGCGGAATCGTCTGTTGATGCTTAATTCTATTTCTCTGCTTCTGTCCATTCTGCCTACTTGTATAACGCTCTGAACGACTTGTAAAGTGCCAGATAAAGAAGGACTGAAACTACCGTACATACGGCACCGTTTAAGGCGGTAACTCCTGCTGACCAGGTCAGAATGATGGAGGCTGCCTCGGCCGGGATCCTTAAGATAAATTTCTTATAGAAGTATCCGAAGATCGGATCGACAATGACATTAAAGCCCATGGCACATAAGGAGCTTATGATGGCCGCCTTGGCAACGTCTTTTCTTTCGGTCTTTTCCCGAAGTTTCAGTTTTTTAGCCGTATAACCGGCAACTAAGGCGATCATGAACTTCATGATGAAAGTCTTCGGAGCGGATGTGATGTATCTTGGATCCAGCAGGTCTGCCAGAGAAAGTCCGACTGCTCCGGCTATGCCGCCATACAGCGGTCCCAGTAACCAGCTGGAAAGTACTACTACCGCATTAGCGACATGTATCGCCGTTGAATGTCCGGCAGTTATGACAATGTTGATCTTGCCATATGTAAAAACAACATAGTTAACAGCTATGAACATTACAGTATAGGTCAGTTTTTTAAGTTTGTTATCCATAACCGTCTCCTTTCTGTTCAACACATAACAGTGTACTACATTTATGATATTAAAAAAAGGGCAGTGCCCTTTATGATAGTTTCTTATAGACCCAGTTACCGAAGGACTGTACCAGCTGAACAAAGCCGATCAGGATCAGGGAACATACTACCAGATACTCAGTTGAATACTTCTGATAGCCGTATCTGATCGCAATGTCGCCGATGCCCCCGCCTCCTAAGGTACCGGCCATGGCCGAATAGCCCAGGATGTTGATCGTTAACAGGATGATGCCGTTGAGCATCCTCGGAATGGATTCCTTGAAATAGACCCTGAAGAGGATCTGCCAGTCAGAAGCCCCGAAGGAACGGGCTGCTTCAATGACCCCGGGATTGGTTTCCCTTAAGGCGTTTTCAAAGACTCTGGCGATAAACGGAATGGCGCATGCCGTTAGCGGTACGATGGCAGCCTGAGTGCCGATCGTGGTACCAACTATGGCTCTGGTCAGCGGAATGATGATGACCATCAGGATCACAAACGGGAAGCTTCTGAAGGTATTTACCAGGAAGCTTAATACTTCATAGACAATGCGGTTAGGTCTTAAGCCATCCGGTGCCGTTAACGTTAATATGATGGCCGGAATGAAACCCAGCAGTACGGAGAACAGGGTTGACCAGAAAACCATGGTCAGGGTCTGTCCCGCAGCTTTTAAGATGATGTCTGCCATACTAGTTAAGCACCTCCCAGCTTACGCCTTCCTTATCAAGATAAGCCGTTACCCTGTCTCTGACGCTTTCATCAACATTGATTACCAGCGAACCGAAGACATTGGAACGGAAGTCTTCCAGCTTACCCCAGACAATGCTGAAGTTCATGTCCAGTTCCCTGGCCATCATGGTGACGACCGGATCTGAACTCTTATCGGTGAAAAACATCTGAATGTTTACGCCTGTTGCCGGCAGCAGTGTGCTTTCTTCCTGCAGAAAGGCCTTGACTTCCTTGATAGGATGAATGAACAGATCTTCCGGTTTGCCTTCAGCCAGCACCCTGCCGTCCTTCAGGAAGGAAACGCGCTGACATATCTGCTTGACTACTTCCATCTGGTGGGTAACGACCAGAATCGTGATGCCCAGTTCTTCATTGATCTGCTGTAAAAGAGACAGTATTTCTCTGGTGATCGCCGGGTCAAGAGCGCTGGTAGCCTCATCGCATAACAGCACTTTAGGTTCCAGCACCAGAGCTCTGGCAATGGCCACTCTCTGCTTCTGTCCGCCTGACAGTTCAGCAGGCTTTGAATGCTTCTTGTCTTCCAGACCGACCAGCCTGATCAGTGAATTGATCTTATTTACGGCTTCTTCGGTCTTGGTATTGATGCCCCAGAACTTCATCGGTAAGGCTACGTTGTCATAGACATCCAGCCTCTCCAGAAGATTGAAGTTCTGAAAGATCATACCCATTGTTTTCTGGAGCTGCCTGAGCTGTTTCTTATCCTTCTGCGACACTAAAACGCCGTCAACGGTTATCTCACCGGACTGATAGGATTCCAGGCCGTTAATGCATCTTAACAGCGTGGACTTGCCGGCTCCCGACTGACCGATAATGCCATATACTTCATGATCCTGGATCTCAATGGATACACCCTTGAGCACTTCCAGATCATCAAAATTCTTACATACGTTTTTCAGAACGATCATATTAACTCAACTCCAGATAATTTATTACTTGTTTATTTGACAGGATTTCCCTTGGCGTCAACGAATGACGGAATGACGGCTCCCTTGTAGGTATCTTCAATGTACTTCTTTACTTCATCGGATACGATGGCAGCTACCAGCGCTTTGATCTTTTCGCTGCTTTCATTGCCGGCTTTAACAGCGATGTAGTTGGTGCGTCTGACTGTAGTTTCAGCGTTGAATTCTTCAATGGTCAGAGCCGGTGACTTTTCAGGCAGTCCTGCTTCCAGGGCATAGTTGCCGTTGATGACAGCGGCATCCAGGTCATCCAGTGAACGCGGCAGGCTGGCGGCTTCAATTGGAGTGATCTCAAAACCGTGAGGATTCTTTTCAGCATCCTTATTAAGTTCGGTTTCCACTCCTGAACCGTTTAACAGTCCCTTGGCGATCAGCAGATCGATGGCACGGTTGTAGTTGTCAGTATCGTTAGGAACACCGATCTTGGCGCCGTCAGGCAGATCAGCTATGTTCTTATGCTTGCTGGAATAAATGCCCATTGGTTCAATGTGTACACCTACGGCAGCAACCAGGTGCAGACCGCGGTTTTCGTTTTCGCCGTTCAGATAGCCCAGGGTCTGGAAATAGTTGGCATCCAGCTCTCCGGATTCCAGTGAAGTGTTCGGTGTTACATAGTCGTTGAATTCAACGACTTCCAGTTTCCAGCCATCTTTTGCCAGTTTGTCAGCGACGACATTTTTCAGGATCTCGGCATGAGGTACCAATGTTGCTCCTACCTTGATGACCTTGTCATCTTCAGATTTCTTCTGACCGCAGCCAAATAAGCTGAATACTACGGTTACTGCTAGGATAAGTCTGATCAATTTTTTCATTTTTCTTCCTCCTTCTGTTCACTGGCTTGAAAAGGGAGCGGCAGTCTTTAATAAAAAACTACGCCCTTAACATAAGGACGTAGTGTTACGTGTTACCACCTTACTTCAAAATAACCTCACGGTTATTTCCTCTTCAAGTACGCTGAACCCAATCAGATATACTCTATTGCGATAACGGGCAATCCCGGCTGCATCTACCTATCGATGCAGCAGCTCCAAGACCATGTTCATCGGCTAATCATATGTTCCTTTTCAGCTGCCGGAACTCTCTGTGTTATTCTTAACCGACTACTCTTCTTTTCGTTGCTTTATGAGTTTATTATAAACGAGCTGAAAACGATGTCAACCCTTTTCACAAAATGAAAATATTTTCATTCTTTATTAAGTTCTGCCAGCCTCCGGTAGGTATCCAGCGAAATGTGGCAGTAGCCGTTGGGATTCTTGATCAGGTAGTCCTGATGGTACTCTTCGGCATCATAGAAGTTCTCCAGTTTCTTAAGTTCCACAAAGAACTGCTCATAATTTTTCTTCTCATTCTCAAAAGCTTCCGCAATGACCTCAAAATCTGCATCATCAACATAATAGACACCGGTCTGATACTGGGAACCGATATCATGCCCCTGCTGATTCCTGACTGTCGGGTCAATGCAGATGAAATAAGCCTTCAGCAGTTTCTGCAGGCTGATTTCAGCCGGATCATATTCGACCTTCACCGTTTCACGGAAATCGGTCGTATCCGTACATACCAGCTGATATGTCGGGTTGGCAACGTTGCCGTTGGCATAGCCTGTAGTTGTTTCCTTAACGCCATCAAGCTGCTGCAGCGCTTTCTCCATGCCCCAGAAACAGCCTCCGGCCAGATTGATGGTTTTCATAATATCGCCTCCATGAAAACTATAACACATCGAAAAACTATCTAAAAGCGGGATAATCCGCTATACTGTCCTTATGAATGAACAGAAACAGCTGAGTGACATCACGATCTATCAGGACAACGAATATACCAACCGGGAAATCATGGTTTATGACAGCGGTTCAGTCCTGCAGTCAGCTTCATACATCGAAGAAGGCAGACGCAATGAGCTGATCTTTGAATACATGAAGCAGTTTAACCGTGCTTTGGATCTCAAACCTGATACCGGGAACATGCTGCTTTTCGGCGGAGCCCGGTATGCCTATCCGAAATACATCATCTCTCATTACCCGAACATCTCCATGGATGTCGTGGAAATAGATCCGCAGGCCTATGAAACAGCCTGTCAGTTCTTTTACGTTGACGAACTGATCAGAGACTATGACCTTAATGAAACCCACCGCCTCAACAACATCATTGATGACGCTCATGATTTCATCTATCACACAAACAGAAAGTATGACATCATCATTGACGATACCTTTAATGACATTGAACCGGTTTTCCCGCTGCTCACACTTGAAACCTTTACTCAGATAAAGACCCTGCTAAAGGAAAACGGCATCTACATGCGCAATCTTTCCGGTCACCGCAAAATCCAGAAGACCCCTTACCTGCTGGATGTCCTGAAGACTCTGCAGCAGGTTTACGCTGACGTCAAGCTCGTCAAGGCTTTCTTCTTCCCGCATGCCCGCATGGGCAACTATGTCATACTGGCTTCTGACCGTGTACTGGACATACCTGATGCCCTGAATTTCAATACGGAACATGCTGAGATCATTACTGATGAAAAGCTGGACATACTGATTGAAAGATTCGACGATTTCTGCAAATAAGCTGAGCTGAAAAGCTCTTTTTTTATGCGGTGTTATTACTGTAAAATATAGATGAAAAATGAAATGAGGACGTCATGATGAAAAAAGAACACAGATTATACCTGGCCGGACCTTTATGTTTCTACCCTAACGGCTATACCTTATGGAACAGCTACCGTCTGGAAGCTGAATACTACGGCTTTACCGTAACCATGCCGAATGACAACAAGCTGGTACGGGAAGGCGAAACCGTTTCCCGCTGGGAAATGTCACAGCGCATCTTCAGAAACTGCTGCTGGGGCATGGAGAAAGTTGACGGCATCTTAGTCAATCTGGAAACTTACCGAGGCTCTGAACCAGATGGCGGTTCCATCTATGAACTGGGCATGGCCTATGGCAAGGGTGCCAGATGTTACGGCTTTACCCGTGACAAGAGAACGGTCGGCATCAAATACCAGGCGGCACAGTATAATCCCGATGCTAGAACTGCCAATGATGTTACCGGAAAGACACTGGGCCATCCGGAACTGCCTTTCTCCGTCAATATCATCGGAGCAGCCAAGATCATTGAAGGTTCCTTCTCTGACTGTCTGAAAATATACCGCACTGACCTCGACGAAGAAAGCAAGAACCTGGCCCGCCGAGGATACAGCTGTCATAAAGATGAAAACACCGTTACCCTGCTTAATAAAACCAGACCGGCAGTTTATGTCTCAGCTTCAGACCGTGATGATACCGGTGCTAAGGAACGCTACGAAGAACTAAGAAAGCTGTTTGACAGTTATGGCTATGACGCCATCTTCCCGACTGACGATGCTCCGGGCATTGAAAACATCGAAACCGATGACCCATATACCAGAGCCTACAACATCTTTGACCGCTATACTCAGCATGTACGCAACTGCGACATCATCCTGCTGGATCTCAATGACTACCGCGGGGGCTTTGAGCCGAATACCGACGTGGCCTTTGAAGCCGGTTATGCCTATGTATTAGGCAAAAAGATGTACGGTTTCATGAATGATATCGGACCGATGGTCAACAGAATACCTAATACCCCTACTGAAACCGATACCCGTGACTTCAACGGCATGAACGTTGAAAACTTTGAAGCTCCGCTGAACCTGATGTTCGGAGCCAGCGTTAAGCTGCTGGACGGCAGTTTCGAAGACATCATTCAGGGCATTAAAAAAGATTCTGAATAATACAGAATCTCATTAAATCATTCACTTATTACGATACGGCCGTCCACACGGCTGTATTTTTTCATGAACTGCCAGGCCAGATCAACGGTAAAAGGTCTTATTTCATGCTTATGGCGGGTTATGGAACACAGTGCTGTATAGATCCTGCCGTCCTCACTGTAATAATAGCGTATCGTGGTCGTACTGTCCGGATTAGCCGGGTCGACATGCTCTTCCACAATGTCTCCCTGATAACCGTAAACGGAATCCTGCCATTCACTGCGGCGGGCCATGCTCATTTCAAAAGGCATCGGCACCTTATTGACCGTAAACAGATAATTGATCCTTTCAACCACATCCTGACTCTGAACCGGCAATTCCCGCAGATCAGAACTCTGACCGCCGCTGTAGAATACCGGAACCATGACATCCTCATTAAGGACCGGCGCCTTGCGGAACTGACTGTTGCGGCCCACCAGGACCGTACCGGCCATTGGAGCTAAGGCAGCAAAGACTGCAGGATATTCCTGATACATGTCCCAGGTCTTGATGCCTCCCATGGAAAAACCGGTCGCATAAATGCGAGTCTCATCTATTTCGTATATTTCCTTCAGCTTATCAACGACAGCCATTATTTCCGTCGCCGTTGAAAGAGTATGCATTTCCGGGGCGCAGAGAATGAAGTCTTCTGACCGGGCCAGCTGCGGCCAGCCCGCAATGGTCGCCGTAGCCAGAGCCGTATCACCGCCGCCATGGAAGCACAGTACCAGCGGTTTCTTTCCGGTACTGTCCTTACGCCGGAATACTACTGCTCCTATTCTGTGGAACCCGCTGCTGACAGCACGGTTATCTGCTGAAGTATCAACCTCAAATACGTGCGTATGCATTTCCAGGCCTGATTTCTTCAGACTGAATGATTCAGCCACCTTGCCGTTCCAGCGCTGCCAGCCTTCAATGTATTCTTCAAAGATCTGATCAAATGACTCATCAGACTGATGGAACTGATTACTGTTTCTTTCAATATGCCTGTTAACGGAATCACTGTTTTTTACCGAAACCACAATGATGTTTTTATCCTTAATGTCAGGATCAACGCTGAGGTTCTCCAACACGGCAGCTGTCATGGTTATGTCATTGCTGCCCAGTGAACTCATGGCTGATAGTCCTGAGGTTTCCTTAATGTAGTGCTTTCCAATGTAATCTGCCCCCTTGCCATAGCCGTAAGCGACCGTCATGGCCGGGGAGGCAAAAATGTAATACTGACGTCTGGAGGCATCGTATAACAGGCCATGGGAAAACCCGGTCTGGCCAACCATTGTTTCAGCCAGTACATCTTCATAAACACCATATTCTTCCTTATCCCAGTCTTCCTGCGGATTAACCACCACAACGGCACCGCCATTATTCTGGGCGATCCTGTCGATCCCCTTCTCACAGACAAATTCCACGGCTTTTTTCCGTTCCAGCTTTTCATCCGGGAATACCAGCAGTAAAGGAGCGCTGTAGCCGTAATTGATGATGTTGGCATTCATGATGTCTTCAGGCATGTAAACAAATATGTCATGTCCGCTCACGGTAAAAGAACTGACGTATCCTCCCTGCGGGACTCCCTCAGTCTTTACAGCCGTTATCTTTTCCGGCCCTACCGGTTCAGGCGGCTTCTTTTTACAGCCGGTCAGTATCAGTAATATTATCAGTAAAACAAGAATGATTCGGCGCATGTCTGTTCCTCTTGTCTTAATTATATTTTATCCAGTCTTTTTCATTCATTAATTTTCAGATGCAGGTGTTTCAAAAATGTAAGATACATTCCAATTCCTGTGTTTGTGTTAAGTGAAATCCAAACAGTGTGTGTCTGAAAAAACACACAGTATGGAAACCAATAAGGTCAAAACTCCTTTACAATTAAAACGTGTGGTCTGAACAAAGAAAGGAGTTTTTAA
>JAFWDT010000025.1 GCA_017516045.1 Erysipelotrichaceae bacterium
CTCTCTAAATAAATGTGAGATTATCGTTTCTGATGATGAAGCATTCTAGTATAAGGATCAATTTTCTCTTAACAGCGCTTTCAAAAAGTTTTACATTGTAATTGTAAATAAGTTATTAGACTGTAACTCCTTGGAGGCATACAAGATTCAAAAGAAATAAAACCAACCATATAAATCCTAAAATATAACCCTAATGGTAAAATAATATTATTAACAGGAAGAAATAATATGAAAGACGGAAAAGACACAGCCAGAGAAATCTTCAATAAACATACCCATATGCTTATAGCAGTTAAGGGCTTGGATAAGAAACCGTGGATCTATCCGCTGGGAAAGGCCAGTGAGGTAAACGGGACGTTCTACTGGCTTTGCGATAAAAGCACGCAGTTATATGGCTCCTTAAGCATTAATGAGGATGCCCAGATCTTTATTGAAGATGGGCAAGATCTTGTACGTGTAACAGGAAAGGCAGTATTCAGTGAAGATGAAAAGGTTATTAATGAATGCCTGAAGGGTGAACCGGAAAAAGATCCTGTTTATCAGATTGCCTTCTTTCTGAAAGATGCCAGACTTACGATTACTAATAAAGAAGAGAGCACCAGTTATTCCCTTAAGACTTCAGATGATGTAATAACCGGAATAGAAATGAAGAAGGATAAGGAAATCAAAGACAGACTGGCTAAGATCATTACTGAAAGAGCAGAGAAAACAGTCACTGATAAAGAATATCAGAAGTTCTATGACGGGGCTTTGCTGGTATTTGGTGAATGTGCCAAGAAACTGTGGCCTTCATTCAATCTGATGCCGCTGGAAAGCGTACTGTTATATGATACCTATGATGAAAGAGAAAAGTATCAGAATCAGGCTGCTTTTGCCTTAGGTAATATTACAGTAAAACAGGTTGAAGATCTGAGCTACTACCTGAGTGAAGAAAACATCAGAAAACTGAAAGACAATTAATGGTGAAACATAAATGATCTTATATCATACTTCCAATCAGATAATTAAGAATCCTGACATTTATCATGGCCGTAAGAATGCTGATTTCGGCTGGGGTTTTTATCTGACACCGGACAGAGAGTTTACCTATCGCTGGGCCAGGGAAAATGCAGTTGTTAATGAATATGAACTGGATGAAACTGAGCTGGATATTCACTGTTTTTCCCGAAGTACTGAATGGTTTGAGTATATCTTCCATAACAGAAGACTGCAGGATGAACTGAATGCTGATGTGATCATTGGACCAATCGCCAATGATACGATATTTGATACTTTGGGTATCTTAACCAGCGGATATCTTAATTCTGAAGAAGCCTTAAAACTATTAATGATCGGACCGGCCTATACGCAGGTAGCCATAAAGAGTGAGAAAGCTGTCAGAAAACTGAAATGGATACGTGCTGAAAGAATTGAGCGTACTGATGCTGAAACACTTAAGGAAGAACAGCATGCTTATCAGGAAAAGTTTGCAGAGGAACTGGATAAGCAGATGGAAGAAAGAGAAAAGAATTGATGAAATAACCATGAATAAATAAAAGGGAGTAACTACATGTCCAGATTTGATAAAGCAGTTGATAAGAAGAATGCCGAATTAACAGAAGCTCAAAAGAGAGAAGAAGCGGAAAAAAGAAAAAAAGAACTGGAATTAGAACGCAGGAAGGCACAGTATCTGCCAATCATCAGAAAATACTGGCAACAGTTTCAGGAGATCCTTCCTAAACTTGATTACGGTCTTACGACAAAAGTATTTGAGAGTGTCCTTTTCATATCACGTGAAAAAGAGAAAAAAATAAAATGGTTTAGAAATTATGGCGGTTACGGTACTTACGGATTTGATCCCAAAGGGAATATTTACAGAAAAGGTGATTATTCTACCTATCCTGCGAAAATCAAATCAATTGAAGAATTGATTTTTGGAATGTTACCTTGGAACAAAATGAAGAATCCTGAAGACTGGTCAGAAGATGGACGCAAATGGTATAACGCAATTCATCAGGAAATTGAAAATGGCAATGCTGATGAAGCGGTAGCCAAGTATTTTGAAAGCTTGATTTGATGATGGAAGAAAAAAGAATTAATAATGTTATAAAGGGGTAACTATGATAACAGTAAACATCCGCTATACAGGCAAAGATGGCAAGGCCAGGGAATTTGCCAGAGAAATGATGGAAAAAGGTGTAGTTGAAGCCATACGTGCTGAAGAGGGCAACCTCCGTTATGAGTATTATCTGCCAGTAGATGATCCTGAAACCGTTCTTCTGATTGATGCCTGGGAAAGCCAGGAAGCCATAGATGTTCATCACGGGTCACCGATGATGAAAACAATTGCTGAACTAAGAGAAAAATACGATCTTCACATGACTGTTGAAAGATTTGTCTCTGCCGATGAAGCACCTGGTGATGAAAAATTCATCAGAAAATAAAATAACACTGTAGAAGAATCGTCTCCTGTGAGGCGGTTTTTTATGCGGGAAATTCATATGTTATAATTTGAATATAAATACTTGTATCAGGAGGTATCGCTATGGACAGACTGGAAGCGTTTGAGAAGATGCTTGCTGGCATTCAGCAGAAGGCAGAATATGAAAAACAGCAGATGGATATCCTTAAAGCTGAGGGAAAGGAAAAGACAGCAACCTACCGTCAGTATGCCGGTAATCGCATGATCTATAAAACTATGCTGGATAAGTACAGAGAATATGGACTTATTGACTGAAAAAATATCAAAAACTGTAAGTATATTTGCTTTATAATATAAAAAAGGGATGTGATGAATATGCTTAATGAAGAGATCAGAGTATGGTTCCGTGACCGCACCAAAAAGGTCCTCACTGAGGAATACTTTAATACTGCCTGGGACGCCTTTCAGAAATTCCTGGAAGAGAACATAAGCTATTATGATTTTGAACGGGCTATTTATGAAATGTATAATGCTCACCACATGAAGTGGAAGGATCATATTCAGAAGTTTACGAATATAGGATAGTGTCAAGATAAGTGTGTAAGTTAATTAACTATATTATTTCAAATAACATGTTTTACTATGGGTAGGGTTTCCTACCCATAATATTTTTATCAGTTAGCCGATAGGATCATATTTTTCAATGATGGCCCTGAAACCATCATTGATTAGTAGTTGGTTGCGGACCATTGCCCAGTTGGATACCGGTCTGTTGGCCCATTTTTTATAGAGTTCCTGGATGCGCAG
>JAFWDT010000002.1 GCA_017516045.1 Erysipelotrichaceae bacterium
ACTGACCGATTATATCGCGAGAGATCATAGCGATTCCCAATTTAAGACATCGTCAAAAAGCCACACTCTTATCTTACACAAAACAGTGTTATCCTATAACTCAAATGAGAAGTTATAGGGTATAATTAAATCGTACTAATTTCTATATATGAATTATCTGCTTACGGGAATGGAAGTCTATAATCTGCAGATGCGCCGTGATGCCATAATCAGGGAACTGGGTCTGCAGAACGAACAGCCTGATGTCTTTAATCAGGATTTTGATATTGAAGAAGTAATAGCTTCCTGTCTGACGACACCTTTTTTCTCGGAAAACAAAGTGGTACTTCTGGAAAACCCGGATTTCATTGTTGCTCCTAAAGCCAGCGATGAAAAGGCAGTTAACAGACTGGTGGAATATCTGGAAGATCCACTGGAAACTACCACGCTGATCGTTTACGTCGACAAGCCTTTTGATAAGAGAAAAAAGGGTTATACGACTCTCAGGAAGTACTTGAAAACTGAGAGTTTCGATACCGTTTCCCGGGACAGCTTCCGCAATATTGTCAGATACGATCTGCAGAATAACAAGATAAGAATATCAAATGAGGCTTTTGATACGCTTATGGACAGACTGCCTGTAGATGTGCTCAACTGGAAAAGTGAATTGGATAAACTGATGCTATATCCCGGTACTCTTGATGTCAGAGCAATCAGAGCTCTGATCAGCCGTGATATTGAAGATGATGTATTCCAGCTGTCAAATGCAGTTGTAGCCCGTGATATGAATCAGGCTGTACAGATATACCGTGACCTGCTGGTTACTAATAAGAATGATGTCGGAGGACTGATTGGCTTACTGGCATATCAGTTCCGTTTCATGTGTCAGGTTAAGGCTCTGAATGAAATGAATTATCTGACACGAGACATTGCCGAAAGATATGATGCCAAGGAATACCGCATCACGATGACACTTAAGTCTGCCCAGGGACGTTCCAGCAGGGAATTGCTGGGAATTCTGGCCAGACTGTCTCAGCTGGATCAGAATATCAAGAAAGGGAAGGCAGATCCGGTTCTGGGTCTGGAAATGTTTATTATTGAGGTAACCAGACGTTAACATGGAATCATTGAGAGAATTATACAGAATAGGTCCGGGGCCAAGTTCATCCCATTCTCTGGGGGTCAGAAAAGCCTGCGAATACTATTACGGGATATATCCGAAGCGCAATCACTACACCGTGGAATTATATGGATCGCTGTCACTGACCGGTAAGGGGCATATGACAGACAAAGTCATATATGATTATTTCGGCCGGGAGAAAACTGACGTTGTTTTCATGAAGGAAATGACTCCGGTTCCCAATACCATGAGATTTTACTGTGATGGCCGACAGAATGAAATGGAAATATACTCTGTAGGCGGAGGTGCGATAGCGGTTAAGGGATTACCTCCTTTAGCTGATCCTGATGTGTATCCGGAGAATTCACTTACTGAAATCGTTCAGGTGTGTCAGGAAAATAACTGGAGTTTTGCCCAGTACGTCTATGAAAGAGAACCGGATATAAAAGAGCATCTGAGAACGGTTAAGAATCAGATGGTGGCGGTTATAAAGGAGGGACTGACTCAGGATGGTTATCTGCCGGGCAATCTGCATCTGGAAAAGGTAGCCGGAAAAATCTACCGGCAGTCTCAGAATGCCGGTCCGGAAGTTGCGGACAGACTGCTGGTAAGCAGCTATGCCTATGCTGCAATGGAGCAGAGTTCATCGGGAAAGACTGTTGTTACGGCACCTACTTTAGGTTCCAGCGGCATTGTCAGTGCTCTGGCCATGTATTATACGGTAAAAGGCATACCGGAAGAAAGAATCCTTGAAGGTCTGGCTGTTGCCGGAATAGTTGGCAACGTTGTAAAGAAAAATGCTTCCATTTCTGGCGCAGTGGGCGGATGTCAGGCTGAGATAGGGACTGCCTGTGCCATGGGGGCTGCCATGGCTTCTCATGTTGAAGGCCTGTCGAATTCCCAGATCGAATATGCTGCGGAAGTTGCCATGGAACATAATCTGGGGCTTACATGCGATCCGGTAGGAGGCTATGTGCAGATACCTTGCATTGAAAGAAACGGTGTTGCGGTATTAAGAAGTCTTGATGCCATGGAATATGCCAAATACATAGGTTCCTTCAAACAGAACCGTGTCAGCTTTGACATGGTGGTCAGTGTCATGAAACATACCGGGAAAAAGATTCCGGTGGAATTCAGGGAAACCTCCTTAGGCGGTCTGGCTATTGAAGTAATGCTTAATGAAGAAAAGAAAAAGCACGCTGCTGATTAGGCTGCGTGCTTTCTGTCATATACAGTCATGTCAATGCCCGTATCTCTGACATACAGAGTGTCGGGCATTTTTGATACTTTCCACGAAACGAAGATGTCACCGGCTGCCCCGGAGATATTTCCAATCTGCAGGAAATATACAACCCAGAACCAGTCCTGCGGAACAACGATATTCAGTATCAGGAAAATGATGCCCCATACCGTTAACGGTGCCAGAGCAATTCTGAGATAGGCATATCTGTCAAAATAGTCTTCCTTGCTTCCGGCAAAGGCATACATGCCTGTAAAGCCATACTGGACTTTCTGCCCTCCGAAATGCTTCATGGCAACGCCATGGGTGAACTCATGAAGGATTATATAAGCTATATAACTTACAGAAATGACGATCATTTTTATTATGAATGCTTTGAAATCCTCATCAGTCTCCAGATTGAAACGCAGAGGATGGATGATAATTCCTATCAGCATAAGCAGGATTGTCAGTCCAACTGCCAGACCGTTAACCTGTAAGGCTGTTTTCTTGTTTTTCTGGAGATTCATTTCGAGAACGGGTTCATAGTTATCCGGCAATTGCTGTATTGCGTGCATATTCATACCTCCTGAATAAAATTATAACTCTGCAATTTTCTGGAATTCCACAAGATACTCATCCGGATCCATCAGGAAGAATGAATAAACGGGAAACTGCGGATGTCTGGCAGGCCGTTTATAGACACGGCTGCTGTTCTTCAGTTCTTCATACTTGTTTATGACGGCTTCATTGTCCGGAAGGTTAAGTGAAAGACAGACACCTTGAGGTCCTGACAGCGGTTTTCGATCATCATCATACTGACAGAATCCCCAGTAACCGTAACCGGTATCAAAAATGTACAGCCTGTCTGACTGTTTCTGATGGACAGGCAGTTTCAGAGTGTCACGGTAGAAACGGACAGTTTCTTCAATATCACTGACTGGCAGAAATACGATACTGCTTTCCGGTTTCATGATATATACTCCTGAGAAGGCTTGCTGTCAGCTTCTTTTATCTTTTCAGCTGCTTTATTGGACCATTCAGCATCTACAATGTATGGATCAAGATCTCCGATGTCGATGTTTTTCAGCAAGTCTGACATTAATTCATATAATTCATCATGCAGTTCAAGGACATTCTGAGGACCTTCTTCGCTGAACAGCGCGAGATTTCTGACCCCGTCATCCCGAACAAAGAACTTGACATCGTATAATTCATAACTGACCTTATTGGAAAGATTTCCGGCTGTGAAACGCTTGCACAGTTCCATGATTCTGTCGTCCAGACCGTTATCAGCAATCTGTATTTTCTCTACAAGATCGTAATAACCATTTACTATTCTCAGTGTATAATCTTTGAAGATGCCGTTTTCCTGATTCAGATCATCAAAGATCTTACGGTATGTTTCTGTCTTTTCCGGAGGACAGAACTGCACCATGAGTTTTCTGGCAGGGTCATGATAAAGGCAGTCAAATATCACCCGGAAAGTGTTCAGACATTCAGGACAGGTGGTTGTGAACAGTTTTCCGTTCAGCAGTTTCTTTTTCAGTTCAGGATCTGTTTCAGCATTGACTACAGGGTATACGGTGAAATCATGTACCCAGCCGCATTCTGGACAGACAGCTTTATCCGGATAGTGATTAGGCATTTGCAATACCTCCTTTGATTGATGTTTATTCCATTATATATCACAGAGAAATAAATATGTTTGTTTTAAGAGATAATAGATAATATAATCTAAGTATGAGTTCTGTAACTGCGGATTACGTAAAATATGAGCCTTCATATAAACTGATCAGGGCATTCCTGTTTCCGGTAGCTCTTTCTTTTCGTCCTAAGGTGCATGGTAAGGAAAACATTCCTGCAGAAGGACCGGTTATTATCTGTCTTAATCACAGATATAATCCTGATCCGGCCTGGGCATGTCTGGTGACTAAAAGGGTAGTTCATTTTCTGGCTAAAAAAGAGCTTCATGAAAGCAGATTCAGGGTTTTCTTCCGTCTGGCCGGGACTATTTCTGTTGACCGACAGGCTCATGACCATAAAGCCATGAACGAAGCTGAACAGATGCTAAGAGACGGTCATGTCATCGGCATCTTCCCGGAGGGAACCCGAAACCGCACCGATGAGCCTCTGCTTCCGTTTAAGTACGGGGCAGTCAGAATGGCCCAGAAAACAGGAGCCAGCATTGTTCCGATGATTGCCAAGGGAACGTTTTCTACAGGAGTAAGAATTTACGTTGGGGAAGCCTATAAGATAAATGAAGAAACTGACCTTACTGCTGAAAATGAAAAACTCCGCAATATAATGCTCAAGATGTATACCGAAAATGAATAAAGGTCTGAAATGGAATTCGGACCTTTTTTATAAATCGATATTTAAATTATTCTGCTGACACCATTTTACGGCAATTTCTCTGTAAACGGTATCTCTGAAACTGTACCAGGTATTATTCATTCCGGTATAGTGAACGGCACTTTTGAATCTTCTGAAAGCCCCTTTACCATGCAAGGCGCTTTCCAGTTCGTCTTTGACATCACCCTCGTTCAGACTGTAAACGAAATTACGCATTATGCGGTAATCGTCGATTTCGCTGGGATCAGGAAGCGGGAAATATCTTTTTTTATACAGCTGCTTTATCTGCTCAGACATTTCCAGTTCTTCTGGGGAAGAATCATCTTGAGGATGATTCTGTGGAAGAGATACTATTTTCATTTCTTCAATGTCCAGATACTGACGGAACGGTTCGGAAGATGCTTCCAGACCCTGTACTATCAGTTTCAGAGGTACTGTTGCTATAGTCATATAATTGTTTTCTCCGGTCCTTACACCCTTATTATATGCCTTTTGTTTTATATGCAGAACGCTTTTTCTTTTAATATAAAAAGATTATAATTCTCTTATGTTCAGATTCATCAGAAACCGTATCCTTGGTGCCATAGCCGTTCTTCTGACAGCTATGTTTGCCGTATTTGCCATTCTTACCTACATACCCGGATCACGTCTGGGTTATTTGGGCATTCAGGGATCAGGTGATCTGCTGGATCGTTTATTCACATTTTTCAGGACTGAACCTAATCTGTTCAGCCGTTATGTAAGATACACATACGATGTAATTACCAGATTTCATTTTGCCAGCGGATTCAGACATCATAATCTGTCTGCAGAGATCCTGACACGCACCAGACTGACGCTGTTACTGACGCTTATCGGTCTAGTTTTCATAGTTGTTGTCGGAATCTTCATGGGGACTCTGGCAGCCAGCAAGAGGGGGACCTGGCTCGACAGGATCATTTCAGTTGTTTCGATGTTAACAGCCAGCATACCGCCTTTCTGTCTGGCAATCTATCTGGCTATGATCTTCTGTGTCGGGTTGAGGCTTCTGCCGGTGTTCGGCTACAGCAAGCCCATAAATTTCATTCTGCCGACCATAACAATCAGTGCCTCTGCACTGGCTAATACAATTCAGATCTGCCGTTTTGAAATCATTGAGGAACTCAATAAGCCATATGTCCGTAATCTGCGCAGTCGCGGTCAGAAAGAAAACGTCATCCTTTTCAGACATGCTCTTAAAAATGCCTTGCTGCCTACCATTGCGACCATAAAGGAAATGACGGCATCCATATTTGTATCAACATTCATTGCAGAATGGTTTTATGCCATTCCGGGAATAGGATACTACCTGATTCAGGCCATCAACAGCCGCGATTACGGCATCATACTGGCCTGTACAATGGTAATTGCCATTGTCATCATTGTCTTTAACATTGTTTCAGACATACTTTACTGCATATTTGATCCAAAACTGCGCCGCAGTGAGATGGGAGCCGGTAACAATGTTTAAAAGAGCATTAAAGAGATTTGTACGTAACAGGACAGCACTGATTTCGCTTGTGATTTTCTGCTTAATCATTCTGAGCTGTCTGATTTTCCCGTTGCTGGGTTTCAATGATTATTCGTCTCTGCATCTTGATCAGCAGTATGCGCCGTTTTCCTTACAGCATCCTTTCAGTACGGACAATCTGGGACGCGACATGTTTACCAGAATGATGGTTGGAGGCCGTTATACCCTTGGACTGTCTTTACTGTCAACTTGCCTGGCGGTGACCTGCGGTACACTTCTGGGAATGTTTTCAGCTTATCTGGGCGGTGTTTTTGATAAGGCTGTCGTATCTGTCTGTGAGGCAGTATCAGCTGTACCGTATATTCTGATCGTCATTATAATGGAGGTTTCGTTGGGCTGGGGACAGGGATATTTTTCTCTGGCAGTCGCGATTGCCAGGATTCCATCGGTTACTCAGACTGTCAGATCTTCAGTTCTGAAACTGCGTGATGCAGAGTTCATCTCAGCAGCAAAGGTATTGGGAAAAAGTAACTGGCACATTATTACCAGACATGTCTTACGCAATGTGTATTCAACCATTCTCGTACGGTTCAGCTCAACATATGCTGCCAGCATAGTTGCCTGCAGTGTTCTGGGATATCTGGAAATCGGTATATCATCTCCAACCCCGGAATGGGGCCGAATGGTAGCTGATTACTTCCATCTGATCGGAAGCCGTGGCTTCCTGGTTTTCATACCTTGTCTTTTCATCTCCCTGAGTGTTTTGTGTGTAACGCTGATTACTCATGGCTTAAGAGATGCACTTGATCCAAAGGAGTATCTGCATGAGTAAGATCCTTTCAATTGAAAATCTTAATGTCATATATCGCATACCAGAAGGACGACGTCACGTATTGAGAGATGTCACTCTTTCACTTGAAAAGGGACAGATCAGAGCAGTTGTCGGAGAATCAGGCTGCGGTAAAAGTACGCTGGTAAATTCTCTTATCGCCTTATTGCCTGAAAATGCCGTGATTGAAAGCGGCAGGATCATCATTGACGGAACTGACATGCTTGGAAGCGGTCAGAGTAACATGAGAAAACTGCGCAGCAGTAAGCTTGGTGTTGTATTCCAGGACCCTTTCAGCGCGCTTGATCCGCTTTATACAATTGAAAACCAAATGGCTGAAACCATTAACATCATACGAAAGACAAACAGAAAACGGGCTATGGAAAAAACAGCGGAAATGCTGGAAGCCTGTGGTATCAGAAATCCTGAAGAGATTATGAAAAAATACCCTCACGAGCTTTCCGGAGGCCTCAGGCAGCGTGTTATGATCGCGATGGCATTACTGAACGAACCTGAAATATTGGTCGCAGACGAGCCTACAACGGCTCTGGATGTAACAATACAGAAAGAAATACTGCAGCTGCTTAAGAAACTGGCTGCAGACAGACAGCTGGCTGTTCTGTTTATTACGCATTCTCTGGATGTGGCAGCGGAAATTGCTGACAGCATTTCCGTGTTCTATGGAGGCAGAGTAGTGGAAGAAGGCAGGATCAGGGATATTTTCAATTTCCCTCTGCATCCATATACGCAGGCTCTGCTAAAGACCATTCCTTCCATAAAGTATGGAAAAAACGAAAGAAAACTGATGCCTATTGAAGGTGAAATGTTCAGTTTCCTGAACGAAACGTCAGGCTGCAGTTTTGCCCCGCGCTGTCCTTATGCGCGAAAGGAATGCTTTGAAAAGGACCCTGAAACTAGAATGCTGAACGGGCACAGCTGCGCCTGTGTGCTTGAAGAGGTATGGTAATGAAAGAAGTATTGATCGAAGTAAGTAACCTGACCAGAACTTTTCATTCCGGGGATAAGATAACAAAGGCATTGGATGATGTCAGTTTTAAGCTTTACAGAGGGGAAACTCTTGGCGTGGTCGGTGAATCAGGCTGCGGTAAAACAACGTTGGGAAGATGCCTGGCAGGGCTGCTGAAGCCTGATGAAGGCACGATTGTCACTAAGGCTAACGGTTATCAGATCATCTTTCAGGATCCATATAACTCGGTTGATCCATATTGGACCGTGGAAAGCATCGTAGCAGAAGGACTGAAGAACAGGAAGGAAGCTGTAGGACTGCTGGAAAAGGTTGGATTAAGCCGGCAGGAAAAAAACAGCTATCCTCATGAACTCTCAGGCGGTCAGCTTCAGAGAGTGGGAATTGCCAGAGCACTTGGTACAAACCCGGATTTCATTGTCTGTGATGAACCGGTATCAGCTCTGGATGTTTCATATCAGAGCAAGATCATATCCCTGCTGGAAGATCTGCAGCGGGAACAGAATCTGACATATCTGTTTATCTCACATGACCTGGCTGTGGTAAGACACATTGCAGACCGCATCATGATCATGTATAAGGGTCAGATAATGGAAATGGGAAAAACTGAAGATATAATAAATGATCCGGTTCATCCATATACCAGATTTCTGCTTTCTGCTGTCCCTTCACCTTTTGAAGAGAAGGAAGAATTCACGGTCAGAAATGATCGGATTGAGACCGGCGGCTGCCCATTTGCACCTAGATGTCCTTACAGGAAAGAAAGATGTCTTTCCGAAAGATGCAGCAGCAGGGAAATAGCGGAAGAACATCAGGTTGCCTGTTTTCTGACAGAGGAATAAATGCATATGCAGATAGAAGAAGACATTTTCAGAAAAACACTGCTTGATAAAGAAAAACTGGAGCCTTTTGGTTTTGCAAAAACAGAGAAAGGTTATTTTTACAGTGAAGATTTCATGGATGGTCATTTCAGTGCCAGAATCACGGTAGATGATCATGATGATCTGAAATGTACAGTATGGGACAATGACAGTGATGAGGAATATTACCCGATTCATGTCAGAAACATATCAGGTACATATGTTGACCAAATAAGGGAAGAGTATGAAAGGATTCTCGGCAGGATAAAGGAAAACTGCTGCAGAGCCCAGCATTTTCTGTATGCTCAGTCAAACCGCATTGCCGAAGAAATAAAGAACAGATATGGTGAAGTCCCTGATTTCCCATTCAGAAAAATGACGGATTACGGAGTCTTCCGCTATCCTGGAAACGGAAAATGGTACGGGTTAATAATGAACATACCTTTTAGCCGTATGTTTGCCGGTGAAAATGACCAGATAATTGAAATACTTAATGTAAAGATAAAACCTGAAGACAGAACCGAACTTCTCAGAACTCCCGGTATTTATGACTGTTATCACATGAACCGCAACAGCTGGATAAGCATAGTGCTGGATAATACAGTCAGTGATGAAGATATCATGGATCTGGTAGAAGTGAGCCGTTCGCTGATCGTAAATGCCGGAAAGCCCGTGGATGTGAATCCAGACATATGGATCGTACCGGCCAATCCGGCTTATTATGACATTGACAAAGCATTCAGAAAAATAAAGGGCGTTGACTGGAAACAGGGACAGGGAATAAAAAAGGGAGACATTGTCTACATGTACGTTGGTGCTCCTGTATCAGCCATACGCTATAAATGCGTGGTAAGAAAAACAGGAATACCTTATGAATTCAGCAGCCGTAACGTTTCCATGAAACGGCTGATGAAAATGGATGTGCTGAAAGAGTATCCGGCTGATTACTGTACTTTCAGAAAACTGAATGAATTCGGCATCAGAGCTGTAAGAGGTCCGCGTAGGGTCAGCGACACTCTTGATGAATATCTCAACAGGATTTAAATCTGTGGTAATATGAATTTTTTTACTGATATAATAATGAAAACAAGATAGTTATATAAACTGCTGAATGAAAGGATCGGATATGTTCAAAGTAAAATCACTGGGGCAAAAAATCTCAATGGTAATGGTTGGTGTTATTATTGTGACTTTACTTATTGTCGGAGTCATTTTCATGCTTTCAATGAAAGACGTATCCGATGTAGTAATAAGTACCAACAAGGAAGTTGGAGAATCGGTAACTGCAATTTCATCTACTTCAATGACCGAAGTTTCGAAGCAGCGTCTTGTGGAATTGGCTCACGATAAAGCCAGCATAGCTGACGGTTTTTTCATTGACTTTGAAAGAGCTGTCCGTATCGTTGCGGCTGACGCTGAGCGGATATATGGAAATCCAAACCGGTATGTGCAGAAAACAGTCCGGCCGCCAAAAAAGGAGAATAACGGCAAACTGTCACTGCAGGTACTGTATTCTGATAATGTAAATCCCAATGATTCGCGGATCGTACATGAACTTGGCTTGCTGGGTAATATCGGTGATACTCTGATGTCAGTAAACAGCCAGTTCGATGATCTCGCTTCCATTTATGTCGCTACAGAGTCAGGATTCATGGTTCAGGCTGACTACATAGCTGCCAGCAAGTTTGATGATGCCGGTAACATCATGCCTCTTGATGCCAGACAGAGACCGTGGTACATAGGTGCACGGGAAAGCGGTGAACCATACTTTACGCCTGTAGTAAGGGATGCTCATACACCTCAGCTGGGAATAATGTGCGGTGTTCCGGTATATAAGGACGGAAAGCTTGTAGCGGTAGCCGGGGGCGGCATGTATCTGGATGCGTTAGAAAGTCTTGTTAAAAACGTCGATCTGGGTGCCAGCGGTAATTCCTGCATCCTGAACCGCAAGGGACAGGTTCTGTTTTCAACTTACAGCGAAGGCACACTGGCAGCTGTTGATGGAGGACCGGACTTAAGAACTCTGGACGGTTCCATCGCAGAGATCGCTACCGATGCTGTAAACGGGGCAACAGGGATTGCCATGCTGGAAATAGATGGTGCTGACCAGTATGTTGCTTATGCACCGCTTAAGACCGTAGGATGGTCAGTATTTGTAATATTATCACAGGTATCCGTGGAAGAACCGACAGCAATGATGCGGGAAAAACTCAGTGATCTGACTCAGCAGGCTATTGGCAATACAAACCTGCTGATCGGACATTCTCTGGTAATGATGGTGTCTGTATTTGCCTGCGCACTGGCTTTTGCTCTGGCTAATTCTATGGTTTTGTCCAAAAAAATCGTCAAGCCTATTAAGGCTCTGACTGAAGAAGTACAGGCCATAGAAGGTGACAACCTGGATTTCAAATGGGATATGAATACCGATGATGAAACCCAGGTACTGGCTGATTCCTTCCGTTCACTGACGGAAAGAATGAAAATGTATATCAACGACATTCAGTTATATACCGCAAAAAACGAAAGAATGAGTGCTGAACTGTCTCTGGCTGAACGCATTCAGGCGTCAATGCTTCCGCATGAAAATCCGCCATTCCCTGACAAAAAGGAATTTGAAATTTTCGGTGTCATGGATCCGGCACGTGAAGTCGGCGGTGACTTCTACGACTACTTCTTCATAGACGATGATCATCTGTGCCTGACGATAGCTGACGTTTCCGGTAAAGGTATTCCGGGAGCTCTGTTTATGATGATTTCAGTTATCATTCTGAGAAATACGGCCATGATGATCAAGAAGTGTGACAGAGTTCTGGCTCAGCTGAATGAGGCATTGTGTTCTCATAATGAAGCTGAAATGTTCTTAACTGTCTGGATCGGAATACTTGAAATTTCCACCGGAAAACTGACGGCCTGCAATGCCGGACATGAGTACCCAATGGTAAAACACCCTGACGGTAACTATGAAATGCTTAAGGACAAACACGGACTTGTTCTGGGTGCCATGCAGCATATGAAGTATACGGAGTATGAAATATATCTGGAACCTGGTTCCAAGGTATTTGTATATACGGATGGCTTGCCTGAAGCCACCAATAAGGACGAAAAGATGTTCGGTACCGACAGAGTAGTAGAAACGCTTAATGTGGATCCGAATGTAAGTCCTGAACAGACCCTCCAGAATATGAGAAAGGCTGTTGATGAATTTGTTCAGGATGCTGAACAGTTTGATGACCTTACGATGCTCTGTATTGAGTACAGGGGAAAGCAGAAATGAGATAAGATAAAAAACATCTGTTAACGTATTGCAGATGTTTTTTTGTGACAGAAAGCTTTACATAAGCCTTCATTTTTATTGTTGATTTAATGGTCTGTGTTTCTATAAAATAAATATAGTGAGAAAGAAGTTTTGATAATGAAGAGCATAGTCAGAAATCTGTTGATAATAATTATTGCCTTAATTTTTCTGGTGCCGACTTTCAGCTTGACTGCCCGGGCAGAAGAGCAGGAAGAAGAAGGTACGTATACCGTTGAGGCGCTTTTTGACATTAATACGACCAAAACTCTGGGCAGATGGACTTTTGAGTACAACGATAAGTGGTTCTGTCAGCCGGCTTCAGTATACAATCATAAACTGGCCAGATTATCGCTGGGCATGGCCGTTTCATCTTTCAGACCAAATCTTGACCCTGATGCCAAGGAAAATCCGGCGGATCATCTGCATAAGTTTTTAGATGGCTGTCAGTTTACCGGGATGAGAACGGATGACTATGACAAGAATCCTTCTTTATATACTGTTTCTACGGTTATGCGGCATAAGCATCTTACCGATGATCAGGGAGATTTTGTCCTGATTGCTGTCGGAGTGTGCGGAGGCGGTTACAGCAATGAATGGATGTCCAATTTCACCTGCGGCGATGGCCTGGACCATCTGGGTTTCTCCAGTGCTGCCGGTGAGGTCTTTGACCGACTGTTTGGCTATATTGCCGCTGAAAATCTGTCAAATGAACGCATAAAGGTCTGGGTAGCGGGATTCAGCCGTGCTGCTGCTGTCAGCAACATCTTCTCGGCCAGACTCATTGATACGGACCTTTTTGACAATGACAATGTCTACGCCTATACTTTTGCCACACCGAGAACAACAAAAGAACCACATGCCGGTAAGTATCCTAACATTTTCAATATCTGCGGTAAAATGGACCCTGTTACCCAGGTTGCCTTTGCCGACTGGGGCTTTGACCGTTATGGCATAACACTGTATACTCCTTCACAGGAAACAGACAGTGAATACAATATCATGGTTGCCAGAGCTAATAAGGTTCACAGTGAACATTTCGGCCTGGACTTCTTCAATAATGTTGAATGGGATACCAGATTAAGACTGTTCCTGAACTATCTGCTGAAAATTGCTCCGACAAGCACAGTTTATTCAAAATACATGCAGAGCGCCTTTGTCCGCATGTGGGAGAAAAAGACTGCTTCAAACATCATGACCTGTCTGATGGAAATGGCCGGCAACAAGGAACTTATAAACGAGAAAAATCAGAGAGAAGCCAATGGCATGCTGACATATCTGGCTTATACGATATCCGGTCTGGCCTCCAAAAACAGCGTGACGGCAAAATACCGCAACGATGATGCAACACTTGTGGGAAATCTGGCAAGAGAGCATACTCCGGAAGTGTATCTTTCCTGGCTGTTTTCAACAGATAATCCTAAGGAACTGTTTACCGATTCCATAAAATACACCAGATTAGTCATAGATGGAAATGTTGACGTAGCTGTTTTTGAATTTGAGCCTGTATATGGATTGGTGAAATGTCTTAAGACCGATGGCACTTTCACTGATAGTACGACAATTGGCGGTACTGTTTATGATAAAACAGAGAATGCTCCGGATCTGTTTATGGAAAGAGTAAACGGGGAGCGGATCATACTTCTGCCTAATGACAGAGCTTACAGCATAGCCGTTGTATCAAAGGAAAAACAGAAGGTTGAAATGCATGCCATTCCGTTACGAGTAGGCTATACAGATAATGCTTTAAGTCAGATTTACTATTCAGAAATGGATGAAGGAACCTTTGATATACTGTATTCTCCTCAGAAGAGCAATGATAATACGATTGGTAACTTTGCCATTGTTGCCGGAAGTACCTTTGATGTTGTCAAGATGAGCAGTTCCGATACGTCTGAACTGGCGATTTCTCTGGAAAATGCCAATATCCTGAATCTCAGCTGGAGACAGATAGTAATAATTCTCTACTGCATACCGATCGTAGTAATATGCGTGGGCGGTCTGCTGATTACCTGGGCTGTGGGAGGCCATAAAGTCAGAAGAAAGAAGAGACTGAATCTTATTCCTGACGATGTTGTCTATAACAAAAAGCCGGCTGCCTGTATTTTCGGTTCAATCGCCATGTTCATGCTGCAGGAATTACTGTACTGGTTAATGCCGCAGTTCATGATGACCAGATCAATGATGAAACTGGTTATCGGACTGTTGCTGCTTTATATCTGCTACAAGGGATACAGCCGCCAGCCAAGCTTGCTGAGCAGAGACATATTCGTTGCTCTGACGCTGTGTGTGTTTGGAGATATGACCATTAACTTCAGCTTCATAGGCGGAATGCTGATGTTCGGTGCAGCGGAAGCAGTGCTGGCATATCGCTTTGCCAATTATGACAAGCCTGACAGATGGCAATGGATCGTATGGGCACTGAGCATTGTTTTATGTGTCTTTATCATTTCGACGGTCAAATCCGTAACGGCTAACATGCTGTACCGGATGGCTGCATACAGCGTTATTCTTACAGCTGCAGTGGTAACTTCACTGACAATGCCTAAGAAGATCCGCTATGGTGCCATCTTACTGGCAATATCCAATGTGCTGCTGTTTGTTCATGAAGTTTCACGCAAAACGCTGCTGATCCATGTGCTGTCTCTTGGAATATACTACCTGGCCTTTGGGTGTTTTGCCTTTGCAACAAAATATAAGGAACAGCTGGTAATCAAAAAAACAGATAAAGCTGATACATCATCAGGTGATCAGCCATCTGTTGAAAATGCGGAAACTGCATAAAACCGGGTGTACTTAACCGTTTCACAGGAAACGGTTTTTTTATGTAAACTGTCAGATATTTTTAAAGCATGCTAAAATGTAATAGAAAGCTGATAGATAAAAAAATGGATTACTATGAAATGATATTCAAGCGAAAATCCTTTCATCTGTTCAGGGACAGAGCAGGTGATCTGATTGAAGAACAGATATGCAGACTTGAGAATTTTATAAGTCAGGTTAAACCGCTTGATCCTGAGATTAAAACTGAAATCAGGATCGTTTCCGAAAGCGAAACCTCCTGCAAAAGGGGTGCCCAGTACTGCATACTTTTCTACAGTGAGAAAAAGAAAGGATATCTGCGAAACATTGGATATATTGGTGAACAGATAGAGCTGTATCTGGCCAGTGAAAATGTTGGTTCTCTGTGGTTCGGAATAGGCAAAACCGAGCAGAAGCAGATAAACGGTCTTGATTATGTAATAATGATAGCCATTGCTTCAATGCCGCGGGAAAAGTTCCGCAAGGATATGTTCAAGGCAAAAAGAAAGCCTCTGGCTGAGGTATGGAAAGGTGATGACCTTGGAGTAGCCGATATCGTAAGATTTGCACCAAGTGCCTGCAATACGCAGCCCTGGTATACGGAAAATGAAGGAAACAGACTGAAAGTTTACCGATATAAAAAAACAGGCAAAAGAGGAATCATGCCGGCAGATATGGTGGCGTATTATAACCGTATCGATATCGGCATCTATCTGTTCCTTCTGGAAGTGTGTCTGAAACATCAGAACATCATGTATGACAGACAGCTTTTTGATGATGAGACTGATGATCAGGAATTCTCCATATCAGCTCAGTATGTTTTAAGGAGGTAAGCATGGCTTTTGATTTCAAAAAGGAATATAAGGAATTTTACATGCCTTCAGACAAGCCATCAATGGTAGAAGTGCCGCCGTTTAATTACATAGCAGTCAGGGGAAGAGGAAATCCTAATGATGAAGACGGCGAATACAAAAAAGCAATCAATCTGCTGTATGGAATAGCTTATACCATTAAGATGAGCCATAAAAGCGGCTATCGGATTGACGGATATTTTGAGTATGTAGTACCGCCTCTGGAAGGCTTCTGGTGGCAGAATGGAATTGATGGGATAGATTACCGGCATAAGGAAGACTTCAACTGGATAACCGTAATAAGACTGCCTGATTTTGTCACAGAAGAAGATTTTAACTGGGCTGTAAAGGAAGCAACCCGAAAGAAGAAAATGGATTTTTCAAAGGCTGAATACCTTCACTATGAAGAAGGTCTTTGTGTACAGTGCATGCATATCGGAAACTATGATGATGAACCTGCAACGGTAAAACTGATGGATGATTTCATGCGTCAAAAGGGATATGTTCCTGATTTCAGTGAAAGCAGATTACATCATGAAATATATCTCAGTGATCCGCGTAAAGCCGATCTCACTAAGCTGAAGACAGTTATAAGGCATCCTGTCAGGAAGGAAAATGAATGAACAGCTACATAAAAATGCAGTTGAATACCATGATCCAGTATCTGGACAGCTTTGAACAGGCCTGTGAGCTCGCCGCTTCCAAAGATGATGGAGAGATCGACCGAAATGAGCAGAAACAGCTTCGTAAAATCAGAAAAAGCGTAGAACGCTTCAGAAGAAATCTGGAAAAGATCAGGTAGAAACGGGATTTCAGAATATCTTAGAGTTACTCTAATGCAGTGGAAATCATTCAATGATTTAAAGGCTATTTTATGCTTTTTCCATGAAAAAGCATTACTTCTAACGCACAAATATAGTAAATAATGTGATTGAAGTCATAAATGATGTTTTTTCAGAAAGATATGATAGAATATCATTGGCTTGAAAGGAGGTAGTTAGAATGTCTGAATTTAAAGATGATTTTAATGAACAGGAATTCCTTGAAAAAGTTAAGAAAGCAGCAGAAGAAGGTGCCAGACGGGGTTACAGAACCGGATTCGGTACGGAAATACTGAAGACGATTTTTACCAAGCTTATCATTCCGGCACTGGCAATCATGGCTGTTATGATGCTGATACTTCCTAAGGTAAGCTTCACAGGTTTCAGCGGACTTTTCAACGTGAACAAACCTGTAGAAGGATATGATACGACAATTGAAAATCACGGTATTTTCGGATATACGGCTGCCGATTTCCGGGAACCTGTCTTAAGTGATAAGACCAAGCTGAAGAAACTTGAAGTCCTGTCATATAAGATATCTGATGTCACCAAGATAACAAACGCCGGTCTGTTCAATCTGGAAATGTTCAACAAGACCAAGCTGGTAACATATAACGGAACCGCTGTTTATACCGTTGACCTGAGTGAACTGGTCATGGATAACATCACCGTTGATAACGCCAATCAGAAGGTTTACCTGCTGATACCGCACGCTGTACTTGAACCTATCAATATTCAGTCACAGGACATGGAGTTCGGAGATCTTGAAAAAGGCTTCCTGGCTTTCGGTGATCTGAAACTGACAGTTGAACAGGTTGCCGAACTGCAGAATCAGGCTCGGGAAAAGATGAAGCTCAAATTGCTGGAAGACAATATTCAGCTTGAAGCTGACAAGTTTGCCAAACAGGTCGTCTGGGAAGTATTCCAGCCGGTATTCAGTCAGGTTGCTCCTAACTATACATTGGAAGTAATGTTCATGTATTAATCCATAACCGCAGCGCTCGCTGCGGTTTTATAATGCTTTGTTATATCTGTAATCATATGATTGCGTTACAATTTAAATAGAGGTAAATCATCATGAACATCGTTTTTTTTGATATTGACGGCACTCTGGCTACGGGCAAAAAGGTTCCTTTTTCAGCAGCAGAAGGAATACGTAAACTGCGTCAGAATGGCGATCTGGTTTTCATCTGCACAGGGCGTAACGTCAATTATGCCAGAAGAAATTTCAGGGAATATGCTGATGGCTTTATCTGTAATAACGGCAGACTGGCAGTTTACGGTGAGACGGTTATTTTTGATGAACCTCTTGATGATGATGTTCTTGAAATGATCATCAACAGACTCGATGCCGTTAGGGCAGGCTATGTATTTCATACCAGCGAAAAAGGATATTATGGAGGTGTCGAAGAAGGTTTTGAATATCTGAAGATTACCGGAGATGCGGAATATATGGAAAAGTGTTCTGATTTCAGCAATCTCAGAATATATAACGGAGACATTTACTATCGCAGCAGGGAACATTTTGAAGAAATCCAGGCTGTACTTAAGGATGTATGTCTTCTGAATCTGCATGGACCTCATCCTTCTGCTGACGTAACTATTCTGGGAGTCGATAAGGGCGATGCCATTATCCGGGTCGCGAAAAGATTAAATATTCCTATTGAGAATACCTACGCTTTTGGGGATGGTATTAATGACATGTGCATGCTTCAGAAAGCCGGTCACGGGATTGCCATGGGCAATGCGGTTGATCAGACCAAGGCTGTGGCTGAATACATTACCGATGACATACATAGTGACGGAGTCTACAAAGGGCTGCAGCACTACGGTCTTATATGAAAACAGCGTGAGTGATGATATAATATAATTGCAGTAGTGATTGGAGCAATTCCTGCCTTAGCGAGTCGTTAAGGGACAGTTTTATTACCGGGATCAATTGCAATATTACAGTGGGCGATACTACATTTCATGTAGGAGGCTTCGCTCCGCCCACTTCCATATTTCAATATCTTTAGTACTGCAGAAGGGAGACAGCAGAATGTGGGATTACATCGGAGTTAAGGAATGTAATGACTATCTGCTGTCTCTTAATTTGTTTGACTGTGATGACAGGCAGAAATACATAAGAACGCTTTATGCCATTGCCAATGATGTACGAAAACATTACACAAAATTTCAGATTCGAAAACATGACGGGAAAATGAGGACGATTTATGAACCTTCCGGAATTCTGAAACATATTCAGAAGAGGATCCTCACGGAAGTTCTGGAGGACATGAGGGTTTCACCATATGCTACAGCCTACACCAAAGGAAAATCTCTTCTGGACAATGCCCAGCCTCATGTCGGTCAGAAAATGATCCTGAAACTTGATATCAGGCATTTCTTTGAAAACATCTGGTTTCTTGATATATATAATTCCTGTTTCCCGATAGAACTCTTTCCGAAATCAGTCGGCATGCTGTTTACATATCTGTGCACCTATGATGACCATCTGGTGCAGGGGGCTCCGACTTCAGCTTTCATATCTAATCTGGTTATGCGAGAATTCGACTATGAAATCGGAAACTGGTGTAATCAGAAGAACATTTCTTACACCAGGTATTCTGATGACATGACCTTTTCCGGAGACTTTGATCCATCAGGGGTGATCAGGAAAGTCAGAAGAGAACTGTATAAGCTTGATATGGAGCTTAATGATTCCAAGACCAGAGTGATTCGTCGCTCTCACAGACAATGTGTGACTGGACTGGTAGTTAATGAGAAACGGCAGGTTTCCAGAGAATACAGGAAAGAAATCAGAAAACAGATATATTTCATTCAAAGACATGGTCTTTCTGAACATCTTGCAAGAATCGGCAGAGATGAAAAGGGATATCTGGAAAGACTGAAGGGCAGCATCTGCTATGTGCTGCAGATCAATCCTGATGATGCGGAATTCAGAAAGTACCTGGAGGATATTGATGAGTTATCATATGCAAATAAATAGATACAGGAATTACATATTTGATTTTTACGGAACACTATGCGAGATCTGGACCAACGAGAAAAAGAGATTTCTGTGGGACAATCTGGCTGTCTTCATGAAACAGCATGGAGCTTTTTACCATGCCAGAGAGCTGCAGAAAAAGTATATTGAATTCTGCCGTCAGGAGGATCTGAGACTGAAAAAGGAAAAAAAGCATCATTTCATCGAAATAGATCTGGCAGAAGTTTTCAGAATGCTATATGAGTTCAAAGGGGTAAAAGCTGATAAAGCTCTCATCTGCGAAACCGAAGTGGTATTCCGTCTGCTTTCAATGGATGAGATGAAAATGTTCATAAATGCATCTGAACTATTAAAGCACCTTCGTGATGACGGCAAAAAAGTATACTTGCTGTCGAATGCTCAGGCTGCTTTTACCGAGTATGAGATCCGGCAGCTGGGGATAAAGGAGCTGTTTGACGGGATATGTTATTCCAGCGATGCCGGATACCGCAAACCTTCAGAGAGATTTTTTGCCAGCCTGTTTGACAGTTATGGCCTTAATAAAGAGGAAAGCGTCATGATAGGCAATGATGCCTTTACCGATATAGGAGGGGCTTATGGATATGGTCTTGACAGCATCTACATTCATACTGTTCAGTCTGGCAAAAGGCCTAAGGAGCTGCCTGAAAACTGTCAGGAATATGAAAGCCTGACGGAAATACTCAGAGATTACAGAGAACACATATAGAAAAAGACAAAGAAAAAGGATCGCGATAGGCGATCCTGTACTTTCTTATAAACTGTTAACAGCTTTTGTTAAATGTGACTTCTGACGAGCAGCCCAATTCTTATGGTGGATACCATTGGTAACGGCCTTGTCAATATGAGAAACAGCTTCAACTAAAGCCTTATTGGCAGCTTCCTTATCAGCAGCATCGATGGCAACTCTGACCTTCTTGATAGCTGTCTTTAAAGCACTCTTCTGAGCCTTGTGTGCTGCGTTTTCCTTTAAGTTGGTAATTGCACGTTTCTTCTGAGATTTAATATTAGGCATAGCTTACCTCCCTTATAAATGCTAGTTAATTTTAGCAGACTGAAATTCAAAATGCAACATTAAGATATTCAATATCTTCAATAAACACAAGGGTTTCTCTACAGTAAGGAGCCAAATTGTTGTATTATAATAGTCGTAGGTGATGAATTATGGTAAATCCAAGAATTGTTTTCATGGGTACGCCGGAGTTTGGCTGTGCCATCTTACAGGAATTGATTGATGAAGGAAGGAATGTGGTAGGGATAGTCTGTCAGCCTGACAAGCTGGTTGGGCGCAAACAGGTCCTGACTTTTCCGGCTGCCAAAAATCTGGCTCTTGAACATGATATACCGGTCATCCAGCCAATCAGGATAAGAACGGATTACGAAGGTGTTCTGGCGCTGAAGCCTGATCTGATCGTTACCTGTGCCTATGGGCAGTTTATCCCTGATGCCGTACTTGATTATCCGGCATTAGGCTGCATAAATGTACATACCTCACTTCTTCCCGCTTTAAGGGGAGGAGCACCTATTCAGCATGCCATCATTGACGGGTATGATAAGACAGGCGTGACAGTAATGGAAATGAGTTCCAGAATGGATGCCGGTGCCATTATTGCCCAGAGAGAATGTGCGATAGATATTAACGATACTTACGGTTCTCTTCATGACAGGCTCATGCCTGTTGCAGCATCACTGCTGAGGGATACGATTGACTCAGTCATTAATAAGACCTATACAGCGATTCCTCAGGATGAGGATAAGGTGACATTCGGTCTTAACATCACAAAAGAAGAGGAAAGAATAGATTTTTCCAGGGGATATATTGGAGTCTATAACCAGATCAGAGGTCTGATTCCTGCTCCATGCGCCTATTTCTGTGTAGACGGCAAAAAGGTAAAGATATGGGGCGTTGAATTATCAGATGAAACGTGTGATCGGGAAACCGGTTATCTTTATTACAAGGACAACAGACTGGCCGTAGTTGTTGAAAACAGAGTTCTTCTGATCAGTTTCCTTCAGCTGGAAGGCAAGCAGAAGATGGGAATCAAGGAATTTAAAAACGGAGCAGGCCGTAACTGGGAAGGAAAAACTGCCAGGTAGTAATGATTGTCTCAGCATCAGATTGTGTAGTATTATTTGAATATGCAAACTTCAAAAGGTTTTAAATAAGGAAAAATTATGGAACAGAAATACATAAGAAATTTTTCAATCATAGCACACATAGATCATGGAAAGTCCACGCTGGCTGACCGTATCCTTGAACAGACCAACACTGTTCAGCAGAGGGACATGGTTTCACAGATACTTGACGATCTTGATCTGGAAAGGGAAAGAGGCATTACAATCAAGCTTAATGCTGTTTCTTTAAATTACACAAGTGATGACGGAAATACCTATCTGTTCCATCTTATCGATACACCGGGGCATGTTGACTTCACCTATGAAGTATCACGTTCCCTGGCCGCCTGTGAAGGCGCCGTGCTGGTGGTTGACGCAACTCAGGGTGTAGAAGCCCAGACTCTGGCAAATGTTTATCTGGCAATTGACAATGACCTGACGGTTCTGCCTGTCATTAATAAGATTGATTTGCCAAGTGCAATGCCGGAAATGGCAAGACATGAAATCGAGCACGACATCGGTCTGGATGCATCGAATGCTCCGTTGATCAGTGCTAAGCTGGGAACAGGGGTTCATCAGGTCCTGGAGGATATTGTAAAATATATACCGGCTCCTAACGGTGACCCTGAAGCACCGTTACAGGCTCTGATATTTGACTCATATTACGATTCATACCGCGGTGTCATTGTTGCCGTACGCATTAAAAACGGGGAGATAAAAGTGGGGGACAATATTACTCTTATGAGTAATGGACAGTCCTATCAGGTTACTGAATTAGGAATCAGAAGTCCTAAAGAGATAAATAAAAACAAGCTTGAATGCGGTGAAGTAGGCTGGATAGCTGCTTCAATAAAATCGGTTAAGGATGTCAGAGTAGGTGATACCATCACTCTTACTGAAAGACCTTGTGCAGAACCGCTGCCTGGCTATCGTCAGCTGCAGTCTATGGTTTACTGCGGCTTATATCCTACCGATAACGCCCGTTACAACGATCTAAGAGACGCCTTAGAGAAACTCCAACTTAATGACGCATCGCTTAAATTTGAGGCTGAAACATCTCAGGCACTGGGTTTTGGCTTCCGTTGCGGCTTTTTGGGACTGCTCCACATGGATGTCGTTCAGGAAAGACTGGAAAGAGAATACAATCTTGATCTGATTGCGACCGCTCCAAGCGTTGTCTATGAAGTACATCTGCAGAATGGCGATGTTCAGCTAATTGACAACCCGGCTGTACTGCCTTCCAACCAGATGATAGATTACATTGCCGAGCCTTATGTCAAGGCCAGTATCATGGCCCCTAAGGATTACATCGGACCAATCATGGAACTGTGTCAGAACAAGCGCGGCATCTATCAGGACATCATCTACATGGACGATTCCAGAGTGTTTATCGTTTATGAACTTCCGCTTTCTGAAATAGTATTTGATTTCTTTGATAAGCTTAAATCCTGCACCAAGGGATATGCTTCTCTGGATTATGAACTTATTGGCTACCGTAAGAGCGAACTGGCCCGCATGGATATTCTGATCAACGGGGAACCGGTAGACGCCTTAGCCTGCATCGTTCACTCCAAGTTTGCCTATCAGCGTGGCAGTACCATAACCAGAAAGCTGAAGGAAATCATTCCTAAGCAGCAGTTTGAAATACCGGTTCAGGCCGCAGTAAGCGGAAAGGTCATTGCCCGTACGAATATAAAAGCCTACCGTAAGAACGTGCTGGCAAAATGCTATGGCGGTGACGTAAGCCGTAAGAAGAAGCTGCTGGAAAAGCAGAAGGAAGGCAAGAAGAGAATGAAAGCAGTAGGATCAGTTGAGATTCCGCAGGAAGCTTTCATGGCTGTTCTGTCCATGGATGAGGATTAATATGGATAAACTGTTAAACACCATACAGGAAATGAGAATATCCCGAGGCTGGGATAAAAGCGATACATTGCCTATCCTGATAAAAAGCGTTTCCGTTGAAGCGGCAGAGCTTCTGGAAACCATTCAGTGGGATGAGAAAAACATTGACATGGAAGCCGTAAAAGGTGAACTGGCCGACGTTCTGATGTATGCCTTGAGCATATGCATAGACAATGATCTTGATGTGCAGAAACTGATAGAAGATAAAATTCAGAATGTATACATGAGGTATCCTGAAAAGAATGGCTGACAGTCTTTATGTACATGTTCCTTTCTGCAGACACCTGTGTTATTATTGTGACTTTGCCAAAAGGATATACAATGAGGAACTGGCAGATCAGTACCTTGATCAGCTCGAAAATGAAATAAGCCGTATCAGACAGGATCATTTTGATACGGTTTATATTGGTGGTGGGACACCATCGGCTCTGACCTGCAGACAGCTGGAAAAACTGTTCAGAATGCTGTCGAGGTTTACCGTCGGCAGTGAATTCACGTTTGAAATCAATCCGGAAACCATGACTCTGGAAAAAGCGCTGCTGCTGAAAAAAAGCGGTGTAAACCGTGTCAGCATTGGCATTCAGACCTTTGATGAGGTGATACTTAAGGAAATCGGCAGAACACATGTTCTTAAAGATGTGGATAATACATTCCGGTATCTTAAGGAAGCGGGAATTGAAAATATTTCAATTGATCTTATGTACGGCTTTGAAAATCAGACAGTCAACCAGCTGCAATGTGATATTGAGAAAGCTGTTAAGCTAGATATAAAGCATATATCAATCTATGAACTTGAGATTCATGAAGGAACTGTTCTGGGACACAGGGGATACAGAAACTGCAGTGATAACGATCTGTACCTGATGTACAGAACTGTCAGATACAAATTGCCTTGTTATGGATTCCAACAGTATGAGATTTCCAACTTTGCTATTGATGGATACCAGTCAGTTCACAACAAGACGTACTGGCACTATAATGATTATATCGGAATAGGACTGGGGGCTGCCGGCAAGGAAAACCATGTCCGCTATGAGAATACGCACAGTATGAAAGAATATCTTGCCGGAAACTGGCGTAAAGAAGAAATAAGACTTGGTGTCGAAGATGAAAGATTCGAAACTTTAATGATGGGCTTAAGACTGCTTGAAGGAATAGATATTGAAGAGTATAACGAAACGCTTAGCTGTAATATCCTCGAACACTACAGAGAGCCGATTGAAAAAAACATTTCAAACGGACGTCTTATTGTTGACAGCGGATATCTTAGACTGAGTGATACCGGAATATATTTAATGAACGATGTTTTAGTTGATTTTATGGTTTGGTTATGATACTATAAGTAGGCTGTACTACTAGGATGATCGTTTCCTCAACGTTTGTCTTGGTTTTACAGGACAACTTCATATACAGGAGGAAATAAAAAATGTTAAGTAATGAAGAAAAGCAGAGCATAATCAAGGAATATGCTACTCACGAAGGAGATACAGGTTCTCCTGAGGTTCAGATCGCCGTATTAACCGCAACGATCAATCGTCTTAATGACCATCTTAAGGTTCATAAGCATGACCATCACTCATACCGCGGATTAATGAGAATGGTTGGTAGAAGACGTAATATGTTAACATATCTGCGTAACAGTGACATCAACCGCTATCGTTCTCTGATCGAACGCTTAGGTCTGCGTAAGTAATTGTCAAGCAAAGTAACCTGCGATGGCAGGTTATTTTTGTGGTTTAAAAGAAACGGGAAGGGAAGGAGCAGAAAACATGCTGGAAGGAATTCATAGGATCATAAGTGAAAACATCGTGGCCGGAGTAATGGTATCGCTGTCGCTGATGCTGGCTCTGGGTTTTCTGATGACCCGTATCACTAAGAAACTGCGTCTGCCGAATGTCACGGCCTATATCCTTGTGGGTATTGCGATCGGACCGTTCGGACTGAATCTTATTCCGCTATACTTCATTAAAAATTCCGCTTTTCTGGGTGACATTGCCCTGGCTTTCATTGCCTTCAGCACCGGTGAGTTCTTCCGTTTGGAATCATTGAGACGCAACGGTGTCAAGGTGGCGATAATCACGGTAACGGAAGCCTTTCTGGCCAGTATCATGGTATTCATACTGACCTTTATGGTCTTAAAACTCAGTCTGCCGTTTTCCATCGTCATTTCAGCTTTGGCTGCTGCCACGGCACCGGCTTCAACGGTAATGACGATCAGACAGACCAAGGCCAAAGGGGATTTCGTTGATACCCTGCTACAGGTAGTGGCACTGGATGACGTGGTTGGACTTATCATGTATTCCATGGCTATTTCCATTGCGGTATCGTCACTCTCCGGTGAGGCTTTCAACGTTATGAGCGTTCTCAAGCCGCTGGCCATCAACATCGGGGTACTGCTGTTGGGCTGTGTATTCGGGGGACTAATGTCCTGGGTGTTCAGTGCTTCCCACTCTGATGACAACAGACTGATCATTGCTTTGGCCTTCATGCTGTCATTCTGCGGGATCTGTGCCCTGATTGATGTATCGCCGTTATTAGGCTGTATGTCCATGGGTACTACCTACATCAACATGAGCAAGGATGAGAAACTGTTCATGCAGCTAAACTACTTCAGCCCGCCTTTACTGTTACTGTTCTTTGTACGAAGCGGCGTGTCATTTGATTTGGGCGCCCTGTTGAATCCTTCGGGATCGATAGGCACGACACCATTGCTATATATCGGCATTCTGTATTTCCTGGTCAGGATCATTGGCAAGTATGCCGGAGCTTTCTTGGGCTGCTATATGGTTGGCAAGCCGGCAACGACCAGAAACTATCTGGGCATGGCCTTAATACCGCAGGCCGGTGTGGCCATCGGTCTGGCTGCCTTAGGTGCCAGAACACTGGGCGGTGAAATGGGCGATGCACTGAATACCATCATCTTGTCCTCCAGCATCCTCTATGAACTGATAGGACCGGCCAGTGCCAAACGGTCGCTGTATCTGTCACATTCATATTCCAATAAGATCGAAGACATCGTGGAAGTTGAAGAGACTACCGAGTCTGGTGAACAGAAGAATCAGCTTGAACTGCTGATCGAAAGAATTGAGAAGATCCAGAAAGATCTGCCGCGTTTTGATGACAGAGCTGCTGAAGAAGCCTTTACCGAGGCAGCTAGCGAAGTCTACTACGCCGGCAGAAACAGGACCAGGAGGAGAATATAGATATGAGTGATCCAATCGTTGCATTATTAGGACCATGGGCCTGGGGACTGAATACCAGTTCCATCATCTTCAGAGTTTTCTTTGCCGTCGTATTGGGAACGATCGTCGGCTGGGAAAGAACCAATAAGAGGCATTCCGCCGGATTAAGGACTTTCATCCTGGTATCTCTGACCACCACCATCGGAATGATGCTGGATCAGTATCTCAGTGAGGTCTACAACGCTGACATGTTCATCATTTCCGGTTCCTCATTGATCTGTCTGGCCATTCTGTCAGTCAATACGATGGTCTACAGTTCCCGTAATCAGATCAAGGGACTGACGACTTCCGTCGGTTTGCTGACCTGCGGGGTCATTGGGTTATCACTTGGCTGCGGTCTGTATTTCGTAACGGTCACTGCCTTTGTGCTGTTTATGATCTCACTGTCGGTATTCCCAACTCTGGAATCCTTCCTGAAAAACAGATCCAACCATTTTGAGATACATCTGGAACTTACTGACAGCCGTTACCTGCAGAACTTCGTTACGACGATAAGAAGACTGGGACTGATCATTGATGACATCGAGATGAATCCAGCCTATGCCAATTCCGGCTTGAGCGTTTATTCGATCTCGATATCGATCTCCAATGATGAACTGAAGAAGTACAAAACCCATGAGGAAATCATCCAGGCGCTGTCAACTCTGGATTATGTTTATCACATTGAGGAAATGATTATTTAATCATTTCCTTTTTTTTTAACATGTGGTATTATAGTCAAGGTTAATAATTAGAGAGGAAAAGAAATGGCTAAAGAAGTATTTAGTATGAATTTCGACGGACGTCCTTTATCCGTTGAAATCGGGGAATTAGCCAAACAGGCTGATGGTGCTGTATTAGTAAGATATGGTGATACAGTGGTTATCTCAACAGCCTGCGCAAGTAACGTTGCGAAAGATACTGATTTCTTCCCGTTAACAGTAAGTTTCGAGGAGAAGTTATATTCAGTGGGTAAGATTCCCGGAGGATTTTTAAGAAGAGAAGGAAGGCCAAGTGAACATGCTACTCTGACCGCCCGTATGATCGACAGACCGATCCGTCCATTATTTGCGGAAGGATTCAGAAACGAAGTACAGGTAGTCAACACAGTACTGTCAGTTGACCAGGATTATTCAGCCGAAATGGCTGCCATGCTCGGTGCCTCACTGGCATTAAGCATCAGTAAGATCCCGTTTGAGGGACCGATCGCCGGTGTCATCGTAGGACGCATTGATGGAAAATTCATCATCAACCCTACAGTTGAAGAAAGCGAAAAGAGTGATCTTAACCTGACCATCGCCGGTAAGAAAGATGCCATCATGATGGTTGAAGCCGGTGCCAAGGAAATTTCAGAGGAAGATATGCTGGATGCCCTGATGTTTGGACAGGAATACATTAAGATCCTGTGCGAATGGGAAGAGGAAATCATTGCCAAGGTCGGACACGAGAAGATGGAAGTAGTTCTGTACGAAGTTCCGGCTGAACTGAACAAGGCAGTATATGACTATGTATACGACCGCTTAAAGGCTGCCGTATCAATCAAGGATAAACTTGAATGCAACAACACGATCGATGCATTGACAAATGAAACCGTTGAGTATTTCGGAACCAAGGAATATGAAAGCGAAGCTGAAAAGACCAAGGCTCTCAAGATGGTCAACGAAGTTTGCACAAAGATCGTTGCTGATGAAGTCAGAAGACTTATCATTGAAGAAAAGATCAGACCGGACGGCAGAGCAGTTGATGAGATCAGAGCTCTTGATGCTCAAATCGACCTGCTGCCTAGAGTTCACGGTTCAGGCTTATTTACCAGAGGACAGACTCAGGTTCTCTCTGCAACTACATTAGGTGCCTTAGGTGATAACCAGATCATCGATGACCTGACAGAAGTTGAAGAAAAGAGATTCATGCATCATTACAACTTCCCACCTTACAGTGTTGGTGAAGTAGGACGTATGGGTACTCCAGGCCGCAGAGAAATCGGTCACGGTGCCTTAGGTGAGAGAGCTCTGAAGCAGGTACTGCCTAGTGAAGATGAATTCCCATATGCCATCAGAACAGTTGCTGAAGTTCTTGAATCCAACGGTTCAAGCTCACAGGCTTCAATCTGTGCAGGCACACTGTCATTAATGGCTGCCGGTGTTCCTATCAAGGCTCCTGTAGCAGGTATTGCCATGGGCTTAATTGAAAACGGACAGGATTACACTATCCTGACTGATATTCAGGGTATGGAAGACCACTTCGGCGATATGGACTTCAAGGTTGCCGGAACAAGAGAAGGCATTACAGCCTTACAGATGGATATCAAGGTTCAGGGCCTTGACAGAAAGATCCTCGGTGAAGCAATGGAACAGGCTAAGAAAGCCAGAATGCAGATCCTTGATGTTCTGGAAGCTGCAATTGCCAAGCCAAGAGATCATGTTTCCAAGTATGCTCCTAAGATCTGCAAGATGATGATTCCTGTTGACAAGATCAGAGATGTCATCGGTACCGGCGGCAAAAACATTAACGCTATTATCGAAGCAGCTAACGACTGCAAGATCGACATTTCAGATGAAGGACGTGTTCTGATTTACCATCAGGATCAGGAATCCATCGACATCGCCAGAAAGATGATCGAAGACATCACCAGAACAGCCAAGATTGGTGAAATCTATGATGCCAAGGTTGTCAGACTGGAAAGCTATGGTGCATTCGTTGAACTGTTCCCTGGAACAGATGCCTTACTCCATGTTTCAGATATGAAGTGGGAAAGAGTCAACAAGCCTAGTGATGTTTACAAGCTTGGAAGCATTGCCAGAGTTCAGGTAACTGAAATCGATGAAAAGGGCAGAGTAAACGTATCAGCCAAGGTACTGCTGGAAAAACCTGAAGGCTATGAAGAAGTTAAGGATTATGGCCGCAAGGCATTATTCGGAAACAACAGCAAGGACAAAAACAGCAGCAGGAAGAAAAAAGCAAATTAACAGCTGACTAAAGGGCGGAATCGATGATTCCGTCCTTTTTTGCATAAATGAAAAAGGCGCTTTCAAACTGTTGCCTGATTGTTTTTTCATGTGTATTATTTATATAATAAATGTGCTAAAATAAAAACATGAGAATGCGAAAAAAACACTGGGCAAAGGATATGATCGCACAGCGAACGGACTGTGTCATAGCCAACCCTGAGGAGATGAAAGGCCGCTGGAAGCTTCTGGCGGGCGATAAAGAAATAAGAGTAGAAATCGGGTCAGGAAAAGGTGACTACTGGATCGGTATGTCACATCTTTATCCTGATTGTTTATGGATTGCGGTAGAAAAGGATGAGAGCTGTGTCGGCATAACTCTGAAAAAGTCTCTGGACTGCACGTCTGACAACATGAAGATCATCAACGGCGATGCTGCTGAGATCGGAAACTGGTTTGAAGATAATGAGATAGATGTAATTCATCTGAATTTCTCTGATCCCTGGCCTAAGAAGAGACAGACCAAGAGAAGGCTGACATACGGAACCTTCCTTGATTCCTATCGCAGGATCCTGAAGGACACCGGTAAAGTAATCATGAAGACTGATAATTCTCAGCTTTTTGAATACAGCCTCGTATCTTTTGATGCAGCTGACTGGCAGTTACTGGAAGTCAGTGTAAACTGGCGTGAAAAGGAACATCCTGAAGATACGATAACTGAATATGAAGCCAATTTCATGGCTCTGGGACAGCCTATATACCGTGCAGTATGGCGGCCTGTCAGAAAGGATGCTGCAGTATGAAAAAGTTAATCATTGCGCTGCTGACCGTATTTCTGCTGACCGGTTGCTCAAAAAACGTTGAATTTACCAATGATCTGCGAAGAAAGACGATAGATTCCATTGAAGATGCCTTGGTTGTAGACTTGCCGGAATTCTCTGAAAACAACTCTGAAAAGGAGTTTTACAGTTATTATCTGTTCCCGGGAGTCGGCCGCAGAGAGATAGATGAAATCAGCAATATCTTTGTCATCTACGGCAATGAAGCCGTACTTAACCTGGATGTTGCCGGTATTCTGAGCCGTTCAGTTTATGAAGAGAGCGCCTTGCGTGAAATTGAGTCTTTCAGAGAAAAGAACTTCATCAAAAACGGTGTATGCAAGAACTCACGCGGTCTTAACATGTCATATCACATTGAAATGAAAGTGGTAGACAGCATCGCCTACATCATATTCCAGACAAACCAGTTCATATTTACCGCATCATGCCCGGTTCTTGAGGCTGATGAGACAGCTTATGAAATGATAAAGACAGTAAGAACCTGCAGCGTTGATACCAATAAGGTAATCGATAAATACTCAAACATAGACAAAGCACAGTATGATGTATCAACAATAAAACTTTTCAAGGAAGTACTTCCGGAAAGCGGACGCATCATTGACTATATGGATGACTGGCAGAACGATCCGGGTTATACGATAATTGACCGTGAGCAGAGACAGGGAGAAGTCCCTTCAGCCAGTGATATCCGGGACAGCGACATATTTAAGGTTCCGGATGAGGAAACAGACGAAAACAGCGATGCTGAACAGAGTGAGGAAAGCAGTGTCGCAACAGATAATAACGGGGATTAGGAGGAAATCTTATGAAGAAAATCAAGGACCTGTTTGAAAGATTCCTATTTACGGTAGAAGAGGTTGAGGAAGTTGTTGATGACGAACCAAAACCGATACTGGAGGAAGTGCCTGCAGAGAAACCGCAGCCGGCCGTCAGAAAGACACCTGTGATCGAAAAGCCGGTAGTCAAGAAGACAAACAGACCTGAGCCTAAGCAGGAGGAATATGAACCTTCACCGATGATTACTCTGACCAAGGAAATCAAGGTTCCAAAACTCGGAGATGAAAAGACCCGGGAACTGGACAAGGTTGAGGAAAATCAGCCGGTAAGCGAGCCTGTACAGGAAAACAAGACCGAGAAGAAAGAAAAGAAGATAGAACCTGAACTTCCTAAGCTCAAGCCGGCTAAGCCGGAAAGGAAGCAGGCTGAACCTTTCAAGACCACAACCATCATTTCACCGATGCTTGGTGTACAGGAAAAGGAGCAGAAGCCTGTTAAGAAGAAGAGAAGAGAAATAGTCATGCCTGATTCTGAAATGGGTGACAGAAAATCTGTAATAGGTACGGTTTTCTCACCTTTGTATGGTGATAAGAATGAATCAGACAGGATCCCGGTTGATGAAGTGGATCCGTCAATTGCCACCCTTACAGTTGACGATCTGATTGCTAAGGAACCGGCAGTGGAAAACAAGCCGGAAGTGAAGGCACCGGTTACGGAAGAAAATGTAAAAGTAGCTGAACCGGAAGTTTTACCACTTGAGGAAGAGATCAAGGATATGGAAATCGTTGATCTTGAACCGGTAAAGATGACTGCTGATGAACTCAGAAAGAATGCGGCAGTAACACCTTTTGGCAAGGTTACCAGAAAGTATGAAGAGAAGAAAGTAAACATTCATGAAGTCTGGGGCAGCAGAAATGAAGAATCAGTGAATGAGGTTAAGGCGGAAGGTGAGGATGAAACACCGGCACCTCAGGAAAAGCAGTATAAAGAAGAGGAAGGTTACGAAAACATTTCTCTGTTTGATTTAGACGACAAAATGTAAGATGTTTCGCATTATTGAAAACCCTTACATTTTCTAGTAATATATATAATGAGGTGAGAATTTATGGAAACATTAGCTAGCGTAAGCCAGGTATTCCTGTATCTGCTGCCTATAGTAGGCGTTATTACACTGGGCGTACTGATTTCAGTACTGATTAAAATGAGAGGCATTATGAATAATGTCAACATTACCGTAACAGGTGTTAACGATGCTGTTGGTACTACTAACGGATATCTGAAAGAATTGAATACGACAGTTAAAACTGTAAATAATATGGCCATGAGCGTAGAAGCAGTCAGAGCCACCACAGAGAGAGCTGTCAAGAAGGCTGCAAAAACAGCCAGCAAGCAATATGATCAGGTCAAAACTGCAGTAACTGAAATCTTGGAAAAAACTGCAGCTGCTACCAAGGAAACTAAGGAAAAGGATCCGAAGAATATTGTCAGAGTTGCTTCAATTGAAGAAAAGAAGCCGGAAGAAAAAGCTGTTGAAGCTGTAAAAGAAGTAATTGAAGCTGCTGAAAACGCAGTTAAAGAGTAGGAAAGGATGCTGAATAATATGGATGAAAACAAGAATTTAGAAGAACTCGAACAGGAAGTTAAAGACGAATTAAACGAAGCTGAAAAGGCCGTTGAAGAAGCTACAGATGAAGATGTAAAAGAAGCTGCAAAGAAGCTCATCGATATGGCTGGCAAGTCATTAACAAGCTTAAAGGAAGCTATTATCAATCTTGACCTGAATAAGGACGGCGTTACTCTGGGAACTCATTTAGGAAAGTTCTCTCAGCGGATCACTGATGCGATTGAAAATGCACAGGAGAAATTAGGAGCCAAGGAACTGGATGAAAAGACATCTCAGGCCTGGGGTCAGACCAAGGAAAGCCTGACAAAGATTTCTGATAATGTTGTTAAGGCTGCCAAGGATGCTTATGAGACAGTAACAAATAAGGAAAAATTAAAAGAAACATGGGATAACGCTACTGAAAAGTTCGCAGAAGCAGCTAAGGAAACTTCTCGGAAAGTTACAGCTAAGGGCGAAGAATTATACAATGAAGTAGCAGAAAAGAATCCAGGCGTTAAGGAAGCTGTTGATAAGGCAGCTGCCAAGACAAAAGAAGCATCTCAGTTTGTTTCTGACAAGTACCAGGAATTCATCCATGATGAAAAGGTAAGAGCTACTGTTAGAGAAGCAAAGAATACAGTTCTTGATTTATCAGAAAAGTTAACAGAAGCAGTTAAGGATCTGTTCAAGCCTGAAGAAGAAGACGAAGAAGAGAATAAAGTAGAGGAATAATCCATGAATCAGTATGGTAACGGTGAGAAAAAAAGAGTAACAATATACAGTGTTGCCAAGGAAGCAGGTGTTTCTCTCGCAACGGTTTCTCGTGTTATCAATGAGTCTGATGTCGTCAAGGAAAATACAAAGAAAAAAGTACAGGAAGCCATTATTAAATTAGGATATAAACCTAATGCAGTTGCTCAGGGTCTGGCTTTGAAAAAGACAACAACAATTGCACTGGTTGTTCCTGATGGAAGTTTCAATTACATTGATAAGGTTATAAACGGACTTCTGGATACTGCCAAAATATACAAGTACAACATTACTCTGCATACCACGACAGCTGGTATCAATGAGATGAACGAAATCATCGACAATGTTGTAAAGAGCAGGGCAGATGGTCTGATACTTTACAATGACGCTTTTTCCGCCAAGGAAATTGAGACACTGAATCACTTCCAGATACCAATGGTTTATCTTGGAAACAAGGGTACCGGTGAATCAGCATGCTGTGTATACATAGATTACGAGCAGGCGGTTTATGAGCTGGTAACCAGATATCTTAATAATGGAATTGATGATATTGTTATCATCGATGACCGCAAGAATCCTACCAGCATTGATCTGCTGATCAGGGGGGCTTCGAAAGCATTCAATGAACATGGAAAGACATTCGGAGGTTTTATTACCATTCCGGAAGATGTTCATAACTCCTATGAATTCCTTTCGAATTACTTTGCTCATAATAAGCATAAACTGGTTATCACTTATAGAGATTCACAGGCTATTGCCGTAATCAATACCTGTACTGAAAATAATATCAGGATCCCGGATGAGACAGAACTTGTCTGCATCAAGGATTCCAGGTATACGGACATGTTCAGACCACGCATTTCATCTTTCATTGTTCCTAGCTATGATCTTGGTGCTCTGGCTATGAGAATAATGACCAAGCTGTTAAGCGGTGATATTGTGCGGGATAAAGAGTTTAAACTGAATTACGTCTACAAGGCAAAGGAAACAACAAAATAAAGGGAAGCATTTCTTAATGTGAAATAATCCTGAAATAAAGAAAATAAGTGAGTTCTGTTCAGACTGGACTCACTTTTCTTTTGACTTGTCTCATATTACAATGTATTTAAATCAGGGAGGTTGCTTTATGAAATACAGAAGAATAGAAGATACCATTATTGTCAGGATCGACAGGGGTGAAGAAATCATGGAAAAGATGAAGGAAGTAGCTCTTAAGGAAAACATAAAGCTGGCAAATGTCAACGCTCTTGGTGCTGTTGACGATTTTACAGTAGGTGTATATAACGTTGACGAGCAGAAGTATTATTCTAAGACCTTTACCGGAGCCTATGAGATTGTTTCTCTGACGGGTTCAATAAATACCATGAACGGTGAATATTACGCTCACATGCATATGAGTGTAGCTGACAGTACGGGTGCCGCTTATGGTGGTCATTTAAATAGGGCAATCGTTTCGGCTACCTGCGAGATGTTTATTAATATCATTTACGGTGAGGTAGACCGCTTTAAAGATGAAGCAACCGGACTAAACCTGTTTGATTTATAAAACAGTACTAAAAAACTACCGCATTTGATTGATGTGTACCCCCTAAACTGGACAAACCAGTAAAGGGGGTTTTCATATGAAGTATAGCTGGGTGTACCAGCCCCCAAAAAGTAGACATACATCAATGATGAGTGGACACGAGAAACTCATTACATTTAAGATGTAAAGAG
>JAFWDT010000003.1 GCA_017516045.1 Erysipelotrichaceae bacterium
ACAACATCTCTCATTTATGGTAAGATGATTATAGTTCATAGTCCTCTCCTGTTATTAATGTTTGTTTTGTCACTTACATTTTAACATTTGAGTCCTATGGACGCTTTTTTATTTGTTGCACTTGTTATGATAATTTATCTAGACAAAAAAAGAGAATTGGTATAATTCTCTCAAGTTAATTATATTTATGATAATAAATCAATCGTATTTCCACATATCGCCTGCCGGGAAGAAATATATTGGCAGACTGTCATCACCAACAACCGGTCTCAGCCATTCTTCAGCCAGGCGCATACCGGCTTCTTCCTGAACAAAATGTCCCGGCACGATCATGGCTTTTGCCTTGCCGAGATCAACAGCATCACGAATATATAATGGCAGAGTCCAGTCTACGGTCTCTCCTGGAATAACAACATCATATTTCCAGCTGGCGGCTACTTGAGCATTGTTGCTCCAGTTGCTGTCGGCTCCCGGAAGAAGGTGTCCGCAGAAACCAATAGTTGATACTATTGCATCAGGATCACCAATGTAACGGATGTGTTCCAGCCCCATTCTTTCCTTAACATGAGCAATGAGATCTCCAAGACGTGTAGGTGGAAGTACAACTTCCCAGCCTCTTGTCTGTGGTTTGAGATATTCCAGCCAACCCAGATGCTTCATCATATAATGGAAAATTCCATCAGGACGGTGAGCATGAATGTGGTCATGATCACGGTAAACAGTTATTCCGTTATCTAACAGAAGAGCCAGTTTTTCTTCATATACATCATTTCCTTCCAGCCATTCACATTCATCATCGTATCCACTGAAGAAAGTTGGTTCATGAACAAAGATGAAGTTTGCACCAATTTCAATAGCTTTACGGATTATAGGAACCGTAGGGGCAATGGAAATCAGAATTCCTGTGCATTCACGGTTTGGATCAGCTCCTACAATAACATCGCAGGTACGGCGGTCGCCGATATCCGGATGGTATGCCAGTATCTTATCAACAATTTCCTGAATAGTCATATTATTATCTCCCTCTATACAGTTATTTTAGAGTAATCATGAAGTTCATGAGAACGAAAAAACTATTTTCCTTTTTTAATAATCTCTCAGCCTGACAGATGCAATCATATTGAATATTAAAAAGCCGGATTAAATCCGGCTTTCACATGTTTTGCTACTAAATGTTTTCCTTTTTGACAACGTCCTTGGCTACACGCAGTATGGCCTGGAAGACTACCATTAATTCCAGTCTTCCCAGAAACATACCGACATTGGCAGTCCATAGAATTACAGCAGGAGCATTGTAGTTGGTAATACCGACTGACAGTCCTACGGTTGAAATAGCTGAAGCATATTCAAACATTGAATCCTGAAGGTTGTTGCCGTAAAGGGTAAAGATCATTGATCCGGTAAAGAACAGGATCAGATAGAACAGTATGTAGCTTGACATTGAAGATACTTCTGAAGAAGTAAGTTCACTTTTCTTACCTGCTCTGGTAATGAAATCAGTAGTAATCGTTTTATATGTTCTGACAGTGTTCTTGATTTCCTGAAGAATTCCCTTGAGAACAACAATTACTCTGTACTGTTTGATACCGCCGCCAGTTGATTCCAGATCGCCGCCGATTAACATCATTAATATCATGATGGTTGCAAACCCGCTAGGTAATCCTACCAGGGTAGGTACGGAGATGAAACCAGTAGTAGTCAGACAGGTAACAAACTGGAAGACAGAGATTCTTAAGGTTTCACCAAAACCGCTGCTGTATCCTGTCTGCTGGAGATTAATGAACATCAGAGGGATGAACACGACTGCCAGGAAGATAAAGAACTTTGTCTCACAGTGATTGATGATCTTTCCAAATTTCTTCTTTATCAAAGCCAGATGCAGTATGAAACTCGTCTGTCCCAGAAGCATCAGTACAATCGTAACTATTTCTATTGGCAGAGAATGATAGCCGTAAATGCTGTCATTCAGGACTGAGAATCCTCCGGTTGATACTGCGGCAATTGCGGTGTTGAGGGCATCAAATACCGGCATGCCGAACATTATGTAAAACAGTCCTCCTATGGTAATATAAGCTGAATAAATTGACAGGATCAGACGTGCTGATTTAGCCAGGTTTGGCATCAGCCTGTCAGTGTGGCCTTCAGCGTTATAAAGGTTAAGTCCGTATTTATCTGAGAATGCTGATGTGATGATCAGTACAAGTCCAACGCCACCTACAAACAGGGTAATGCTTCTGAACATCAGGAAGACATGCGGTGTAGATTCAACATCGACAACGGACAGACCGGTGGTTGAGAAACCGCTGGTCATTTCAAAGGCTGCCTGTGTGAGGTTGTAATCGCCTTTAAGCATCCATGGTATTGTTGATATCAGAATGGCTGAAAGCCAGATCAGAACTATCAGAACAGCGTCGTAGTTCTTCTCGAGTTTGACTATTTTCGTATTCTTTTTCAGCAGATGTTCTGCCAGTACTCCGACTAATATTGTGGATATGCCGGGAATAAGGAAACATCTGGCATAAACGATTTCATCAGGATAGAAAGGCAGTACCAGCAGCGGAAGCAGCTGAATGACACCGATCATGATGATGAAAATACTCAGATAATAGGTAATGAGTCGGTAAAAATTCTTTCTCATTACTTTTTCCTCTGGAAGATCTTCATAACCCTGTCTTTATTGTTATGTGTGGTTACCACAAGGATCTTGTCGTTGCTTAGTAATTTGGTATTTCCGTTAGGGATAATGCCTTTTCCATTACGTACAATGGAACTTATAGAAGCGATATCAGAGATCTTTATATCTTTGAGTGTCTGATCGCAGATATGCAGATCGGAAGTAATTTTAAATTCTGTAATGACTATTTCATCATTTTCCAGAGAAAGTGTTCTGATCAGGTTCTCAATTGAAGCAGCATTTCTGATCTGTTCGCCTAACAGATATGTTGCAGAAAGTACAGAGTCAATGCCAAGGCTTTTGAAGGCATCAACGTTTTTAGGGTTGATTACTGCAGCTATACATCTCTTGGCTCCAAATACCTTTTTAGCCAGTTTGCAGGCAACATAGTTTTCGTGATCGTTTTCTGCCAGGGCAATAAAGAGATCAGCATTTTCTGCTCCAGCCAGATGCAGGTCACTCTGTCTGGTAGAAATCCCGCGCATTACCGGAATGTTATTCTGAGCGCTCAGATAGCGGCAGACATCTTCATCCTGGTTGATGACGATAAGGTCATTTTTCTTGTTGTTGTACATGCTGATGATGTAATCGGCTTCATGTCGGCCGCCAACAATTACGACTTTCATTAGTGATTACCTCCTTCTTCCATCTGATTTAGGAAGTCAGACAGTGACAGATCAAACGGACATATGCATTTGACAATTGGGTCAACAAGATTGGCCTTACGTGAGTCCTTAAGTCTGATACAGACATTTTTCCTGTTAAACAGGTACACAAATACATCTGCCAGGAAAATATTGATATTATCGTCATCAGTAACGATCAGAATCTTTTCAACTTCATTAGCCCCGTTCTGAATCAGGAAGTTAACGTCTGTGGCGTCAGCTACTTCCACAAAACCGGAGAAGTCTGTCAGTCTTTCTATTTTGTTTTTGTCCCTGTCAATGACAAGAATGCTTTCTTTTTTTCCGAGCTCACGGGCCAGGGAATTGCCAACTCTACCGGCACCGATGATGATTGTGTTAACATCGTTCATAGTATTCACCTTCTATTCAAAAGATCAGAAATCTTCTTACGTATAATATATTAAATAAAAAGTATTGTAAATTACAATGAAAATCGGACAGTACATTTATTTACAGATAATATTATGACAGATTTTAAGTTATCTGATAAGAAAAACCGGCCGGGAAGCCGGTTTACTCATTCAAAGGATATTTTGGCGTTCCGTTTTTATTGAAAACGTATGAGTAATAGTTTTCATCGAGAATGTCATATGAATATTTTTTCATGTCATCTAGAGTTTTATTGACTGTTTTTACATAGAAGTCAATCTGATCATCTGCCAGTGTACAGGTATCAGATTTCCTGAATTCACCTGTATACGTGTAATATGTGCCCTGAGCAGTTTTCCAGTTCCACATACCGCCGGTATTGGTTGAAGTGTTTATAATGGCAATGTTCTCACTGTCAGAAAGAATATCAGTTCCCATGATGAAACGTGAATCGTAATCCAGACCGAACAGGTTAGCCAAGGTTGGAACAATGTCAATTGAAGAACAAGGCTTATCGACAATTACTGTCTCTTCCATGGATGAACTCCATAGTATGAAAGAGTTTCGGTATAATTCAAAATTGCCTCTGATATCGCTTAATGGCAGACCGTATAATTCAGCACACGACTCATCAGATAAACCATATGGATAATGGTCACAGCACATGGCAAAGACGGTATCGTCTAATTTGCCGGCCTGTTCAAGTCTCTCTATGAGATACCTAAGCATATTTTCAACTTCGATTTCAGTAGCCAGATAGGCTTCAACTTCCTCACTGTAATTCAGATCTTCAACTTCTGCACGATGTTTTTCAGCCATGTTGTTGCCTACATAAGTGTAGTAGGTGTGCCCGGAAATGGTCATGTAATAGGCATGGAAAGGTTTCCGGCTGTTGATGTATTCATCTACAGTCGCAACAGCCATCAGATGATCGCTGTTTGGCCATGAATACCAGGAAAGAATAAGCCCGCCGTTTACGCCTTTGTAAACATCGTACCCGAAATTAGGGTGTGAAATGTCACGGTCATAGTAATTGTAATAACCGTTATGGTACGCATATGTGGAATATCCATCATTTCTGAAAAGGGTTCCCAATGCTGAATAGGTAAAGGTCTGACCACTGTCCGGCAGACAGGAAGCACTGTAATAGAAGTTCCCGGTCATGTTGGTATATTCACCGGTAGCCGTACTTCCACCCCAGATGGTATCGTAAAAATTTGTGAACTGAAATCCCTCATGAGCCATCATATAGAGCGTTGGAGTCAGCTCCTTGCTGATGCATTTATCAGAGAAGCCTTCCAGAGTCAGGAAAATAATGTTCTTTCCTTCAAAGATTCCGGTATAGTCATTCTGGTCTGAAGCCGGGCGGGAGAGGAAATATCGATGCATGTCGGCAATTGTATTATTTGGCGTAGCTGCAATCATTGCCTGTTCGTCTATTTTCAGAATGTTCTTGAGAATGACCTTGCTTTCGCGCATTGTTATATCCGTTTTGCCCAGAAGGGAAGGGTCGATTATAACTTCGGAATCCGACCCGGCTTTATAGTTGGTTGAAATCTGATAAATGTCAGTACTGTTTGAGGCTATTATCCCGTATTGATAATAGTAATTGGAAGGAGAATTCTGGAAGTTACGGAATAGCCTGAGGTCTGTTTTGTAAATGTTATAGATGTTGAATCCTGCTGTAAGAACAATGATTCCGCTGAGAATAATACGGTTTTTCAGATCAGCAGTATACCTGTTTTTAGCAAAAAACAAGATATAAATAATAAATGGTGTAAATGCAATGAGAATCATATACCAGCCGTTTTTCATGCCTGTCAGAGCTTCACGCCAGAAGTGTGTAGCATCACCAGCCAGACCAATGGTCTTCCACATGAAGAATGACTGGAAAATTTCGTAATATATCATGACAAAACCAAACAGAACTGCCATGAAAAACAGGATCACTGCCAGAAGTCTTTTCTGAACTTTTTCTTTCAGGAATGAGCCAATTAGAGCAATAAGTGAACCAACAGAAATGGCTATTATTATTTTTGAAAGGATAAAACTCCCGGCAGAAAAGCCGAACAGGGAGAAATGACTTCCAAGTTCCAGAAAAATCATCATTAATGGGAATAAAACATACAGATAGAAAAGGTTCTTCATCAGTTAACCCTCCAATCTGTAAAGGATGAAATCATCCGGTGAATAATAATCACTGAACAGATACTTACCATCTGTATCCAGTCCGCTGTTTCTGACACCTACAACAATTCCGTCATAATTGTCAGGAATCAGAATGTTCATGACGATTGTAACTGTTTTGGTATACACATCTCCAATTTCAATCCAGTTTGAAGAGGAGGTTATTGTCTGACAGATGCATTTATCGTAATTCTGACCGTTATAATTTACAGTAAAACTGTTTGAACCCGTTTCGTTGGCATGATATGACAATTCAAAAGAAGCTATATCGTAGAAGTCTGTTATAAAGTAATTATATAAAAAGCCATATTCATTACTGTTGATGTCATTAATATCAATGGTCATGGTAACAATATGCCACTTATAACCGGTTACGGCATTTAATGTCTCATTCGAGGATATAATATCATGACTGGCAATAGTAAAAACACCTTCAACAGGAAGGTCTTCTTCGTCACAGCAGGTAACATATCTTACAGCTTCTCCATTACTGATAAAGCCGGTTATTTCATAACTGTCAAAATCTGCCTCTAAAGGCAGTCCTCTGGTTTCTCCGCAAATACTGCAGGTTGAAGGTTGCTGGTAATTGGGCTCTCCCCATTGGTGTGAATGGAACGAACTGCATCCTGACAGTAGTATTACCAGCAGCAAGATAGTCAGTTTTTTCATGTAAAAATCTTAGCATAAATTATCTGAGTTATAAATAAAATATTAAACAGGGGATTCGTGAAAGCAGAAAAAAACACCAGTATGACTGATGTTCTTACAGTTTCATTTCATAACCTTTTTCAGTTTTCTGGAATCCCAGTGAATTGAGGTAGGCTGTATGATTTTCGTCTGGTCCGTTATAAGTAAGAGTATAAATTCCTTCATTTGGCAGTTTGGAAATAAGGAACTGACCAATACTGAAATCACGGTATTCAGGAATGGAGTAGTCCAGAAGAATTTCCATTTCACTGTCTTCTTTATGGCCAAGGGTTATACCTACGGGTTTGCCCTCATGACCGATAATATAGAAGCGGTTGGCATTTTCCAAATCAATATTGATTCCTGGGAAACATACCTTGATATCTGAATAATACTTGTCCAGCAGATGATGCATGTATTTGTCATCACCGTTGACTTTTATGAATTCATATTCCTTGCTGCCCCGACGCATTTTCCACAGGAAACGCAGGTTGATCAGTACCAGACAGAAATTCATAACAGCTGTAGGATATGATTTAATGATCAGAGCATAAGTCATGAAAATGACACTGCCGATTGTATTAATGACTCTGAGCTTGAAAACAGAAGTCATCAGAAAGGAGATCAGGACCAGAAATGATCCGAGATATCCGAATAATTCAATTAATAGTTCTTTAGTCATGTTAATCCTCCCTGAAGTTAACTTAACAGTGTAAACCACAAAATCTGTTTAATCAATACTAATATAATCATATCATTATTTTATGTGATTGAGAGGATGGTAATCCAAAAACATGTGTATGATAGAGAGCGATTTGATTCAATTGTTCAGAATAACATTGTATACTTAGGAAAAAGAAAGAGGAAATAATAATGGCATTAACAGAAAAGGAAATACAGGAACTGACCAGAATCGGCAGACAGAAAATGCACCCGGGCCTTGAACACTACGATGGTTACAAAACTGATCAGGAGCTCAAGAAACCTCAGCCGCCACTGGTAAAGGAGCCAATGTGTGAGACATCAATTGCCTTACCACTGAATTTTACTGACCTTGATATAGACAATGATTTTCTGCATGTCATAAACAGCCGTCAGTCACACCGTGTCTATACACAGGAAAAGATGAATATTCTGCAGTTATCATATCTGCTGTGGTGTTCACAGGGTGTGAAGGAGATAAGAGGAAAGTCTTATGCAACCTTAAGAACTGTACCTGCTGGCGGAGCAAGACATCCTTTTGAAGTATACATGACTATTCAGAATGTTGAAGGACTGAAGGATGGACTGTATCATTACCTGCCTATGAAACATCACATTGAATGTCTTAAGGAAGATAATGATCTTAAACCATTTATAACTGAATCCCTACAGGGACAGAAATGGGCGGAGAAAGCCAATGTGGTATTCTATTACAGCTTTGTCTGTTACCGTTCTGAATGGAGATATGGTATATATGCTCACAGGATGTGCATGGCTGATGCCGGACACGTTACTGAAAACGTCTATCTTTCAGCAACTTCCATTGGTTTAGGCGGGTGTGCATTAGGTGCTGTTGACGGACCTTGTGCTGATAAAGTTTTCGGCTTGGATGGAGAAGAGGAATTTGTCTTTTATGCCATGCCAGTAGGAACTATCTCCGAAAAAGACAAACAGGCAGAAAAAGACTTCTATAAGTTTGTAGAAGAAGAAGGATTATAAAAAGAGGACCGTAAAGTCCTTTTAAACTGCAGTGAAGATAAGAATGTAATGACAGAGAGATCCTAATAATATAAGCAGATGGAAGATTTCATGTTCACTCCAGTCATCATTGAAACGTATTTTCAGGGCATATATGATGCCTCCGACGGTATAGAATATACCTCCGGTAAGCAGCAGGGTGAATGCTCCAGGGCCAAGTGCTGTCCGGATGGTTTTGATCTTAAATAAAGCTGCCCAGCCCATAGCTATGTATATTATTGAAGATACATATTTAGGACAATAGACCCAGAAGGCCTTAACGAGCATGCCGACTGCAGCTACGCTCCATACTGTCATAAGCAATGGTATACCAGTGTTTCTGTTCATTAAGATCAGACATACAGGTGTATAGGTGCCTGCAATCATGACAAATATACTCATGTGATCAAATTTCTTCAGAATACGGGCTGGACGTTCTGGTAATATAAATGTATGGTAAGTTGTACTGGCGGCATATAAAAGTGAAACACTTAAGCGGTATACACACAGGGCAATAAGGTCAGCGAGTGTGTAGGCTGAGTATGACGCCTTGATGAAAATCAGCGGTGTCAGTACTACTGATGCAATAAAGCCGATAAGATGAGTAAGGGCACTAACAGGATCCTTGACGGAGAACAGAGGTTTATCGGCGAGTCGGTTAAGCTGTCTTATGGTCAGTTCTTTCATTGGGTACCTCCTTGAAAACAGTCAGATAACATACTATAATAAACCCGTGAGCGGTTTTTCAATAACTTGTGTAATCACAGTATAAAACGATATAAAAAACTTGTCAAAGGTTTTTTAAAAACTGATGGAGGAATAACATGGAAAAAGAGAACGTTGAACAGTTCAGCCTGCCGACTTATAAGGAGATACCTAATGTCGGACTTTATCTTGATCAGGTGTCCAAGTATATCAATGAATGCTTCACAGAAGGTCCGGATTTCTCCATTACAAACTCAATGATATCTAACTATGTCAAGCACCATATAATTGCCAATCCGGTAAAGAAACTGTATTACCGTGATCAGATAGCCCGGCTGATTTTTATTACTCTAGCAAAGGGAGCAGTTCCCCTGGAAAATCTGAAAGATCTGCTGGACAGACAGGCAATGATCTGTGAAACCGAGAAAGCCTACAGCTACTTTGCGGATACTTTCAACAAAAGACTGCATGATATCTTCCGTAATGAAAAGAATGACAGGATCCGGGAGAAGAAAGGACGGAAGCATCTGGTAAATACCATCGTTTCTGCCGTTGTAGATCAGATTTATCTGAATGTACGGATTGGTGAGTTCATGACAACGGACCAATAGGTGAATAAGAATGGGCAATGTAAGAAGAAAAATGAAGATTGTATGTATCGGTGCCGGAGCTTCCGGATTGTTTTTCGCACTTAATTGTGCTGACGAAGATCATGAAGTGATATTACTGGATTCCAATCTGAAAGCAGGAAGGAAGATGTATATCTCCGGAAAGGGAAGATGCAACATCACAAATAACTGTGATACAAAAGGTTTCATTCAGAATGTCATCAGAAACCCTAAATTTCTCTATGGAGCGATAAACCGCTTCAAACCTTCAGATACGATAGACTTTTTCAACGAACATGGCTGTCCGCTTAAAACTGAAAGAGGGAACAGAGTATTTCCTGTTTCTGACAGGTCTGCCGATATCATAGACTGTCTGGTTACAGAATGCAGAAAAAAGAAAGTTGATATCCGTTTCAATCAGAAAGTCATGAAGATTGAAAAGAAAGACGATAACTTCGTCGTCTTCACCAGAGACCAGCGATACATCGCTGACAAGCTTGTCATCGCCACCGGCGGCAAGTCTTATCCTTCTACCGGTTCAACAGGAGACGGCTATATCTATGCAAAACAGTTTGGTCATAAGGTCACAGAACTGAAAAGCGCATTGTGCCCGATCATGATAAAAGAAACTGTCAGTAATGACATGCTGAAGATGACATTGAAGAACGTCTCTCTGACTGCGGAAAATGATCATTTCAGAAAGACAATCTTCGGCGATATGGAATTTCTGAAAGGGTGCATAACCGGTCCGATCGTCTTAAGCATGTCATCCCTGATCAACAGAGAAACCGATGTGGCACTGTATCTTGATTTCAAACCGGCATTGGATGATAAAAAACTGGATAATCGTCTGCTCAGAGAGATCCAGGGAAGTCCAAACAGGGACATCAGGTATCTGCTTACGACACTGGTACCAAGAGATATCATTGAATTCTTTATTGAGAATACGGATACGGATCCTGAAATACCTTTACATTCCCTGACAAAGGAAACAAGACAGCAGCTGTTATACGACCTCAAACACTTCCGCCTGTCTTATCAGGGACTGGAAGATATCAATAAGGGCATCGTGACATCCGGCGGTGTGGATGTAAATGAGATCGATCCGAAGACTATGGAATCAAAACTGTGCGAAAGCCTTTACTTTATTGGAGAGGTGCTTGATGTTGATGCTCTGACCGGAGGATTTAATCTGCAGATCGCACTATCAACAGCATACAGCTGCGCACAGGGAATATTGAGTGAGTAAAGTTCTCACAGAGAAAAATAAAACCAGAGAAATCAATCTCTGGTTTTTGCGTCTTAATAAAGCTTTGCTCCGGCAGGAATATGAGGATCGACCTCCAGCAGATTCAGTTTCTTTTCGCCTTCAACACTGTGTACTGCTGAGATCAGCATGCCGCAGGAATCAATTCCCATCATCTTTCTAGGAGGGAGATTGACTATGGCCACACATGTTTTGCCAATCAGTTCCTCAGGCTCATAGTATTCTTTGATGCCTGAAAGAATGATACGGTCTGTTCCGGAACCGTCATCAAGAACGAACTGCAGCAGTTTCTTGCTCTTAGGAACTGCTGTACAGTCCTTGACTTTTACGACGCGGAAGTCATATTTGCTGAAGGTTTCAAAATCTACCTGATCTTCAAACAGAGGTTCAACCTCAACATTGGAGAAATCGATGATTTCAGGCTTTCTTGCAGGAGAAGCGGCCACACGCTTAACTGTAGATGCACCAATTGGTTTCATAGTCGGGAATAACAGAACTTCTCTGATTGTGTCTGCATCTGTCAGCAGCATTACCAGTCTGTCAATGCCTATACCCATACCGCCTGTTGGAGGCAAACCGTATTCCAGAGCTTCAATGTAGTCAACATCCATTTCCGTAGCTTCGTCATTACCTTTGTTCTTTTCATCAACCTGAGCCTGGAATCTGGCTTTCTGGTCGATTGGATCATTCAGTTCTGAGAAGGCATTACCGTATTCGTGGCCATCAATGAATAATTCAAAGCGGTCGGTAAATCTTGGATCTGCAGCATTCTTTTTGGCTAACGGAGAGATTTCTATAGGGTAACTGTAGACAAATGTAGGCTGTAGCAGGTTTTCTTCAACATACTTGTCGAAGAATTTTTCGATTACATGTCCGTAATTCTTTTCGTGTTCAAGTAATTCGATGTCGTGTTCCTTTGCCAGGGCGATTGCTTCTTCATCAGTGTTTACCTGATAGAAATCAACACCGCTGTAGTCCTTAATGGCGTCTACCATAGTAACTCTCTTGAATGGACCTTTAAGTGATATCTGCTTGCCCTGATATGTTATTTCTGTAGTACCCAGTACTTCGGTGGCTACTGTTTCAAACATACCCTCAGCCATGTCCATCATTCCATACATGTCTGAATAAGCAACATAGAATTCAATTGTAGTGAACTCAGGATTATGCATGGTATCCATGCCTTCGTTTCTGAACAGACGGCCTATTTCGTAAACACCTTCCATGCCTCCTACGATAAGTCTCTTTAATGGAAGCTCAGTAGCGATTCTGAGATACATGTCAACATCCAGTGTGTTATGGTGAGTAACAAATGGTCTGGCATTAGCGCCGCCCAGAATGGTATTAAGTACAGGTGTCTCAACTTCAATAAGTCCTTTGCTGTCGAAATAGCGCTGGATTGATCTGATAATCTTAGGACGGGTGAAGGCGATCCTTCTGGCATCTTCATTCATGATCAGATCGACATATCTTCTTCTGAATCTTTCTTCCTTATCAGTAAGACCATGGAATTTTTCAGGTAATGGTCTTAAGGCCTTTGAAAGATGAGTATATTTCTCAGCTTTAACAGACAATTCACCGGAATCTGTTTTAACGACAGCTCCTTCAATGCCGATAATATCACCGATATCATTGGCTTTGAAAATCTCATATACATCATCGCCAACAGTTCCTTTATTGACAACAACCTGGATCTGACCATCGCGGTCAAGCAGGTGCATGAAGCCGATCTTGCCCATTCTTCTCTTTGACATGATGCGGCCGGCTATGGAAACATGTTCGCCGATTTCCTCTAATTCTTCTTTGGTTTTATCACCAAACAGTTTCTGTAACTGCCGGGAATGGTGGGTGCGTGTATATGCATGGCCGAAAGGATCAATGCCCTTGGCACGAAGTTCTTCCATCTTCTGTCTTCTGACCAATTCCTGATCCGTTAAGTTTTCTGCCATAATAAAAACCTCCTTAATAAGTACAATTATTATAAACTAATTCTGTTATAATAAAAACATGAAAATAACTGTTTTGGCGGACAACAATTCTATCATTGATCATTATTATCTGGCAGAACCTGCTTTCTGTCTTTTTGTTGAAGAGGGAGATCACCGAATCCTGTTTGATACCGGGTATTCCGATGTTTTCAGAACAAACGGTGAGAAGATGGGAATCGATTTCAATACCATTGATACTATAGTGATTTCACATGGACACAATGACCATACCGGCGGTCTGGCATATATGCAGGATCTGAAACAGGAGATAAGGTTATTTGCACATCCTGAGGCTTCACAGAACAAGGAGTACGAAGGTATGAATATATCAATGCCGGTAAGGTTTGATCAGCTCAACGATAATTTCAGTTTGTGTTTATCTGATAAACCGGTGCAGATTACTGAGAAATTGATTTTTCTGGGTGAAATAGAGAGAAACTGGCAGAAAGTTGAGCCGTTGGAAAACGATGAACTTCATGATGATACAGCCGTAGTATATAAAGATGATGACGGTATCTTCATTATTACAGGCTGTTCTCACAGCGGGATCATAAATATATGTGAGTACAGCAAGAAGATAACCGGTATAAGCCATATTAAAGGCATTATCGGCGGATTCCACATGCTTGATAATGAAAAGCTGAACAGGGAAGTTTCTGCTTATTTTGCCAATGAGGACATAGAGGTTATTTATCCGTGTCACTGTACTGATCTGAAAGCCAAGATAGCTCTCAGTCAGGTAGTGCCGGTTAAGGAAGTAGGAGTATCACTGGAAATCGAGATATAACAGACAGAATCAGTTTTTGCAACTACGTGTATACTGTCCCAGATTTTGTACACTACTTCCGATTCTGAAAAAAGCCCTGTTTTCTTAAAGAAATTGCTGTAAAAGCCAGAAAAAACGGAAATAAGGCAATAAGACTATCTTCTATAGGCAGAAAAATGACACAAAGAAAATAACGGGTTATCTCCGTTTCTCATACTTATTTCTACCTCCTTATGAACCTAAGATCTTATTAATTATTGTGTCAGTTTATCGTAAAGATTTTTGCCGTAAACCTTAATAAAAGCTTCTTCAGGTGTAGCACCGGAGAGAGACTTGACCCTTGTTCTGAGTATCAGTGAATTGATTTCTCTGACATCAGAAACAGTAAGATGATCAATGGATTTGCCTTTTGGAAAGAACTTCCTGAGCTGCCTGTTCATATTCTCTACATTGCCCTTTTGGTTGGATACATAGGGATCACAATAGAAAACCAATGTTCTTCTTTCGCCAGTAAAGGGTGATACTTCCAGACCTTCCATGTCAGCGAAACAGGGATCCCTGTCAGTAAGAATACAGGGTATGACTTCTTTGAAATCAGCGATACCGATCCTTTCCTCGATGTCATTAAAGAAACCGTTAACTTTATTGGCAGTTGGTTTTTCAATAATATCGAGTAAAACGAAATGTAATTCCGGAATAGTAAGTGTTAAAATAGACTTGCTATCAGACTTGATTGAACCCAGAAAATCCATTTGCGTAACATAATGATTTATGTGTGTTCTTCTGTAAGCCAGATAGTCAATATAAGTACGATTACTTCTGTCTATTTTGCGGTTTTCAGAGTATTCGTACTTTTTCTTGGCTTTCTTACGTTTCTTGTATGTTACAGCCATGGGAAGATTGATTCTTCTGACACGTAGTAAACCATCATTAATGTAACGGTAAACTGTTGGAACGCTCTTGTTAAGCTCCGGATGAGATTCTACAATGCTGTAAACGGATTCCTTGTTATAGACACCATTGGACACTACATCATCCAGATAACGAAATTCTTCGCTGGTGCAGTCGATACCTCTTCTGGGAATAACCAGATTATCCTGAGCTCTCCGATTCGCTTTGGCGGGATTATAGCTATATTTGGCCTGATACCTGCAGGTAAGGTTTTTCCTGGGACAGCCGTCACAGACATAGGGATATCTTGTCACATTCCTGCACTGGTTTTTCTCATATGGATTTCCCTTGATAAGGCTTCTGTTCCTCTTTATTTCTTTGGATATACTGGTCGGGTCAAGGCTCATTATTTCTGCGATCCGTTTGAGCTTCATGTTTTTGTTCAAGCAGCTTCTGATTATCTGGCGCTGTTGTTGGTTGATATGTTTCCATCCTTTCATAGTAAAATGGCTCCTTTCTTCAGGTTCATAAGGAAACATATCTCTATTATACTTATTTCCGCTTTTCTTCTAATAAGCGGAAATTATAACTAAATTTCAATCTACGTGTATACTGTACTAAAAAAAGGACCTGAGTCCTTTTTTATTGTTTCAGTTTTCTTGTGAGTTCCCTATATACCGGCAGGTTGATATCTGTTGCCATCTGTACATAATGATTATCAAACTGTTTATCAGAATATAAGTCGGTCACTGTCATACCTTTGGTAACAGTTCCTTTGGTTTCTACGAATACCCCGCATTCTTCAACCTGGAAAATGGATGGTTCAAGAAGGTAGGCAAGGGGAACAAGTGCTCTGTTTTCTAATTCACGGGTAACATTAAGGCCAAACATTACTACAGGTATTCCGGAAAGAAAGACGTGCTGAGCACTTTCGGGATCGATATAGATATTCTTTTCAGCTACCGGTGTTACATCACCGTAACTGTCAGATCCTCCAATAAGAAGTATTTCTTTTATCTTGCCTGCCAAAGTATGATCCTTCAGCAGCATTTCTGACAGCTGTGTCAATGGACCATTGATAATGACTGTTGTCTCTTTTTCAATGTGATCAGTTATTTCAAATTGTTCAGCATTTTTCAGCAGAGAGGTCAGCTCTCTGTTTTCTTCACTGTTTTCCAAACTCAGAAAGATTTTCATGTTACTGTACCTCACTGTAGCATCTGATGTATTCAGTCAGCAGTCTGACAAATTCAGGTCGGTCAACATCAATCAGGCAGGTAGCATTAGGTTTTATGCCAGTTACATTGTAGATGTCTCCAACGGTTTTACCGGTTGTATACATTCCGGAGGTTTCAATCTTAACATACATGCTCTGCATGGTAAATACTTCAGGATGTATAAGGGCCATGACAGCACAGACGTCATGCATTGGTGCTCCCCGGTAACCAATTGATAAGTGGAAACGGTAAAAGAATTCCAGCCATTGCCAGACTATTTCACTGACAGGATTGCTGATGGCCTTGATGGCTTCAACATCCTCAGGTTTTATAAGTGCTTTTTCCGTAACATCGAGTCCGGCCATAATGATTGGGATGCCTGAAGAAAAGACTATGTCAGCGGCTTCCGGGTCAAAAAGTATATTGAATTCAGCGGCAGGTGTCCAGTTGCCGTATTTGATGCCTCCGCCCATTAATGAAATGCGGGCAATTCTGTTCTTCAGCTCCGGATGAGCCAGCAATAACTGAGCAACATTTGTCAGAGGACCGGTAGCAACAATGGTTACAGGTTCATCACTGTTTTTCAGCGTTCTGGCCATCAGTTCAACAGCAGAGCATTCTTCCAGTTCCATTACCGGTTCCGGGAGGGCAGGACCGTCCAATCCTGATTCTCCATGAATGTTGGCAGGTGCACTAAGTGATTCACGGTATAAAGGGCAGTTACGTCCGGCTGCCACAGGAGCATTCAAGCCAATCAGAGTCATTACTCTGCGGGCATTATACTGAGCTTTGTGGACATTGCAGTTGCCGTTAACAGCAGTACAGGCCAGTATCTTGAGGTCCTTACTGGCATTAGCCACTACCCAGGCTATGGCATCGTCGTGACCGGGATCGGCATCCAGAATTACGGGAACAGGTTTATTCATGATTGATCCTCTTTTCTTCAACTCAATTATAGCTTAAAAAAACTGTCCTGTGACGGACAGTTAGACCAGCAGTGCAAATATGATGCCTACCAGGAATCCTCCTGCATGTCCTGTTACGGAAATGTTAGGCATGAAATTTATTACAATGTTGGGAAGCATGTATTGGAAGGCATCCTGAATAGAGAAATATCCCACTTTCATCAGCAGCGCTACGTAGAAACCCATGAAACCGTACAGGCCTCCGGAAATACCAACTGAGATTTTGTCTCTGCCTTTGCCGGCAAACCGCATCGTCAGTATGTTTCCTCCCAGAATGGCCAGTATCAGTAGAAGACCGTATCGCGGTGAACCGAGAGCTTCCTCCAGCCAGCGGTAGTTGTATAAGCTGTACATGTTGACTAACAGGTGATATGGCCGTATATGGACAAATCCTGCAGTCAGCAGTCTGTAGATCTCACCCTTACGTACACGGCTGGGAACAAGGGCCCCGGCCTTAATGGCATAGCCTATGCGGCTCTGATGGGCATTTATGTAAAGAAATATCAGTACACAAATGCCTATTGCCATGTATGTTACAACGTACATTCAGCGTTTCCTAAAGGCTTTCCTTCGTTAAAGTTACGGGCATTCTCCATGGTTGTTACAGCTATGGCCTGCATTGCTTCTCTGGTGAAGAAAGCCTGATGTGAAGTCAGTACCAGCTGAGGGAACATCTGCAGACGTGCTGTGATTGAATGTGGCAGAGGTTCATCAGATCTGTCAGTATAGACATTTGCATCTTCACCCTCATAAACGTCCAGAGCAACAGCATGGAATTTTCCTTCCTTCAGAGCAGCAATCAGTGCTTCAGCATCGATCAATGGTCCTCTGGCAGTATTAACCAGCATTACAGTATCCTTCATCTTGGCAATTGCGGCTTCATCAATCAGGTGGTATGTGCCGTTAGGCCCCATGATCAATGGTGCATGCAGTGAAATCAGGTCTGCTCTCTCCAGGAGCTCATCTTTTGTTACATATGTCAGAAGGCCTTCATCAACCAGTCTCTGATTTGGATATGCATCCCATCCGATGACGGTCATGCCATAACCCTTGGCGATGCGGGCAAAGCATTCACCGATCTTGCCGGTACCCATGACACCGCAGATTTTGTTATGCAGGTCAACACCTAACAGACCTGACAGAGCAAAGTTGTTTTCTCTTACCTTGCGGTCTGCCTTGTGCAGTCTTCTGTTAGCTTCCTGAATGATAGCCATGGCATGTTCTGCTACAGCATATGGTGAGTAAGCAGGAACTCTGGCAACCTTGATGCCGTATTCCTTGCATCTGGCCAGATCAACGTTATTGAAACCGGCGCAACGTAACAGAATCAGTCTGATTCCGTCTTCGTGCAGAACGTCAATTACTTCAGCCGGTGCTTCGTCGTTAACGAAGATACATACGGCATCATGACCTTTGGCGAGTGATGCTGTTTCAAGAGTCAGACGTGAGCTCAGGAATGTTATTTCGCAGTTGTATGTACCAGGACCTACATCCTTAGCAAGTTCTGTAAAGAATGTACGGTCATAGTCCTTGGTTCCAAAGAAGGCGATTTTGAGAACTGGAAGAATGTTTTCTTCAATAACCTCATGAGAAAGGATATTTTTTATGTTTTCTAATTCCTCTTCTTCAGTAGGGCCATCTATAACAAACTGGATCCGATCTCCCTTTTTGGCCCCCAGCGCCAGAATCTGCAGTACGTTATTACCATTGGCTTCCTTGCCGTTGCATTTGATGCTGACAGCACACTTGCTGTTGACGCATAACTGTGCCAGAAGAGCAGCAGGACGGGCGTGCAAACCCATAGGATTCTCAACTATACAGCGATATTCGATCATAATTATGGTTCTCCTTAATATCTGTCTTAATTAGTACGATTTAATTATACCCTATAACTTCTCATTTGAGTTATAGGATAACACTGTTTTGTGTAAGATAAGAGTGTGGCTTTTTGACGATGTCTTAAATTGGGAATCGCTATGATCTCTCGCGATATAATCGGTCA
>JAFWDT010000026.1 GCA_017516045.1 Erysipelotrichaceae bacterium
GAATAAAGGAAGGATTTCTTTACAAAATCCTCCCTTTTTTCGTGCTTTTTGGCTTGTACCCACACGGTAGTTTAACCTGGCACCCACATGTTAGTTTAACCTGGGATGCCGTTCACCCACACGTTAGTTTACATTACCTTTTTTATTCGCTTAAAAACTTAATTATATCTTCCTTGCGGTCTTCCATATCCTGCCAGCCAAGGTTGAACATGGCATCCAGCTGTTCAATGGTTCCTGAAAAACGTTTTACTCCGCAGTCACGGCTTGGTCTGATCAGCAGTCCCCTGCCTTCTTTTTCCAGCTGATAAACACTGTCCATCTGCCGATAATATGCTTCTGTTCTGTGGTCAAGTGTTTCCAGCATCTTTGTGTATTTGCCATACAGCAATCTTAAAAGTAAGTTGACAAAGAAACCGTTAGGTTTTCTGACATAGTTTTTATCCTTGGTAACTATGACAAACATCTTATCATAGCCTTTGGCTTTTGCTCTGGCTGTTGAAACCATGGTATCAATGCCGCCATCCAGATAAAGATTACCGTCAACCTTGGTCATCTTTCCTGTTATCGGCAACGTACAAGATGCTTTCAGAATATCAGCATGTTCATCGAGTTCATATTTGTTCTTATACTGCAGTTCCTGTTCAGTCATGTTATACATGCCAATTTCAACTTCCTTATCGCTGTCTCTCAGTTCCTGAAGGACTTTTTTATATGATGGTCTGACATAATGTTCGGCCATGTATTCATATCCTACAAGACACCCTTCTGACAGAACTGCCTGAATTCCAACCATGTGAGGATCAGTTACAGCTTTGACTGATATGTCATAAAGTTCTTCCATGTGCCCTGTAACATAGTAAAGTGAATGAATCGCTGTCGCTGATATAGCTACTGTATAGTCAAAAACATACCCATGCTCATAAAGCCATTTCAAAGCACCTGCTGTATAACAGCCTCTGAAACCGCCTCCTTCCAGAACTAATGCAATTGATTTATTCATACTTACCCTCCTACATTAACGGAGCAAATAACCTAAGTACTGCTCTGACAAGTCTTCTGAAAAAAGAAACTTTCTGTATCTCATCCATATCAATAAGCTGTGATTCCTTGAAAGTGTTGTCAAAATCTGCGACTACATCCTCAATCATTTTCATATTGTAAACAAATACACCACACTCAAAATCAAGGAAATAACTGCGATAGTCCATGTTTATGGTTCCGATGATGGCCATCTTTTTGTCTGACATTATTACTTTCGAGTGGATGAACCCAGGTGTATATTCATAAATCTTGCAGCCAGCCGATACCAGCTCTCGATAGCTCGCTCTTGTCGTTTCCAGTACGTACCATTTATCAGGAATATGAGGTACTATGATTCTTACGTCAACGCCGTTCTTGGCCGCCTGTTTCAGAGCAGAAAGTATCTCGTTATCTACAACCAGATAAGGGGTCATGATGTAAACACTGTCTCTGGCTTCCCAGATCATGTTCAGGTGAGAGTTTTTAGCTATATCCTCACTGTCAGTCGGAGAATCAGAAAATGGCTGTACATAGCCTTCTTCGGCTTCCAGCTCAAATTCATCCTCTTCATGTTTCGGTATGGATAATGAATACTCAGCTTCAGACTGCCAGAATTGCAGGAACATTATAGCCATGTTGTTTACAGCCGGTCCCTTAACCATAATACCGGCATCCTTCCAATGGCCGTATATCTGTACTTCATTTATGTATTCATCAGAGAAATTTATACCGCCTGTAAAAGCCACTCTGCCATCAATAATAACAAGTTTGCGGTGATCACGGTTGTTCATGGTAACCATCAGCATCGGTCTCATCGGATTGAACACTTCGCACTTGATTCCCTTTGCCTGCAGAGTTTTATAATACTTTGAAGGAAGATACATAGCGCATCCCATATCATCATAAATGCAACGTACATCTACGCCTTCTTTGGCCTTCTGTTCCAGAATATCAACAACAGTATTTAGAAGCTTTCCTTCCTGCATTATGAACATTTCGATATAAATGTAGCGCTTGGCGCTTTTAAGTTGTCTGATGATTTCCTCAAACATTTTCTCGCCTGTATCGAAATATACTGCTGAAGAACCTCTGTAAACCGGGAAAAATGAATAGTCATTAAGATACTTTGCCTGCTTATATGCGGCATCATCTTCTTCTGAAAGCAGTTTGAGATCATCCTCTTTTGAAAGAAGAGGTCTGAACTTCAGAATGCTCTGCAGATGTTCCCTGCGGAATTTAGGTGCTACACGTTTGGCGCCAAATAAAAGATACAGCAATCCAGCAACCAGCGGGAATGCTGCTGCAATACAAAGCCAGCTTATCTGATAACCTGGCGAAACTTTTGAATTAATAACATATATTACTACTCCTATTCCCAGGACATACATGGCTATGTAAAGTGGAAGAAGCCAGCTGCTGACCCAGTATACTCCCAATATAAGTACGAGTACCTGTCCCAGAAACAGAAGTAAAATAAGCAATATTTTACTTCCTAAAATTCGTTTTAAACGTGCCATTAATCAATACCCCTACAAATCGTAACGGAAAATCATCTTTACTCTTTCCTTATTACGGTATAATGAATGCCATGAAGGTACATCTACAGTTTCAAGATATTTTCCATTCAGTTTTTCACACGTCTTAACAGACGGAGTGTTTTCCGGTGATACAGTTATTATTACATATTCCATATCAAGGCGCCTGGCCAGTTCAAATAACAGCAAACTGGCTTTGTAAGCATAACCATGCCCTCGGTATTGCGGGAACACACGGTACCCGATATTACCGAAATAATACAGAGAAAGACTGTGCCCTGTTCTCAGATCGCAATAGCCAACATGTTCGCGTGTGCTTTTTAAGACAATTTTATAAATATAGTTGTCTTTTGTCACCTGAGAGGTCTCCAGTTTAATTATTTCGTCTTCCAAGTCGTATTCTTTCAATGTAAATCTGCTGAATAATGGCATACAAAAAACTTCCTTAATTCTATTATATACTTTTTTTTACAAAAATGTCCTTGCATAAAACAAATAGGTATGTTAACATAATAAAGCATCCGAAATTGGCATGGAGAAATACTCAAGAGGCCGAAGAGGCGCCCCTGCTAAGGGTGTAGGTCGGGAAACTGGCGCGAGGGTTCAAATCCCTCTTTCTCCGCCAATTTCTAGATATGGTCCAGTGGTGTAGTGGCTAACATGCCTCCCTGTCACGGAGGAGATCGCGAGTTCGATCCTCGTCTGGACCGCCATTTCCATGCAGGTGTAGTTCAATGGTAGAACGCGACCTTGCCAAGGTCGACACGGGGGTTCGATTCCCCTCACTTGCTCCATTGAAAATAAAAACTCCCAGCGGAGCTTTTTTTCTATTATAAAATCAGGAACACACTGAGCCTGATTTAAGAAGAGAAAATGAAATACTATTAGAATAAAGAGGTCAGGAATACCAGTTGTTCCTGGCCTTTCCTTCGTAGGCATACGCAGTGAAAGTGCCGGGTA
>JAFWDT010000004.1 GCA_017516045.1 Erysipelotrichaceae bacterium
CACATAAAACAGTTAAAAACACGGGCAACATCTGTCTGAACAAGAAAACCATCTGTATCACAGAAATCTGTAATTACAGATGGTTATCAAATACATTGAGATTTAATTATTTCCTCTGTCTACTTGACAGGGTACGTATCAACTTCATGTTCCTCTGTTTTGTCTTAATACCTGACGTTTGCCTTTATGATTTTTACAGGCTTACCGTCAACTGTTCTTATGACTGCATCTCCAGCATTGGCCGGTATGATGAAGGTTTCAGCATAATGCACTTCATATGGTTCAAACAGACCGTCAGGACTTTCGATTACAGCTTCCTGACCATCTACCAGATTACACATGCAGAATTCACCGTTGCTCCTGAAAGTTACTGCTGTTGTTATGTCATATACACGTGATTCAATGAATTCAAGTTCATGAAGTCCTGTTCTTGTTTCCGTATAATCAGCATTTTCCGTCAGCTTTTCAAAACGATTAACAAGGTTGTCTTTCACCCATTCGGTGGTTCTGTTGAACTGTATTACCTGTTCACCGTCCTCAATATGTATCGGTCTTGGCAGGCCGTCTAAACCGAGTCTGTCCCAGTCCCAGAGTTTAAAAGTAAAATTATATGGAGTAGCGCTTATTTCCAGAACCATGCAGTCAGATGATGAACAGTGTATGGTACCGGCCGGAATGAGATAGTGATCAAACTTCTTTGCCTTAAAGAAGTTAATGTATTTGCTGTCATCAAATCTGATTTTTCCAGTCTGGGCTTCCTTAAGTTCAGCGATCATCTCCTTAGGATCTATTCCTTCTTTCAGCCCCAGAAATACACCACCGTCTCCCTGACAGTCTAGAATGTAATAGCTCTCATCCTGTGTATATGCCATGCCGAATTTTTCATGAATATATTCAGTTGTAGGATGAACCTGTAGACTGAGATTCTGACCGTTCATGGTATCCAGGAAGTCAAAGCGGATCGGGAATTCCGCTCCGAAACGGCTGAAAGTCTTTTTTCCAAGGAATTCAACCGGTCTGTATTTGGTAAGGTTCATGGCAGGTGAAGCAACGCGTACCCTGCCAAATCTGAAGAACAGGCTGTTTTCTTCCGGAACGCCGTCAAATGACCAGGCATAGTTTTTCCGCGACGGATCAAGATGGCAGACTTCCTTCATCCATTGCCCGCCCCACACGCCGGGATCAAAATACGGTACCATTCTGAACGGTCTGTTCACCAGAGATTTCAAAGCGGTTCTTAACCCTTCGCCACATACCATGTTAGGATCATCTTCAGCTTCGCTGTCCAGATAGTAATCAATTCTGTCCAGTAGTTTTTCCTTATGTCTGTCGGCGATCCTCCATTCGATGAAGTATCCTCTTTTAATCTTTTTCAGGGAATCCTCATCAGGATTGTTGGCTTTATAGTTACTCTCACCCTTGCGATATCGCAGTTGAATTTCCCATCTGGTCATATCTGCATACACAAGAAGCCCTTTTTCAGTTACCAGATAAGCACCGAATCCATATACGAGCACTTTCTTATTTTCACTAACAGTCTCTCTGACTTTTTTTCTGGCTGTTTCCAGCTTGCTGCTGTCCATGAAATCAGTAATGATTCCGTAATAGTATTTCCCTCTTACTCTGTCGTCAGTGAGAAATGGCTTCATCATTTCAGTAATCTTTTCACTCTCGAAAAAGATGTCATCCATTCTGATTATCAGATCAAAATTCCGGCACTTTTCAAAATTACTCAGCAGTTCCTGATCATGCACTCCCGGATAGCAGTCAACTGTAAGAACATTTCTGTGTTCAAGTTCCTCGCTTATGACCTTTACGATATCTTTCCAGCCGTTAAAGGCCTGATCATCAAATCCAGGTATCACGGTTTCCGGATATTTATCATACTTGCTTGCAAAATTGATGTAGTTCATGTTGCTGCCTTTCTATGGTTCATAGTTCTCCCACAGTTTATCTGCCAGATGAGGATTGGAAACAAAGAGGAATCTGTCAGGATCCAGTTGGAACTGTGTATAAACAGGTACTCCCTTTTCAATTCCAAATTCAGGGTATTCTCTGGCTTTCCTGATTGTTAAGCTGCATTCATTGTATTCAGGATTTCTGATAAATTCGATCTGTTCATCTTCATTCAGAACAGGAAAGAATGCCAAGCCTCTGTGCTTCCTTACGCCAGCATAGTCAAAACCGTAATCTCTGACGCACCAGGCACCAAAGGTCATGTTCCTCTTAATGTCACCTACAATTGTGCAGTGTGCCCAGTCAGGTGGAACAATGACAACATCTCCTGTTTCTGCGATGATTGCGAAACATCTTCCCGGATCATCCTCTGCCCTTTCCTGCATGTAAATAATAGCTGTTCCGGACCAGATCTCGTATACTTCACAGGTTGAACTGTTACATGACGGACTTACGGCATGAACGTGTCCCTGTGACCTGACCGGCTCCTTTCCCAGTGATCCCCTGGCATATGTCACTGCGCCAAACAGCAGATTACGGCTGATCATGCTTTTCCTGTCTTCCAGACAGCCAACATCCATGGCTATCGCATAAACGTTTTCCGGTCCCGTACATTGGGGATCCATTAAAGAACTTCTGATGCTGTCAAGCTTACGCAGTTCTACTTCCGGACCAAAAACGCCTTCTCCATATTCAAAGCCTAATGGATCATCCATGGATTTTATGTTAAGACCATGATCAGAATTCATATTATCACCCTTCGTTACTTAATATCATTTTACAGTATATTTTCCTGTTCTCCCACACTATTTGATGCACTGATTTGCCTGTAAACAAAAAAGGTCATCTTAACGATGAACGGTAAAGTTCATTGTCTTATGACCTTGTTTCTGCTAAATCTGTGCCTGTTTGTAAGCCTTCAGTGCATTAGCAATCTGATCAGGGCAAGATGTTGGATTGCTTCCGCAGGTAGTTCCTTCTAGCTTCTCAATAACATCATTAATGTTCATTCCCTTGATGAGCTTGGAAATACCTGAGAGATTTCCCTTGCATCCGCCAATGATCTCAACGCTCTTGATAACATTGTCTTCAATGTCGAATGTATAATGTCTGCTGCATACACCCTGTGGGTTATATTCAAATTTCATAACAACCTCCTAAAATTCCATGGTGGCCTTGACAGCTTTCTTCCAGCCCTGAATCAGTCTGGACTGGTGTAATATGCTGATCATAGGTTCAAATCTACGATCAACATTATACATCTTTTTCAGTTCATCCATCGACTCAAATGCCCCGCAAGCCAGTCCTGCCAGCATGCAGGCACCTAAGGCAGTTGTTTCAAAGTTAACTGGCCTGATTATTTCAGTATGCAGAACGTCAGCCTGGAACTGCATCAGATAGTTATTGCGGCAAGCTCCGCCGTCTACCTGTAATCCCCTGATCATTAATCCGGTATCATTCTCCAGGGCTTCCAGAACATCAAATGTCTGATAAGCCAGTGATTCCAGAGTTGCTCTGATCAGATGGGCTCTGGTAGTACCTCTTGTCAGGCCGAAGATTGCTCCTCTGGCATCCTGATCCCAATAAGGTGCGCCTAAGCCGGTAAAGGCCGGAACAACATATACACCGCCTGAATCCGGTACTTTCAGTGCCATATCTTCGCTTTCAGCGGCCGTTTCAATTAACTTGAGACCATCTCTAAGCCACTGTATGGCTGCTCCGGCAACGAAAATACTGCCTTCCAGAGCATAGCATACCTTATCCTTTATCTTCCATCCTATGGTTGTTACCAGACCGTTCTGGCTGTTGACACGCTTTTCTCCGGTATTAAACAGCAGGAAGCATCCTGTACCATAAGTGTTCTTACACTGTCCCGGTTCAAAACACATCTGTCCAAATAAGGCGCTTTGCTGATCACCGATAACGGAAGCAATTGGAATCTCAACACCCAGAGCATCTGTATAGTCATAGATTTCACTGCTGGCTTTGATTTCCGGAAGCATGCATTCAGGTATGTTCCAGATGCTTAACAGCTTCTTATCCCAGCAGAGGTTATCAATATCCATCAGCATTGTACGGCTGGCATTTGAAACATCCGTAATATGCGTTCTCTGATTTGACAGCTTATAGACCAGCCAGCTGTCAACCGTACCAAACATAAGTTCTCCGTTATTGGCTCTGACCTGACCGTCATCTATATGATCAAGTATCCATCTTATCTTGCTGGCAGAGAAATAAGGGTCAACTGTCAGACCTGTTTTCTGCTTAATGTACTGTTCGTAACCGCTTCTGATGACCTTTTCACACAGGTCGTTTGACTGTCTGGACTGCCATACCAGAGCATTGTAAACCGGCAGACCGGTCTTTCTATCCCAGACAATCGTGGTTTCACGCTGGTTTGTAATACCAATCGCCTTGATTTCGACAGGCATGATCTTGGCTTTAGCCAGAACATCCCTGACTACATATAAGACTGAATTATAAATATCGTTAGCATCCATCTCAACCCATCCCGGTTTTGGGAAGAAGTTATCGATCTGCTGCTGTGAAATGGCGACTATCTTAAGCTGATCGTCAAAAATAATAGCACGGGAAGAAGTCGTACCCTGGTCAATAGACAAAATATAAGATGACATTATAACCTCCAATGAACGTTCTATCTACATTATATACTTTTTGAGCATAACTTGAGTAATACTTTTATTAGTGATAAACTGTCATTATGAAAAAGATCATTGCCCTGCGGTTGCTGCCTATAACGGTTCTAATGATTTTTTCGCCTGTACTGGCGAATGATTTTATCGTTGGGCTATCCGGCACGGCAAACACTTACAATAACGAACTGGCTATCATCGACTTCTCATTCAATGGTGAAAACGTTGATAACATCAGAGGAAACATCAATTATCCGACTGACCAGGTCAGTCTGTTTTCCGTTGAGAAAAACAGTTCTCAATCTGACTGGAACATCGCCTTCGATACCAGCCAGAACGGCAGGATCTATTTTAACGCTCAGGCAAACGGGCCCGTTTCTTCTGTCAGTTCACTGTTTTCCATGACTTTTGTCGTTCACAGTACTGACAGTTCCGTAAATATCACGACTTCTGACATAATTTCCAATGTCACTGTCAATGACAGTGTCATCATCAATCAGCGGGATATTGATGCGGCACGTGAACAGGAAAAAGCCTGCGAAGCTAACGGCGGCTGTATAAATGAAGTCATTATTCCTCAGCCGCAATATGAAACCAGACTTGTCAATAAAGACCAGAACTACGGCAACGATTCACAGACCATCGCCGTATCTGAAAGAAAGCTGACCAGTGCCTATCTTAAGTCAGCAGACTTCAAGGATGCCACTGTTACCCCTGCTTTCAACAAGCTTACCACTTCATATAAGGTAGAGGTTGATTCAAAGGTCAAGAAACTGGATTACAGTTTTACTGCTGAAAACCCGGCAAGTACCGTTGACGTCTCTGATGAAATCAACAATCAGATCATTGTTACCGTCACCTCTGAAAATGATGAGGTAAATTCATATGTATTTACGGTTGTAAGGACCTCAAACTTCACGCCGGGAAGTAAAGAAGACAGTCATAACAAGACCAATACCGATAACCTGTTTGATTTTGCCACTTCAACAAAACTGCTGCTGGCTGCCCTGGCCCTCGTTTCCATCGGATTCATCATAGTTGGCGGCTACTATATTTACATAGGAGCCAGAGAACCATAAACATAACGCAAAATGAAATCACCGATCTGAACATCGGTGATTCTTTTTTTATTCGACAGATTTCAGTGATTCGATCATCTGTATCTTCTGCAGCGGCTTTCTGGTAAAGTACAGGACAATGATCGTAAATACTATTGTGATGGCATAAGCATAAATAAAGCTGAGTGTCTTTATGTTAGTGCCGAATCTTATCATCTCCATGTCTATGACTCCCATGATGAAGCGATGCTCAACGATTCCCAAAGGAAGTCCGAACACCCCTCCTATTATGGCTAATGTCATTATCTCCTTGAAAATGTATGAATTTATTTCCATATTTCTGAAACCCAATACCTTCAGGGTAGCTATCTCTCTGATTCTTTCGGAGATGTTAACCTGTGTGAGGTTGATCAGAACGACGAATGCCAGCGATCCGGCAGTGATTATGATAACCAGTATGATATAGTCAAGTGCTTCGATCATGATGTTGAACTGTGATACGACACTGCTGAAGTCAACGATGCTTTCCACTCCCTCAACATCCTCAATGGTACTATACAGATTATCGCTGTTATCAGTCTTTACCGCTATGCTATTAGGATGTATTGGTTCATTGAACACAGCGTCATAGTATTCTTCTGAAATATATGCATAGTGCTGGAAATACATTTCGCAGACCTCTGCAACCTTTACCTGCCGCTTTATGCCGTTTCTGGATTCTATGGTTATGTAATCACCGGCTTTGATCTTATTTAAATCTGCAAACTTTTCCGTGATTATTACGCCGTTGTTTCCGATCCTGACAGGTGTCTTGTGATCTTTTTCCCTTAAGTTGAAAATATCATTGCCTTTTCTGGCATCTACTACTTCAACGGTCAGTACCTTTTCACCCGTATCCTTATACATCTTGGCAGAGTATGACATGATAGGAGCAACATATTCATTGGAAAGATCATTTTCCAGAATACTCTGTATCTGCGCTAAATTGTGGTCGTTTTCCAGATTGACTACGTAGTTATAATTGTAGATCTGACCGAACTGGATGCCGATAACATCTGATATTGAATCCTTGATACCCCAGCCCAGAACCAGAAGACTGGTACAGCCTGCTACACCGATAACGGTCATGAAGAATCTGGTTTTGTATCTGATCAGATTTCTGGCAGTGATCTTGGAAGTAAATGACAGCCTGTTCCATATAAACGGAATGTTTTCAATGAATACTTTTTTGGCGTTTTTAGGCGCTTTCGGCCTTAGCAGCTGACTAGGGGTTTCATTGAGGGTCTTTCTGACCACAAAGTAAGTAACAGCACTCATCAGGACCGTAAACGCCAGAATGCATACTATTATGTTCGTTATCGGGAACATGGTTATTCTTGTCGGCAGATCATACATCAGTCGCCAGGTTTCATATATGACAACCGGGAAGATCAGCATTCCGCTGACAATGCCGACAACGCTGCCGGTAACAGATGCCAGCAAGGCATAGATAATGTACTTGGAAATGACTTCGTTTTTGCTGAAACCGAGAGCACGGAAAATACCTATCTGTCCTCTTTGCTCGTCAACAAGTCTGGTCATGGTTGTCATACATACCAAGGCTGCTACAAGATAGAACAGTATCGGCATATAGAAGCCGATGGCTCCCATCTGCTTGCAGTTATTGGCGTACATGTAAGAAGAGTAATGCGAATCCCTGTTAAGGATGATCCACTTGGCATCAGGAAGTTCATCAAGATCCTGATAAGCCTTTCTGATTTCAGCTTCAGCTTTTTCTATCTCTTCATTAAACGTAATGACTGCATCCAGATACTGCTTTTCTCCAGATGCGTATTCAGCTTTTCCTCTTTCTATTTCCGCACTGCCCGATGTTATTTCGGCAGTAACCCTGTTCATGGCTTCCTGAGCAATTCTGATTTCCTCAGCTGTAGTGGCAACCCTCAGCTGTTCCTGGGCCAGAGACAGATAGGAAATATATACGGAGTCAATTGAGCCGTTATATTTTCTGTCGATCTCCTCTATTTGTGTATCAATGTCAGATGGAGTATTCTGGTTACCGAGTTCTTCAAGATTGCTGATGAGGGCATCGTTAATGACGATTTCATTTTCCAGCTGTGATATTTCGGAATTAACCTCAGACAGTCGGCTGATGGCCGCCTCTTTTTCTTCTGCACTGGCAGTTTCACTGTTAATGATGCTGTTGAGACTGTCTCTTTCCGGATAAAGGACATTGTCCAGTCGGTTTCTTCTGTCAGCGTTTTCCTGTCTGATACGGTCAATATTATCCTGATACTGATTGTTGCCGGCAGCCGATTTCATTCTCTTAAGGGCGTTATAGGTCGCATAATCCATTGATGCTTCAGCCATGATCTGTTCAAAAGACCTGCCTCTGGCATCCTTGCTTTCAATTTCACTGATCCTGCTGTTTATGCGCGAATTGTCGCTGTCATACTGTCTCTGCAGGGATTTGATTCTCCCTTCTGCTGTTGCTAAGGCAGACCTCATGGTCTCCAGCTGTGTTTCACCGGCTATGATCTGGATCTTGGCATCATCCAGTTTCTGTTTGGCTTCATCAAGCTGTTTCTGTCCTTCAGCCTTTCTGGTATTAAGTTCCCGTTCACCTTCAGCAATTTTATCTCTGTATTCATCCAGCAGGGTTGATTTTAAGACCTCCTGCTGCCTGTTTGCGAATATCCTGAGATCTTCTTCATATTCACCGATAAACTCCTTATACTCTTCCTTAAAGCTGTTAAGGCCATCGGCGTCATTTACCGTAACATATACCGTAGTATAATAATCACTTAAGAAATTACTGTTAGGAATATATGCAACTTCATTAAGTTCAAGATTCTTCAGATTGCTGGTTCCCATTGTTTTCGCCATATACGACGGTGTCTTGACTATTCCCACAATTTTATAAGTCGTATTTACCAGCGTATCGGTAATGTCTGAATCGTCAAGATAGACCTCGATTTCAGAGCCTATGAGACGGTCGGAATCATGATTAAGAGAACTTGAAACCAGTACAAGTTCATTATCTTTCTGTGGCAGTCTGCCAGCCAGCAGTTCAAATTTATTCATTTTACGGTCAAGCTCTTCAAGTCTGATGACGAAAACGTCCCCATTTTCATTACGGCAGAATACATCAGTCATTCTTGATCCAAAACATTCTCTGACATATTCCTGTTTTTCGATGGCTTTTATGTCATCATCATTAAAACCGTAAGATGAATAGATCTGAAAATCCTGCAGATTCATCTCACTGTAGTACTGTTCAACGCTTTCTTCCATTATCGGTCTGGAGCTGAGCAGCCCCATCATGAAAGCAACCCCTATTACAACTATCATAAACAGGGAAAAGAAACGGTTAAAAGTACTCTTTATGAGCCTGAAAGTATCCTTATGAAACATCAGTATTCAATATCCTCAACACTCTTTGGATTTTCATTCAGCGTTACAGATTCTATCTGCCCGCTTCTGACCCTTATTATTTTCTGACCCATATCAGCCAGAGCGCTGTTATGAGTGATCATTACAACTGTCATGTTATGTTTATATGACATTTCCTGCAGGACTTTAAGAACCTGCTTGCCTGTTTTATAGTCAAGTGCACCGGTAGGTTCATCGCACAGCAGAAGTTTGGGATTCTTGGCTACGGCTCTGGCTATTGCGACACGCTGCTGTTCACCGCCGGAAAGCTGAGACGGGAAGTTATTTGTCCTGTCTTCCAGTCCTACCATTTTCAGCACAAAGCGGGAATCCAGCGGTTCCTTGCAGATCTGTACCGCCAGTTCAACATTTTCGCGGGCAGTCAGATTCTGAACCAGGTTATAAAACTGGAAAACAAAACCGATGTCATAACGTCTGTAATCTGTCAGCTGTTTTTCATTCGCCTTGGAAATGTTATTGCCGTCAACGATTATTTCGCCGCTGCTGGCGGTATCCATACCGCCAAGAATGTTCAATATCGTTGTTTTGCCTGCTCCGGAAGCTCCCAGAACCACGACAAATTCGCCCTTTTCTATCTCAAAGGAGATATTATCAAGAGCTTTGATTTCCACTTCACCCATTTTGTATATCTTACTGACATTTTTAAATTCAATAAAACTCATTTCAGCTCACCCCTCAGCGATTAACGAGATCTACATCCAGCATGTCAACATATGACTCCATATAGATTTTTACCAGTCTTTTCAGCGTCTCTGTATTAACTGTGCTGTTTCTTAATATGGTTGTAAAACCGGTAAAAATGGAAACGGCATAACCATCAGCCATCAGTCTGACATTCGCAGATTTTGGATCAATGTTGTAATTTCGGCCAATGATCTGGGCTATGGCATTTGAAAACCAGTCAGTAAGATACTTATTGATATTGGTACGCATCATCAGGATATTGACCTCAATGCGATGCTGCATGTAGATGTCAACGACGCCGTCTGCCAGTGAATCCAGCATGGTTCGCATCTGAGCGGTCGTAATGTCAAAGCTGTCCAGATTCATGATGTCGATCTGGTTATTTGTGATATCCAGAACCAGATTCTGTATTTTTTCCAGAGCCGGAGCCACAATATAACGGTTGAGATCTTCCTTGCTTTTAAAGTAACGGTAAAGATTGCCAACCGTGATTTTGCTCTTTCCGGCAATAACCCTCATTGACGCCTTGTCATAGCTATTCTTCATGAATTCCTGCTTGGCAGCATCCACGATTCTTTCTTTTACATCATCTTTCAAAGTCTGTGGCATAAATAATGAACCTCTGTTCATTATTAATTATAACATCTCAAATATCTGTGTAAATGAAAAAATAGAGCCGAGGCTCTATTTTTCTAATTCCGTAATTAATTCTTCCAGATAATCAAAGACTCCTTCTTCCAATCGGCCTTCGTCGCACATTTCAGCGATGTCACCATTCAATGGTAATCGGGCAATCGGTTTGTAATCTTTGATGTAGCTGTTTTTTCTGCTGAACAGATAAGTCTTTTCACCGCAGTGAGAACAGACAACATAACTCATGTTTTCAACAATACCGACTACAGGGATCTCCATCTGTTCGGCCATGTTTCTGGCTTTCTCTACGATCAGAGACACAAGATCCTGCGGTGTTGTAACGATTACGATTCCATCCAGAGGTATGGACTGGAATACAGTCAGAGGCACATCCCCTGTTCCCGGAGGAAGGTCAATCAGCAGATAATCCAGGTCCCCCCAGTATACATCACTGTAAAACTGCTTTATCAGACCTGTAATGATCGGACTTCTCCAGATGATTGGAGCTGTAGGATCTTCTACGATCAGATTGGCAGATACCACTTCAATACCTGTTCTGGTTTCAGCCGGAATTATTCCTTCATCACCACTGTAAAGCGGACCATGCAGGTTAAAGATCTGAGGGATACTAGGACCTGTGATATCAGCATCCATGATGCCTACTTTATATCCCTTTCTCCTTAGTTCAATGGCTGTCAGCGAAGTGACCAGTGACTTGCCGACACCGCCTTTTCCTGATACTATCGCAAAGATCTTCTTAATCTTGCTGTGGGGATTAGGCCGAGCCAGGAAGTTGGCCTTGAAGTTTTCTTTAGCTGTCATTTTATACACCATCCTTAATAATAGGTAGCTCAAACCAGAAATTCGAGCCTTCATTTATTTTGCTTTCAACACCATATTCAGCATCATGTAATTCCAAGATTGTCTTTACGATTGACAGCCCCAATCCGCTGCCGGTCTCTGAAATATTATTTGCTTTATAGTAACGCTGCCAGATAAGAGGAATGTCTTCTTCCTTGATTCCGCTGCCATGGTCAATGACTTCAAATTTCATCTTGTCGTTATGCTCATGGCACTTCAGAACTACTGTCTTATCGTCACCGATATGATTTATGGCGTTATTGGTCAGATTATGCAGTACCTGTTCAATTCTGCCGGCATCTGCATGGACATAATTGATTTCCTCATCACAGTCTACAACGAAATGATATCCATTCTTTTCCATCATGGTACTGTAGGTATTGCCCACTCGGCTCAGTAAGTCGTTGGCGTTAACAGTTCCCATTACTATTTCTGTAGTACCTGACTGCAGTTTGGAAACATCCAGCATATAATTGACAAGCGTTGTAAGTCTGTTAGCTTCATCAATGATTACCTGTATGTTTTCAGGTGTTGATTCACCCGGAACATCTCTGATGAGTTCACCATATCCGGAAATCATCGTCAGCGGTGTTCTTAAATCATGCGAGACATTGGCAATCAGATCCTTGGTCAGCTGGTCTGACTTCTTAAGTTCCTGCGCCGTAAAATTCAGTGTATCACTGAGTTCTTCGATTTCGGTAAAGCCAGTTCCATGGAATTCGACATCAAAGTCTCCTGTTGACATGACTCTGGCATTTGAGGTCAGATTCTCTATCGGTCTTGAGACTCTTCTGGCAATAATGTATGCGACTATCACTGCAATAATCGTCAGAACTATTGTAATAGTTGTCAGCTGTGTTCTTAAGGTATTGATTGTAGAATATACCGGAACGATTTCACATAAACCCATTACTAGCAGGCTTTTTCCGGTATTATCTGTGATTTCAGTTAGGTAAGCAATTCCACTGACATTATCGCTGTTCTTATTTGTAAACTCGGCTGAATTCTCGTCAAAGATATGACGATTTGCCTGATTACTTATATATAATACGTCAGATTTGCTTGTCTTATATAAATCAATGATTTCCAGGATCTTTTTTTCGGGATTTCGGCCCAGAATAAAACCAAGTGTATTCTCATTGCTGACGGTATATACTCTGTCTTCCAGACTGACAACCAGTATGGCCATATCATTTTCATAATGCTCCGGTGTAAGAGCGGTAATAGTGTCTTTTCCGTCTAACTGCCGCGCTATGTTACCGGTGACCTTTTTGATCTGTCTGGTTCTGATGTTTTTATAAGTCGTTTCCAGCATGCCGATCTGGAATACCCAGAGTGTAATGATAAGAACTGCCACCAATCCTAAAAGATAAAGCATTATTCTGCCGAAAAGGGATTTTGACAATTTAAAATTAGGCTTCAAAACGGTACCCTACCCCTCTGACAGTAACAATAAACTTCTGGTACTCACCCAGTGATTTTCTGAGCAGTTTTATATGTGTATCCAAGGTTCTGTCATCTCCATAATAGTCATATCCCCAAACCTCGGAAAGTAGTCTGTCTCTTGAAAGTGCAATGTTCTTGTTTTTTGCCATGAAAAACAGAAGTTCATATTCCTTAGGTGACATTTCCACTCTTTGGCCATTGACAGTAACGATTCTGGCTGTGTAGTCAATTGTCAGTCCTTCAAAAGAAACGACATTGCTTGTTTCAGTCTGTTCCTTGCCGCGAGACAGGATGGCCTGAATTCTCATCATAAGTTCTTTGACAGAAAATGGCTTAACAACGTAATCGTCTACTCCTACCTCAAAGCCGTGGATCTTATCATATTCCTCACCGCGGGCTGAAAGCATGATGACAGGAGTCTGTTTGATTTTTCTGATGGCTTTGACAGCACTGAAACCGTCAAGATCAGGCATCATGACATCCATGATGATAATGTCATAGTTATTTTCCTCAGCCATCTGAACAGCCGTGAAACCATCAGCAGCTTCATAGACCTGATGACCTTCAAAAACAGCATATTTCTTGATCATTTCTCTGATTCTCTGCTCATCGTCAACAATTAACAATTTCGCCATGAAAAACACCTCCTGGCACTAATAATACAATTCTTTTGTGAATATCAGCTGAACACCGATTGAATTATCCCTGTAAACCGTCAGCCTGTCTCTGCATGTTTTCTATTACTACATCGTATATTTCACCTTTTGTAGCACAGTATTCCAGTACAAGCCAAGGTTCGTTCGTATGGAAATGTATCTTTATCAGATCTTCATCTCCTACTGCCAGAAGGCAGTCACCCTTGAAGTTTTCAACAAAATAATCATGGATCTCGTCTTCATCCAGATCATGTCCGGCGATCAGAAGCTGTGTGTCAAATTTGAATTCCAACATATTCCTATTCCTTTCCCTTCTTAAAATAAGCCGTAAAGGCAATGCTTCCAACAAACACGAAGAAAACAGACATTCCAACTGACAGCAAGGCAATTGAAACCTGGTTCATGTCCTTAAATGACAGAACGGCATCCCAGTCCTTGACCGTCTGGAACATATTAACTATAGAAAGAACGGATATCAGCCGGCTGAGTGACCCAATCGCAAGATTTCTGTTCTTGCTCAGCCGCATTGCTCTGTCCATGATCGTGGACTTTTCCGGCAAATCAATGTCTTCTATGACTTCCAGTTTTTTCAGGAAGTACATATGATAATACGCATATATTATTCCATAAACAGCTATTCCGGCAATCAGTCCCAGCAATGGCTGTCTTGTTCCAATCAAAATGGCAATGATTGCTGCGATGGAAAGACGGTTAGACAGGATGAAAAAAAGTCTATCATGTGCCTTATCTATTACATAAGCACACTTTTCCTTTCTGTTGATGACAAGCGTACGCCCGTGTCTGTCAGTATATACATTATTTCCGGTTTCTCTTAATTCACCGAGATTCTGTTTCATATTCATTCACCGCCTAATCTACAAGATATCTTTTTACTCTGGAAGTCGGTATGGTAGTGACATAATCACTGCCAATGGTATCCGCCCAGTCTGATATCTGTTCAATACTTATTGTTTCATTTCCGTCCGTTCCAATTAATGTAACGACATCTTCCGTCTTTACGTCAGGAATGTCGGTAACATCAATCATCATCTGATCCATGCATATTCTGCCTACTACCCTGGCTTTTTGACCGTGTATGAGCACATATGCCTTTCCGGTCAGCGAACGACGGTACCCGTCAGCATATCCGGCTGCCACCGTGGCAATCCTTCTTCTGCCTTCAGTGTAATATAATCTGCCATAGGATATTCCTTCACCGGATTCGACATCTTTGACATATTCAACCTTAGCTTTCATGCTGAGAACCTGCTGGATGCTGATCTTGTCCTTGACGTCACCGACGTTATATCCATAAAGGGTAAAACCCGGTCTGACAAAATCATATCTGTATTCAGGATAATTAATAAACCCTGCGGATGCAGCCAGATGTGTTCTGCCGGTATCAAATCCCAGATCTCTTACACGCTGCAGGAATGAAGCAAAACGGCTGTTCTGCACATCGGTAAATTCTATATCATTCTCTGCAAATGAGTCAGCACAGCAGAAATGTGAATATGTGCCGTTTATGATGATATTGCTGCTGCCATAGACACTAATGATGTCGCTGTCGTCACACTCTGCATTGAGACCGATTCTTCTCATACCGGTATCGACCTTGACTTCGCATCTTATATTTATGCCTTTGCCCGCTGCCCATTCATTAAGATCTTTTCCATGCTGTACCGAAGATACAGACATGATGCAGTCATAATCTATGGCACGCTGCCAGTCTTTCTTATCTACATATTCCAGAATCAGAATTGTTCCCTTTATACCTGATTCACGTAAAACAACTGCCTCGTCAACGCAGGCAACGCCAAAATCACTGATCCCCGCTTCTTCCATCACTTTTGGAAGCAGTGAGGCATCATGACCATAGCTGTTAGCCTTAACTATTGCCAGCATTTTTGTTTCAGCGGGAAGATAGTTTCTCATAGCCTCTATGTTATGTATGCAGGCTTTTCGGGAAACTTCTATCCAGCATCTGTTATGTTCCATAATCTATTCCTCTTCGAGTTTAAGTTCTATTAGTTTGTTAAGCATCGTTGTGTAGTCGATTCCCTTAGCCTTGAATGTAGCCGGAAAAAGACTGTGGGAAGTAAATCCCGGAATCAGATTGATCTCATTGAAAACGATACGATCTGAAGCAAAGAAGTCAGCTCTGCCCAGAACGTTGCAGCCTAAAGCCTTATAAACGATCTTACTGTATCTGACTACTTCAGCCATCTGTTCATCAGTCAGATTGATAGCCGGTACATAGATATTTGTCTTGTAACCGTCATACTTTTCAGCATAACCGTACATTTCCGTTTCAACTACTACTTCGTATACGAGTCCGCATTCACCGTCAGCCATAACGCCACATCCTACTTCCGTACCACTGATGAATTCCTCAAAAAGTATCTTTTCATCATAGCTGAAAGCATCATCAGTGTATTTGGTAAAATCATTGAAGTTATTGATCTTGTGTGCTCCAAAAGATGAACCTTCCTTACTTGGCTTTACGTAGCAAGGCAGTCCCAGTTCAGAAGTTACCATTTCATACATTTCTGTATAATCAGGATGATTGTTCTTTCTGAAGACCTTGTATCTGGCCATCGGAACGCCATATGACTCAGCAATAATATGAGTAAATTCCTTATCCATGGCAATGGCACTGCTGGTCAGATCACAGGAAACGCAAGGAATGTTAGCCAGCTGACATAAGCCCTGAACCGTTCCGTCTTCCCCATTACGGCCATGTAACATCGGGAAAATCATATCTACTCTGTCTATTCTGCCGGTAGTCAGATTATAGAATCCATGATGATTAGGATTAGGCGACAGAATGATTTCTTCCTTATTGTCACTGTTAAGCCACTTGTCATTTTCAATCAGAGCAACATCATCGCAATAGTGATACCAGTTGCCATCCATGGTAATTCCTACCATATACACGTCGTATTTACTGTCGAGATTATTAAGAACAGACGTTACTGACATACAGCTGACAGGATGCTCATGGCTCTGTCCACCAAATAAAACTGCTATTCTAACACTCATAAAAATCCTCCAAGTCTTTAATCAGATCCATGAATCGCAAACCGTTGCTGGCTTTGAAAAGAATGATCACTCTTTCCTTTAGCAAAGTCTTAAGGTCTTCCAGCATGAGTTTTTTATCTTCATAGTATTCTGATTCTATATTCTTAGTTTTCAGACTCTCATACAGGTTTTTCATCAGATTACCATATAACATGATTTCTCTGAAAACACTAAAGTCTACTCTGTCGGCGATAGAAGCATGGAACTCCGCTTCATTATCACCCAATTCCAGCATATCACCAAGGCAGACACACTTTTTATAGTCTGTTCTTAAGCCTGAGAGCATCTCTAAAGACGCACATAAACTGCCCGGGTTACTGTTGTAAGTATCATCAATGACTATGCTGTCATTGATTTTTATCATCTGCCGGCGATGCGGTGTAAGCTGAACATTCTGCAGGCCTGTTCTGATTTCCTCATATGTAAGGCCAAGCTTTTTTCCGACCAGAACAGCTGCAGTTGAATTAAGCAGCTGATGCATACCCAGCAATGGTACAGAATACTCTTCTTCAGGGTATTCACTGATGCTGAAGGTCATGCCACTGGCATCAAAATTCCCCGGGATGATAACTACATTGCTGTTCGCATTGAAACCATATCCGACCGGAGAATTTCTGAGATTCATAGTCGGCAGATAATCTGCCAGGCCATAAGTGTCATGGTTGTAGAAACAAATTCCTTCATCCAGATACTTATTGATCAGGCATTTCTGCTGAACAATGTTATCCATTGTCTTGAACCGCATAATGTGTGCCGGGGCGATACTGGTAATAACCGTATGATCAGGTCTGACCATTTCAACCAGGTTATCCATGATTCCGAAATCCAGGATGCCCATTTCTATTACGGCTACTTCTATGTCACTGTTAATTGACAGCAATGTCAATGGCACACCTATGTCATTATTCTTGTTGCCGTCAGTTTTCAGAACTCTGTATTTCTGTGACAGTACAGAAGCAATGAGGTCCTTTGTACTCGTCTTGCCGCTGCTTCCTGTAACACCGACAATTCTCACTCCCAGATCCTTGCGGTACTGAGCCGCCAGTTTCTGTAAAGCCTTAAGGTTATCATCTACCAGAATAATGTTGCCGTTTTCAGGCATTTCTTCTGTTCCAGCCTGCCAGAAACTGACCTTTATCCCTTTTTCAAACAGTCCCTTAACAAAAGTATGACCGTCTACTCTCTCTCCCTTTATAGGCACAAAAAGCTCATTATCCTTAATGAGCCTTGAGTCAATGGCAACACCTTCAACTTCCGTTTCAGGATCGCCTATAAGAGTTCCCTGTACTATTTCAGCAATCTTACCAATAGTATATTTAACCATACTATAGTCCCTTGGATTTGATAAGATCGACAATTCTGTTTACATGATAGGCACACAGTTCATCGGTGCTGGCTTCAACCATTACTCTGATGAGCGGTTCCGTACCGCTAGGTCTTACCAGAACACGTCCGTCACCCTTCAGCTCTTCATCAACCTTGTCACAGGCTGCCTTGATTTCAGGGTCGTTAAGCACATTCTGCTTATCCTTAACTTCAACATTGACAAGTAACTGCGGATAAATGAACAGATCATCTGTAAGTTCATTCATTGACTTGCCTTCATCATGCATTACCTGCAGCATGAACAGGCTTGTTAACAGACCGTCACCTGTTGTGGCATAATCCTTGAAAATGATATGACCTGACTGTTCACCGCCAAGCTTATAGTCATTTTCACACATGTTTTCATAAACATATTTATCACCGACTTTGGTCTTTTCATAACCGATTCCGAATTCATCAAGTTTCTTAAATAAGCCAAGGTTAGCCATTACCGTACATACGACCTTGTTGCCGTTAAGTTTGCCGTGCTTCTTAAGATACTTGCCACAGCTGTAGATGATCTTGTCGCCATCTACTATCTGTCCGTCAGGTGCAATGGCAATTACTCTGTCAGCATCTCCGTCGTAGGCAAAACCAGCGTCATATTTACCGGTTTTGATCTTTTCAGATATCATCTCAGGATGAGTTGAACCGCATCCTCTGTTAATATTCATTCCGTCAGGTGTATTGTTGATGACTGTTACTTCTGCACCAAGCTTCTTCATCATCTTTTCTGCTGTAACTGTTGCAGAACCGTTTGCACAGTCAAGTAATACCTTGTATCCTGTCAGATCTAATGGGAATTTTTCGCTCAGGAAATCAAAATATAACTCGCTTCCTGATCTGTAATCAAACACTTCACCGATCTTGTCGCCGTTTACAGGTTCCAGCTGTCTGTCGCTGTACATGTAATCTTCGACCTCTCCTTCAAAGTCGGCATTCATCTTTGTGCCACCGCCGGCAATGATCTTGATACCGTTATCCGTGAAAGGATTGTGTGAGGCACTGATCATCAGGCCGCAGTCGAAATCACCCTTTCTTACCAGATACACCAGTTCAGGTGTTGAACATACTCCTAAGGCATATACATTGCCGCCTAAGGCTGTAATACCGCCGGAAAGTGCAGCTTCAAACATTGTTCCTGACAGTCTTGTATCTCTGCCGATTATGATTCTGGCTTTGCGTTCCTTGCTGTAGCTGTATCCCAGATACTCGCCGATGCGATAAGCCATGTTTATTGTAAGATTCTCGTTTGCTCTTCCTCTTATTCCGTCTGTTCCGAAATGAATTTTAACCATACTTTACTGCTCCTTTACTTGAATTTCTATTTCTGTACGTCCATCCTCTAACTGATATGTAACATATTTGTTGTTTCCCCATACTCTGATTGGAACAGACTGTGTTCCAACAGTAATATTGGACAGATCCAGTTCAGGGTAAACATTTGTTGCATTAACTGCATCAATGTTAGCCTGAGTTCCTGTTACCAGGATGTTCATATATACATCAGCGTTATTAACTGGTGCAAAGACATAATTAGATGTATTGTTAATAAACTTAGTCTCTACTCTGCTGATAACCTTGGAAACGGCCGGTCCGACTACGATTTCCATGTTAACTCTTGTAACGCTCATCTTGTTGATTCCGCTTGGAACAGTAAGAGCTGTAGAGAATATCGTATTCTTGGTAATGGATGAAATATCCAGGTCAATGTAAATTTCGTTAATCTCATCAAGAACTGCTTCAGGGCCGTAAACCGTTACGGTAGAATAGTCTAATGTGATCTTATCGATTGCCAGACCTTCAGGCAGATTGCCTACAGGTCTTACGACAATTGGAACATCCTTATTAGGATTAGTTACGATGACCGTTGAAGATACATATTCAGGGAAGCAGTCACATTCAACCATCTGACCGCTCTGGTTATAGGCAACTATCTTGGCATCTCTGGTAAAGGTATCTGTAACGTTGGAAACGTCAATCAGCGCCTTAACGTATGCTATGCTGTCTATGGTATCCTTGGAAGCACGTATCAGTACTTCAGTTGTATCAAAGGTAGGAACGCCAAGCGAATATATATTGTCCATGGCATTCGTATTTATAAATTCATATGAAAGATTGTATCTTGTACTTATCTTCTTTTTAATTGTTACCGTTATGCTAGGAGCGTCAATAACGTTTACTGACAGCCTTGAAATGAAGTTTGTAGGTGTCAGCTTGACAGTATATGTCCCTTCTGTCAGACCGGAAAGATCGGCAGTAAGCTTGGAGTTAACCTGGCTCTTCTGCAATGTAATATCACTCATGTCACCCATGACGATAACATCTGCCGTCTCAGGCACACCGGAAATCTCATAGATTTCACTGTTGTAGATGACCTGTACAGGAATGCCGCTGATCTGAGAAGCCTGGGTTACGTTGACATTGCTGTCACCATTAGTGTTAACGGCTACGTAAATGATAATGGCAATGATCAGCGAAGCAATCTTGCTGAACTTGGAGTCAAATATTATCTTATTCAGTCCGCCGAAAATAATGCGGAACATGTACAGAAATGAGTTTTCGAAGTTGGCATATGTATTTGCCACTTTCTGTGAATTTTCAGCAATTCTCTGTGCCAGTTCAAGTTTCTGCTTGGAATCTTTTTCCTGCTTCTTGTCTTTCTTAGCCATTTTCCTTGCCTCCTTTCACATCGGATTCCTCATTTCCTTCAACGATCCTCTGTGTCTTGATCGTCTCGAAAACTTCTTCCACGTCAAAATTCTCTATCTCATGAGATTCTGTGATGGTATCTCTTGGAACAGAGATCTTTTTGATCTTTATTTCCGGAACCGGCCGGTTGCTGTTAAGTCCGGCTGCTTCCTGCTTTCTTTCATTCGCAATATCATTAACAAGCTGCTTAACAACAGGATTGCTCTCCTGTTTTCTGCGGAACAGCGTTCTGTCTTCCTTCTCGATGTCAGCTTTGAAGTCGGTGGACTGGAATGTCTTCATGAGTTTTTCGTTCTCATGTGAATCATCAACCTTGAATTCAATTTCATCATCTGAATTATCTGATGCATCAGAAACCAGATTTTCAACAGTTACTGAACTGGCACTGGTTGCAGCATTGCTGGTACCTTTGACAACTTCCTTATCAAGAATGATCTTTTCCAGATAATTACGCAGTTTATGCTCATTCATCTGCAGGATCTTGCCGTCTCTGGTCAAGGCAACCCTGCCCGTTTCCTCTGAAACAACAATGGTTATGGCATCCGTTACTTCGGAAATACCGATGGCAGCTCTGTGTCTGGCACCGTATCTGGAAGGAAGATCCATTGTTGTCGGAGGGAAATAAGCTGAAGCACAGGCAATTCTGTCACCCTGAATAATAACAGCTCCATCATGTAATGGAGTTGTTGTCTGGAAGATAGAACAAAGAAGTTCAGCGGATACCACTGAATTCAGTTTTACACCTGTATTAACATATTCATTAAGGAACTGACTCTGTTCCAAAGTAATGAGTGCACCTGTCTGAGAACTTGAAAGATTGGCCGTTGCGGCAACAAGTTCATCAACCAGCTTTTCCTTTTCGTTACGGCTTAATACGGATATTCTGGCCAGGGCGTTGCTCTTTCCCAGTCTTTCAAGCACAGAACGCACTTCCGGCTGGAAAACCACGATTATAGCCAGGAAGCCCCATGAGACAATGTTATCCGTAATGATGGCAACTGTGGTCAGACCTAAAAACTTGGCAATGGCCTGGATTGCCAGAATAAGGATGATTCCCTGGAATAACTGTATTGTTTTCTGTGAGCTTTTTGCTACTTTTATAATATAATTTATCAGTATCCAGACTACTGCAATATCTACCGCGATCTGCAGATATCTGATTATCGATTCATATGTAAACTGAAAATTCATGTGGTTTCCCTCTTTTCATTTTAGTATTATAACATAATATAATAGAGTAGTTAACCAGAATTATGTGATTGCAGTTAGAAATTGTCTTATCACTGCTTTGGTTTATAATGATTATTATAAGGTGATAAATATGGATATAGAATTAATAAAATTAGAATATCAGGGTAAAAACATTACCATTATTCCAACAGCACATGTTTCCAAAAACAGTGCTGAACTGGTAGCCCGGACGATAGATGAAATACATCCTGATACCATCTGTGTTGAACTTGATAAGGACAGACTGGACTCACTTAAGAATCCTGATAAGTTTAAAAACACTGATATCACAAAAATCATAAAGGAAAAAAGAGTCGGCTATATGCTGGCAAATATCATACTGTCAAATTACCAGAAAAGGCTGGCTGGACAGCTTGGTACAAGAAGCGGCGGAGAAATGATAACAGCCATAAACAAAGCCGAAGAGATCGGTGCTGAACTGGTACTGGCAGACCGCAGCATCCAGACGACATTCAAAAGAACCTGGCGCAAACTGACATTCAAAGACAAAATGAAACTTCTCAATGTCATTATTTCTTCCCTTTTCGAAAAAGAGGAGATCAGCGAAGAAGAACTGAAAAACCTGCAGCAGTCTGAAGCCTTAACAGCTGCCTTGCGGGAAGTCAGCAAAGCCTTCCCATCAGTTGCAGAAGTACTTATCACTGAAAGAGACAAATATCTTGCATATAAAATAAAAACAGCCCCAGGCACTAACATCGTAGCAGTCATGGGAGCTGCCCACACAATTGGTGTACAGAAGCATATAAATGAGGATTATGACATAAAGGATTTTGATGTCATCCCTCCGAAAAGCACTGTCAGCAAGATAGCTTCCTGGATCCTGCCAGTCACCATTTTGATGGTAATACTTCTTTCCTTCAGCAAAGATAAGGAAATCGGGTTACAGCAGATTAAGACATGGATCCTGTTCAATGGCACCTGCAGTGCCATGGGAGCCCTGCTCGCCCGTGGTCACATCATTTCCGTTATCGTTGCCTTCCTGGCGGCCCCAATCACATCTCTGAATCCTCTGCTGGCTGCCGGATGGTTTGCCGGTCTTACTGAAGCATATATCAGAAAACCAACGGTAGAAGACTTTTCCAAGGTAAGCGATGATTTCAATTCTGTTAAGAGTTTCTTCAGCAATCGAGTTCTCAGAATATTACTGTTGGTAATTCTGGCCAATCTGGGAAGTACGATCGGTACTCTGATAAGCAGTCTCAATATCTTCAGTTCCTTAATTGAAAAGTTATAATTTCTCTATGAACCACTTGCCGTTTTCCAGAAACAGATAACGGACAGAATTGCCGATCCTGCAGGTATAACGCAAACCACACGAATGGTCTTCATCACCGTCTATGGGAATTACCTGAGTTATCCGCCTTACCGGATAGCTTGCTCCATTATTCCACACTATAGACAACGGTCTGATAAGACCATTTTTTGGATACATGCAAATAACATCAACTGAAGTTCTCATACTTCAATTATAAATTCTACTTGAATATCATTCAACATTTTCAATTGCTCTGCTTGATTTTTTTTCAACAATGAATTTATAATAATAACAGGAGGTATCATTATGAATTTTGGCAGGAATCTCAGATATCTTAGAAGAAAGAACAACATATCACAGCCAACACTGGCTGAACAGTTAGGCTACACCTCTTTTACAACGATCCAGAAATGGGAAGACGGCTCTGCCGTTCCTCCATACAAGACAATCAAAAAGATATCACGGCTTTTCGGAGTGGAAACCGATGATCTCATGAATCTTGATCTGGCAAAGCAGGTAAATTCAGAGATTCCAGTTCTCGGTATCGTCAGAGGCGGATCCCCTATCCTGGCTGACCAGCAATATCTCGGATTCGAGCATGTATTTCCGGATGATGCCGCTCACAGCAACTGTTTCTATCTGGAAGTTGTCGGTGATTCAATGAAAGATGCCCGCATCCTCCCAGGTGACCTCATTTATGTAAGACAGCAGGACTATCTGAACAGCGGTGACATCGGTGTTATTCTGATCGATAACGAAGCAACTGTCAAGAAAGTCATCTATAAAGGAGATACCATGATTCTGGAACCTGCTAACGAAAACTATGAACCTATCGTTCTGGACAAACAGCGGCAGCAGGAAAAACAGGTCAGGATCATCGGCAAGGTTCTCCATAACAGAATCAAGTTCTCATAACACAAAAAACCGCTTTATTCATTCAATAAGCGGTTTTTATATTGCTTTAGAGTCGCTCCAAAGTTATCTGTTTAACTCGTTTTCTATCTTTTCCGCAATCTTCTTGGCTGATAAACCGTACTTCCGGAACAGTTCAGCCGGAGTACCGCTTTCGCCAAAGCAGTCATTGACACCTATGAAGATCTGCCTAACAGGGTGTTCTGAAGCCAGTAATTCAGATACTGCACTGCCCAGACCTCCGATAACGCTGTGTTCTTCCCGTGTAACAATGAATCTGCTTCTACAAGCATATTCCAGAACAAGATCTTTATCCAGCGGCTTGATGGTATGAATATTAATAACTGTAGGATCTATTCCCTTTTCATTCAGAATAGACAGAGCCATCAGTGACTCCTGTACCATTAAGCCAGTCGCAAATATGGTAACGTCATCTTTCCCCTGATGAAGCACGACGCCTTTACCTGGAGTAAAGACATATGATTCATCATTGACATCATCTACCGCACTGCGGCCCAATCTTATGTATACAGGTCCTCTCATTTCAGCAGCTGCCTTAACTGCCTGAAGCGTTTCCACGTCGTCACAAGGCTGAATTACTGTCATGCCGGGAAGTACTCGCATCAGGGCAATGTCTTCATTACACTGATGTGTAGCACCATCAGGCCCTACTGATAAGCCTGCATGTGAAGCGCATATTTTCACATTCAGATGAGGATAGGCAATGCTGTTGCGTATCTGATCAAAAGCCCTGCCTGTCGCAAACATCGCAAAGCATGACGCAAACGGTATCTTTCCATTCAGAGCCAGTCCGGCAGCCACACCCATCATGTCTGCTTCCGCAATGCCCATGTTGAAATGTCTTTCCGGCGCTACTTTCTGCAGTTCTGCTGTTTTAGTAGACTTTGAAACATCAGCATTAAGAGCGACGATGTTTCTGTTTTCCAGCGCCAGTTCAGTCAAAGCCTGTCCAAATGACTCTCTGGTAGCTCTTTTAGTCATCCGTATCACCTCCCAGCTGCTTCATGGCTGAAGCGAATTCTTCATCATTCATGCCTCTGCCGTGCCAGCCAGGCTGATTTTCCATGAAATCAACACCCTTGCCTTTCACGGTCTGGGCAATTATAACCGTCGGTTTTCCCTTCACCGTTTCTGCCATCTTACAGGCCTGAGTGATCACATCTATATCATGTCCGTCAACGCCGAACACATTCCAGCCAAAACTGTCAAATTTCTTTCCCAGCGGCTGAATGTTCATGACATCTTCATTGAAGCCGTCGCTCTGCAGCCCATTATTGTCAATGATCAGCAGAAGATTATCCAGCTTGTAGTAAGCTGCTGCCATGGCTGCTTCCCAGATCATGCCTTCCTGACATTCACCGTCACCAGCCAGTACATATGTTCGGAAATCATTGCCATCCAGCTTATTAGCCAGTGACATTCCGATTCCGACGGACAACCCCTGACCAAGCGAACCTGTTGACATGTCGATTCCCGGACAATGCTGCATGTTTGGATGTCCCTGCAGTCTGCTGCCCATTTTACGGAATGTATATACTTCCGACTCTTCGAGAACTCCCATTTCAATAAGCGCTGCATATACGGTTTCAGAAGCATGGCCTTTTGAAAGGATAAACTTGTCTCTGCTTACATCATTAATGTTTTCCTTGCTGATGTGCATTACATTAAAATACAGAGCTGCTACAATATCTGCGCAGCTCAATGATCCGCCTGGATGTCCGCTGTTGGCACTGTGGATCATTCTGACGATGTTCTGTCTCATCTTTCTGGCAATTAATTCAGTACTTTTCATATTTCTACCCCATAGAAGTCATAACCTCTGATTTCAGTTATTCTGACCTGCACAAAAATGCCGGGTTCTATGTCGCGTTCGGAAGTGAAAACCGTATGTCCGTCAATGTCATCCGGAGCCTGGGTCCTGTTTCTGCCGATGTACATCTTCTTGATGGCATCTCTGCCTTCAACCAATACTTCCATGATCTGGCCAACGTATCTCTGTTTTCTTTCAACAGAGATTTCCTGCTGGAGACTCATGATCTTATCGAGTCTGTTCCGGGCAGTTTTACCCGCCACTCTAGGCCTGATATCATACGCTTCCGTATTCTCTTCCAATGAATACTTAAACGCTCCCAGATGGTCCCATTTGACCTCAGAAACCATCTCCACAAGCTGTTTGAAGTCATCTCTTGTTTCTGACGGGAAACCCACGATTATGGTGGTCCTTAATGTAGGGTCATCATAAACTCTTCTTATTGAAGATGTCAGAGTTCTTATCTTGGAACTGTCCGTAATTCTTCTCATGGCTTTAAGCAGGCGGTCGGAACCATGCTGTACAGGCATGTCAAAGTAAGGCAGTACCTTTTCCAGCTTTCTCATCTCCTTAAGGAAGTCTTCCGTTATCAGATCAGGGTACAGATACAGTATTCTGATCCAGTGGAAATCCATTGCGTTGAGTTCCTTCAGCAGATCAAGAAGTCTGTTTCTGCTGTACAGATCAAATCCGTATCTGCTGGTATCCTGGGCAATCAGGTTGATCTCCTTAACTCCTATTTCATTCAGTTTTGCGGCTTCCTGGAGCAGCTTTTCAAACGGGACAGATTTATACTGCCCTCTTATATTCGGAATGGCACAGAAGGCACACTTGTTATTACAGCCGTCCGCAATCCTCAGATAGCCGGTCCATGGTTTCGTTGCCAGGACGATGTCGCAATCCTTTTCTGCTTCCGGTTCAATTTCTTCTTTCAATATGTCTTCCAGATGGTCGTACTCATCAATGGATATGAAGCGGTCAACTTCAGGAAGAGCATTTTCAAGATCCTTACGGTAACGCTGTGGCAGACACCCCATTACAATAAGTTTCTGACATCTGCTTTCCTTGTAATCGGCCATTTCAAGAATCGTATTGATGGATTCCTGCTTTGCATCATTAATAAAAGCACAGGTGTTTACAATTATCACATCAGCTTCCCTGACGTTAGCGGTAAATGCATGTCCCTGTCTGGTTAAGAATTTCATGGCAGTCTGAGAATCGATCAGATTCTTGCTGCACCCTAAAGATACAATACCTATTTTCATAAACTCATTGTATCGCATAAAAAATTTTTTAGAAACATTATTTAAAAAATGTTGAAGTAATTTAAATTGTATGATAAAATCATAAAGCGCTGAAGAAGTCGGGATGTTGCACAGCTTGGTAGTGCACCTGGTTTGGGACCAGGGGGTCGCAGGTTCGAATCCTGTCATCCCGACCATTAATTAGCGTCAATGTAGTGGCGGGATAGCTTAGTTGGTTAGAGCACTCGGTTCATACCCGGGAGGTCGTGGGTTCGACTCTCACTCCCGCTACCAATTGGACCCTTAGCTCAGTTGGTCAGAGCGGTCGGCTCATAACCGATTGGTCATAGGTTCGAGTCCTATAGGGTCCACCATGATATCTGGAGGAATACCCAAGCGGCTGAAGGGTCCGGTCTTGAAAACCGGTAGGTCGGGAAACCGGCGCCTGGGTTCGAATCCCAGTTCCTCCGCCATTTTATTTAACATCGCGAGGTAGAGCAGTCTGGTAGCTCGTCGGGCTCATAACCCGGAGGTCGAGGGTTCAAATCCCTCCTTCGCAACCAATGGATCCGTAGCTCAGTTGATAGAGCA
>JAFWDT010000005.1 GCA_017516045.1 Erysipelotrichaceae bacterium
TTTCCTGATAGATAATCTTCACATGCCTGTATTTTCTGTTCAGCGCTGTACTTCGCTTTTCGTCCCATAATAAAATCCCACCTTTCATAGATTGGCGAGATTTAATTTTTTCTCGTGTCTACTTTAGTGGGATTGTATCAAAATCCTCCGTTTTTTTCTATTTGTTTTTGTCTATATATTTCTGTACCTGTTTCTGCAGAATCTGGAATGGCGCAGCACCGGTATCCAGAATGACCTTGTTATAAGCCTTAAAGTCAAACTTGCTACCCATGGCTGACTTGGCATCTTCCATCATGTTTGTCATGTACATCATGCCAACACCATAAGGCAGGAATAAGCCAGGGTCACCAAGATTTGTCGCAAAGATGTCTGGTGCTATCTGTTGAGCGTATGATTCAACAAAGTAACTGCTGAGGAACTGTTCAATCTCCTTTATTCCCCATCCATCATAATGCATCTTCAGGTCAGTATATGCATACATCAGATAACTGAACATGTTATTGTCCTGCATGTAAGCTATTTCCTTTGAATTCTTAAGGAAATAACTGTATGCATGGTTTTCACAGTACTCTGCCCATCCTTCTGCATATCCCAGGAAATCCATTACGTAGCGGTACTCATTGCCAGGATGATTAACACTGTAGTATGAGTGCTGGTAAAGATGACCAGGATAACCTTCATGAGCCAGAGTAATACACAGACCATCCGCATCACGTTCTACAAATGTCGGATTGACCTTTACAACGTTTTTATTTGGATCATCAATCGGTGCAATCAGATAATAAGCACTTGTATTATCAGAAGTCACGCTCTTATCAAGGAAGTCTATGGAATAATCTACCTTTGGAATATCAGGGAAATCATTTGCCATGGAAGTCATGAGATGACTGAAAATGTCATAAGGATCGCTGAAACCATATCCTTCGGTAATGCTTACTCTGGAATTTCTGATAATGCGGTTGTACGCACCTTCCAGAGCGGCCTCGACGTCATTTTCTATCTCGGCAACTGATTTATCAGTGCTCACCTTATTTCTTACCAGCAGAGAATAAAGTTCCTTACCGCCCTCATAATCAGCCATGACACCGCTGGTAGTGCATTTCCCTCTCAGCTCCTTATCATAGAGGTCAATGATTCTCTTATATGCCGGTATCAGGATATCCTTAGTTGCCGCAACAACTTCATCGATCAGTTCCTGACTGCCAGCCATGTTAACCTTATTGATTGCTTCAGTGAAAACTTTGATCACTTCGTTATCATCAACATTGCCGGTGAATCTCTCACACTGTTCAATGACGCTGTCAATTACACTGTCAGGCTGAACAATACCTTCCGCTGCCTGTCTTCTGGTGTATTCGATACATTCATCAATATAACGTCCCGTATCCTTCAATAACGTAATGTAATCATGGAAATCCTGTTCGTTACGGAAATCAAATTCAGTAAACAGCGTAATCAGGTTGTTATTATTGCCGGAGTTAGGCGTGAAGGCAAATGTATAATCCTTTTCGGTTTCGTAGAAGCCAATGTTCAGATCAAAGTAATACTCCATGCACTCATACATGATCTGCTGATCAGTTGTGAGATCTTCCAGTTTGAATTCCTTAAGTTTTTCAACTCTTGCTTTCAGATCATCAAGGTTTTTCTGATCTTCCTCCGTCATTTCATAGGAAACATTGCCAAGGGTAACTTCAAGATCCTTGATGCCGTATTTTGCCGGCTCAACAATACTGAAGTGAACATTGGTGTAATCAGATTCCATGTCTTCCTTAAACCACTGCTTCTGCAGTTCATCGAATCTCTTCTGTACTTCTGTTTCTATGTTGTCAATGACCGGATCTTCCTTGCCGCCGTTTTCCTTTTTCTTACAGGCGGTACCGGTTAGTAACAATAATACAGACAGTATGACAAGTAGTAGTTTTCTCATATTGTAATTCCTCTAGTAAAAAAAGAATAACTGTTTAAGCTATTCTTCTATCTCTGATTCTTCAGTTTCCAGTTCTATTAATTTCTTTTCTTCTTCTTCATCAGCCTGAAGGATATCTTTAACTACCTTTACCCCTAAAGCTGCAACAGCAGTGGCAACGGCCGTACCAAACAATCTCTTAAACATTACAAATGCCTCCTTTTTTTATTATTTTAACATAATTGTAAATATATGTATATTTATTTCTCCAGCCGCTTTCTGACCGCTTCCTTACGGTCCAGGCGATTCCGGATGAAATCACTGAACAGCGTATACAGCAGAGCCATGGTTGGTACTGCCACAAGCAGACCAATTGCTCCGAAGGCTGAGCCGAAGAACGTTACCGCAATCAGTACCCAGACCGGCGGCAGTCCGACAGAACTTCCTACCACATGAGGATAGATCAGGTTATTATCAACCTGCTGCGTGATCAGGAACATCGCAATGAAGACGATCATCCTTACCAGACCGCTGACCGCCAGGATCAGTACTGCTCCAAAAATCAGCGCAATAGTTGAACCGAAATACGGTATTATGCTGGTCATGGCAATTACCACGCTTATCAGCAGGGCATATGGCATGCCTGATACTGACAGCAGGATGAAGAATAACGTACCCAGAATGGACATTTCAACCAGCTGTCCGCTGATGAAATCGGAAAAGATCTGTTCTGTCTTTTTGACCAGATATCTGATGCTTCTGACGGCATTCTCAGGCAGGAAGGCATCCAGAATGTTTCCAACCTGCTTCTTGAAATTCTCCTTGGCAAGGAGAACATAAATACTGAATACCAGTCCCAGACAGAATCTGATCACGATCTTCAGCAGAGATAAGGCAGACCGTCCGATATCGCTGACAACTGACGGATCAATCTTTTCGATCCACTTTGAAATTGTAGGTGTCAGTTCAGAGATCCATTTCTCCAGTGAAGTACCAAGTTCTTCAATTGGTACACTGAAGATACCATCCAGTGACAGTCTGAAGTTCATGTTCATCTGTTCCAGCAGATTATTAGCGTAATCGAGAACCGCCTTGACATAAACAGGCAGGTTCTGGGCTAAGGCGATCATGCTGCGCCATAACTGAGGAATGACGATGGAAATAAGCAAGGTAACCAATAACAGTGCTCCCAGATAAGTACCGAGAACAGATATTCTTCTGGCCCATTTGTCTGAGATGTCATGTTTCCTCTTCTTAATCAGCTTTTCAAGCCCGCTCATAGGAACATTCAAAATGAAGGCTATGCAGAAGCCAACTATTACCGGATATATGGCGGTTATGGCTCCCTTGACGATGCCCGTAACAATGTTAAAATTGCTTACGATCAGGTAAGCAGAACCTACAATAGCGCTTGCGAGCATTACCTTTCTGGCAAAAAGCTTTGTTTCCTTATCCATCTGAACACCTCGCTTGGATAATATTATATCACTTTTATCCCCCATATTTAAATAGATGCTTTATTAGAAGAATATTAAGAATATATTTATTTTCTCCATACCAAAGAAAAACATCCATTTTTAACAATTATGGATTGATTTATTCATTTTCTTATAATATAATAATTTCGCTGCCTAAATAGCTCAGTCGGTAGAGCAATCGGCTGTTAACCGATCGGTCATAGGTTCGAGTCCTATTTTAGGCGCCATTTGTTAAAAAAGAGTTCTGCCAGTCAGAACTCTATTTTATTATCTCGCCATGCAGCCAGTGGAACAGGGTGCAGATCAATGCAGTCACCACTATTGAAATCAGAATGCCCACCATTCTCCAGGCTGTGATCCTGATCCCATATGTTGTCATTACGATGATATCGCCTAAAAAACACAGGCAGCTGGCAGCTACCGGGAAAAAGTATTTTGACTGATACTTGAAAAAGTTCAGTACCGTACTGATGATGATCACTACGCCCGGTACCAGCAGAAATGCCAGAGAGGCATTTTTGTCAGTATGACCGGCATTGAGAACGATCCCGAAAACTATTAGCACAGCACCCATGAACAGCTGCAAAACAATGGCACCAAATATATCTTTCTTCATAGTAATATTCTATACTTTCTATGTGGAAACAGAGTGAAATACTGAAAATCACACAAACATCTTTTTCATGGTATAATCTTATGGCAAAGGAGTCAATATGGATAGAGCAATAACTTTTGAAATAACACATATATGCAAACAGACCGGTGCAAGGACCGGCTTGCTTCACACCCCGCACGGTACAGTTGAAACACCGATGTTCATGCCGGTAGGCACTGCGGCAACAGTTAAATTCGTTTCACCGGAAGAACTTTATGAAATGGGAGCCGGAGTCGTTCTGGCCAATACCTATCACTGCTGGTTAAGGCCGGGTGAAGATGTCGTAGCTGCTGCCGGAGGATTGCAGAAATTCATGAATCTGAACCGTCCGATGCTGACGGACTGCGGAGGGTTCCAGGTCTTTTCACTGGCTGACAGAAGAAAGATCAAGGAAGAAGGAGTTACCTTTAAGAGCCATATTGACGGATCCACCCTTTTCCTTTCACCGGAGAAGTCCATTCAGATACAGAACAAGCTTGGTGCCGACATCATCATGAGCTTTGATGAATGCCCTGCCTACCCAAGCACCAGACCGTATATGCAGGACAGTGTTGATCGAACCCTGCGTTGGGCCAGAAGATGCATTGATGCTCACGAAAGAGTCGGTCAGCAGGGCCTTTTCGGTATCGTTCAGGGCGGCGAATACGAAGATATCAGAAGATACTGTGCCCGTGAACTGGTCAAGATGAACGCCTTTGAAGGCTATGCCATCGGCGGTACTTCCGTCGGTGAAACCAAGGAAACCATGTATAAGATGATCGACTATTCTCTGGCTGAACTGCCTAAGGAAAGCGTCAAGTACCTGATGGGTGTAGGCTCTACCGATGCCTTGCTGGAAGGCATTCTGCGCAATGTGGACATGTTTGACTGCGTACTGCCTACCAGAATTGCCAGACACGGTACTCTAATGACTTCCGAAGGACGTCTGTCTATCAAGAAAAAGGAATATGAGTATGATTTCGGACCGATAGACCCGGAATGCGACTGCTATACCTGCCGCAATTACAGCAGAGCCTATGTCAGACATCTGTTCCGCTGCAACGAGGGACTGGGCTCCAGATTAATGTCCATCCATAACCTGCGCTTCCTGATTCATCTCATGGAAGATGCCAGAAAGGCTATTAAGGAAGACCGTTTCGGTGACTTCAAGGATGAATTCTTCAGGAAACACAATTTGAATTCCATAGACTCAAGAGGCTTTTAATGAAAACATCAGATTTTGATTTTTACCTGCCGGAAGAGCTGATTGCTCAGACACCGTTACAAAACAGGAGCGGATCACGCTTACTGGCAGTAGACAGAAAAACAGGAACATTCAGCGACCATCACTTTGATGAAGTGATCGATTTTCTGCGTCCTGATGACATCATTGTCAGAAACAATACCCGTGTCATCCCTGCCCGTCTATTCGGCACCAAGAAAGAGACCAACGGTCATGTCGAAGTGCTTCTGTTAAGAGACACCGGTAATGACATCTGGGAAACCCTGGTCGGCAATGCCAGGATAGTAAAGATCGGTACCGTGATCACCTTCTCTGATCTGCTGAAGGCTGAGTGCGTAAAGATCGGCGAAGCAGGAATACGCTATTTCAGAATGATATATGACGGCATCTTCATGGAAATCCTTGACAGGCTGGGCGAAGTTCCCCTGCCTCCATACATCAAGGAAAAACTCAATGATCCTGAAAGATATCAGACCGTTTACTCCAAGGTGGAAGGCAGTGCTGCGGCTCCTACAGCCGGACTGCACTTTACAGAAGAGCTTATCAGGAAAATAGAAGACAAGGGCTGCCGTTTCGTAGACGTCACGCTGCATATCGGATTGGGTACTTTCCGTCCGGTAATGGTCGATGACATCAATGAACATCACATGCATTCCGAATACTATCACATCTCTGAAGAAGCTGCCGAAATACTTAACAGCGCCAGAAAGAACAGTCAGCGCATCGTCTGTGTCGGCACGACTTCCGTCAGGACGCTGGAATCAAACTTTAAGAAATATCGCTGTTTCAGATCAACCAGCGAGGAAACTGACATCTTCATTTATCCGGGATATCAGTTTGAAGCTGTTGACGCCATGATAACCAATTTCCATCTCCCGAAATCAACACTGATAATGATGATTTCAGCTTTCGGCGGCAAGGAGCTGATCTGGAAAGCCTATCAGCACGCCATTGATGAAAAATACAGATTCTTCTCCTTTGGGGACAGCATGATCATACTATGAAAACACAGTCAAAAAAGTACTATTACAACATGCAGCTGGAAACAGCGGAAAGAATAAAGGGCTTACCGGTTAAGCCGTCTTTACTGATGCATACCTGCTGCGCGGTATGTGCCTGTTATCCGATTGTCTGGCTGACACAGTACTTTGATCTGACACTGTATTACTACAACGACAACATCTACCCTGAAGATGAATATGAAAAACGCTACGCCGAACTGGAAAGATATGTCAGGATCTTCAATCAGGAAAACAATCGGAATGTCAAACTGATAAAGTGTGAATATCACAATACTGAATATACTGAAAAACTTGTTCCGTACCGGGACGCTCCCGAAGGCGGTGAAAGGTGTCATCTGTGCTATAAACTCCGTCTGAAAAAAGGCATGGAATATGCCCGTCAGCATGGCTATGATTACTTCACAACGGTCATGACTGTTTCAAGGCAGAAAGATTCAGTACTGCTCAACCAGATAGGAGAACAGCTCGACAATGCCGAGACTCGATACTTCTTCTCTGACTTCAAGAAGGACGGCGGACTGGAAAAAGGCCAGCAGCTGGTTAAGAAATATGGCATCTACAGCCAGAACTACTGCGGCTGTGTCTTCTCCTATCGGGAAATGCTGGAAAGAGTCAGAAAAGAATACAAAGAAAAAGAAGAATAGACTTCTTCTTCATTCCGTTAATGAATTATCCGATGCAGATCGGATTTTTTATTTCAGCGTCCCGGTTTCTTCAATCTCCATGATCTGATTAACACGTCTCTGATGTCTGCCGCCCTGGAATTCAGCGTTCAGCCATTCCTTAACGATCATCTTACCCAGTTCAGGGCCGACAACGCGGCCGCCCATGCATAAGATGTTGGCATTGTTATGCTCACGGGACATCTTGGCTGAGAACGGTTCACTGCATACTACGGCTCTGATCCCCTTTACCTTATTGCAGGCCATGGAAATACCGACACCGGTTCCGCACAGTGCAATTCCCAGATCTGCTTCACCGCTGATTACAGCGTTGGCTACCTTAAGTCCCTGTGCCGGATAATCTACTGATTCAGCTGAATCAACGCCGAAGTTGATTACCTCGTGTCCCAGTTCTTCCACATACTTCATTATTTCAAATTTTAATTCATAAGCACCATGATCATTACCTATAGCGATTTTCATATTTACCTCCTCAACAAATAATACTCACAGTTAACTGTTTCAATTTTGTCATCCAGGATCGAAAAACTGATTCTTATGAATACGATTCTGGTTTGTGCATCTATATCTACAGTCATTATCTCATTTTCAAGAGGTCCGTTTCCATATTCACTGATGATTTTATTGAAATAATCATCGAGTTCATATTCTTCCATAGTATCTCTGTAACCATAACAGCTTTCAACAGTACTGTAACCACTGACATCCACGGTATTGTTTTTGATGTAGAAATCAATGTATTCAGTTCTGTGATCTGATCCGCCATCGTAATAATACACATACGGATCAAGTTCACGGACATTACTTACAAACTCCGTTCTGTTTCCTTCAGACCACTTGAAGTATTCACAGCCGCTGATGATCTTTTCCGCATCTTCAGCCGACACTTTCTTACCGTAATTCACGATCTTATCGCCGTCCAGCATGCCGTTAGCGGCCAGAACACTCTTCAGCCTGGCTTCCTGATTTCGGTTAGGAACATCAACCACATTAAGCGGGCCGACCAAGGCCAGTACCGTAATGATGCTCATGCCAACAAATACCCAGGCGATCCTTTTTCTGATGATGGAATTTGCCACAAACAACAGAGCCACAGCGATCAGCAGCATGGAGGCATATCTTAATAATGTCAGACCGTAGTCATTTACTCTGATGAAAATGGCATACAGCTGCACTCCTACCACCGGCAGAAGACCGATCCCGCCATATCTGACAAACCGTTTCTGCACAGTACCCAGTTCCTCATTGACATTAAGATAGAAGAACACATAGAACAGCAGAGCAATGCAGCCGAACCAGTTAAGTCTGCCTATCGGCATCTTACGGGTGACAATGATTTTTATGATATAACCGTACAGTATCGCTATCAGCAGAAGATATACATATAACCCCGCTTTGGAAACAATGACATCATAGCTTCTCATTGATTCCGGTTTGCCGTCTTTTTCCGGCAGGAATGATATGAACAGGCTGTAAGTCATGAAGCCTTCTATTGTCACAAAGAGAATGGAAAGGATCTTGTCAAAAAGATGATTGATCTCCATTATCAGATAGTTAAACGCCAGCAGGGCAATCATGATGCCCGCAAACCAGACTGTAGTGATAATGCAGCAGTATACTGCTGACTTAAACAGATAAGGGAACAGTTTTCTTTCATCGTGATTGCGATACAGACAGAACCGTATTACTTCACACACCACCAGTACGCAGCAGACCAGGATCATTACGACATAGACTGAAACATCCGTAAGGTCAAGCAGAAAGTAAGTTCCAAGACCGGCAGCAATCGAAACTGCCGCATTGACCACATCATTCATTCTGCCAAGATTTTCATCCAGTATCTTAACCAGCAGACTTATGGCTCCGCCGATGAACAGACCCGTCAGAGCATAAAAGTATACATCATCAAAATCTTCAATAATTACCAGATATGTAAAGAAAACAGTAAAGGCAGCCGCAAAGCTCAGTGTTACCTTAAAGCGACGTACACTTCCCGTCATTCTTTCCAGTATCCGATTTATGAACTGTTTTATTTTCATAGTTTTCCTCTTCTTGTATTTTTTACCTGTTAAATGAATTATATAACACAGTTTGTGAAGATGAAATAATAACGACATCTGTGTTTTATTAAGAATTCTTTAAGGCAAATCTCACATAATAAATCAGAAAAAGTATATTATATAAGTGTAAACACGAAGCTGTTTTCAGAAAAAGGAGGGGGCGACTGAATGGCAAGAGACAATAAAATCAATCTTACTGAAGGAGTCATATGGAAACAGCTTTTACTGTTTGTCTGGCCGATAATGGTCGCCAATGTCTTCCAGCAGCTTTACAACGTGACTAATTCCATGATCGTTGGCAACTTCATAGATACCAAGGCCCTGTCAGCCGTCAGTGCCACAAACTCCATTACACAGCTGGCTCAGTTCTTCTTCCATGGCGTGGCAACAGCTGCCGGGATCCTTGTTTCCCATTATTATGGAGCAGGCAAAAAGGACAAGGTAAAATCAACGATAGAAACCGCTCTGCTGACATCCCTGATCGTTGGCGCGGCCTTCACCATTTTCGGTGAACTGTTTACCCCATTGTTACTGAAGATAAGCAATGTCAGTCCTGACATTTACCGGGATGCCGAAGCCTATCTGCGCGTCCTGGTGCTGGAAAATGTTCCGGTATTGTTATATAACGTCAGTTTCTTCATCATGAGATCGTTTGGCGACTCCAAGCATCCGCTCTACTATCTGGTATTCTCCTGTCTGGTCAACATCATTCTGGGAGTCATCTTTGTCAGAGTATTCCACATGGGTGTCATCGGTACAGCCTTAGCCACCGTGCTTTCGCAGCTGATCGTAGACTACTTTGCTCTGGCTTTACTGTTCAAACTGGACAGCGATATCAGGATCGACCTGCGTCACATTCAGCTGGATACTCACACTGTTATCAGAATGGCTCAGCTGGGCGTTCCGGCTTCCGTTCAGAACATGCTGCTGGCCATCAGCAACATGGTCGTGCAGTCCTATGTCAATCTGTTTCCATATGTGGCCATTGCCGGCATCGGAGTAGCCAACAAGGTATCATTCTGGGTTCAGATCCCAATGCAGAGCATCTCAACGATCGGTACCAACTTCGTCGGACAGAATCTGGGAGCCGGCAAATACGACCGCGTTAAAAACGGCATCAAGCTATGCAATCTCATTGCCACAATAATCACCGTGATCACTTCCCTGCTGGTCTTCATTTTCGCGGAATTCTTCATCGGTCTGTTTGACAGAAACCCTGAAGTCATCCGGTATGGTGCAGCCATGACCAGATGGACCGTATTCTCATTTATTCCGCTGACCTGGTCACATATCTATAACGGATGCTGCCGCGGAGCCGGCAACGTCAAGATCCCGATGATCATTGCCGTAATGACCCAGTGTGTTGCCAAGTATGTCTTTGTCAAAGTCGGCATGGCCAATTCACTGAACATCAACATCATCTACCTGTCCAGTACCGTTGCCTTTACTCTGGCAGGCATCTTCGCCACCCTGTATTTCCACTTGAGTTCGTGGACCAGGGAAGCACATTTAAGGTAAACAAAAAGAATTGCCGTAACTGATATGTACCCCCTAAACTGGACCAACCAGTAAAGGGGGTTGTACCAGCCCCCAAAAAGTAGACATACATCAATGATGAGTGGACACGAGAAACTCATTACATTTAAGATGTAAAGAGTTCTCGATACTGTTTAGGCGTAAGATAGGATAACGCATATGCAGGTCTCTCCTCATTGAAAAA
>JAFWDT010000027.1 GCA_017516045.1 Erysipelotrichaceae bacterium
CAGGAAAACTATGACCGCTATTTACATTCTGGATTTCATGTGATAATCAGGAATGAAAACCGAAGCATTGAGCAAACACTGGAAATGGTAGAAAAGGCCTTCGGTTTGCAGGTAGTACAATCAAAATCCAGTTGAAACGGTATGCTGTTTGTACCGTCAAAAGTAAGACTGTATTTCAGTATTGTATGAATTTGGAAATAGATATTTAAAAATAATCAGAAAAATTTAAATAGCTGAAATTAAGTGGATTCGTAAAAATGAATCATTTCGTTGAAGGTATACAGGGGAGCGGAAAAGAATAAATGGATTATAAAACTGAAGATCTGACAAAAGAAGAAGCTGGATATATCGGTGAAAAGATCAATGAAATCATACCGCGTGAAGTGGACGCGGATGTAGAAGAATTCGTTCTCAAAGTTGAGAATGAAGACGGGGAAATAATTGGCGGATGCATTGCCGAAACGTATGAATATCACTGGTCGAGAGTTTTTCTTGAAGACCTTTGGGTGGATGAACGTTATCGCCATCATGGAATTGGCTCCATGATCATTCGTGAGGTTGAAAGGATTGCCTTGGAGAAAGGCTGCAGGGTCATTACTCTTGGTACTACCAGTTTTATGGCTAGACCGTTCTATGAAAAGCACGGCTACACGGTTTTTACAACTCTGAAGAAAGCAAATGGATACATTGATTATTCATTAGTCAAGTATCTTGACAGGGATACATCTGAATATGTTCCGACAAACAACAGTGGTACAAGATACAGGATTTCGATTGGCAACGATGACGATGCAGATGTCATACTGAAAGGTATCGACACATACAGCGAAGCTTACGTGCCGAAATACGAAAATGCTGGTTTTTATAAGAAACTTGTGGACAAAGACGGCAGATTTACAGCAGGTGTGATTGCGGATGTACATAAAGGTGCATATGGTTATGTTGAAGCGCTGTTTGTGGAAGAAGCGCTGCGACATCAGGGTTTAGGAACGTGCCTTTTGAAAAAAGCGGAAGATTTTGCAAAGACAAACGGTGCATTAATGGTTCTGACACGGGCAGGTGACTGGAATGTTGATTTTTTCAGAAAGAACGGTTATCTGCTCAGAGGCGAGCTTAAAGATGTCCCTAAAGGACACAACAGTTATGAGCTCTATAAAAATATCTGAGGCATCACAGAAATAATTTCTTTTATGGAGAAAAGTATGATAAATACAGATAATCTTGAACACTGGCATTTTGAAGTCACTGAAGAAGCATGCAATTATCTTCTTGATCTCGTTCTTAAAGGACAGAAAAGAGCTACTTCAAGTGCTCTGATCGGATATGAGCTGGATGGTGAGGATATTCCTGCCGTTGGAGACATGAGTGTCATAACAGACTGGGATGGAAAACCGCGCTGTGTCATAAGAACAATAAATGTCAGAGTATTGCCATACAAAGACATTACTTTTGAAATTGCCAGACTTGAAGGTGAAGACGATTCTCTGGACTCATGGAGGAGGAATCATGAGGAATTCTTCCGTGAAGAAGGAAAGGAACTTGGCTACGAGTTTTCTGAAGACATGAATGTTGTTTTTGAAGAATTTGAGGTTGTGGAAATAATCTGAAACAGATGATAAAGAAACAGTAAGCGGACAAAAATGTCCGTTTTTAATATGAAAGAGTGTTATACTTTAAGTAGAATTGTTTCAGCAGACAGCTGATAGATGGAGATAATATGAAAATACTGTTTGTTACTAGTGAGTGTGCACCGTATTCAAAATCAGGTGGACTGGCTGATGTGGCATTCTCTCTGCCGCCGGCTCTGAAAAACATCGGTAATGACATTGAGATCATTACTCCTTATTACAAGTGTGTTAAGGAAAGGTATGCATCCGAGGTAGAATATGTTACCAACATTACTGTATTTCTTGGTTACAGAGGACTGTACTGCGGTCTGTTCAGGGGTCAGCTGTCAGGAGTTACAGTATGGTTCATTGATAATGAAGAACTTTTCAACAGAGACAAACTGTATGGATATGATGATGACAAATTCCGCTTTGCCTGGTTCTCCAAGGCTGTAATCGACTGTCTTGATTATATTGATTTCGAACCGGAGATCCTGCATTGCAATGACTGGGAAAGTGCTCTGGCTGTCATTTATCTGAGAGATGATCAGGCTAAGAGAACCAAATACCGCAATATGAGAACAGTATTTACGATTCATAACATTGCATATCAGGGGCAGTTCGGTGCTGATGAGATGACCAAAACATTCGCACTTGATCCAGGATGGTATAATGGCGGTCTGGCTTATGAATACGAAGGCAGACATGACGTTAATCTGATGAAAGGTGCCATGCTGATGGCTGATGCCGTTTCCACTGTATCGCCTACATATGCCAGAGAACTGCATACTCCGCGTTTCGGCAAGGGACTGGAAGGTGTCTGCGATATAATCGAATCCAAGATGTACGGAATAATTAACGGTATTGACCCTGATCACTATGATCCAGGTAAGGATAAACGTATCCCATGTAACTTCACAGCTGAAGACAAATCCGGAAAAGAAGCCTGCAAGGAATACATTCAGGAAACCTTCGGACTGAAGAAGGAGAAAGAATGGCCGCTGTTCGCTGTCGTAGCCAGACTGGTTGAACAGAAAGGTGTTGAACTGATTCGTCAGCTGATGCCTGAACTGATGAGGAGAGGAATTCAGCTCGTTATTTTCGGCCAGGGAGAGAAGAAATACGTTGACTATTTCAATGAATGCACAAGGCAGTATCCTGGACAGCTTGGCTTCTCTGATAACTACAGTGAAGAAATGGCAGCCAAGGTTTTTGCCGGTGCCGACATCTATCTGATGCCTTCAGAGTTTGAACCGTGCGGACTGTCACAGATGATGGCCATGCGTTACGGTACCGTTCCAATCGTTCATGAAACCGGTGGACTGAAAGACACCGTAAGACCATATTCTGATTTTGATGGAATCGGAGACGGGTTCTCATTCAGTGAATATAATGCCAAGGCTCTGATGCTGGCAATAGATGCAGCTATCAAGGTATATTTTGCTGAACATAAAGTCTTTGAGAAACTCAAGGACAGATGCATGAAGAAGGACTTTTCATGGGACAAGTCAGCCCAGACATACATGAAGATGTATTCTGACATCTGCGGCAGCGGATATGACCCTAATGTAACATTCATGGATGCCTATGATGCTTTACAGATCGTCTATGAAGACCTTGAGAACATCAGAAATGAATTCCTGAAGAAACAGGCTGATGATTATTCAAATATCTGCCAGATCAGAATTGAAGGACCAGGGCAGGGTACATTCTATGTCAAGTTTACCAAGAGCGGTATGGAGATGCGGCCGTACAACTATGAAGGGGCAGATGTAAACATAGCCACAAGCTTTGATAATCTTTACAACATGGCTATCGGCACAGCTTCAGCTGATAAACTGTTTGTCAATGGTCAGTTAAAAGTTGAAGGTAACATTTCAAAAGGTGCTGAATTAAGATATCTGCTGGGCCAGAAAAAGAGAAAATAATTAGTGAAAGGTCAGGTAAACTGGCCTTTTGTTTGCTAGACAATAGGTGCTTTAATTTAATATAATTAGATTTGTAATTACAGGAGGTAAAATATGGGAAAACCAGTAGTTTTAGTTGTAATGGATGGTATCGGCTGGACTGAAAAAGATAAGGGAAATGCCGTAATGCATGCATATAAACCACAGTTGGATGAATTAATGACCAAGTGGCCTCATACCACTATCAGAGCTCATGGCGTAGCAGTAGGCCTGCCAAGTGATGATGATATGGGTAACAGTGAAGTTGGCCATAACGCCTTAGGCTGCGGTCAGGTTTATTCACAGGGTGCCAAGCTTGTCAATGAAAGCATCGAATCAGGACGGATTTATCAGAGTGCTGCCTGGAAGGGTGCTGTTGACTTTGTCAAGGGTCATGATGGAAAGCTCCATTTCATGGGTCTGTTATCTGACGGTAACGTTCACTCAAACATTTCACATCTGCTTGCCATGGTAAAAGAAGCCAAGGCTGAAGGCATCAGGGAAGTCAGAGTTCACATTCTGCTGGATGGCAGAGATGTTCCTGAAACATCAGCTCTCAAATATGTTGATCAGCTGGAAGCAACCTTAGCTGAACTGAATGACGGTACATTCCACGGCTGCATTGCCAGCGGCGGCGGACGTATGGTTATCACCATGGACCGTTATGAAGCAGACTGGGGCATGGTTGAAAAGGGATGGCACATCCATGTAATGGGTGATGGCAGAATGTTTGAAAGTGCTACTGATGCAATTGAAACATTACGCGCTGAAGGCGGTTATACTGACCAGTATCTGCCTGGATTCGTAGTCGGTCATGAAGGTGTACCTGCAGGAACAATTGATGACGGTGATTCACTGATCCTCTACAACTTCCGCGGTGACAGAGCCGTTGAAATTTCAAAGGCATTTGACTACATGAACAAGGGCTTTGACAAGTTCGAAATGCCAAAGAAGCCAAACGTATTCTATGCCGGAATGCTGCAGTATGACGGAGACCTGAAACTGCCTGACAACTTCCTGGTTGAACCACCGCATATTGAACATACATTAAGTGAATTCCTTGTTAACAAGGGAGTTACCTCATATGCCTGCTCCGAAACTCAGAAGTTCGGACATATGACATATTTCTGGAATGGTAACCGTTCAGAAAAGTTCTCCGATGAACTTGAAACATGGTATGAAATTCCATCAGATATCATTCCGTTTGACCAGAAGCCTTGGATGAAGGCAACTGAAGTTACAGAAGCAATCGTTGAAGCAATTGAATCTGGAAAATACCAGTTCATCCGCTGCAATTATCCTAACGGCGACATGGTTGGACATACTGGCAACTATGAAGCTACGATCATTGGTGTTGAATCTGTTGACCTCAACCTCAAGAGAGTCATGGATGCCTGCCTGAAACATGATTATGCCTTACTGGTAATGGCTGACCATGGCAACGCTGATGAAATGTATGATAAGGGCTTTAACCCTGATGGTACACCAAAGGCCAAGACATCACATTCACTGGCCAGAGTACCATTCATCATCTACAACGGACCGGAAGGAACCAAGATCAAGGAAGGCGACTTCGGACTGGCTAACGTAGCAGCTACCGTTACCAAGATCTTAGGATTTGACGATCAGCCGGCTGAATGGCTTGAAAGCATTAACGAATAATTAAAGAGATGCTCTTGTTTAAGAGCATCTTTTTTTTATAATAATATTATGAACTACAAACCTTTGAAAATCTGCCCGGTAAGTGATTTGTGCGGGGGATGTCAGCTTCAGCATCTTGCTTATGACAGACAGCTTGAGTATAAACTTAATACAGCCAGAAAGAATCTGGGTTCTTTTGGCAACGTTGAAGAGATAGTCGGTGCTGATTATCCATACTTTTACAGAAATAAGGTTCAGATCAGTTTCGGAACTGATTATAAGGGAAGAGTACTGGCGGGTAACTATGTGCCAAGTACACATACAATTGTACCCGTAAAGGAATGTCAGCTGGCCAGTAAGTCGGCAAATGCGATATTCAATACTGTCATTTCATTGCAGAAATCACTGAAACTCAGTGTCTTTGATGAACATTCACTGCAGGGTTTTCTGCGTCATGTGCTGGTCAGAACCAGCCGGGATGAAGAAAAGGTAATGGTAGTTATCGTTGCCGGATCACCGGTATTCCCAAAGAAGACGGGTTTCATTAATGCGTTGCTGAAAAAACATCCGAATATTTCAACAATAGTTCTGAATGTTAATAAGAAACATATAAGCATGATACTTGGGGAAAGAAATATCGTTTTATATGGCAGAGGCTATATTGAAGATGAATTATGCGGCTATACTTTCAGGATCTCACCGTCATCGTTCTATCAGATAAATCATGCTCAGACAGAAAAACTGTATAAGCTTGCCAGAGAATATGCCGGCCTGAAAAAGAACGATATTGTCATGGATACCTACTGCGGTATTGGAACCATAGGCATGACCATGGCAGAAAGCTGTCAGAAAGTACTGGCTGTTGAAATCAATAAGGATGCCATCAGGGATGCTGTGAAAAACGCAAAGATCAACAGAATAGAAAACATCGAATTCTTCTGTGATGACGCCAGTCGTTTCATGGTTAACATGGCAGAAAAAAAGCAGAAAGTTGATGTAGTAATCATGGATCCTCCTAGGAGCGGATCAACAGAGAAATTCCTGAAAGCATTGGTTAAACTATCACCAGAACGTGTTGTTTATGTATCATGTAATCCTGTTACTCAGAAAAGAGATTTGAAATATCTGACTAAGTTTGGATATGAGGTCAGAAAAATAAAAGCAGTAGATATGTTCCCATTCACTGATCATGTGGAGACTGTCGTTTCACTGTCCAGAAAATGAGGGCGATAGCGGGAAATGGCTTGAATTCAGGGCGTTTGCGGGTTATGTCCGTCAGTTGGAGCGTAGATAAGTTCCCACTGACCGAAAGGGCAAAATCGAGAAAGCCCGCTGTTGTAACTCTCGTTTCTATGTCAAAGGCCAAAATGTGAAGTTGAGACTATCGGTTTACTGTCATTTGGGCCTTTTTGAGAGGTTGAGACTCTCGGATTGCTGTCCAAAAGGGGTTGTAACTATCGGATTGCTGTCCAAATGAAGAAAAAATAGGGATTTGTAAGAATATGGATATGATAAAAGCAAAACGTCTAACGGCATTCATTCTACTGCTTTCTATTATGGCAATGATGAGCCTATTTGGGGGATGTGTAAGATTAGAAATAGATAAAGCGGAGAATAGTACCGTTGATACAAACAAGAGTGTATATAATGATATCTATGAGCTTTCAGAACTCCTTAATGAGGAGCAGTATGATGAATATATGAATGATGATGGAAGTCTGTTTAATAGTCTTCTTGCGTTCAGGAATAGGTTGGTCGAAAGTACTGAGTTTAAATTCTATGCCTATTGCAACAACTTTGTTGAAATCATAAACAGCGAGATGCCTGAGACATGTATTGTAAACTACGATACAGAATTTGAGGCGGAATCAAAATATGTCATTAATGGAGAAAATATAACGGCAACTGAAGCGATTCAGGTATCGGAAAACTTCTTTACGCTGTTTCCTATAGAAATAACGGAAGGAAGGTGTTTTCAGCCAACAGATTTTGATTGTCATTATTCAGAGCCTATTCCTGTAATTCTGGGAACGGCCTATCATGAGTCTTTTCATCTGGGCGACACGTTTGAAGCATATTATATCGGAGAGCGAAGAACTTTCACAGTTATCGGCTTCATAGATGAGGAATCCGCTTTCTATCAGCGCTCTGAAAGACGTATGGAGTCTTATGAACGTTATATTGTTATGCCCTTTGAGAGAATTGAGGAAGACTCTGCCTCTTCGAGAGCAATCCTTCTTCAGCAGATTTGCGGTTTTATTGAGTTATACGGCGATCGCAGTTTCGCCTTGCAGACAATTCAGGATTATTTGAAGGATACCGGGCTTGAAGATTGGAACGAATCAATAGTCGTTAACAGTAAAAGCATTCAGGAAAAAATGAATTGACAAATGGAATGCTTCTGACCACAGACTCCGGAGAATACAAGCTGGCCTCCTTTGTGGATGAACAGCGCATGAACCGTCTGTACGAGAAATTCATCCTCGAATACTATGCCAAGGAGTGTCCGCAGGTGACAGCAACGGCCTCGCAGATCCCGTGGGCCTTGGATGATGGCATCGGGACGATGCTGCCGGTTATGCAGAGTGACATCATGCTCACTAGAGGCAGCGAGGTGCTAATCATCGACGCCAAGTATTACACGCATACCACGCAGACCCAGTACGATGTCCACACGCTCCATTCCGGTAATCTGTATCAGATCTTTATCTACGTCAAGAACAAGGATACGGAGTTCGGGGACCAGCCCCATAAGGTTTCCGGCATGCTCCTTTATGCGGCAACAGACGAAGCGATCCAGCCGGACAACAGCTACCAGATGAGCGGCAATAAGATCAGCGTGAAGACGCTTGATTTGAACAAGGATTTCCCGGAGATTGCCGCACAGCTGAATGCTATCGTGGATGACCATTTTGGTTGACTTGTTTCCACG
>JAFWDT010000028.1 GCA_017516045.1 Erysipelotrichaceae bacterium
CATGAATAAAGGAAGGATTTCTTTACAAAATCCTCCCTTTTTTCGTGCTTTTTGGCTTGTACCCACACGGTAGTTTAACCTGGCACCCACATGTTAGTTTAACCTGGGATGCCGTTCACCCACACGTTAGTTTACATTACCAAAACTATTTGATTCTCAGTTTACCTAAGCCGATGATCTTTCCGGTGCTTCTGGAGAACAGCATTGCATCATCGCCCTTGAAATTTACTTTCTTCTTATCACCCAGGCTGTAGACAACACCGCCGAACATGACACTTGTCAGAATGTAATTGCCGATAGCGGCACGTACGGTTGTTTCCATACCGGTAGGCATTGATGAATAGATTTCAGCATCATAGCCTTCATTGCCGATTTCAACAAATTCCGGTCTGATGCCGATGACAAAATCATCATCAGTCAGAACCTGTTCATCACCATAGTCTTCAACTTCATTGACCAGAGGCAGATGATACTTGAAAACAGTTTCCTTGTTTTCCTTTTCGACATACCCCTTCTTGCTGGCCTTTACTGCCAGAAGTTCCCGGGCACGCTTTTCTGCTTCTCTTTCTTCAACATACCAATGTGCAACCTCAGTCTTATCGTTGAAAGTAAACTCAGCTTTCTTGCCGTCGAATACGGTCAGATCGATCTTCCCGTCTGCTCCCTGCTTTCCGGTTGCCTCAATGAAGTTGATAGCCGGATTTCCTACGAAGTCAGCTACAAATAGGTTATCTGGATGTGAGTAAACTCTAAGTGGTGCATCATACTGCTGTAAGACACCGTTATCCATCAGACAGATCCTGGTTGCCAGAGTCATGGCTTCCATCTGGTCATGTGTAACATATACGAATGTACTTCCTGTTTCCAGATGCAGTCTCTGCAGCTCTGATCTCATTTCCAGACGGAGTTTGGCGTCAAGGTTACTTAACGGTTCATCCATGAACAGTACGCTAGGCTCCGGTGCTAAAGTACGGGCAATAGCTACACGCTGCTGCTGTCCGCCTGACAGTTCAGCAGGATATCTGTCCATGAACATGCCGATCTTAACGATACGTGATACTCTTCTTACTGCCAGATCGATTTCTTCCTTGTCGAGTTTTCTGATGCTTCTGACAGGAGAACCATTCTTCATGACAGTGAAGTCATCACTTAGGGTATTTCCCTGTGACTGAGCCTTAGCTTTAGCCTGTTCAACAGCGTTGTTCAGATCAGCGGCAAGCTTGGCTGCTGTACCCTTAAGATCTGAAGCATTCTGCAGATTGTATCCAGCCAGTTTCTTGGCTGTATAAGTTGAAATTTCATAGTTATCAATTAACTTGATATTCAGTTTGTTTTCGTCGATTTTGCCTTTCTTGTCATAGCATTCCTGGATGATTTTGACTACATCTTCAGGCTTCGACAAAATCTGAGCCAGTCTGGCATTGTTTCTGGCCTCAAAATCAACGGTATTCATTTCCTCTTTAACATTTGTCAAACCAAAGGAAATATTCTGGTATACGGTCATATTTGGCCATAACGCGTAGTTCTGGAACAGGAATCCTACCTTACGTTTGTTGGCAGGTATATTGATTCCTTCAGCAGAATCAAATACAACTCTGTCACCGATCGTGATCTTACCGGAGGTTGGAGTTTCCAGACCGGCAATCATTCTCAGGGTAGTTGTCTTACCACAGCCGGACGGTCCTAACAGGGTTACGAATGCATTGTCATCGATTACCAGATTAAGATCATCAACACCGTAGAATTTATCCCAGCGTTTTGTTATATGTTCTAATACGATTTTTGGCATACTCTTATCCTCCTATACCTTCGTCAAGGCTGGCGCCAGTGACTTTGTTAACAACGAAATTACTTATCAAGATTGTGACTATCAGAATCAGGTTAATACCACTTGAGAAGGCATACAGGCCCATTTCATCGAAGTAGTCCAGAGTAGTGGACAGGATGAAGCCCTGTGTGCACAGCAGCATGAACAGAGATAATTCTCTTAAGCATGTCATGAATGGTAATAAGAATCCACTGATAATTGAAGATTTCTGGATTGGAATGATGATATTCAGCATTCTCTTGATCCAAGGAACATTCAGTATCATGGCTGATTCTTCAATTTCTCCAGACAGCTGCAGCATTGAGTTCAATGCGCTTCTGGATGCGAAAGGAATGTATTTAACAGTACCTACGATTACCAGTGCGGTATAGGTGTTAAACAGATTAATCTTTCCGCTGGAGAACAGAATAAAGTAAGCAACACCGACTGCTACAGAAGGCATCAGATATGGCAGGAACGCCATTGAGTTAACATAACCGGCCAGTTTTCCTCTTCTGTCCTTGCTGACAGCGTAACCAATCATGGTACCTATCGTACCGGCAAACAGACAGCACAGTACAGCAACCATGATCGTACCCTTGAAGGCAGACCAGATTGTCTGGTTATACAGGATACCTGTCTGACCGTACATGCCCTGTTCAGTGATGTTTTCACTTGTCAGCCACCACTTGGTAGTCAGGTTATTTACATCACCGGTATACAGGAATGAATAGTCACCAGGGTTAGGCAGGAATGTTTCAAATGAGAATGAAATGATTGGGAAAATTGAAGTAAAGAAAGTAATGAAGATCAGCACGATGGCGATGGCATACTTTCCGACTTTTCCCAGATTGACCTTTGAGATCTGTCCGGACTTACCGGTAACTGTAGTGTAGTTCTTACGTGAATGCAATGACATCTGGTTCATGAACATGATGATGACACCAAAAATCATCATGATGATGGCAATGATGCTGGCTTCACCGGCATACTTGTCATTCATTGAGATGTACTTGGTTGCCAGAGTAGTAAGACCCAGATAATGCGGTACAGGATAAGAACCAACGGCACCGCCCATGACCAGCAGTATTGTTGAAAGAATAGCTGGCTTGATCATAGGAATTGTAATTCTGGTAAAGATCTTCCAAGGAGGAGTATCCAGAATCGTAGCTGCTTCCTCCAGGTTAGCATCCATGTTCTTGAATATGCCGCCTATCAGAATATAGGCAAATGGAGCATAGTGCAGACCCAGAATAAGAATTGACGGGAACAGTCCCTTACACCACCATAACGGCATGGTAATTCCGGTTAATGAAGTAATCAGACCATTGGAAGTACCGGTAACAGCGTTTGAGTTAAACAGGTTCTGCCATACAACAGCCAGTGTCCACTGAGGCATGATGTATGGGAAGATGAATATTGAACTCAGATACTTTCTGAAAGCCATGTTGGTACGGGTGATCAGATAGGCAAAGATGCCGCCGTATAATATTGCTATGATACACGTCCCTATTCCCAGAATAACTGTGTTCTTTAGTGGGACCCACAGATTGGATTTGGCCTGGGCACTGGTAAACAGGTCAACATAGTTGACGATCGTATAACCAGAACTCTTACCGGTCAGATAAGCATCAATTGAACCGGGGTGAATCTTGAAAGTATCTTCAACAATGGCGATAATAGGCGCTATTGTCGTAAAGGTTACCAGAATACCAGTCAGCACCAGAATTACATTATAAGGTTTAGAAAAGAATGTTCTGATGTTATTTAGGATTATTTTCGTATTCTTTTTTTCCATAAGATTTCCTCTATATTGAACGAAAGTGCCCTTATACAATTCCTGATAAGGGCACAATATTAGTTAAGCAGATAAAAGATTTTTAGCCTTTGAATTTGCTCAGTAATTCAATCCATGAACCAACTGTGAAGGCTACCTTTGCGCAGTATTCAGGATCTTCAACAACTAACTTACCTTCGTTAAGCCACCATTCATAACCACGGTCATTCTTTGCAGGGAATGTGTCGACACCGTCAACATAGCCGCCCTTTGAATGGTTGTACTTAGCTTCGTTTTCAGCTAACAGCTTAGGGTTGGCTGAATAGCCGCCCATATCCTTGCCCCATGCAGAGAAACCGTCAACAGTTTCAACCATGTAAGCGATGAATGCACATGCTGTCCAAGGTAATGGGGAGTTGTCTGTAACAAACAAGTAATGGCAATATCCATAACCACCCATGCCCTCATATCCATCCTGATATGCAGCAACCTTAATGTTGTTTACAGATACTGATTCAGATTCCTTAACAGAACGTAATTTTGAGTAAACGATCAGACCGAACTGATCTGTAGCTGACTTGTCAACTAAGATGTTGCAGATTGGGCCATCATCTGTCTGAGCTGAGTAGCTTTCTACCCATAACTTGATCCATGCTAAGGCATACTTGCCGTTTTCGCCTAAGCCTAAGTCCTTGGCTTCTGCATCCATGGCATCGATGACTGGCTTGAAGTATCCCTGCTTCTGTGAAGGCAGCTTTTCATAAGCTTCCTTTAACTGAGCAGCATACTTGTCCTGAGTCAGCATATACAGGAAGTTCTTACCAACGATTTCTGAGTCAATGTCCATGAATAAGCCATGTTCACCTTCAGCTACGAAGTCCCAGCAGTTAGTGTAAACCTTATTGCCTGTGCTGTTGTACATGAAGACTTTGTTTAAAGTCTGTAAAGGCAGATATCCTTTGTAAGCATCAGCGGTTGTTCCGTTGGCTTCAGCCCATTCCTTTGGAATGAAGGTATCAAGAACGCCTGTCTGAACCATCTTGGATTCGATCTGGTTACCATCCTGGATCAGAGTCATGGCGAATGTGCCTGTTTCCTTTAATCCGTCAGCTGTTAACTGGTCGAAAATCTTGTTGTTCTTTGGCTGCTGCCATTCGAAGTCAAGCTTGTATGATGAATCGATTGACTGCAGATATTCACTGAATAAAGGTAATGCAGATTTACCACGGCTTGAGTTACCGACGCCGTAGAATGTCTTGCCATTAGATTCTTCAATAGCCTTCTTGGCTAATTCCTCAAGTGACATTGTCTGTGCTTCAGCGATTATCTTCTGAACTGCAGACTTATCGTCTTCTGGTTTACCGCCATTATTAGAGCAAGCTGCCATTGAGAAGACTAATAATGCGCTCATTAGTAAACAAATAAACTTTTTCATATTATCTCCTTTTCTACTATGTAAGCGATTTCATTATATAAAGTATGTTATTCATAGTCAAATTCTATTTCACGTAAATTTCACAAAGAAAAACACCATAATAAACAAAAAAGTGTGTATTTAAGCACACTTTTTACACTTCATAGATATATGAAAATTTTTTTATAACAAGATAAAACGTTTTCGGTATCTGCGGTTTTACCTTCCTATTTTTCTTTTCAGATACATTCCAATTCCTGTGTTTGTGTTAAGTGAAATCCAAACAGTGTGTGTCTGAAAAAACACACAGTATGGAAACCAATAAGGTCAAAACTCCTTTACAATTAAAACGTGTGGTCTGAACAAAGAAAGGAGTTTTTAA
>JAFWDT010000006.1 GCA_017516045.1 Erysipelotrichaceae bacterium
CACCATTCCCATATTATAAATATCACGGGTAAATCATATCGCATGAAGGATGTGTTGATGGAGTCACAGGACAAATCTGATTAACAAAACTGGTAAAAATTTCAGTAACATTTTTGGTGAATTTCTCATTGACATTATCAATCAGTCTCTTTTCTGCTGCCTTCATTCTGACCAGGGATTCCAATATACTAACATAGCTTATATCCGCTATCTGGACGATCACAGTGTTACCATTTCTCATTCTCGTAAAGCCAACTGTTATGACAATGCGTGCTGCGAGAATTTCTTTGGCCATCTCAAATCTGAATGTCTGGAATTAGGTGATGTTCCTGAAACTAATGAGCAATTGATCAAGATGGTTGATGACTATATTGACTTCTATAACTATCGAAGACCTCAGCGCAAATTAAAAGGTATGACTCCTGCTCAATTCAGGTTATCATACCTTTCATCACGCCTTTTTTTATAAGTGTCCCATTTTTATGGTTCACTTCAACGAAGACCTTTTCTTTTTTATATATTTATCTATTATTTAATAAGATTCCGGACATCGCTCAGCAGCTGATCGACGTCTTCTTTCTTTGTGGCCCAGGAACAGACAAATCTGATTACAGTTTCCTGATCACCCGGTTCCCAGACTTCAAACTGATATTTCTCACTCAGCTTTCCAATGATGCTGTTTTCGAATATCGGGAACTGCTGATTGGTAACTGAATCGCACAGCAGCCTGACTCCCAGTTTCTTCATGCCTTCCTTCAGATACAGTGCCAGTTCATTTTCATGTCTGGCCAGCCTGAAGAACAGATCATCGGTAAATAATGTGTCAAACTGAATACCCAGGATAAAGCCCTTGGCCAGTAAAGCCCCGTGCTGCTTCATCAGTCTTCTGTAACAAGGCTTCAGATCATCATTGACGATAACCATGGCTTCACCGATCATGCCGCCGTTCTTGGTAGCACCGATATAGAAGCAGTCAGCGATCTGAGCCATTTCCCGTAAGGTAACACCGCTGGCAATCACACCGGAACCCATGCGGGCACCGTCAACGAACAGATACAGACCGTATTTGTCGCATACTTCTCTGATTTTCAGTAATTCTTCCTTACTGTAAATGGTTCCTACTTCCGTAGCCTGTGAGATATATACACCTCTGACATCAGTCATATGTTCCATTTCATGAACAATGCACAGTTTTTCCAGCTCCTCCGGATCCATCTTGCCGTCATGTTCCGGCAGAGGCTCAATACGGTGTCCCGTGCTTTCAATGGAACCGGCTTCATGAACATTGATATGTCCGCTTACGACAGAAGCAACAGCCTCCCATGGTTTCAGCATGGCATCGATCATGACGGTGTTAGCCTGAGTACCGCCAACCAGGAAATGAATGTCACAGTTGACATCACCCAGATACTTCTTGATCTTCTCACGTGCTGATTCACAGATCTCGTCTTCACCATAGCCGACAAAGTGTCCCTGGCTGTATTTAGCTATGTTCTCGATTATTTCAGGACAGGCAATCTCGCTGTAATCGTTTCTAAAGTAAATCTTATTCATAAGTATTTTCTTCCTTTTTGACTATTATAATACAATTGTTATTAATAATGATTATTAACGCTCTTATTATTCTGTTATAATTTCTGTGTTAATGAGGTTTTAAATATGCGTATTTTAGTTTCCAATGATGACGGCATCGAAGCTGAAGGCTTACTGGCTCTGGTAAAGGAACTGACCAGAATCGGTGAAGTAACCGTTGTAGCTCCAAGCGAACAGAAAAGCGCCTTTTCACATTCCATGACCATTCACGGTCATTTGCGTTATGAAGAGCGTGATCTTTATCCCGGTGTCAAAGCCTATGCATTATGGGGCACACCGGTAGACTGTGTTCATGTCGGTTTGAAGAAACTGTGTTCGCAGAAGCCTGACATCGTGGTCAGCGGCATCAATGAAGGACCTAATCTGGGTACTGACCTGATCTATTCCGGAACCGTCGGAGCCGCCAGGGAAGGATTTATCCATGGCATACCTGCCGTAGCAGTGTCATTATGTTCCTATACAGACAGAGATTTCTCCTACTGTGCCCGACTGGCCAGGGAAACTGTTGAATCATTCATAGATGATCCGCTCAGTAAAGTATGTTTCCTGAACCTCAACGTGCCTTCAGGCAAGCCAAAAGGCATCAGGATCTGTGATAAGCTGGGCTGGCTGGAATATGATGAGGGATATAAGACCATTACCTTCGAGGACGGCAACAGTTATCTGGAAGTAGCAGATGCTGAGATCACCAGACACTTTGCGGAAGATGACGAAAGCGTTGACTATAATGCCATAAGTGCCGGATATGCTTCCCTTACTCCTCTGCAGCTGGATCAGATAGCTCACGAGTTTACTGAGCCATTACATAAATATCAGCGTTAGACATAATAAAAGGACCTGATTTCAACAATCAGATCCTTTTTTCATTAGTCCTTTAATCTGAATACCGCACCGTCAGTCAGAATGGTTATTTCCTGACCTTCTTCAAGCAGCAGCATCTGCGGCTGGAATGAAGAATTATAGATGTTGTTATCGGTATCGACGATATAGACAACCGTTTCACCGCTGCCGATAATGGCTACTCTCTTGATAACGATAGTCTTTTCCTGCAGGCTTTCACCGGTAATGTTGCCGTTGGTAAACTGCATCAGAGCCTTATCCAGGCTGTCAGCGACGATCATGTGAGAATACTGGGCAGCATCAACGATGGCATACATCTTGACCAGGCCTAACTTGTCCTTCAGAACCATGACATAGGCAGGCTTGCCGTTGATATCGATCAGGCTTGGGAAGCTGGCGCGGTAGCCTTTTTCCTGAACCTCACCTTCAGCAGCTCTCATGACACTGTCTTCATCAGTTGACTCAAAGTATGAAACCCTGACCTCACCCGTTCTTTCATTAGCCATCAAATAACCGATATTGCTTTCGTCGTTGGTAACGGCTGTTACACCGGTATAAACGATCACATCATTGTTATCAACAATGTATCCGAAGTCATTTTCTCTGACAGCTTCGCCATCACTGTTGTAAATAGTAGTTGTAGTAGACTCGATCAGACCTTTCTGTCCGAACCAGCTGTTCCAGAAGCCGTTGATCAGCTTGCCGTAGATATCGAAGTATCTGGCGATATGATTGCCGTTATATACGATGTCGACCCACTGAGGAATATTATTTAGATCATATCTGTCCATGTCACCTGTTACCGGATCGATAACGATGCAGCCGTTGATCTTCTTGCCACCGAACAGACCGATCGTATAGTCATAGGTGCTGGCTACATAAACAGGCTTGCCTTCTTCAGTGATCTCAAAGTGAACATTGTCGAAGAATACAGTCGGATATCTGAAGTAGATATGACGGTACAGATCCTGACCGAAGAAAGCGCTTGGTACATATTTCATGCCTTCCTTCAGTTCAATGTATTCAGCAGTCAGATCATTTGGCTTTACCATGACATAGCCCGGGATACCGTTCTTCTTGTTGGCATTCCACTTCCATAAACCGGCATATTTCAGAGCTGAAACCTTAACCGGTTCATTTCTGTAGGCGATGGTCATGTAATCATCTGATACTTCAAACTGGCTGACGATTTCATTTAAGGCCCCGATCTTGCGGTTACCCAGTACCTTTGAGCTTTCAGTATCCATTAACGGGATCTTCTTCAGCTTATCTGCACCAGGCAGCTCAGCCTTATCAGAAATGCTGATATCCAGCAGATTTGAATAGGCAGAAGCATTGAACATCTGAGAGCTGACCAGTGAACCGATCACAATAGCCAGTACCAGTCCGACATTCAGCCATGCTGTAGTCTTGATATTCTTTAAACTCTGAACAGCGAATACATGATACCGGACTGTCAGAATGATGACATCCAGCAGAATGATAAACCATAATCCCACGTTATGAATGCTTATTGTTGGCAGTAATAAATAGGCTACCAGTAAATTTACCAGCAGCAGTACTACTGCAGTAATTACAAATCCCTTATTCTTTTTCATTGTTTTCACCCCCTGATTTAATATCTGTTAAAATCAATTACCTTATAGCCCTGGTAGGTAAGTTTTCCATTATCGCCTTCTACCAGCAGGCCGTAAAGCTCGCCGTCCACCTGGAATTCCTGCCTGGAGGAACTGGCGTTTTCAAATGTTACAAAATAAGTTGTATGTGAATGTTCTCCTGTTACCAGGATCCTTTTGGTTATGACTTTGACATCAGCTGTTTCAACCGGCTGTTTTTTATTGTCAGCTTCTCTCTTAATGCCTTTTACCAGCATTGTGATGAATATTGCCAGTATGCCGAAGAAACCAATTGCCCATACTACCATGAATATCTTTGCCGGCCATATCATACCTGACATAATGTTACCTCCTAATGATTTGAATGACTGTGATGTGCTGCACTGCTGGAAGCAGACAGATCCTTGTCATACTGGTTAATTGCCAGTACCACTAATATTATAAGCAATTCCTGGCTTTCATCCAGAATATTTACATAATACTGTCTGGTCAGATGGAACAGTTCCTGATCAACTTCACAGATCATGTTACCGTTACGGTCATAGATCTGATAGGACAGAGCCAGAAAATCACCTTTAATGGTCCAACCCAGTCTTTCCAGCTGTAACTCCTGTCTGAACAGCGTAAACTGCTGATTCAGAGTATCAACCGTTCTTTCCTTTACGAAGATGTCATACTGACGCAGGAAGAAGGTAAAGTTTTTCTTAACATGACCTACCTTCTCACCGTATCTGAAGAGATCGATCTGTGGGAAAAATAATGTCTGATTCCGGTAAGTATATACCGGATTGTTGTGAGAATCATATAATGCTCCATCTGCATAGAGCAGACGGAAATTTTCCTTAAAATAATATTTCACTGTCTTTACCTTCTTTCTGTATGGGCCAGCCCCCGCAGGGGCTGACCGTTTTTATTTACTTACTTATTGTTTTCCAGGCCGGTTACATTGATGTTCTTATTGACCTTGGCATCATATGTATTAGCCTTCATTATCTCTCTGAGATCCACACCTGTTGCTTCGCTCATGGTATCAAATACCTGCTTCATGATGACAGGCATATTGCCTGACACCTGGGCCACACCGCTTTCACCGCTGCCGCCTTCATAAATCGTTACCTTATCAATGGCGCTGATTGGCTTGGCTATTTCAGCAGCCAGCTGCGGCATGATCTTGATCATCATCTCTGCCATGGCAGCACCGTTATACTTCTGATAGGCTTCAGCTTTCTTTTCCATGGCTTCAGCCTCTGCCATGCCCTTCAGTCTGATAGCCTCAGCTTCTGCCTTACCCTTGGCCTCAATGGCCTCTGCCTCCATCTGGGCGATGTAACGGTTGGCTTCCGCTTCCTTCTTCAGCTGAATCATCTTGGCTTCAGCTTCCTGCTCTTTGGCATATTTATCGGCATCTGCCTGCTTCTCAACGGCAGCTGTCAGTTCCTGCTGACGGATCTCAACTTCTTTCTGTTTCAGTTCTGCTTCTCTTTCAGCTCTGGCAATCTGAGCATTAACAGTGGCTGTCTGGATCGTCTTCTGCTGTTCCTGCTTCTGAATTTCATAGGCAGCATCAGCCATGGCGATCTTTCTGTCACTTTCCAGCTTCAGTTCAGCCTGCTGAATTGCCAGTTCGTTGTTCTTCTTGGCTATTTCAGTTTCAGCAGCTACTCTGGCATCGTTGGCAGCCTTGTCAGCTAAAGCCTTGGCAATGGCTACATCTCTGTCAGCTTCGGCCCTGGCGATCTGAGCATCCTTCTTGATCTTGGAAGTATTATCCATACCCAGGTCATTGATCAGTCCGTTTTCATCAGTAACATTCTGAATGTTGCAGGAGAGGATTTCAATACCCAGTTTTTCCATGTCCTTGCTGGCCTTAGCCATTACCTGATCAGAGAATGAATCCCTGTCGGTATTGATGGTCTTGAGATCCAGCGTTCCGATGATCTCACGCATGTTGCCCTGCAGGGAATCCTGCAGCTCCAGGGCGATGTCATTAGGTTCCTTGTTAAGGAAGTTTCTTTCAGCCTTCAGCATGCCCTCAGCACTGGTATCAATGCGGACCTTGGCAATCGCATCTACCTTGACATTGATGAAGTCATTGGTAGGAATATAGGAATCCGTCTTGATATCCACTGAGATCTGTCCCAGATGCAGATGATCAACCTTTTCAAAGAAAGGTACCTTGATACCGGCACGTCCAATCAGCACTCTCGGAGTTTTGTTAAGACCTGAAATGATCACAGCAACATCCGGAGAGGCCTTGACATAGCCTGACATCAGTATCGCGATCACAGCAATCGCAATGACCGCTGCGATGACAAAAAGAATTATTCTTTCCATAATACTATACCTCCTTCAAATAATTTCTTTTTCAAAGAACGGTATCCTTTATGACAAAAAGGATACAGCAGCTGCTGTATCCTGAATTTGTTATTTTAAATAAAAACTCATACAGCAGTTCTGCTACATGAGTCTCACAATTTAATGTTAGCCGGGTATTTCTACCGATTGACGGCTTCACAACACCGTGGTGTTTGTTACTCCCTCATCTGAGGTCATTATAACATACCCCCCTGGCTTGTAAAGTACTTTTACAAAATATTTTTTTCCTCAAAATACTTCTCATCCTGCAGTACGACCGGTATAGTACCGTCCTCAAGGATGTATTCCCTGCGTGCCATACGAATACCGTAGATGGCTAAAACAACGCCTGTAAGGGCTGTAAACCGCGTCCTGAGCATTAACGGGCCGTAGTTAAGGCCCTTTATGACCGTAAAAGCAATGCTGCTGCCGGTGTCATCAAGGTTGGAAATGGCGCTTGTCAGCCTGATAACGTTAAACAGGAAAGGTACCGTAACAACTCCGATGATAACTCCAGCCGTTCTGAAAGCCTTGCTGAACTTGCCCAGACCGAGTTTCATCAGCAGGATCAGTATAACTGAAACCGCAATCAGTATCACTCTGAAATACTGTATGATATCAACATGCGGTATTATGGCTCGGCGTGACGGTCCGGTCAGTACATCATACAGCTGCTGCATGATCACCGTGAACTCGCTTACGAATACTTCCGTCTGCTGTTCAGTAAGATCCGTTACTTCAGAAGCCACATCACTTAATTCCCTGTCACAGACTTTGGCAACATCTTCAGTGCCTTTAATATCAGAAGGTACCTGTCGCAGTTCGGCAACTACTGCTTCGCCAACCCGGGCATATACATCCGTTACCGATCTGCTTTTCAATAACTGCTCAAACTGATCATCAGTCACATCGACTTTCTGCAGTTTCGCTTTCAGCTGTCCTTTGACTATGTCAGTAAACGACATTTCTCCTTCTGTGGTCGCTATGCTGAATTCCTGATCCAGCACCAGACTTTTGACGACCTGCGGCTGCAGGAAAACATCAGTGACATTGACACTGTTCAGTAATACGATACTGCTTCCCAGAAAGAAGCATGCCAGCGCGGCTAATAATTTCTTAAGTATTTCCATAACTAAATCTGACTCTTCAGATAAGCGTAAATAAACTCATCTATTTCCCCGTCCATGACTCTGGTGACATTTGTTTCCTCATATCCTGTCCTGACATCCTTTACCAGGGTATATGGGCAGAATACGTAGCTGCGGATCTGTGATCCCCACTCATTCTTCATCTGTACACCTTTGATCTTAGACAGTTTTTCTTCCTGTTCTTCAATGTAGCGCTGATAGAGCTTGCTCTTGAGCATGTTAAGAGCCTGTTCCTTGTTCTGCAGCTGGCTTCTTTCAGACTGACAGGATGTAACGATTCCCGTAGGAATGTGCGTAATTCTGACAGCGGAATCCGTTTTATTGATGTGCTGTCCGCCGGCACCTGATGCTCTGTGGGTATCTATCTCAATATCTTCAGGTTTTATTTCAATCTGAATGTCTTCATTGAACTCCGGCATTACTTCCACTGACGCAAATGATGTCATGCGCTTGCCGGCAGAGTTAAACGGTGAGATGCGAACCAGTCTGTGGACGCCTCTTTCACCCTTAAGATAGCCATATGCCATCGGTCCTTCCACCAGGAATGATACGGACTTGATTCCCGCTTCTTCACCATCCAGCATGTCCAGCACCTTTACGCCAAAGCCCTTGTGAGCGGCATAGCGGGTATACATGCGGTATAACATCAGAGCCCAGTCCTGGGACTCAGTGCCGCCGGCTCCCGGGTGCAGTTCCACAATGGCATTGTGCTGATCATACGGGTGTGACAGCAGTACGCTGATCTCATACTCTTCAAATCTCTTTTCAAAGTCCAGATATTCCTCTTCAATCAGGAGATGCAGTTCCTCACTGTAATCATCCTTCAGCATTGTAACACTGTCATTGATTTCATTTATGGTACCCAAAAGAACCTGATATTCCGCTATCAGGTTTTTCTGTGCATTCATTTCCTGTACCAATGCCTGCGCCTTTCTCTGGTCACTCCAGAATCCCGGCGCCAGCATCAGTTCTTCTATTTCCTTAATGCGGCTTTCTCTGACCGGCAGGTCAAAGTGAATCACCCAGCTTTTTCAGCCTGTCCCGGTAATCAATACCGCCCTGTCTTATTTCATATACTTCCATCTTCTATCTTCTCTCTTTCACTTCAATACGGCAGTTCATACAGAAGCTGATGACTTCCTTAGCGATGGAATCCATCATGGTTTCAAACATTTCATAGCCTTCAGATGTATAGGCTTTTAAAGGATTGTCCTGGGCATATGATCTCAGGTGTATGCCTTCTCTTAACTTGCTCATGGTATCGATGTGATCGATCCACTTGGCATCGATGATCCTTAATACCATGGTCTTTTCGATCTTCAGGAAATCAGGCTTGAAGTCTTCGATTTTTTCCTCATAGGCATCCCACATGATGTCAGCGGTGATCTGACCGATTTCTTCAATGCTGTGGCCCTGAGCCAGTCTTTCGGCAGCGTCATCTTCATCAACATTCATCTTCCATAAGGCATCCTTCAGATTTTCCAGATTGACCTTAGGATTTCTTTCGCTGTAGTCAGTATGGCTGGCTACCAGATCGGAAGCCACTCTGGCAAACATGTCCTTGACGATTGAATGGACATCATCGTTTTCCAGGATCTCATCTCTCTGCTCGTAAATGGTTTCACGCTGCTGACGCAGTACGTCATCATATTCCAGCAAAGTCTTACGGATATCGAAGTTCATGCCTTCAACTCTCTTCTGAGCACTTTCAATGGCCTTGGAAACCATCTTTGATTCAATTGGATCATCGCCCAGCTGAGAAAACATGCCCTGTACTCTTTCCGAACCGAATCTGACCATCAGCTCGTCTTCCATGGACACGAAGAATCTTGAACATCCAGGGTCACCCTGACGTCCGGAACGTCCACGCAGCTGGTTATCGATACGTCTTGATTCATGTCTTTCCGAACCCAGAACTGCCAGACCGCCAAGCTCCTTGACACCAGGTCCCAACTTGATGTCGGTACCACGGCCTGCCATGTTGGTAGCGATGGTAACCGCGCCTCTTAAGCCGGCCTTGGCAATGATTTCCGCTTCACGCTTATGGTTCTTGGCATTCAGTACTTCATGTCTGATCTTGCGCTGTGTGAAGATCTTGCTCAGGAATTCGGATACGTCAACTGAAATGGTACCGACCAGTACCGGCTGACCGGCATTATGTCTTTCAATTACTTCCTGTGTCAGAGCATTGAATTTGGCCTTTCTTGATGCGTAGATGGCATCAGGATAGTCCTCTCTGATGACAGGCTTATTAGTAGGAATCTCGGTTACTCTCATGTTATAGATAGCCAGGAATTCCTCTTCCTCAGTCTTGGCTGTACCGGTCATGCCGGCCAGCTTGTTGTAAAGACGGAAGAAGTTCTGATATGTAATGGTAGCCAATGTCGTTGTCTCTTCCTTGATAGGAACATTTTCCTTGGCTTCAATGGCCTGATGCAGACCGTCAGAGAAAACTCTGCCTTCCATGATACGGCCTGTAAACTGGTCAACGATGTAGACCTGTCTGTCCCTGACAAGATATTCAACTTCATTGCTCATGGTATAGTTGGCCTTTAAGGCCTGATTGATGTGGTGAACCAGCTGAGTGTTCTCAGGGGTAAACAGGTTTTCCTTCTTGAAATACCGTTCTGCCCTGGCAACACCCTCTTCAGTAAGGGTAACGGTCTTGGACTGGACGTCGATCTTATAGCCTTCATCCTCACGCAGACTCTTTACGAATCTGTCTGCCTTGATGTAGAAATTAGCCGTATCCTTCTTGCCGCCTGAAATGATCAGAGGTGTTCTGGATTCATCAATCAGAATGGAGTCAACTTCGTCAACCAGGGCAAAGTTAAGTCCTCTTAAAACTCTGTCGCTGACAGTTGTGACCATGTTGTCTCTCAGATAGTCAAAGCCAAGTTCAGCATTAGTTGTATATGTAATATCACAGAGATAGGCATCTCTCTTTTCACGGTTATTCATTCCATGTCTGTTCAGGCCGACTGTCAGACCCAGGAACTGATGGATCTTACCCATCCACTTGGAGTCACGTTCAGCCAGGTATTCGTTAACGGTAATGACGTGTACGCCCTTACCGGTCAGGGCATTAAGATATACAGGCAGAATGGAGGTCAGAGTCTTACCTTCACCTGTCTTCATTTCAGCGATATCGCCCTGATGCAGAACGACACCACCTAATAACTGTACATGGAACGGATATTCTTCTATCACTCTGTAGGCTGCTTCTCTGACAACGGCAAAAGCTTCCGGAAGGATCTCATCCAGCGTACTGCCGTTTGCCAGCTTTTCTTTCAGATAAGGTGTCTTGGCCTTTAATTCTTCATCGCTGAGACTGCGCATTGCATCAGCATAAGCCTCTACCTTACTTACTTTTTCTTCCAACGCTCTCAGTTCTCTGGCGTTGCTGTTAAATAATCTGTCTAAAAATCCTGCCACGAATAATACCTCCGTTCTTTTTATTCTAACATACTAAGCATGTAATCTACAAAAAAAAAGAGCAACGATGCTCTTTTGAAAGAATTACTGAACTTTAACAATTTTCTTAGCCTGAGGACCACGATCTGTCTGTACCAGTTCAAATTCAACTGCAGCATCATTTTCTATGGTCTTGAATCCTTCCATTACCAATTCTGAATAATGAAAAAAGATATCTCTCTCCTGTCCCTCAACAGTTATGAAGCCGTAACCTTTCTCCTTATTAAATAGTTTTACTTTGCCTTGCATCGGAGAAAACCAACCCTTTCTTACAGTAAGTATACCCGGGTTTCAATTTTTTGTAAATATAAACAGCTTGCGGCTGAATTGCCTGCTGTAGGACACGCTCAGACAGCTGATTTCCGCATATTTCTGCTTCAGAAGACGGTAACAGGAAACCATTGAAGCACCTGTTGTCACAATGTCATCTGCCAGCAGAATTTTCTCTGTTGTGGCAGATAATTCCGCATTCAGTCGGAAATGTCTGCCGATTTCCTGACGGCTCGAACTCTTCTTCTGCTCAACATTATCTGTCTTTTCAATAAGGTCACATGTGGGCAGATCAAGCAGACTGAACATCTTGTTGACGTGTCTGAAACCGCGTTTGTTCATCATCTCATCACTGCTGGGGACCGGAACTAACGTATATCCTCTGTATTTCCTTTTCATTTCCCTGATAAAGGGATAGAGAAAGACCAGGAAAAGGGCTTCGTCGCAGTTCTCCTTATACTGCAGCAGCATGTCTCTCACCAGTCCGTCATAAACGTAAAATCCCTCAATCGATATTCCTTCAACCTTAAACATCTGTCTTCGGGCTGAAAGTTTCTGGCGGCATCTGCTGCAGATCACATCATCAATGAAGAACATCTCTTTGAAAGAGGAATCGTATCTTATCGATCTGCCGCACCACAGACACTTACAGTCCGTAGCTGTTGGCTCTGATAATTGATCTGATGCAGTCATCAACGCTTTCACTCCTTCCTTCACACAGAAACAGGCATTCGCCTTCAGGATTATCGAAGCTTCTCCCCACTCTTCCTGATATCTGAGTTAAGGAGGCCTCATCAAAAACTCTGTTTTCCCGCTGCCAGACCAGGACCTGTACATTATCGATCGTTATTCCTCTTTCCAGAATAAGGGTAGTAACAATTATCTGATATCTGCCGTTTCTGAAATCATTGATAATATTGTCTCTGTTCTCTGTCTTACTGCTGACATAGCAGCAGCTGACAAAGGTTCTTAAAAGCTGATAGATCATTCGCCCTTTCTTCATGCTTGACACAAAGATCATAACTTTCCTGCTGCTGTTCAGCTGTCTTTTCAGCCACTTAAGTCCCCTTATTAACAACTCAACCCTGTTTCCATAGCATACCTGCGGCACACAAAGGTCGTGACCATGAGGTCGGCGGGCAAGATACAGATGTTCCAGTTCACCTTCAGCAGCTCTGTTTTTCAGTTCACTGTCAGGCGTCGCTGTCAGATAAACGGTATTGCCGCGGCAGCTGTTGGCAGCCAGAGCCTGCAAAATCTCATCATTCTTAAAGGGAAAAGCATCCGGTTCATCCACTATTAAAACATCAAAGTAGTTGCGGTAACGGTATAATTGATGGGTAGTAGCTACAATAAGATCTCCCTTAGTATTTTTCGTATATCCCTGACATACAGGTATTACCTTTAATCCACTAAAGGCTTTACTTAATCTCTCAGCTATCTCCAGTACTACCTGCCTTCTCGCTATCGCAAAACAGACTTTCTTTCCCTTCTTCAACTGTTGAGAAATCATCTCGAACATAATCTCTGTCTTACCTGCTCCGCATACAGCTTCAAGCAATACACTCTTACCTTCATTGACATATTCACAGAGTTTATCAGATATCTCTTTCTGTCTTTCTGTTAGTTCAAACTTGAGATGATACTCTGCATCTACTTCCTTACTTTCGTCTTCAGGTAAAGGAACATCACCGAACTTTATACATCTTCTACAGTACCATCCTCTACTACCATAATAGAACTGACTGATATCGGTATTACCGCATCTGTTACATTTGATAAGTATCACTTCCCTACTTACTTATTAAGCGAGATACGGTGATATTCCTATCTTTTATTCTCATTCAAATGAAAACTGAGGTTTACCCCAGTTTGTTAAAAGTTTGTATTTTTATAGTACAACTTGTTAGTTTTTCTCTTTTTTACTTAACAGATCAGCCAATGATACCACACTCTGCAAAACCAGCAATGCCATAACAATATATAAGCCTGGTTTTACTTCCGCATCAACCGTTGTTCCATCACTGAGATAGCCCACAGGATTACGTGTCCTCATATATAATGAATACATCACTCCAAATGATACCAGTATCACAAAACAGTCTACTGCTTTCCTATACTTAAACTTGATTATTATTGTCAGAGCAAGTATAACAGCAACAGCAATTACCAGTATTACCGCAGTATTATCTAGAAGGATAAACGCTGTCTGAGTATTATTATTTATAGCTATATCCCATTGTAATACTGGTAAAGTAAATACAGCAATAACAGTTATGATTGCCAATAATAATCTCATAACCATCTTCATAAATACCCCTTTCTTCAGCTCAACAAATAAACTTAGTTAATCATCAAAAATGTCAAAACAGCATTCTAATCTTCCTTAGCTAACCATTTTTTTATCAGCAAAACTATAATAGGTACTGATGTAATCAGATAGACCAGATAATAGTAGAGATCTACCCTCTCAAAGAAATAGCTATCATCTGCCATACCGATATAATTATAAAACAGTGGCGGAACAATAACGATAAAATGAGCAATGATAAATACGCCTAGATAAAAATCTGTCTTTTTCATAACACCATCTCCTAGAAATTTATGTGGTACCAAACCGATGTACTGTTTAAATAACCAATAAATGTGTTTTCATTAAATGTCCTAGTTGCACTAGAACCTACACTTCTATATGTTACCATATTTGTTCCTGCATTAAGATATGCAAACACACCATAATCATTAATGTTTTTATTTGTTACATAAGTTCTATATTCTGTTCTAATGTACGCACCTGAGATAGGGTCCTGTACTCTATATGTGTATCTAGTAACTGAACCTGAAGCCACTGCACAATAATACCTGTGAGTCGCATAATAACTACCTACCAATTCAGTACCATTAGGGCCACTGCGCGTTCCAGACATAGAGAATGAAGCGCTAGCGCTTAACGGGAATCCTTGTACAGAACCACTAACAGTTATTGAATAACTAACCGATGACGACATACCTACACCAATTTTAGTTTTGTATTGTCCTTGAAGAGCTCTATACGGGACCAGTGTCTCAGTGTTAATTATAACCCACTCTTCTGTTTCTATTTTTTCACCGCCATTTGTTGTATTCTGCTTTTCAGCATAGTCTATACCTGTTTGAAGAGTAGATTTAGTTATTCTCCAATCTCCATATTCCAATTCGCCATCATATGCTTCTTTTAAAGCATCCTCGACAGTATAATTATCATCAAAAGTTAAACATTTTACTTCTTTTTCTATCTCATTAGTTTGAGGCATCTCTTCTGCTAAGACAACTGAACAAAAGCAACATAACGACAAAAACATTGATAGCAAACAATTCATTATTCTTTTCATCACAAAACCTTCCTTTCTTCTTCATCAAAGTTTATTTGTATGATAGTTAGGCCTAATATATCTTTACACCTTTATTATAATCAATTAAAATTATCTTAAGCAACATAATAATTATGTTTGTTAACAATGCTTTTGTTTGAGGTAATTAACATGAATTTTATACAGGTTAATGGTTTTATCTTAACAGCCAAATATAACAGTTTTACTGCTGCTGCTAAAGATCTGAATATTCATCAGCAGAATTTTACTTTGTATATGAGAAACCTGGAGCGTGAATTGGGAGTTTCTCTTTTTGTCAGTAACGCGAGAGGTACACAATTAACTGAGAAAGGAAAACAACTACTGCCTGTATTTAAAGAATTATCCAGTAACTATAGTGTTTTACTAAATTACTGTCATCAGAAAAAGACGCTAAATATTGGCGTTGATAGTATCTTTATTCAACCGTTATTACTGGATTGTGTGAACTCTTACGAGAAATACAGTTCAAACAGTAATTTGAACATTATTTCTAAATGGAGGTATTATGAACTTCCTGAAAAACTTAAAGACGGTGATATAGACTTGTGCTTTGGGTATTATAGAGCTGATCTCGATTCGTTTGGATTTCATGAGTTATTTACTGATTCGGTATGTATTTCGTGTGGAAACAATCAATTTACTGGTAAAAAAAATCTTGTATTAAAAGACCTTGAAGGATGCACTATCTATTATGATGATGCTAATTTATATAAGAACAGAATACTGCTGAATAGATTAAAACAAAAAGATATTAAATTTATTGGGATTGCTGGAGAAGCTGATTCAATTATTGACCTGCATGTATCTAAAGGAGATGGAGTCATGATTATTCACAGTTTATATATACCTACTTTAGCTCCAAATCTGACGGCTCTACCTGTTAGGGGATTAAGAGTTCCTTACGGTATCTTCTACAGAAAAAATGAAACACTGGTTCAGCATTTTTTACACTGTATTACATAGAAAAAAGCATAGAGTAATAAGGTAATTTTAGAATTGGAAAATCAGGGTTTTTTGGGTCATTTCTGACCCCTTTTTTTGCGAAAATCTCCAAAAAAGTGTAAACCCGACCTTCAAAATGTTCAGTGTTTATAAGGGCTTTCAGCTGTTTAGTCCTAATATTCCATAAGGGTCTATTATCAGCAGGTCAAAGTAATGAGGAAAGCGGAACAGCTGATGAGTGGTGCATACGGTAATGTCACCGTAAATGTCAGTTGTATGTCCCTGACAGACAGGCACCACCTTCAGATCAGGAAAAGACTTCTGCAGTCTGCCCGCAATTTCCAAAACTACCTGTCTTCTGGCAATCGCAAAACCTACTCTTCTGCCCTTTCTTAACTGTCGGGAGATAACTTCAAATACCAGTTCAGTCTTCCCCCGGCCGCAGACCCGCTCCAGCAAAACATCTCTTCCCTCATCTATACATCGGCAGAGTTCTTCCGATATCTTTTTCTGTCTCTCAGTCAGTTCGAATTTCAGAATGTACTCTGCATCCACCGTCTTACTGCTGTCTTCTACCGGCGTAACATTGCCGAATTTAATGCACTTACGACAGTACCTGCCTCTTTCACCAAAATAAAACAGTGAAGGATCACTGTTACCGCATCTACTGCACTGAACATCACCTCAATACTTAATGTCCAGATATCGGTTTCTTACCTAAAAAAAGAAGCTACAGCGCTTCTGTAATTTCTATCAGCTTTTCAATGGAGACCTTAAGATCCTGGTAAGTCGCTTCAAAATCACCCGTATACCAGGGATCAGCCACATCTCTGTCACTGCCCGAAAAGCTCATCATCTTATGTACCTTGCCTTGCGGATCGCCGTTAAACCGTCTCTGCAGATCACGGATGTTATAACGGTCCATGCCGATTATATAATCAAATCTACCATAATCAGCTTTTCTGACCTGTCTGGCAACATGATCACCTGCCGGTATGCCATACTGTTTCAGTTTTCTGACAGCCGGTGAATACATCATATAGCCCACAGCTTCCGTACTGGTAGCAGCAGAATCAATATAATACTTCTCACTTATGCCTTTCTTTTCGGTCATGTATTTCATCATGGCTTCAGCCATGGTACTGCGGCAGATATTGCCGTGACAGACAAATAATACCCTGATCATGAAATCATCACTCCTTATCCTGATGTGTTTGAACTATTCTCATCTTTCACTTGTACATATTCTCATTCGGCCATTAACAGTCAGAACTCCCAGAGTTTTCTTCATTGCCGGGGAAGCAGGCGGAATGAAACAGGCATCTTCCATGGTCACGCTTTCTGTCTTACCAAGATTTGTGACGCTGTAGCCTTCAGACCTGTCCAGTTGGAAGAACATCCTGCCGGTAAGTTCAGCAGCCTTACTTTCAAACCTGCCTCTGCTCGCCATCATGGCCCCGTCCAGAAGTCCCGGATTCAAAGCTGCATAGCACTGTAACACCAGATAAAACGCCGACGGTTTCTCATATATTCTGCGGACCGCTTCATGAACCCTGCCGGCAGCTTTATATACATCATTTCCGGCATTCTTCAGTTTAATGGAAAACGCAGTGGAATAATTCCCCATGGCTCCTGAATTATAGCATTTCAAGTAATCGCGGATATCAGCGGCCATAACGATCCTTTCTGTTTTGGTCTCAATAAACAGTTTTGCCAGGAGATAATCATTTACAGTTACCTTTTCTTCCCTGCACCTGTTCACGATTTCAGACAGTTCACTTTTCTCAACCGCAGACAGTTCATGTTTTACGATGTCATCCTTAAGAAACTCATCAGCGAACCGGTGATAATCCCTGTAAGACAGCTGTCTTTTTTCTTTTTCCCACATTCTGTTGACCTGGTTTACCAGCATTCTGCTGAACAAAGGAAGATTCGAGTCTGACGGTAATTCAGCCGTTGAAGATATCAGCTTCTCCCGCACATAAGCAGGTTCTTTAGCCAGAACATAATAATCCGCAACCTCTCTGGCAAGTTCCAGGGCTCCGCGTCCATCCGCCAGCAGATGGTGAATCGTCATCAAAACAACAGTTTTCACTCCTGATGGCCAGGCTGAAATCTTAAGCATTCCTTCTTTATAAAGGTCAAAGTCTCTGGCTGTCAGTCTTTCATATTCAGCCATTACCTCAGGATCATCTATTCCTTCAACATTGTCATGATACAACAGAAGCTGCGCCTGTGATGTTTTCTTCACATCATAAAAGAAGCGGTTATCTTTTTCCTCATGGGAAAGAAGAGCCCTTATGAACGGATGAGACCGTGAAATCTTCTGTACGGTATCCGCTATCAGACTTTCATTGAATTCCCTGTTAATGCACATCGCTATTGCGAAACACATGTTCGGACACATTAAATGTGCTCTTTCTGTAAATAAATATTCCATGATCCTTTATCAGCAGTTTCCGAAAAAATCAGAAAAACACCCTCTCAGGAAATGTCTGTATTCCGGATGGGCTTCAGAGCCGACATATTCCTCCCAAATCACCTTTTTCAGCCAGATCTTCTTTTTGTCCGTCATTTCCCGGTAACGGACAATGCGTATCAGCCCTTCACTTTCAGCCTGCAGGATCGCTTCCAGGGCATCAGGTATGAATTCCATTCCTGTTACTTCTACAGGCTTACTGCTGGTTATGGCATCGGCGATACCTGTGACGACACTTGAATCCTCAGCATCTTCAGCACTGTAGATATATCCGGATACTCCCTTATATGTCTTTACCAGCGCATCGGGATAGTATTCTTCCAGATACAGGATCCCATCCCTGCCAAATCCATATGGTCCCCATTTCCGGTATTTGCCGTTATACTCAAAGCCTGTTTCCCGGCAGTACTTTTCAACTGCGTTGCTGAGATAAACAAGCACGTTTTCTCTTTTCCTGGAAAGGTATACCAAAGGAACTCCATGCTCAGATACTGCTGGTTCAAGCTGTTTTATTCCCGGTACTGACGAAGCATGATAATACAGTGTTTTCAACTCCGTAACTCCCGCTTTCCTTCGGTAATATTCTTCAGAAGTGCTTTAGCTCTGCTTACTTCATCTTCGCTGATATCACTGCCGTCACTGTAACGGGCTTTTATGTATATTTCTCTTAATGCCGCAGCATTCTCGTTATTCCTGAAGAAGTTTTCACTGATAATATCAGCCGTTGTTGTCTGTTTACGAAGGGTTATGCCGTGTCTTCTGGCATAATGCAGAAACTCTCTGTACGTGTTTCTGACCTTCTGCCGGTTGTTCATAACGGTTTTCTGTTTCTTTCTTTTGTTTTTTCTTATTACTTCCACGCCGGTTCCGTTTTCATAAACGATTTTCTCTTCATCAGATCTGGCTATGGACCGTACAAGCCTTGCCAGAAAATATAAGATCATGGCGAGAATGATCACAGCTATTGCGACTATGACAACTTTCTGCCACATGGCAAATACTTCATCGCTTCCCTCTTCCACGAATTCGGTTGGCGGTATTTCAGTATTTATGACCTGTTCAACCATCTCATCAGCCGCATGCCAGTCCAGTAATTCTTTCACATAACCTTTATTAGCCAGGAAAATGCCAACCATCATTACAACATAGACAATTCCTCTTAAAAGATAACCTAACGGCAGCAGCAGTACCTGCAGTACACTGCCTGAGCTGACTATCAGTCCATAGGCTGTCAGTAAGGCACCGGCACCGCCCACAACCGGAGTCAGAACTGAAAAAGCATTAAGTCTGCTTCCTTTGGCATCAACGCCAAGTCCCATTCTCTTTCTTCTTAAGACAATGACACCTGTAATCAGATACAGCAGACCAAATACTATCGGAAGTCCGTTTTTCATGCCTGAAGCGACCCAGATAAACTCAAAAACCAAGACCAGTATGGCTGGGAAGCCGAACCAGTATTTATAGATTTCATACGAGAAGTGATTCTTATCAAAAGTTGTTTCATAGAACAGATACAGCAGGATAATACAGGCTGTCAGATACTGCGGAATTGTGTTAAGAGCAAGCAGACTGACAAACGGCAGCAATCCGCAGATCAATCTTACAGCTGCATTGCCTGCTCGGTGGCTGATGTAGTGACTTATCATCGTTATAACAACGATGAGGATCATGAACCAATAACATGACGAAAAAGGTCCGATAGCCGAAAAGACTATCAGATACAGAAAGACATCACAGATAAGCTTGAAAACATCTGCCCAGATCATTCTTTTTTCTCCCTGCCGTAAAGGACACACAGAGGATGGTCGCTGCACAGCTGCAGCTTATCCAGTTCCTTCAGTTCGGCTTCATCCAGTTCAGGAGTTATGATGATATAACTCCTGTTATTGCGTTTCTCCCTGATACACTTTTCAATCAGTTCTTCAAAAGACGAATAATAATACAAATTTGATTTCCCGCAGCGGGCCATAAGGGAATTGAAATGCCTGTTGCCGAATCCTTCCTCTTCATTTCCCACATCGCCGTTGGATATGAATTCGTACGGTATTCTTCTGTCCTCCAGCTGCTGACAAGCTGTACGGACAATGCGCAGACATTCTTCCTTGGCTTCCTTATTTTCTGATTTCATGTTCAGCACTACTGCCACGTTTGTATCGACAGTATAGTCCTTATTCTTGACCATCAGCTTGTTGTTACGGGCCGTCTGAGTCCATGAAATGTCTTTCATCGGTTCTCTGCCGGTATAATCCCTGTAGCCGATGTTCAGTACCGGATCTTCAATGATGAATCTCTTTACCGAGATATCTCCGATAAATCCTCCTAATGTGTTTATAACAACCTCGTCTTCGCTTTCTCTCGGCATGACAACGAGATCGCATCTGATCTCTTCTGCCTTTACCTGAGATTTGAAGCCCAGATAATCACCGGTCTCCAGATAATATCTGCCTGTCTTATATACGCCTCTTTCAGGCAGTGTGAAGACGATGTCATGACTGTAGCTGTGATGGGCCAGCAGATACATTCTGTGACGGTCAATATTGTTTTTCTTTCCTTCAATACAGGCTGTTTCCGGCATGTGCTCAACAAGATTAATATAGGTAACAGGAAAATGCCAGGCATTGATCAGCTTACTGGTGTAAGTGATCTTCTCTCCCGGCTGAGCCAGCTTCATATCAAATCTGTTTTCATAATACAGATGTTTTATGGCTTCAGGAGCAGCCTTGATCTGTATCACGGTTATCAGCACAGCTAAAAGCACCAGTATAAAAGGTATCATATATTTTCAAGCGGAACTTTTACTTCACTTATAATTCTTTCAATTATCAGTACCGGATCGCTGTGCTTGCCTGAAGCAACTGTTATACGGTGACTGAGAATGCCCAGCGCTTCCTTCTTGACATCTTCCGGAATGACATAATCACGGCCTTCCATGGCCGCAGTTATCTGTGAGGCCTTGTATAAAGCCAGCGTTCCTCTGGTGGAAACCCCACAGGCCAGTGAAGGATCCTTACGGGTAGCCTCAACAATATCCATGATGTAGTTAACAACATCTTCCGATACCGTAACCTTATTAATTTCCCTTAATACTTCAGCAGTTTCTTCCTTATTTACAACCTGCTTAAGTTCGCTTATCAGATCCTTGGCATCAGTTCTGCCCAAGATGGAAGCTTCCTGCCCGCGGGTCATGTAACCCATTGACAGTTTCATAAAGAAACGGTCCAGCTGCGCTTCCGGCAGCGGGAAAGTACCGTATGATTCGATCGGGTTCTGCGTACCCATGACAATAAACGGTTCTTCCAGCTTATAGGTATTGCCGTCAACGGTAACCTGCTTTTCTTCCATGGCTTCCAGTAAGGCTGACTGCGTACGCGGTGTCGCTCTGTTTATTTCATCCGCCAGAATGACATTGCTGAAAACAGGACCCTTGCGGAAAACAAACTCGTTTTCCTTCCGGTTGAAGAAATTAATGCCGGTCAGATCGCTTGGCAGCAGGTCAGGGGTAAACTGAATTCTTTTGAAATCGCCGCCGACACTACGGGCAAAAGCCCTTAGCAACATGGTCTTGCCGGTACCTGGCAGATCTTCCAGCAGAATGTGTCCCTTAGCCAGGAAGCATACCACTACCTGTCTGATGACTTCATCCTTGCCGATGATGACCTTATTAACATTGTTTACTATTCTGTCTGTATATTCCTTAACAGTTATCATTTCATTCACCGCAGCTCATTATTTTCAGAGCCTTTTCTCTTAATTCCTTTTTATCTTCCTCACTGCAGAAAGCCGCATCTATGGCTCGCAGTGTACATTTCTGCAGATCTTCTATGCTGACACCCAGCAGTCGTAACTGAGAGTGTTCATTTGCCATATCTGTTCTGGAGAAAGTCATGTTATCGCAGTTCAGTGTCACATAAGCACCTTTTTCCAGCAGTTTGCGAATCGGATGATCTACATAAAGCACATCATGACGGCAGTTGGAAGTAACGCAGACTTCCAGAGGGATCTGGGTCTTTACGACCTCATTGAGAATTCTTTCATCCTGCACGCAGTCAATGCCATGTCCGATACGGTTAGGCTGCATGTCCAGAGCATAGAGCACATGTTCTCCAATCCCCATTTCCCCGGCATGGATCGTATAAGGGATTCCAAGTTCCTTAGCCAGCCTGAATAACGGACCGTAATCCCTGAAATCGCCATTGTTCTCATATCCGGCCAGGTCAATGCCAACCAGGCCTTTACCAAGCAGCTCCCTGGAAGCATATACGGTCTCTTCATTCAGCCGCCAGTTAAAGGCCGCATTTTCACCTTTATGCATCAGACAGTTGATGATGCCGACCTTAATGTCAGGGAAATCCTCCATGCCTTTCCTGGCACCGTCAATGATAGCCTGCACGGCTTCCTTCTGTGTTAAGCCTTTGTCCATGTGCTGCTGGGAAGCAAATCTGATTTCAGCATAGATCATGCCTTTCTCGCTGAGTCTTCTGACCAGATTATAGGCTGCCGTAAACAGGTTTTCCCTGGTCTGCAGAACACCGCACATTAAGGCAAACTTACGGAAGCCGTCTTCTCTGTTTTTATATTTGGTCTGATAGACTATGCGGTAATAATCCTCATAGCTGCAGTTTTCAGCAATGATTCCTGCCTTTCTGCTTTCTTCATATGCCCATGGCAGATCAAGTGATCCATCCAGATGAAGATGCAGGTCAACTAATGCGGTTCTGTTCATGATGTTCCTCCTTTACAGTATTCCTTTTTCAACAAACAGATCTCTGATCTGTGCGGCTGTCGTAAATCTGATGGCTGTGCCCCCGGCCTGTTCCCACTGTTTCAGATTATTATCATTATCATCAATCAGGAAACAGTTCCTGCCGGTACAGTATTTCTTTTTCTCCGGACGGGTACAGGTGTGAACCGGTACTGACGGATCAACATACTGCTTTATCCAGGCAACCTTATTTTCACGGGCATGCGGTACCACGGCGCTGACCGGAGGAATACCGGTCAATATCTCAACATCGTATTTCCGGCGCAGTTCCTCAAACAGTTCCAGAGCGCCAGATATTGGTTTCAGTTTCCGGAAGAAACCGTCATACTCGCCTATCTTCCTGAACATTTCAGCCGCACGCTGCGGATCAGCCAGCATATAAGCCGGATCCATGCCCAGCAGTTCTCTGACGCCGCCGGCAAAATCAGCCAGGACACCGTCCATGTCAAAATATATCACCTTGACCTTACTGTCTTCGATCTTCTGTAATGTTTCTTCCTTAATTGCCTGTCTTAATGTCTTAAGATATTCGGAAAACTGAACGTTTTCCTCAGCATAGCTGACATTGAGCTTATACTCATTGCCGGCCCAGGTCGTAATGTCTGATTCATTATGCTGAATGACTGCCTCCAGCTTGTCCATGCATTTGTATATTTTGGCCTCAAGGGTCTCCAGGGCATTCATTTCATCATACAGTTCCTTCATTTCAGTCCTGTACGGTTCGGCCAGAGTATCAACCCACTGATACAGCAGTCTGTCTTCCAATTCACTGTCCTTCTCGGTTTTCAGGAAAGAAGGAATATCACCGGTAAAGGCTTCGCCCAGATCATGGATCAGACACATCTTTATGACCTTGTCCATGTCTGCTTCCGGGAATTCATCCTTAACAAAATAGGCCAGTAAAGTGATACGCCAGCTGTGTTCAGCTACGCTTTCATGACGTCCGCCTGAAGTATAGCAGTGACGGGTTGCATCTTTCAGTTTTTCAGCCAGATGCATGACTTTCAGTAATTCTTCTGCTTTCATATGTTCTATTCCTATCTGAGTCTGATCTTGGTACTGATGATCACGCCAATGACCATTGGAATGACATCGGCCACAAAGGCCACCAGGTTTCTGATGATCTTGATGTTAAAAGGTATCCGGAACAGCCAGACCTCAATGAAGGTCTTGATTATGCCGATACCAATGAGTACGCCTAATACAGCTATGATACACTTAAGCCACAGCTTTTCGGTCTTTCCGAACAGATAGCCGCAGAACAAACCGACAAAAAGCTGTCCCAGGACCCATCCTGGCGGGAAGGCACTGCCGACAAAGGAGTTGGCTATGATGCATCCGGCAACCCCTACCACCGTAGCTGGCATCCCGAAAAGATTCAGAAAGGCACCGTAGGCCAGATAGCCGAAATCGGTCTTGATCTGATTGATGAGAGGTATTTTTATCGTCATTGACAGTACGACATACAGGGCAATACCCATTCCCAGATATGTTATCTTCTTAGTTCTGTTCATTGTAAGCTTTCCTCGCTATTTCAAAAATGCCGTCTATTACCTTGCGGTAGTCTGCCGGATACTTCATGTATCCTGATGCTTCTATTTCCCTGCCGTTTTCCATGATGATCCACAGTGACCATCCTCCGGCATCAAGTACATTTTTATTTACCTTATGAAAACCATTCCACCTGCCGACTTTGTTATCCCGACAGAAATGCGTCAGCTGATTCAGCAGTTCATCATCAACCCTGACCGGTACCAGTTCTTCAGGTTCAGCCATATATTCTTCCGCATACTGCATGGTAGTATCCTTTGATACATTTCTGATGCGTCCGTCCACCACCAGATAGCGGTCACATCCCGGCAGTGATCCTGCCCCATGAGAATATTTTATGAAAACGATGCGGGAATCAATCTTTACATTCTTACTGAAAAACATAAAATACCCTCCGGTTATGATCAAAACAAAAGCGATAACTGCCGCAATGATCTTCAGTTCTTTTTTCATAAACTAATTATAAAAAAAAGAATAGTATTTTACTATTCTTTTCCAAATGGTTTTAAGTTCTTTACACAGTCCTTAGGATAGATTCTTACTTCATCATTATCCAGGTCAATCAGAACATATCTGTTATTGCCCATGTCCATTTCCTTCATGTAGCTTAACTGTCTGTGACCGTGTCTGGTTTCAATTCTTTCCTTCAGTGCTGCATTTTCCTCAGGTTTCATGGCATAGAGGATATCAACGCAGGCTGTATCGATAGCCACGATATCTGTTGATGCCAGGATGCCGACATTCGGTGTTACGACCGGCTCAGCAGCCAGGCCTTCACAGTCACAGGATACGGACATGTTTCTCATGACGTTGACATAGCAGACATGCTTGCCAAAGTAGTCAATGGTGGCCTTGGTTGATTCGGTGATCTTTTCCATCAGTTCTTCCTTGTCAACATCCCACTGTGAATTGTTGGAATGGATCCATTTCTTGCCGACCTTGCCGTCAGCGCAGCCGATACCGATGTTCTTGTTGGCGCCGCCGAAACCGCCCTGGACATGGCCCTTGAAGTGTGTCAGAACAACCAGGTTGTCATACTTCAGCATGTTCTTGCCTACTGACATTTCCTTGAACCACTTGCCGTCTTCAACCGGCAGTAAGGCCGTACCTTCAGCGTCTGTAATATCAACCGGGCAGAAATCCCAGCCGTTGACCTTCAGGGTTACACGGTGCTTGGAAGTAGTATCTCTGTCACCCCGATAGTAGGTATTCGTTTCAATGATGGTACCGTCAGGTATGTCATCATATACCAGTTCCTTCACCCAGCTGCTTGGAATGATATTCGGTCCGTGCTGTTCGCCGGTATGCAGCTTGATGGCTGTCTTACCGCATTCGCAGATAACGCTCTCAACTTTTTCATAAGCCTTCTTCAGTCCTTCAGGTGAAAGGTCACGGGTAAAGTAAACGATTGATTCATTTCCTGTTCTCTCATTGTAAGGAACGTATTTTGTGCCGTCTTTCATAATAATCCTCCCTGTTTCATTCAATTACAGACATGCCTTGTATATGGCGATGCAGTCTTCCTTGGTTAATGTTGCAAATCCCTGTAAAGGTCCCTTTTTAGTGATTCTGGCAGCCATTTCCTCAAAGTGTTCATCAGTAATGCCTAAAGCAGTCAGATTATCGGTTAAACCCAGATCGCGATAGAGGAAATCTTCAAGACTCTTAATGCCTTCCAGGGCAATTTCCATGTCAGGAAGGTTGTAGTCGATTTCCCAGACCTCAATGCCGAATCTTACAAACATAGGCAGTGTTTCTTCGTTAAGTATGTGTCTCATCCATCTAGGAGTGACGATGGCCAGTCCCAGACCGTGGGTAATGTCATAGAAAGCTGACAGTTCATGTTCCAGCGGATGGCAGCTCCAGACGCATGGGGCATCAATTCTGATGAAATTGTTGATGGCCCAGCTGGATGCCCACATCAGGTTGGCTCTGGCTTCATAGTTTTCCGGATCTTCCAGAGCTACAGGAGCATATCTGATGACTGTCTTCATGATGCCCTCAGCGAACTTATCCAGCATGTACATGCCGTTATCCTTACGGGCAAAATATGTTTCACTGATATGAGACAGAATGTCGGCACTGCCGCAGGCTGTCTGATATTTTGAAACCGTATATGTCAGAGTCGGATCCATGAACGATACTGCCGGCAGCAGCTTCGGATCGGCTCTTCCTATTTTCTCATGAGTTTCCATGTTGGTAATGACACCGCCCGGATCCATTTCGCTTCCGGTAGCTGCAATGGTCAGCACCGTCACCAATGGCAGGGCCTTAACGATCGGAGTGGTCTTATCTGCGAAGAAATCCCAGATGTCACCGTCATAATAGCGGCCGGCGCAGATGAACTTGCAGGCGTCAATTACTGATCCTCCGCCTACGGCCAGAACCACATCAATGCCTTTTTCCTTGCAGATCCGTGCTCCTCTGTTTACGGAAGTATGACGCGGATTCGGTTCAATGCCGCTGCATTCATATAATTCCAGGCCGGCCTCATTTATGATCTTAACTATCTTGTCATACAGCCCGATTTTCTTAATGGAACCGCCGCCGTATACCAGCAGTATCTTGCTGCCGAAACGCTGCAGTTCAGCACCCAGTTTGTCCAGCTGTTCTTTTCCAAAATAAACTCTGGTTCCAATGTCGTAAGTAAAATTATTCATAAGGTCCTCCTTACATATAATTATATAATAAAAACTGCATGTTTGGAAAACATGCAGTCTGCTTAGTTATTAACACCGTGATGCGCTGTAAAGCTGTTGGCATCAAGCGGCAGTAATGTATATCCGTGATCCAGGCACCAGATGATGACATCTTCAATGGCATCAACCGTATAGCCTTTGGAATCATGACACAGCACTACGGAAGTGTTCATTCTGGAAACACCGTCTATGATGTTCTGATATACCACTGATGATGATGTGGTTTCACCGGCATCGCCGCTGGCTACGTTCCAGTCAAAATAGACATATCCCTTCCGGTAAGCCTGATCGGTCAGACGGCTCATGATACCGTAACTGTAGTTGCGGGAAACCGTATTTGAAGAACCTCCAGGGAAGCGGAACAGATTGGTTCTGTGTCCGGTCTGAGCCACGATGATGTCTTCCATGGCTTCAAAGTCAGCCCAGTATGCATCGTCTGAAGAATATATCTGGGCATAGTTATGCGTATAGGAGTGCACGGCTATGGTATGACCGCTTTCGTATGCTCTCTTGATGTTATAGATACTGCCCGGGAAGGCATTGGTAACAAAGAACGTAGCCTTGACATTGTACTTGTCCAGGATGTCAAGCAAACGAGGTGTATAGCCGCTTGGGCCGTCATCGAAAGTCAGATAGACAACTCCCTGCGAACCTACGACTCTTACCGTTCTGGTCGCCTCACTGACATTGCCGTAGGAATCGGAAACAGTATACTTCAGCGTATAGGTACCCTCTGTACTGGTATCAACACTGCCCTCAACCTTGACATTGGCTGTTACGTCACCGTCAAGATCGTCAACGGCTGAATAACCGTTTGAGAAGTTTCGGCCTCTGGCAATGGTAACGGAACTGCCGCCGTCAAGCGTGATTACCGGACCTTTACGGTCATCATAGATGATAAATCTTTCAGCTTCAGCCACATTACCGTGATTGTCGCGGGCGGTATAGTGAATGTATTCACCGTCATTGCTTGACTGCATATGATCGCTTATGTCGCCGTCATAGTTATCAGTAACGGTATAGCCTTCTTCCTGATACTCATGACCAGGCAGTGTATAATGATCCGGATCGGTGATCAGTTCGATAACCGGCGGTGTATGGTCTTCCACGCTGACTGTTCTTCTGGCCACTTTTTCCTGCTTGCCGTCAGTGGCATGGTAGACGACCTGATATACGCCCAGCTTGTTTACATCAATATTATCGCTCTTATCAAACTGAAGTTCTTCCTTATAGGTCGGCATCAGGATGGCCTTACGGTAACAGGTGACCGGTGCATCTTCATACGGTACCCCGTATTCCCAGACTACCTTTTCCTGCCCGCCAAGATCAAACTCGATCTCGTACAGATTGAAAACCGGTGTTGCCAGAACGCCTATGGCTGCCAGCAGTATCAGAATAATGGCCACTTTGACCCAGGTCCTTAATTTCATTTTCTTCATACCCCAAGCTCCTTAACTACAGATATGACCTCTTCAGTCTGCCTGTGTATAACAGGAAGAAAAGCGTCATCAGAAGGTTGCCGGCAATCATGATCATGAAAGACAGATCATTATTGCCTGTAAACAGTCCCAGATAACTGAACCCGCCAATAGCAGCTCCAGCCAGGAACATCCATAAAGTCTTAGCCTTGAAGATCATGATGATACCGGTGATTACCACTGGTACCGCCATGCCAAATGACAGATATGTATTGATTGCGCTTACCCGCAAAGGCGTGCTTTCAGCAGGAGCGTATCTCAGGATTCCGGCGACATTCTGAGGTTCAATTACGGTAAGCCGTCCGGCTGCTGTCCCTGCAATGATGCAGATCAGCATGATGATCCAGATAATTCTCTTACCGGAATCCCTCATTTCCAGGGCATATGCACATATCGGTAACAGTAACGGCATCAGTAATCCATGCAGGATGTATCTGATCCTGTTAAGTATCTCCAGCAGTGTACCGTTACCCAGGAAACGTCCTAAGCACACGACCGCTGCTTCATAGAACAGAGCGAGAGCCAGAAACATCATATATAATGCGACGTGCTTTCGGCTGTACAGGTACTTTTTCAGCAAACCGAAAAAGACCACCAGTTCAGCTAACGCCATTACAGGAACCCGTATCCAGCCAGTCATTAACATGATATCTCTCATCTTAATAACCTCCTAAAAAAACAAAACCAAAGTCAGTATATCACACATAGTCCTTTAATGTATTATAATATAAAAAAAGAGGATATTAAAAATGCTTAACACAAAGAAAGTAACTAACGATTCCGAAGATAAACTGCAGGTAATGGATCTCTACGAAGAAGCCTTCCCGCCTTATGAGAGAATGCCTTTTGATCTGATGCTGGAACTTAACGCCATTGATAACGTTGACCTGTGCAGCGTCTATGACGACGATGAATTCATAGGTTTTTACCTGATGATCAAATCCCACAACCTGGCTTACGTCTCCTTCCTGGCCATCGTCCCTGACAAAAGAAGCCAGGGATACGGTTCCCGGGTCCTCAATTTCATCAAGGCCAGCTATCCGGGCTATGACATCCTTCTCGATGAAGAGCCAGTCCGTGAAGATACGGACAATTATGAGCAGCGTCTGGCCAGAAAGCGTTTCTATGAGAAAAACGGCTTTCATTCAACACACTACCTTATCAGCGCCTATGGTCAGGATTATGAAATTCTGAGTACCGGCGATGACTTTGAAATAAGCGATTATCTTAATGTCTTCTACAGCATTGGCTTTACAGGATTCAAACCTGAAGTCAAAGTAACAGAATAGAAAAATCGGGCTAGCTGAGCAGCCCGATTTCTGTTTTTCCCAGATCCCTGTTCGTGATCGTCGTTATGACTTCATTGGACAGCTGAGATATATCAAGTTCTGTAAGATTCTCATTATGTCTGCTGATAACCTCATCACAGATGTTTCTGACGCCGCGGGCATTGCCGAAGTCCTTGTCCCGGGCTTTTTTCGTTATGATCTCCTTCAGCAGATCTTCATCAACATCCAGGGTATAACCCCTCTTCTTCATATCTAGACGGAAAATCTCGACCAGCTCATCAATGCTGTAGTCTTCAAATTCGATGACTGTGGACAGACGGCTTCTTAATCCCGGATTGGAATCAAGGAATTCCTGCATATCCTTTGTATAACCAGCCAATATGACTGCCAGCTTATCACGGTTGTTTTCAATTTCCGATACCAGCGTATTGACCGCTTCAATACCGAAGGAATCATTCTCACTGTTAACCAGTGAATAGGCTTCATCAATGAACAGCACACCGCCCAGGGCATTTCTGACAACTTCCTTGACCTTCAGGGCTGTTTCTCCCTGATAACGTCCTACCAGATCAGCTCTGACGCATTCCACAAAGACATCAGGCCTCTTCAGCAGTCCCAGATGATAATATATTCTGCCCATCAGACGGGCTACCGTGGTCTTGCCGGTACCTGGATTGCCGGTAAATACCATGTTTACAGGCAATACTTTCTTAGCAGTGGAAAGACCGCGTTTGGCGCTTTCCACCTGAATACGGACATTTGATACCAATGTATTGACAGCCTTCTTGACGGATGCCAGGCCAATCAGACTGTTCAGGGTATCCAGACACTGATCCAGATCGGATGCAGTAGCTTCCACCTTGCCGAAATCCCCGGCTTCCAGAACCTGCAGGTCTTCCAGTGATACACTGTCAACACTTTCGGAAAGTCTTAAGGCCTGTCTTTCAATGGCTTCATCCAGCAGCCTTCTGGCATAGCGGGCATTGTCAAAGGTATCATCGATCTTTTCCTTTTCAATCTTCCGCAAGATAACTTTTCCGGCTTCTTTCTTAATGAAGAAGTTTTTATTCAGAGCCATTGATACCAGAATATCAGCTAATTCGGCAGCTGAATAATCAGGAATATTTATTTTATGGTCAAAGCGGGAAGCCAGTCCCGGGTTGGCGTTTCTGATCATGTCATTCATCTGATCACTGTAACCAGCCATGATGACACAGTATTCACCACGGTGATCTTCCATGTCTTTTAACAGGGTGTCTATGGCTTCCTTGCCGAAATCATTTGGTGAATCCTTACGGTAAAGTGCGTAAGCCTCATCAATGAACAGCGTACCCCCGCGGGCTGAATCTATGACTTCCATGGTTCTCTTTTCCGTCTGCCCGATATACTCCCCGACCAGACGGGCACGGTCAACTTCCACAAACTTCTCTTCCGGTAATATACCGACATCATGCAGCATCCTGCCGATGATGCGGGCTACCGTGGTCTTACCTGTTCCCGGATTACCGGTAACGATAAAGTAATAGCCCTGCTTCTGTGCTTCAATGGAAAGAAGCTTCCGACGCATGGCATCGATCTTGAATCTTTTATATATTCTGTCAAGCTGATCCTTGACACTCTTCATACCGATCAGATCCTGGAAATAAGGTTTCAGTTCCTCGGCATAATTACCGTCTTCTCTGTTTTCGACTGTCATGAATTTACTGCCGTCAACATCAGCCATTGTTTTCTGCGGCTTGTTTACGGTTTGGGATACCTGTGTGATTTCATTGCCGTCCTTGTCTCTTCTGGACAGCACACTCTGCAGAGCATCTTTTTTAAACTCCTGTATTTCCGTATGACCATCAGGATATCTTACGGTAAATACGCCGTTTTTCTGATTGTCCTGGAATGTTCCTTCATAAATGACACCGTCAGGTTCCCTCATTACGCCCTGTCCCTCACAGCTGTAACCCTGCTCTATGCTTACCGGACCTTCAAACATGGAGCCGTCAGGATAGAAGAGCTTGCCCTGACCGCAGTAGACACCGTTATTCCAGACAGCTTCAAAACGGAAGCCATCCGGCCATGTCAGTACCATGTTACCGTTTCTGTTTTCACCATCAAATGTTCCGCTTACCGTAAAACCGTCAGGAAACGTATATATGCCTTCCCCGCAGATCCGGTTTTCCTTAAAGCTGCCTTTATAAATGACACCGTTTGTGTAGGTATAGGTTCCCTGTCCTTCACACAGGCCATTGACGAAATCGCCATCATAAACCTCACCGTCTGCCCATCTCAGGCTTCCCCTGCCGTGTCTTGTACCATTTATGAGTTCGCCGGTATACACTCCGCCATCGTAATAATGATATGTTCCATATCCTGTTATGGCCCCGTTAACGAAATCTCCTTCATACATTCCGCCGTCAGTCCAGGTTATCTTTCCCTTGCCGTGACGTGAGGCATTTCTCATGTATCCCGTATAAACGGTCCCGTTGGCATAATGATAGGTTCCTATTCCGGTCAGGGTATTATTGACAAATTCGCCTTCATACCAGTCTCCGCCCGGAAATCTGATATAGCCGTTGCCGTCAGGATTGTCCTGACTGTTTACTTCACCCCGGTAATATGTTCCATCTCTGTAAGTCTTTATCTTTTCCATGCTTCTGACCTCGGATCATTCTAGAATAATTGTAACACGATATCTTTCAGCGCATAAAAAAATCACTGTGATTTCACAGTGATTATTCTTGCTCTTCAGTATTGTCTTCCTTGGTAAGACGCCACAGTGTTGACAGTGATACAATTGGAATTTCATCACTGTAAGCCTTGGCAAACTGTCTCTGTTTCTTGACGTCGCCTTCGTGACGGGTTGTCAGAAGATCCTTTGACATCATGTACTGTACATACAGAGCTTTCTTGATCAGGAAGGCACGTGCGATGGTACTGTTGATCAGATCTGTTCTGTCTTCCATTTCAACGACCTGCTTCTGGGTTTCATCAAAGATCTCTTTAGCCAGATTGATGGCTGCTTCCTTCATTTCATCAACATTGGAAACATATCTGTGGTCAAGCATGCGCTGTAAGGCACCGGCTGCTTTCTTTCCTTCATGGAAATTGGTGAATGCCTGCCTGATATCTGCCGTGAACTCTTCCTTCAGACACATTGCCAGTACTTCATTTCTGGTCTGACCGAATTCCATGTCAGGTTCTGTCAGACAGTAATACAGACCCTTGGCTTCGATGTAGTTGGTCTGGGAGAACATGATTGCCTTATCGGCTTCGTCCTTAGTCCAGTAGATGATCATTGGTACGGTAATCGTCTCTTCCGGAAGCTTGAAAGCATCCTTGTAGCGAATTATCTGGTTGGAAATTGCTTTGGTGCTTATATTGACAGGAAGATCAACACAAACCTGTAATTCAGGTTCTGCAGCTAACAGTTCTTCAAATAGAGTGTTGAATTCTTCAAATCTGTTTTCAGTACTTTCAATGTACTCCTTCAGTGAACCGTTGTAATAACTGCTTTTTTTTCTGAGAAATGAGTCACCGTTTTTACTTTTTAAAATTCCGTATATAGCCATTAAACTACCCCCTATATCGTATTTTTTGTTATTACGGCAAATTTCATTATATTAGAATACTAAAGTCTTTTCAACTCTATAAAAGGGATTTATGGGTCTGCAAATATGATATAATTTTCATATGAGCAAAACCACGACCATAATTGCCCCGGCTTACAGTAAACTGGATGTCATTTCCGAACTGCTGAAAAACAGCGATCTTTTAATGGGCACTGAGATAGTGCCTTTAAACGTGTTCAGAAGCAATCTGGTCAGTTACCTGGGTTCTCAGACAGCTGAGTTTTCCCGGCTTTTCCGGAAAGTTCAGCATAACGTAAGCCATACTAACATTTACTATGAATCACTCAAATACCCGGCCTTTTTCGGGTACTTTTATGATTTCATCAATACACTTAACCGCCTCAACATTAATGTTGATACTCTGCCAGACGATGACCGTAAGGAAATACTGCAGTGGCTTGACCGGCAGCAGCTGATAAGCCGGAAGATGCAGAAAACTCTCCTGGCCATTGAAGATGCCTCCAACATTGAAATATATGATTATTTCTATGGCGACATCGCCGACAGACGCGACATTGAATATTTACTGTCAAAGGGAGCCAGGCTTATTTCCTTAAATAAACCTGACCATCAGCTGTCTGAAGTGCGCTATGGCCATAATACATCACAGGAGATATCTGCCATTGCCCAATATATCGTCGAAAAGATTCTTAACAGGGATCTTGAACCGCAGGACATAACCATCCTGGTCAACGATCTGGAAAACACTGCTCCGGTAATTGAGCAGATCTTCGGCTTATATAACATACCTTTCAGCATCGCCCGCAACAGCCACAGCGAGGCAGCCAGGGCATTCATCTCACTTTTAAGATATGTCAGTTCCCCGAACACGGAAAACTTTGCGGAAGCCTACAATAACAGCTGTTTTGGGAAACCTGATCCTGTACTTATCAGTTACATTAATTACTTCAAACTTACAAACGCTCAGCTTTATGAGCCTTTTGATCATGTAGCCGGCTGGCGGAATGATTATTCGCTGGTTACAGACGTTAATACATATGAAACAATGTCAGTTTCCGAAACAGAATGTGAGGAAATAATGTCACAGGTATGTCCTGTTCTGCAGGAACTCTCTAAATACAGTACTTTAAAGGAGAGAACGGCAGCCATCTTCAATTACCTGAAAGACTTACCGTTCGATGAAGAAGAAAAACAGTGTCTGGATGAAATCCGAACACTCTGTCTGGAAAGCGTGCCATATCTCCCTGATAATTCCGAGGGATACCGTACGCTTTACTATCACCTTGATTCCATCAGAAAAGTTAATAAAGAACGCTATCTTAACGCTGTTACCATCAGCGATGTCTGCCGCAATGTTTCATCCTGCAAGCTGGCCATCATAACCGGCTGCAGTCAGGATGTCTTCCCGGCAGCTGTCAATCAGACCGGCTTCTTTGATGAATACTATCTGAAGAACATCCCTGACTATCCGTCCCTTGATGAGCGTACAGCCAGTTCTGACAGACAGCTCAACAGTCTGCTGTCACAGATCCCGCATCTGATTTTAAGCTACAGCACTAACGACCTGGAAGGAAACAAGCTTTACAGCAGTACCTATCTCGATAAATACGGAAAACATCAGCCTTGGCCATATAAGGAAAACAGCCGTTATCAGGACCGTAAGCAGAGCATCAGCGAAAAAACGGCCGCCGACATATATCTTACCGGGCCAAAGCGCATCAGAGATCTGAAGGAAGAATACCGGAAAACAAATGGAAAACAGCTAAATGTGGACCCGTTTCATGACAGAGTTCTCACCGCTTCACCAAGTTCACTGGAAAGCTATGTCAGCTGTCCTTTCAAATACTTCCTGGAAAAAGGTCTCAGACTTGAAGCGGGCAACTGGTTTGAAATAGATGCCGGTGTCATCGGCAACATACAGCACCGCTCATTACAGGCATACTACGAAAACGGTACACCTGTTGAAGACAGTGTTCACAGCTGCTTTGACGCTATCAGAAAACTGCTGGTAAACGACAGCGAATACATTAACAGTGTTGAGGAAAGATTGCTTACCAGCCTTATGATCAAGATGCAGTTCCTCGATGAAGCTGTGCGGCAGGCCAGATGGAAACCGGCTGAATATGAAAAGAAGATCATCAAGACCGAAGACTTCGGCAGCCATAAGGTCATCATCAACGGCTTCATAGACCGACTTGATAAGAGCGCTGACGAATTCATGATCGTTGACTATAAGAGCTCACGCAAGTCCGTTACCGAGGAATCCATCAGTAACGGAACCCGCATCCAGCTTTTAACATATCTGTTAGCCTATGCTGAACTGCAGGATGAGTTCAGACCTTTCGGCATGGCTTACTATAACCTGAAAAACGGATTCGCCGAATATAAGAAAACCGAGGGATTGGATGAACAGCGGAATGTTACGGATACCCGCTGGAAAGATAACCGCTACGACCTGTTCATGGCCAAAGGCAATTCTACTGATGACCCTCACTATGCAACCCTCAGAAAATATACCCCTGACCTTGAATTATGGAAAAAAGGATTAAGGGACATTGTCGGCATACTGTCCAGCCGTATCCTGAGCGGCGACATTTCAATAACACCTACCAAATTCGCCTGTGATTACTGCGACTATAAGGATATCTGTCACAGCTATCAGAGCGACGAAGAAGTCAAACGCAAGCCATTGATTAACCTGGAGGATTACAAAGATGACGATCCTGCCTAAACCGTTCAAGGACAATTATGAAAGCCTGCTGGGTGATCAGCGCAAAGCCGTTGACGATACCGGCAAGAATATCCTGATAAGTGCCTCGGCTGGTACAGGCAAGTCTTTCGTATTGGTCAATCGACTGCTTAAGAGAATTATCAACCGCGAACTGGAAATTGATGAAGTCGTGGTAATGACCTTCACCAAGGATGCGGCTGCTGAACTGCAGGTCAAGATGATGAAGGAACTGCTGAAAAACAGAGACCGGACAACTGATCCGGAAATGAAGGAATATCTTAACAGACAGATCGCCAAGCTGCCTTCAGCCGCCATTTCCACCATTCACTCCTTCTGTTACGACATCGTAAAAAAATACGGATACATACTTGATAAGGATCCTCTTTCCTTAGGCAATGTCATGGACGACAGCGATGCAGCCATGCTGGAACAGCAGACCATCGATCTGATCACAAATGACCTGATCAGAAAGCCGCAGCTGGTTGCCTGTTTCTGTGAGCGCAGTGAAACTCTTGATCCGCTGATCAGAAAAATCAAGGCTCTGGTCAAAAAGAGAAACTCGCTTCCTGACTATCAGGCATGGAAGAAAAAGACCTTTGAAATATACGACCAAATCGAAAAAGGAATCATTCCTGAAGCATTCGAAAACATTATTCGCACGCAGTACCGCATCCGCATCAAAGATGCCCTGTCCTATTGCGACCTTCTGAGGGACTTCTATGACAATAATGCATCAGGAGAAGAAAACTGGATCAAGAATCCGGTTAAAAACATCACACCGGATAAGCATATAGGTATTTACGAAGAGTTCTACCGGCAGATGCTGGAAACAATGGACACTCTGTCAGCCGAAAACATTATCAGTAAATGCGCTGATTTTAAAAACCATATCAGAAACTTCCCTTCCCTAAAGGGAATTGATAAGGAAACAAAAGATGCCTTACAGGATCTCAAGGATAAGGTAACGGAACCTTTCGATGACATAAAAAAGATGCCGGAAGTAATACCTGAACTTATCACAGTCTGTCAGCGCAGCCGTCCTGTTCTGGAAGATCTCTTTGAAGTGTCAGAACTGTATTACGATACCTTAAGTGAATTGAAAGACAAAGCCAGCCTGATTTCCTTTGACGACATGGGAACCATGGCCATCAGCATTCTCCATCATAAGGAAATAGCTGACGAAATCAGAAACAGATATAAGGAAATACTGGTAGACGAATATCAGGACTCTTCCGCTGAACAGGAAGAACTGGTTCAGCTGATCGCCAACGGCAATAATGTCTTCCGTGTCGGAGACATCAAACAGGCCATCTACGGTTTCAGAGGAACCAAGCCTGAAATCATGAAGAATCTCATTGATAACCGTACGGAAAATGACGAACTGCTGCATCTTAAGGTCAACTTCCGTTCCGGCAACAATATTCTGCGTTTCTCCAATTATCTCTTCAGACATCTGATGAACGTATCGGCTCCTGATGTCTATGTTCCGGAAATGGACGACCTGGAACTGGCAGAAAGAAATAAGAAATATACTGACAAGGTACATCTGCGCCAGGTTGAAATGAGTGAAGACATTACCTTAAGTGAAAAACGTGAAAGACTGTGCCGTTTCATCGCCAGAGACATCTATGATCTGGTAACATCCGGCTCATATAATTACGGCGATTTCATGATCCTGGTCAGAAATAACCGTCACAAGAGAATGCTGAAGAATACTTTTGCCCGTTATGGCCTGCCGGCCATCGCCAGTTTCAAGCGGGGCTTCTTCTCAGATGCTGCCGTTTCAACAGTTGTGTCCCTGCTTAATCTGCTGCTTGCACCTGAAAGTCAGCTGCACATTCTGGATGTCCTGAGGGGACCGCTGTATGACATTTCAGATGAACAGATAGCCACGTACATTCACGAAAACGGCCCGTTAAGTCTTCATGAAGACTGCAGTCTGACTGCCTCATTGCAGCAGCTAATGAATAAACTGCAGAAATGCTCATCGCTGAATGACATGATCCTGACCGTTTTCAGGGAAAGAAATTTCTATCTGGATCTGGTCAGCAGACAGCAGCGTGATAACCTTGACAGTCTGTTTGCGATGGTCATTGCCTTCCAGAAAAACCAGACCGGTGTAGCCAATCTGCTGAATTATCTGGAAAAACAGAAGTATACCGATAAAGAGGAAGCTACCTCTCTTTCAAGCCAGGATGATGCCATCCAGATCATGACCATCCATCAGTCAAAAGGTCTTTCCAGACCATACGTGTACATAGTTGACTTCAACAACACTGTCCGCGGCCGCAATGACGACATCTGCGACGATGAACTTGGTGCTGGTGTTGACTATGTCTATCTGCCGGAAAATGTCAGAAGAAGAAATCCTCTGGTAACCTACTTCATTAAAAACCGCAATAAGACAGCCGATCTCGATGAGGAAATCAGACTGCTGTATGTCGCATTGACCAGAGCTGAAAGACATCTGGACATCATCTACTTTGAAAACAGGACTGATGAAAAACTGACCGTCTCAGACTTAAGCGGAAACACCTATGTCGGCTGGATCAACACCGTACTGAACTGCTTCCCTGATGCCGGTCAAAATGAATATCTCTGCACCGATCAGCCGATAACTGATTTTACCGAACTGCCGGATAATCTGGGTAAAAACTGCTCAGGCAACATTACGGTACTGCCGGAAAGCGAAAAGCAGAAACAGGCTGAAGCACAGATAGCTCATGAAACAGATCTTTCCACTGTTTATCCTCTGGATTATGACAGACCGTCAGCCGCCTTGCGCGGAACTGTAATGCACCGTGCCATAGAACTGCTGGGCATCAGAGAAGTCACGGCAAATGACATAAGCAGACTGGATCTGCCGCTCACCAGATGGGACGTTCAGAAGATCCTCAGTTTCTATGATCATCCTTTGACGGTCAGCTTACAAAACAACGAGAATCATCACGAATATCCTTATGTCAGCGTAAAGGACGGTATACCGGCTAACGGCATCATTGACCTGTTAAGCATAGGAGATGAAACGATTTACATAATTGACTTCAAGTCAGACAGAAATGTCACACCTGAAATCCTGAAGGAAAGATATACCCGGCAGTTGTCCGTATACCACGACATAGTTGCCAGACGGTATGAAAACAGGAAGATAATGACCTGCATCTACTCCTTCCGGCTTAATGACTACGTTTTACTGAACATGGAATAATCCCCTGTAGAAAACAGGGGATATTTTATATATAATAAATTAATAGGAGCTGATATTATGAGTACTGTATTTGATATTATCATGATGATATTCCCAATCATTTTTTTCTGGGTCTTCTTTACTGTCTTTATGGTTATCATAAAGAGATCCAAAGACATTCAGAAAAGGGTTAATTCATTCCACACCTTTAGCGCGCCAAAGGCAACATCAGTATCTCATCCTGAATCACACGAACGGCAGGTCAACTATTCACAGGCTTATTCAAAGAAGGACACGACCAGAGATTCCGGTATCGTTGATGCTCCATTAAGTGAAGCTGAGAAAAACGTATTATATGGAAAATAGATTAACCGTCCGCATCGTTGTTTTTATCGTTTACTGTGCATTCGCCTTAATTCTGGCAGGATTTGCCCCTCAGGTAACCGGCATCATGATTTTCGGTTTCTTTCTGATGCTCGCCAGATTCGCCAACGCTGATAAGGTAATGGCCGTGCACAATAAGGAACAGAACAAAGAGGCCGACACTCACCGGCAGCAGGTCACCTACTCACACCGGTATTCACGGAAAAAAACGGAAAGCAGAGATGCGGTAAGGGACAAGCCACTCAGTGAAGCTGAGCGAAATGTCCTGTATGGTAAATAACACATGGCAGAAGTTAAGAAAAAAAAGAGAGCATATGCCTATGGTCTGGATATTCTCAGAATAATCTGCACCATAGCCGTACTTGTATATCACATTAATCCCGATCTGATACCGGGAGGTTTTCTGGCGGTCTGCTGCTTCCTGGTTCTGCACGGATATCTCTTTGTGATTTCCAACAGTACCAAGGAACACTTCTCCGTCATTGACTACTACGTAAAGCGACTGTTCAGACTTTATCTGCCGATGGCCATCGTAGTATTCGCAACTCTTTATGTCGTTTCATTTTTCCCTGATCTGATGTGGCTGAATAAAAAGCCGGAATCCGTATCCGTCCTGCTGGGTTATAACAACTGGTGGCAGATCAGTGCCGGGCAGTCCTATTTCGCCCGTGTAACGAATTCACCGTTCACTCACATGTGGTACATGGCTCTGCTGCTGCAGGCTGAACTGCTGATCCCGCTCATCTACAGACTGTTCCGTCTGGCCACCAGATACATCAAGTTCATATTCATATGGATACTGTTTATGATCATGACGGTACTCAGCATGAGAGTCATACCTGATCTGATCAAGGCCAGCGCTCCGGAAATGAGAATATACTTCGGTACTGATGCCCGTATCTTCTCCATCTTTTTGGGAATGGCCCTGGGATTATGGCGCAGCTATAACAAAAAGCGTCTGACCTTTAACTTCATGCGCATCAGGTTCGTTGGCGAAGTTCTCTTCGTTTTGGAACTGGGTGTTCTGGTATACCTGTTCTTTACGGTTAACGAAACACATAAATACTATAACTATTCATTCATCATCGTCTCACTGCTGACCCTGTTGATAATCAACACCGTCAACAACAGAAGCACTAATGTCTTCAAAACACTGTCACAGCCAATCATTAAGATCATCGCTTCTATCAGCTATGAAGTATACCTGATCCATTATCCTGTCATGTTCATCTTTACCCTGATCGGCGGCATGGAAGGAATCAGAATGCTGTATTATCTGTTAACGGTAATTGGCTGTTCAATACTGCTGCACTTTGCCTTAGGCATCAGGATCAGGCCATTCAAATGGCCAACAGTTCTCAAGCTGGCACTGTGTGCTGCCATGGTATATCCGACCTTCCTGGGTGTCGTACAGTTCATTCAGGCCAAGGACTATACGCAGGACATGGCAGATCTGGAAGCTCAGCTGAATAAGAGTGCTGAACTGCAGGAACAGCTGCAGCAGGAATTCCTGGAAAAGAGAAATGCGGAAAGAGAACTGCTTTCTGACCCAACCAAGATGATCGAAGATGTTGATGCCAAGAACCTGCCGGTAACCGGTATCGGTGACTCCGTCATGCTGGGTGCTGTCGCAACATTATATGACACCTTCCCTAACGGTGAATTTGATGCCAAGCAGAACAGATCACACTATCCTGTCATCGACATTCTCCAGAGCAAGGTTAATAACGGGACCTTAGGCAATCCTGTCGTCATCGGCATCGGAACCAACGGTCCGGTACCTATGAGCGCCTTTGACCAGATGGTTTCCCTTTGCGGTGACCGTTATGTCTACTTCCTGACAACCACTAACAACTGGCAGTTTGCCAACAGAGACAACATCTGGGCAACCGGCCGTAAATATCCGAATGTAACCATCATTGACTGGGAAAGCTATTCAGCCAATCACAATGAATACTTCTACTATGACGGCATTCACCTGACACCGGAAGGAAGAGTCGGTTATGCCAACTACATCCTGGACTGCATAGCCAAGGATCTGGTCGTCCGTAAGTACAAGCTGGACGAAGACCATTCCGTAATGGGTATCGGTGACGGTTATCTGCTGACCAGCGTTGACTATCTGAAGGAACAGCTGGAAGAACCTTATATCATTGCCCGGGAAGAACTGAACTGGGATGATGTCTTCGCAGACATCGAAAAACTGGTAGCTAACGATTCCCTGCCGGCCAGAATATTCATCAATGTCGGCAACGTCAATACCATCAGTCAGATGAATCTGGAACGCCTGTTCACCCTGACAAAGGAACGTCCGGTTTTCATCATCAAGACTCCTATGAACAAGGGCAACAGTACCAACAACAACATTGATATCGTGGCCCCTGAGTTCGAAAACGTCACCGTGCTTGACTGGAGCGACATGAAGAAGGAACATCCTGAATACTTCGCCTTTGACCGCAAGCACCTGACAGTGGAAGGAAGCAAGGCCTTAGCCAATTACATACTTGAAATACTGAATCAGTAAAACACATAAAAAGCCATGTCCGCAGACATGACTTTTTCTTTTTCCCAAACTGTTCTACTGGAACAGATTATAAACATCAGAAATAGGCTTGTTATTGCTGATGGCTTCAATGCTCTTGGCCAGCAGGAAGCCAACGGACAGAACCTTAAGATTAGGAGTATTCCGTACTTTTTCAGCTGCATGTTCAATGGTATTGGTAATGACGAATTCCTTGATGTCGCTGGCAGCTATTTTTTCTAAGGCGTTATTGGAGAATACGCCGTGAGTTGCTGCACAATAGACATCTCTGGCACCGTGTTCCTTCAGGATATTAATGCATCCCAGTAATGATCCGCCGGTATCTACCAGGTCATCGACGATGATGCAGTCTTTGCCGTCAACATCACCGACAAGGTTCATGGCTTCGGCGACATTAGCCTGCTGTCTTCTCTTATCAACAATGGCGATTGGAGCATCATGCAGACAGTCGGCCAGCTTTCTGGCTCTGGTGGCACCGCCATGATCCGGAGAAACAACTACGACGTCCTTCAGATCCTTATGACGGAAATACTGTCCCAGCATTTCCATGGCTGTCAGGTTATCAGTAGGGATCTTGAAGAAACCCTGGATCTGAGTGGCATGCAGGTCAACGCATACGACTCTGTCAGCACCTGAAACAGTCAGTAAGTCTGCGACCAGTCTGGCTGTAATAGGCTGTCTAGGCTTAGCCTTGCGGTCCTGTCTGGCATATCCGAAATAAGGCAGTACAATAGTCAGTTCCCTGCAGCTGGCTCTCTTGCAGGCATCAGCCGCAATAAGGACTTCCATAAGATTCTCGTTAACCGGAGCACATGTGCTCTGAACGATAAATACGTGCTTTCCTCTGACTGACTGACCCGGTTCAATCAGGATCTCGCCGTCAGCGAAGTGCTTGACGTCGATCTTTCCTTCTTCAACTCCCAGGTATTTAACAATTTCCGCTGTCAGATTCTTACAAGATGTCAGTGAAAATACTACAATATCCTCTACCATAAATCCTCCCTGTCTCCAAAATGTATGGTTTACCTTTGCAGGCTATTATGTACGTCTGTAGTTAATGACCGTCGGTCAGATCGACCCATGGTCCAATGGTCACATCATCACCGATTTCACAGTTTACGATCCTTGAAGAAATGATCGTGTTGCCGTTACCTATGACGGAATTCTCAATGTAGCTTCCCTCGGTAATGGTATTGCTTTCGCCGATGACCGTATTGCCTTCAATGCGGACGTTTGGATAGATAACAGTATCCTTTCCTATCTTCGCATCAGTTGAAATATAAACACTGTTAGTATCAACGATTTCAACGCCCTGATCAAGCCAGTAGTTATTGACCTTATCCCTTAACCAGGCTGTGGCAGCCACCAGTTCCCTGCGGTTATTGATGCCGCTCATTTCACTTGGATCATCGGATACAACGGCGGTAACCTTATGACCGTGAGCGTTGAACAGCCCTACCAGATCGGTTACGTAGTACTCCTTCTGAGCATTATCGTTCTTTATTTCCGGCAGATACTGCCACAACAGTTCGTTATCTACGCAATAGATGCCGGCATTTATCTCATTGATCTTAGCCTCTTCAGGTGTGCAGTCCTTGAATTCAGTAATTCGCAGAACGTTGCCCTCTTCGTCTCTGACGATACGTCCGTAATGAGCCGGATCAGCCAGCTTTACAGTCAGTAAAACCAGCGGATACTCTTCCGCCTGTTTCAGCATCTTACTGTAGGTCTCTGTGGTAATAAGCGGACAGTCACCGTTTATTATCAGAGTCTTGCCTTTATATCCCTTTAAGACATCAGCCTGCATAACCGCATGGCCTGAACCTAACTGCGGCTGCTGTAAGGCAAATGTCACCTTATCACCCATATGCTGCTTAATGGTATCGGCACCATATCCCACAACATAAACTATATTATCAACACTAAGTTTCTTTAATGTTTCGTATATATGATCAACCATTGGCTTACCCAGTACCCTGTGCATTGTCTTTGCCAGATCGGAATGCATTCTGGTACCCTTGCCGGCAGCCATTACTATTGCTGAAATCATAGAAACCTCCAAAAAAATGTACGCCTTTATTATACACTAATTAGAAACAATTTCGCTCATTAACACGAAATTATATATATTTTTAAAATAAGAAAATACCGGAGTTAAAATCTCCTTATCCTCCGAAACCGCAAATACGCACGATCCGCTGCCGCTCATCAGAGAACTCTCACAGCCCATGGTTATGCATAACAGCTTTATAGCTTCAATTTCCGGCAGAAGCTTGAAGGCGCTGTCCTCCAGCACATTGCCCAAAGACAGTTTTTCACCTGCTGAAAGCTGGCTTACCAGCTGATCAATATCCACATGTCTGGAACTGTCATACAGCTGATATACCTCTTTGGTAGATACACCTTCTTCCGGCTTAACCAGCAGGATGTGATAATTCTTTTTTATTTCAATCGGTGATACCACTTCGCCGATACCCTGTACTCTGGCCGGTTTATTGAAGATACAGTAAGGAACGTCAGCTCCCAGTCTGACACCCAGCTTCATTAATTCTGCTTCTGACAAGCCCAGATCACACAGGACATTAACCGCCCTCATAACAGCGGCACAGTCTGCACTGCCCCCGGCCAGACCGGCCTGCATCGGGATTCGCTTATGCAGATCGATCTTAAAGTGTTCTCTGATGCCGTATTCCTGTCTCATTAATTCCACAGCCCTGTACATCAGGTTACCCTTATCCCAGCCTAAGGAAGTATTGCTGGTAAAACAATCCTCATCGCTGATTTCAATGTCAATGTCATCTCCCAAAGCCAGAGGTACCATGATCATGTCCAGCAGATGATATCCGTCTGCTCTTTCTCCAACAACGTCCAGTCCCAGATTTACCTTGGCATTCGCAAATTCCTTCATCTTATTTCCTCATACAGCTCATGCAGCTGTTCAGCACTCAGTTCTTCTACTCTGGCCTTACCCAGATCTCTTTCAATAACATAACCTGCCTTTTTCAGATTTCCGGCCAGCAGCTTGCGGCGCTGAGCGAAACAGGCATTCAGGAAACTGATGAATCCTTCATCAGCCTTTCTGTCGTTAAACACAAACTCCATGACTGTACTGTCCACATTAGGAGCCGGAATGAAACAGTGTCTGTCGGCCTTGCAGACGACATGATATTCACTGTACCAGTCTGCCAGAATGTTAAGCACACCGTATTCATACTTGCCGCTAAAGAATCTGTCGGCTGCTTCCTTCTGCATCATGACCGTCATGCTCTTCAGGCTGTCTTTTTCCCTGAAACACTTAAGCAGGATGTCGCCGGTAATGTAGTAAGGCAGATTGGAAACCAGGACGGCTTTTTCTTCAGGCATTTCAACCTGCAGGAAATCCCGGTTAACTAATTCCAGCTTTTCATCAGGATATTCTTCCTTCAGTATTTCCACAAGCTCTTCGTCTATCTCATAGGCTGTCAGCCTGCCAGCCCTCTTCAGCAGTTCCTCAGTCAGGGAACCCAATCCCGGTCCTATCTCTATGACATATTCTCCTTCATTTACTGTTGATACGATTTTATCTATGACCTTTTCATCCACCAGAAAATTCTGGCCGTATTTCTTCTTGGCCCTGATTTCATATTTATTCAGTATTTCCAGGATCCTCTTGGTATTCATAATCTATATAAGTTCTCTTAATTCCCCGTATGTCATGCCCATCATGTTAAGCCTCTTGTAAAGAGTCTTGTTGTTGCTGAAGGCAATATGCAGCTTTTCACACAGCTGATTTCTCTTTTCACTGTTTCCCATGATTCCCAGGTCCAGAAATTCAGTCCAGCTTAATGATTCCGTTCTGCTGTCAAAGGTAATTCTGTTTTCCAGAGCCTTTACCAGATCTTCATCGCTGACATATTCTATGCCGACATTTCTCCTGCCGATGGCTTCCTTTTTACTAACAAAAACATGCTGCCGCTGTGGTACTATTTCCGCTATCTTCTTTCTGATGACTTCTCCCGGATGATCAGGATCAGTGAGAATGATAATGCCTCTCTTTTCGCCAACGGTTTTTATCGTTTCCAGCACTTCAGGACTCATTGACAGCCCATCAGTACAGATCACATCACAATCAAACAGCTTTTCCAGTTTCTGGCGGTCATGCTTGCCCTCAACTACGATCAGTTCTTTAATCTTCTGCATCAAAGAATCTCCTATAGTTTTCCATCAGCTGCCGCTGCAGTTCGCTTTCTGAAATGTTTCTTTCCCTGGCCACAAACTCCCCGACATATCTGACATAGGCTGTTTCATTGGTTTTCCCTCTGAACGGTACCGGTGTCATATATGGGCAGTCGGTTTCCAACATCAGTCTGTCCAAAGGCACATTGATAACATTTTCCTTCGGTGTTTTGGCATTCTTGAAAGTAACCACACCGCCGAAGGCAATGTAATACCCCAGTTTCAGATATTCCTGCATCATTTCAGGGGATTCCCCGAAACAATGCATAAGAACATGCACCCTGGCATGCTGCTTGAGAATGTCATATGTATCCTGAGCCCGTGAACGTGAATGAATCAGTACCGGCTTGTTGATTTTATTAGCCATTTCCAGCTGTCTGATAAACAGCCTTTTCTGTTTTTCCTTATAGGTTTTGTCCCAGTAGTAATCCAGTCCGATCTCGCCTACCGCAATTATGCGGTCATCGCTTATGATGTTTTCCATGTACTCAATGTCTTCTTCAGTTATTTTGTCAGCATCCTCAGGATGATAGCCGTAGGCGATATCTATGTATGGATATTTCTTCTGCATTTCAAAGGTATATTCCAGATCTTCTCTGTTCATGCATATGACCATATTTCTGCCGACATTATATTCCAAAGATCTCTGCATGTATGCATCCAGGTCACTGCGGTATATCTCATCATTCATATGGCAATGCGTATCTATCCAGTAAGTCTTCTCCATCATAAAACCTCTTTAGGTAATTATATCACGCCTCTTCATGAAAAAACCCTGACTTCCATCAGGGTTTGCAGTATTTTTATATCAATCGTTAAAGGCGTTTTTGATATCCCAGTATTTATCTATGGATGATGATCCGTTCCAGGTCATGTAGCCCTGGTTGACGCCGTTATCCGTCAGGGCATTTATCTGCGCTCTTACTTTATCATAACCGTAATATGTTCCGTCCTTATATGAGTCATAAGCCTGGATCCAGGTTCTCATTCTGGCCGGGAAATAGGTCTCTTCCTGACGTTCCCGGGCAAAGTAACTCCAGTTCCACATCAGTGAATAAGGCTCTTTCCAAGGAATGGCCAGACCGTAGTCCCACTCATTGAAGTGGTCAGGATATGGCATGGAACTGATGACATCAGCTGCATTGGATAAGGCGCACCAGTACTGGCCGTACTGTGTAACATAACCGCCAACCAGTTCACCGAAGACGTCTACGGAAACATAGGCACCCTCTCTGTGCAGCACATCCGTAGCGTAATAGACAAACTTGGTCACTGCTTCGATTCTTGATTCGTTATAGGTGTTCTTCATGTCTGTACCTGACGGAATGTATTCAGGACATCTGATATAGTCAAACTGAATCTCATTGAAACCGAAATCTCTTACCGCTTCAACGCCCAGAGCCACATTGTATTCCCAGACCAGTCTGTTGAAGATGCTTGGCCAGTTGGAATAGTTATACTCATATGGCTTGCCGTTTCTGGTAATGGCTGTTTCCGGATGGTCCAGCAGGAACCCGTCATCCTTGAAAACCGTAATGCGGGCAATGATGTAATAGCCGGCATCCTTGATCTTCTTGACGGAATTCCGGAATGACTCATAGGTATTTATACCCTCATTGGTATGAGGTGAATATTTCTTAATTGTCGGTGAGTCATAGGCGATGGCTTCCCCATCCTTGATGTCAATGACAAAGGCATTGATGCCGCAGCTGTTAGCCAGCTCAATGTAATCGTCAGCGTAGGCAATGGCATCACCGTTAAGATACAGGGTCTTGCAGACATCAGGCATAACATTGCCCGGTATCTCTACCAGATCACTGCCTTCCTTAACATGCTTAGGATAGTAAGGAATGTCCTTAGCCCGTCCGCCTTCTTCATCATAATGCTCAGAGTAGCGGCTGCCATCCAGAGCATATTCAACATATTCGTAATCCAGATGATAAGGGTCACCATACAGATACCCTTCACCTGCATCGGTCTTGATCTTATAGATGTCAATGGTTCCATCCTCATTAAGCTGATTGAAACCGATTATCTCTACGGGAACATTCTTGTTGATGCTGTAGGCAATCTCCAGCATGCCGGTATTCTTGAATACTTCTTCCGGCCTCTCAGTAAACATTTCCTTTTCCCTAACGCAGGATTCCACATCATTCACCAGGTATGATTCATCCACATAGTAAAGAGTGTCGTTCATGACGATCTCTTTCTTTTCCGGATGTTCCTCATCAACTACCTTATTGATCTTATACTGAACTTCCGTTCCTCTGACTACCGGAATCTCATTGCCTTCTTCATCAACAATAGTCAGCTGCGGTCTGTCATTGGCCAGATAACGCAGTTCCGTTTCATTGAGCCATCTTTCATACTCAATTCTTTTCTTTTCCTTGTAATCGTAGTAAGCGTACCCCAGCCCGCCGATCATAGCCAGCAGTATGACGATAATTATTACCTTTGTACTTGTCTTCTTCATAACATTACCTTATTTGCGTAAATCAGGCTTCTCTGATCTTCTTGCCTGTCATATGCTCAATGGTCAGTTCATGGACCAGAACTCTTTTGCCGCTGTTTGCAATCTCTCCTTCAATGTATTCCTTATCGGAAGTAAACTTATAGCTGAGATCACGGCATATTCTTAATATCAGATCACGGTCTTCAACCTCTCTGACAGTTCCAAATACGATTACGCTTTTAAAAGTCAGAGCCCAGTCGCCTTCAACTCTGTATCCGTCATCATATACACAGAAAGACACCCTATTGTCAGCTTTGATCGCATCAACCTTGTGTCCCTGCATGTTACCGTGGAAGTAGATCTTTCCGCTTTCTTCGTCATAATAATGATTCAGCGGTACACCATATGGATAACCGTTGTCACCGTTGACTGACAGAACACCTCTTTTAGCCTTCTTCAGTATTTCAATGCATTCATCCCTGTTAAGCCGCTGTTTGATTCTTTTAACTTCTCTGAACATCTTTCGGGCACCTCTCCAGTATATAGTTTTTCACAAACTCAAATTTATCATCAGGAACATATACCTGATTCCTGGTTATTTTACATATTAACGTTATGGTTCTGCCCTTTTTGGACACCACAGCTTTTCTGACATCAGCGAATACTGTCTCCATCGAAGCCGATGAAGCCGTCGCAATGCTCAAGCCTGTTGAAAGCAGTCTGCTGTCAATGATCTCATTGGCAGCCCACAGCCATTCTACCAGCTCTTCATTCTTAACTTCCTTTTCCATTCTGGTATGCATGATGCTTTTATCATCCATTTCAAAAAGCACGCAGTACTTTCCTTTGGATAAAAAACAATAAATCGGATAGCTGATAAGTAAAAGTACGGTAAAGACTGCCAGTATGACACCGGCCTCCTGAGCTGATGATATGATCCGCTTTATCAGACCTTTTTCCGGTATTTCCAGCAAGCCGAGAATAATCATGATTCCCAGACAGGCCAGAGCGAAGAACTTCTCTATTTCAAGTATGACAGTGTAGTTTTTCCACAGATCATAAACATATACCCAGCGGTATACGCCATCATCACATAAACGGAATTCATGGTTCACTCTGCTATCTGTCATATCAGAGCCCCCTTTCGACGCAGAAACTGTTGATTTATTTACCTACACAGAAACGTGAGAAAATCTGATCCAGCAGATCTTCCTTGTTGTATTCGCCCAGTATCTCTCTCATGCATCTGTAGACGTTCTCCAGATCCTCATTGATAAGGTCCAGAGGAACGCCTTCTTCCAGAGCGTCCCTGACCAGCTGCATTGAGCTTCTGGCTTCGCTCATCAGAGCGATCTGTCTTTCATTGGTCAAGGCCGGCTGCTTAAGAGCAATCTGATTACCGGCAAACATTTCATTTATGGTGTCAGTGAGTTTGTCAATGTCACAGTTGGCGGCACTGATTCCCATGTCTTTCTTTTCATCCACAAGATCCTGCTTGTTATAGACAATGATCCTGTTCTTATTCTTTGTGAGTTCAAGCAGTTCTCTGTCCTGCTCATCAATTTCTCTTGAGGCATCAAGAACCACAATGACCAGCTGTGCCTGATCAATGGCATCCATGCTTTTTTCGATGCCTATTTTTTCGATGGTATTATCAGTCTCGTGAATGCCTGCGGTATCGATCAGATGCAGCGTAACATTCTGCAGATGGATATCTCCTTCAACCAGGTCTCTGGTCGTCCCGGCAATATCGGTAACAATGGCCTTGTCTTCCGCCAGCAGGGCATTCAGCAGACTGCTCTTGCCGACATTAGGCTTGCCGACAATGGCTGTCTTAACACCGGATTTGATGATCATGCTGCTTTCAGCCACGGTAAGAATATGATCGCACTGCTGCAGCCAGTCAGCTACCATCGGCTTTATCTCTTCAGATGTTATTATTCCCACATCATCATACTCAGGGTAATCGATGTTAACTTCTATATTGGATATGATCTGGACGACTTCCTCCATCAAAGGATCCAGCAGTTTTCTGATGCTGCCGGAAAGACTGTTAACTGCCAGTCTGGCATTGTCTCTGTTATCAGCCATGATCAGGTCATTAACCGCTTCTGCCTGGGTCAGGTCCATCTTTCCGTTAAGGAAAGCTCTCTTGGTGAATTCACCGTTAACCGCCTGACGGCAGCCGGCACTGTAGCACAGCGTCAGTATCTTTCTGGTAATGTAAAGACCGCCATGGCAGTTTATTTCAGCCATGTCTTCACCGGTATATGATCTTGGTGCCCTGAAAACGGAAACCAGGACTTCATCAACATCCGTTTCCCCATCTACTATGAAACCATGATAAATGCGATAGCCTTCAAAATGATCCGTATGGCATCTGAAGATCTTCTTAAGTACATCAAAGGTTTCAGCACCGCTGATCCTGATAATTGAGATTGCCCCCGGGGCAATCATGCTGGTGGAAACCGCCACTATTGTATCGTTCAACATATTATTATATTAACATTAATTTATGCTAAACTGTATTCAGATATGTGCGGAAGATACCATTTAAGTGACGAAACCGTTCTGCAGAACTACTACGCAGAACTGAAACTCAAATACGAAGGGAATACTCTCAAAGCGCTGAAGTTCGGAGAGATCTTTCCTCATACCTTAAACGTGGTCCTGGATGACCGCAATTCCCCTGTCATCATGAAATGGGAATACAATGTCTTCAACCGTCAGGTAATAAATACCCGTCTGGAATCTATCAGAGATAAGTCTTTCTACAGAGGAGCTCTGCGCTGTCTGGTACCGGCAACAGGGTTCTACGAATGGGATAAGGAAAAGAACAGATACTTCATTCACAACGATAACAGGCTCTTCTTCATGGCCGGCATCTATCAGCAGAACAAGGATCAATACAATTACTCCATCATCACCAGACCGGCAAGCCAGACTCTCTACATCCACGAAAGAGCACCGATCATTCTTGATCACACTGAAGCTCTGAAGTATCTTGATCAGATGAACATTGATGAATTAATGCGCAATGATCCTGTCATGCAGATCGAAGATCCGCTGATCAGGTTTGAACTGTTTTAAGTCAAATTAAAAGGTCCGATTATCAACAATCGGGCCTTTTACATTAATCATCAAGTGCCTCTACCAGAAACACAACCGGTCGGCAGCCGTCATTGCAGCTTATCACAGCTGAGTTTTTATCTGTCATCCAGTCCTTAAGGAAATCCGAACCGCCATGAGATAAGGCAAACACAAAACTGTGCATGCTTTGCCAGGCGCTTTCACATAAGCCTTCAGGCTTTTCCCAGCCATTGGAAATAAATACCTGTTCTTCTTTGTGCAGTTCACATAAGCCTAATCCTTTAACCCGGTATTTCTCCGCAATATCCCGGATAAAGGTTCTTTTCAATACGGTGATTCTGACTCTTTTCATAATTATTTCAGTATTTCATCCAGATAACCGCATATTTCCTCAAATGTCTCATAGGAATGAATCTGGAAATAATCATCACCCTTGATCATGGCTGATAATTCACTGACTGAATGTCTGTAGAATACATAACACGGCTTACCCAGCTTTTCCGCAAACGCCAGCTCATAACCCACTCCTAAGGAAGGACGTGTGCATTCAGCTATTACCAGATCGCATTCCCTAAGCCAGTTTGTATCCTGCACATAGATCCGGACATCCCTGTTATCTACACCTTCAAGACTGTTCAGTGACAGATCGCCAACATGCTCAGTCAGAACGGTATCGGTTTCCTTGATATGGCTTATGATCCGTCTGTAAAGCTGCTCGTCCTGTCTGCCGCCTCTGATGCTGCCGGCAAAATATACTTTTTTATTCATGTTCAATCCCTCAAAAATCTATTTTTAGTATCAACACTTATATCAAAAAACATAGTTAAAGTTCACTCATTTTTATTGTGTACATTAACTCATTGGTTCTAAAACTACATCATACTATCATTTTAATTATCCACAAAAGGGATCAAATGCCATTTTCATTCTTTTTTGATATAGTTACCTGACAGAATTCTGTACTAAGACTTTTCAACAAATAATCTACGTAACAAAAAGAAACAAGTAAAAAACGGGCACAACAACCATCTGTCTGAAACAAATACTTCATAAATAAAAACATGTCGCTGTGTAAACATATTATAATTCAAGCTATAGTATATACTATTCAAATAACTAATTAATAGACTGATAATTATACAAATACATATCATTTCAGTTAGTTTAATCTGTCTTCTTGAAACAGGGATGCTGACCAGCATACAGGCAAACAGCCTTCCCGAAATCTCTCCTAACAGAATAAACAAAAGAGGTATGATGATTGTCATAACTAATCGATAAAGTATTTCTCCTTCACTAAATATCCTATGATCCTTTTTTGTAAGCTCACTGACTAAAATAAAATGGAGGATAATTAAAACTATCAATATGGCAAGCCATAATAAGTATTTAAAAGCCTTATCAGAGCTTAAATAGCGGAGATAATCTTCAATCGATAATAAAGAATCCTTCTCGTCATCGTTTTTTATGAAATCAGTATCAGTTTGAAATACTTCAGCTAATATTCTAATAAAGTTTTCATCAGGATTTCTTTTTCCTGTTTCGTACATCGAAATGGTCTGACGAACAACGTTAGTTTTTTCAGCAAGCTCCTTTTGTGAAAGATTTATTCTGGTTCTGTTCTCTTTAATCCAATCTTTAATTTCCATGTTTTATTCTTCCAAAATAAAATACTCGTAAAAAATGTAATATACCCGACATGAACTGATAATCGGTGTTAACAATACCAAAAACAATAATAATCTTGCATCCCTCAACAACAAATATGTGATAAGCAGGACAAATGGCAATCCAATAATAATCCCCTTACTTTTACATATCTCTGTATATAAACGCTTTGTTAGCTTTTTTACATCATGTGTTTTTATGGTTATATAACAGAAATACAATATCATCAAAATGAAAAAGACATCAAAAACATAATACTGAAACAAACTTGTAAAAATAGCCAGTATGTCTTTGATAACAAGTACTTCTCCAAATATAGTTACTGGTCCATTATTAAAAACAACAATAATATATATGATATTTGCTAATAAAGTAACCGCCATCAGACCTAGCGAAATAAAGTGTTTTCTATAAGCTACAATCATAAAAATCAGTATCGTACTTAACACATACACCTGTCTGCAAATAGGTATTGCAACCTAACAATATATAAAAGTTTGTGCTTTTTAACCATAATCATTCTTATCACCGCCTTTATATATTAATCTATTCTATTTACTATTATTATATCTTATATTTTATCAGATTATACAAAAACACGAGGAGCAACACTATCTGTTGCTCCTGCAATTTTGTGTTGTGGCACATACTAAAGAGCATTTTTATGTACTATCTGATATATCACAAAATGTAATCCGTTATGCAGTCATACCAGTGATAACATACGGTACCGTTAATGATGATGCTTTCGTTGTCTTTCAGTTTTTCATCCAGTATTTCTTCAAAATGGTTGTAATTCCATCTCCAGTTTGCCTTGTTGAATCTTCTCCATAAGACTGTTTTCCCATTACTGTCAATATACTGTTCCGTCATGGAATTTTCATCATATGTACCTAAATCCATCAGGCATACTGTATCATAGGTCTTACCGTTAATGGTGACTTCATATCTGCCGACAATATCCATTAACCTGTCTTTGTCATTATATTCAATGACATTGCCTTTTCTGACTATTGTTCCCTTACAGACCAGATTGGTTTCATTGCCGATATTATCCGGACCGAAGCCCCAGTTATTCAGGAAGGCATCGCCATCAAGGAAGGTAAACAGTTTCTCGACACCATTATCCATGTGACTTTCAGCCAGATAACGGCAATGGCTGTCAGTAAGCTGAGCCACAAACTTTCTTTCCGTTTTCTGCCTGCCCTGTTTTTCAACAGCGTCAATCTTCACGCCTCTGATGCCATGAATCTCAGCTTCACCGTGACACTTCATCTCCACTTCTTCCGTCAGTGTTCTTTCCGGGAAATCGTAGATACCCCATCTGATTTTGTTGCCTTCTCTCGGAATCAGGAACCAGCCCATCAGCTCTTCCCACTTAACTTCAAATGGCTTTTCATTTTTCTCGGTAATTGTATATTCAAATATCTTTTCCGGTAACTTTTTCATCTTGATCTCCTCCTTGGGATACTCTTCCTCAAATCTCTTTCTGGCCTTGAAGATCCTGCTTTTGACTGTTCCCACCGGTATATCCAGTTTTTCCGCAATGTCTTTCTGCGGCAGGTCCTGCCAGTAATACAGATAAAGGATCTTTCTGTCATTGTCATCAAGTTTTTCCAAAGTATCGGTTACTGAACTGCGCACTGTTCTATTTAGCGATACTTCATGAATCACTTCATCATCATAAGGTATTTCCAGGATCTCAGCCTTTTTGCGGTAATAGTCATTGACCTTGTTACGGGCAATGCTTATGAGCCACGGCTTAAAGGATTCCTCGTTATTCAGACTGTTAAAGGATCTGAAAGCCCGCACATATGTTTCCTGCAGGATATCCTCGGCATCTTCTCTTGAAGACACCTTGTACTTAACATATGTTTCAGCTGAACTGATGTGCTGATGAAGCAATTCCTCGAAATCTCTCATATGTATCCCCTTCACCTATACAGTCGTAAAAAATGATAAAAAGGTTCATTTTCAATTTACCATAAAAAATGAGTCATTTTATTCACTATAACCCGTTTTGTGCTAGAATATATATACAAAAGAAGCCCCTGAGGACAAGAGGTAATTATAATGAAAAATAAATACGTTATAACCAGACGCGAAAATGTCCGGTATGTTAAGGAACGCCTTGACACTCTCATTTCAAACGCTCTGCATCTTTCCCGTTACAGTGAGGATGATCCTTTGAGAAGCATCGCTGAAAATAATTTTCATGCGGCTTTCGATTACATAATGAATTCTCCTGAAATAGATAATGATTACCACTGTCTTCTGGAACTTCATACCATTCTGATGGATGGTCTTAACGAGGAAATTGTCGCAACTCTTACCGATGAGCAGATTGCTGAACTCGAAGCCATGCTCAATCAGCCGGCTAAGGCCAATGTGGAAATAGCCATCGATGTCATGTTATACATCCTGGACAGAAGACTGTTCAGGGACGGTGACGTCCGTGTCGCCATCATGTTTGCCAATAAGTTCATGATCGACCACGGCTGCGGCATCATCACGGTCTTCAGAGGCAAGGCTGATACCTTCCGTGAGCTTTACAAAGCCTATCGTGCTGAGAAGACAGACGACTTCAAGAACTGGATCTATAAATACTGTATCAGAGGCCCAAAGGTTGAATATCAGTAAGCGGTTGAAATAAACCGCTTTTATTGTGCATTAATGTTCTTTATGTTTGATTTATATAATATAATACTTTTATAGGAGACATCATACAATGAAACATGTAACTTCAGTTATCTTTCCGGTAATTGCTGTTTTAGTTATATGTGGCGTAAGTACGGCACAGGCTTTCAGCGTGGCTGATATCATTGAAACCATCCCTGAACCTCAGGAAGAAAAACAGTACATTGTCTCCGGTTCAGTAACAGTCATAACAACCCGGAACTGCTGGATCAGCAATAACCCCGAAGAACTGAACTGGATCGTTGAGGTTCCCGGTGTTCCTACTGAAGTATATGTCATTGACCAGCATGCCCAGGAAGAGATCAGCCACATGGAGACCGTATATCATCCGGCTGAAACACATCAGGAAGCCGTATGGAGTACCAGGACAAAAACAACAGTTTACTATTATGGCCCTGAAAATGCATATGACGGCGTACTGTCAACCGTTTTATATAATATGACTGAAGAACAGGTAATGAATTATGCTGAACAGCATGACTGGGACATTACTGAAATGACTGAGCCGGTTATGGAACAGTACATCTCCGGATACAGAACTGTCACTGACAGAGCAGCCTGGTCAGAAGAAGTAAAAGTAATTGATCAGCCTCATCTGGAGGAGATCGGACATTATGAAACCCAGATCATCGGTGAGATAGGACATTATGAAAACAAGTTTGAGATCCCTCCGGGACAGGGAAACGGGCATTTTGAATCCAGAATAACAATGGAAACTAAGATATATGAATATTAAGAAAGGTGGAGGAATAAATTTATGAAAGAACTGAAAAAGGTAATCGTATCACTGGTCTTTCTGGTTATCTTCTTTTTCCGGGCCAAATCGATAGGCTTCGGCTTTGAAGAACTGATAGCCAACGTCAACATCAATCTGGAAGCTGTACTCAAGGTTGCCCTGATCATAGCTTTCCTGAGTGTAGTCAAATATCTGCTCAAGCTGCTGATAAGCCTGATCAGGTTTGAATGGGCTGCTACATTTGTAACGATCACCCTGAGTGCCATTGACTACATCACCCTGATATTAATGGTGGTATGGTCACTAAGATTATTAGGAGCTGACATCAACGGCATCATCGCCGGCTTGGGAATCCTGGCTCTGATCATCGGTACCAGTGCTGAAGGACTGATTGAAGACATGTTAACAGGCATCTTCATGCTGTTTGAAAGAGAATTTAAGGTCGGAGACATCATTGAAGTTGACGGTTTCCTGGGTAAAGTCACCGAAATCGGAATCAGAACCACTACCCTGATCGATGGCGCTGGAAATATCAAGATCTTCAACAACAGCTCCATGAAAGATATCCTGAACAGATCTGCTCACCGGTCTGTAGCCGTGGTTGATATTTCATTACCTGCTGACACTGATCTGGAAAAGGTAACCGAAGCTGACTATGGTGATATAAAGTGCCTGGGCTTACAGGAAATCGGATCCGATGAAGTTTCGATCCGCTTCGTAAAAGAGACCCCGGAAGCTGAACTGTATAACACGATTCGCGACATGAATGTCGTAATTTTAAAGAAACTGAGAGAACTGGGATTAAGATAAAAGATGAGTAATGAGTTCTATCCGATACCGGACGAATTCAATCTTGGCTATAAGCCATCAAAACGTCTGGTCGAAAAGAGAAAAAAAAGAAAATGGAAGCTGGCCCGTAAGCTGAAGGTATTGTTAACTTCCACCTTGTTAGTAATGCCTTTAACGATCAACATCGGCTTATGGGATATCCGTTCTTTTGAATTCGGACCTGGAACTTATCAATATGAAAACTACTACGTCCACTTTGAAGACAGTAAAGGCTGGTTCTTTGACGGCACCTACTTCATTCCGATGTACTGGAATGAAACAGCCAATACCTATGACGCTGCCGGTGCTTACCCTGAAACTACAGAAACCAGCACGCTTGATACCAATTTCTATACGGTTAAGGCCAGCGGTGATATCGAGGTCACCGATACAGGAGTCATCCTTCTTAATCCGTTTACCCAGGAAAAGGAACTGTTTACACCAGCTGATGTTACTCTCAAAAATGGGACAGCCATGGTTGAGGATCCTGATGACGCTAAGAACAAAGTCATAGATGTGACATATATCGACAGCTACAACCGTAAAGGTCTCTCCTTTAACGGCAGCTGGGTCGGCCAGTTCACTCCTGAATATTCATATCCGATGGCCTATGCCATTGGCATGGATTTTTCCGGCAACACTGCTGAAATTGCCCTGACTGATAATGTTGTACATGATATCATGACCTTCAGACTTAACTGGACCATCAGCCGCTGTGTTCTGACCTTTAACGCCCGGAAAGAAGTCTACTACATGATTCCTGTTGAGGACGGTTGGAAGAACTTCTGGTATGATGATACCTTCTATGGAATTCTGTTCTTTACGGAAAAAGGAATGTATCTGGAAACCAACGTCTTCACTTCACAGATATTTACAAAATACTGATACTTCCCTTTCAGGAGGTATCTTTTTTCGTGCTATTATAATATTAAGATTTATAAAAAAGGAATAAACATATGGGAAAAGCACCGGTTAAGAAAGTAATGGCCGTCAGAAAATTTACTGACAGAGATGAGCCAAGAGCAGCCTTTAACAGAGTATTTGAAGATGCTCAGAGACATACTGATGAATTCAATATCATTTCATACTACGGTATTGGCGGTTTTGGTAAAACGAGATTAATCAATGAGCTGTCCAAACAGCTGGATAAATACAATGCCGATAATGAAGATCTGAATAAGATTGCCCATGTTACCTATGACTTTTCCCGCGGTACGGAAAAGATGTTTGTTCTGGAAAAGCTCAGAAATCTGTTAAAGAAACAGGGCTTGTCATTCCCTTACTCCGATGCCCTGGAAGCCGCCTACAATATCAAATGCGGTAATCCTGTTTACAAGACAGCCAGTGAAAAGGATCTGTTGGATAATCCGATGATTTCTATCGTGGCTGACTTTATTCCAGGCGCCAAGGGACTGTTATCTTCCCTCAAGACAGGAAAAACCATAGTTGAGGAATCAACAAAGTATTATAAGAAGATTGAAAAACTCTGGAATGTCGACAAGAAGAATCTGGATAAGGAACTTAAGGCCATCGGTCAGCTGGAAATCAATGAACTGGAAGACAAGGCATCATATTACTTTGCTCAGGACATGATCCACAACACCGAAAGCATTTCTGACGAATTCCGCCTGCCGGTAGTAATATTCCTGGACACGTATGAAGAACTAGTTAATTCATATCAAGCTGCAGACTTTGCCAGTGCCTATGATATCTGGTTACGAGATGACATCATCAAAACCATACCAGGTGTAATGTGGGTCATCGGCGGCCGTGAGAAACTTAAATGGGATGAAGAAGATGACTTCTGGGACGGTGTCATTGAGGAACATGAACTCGGTGACCTGACCAAGGCCGACTCCTTTGACTTCCTGCGCACAGCCGGCATACCGGAAGAACTGCTGGAAGACATCTATACCGTAACCGGCGGTACTCCATTATTCCTGGACCTGAATGTTACCACATATTATGAACTTTTAGCTGCCGGTAAAACGATCACAAAGGAATCATTCGGTTCTACCAAGGAACAGGTCATTGAAAGATTCTTAAGATACATGGATCCTGATGATCAGTACATTGCCAAACTGCTGGCTGTCCTGGAAAACTGGAGCGATGAAGAAGCAGAAATCATCGGCAAGGCTACCCTTCCGGTTTTCTACAAGGATGCTTATAAAGCCTTCATAGAACACACCATCATAATCAAGGATAACGATCAAAGATACTACATGCATCAGCAGGTTCAGAAAGTCATCCTGGAAGCTGCCAAAGCCAATAATCCGGAAATGGTAAATCAGATCTATATTGAGAAAATAAAATATCTGATGTCTCTGGATACGGCAGGCATGAACATCAGTGAAAGGTTTACAGTAGCTGACAAGATCGTCAGTGTCTTTGAGAATGCCGGATTCAATGATGATACATACACTGAAATGTATAACATGTGCAGCAGCTTATTCAGTTCATTCTACAGAGACGGCGTATTCACCAGATTATATGAAATATACAGCAGACTCAGTAAAACCGTTGATATGTCATATCATTCAAGTTACTTCATTAATCATAATTACCGGCTGGCCTGCGAGAACTATGCCTATTACCGTAACATGACCGAACTGACTAACGAAGGTTTTGTCGCCATTAATAAAGCCAGCCTGGCATTAAGCAGCTGGCCGGATTCACCTCAGCTCACCAAAAACCATCTGTCCTGCCGTAATATTCAGGCTCAGCTGCTGATAAATATTGGCAAATTTGACGATGCCAGACGGATATTTGAAAAAAGCTATAAGGAGGCCGGCGAGAAATTCGGCTACGACAGTTTTGAAGCCATGCAGCGGCATAATAATCTGGGTACCATATATGACAAAACAGGTGACTATGAGGAAAGTCTGAAGATATATACCGACGTCTATAATACTGCCAGCAAAGTTCTGGGGACTGACAATGTCTATACCCTGAAATCTCTGTCCAATATGGCACTGGACAAATACAGACTGAAAGACTATGATATCGCTTTGGAATACTACAGCCGAGCATACAACATTAATCAGCAGAAATACGGGCTGAAGAAAAGAGATACCCTGAACGCCTTAAACGGAATGGCTAAAACCGAAGCAGCCAGAGGCAATTATGATAAAGCCATTGAACTTTATGAAAAGCTTCTCGAAAGCAGCAAAGGAGTCTTTGAAGGAAACGATTATGCCTTCATGATAGCTATGGCTGAGGCATATAAAAAAGCCGGAGACAGAGACAAAGCCATGTCCGTACTTTATGATCTGCAGAATATTTACCGGAATTACTATGGAGAAAGTCATATTCTGACTGCCGGTATAAATAAGCTCATAAATGAACTGACTTCCAGTGAAGCGCTTGAACAGATCAAAAAGACAGAAAGACCTCTTATCACAGAGAGTGCCACCCTATTTGACAAGGCTCAGCATTATGAAGCTTTAGGTGATCTGGAAACTGCCGCCTCATGTTACAAGCAGCATTATGAAATGCTGAATGCTGCTGATATGTTAGCGGGTGAAACCTCAGAGGAAACCATGAAAACGGCTGCTCTGCTTGGTGCCTGCTACTTCTGGCTGGAAAAGTTCAGTGATGCCTTATACTATCATAAGCAGTATTATCAGCATTATCTGAAAACTGAAGGCTTTGCCAGTTCCAAAACCGTAATGGGTCTGGCCAATATCTGTAACTGTCTGGAATACTCAGGAAAATACGAGGAACTGGAAAAGTATCAGCTTAAGCTTATGCAGCGGTATTCTTCAAATAAGAAGAGATTCTACAGAGCCAAGTTCACGCTGGCATTTGCCTATCTGATGCAGGACAAAAAAGATGAATGTCTTACCGAATTGAAAGACATTTATGATAACCGTGAAATCTTGATGGAAAATGCCGACAAGCCTAATGAGTTTGAACGGCTGGCCATCAAGAAGGAAAATCACATCCTGCTGTTTTCACAGGAAAAAATGATGCTGAATCAGATCACCAGATTCCTGGCTGACAAAGACCCGGTACTTCATCAATTCTATGAAGACATCAGAAATAAACGTGATGAGGTAATGAATAATCTAATTAAGTAAAAAGAAAGTATCACTTCATGAAGTGATACTTTTATATTCTAGAAATCATGCGGTTAATGTGTACAGCCAGATACAGAACTTCTTCATCGTTTATTTCATATTCCGTTTTAAGATGAATGTATTCTGCCAGTTTAGTTGCACATGTAAATGAATCAGGATACATGTTCTTTATCTGTTCATATAATTCCCTGTTCTGACTGTCGATCTGCTCCTTGGTTTCCAGACGGCGGATCAGATAATCCAGATGCGTCACAAAACGGTTGTAGTTAAAACTGGTTCTGTCAATCTGAGTATCCAGTTCCTTTTCTATGATCCTGGTGCATTCCTCGGTGATTGCCGTAATGTCAATGCGCGGTTTCTGTCTGGTTTCAATACGGTCGGAAACAAAGTGCAAAGCCAGGGTCCCGGCTTCCCGCTGCGGCAGAGTTTCACCTGTCATCTTTTTGATGATATTGAGTGATTCAAGGGCTACTCTCATTTCATCAGGATAGAGCTGAGCAATATCCATCAATATCGGCTGTTCCAGATAAATGTTCTTGTCTTTTCTGGTAATCGCAAAATCCAGATGGTCTGCCAGTACCAGCGCCATGGAAGACGGATAGTTCACATTCAGTTCTTCCGCCACGTAGTCGGTAATGTATATTGCGGTGTTGATAAGTACCGTCGGGATATTGCGCAATACACCGTAGTCGGTATCCTTGACGTTATAGAAGGTTCTGTTGATCCTATCCAGAGGAATCTCTTCGTCCGGCTTGAAAAAGCCTATTCCCTTGCCGAAAGCGACAACTTCACGGCCTTTGGAATCGACGCAGTGTGAGATGTTGTTGTTGATGCTCTTGATTACTTTCATCTATCATCCTCTGTTAAAAAACTCTTTAAAAGACTTCCATGACACTAACAAATCTGATTAATGCTCAAAGGACAAGCCTCAAAAGAGTATTTGAGTAACAAACCTTTACTTCTTAACATAACTTTAAAACGAGCGGATTTATTTGTCAACAAATCAGATCTGAGTACCATGTCTGCCGGATCTTACGCCATCTTTTCCCGCATGACACAAAAAAAGAATACTGATGTACAGTATTCCTATCATGCAAAAACTAATTACGTTATTAACGTACTATGTAATTACTCCAGACTCTGACATTCAACCAGCAGATCGATTATCGGCAGGTGCTGAGGACATACGCCTTCGCACTGACCGCACTGAATGCATTCGCTGGCCTTGCCCTTATCCTGAGTGACAATGGCATATTCTCTCTTGGTACGGAATTCAGGGCTTCCCTTCTTACGGTTCTGAACCGTAAAGATATCAGGAATTGGAATGCCCATCGGACAGCCCTTGGTACAGTAACGGCAGCCGGTGCATGGAATTGACTGGTCGGCATTATAAGCTTCCTGTACTTCTCTGATCACTTCTTCTTCATGTTCAGTTAAAGGCTTGAAATCCTTCATGAAGCTCAGGTTGTCCTTCATCTGTTCAATTGAACTCATGCCGGATAAGACAGCTAAGAGGTTATCCTTGCTGGCAACAAATCTTAATGCCCATGAAGAATAGGACATGCCGTTATTCTCTCTGTCAAAGATAGCCTTGGCAGTATCAATAGGATCAGCCAGGATGCCGCCCTTAACAGGTTCCATGACGACAACAGGCTTGCCATGTTTCTTGCATATTTCATAGTTGATGCGGGACTTAACACCAGGGTTTTCCCAGTCAGCATAGTTGATCTGCAGCTGAACAAATTCAACATCAGGATGCTTCTCCAGCAGTTCTTCCAGCAGATCAGGATCAGCATGGAAAGAGAAGCCGTAATGTTTGATCAGACCCAGATCCTTTAGCTGTTTTACATAATCCCAGATACCGTATTCTTCATACTTCTTGTAGTTGCTTCTCTGGATGGCATGTACCAGATAGTAATCAAAATAGCCGGCACCGCTTCTTTCCAGTGAAGTATAGATCTCTCTTTTGGCATCTTCTTCATTAACACCCTCAGGAGGTACCATCAGCTTGGTAGCCAGAGTATAGCTGTCACGAGGATATCTGACGACCAGAGCCTGTCTGATGGCTTCTTCAGAGCCAGGATAGGCAAAAGCCGTATCGAAATAGGTTCCTCCGGCTTCAATGAACCGGTCAACCATCTGACTGGTCTGAGGGACATCGATTGAGCCATCTTCATTCTTCGGCAGACGCATCAGGCCAAAACCGAGTTTCAGTTTTTCTTTTCCTGTAAATACGCTCATATGCTTTGCTCCTTTATTATTCTTTTCCTTTATATATATTTATTATACTTATTTTCCCTGATATCTGTCACGATGACGCCTGCAAAAAAGGAACTTGCGTTCCTTATTAATTATCAGCGCGATTGTAATTGTTCTTCATCTGCTTGCTGGCTTCCAGAAGAACATTATTCAGGCACTTGATGGTTTCCTGCTTGCCCATTTCAGCAAGTTTTTCATTGGCTTCATTTATCAGAGAGAAATCCTTCGCTTCAATCATCTTCTTATCATATTCATTGATGATCTGATGTGATCTGGCAGCTACGGCACCCTGATATCTTTCAACCAGCTGTATGCACTGTCCGAAATGAGGATCAGCCAGGGCTCCGATCAGTCTTGAACCCCAATAGAATGTCTCTGTTGAAACATCTTCAGTGGTTTCAGACAGATATTTTGGAACCTTATCCGTGCTGGTATAGATCGGTAATACGGTATTGAAGGCGTTTGAACCGAAGCAGATCCATTCAATGCCCTGAAGCTTTTCAGGCATGTATCCTCTGATCTGCAGGATAGCCATCATGCCAGTCCTGGCAATGCCGATTGATCTGTACATTCCTCTTTCCGGATATTCTACACTGGAATAAGGATTGTACTTGGTACCCTGATAATAGGATGAAAGAATGTATTTAACTTCTTCAGCCGTGATCTTGTGTTCAGGAACAAATGACCAGGGAATATTGTCGCTTTCAGGCGTGAAATCAGCGTTCTCGCCATCCCACTTGTAAGTGGTAGGGTTGAAGTAACGACCCATGAACCAGGCTCTAGGAGTGTTATAAACATGGTCAGAGTCAGAATGGGAACCGAATACGTTACGAGGATTGAAGATCTTATCCTGATTGCGGTCCAGATGATTATCTTTAACGAACTGCTTCAGATCCTTTGAACACATGAATTCCTTCTGTTCGCCATAGGCATCCTTGAAATCGAAATAGTCGATGCCTAACTGGTTAGGCATGATGACATATTCCTCATCCCTGACTCTTCTGGCCATCCAGTGATGTCCGCCGATGGTCTCCAGCCACCAGATCTCATTTTCATCATTGAACGCAATACCGTTCATTTCATAGGTACCGTATTTTTCCAGCAGTTCACCCAGACGGATGACACCTTCTCTGGCTGTACGGATATATGGAAGAACCAGTACGACCAGGTCTTCTTCACCGATACCGCCCGGGATGTCCTTTTCGCCTCTCTTGGTAGCCTTCACAGGTCTTACCATCGGATCAGCGCCTAATACCAGGGCATTGGAAGTAATCGTTTCAGTAGCTGACATGCCGACGTTGGCTTCATTGATGCCGGCTGCGGCCCAGATGCCGCGCTTGCCGCCTACTGTCGGGCAGGCTGTATAGCTTAACGGATTGTCAGGAAGTTCGATCTCCATCTGGCCGATCTTGCTTTTGTATTTCTTTGGCTGTTTATTTGGTGGTACAACGATGAGCTTTTTGACATCATAGAATCCGTCATCGTTTCTGGCTATCATTGTTGAGCCGTCATAACTGGCTTTTTTACCTACCAGTATCGTTGTGCAAGGCATAAGTAAAATCCTCCTTATTTAACCAGATGGAATTCAGTCTGTCTTCCGGCCAGGAAGTAAACCTTTCCACCCTTATATAAAATGTCTGTTTCCATAGGCATGCGGACCTCAGCTTTATATGTATCTACATATACTCTGGCATTCAGTTCCAGTGAATATGCCGTATTGTCATGCAGCGGATAGTCACCGTCACCCGGTACACCGCCCTGCTGGTCCCACAAACCGATCGTCGGACCGGCAGCATGGCCGTGGAATCCTAACGGATGAGTATAAATGGTAGCCTTAATACCTTCTTCCTTAGCCTGAGCCAGAGATTCCAGCAGTATTTCATTTCCGGTCTTACCGGTAATGAAATGCTCAGCTACGATATCCTGCAGTCTGTTGGTAACCTTCATGGCGGCCTTCAGATCTGCAGGAGCATCAAGTTCATCATCCTTTAAGATGTAACATAACTCCTGGGTATCAGTACACAGATTAAGATATCTGAAACCGACATCGCAATGCAGCATGTCACCAGGGATGATTACCTCATCACCCTCATAGTGTTCAGTACCGTTTCTGGTAATGGAAACAGAATAGTCAAACCAAGGTTCCAGACCCAGTTCAACGGTCTTTTCCATCATCCAGTATTTGACATCGTCAGCTGTCGTGACACCCGGATGAATTACCTTATTGGAATAAGCCTCAGCAATCATGGCATGTGCTATGCCGACAATGTCATTGTAAGCAGCCATTTCTTCTTCGCATCTGGTTTCCAGCCAGCCGACTACGATGTTTTCGGCAGAAACGATCTTGGCTTTCTGCTCTTCATCAAAGGCTGCAGTCATCTGCCGGTAAAGGTTATGTGACAGACCGTCCGCAAAGGCAAATGTATTTGAAATGTCCAAACCGATCTTTTCCGGATTCAGTTCCTTAAGGAAAGCAGCCAGCGTATCCATCTGGGTAATGCTGGTATCAGTCCATTTCTGAATGTAGTTATCGACCGGATAACGGGTAACACTGTATCTTTCAACAATGCCTTCCTTATTCTGATAATAAATCAGAATGGTAAGTCTTCTCGCCGTAATGGAAGAAAACGGTGAAATGGTCCAGTAAACAGGGTCTTCGTTATATTCCTTATTACAGATGATCCAGCAGTCAATGCCTGATCTCTTCATGACCTGAGGCAGGATGGTTTCCAGTCTCTTTACCAGCCATTTATCAAGCACTTTTTCCTGCCGGCGCCATTTAAGAATTTTCGGTTTCAGTGAATCAACTCCCGGTACATTGGCTACCAGGAATTCCTGATTGGAAACTGCCATAAGACACCTCCTATATTACAAAGTCACCATGTTCCATGACTGTAATCTGACGGCCGTCGTAAGTTGTACCTACGATCTTAATGTCATCAGTACCGATCATGAAGTCATTGTGGCTGACAGAGAAGTTCACGCCTCTGGCAATGAGATCTTCCTTAGTCATTTCCGTGCCGTTTTTGACACAGTCAGGGAAGCTGGCTCCGAAAGCCAGATGGCAGGCAGCGTTTTCATCGATCAGACCGTTGTAGAAGATCCTGCCCATCTGTCTGATAGGAGACTTCTTGGAAACAAGAGCTACTTCACCGAGCTGTCTGGTCGTTTCATCTCTGAATAAGGCTTCTCTTAAGAATTCAACATTGCTGGAAGCTCCGCAGTCCACAGCTTTGCCGTTTTCAAATCTGATCCAGAAATCTGTAACCAGTTTACCGCTGATAAACAGCGGGAATGAAGCATAGGCAATGCCGTTAACACTTCTGAAATCAGGGTCAGTGAACACTTCCTCAGTAGGCATGTTAGCTACATAAGGAGCATTGACATTCTGAGCACCCATTTCACCGGCTGAACACCAGATGTGATCCTTAACCAGATCCATGGTCAGGTCCGTTCCCAGTTCAGAGGTTATATGCAGTGACTTGAAATTGAAGTCATTGAGTTTCCTGCTTCTGACAGATAAAGCCTTGCAGTGCTCTTTCCAGTTTTCTACCGGATCGCTGTCTTCATCAACACGCATCATCTTGCAGATGGCGTTTTCCAGATTATGATATGCTGTTTCATCATCGCATTCAGGCCATACTTTCTTAGCCCATTCCAGCGAAGGATAAACTGTTCCTGTCCACTTCAGGCAGCCCTGATGAATGTAGTTACGTACTACGTTACGCAGTTCATTGCTGGCAAAAGCCTGAGCCTTCAGATGATCATCAGGAACATCAGCGTTCAATGACGGACGTGTGGCACGTACGCCTAACTGTACACCCTTGCCTGTGCGCAGAATGGAATCAATGGCTTCCTTCTTCCATTCAGGAAGATTCTTCAATGTTTCCACTGAGCAGTTCAGAGCCTTGAGATGGTTGATCTCAGCGTCTTCGATGAAAGCTTCTACGTCAGCAGCTCCTGCCGCAAAGGCTTCTTTTGTTATTTCACGGGCCAGATCAATAGCCATGGTATCAGTCTGTAAGACCATCTTTTCACCTGGCTGGATATTGACACCGGTTCTTACCAGAACTCTGGCCAGTTTTTCCAATTGCCATTTATTCATCTTTATTTCTCTTCTCCAGTTCTTTCATTACGACCTCCTTGATGCTCTGGAAGGCCTTTTCCGTATCGTCGTTATATACAATGTTCTTAAATAAAGGAGCAATTTCCATATCCATCTTAGCCTTATTCAGACGGCGGTTGATGGAAGCTTCGTCATCCTTATAGATTTCATGGATCTGCTTTTCAAGTTCCTCAAAGCTGGTAGGCATGACAAAGAAGGCCAATGCATCAGGAATGTTAAGCTTGATAGGTCCGACACCCTGAGCCTCAACTTCGATAAGAACGTTCTTACCCTTATCAGTCAGAAACTTGACCTGAGCCTTAGGAGTACCGTAATAGTAACCGTTGAATTCAGTATATTCCAGCAGTTCTCTGTTCTTTACTGAATTGGCAAAATCCTTGTGGCTGACAAAGTAATAATCCTTGCCGTCGACTTCTCCTTCTTTCATCGGACGTGTGGTTTCAGAAATGGAGAAGAACAGGTTCATATCCTTGTCTTCCAGCAGTCTGTCACGAATCCGTCCCTTACCAACTGAGCTGGCACCGCTTAAAATAACAACTAATCCCTTTGACATATATTTTTCCTCCTATTTACAGGCACTTACCATATCTTTCAGCATCTGATATGAGCGCTCAAAACTGTCTAAGTTTAATCTTTCGTTTGGAGTATGGACATCTGAACCCTTCGGACCGAAGGTTATGATGTCCAGTTTCGGGTTGAGGGCTTTGAAGACACCGCATTCATTGCCGCCATGTCCGGCATGTTCGGTAAGTTCATTGCCATATTTTCTTACTGTTTCTCTGAGAAGTTCACGCATTGGTGATACGGCTTCATAATTCCAGCCTGAGAAGATACCGGCTAACTCAAAGCGGACATTCAGCTTTGAAGCCAATACACACATTCTGTCCTTAAGATCCAGGGCAGCACTGTTGGCTGCGCTTCTGATCAGGGTATCCAGCATGACTTCCTTTCCAGTAGTCGTGGCCACACCAAGGTTAAGAGATGTTACAGTAAGCCCTTCAATAACCATGGAACGGTGCTGGAAACCGTTAGGCATCAGATAGGCATAATCTATGATATCCATACCGTTCTTAATGAATTTTTCTGCTTTGTCTGTTTCCTCTACCTTAACAGTAACACCCCCGTCAGAGAATTCAAGTTCTGTTTTGATATTCTTTTCACTTTCCGCAACCAGACTCTTTATGGTTTCGGCCGGTGTCCGGGAAGCGAAGGTTATGGCAGCCAGTCTTGGAATGGCGTTGTCCTTTTCCCCTCCGGTAAAGCTTACCAGTTCGAAGTCCATACCCCTGGCTACAGCTTCTTCTATGGTACGGGCTGCTATGACAATAGCGTTACCCTTTTCCAGATGGATCATGCCGCCGGAATGACCGCCGGTCAAGCCATCAATATTAAGTTTATAAGTTGGTTTTTCATTTTTAACCCATTCAATGTCCTTGTGAATGTATACAGTACAGCCGCCGGCAGCACTTACACCCGTTGATGTTTCACCGCCGCCGTCCAGATTGATCATGCGGTCGGCCTTGACGTCCTCAGGCTTCAGTTCCATAGAACCTTTCAGTCCTACTTCTTCCATGGTTGTGAAGAAGCACTGTAATGGCGGATGAGGCAAAGTATCATCATCCAGGATGGCCAGCATGTAAGCCACACCGTGTCCGTCATCACCGCCCAGCGTAGTTCCCCTGGCATGCAGCCAGCCGTCTTCATCAACATACAGATCCAGCGGATCAGTTTCGAAATCATGAACAATACCGTCTGCCTTAGCCGGTACCATGTCAATGTGAGCCTGCAGGATCAGCGGTGCTGCTTCCTCATATCCCGGTGAAGCAGGTTTCTCAACAATGACATTCCAGACATGGTCCTGTTTCCAGTTCAGTCCTCTGTCTTTGGCAAACTGCACGATAAAGTCGCTGATCTTCTTTTCATGATATGAAGGATGCGGAATCTTGGCGATTTCATTAAACCAGAAATTCTGCGGTCTGCTTAAATCAAATTCTTTCATATTCTAGCCCTCCGGGTTTAAATGCTTATCCATCCAGCCGGTGATCTCCTGCAGTCTTCTGACTCTGTGAGCCGGTTTGCCGCCGCGGGACAGTTCATGGTTTTCACCCTTGAACAGTACCATTCTGGTTTCGACACCGCGGCATGTTAAGGCCGTGTAAAGCTGTAAGGCTTCAGGTACCGGACAGCGGTAGTCTTCAGTTGAATGAATGAACAGCGTTGGTGTAACGGCACGGTTAACGAACTTCAGAGGAGACATGCCCCACAGTTCGTCAGCGCAGTTATACAGATCACCGAACTGCTGTTCTATTGGGAAGTCAATGCCATAGTCGCTGACACCAACTTCCGTGATCCAGTTGGAAATGGATCTCTGGGTAGCAGCAGCCTTGAATCTGTCTGTCTGCCCGATGATCCAGTTAGTCATGTAGCCGCCATAGCTGCCGCCGGTAACACCCAGTCTTTCCTTATCGATGGCCGGATATTTTTCCAGAACCAGATCGACAAACATCATGATGTCCTGATAGTCAATGCCGCCAAATTGATGGCGCAGGTCTGCGAACAGGTTGCCCTTGCCGTCAGATCCTCTTGGATTGCAGAACATTACAAAGTAACCTTTGGAAGCCCAGTGCTGCATTTCGTGATAATAAATCTCACCGTATGCTGTCTTAGGACCGCCATGGATATCCAGGATAGCCGGATATTTCTTATTCTTATCATAGTTAATTGGCTTTAAGACCCAGCCGTCAATGTCGATGGCTTTCTTAACGGTTACCTTTTCAGGTTTAGCCACATAGTAACCCTTGAATATTGCCTTATTGAAATCTGTTAAAACCTTAACCTTATTATTCTTTACTTCACAGATCTCCTGCAGGTTCTGACCCAGCATGCCGATGATGAAGAATTTATCACCGACTACGACGAAGTCATCAACGCAGCCATCGATATCTATTACTCTCTTCAGCTGATCATTCTCAATCTTCAGCAGTACTGATTTGTCTTTGTCACAGGTGATGAAGTAGTTGACACCGTTTACCTTGTCATAGTTCTTGTTACGGCCGTAGCGGCTGTCAGAACCAACTGAGTTATACATTGAGAACTCAGTATCGATCCTTAATTCCATCTTGCCGTTCTTCAGTTCATAGAATTTGCCGGCTTCCATTTCGCCCCAGTCCTTACCGAAGGTTCCCTTGACATACAGCTTGCCGTTTTCCTCAAACACTCTGTGCAGCTGCATGGTTTCGCCATACAGGGTTTTGATCTTGTCTTTCTTCTTATCATACTGATAGATTTTATCCCACTTGGTCTTCACCGTCTTGAAATCATTGGCACAGAATACCAGCTTGCCGTTAATTACTTCAAAGCTGCCGACATCAAAGGTATCAGGTACGATCTTCTTAAAGGCCAGGGTCTTCTTTTCAACAAGATACAGTGAGGTACGGTTGCCGTTGATAACTCCGGCACCGTTGAAAACGAATGGATATTCATCAAAGACAATGTAATCTTCATTATCTTTTACTTTCTGATCCTCAGCCTTTTGGCCTTCCTCATCAAGTGAGAAATAGCCAGGACATCTCATGTTGGTAGTTGTTGAAACAACGTAGCTGTCGTCGTCAAGATCAATGATCCTTTCAACCGGTAACACGATCTCAAAAGCGGTTTCCGGCTTTTTGCCGGATATCTTCTTGAAGATGGAGACATTCTTCTTTTTCTCATCGTGTTCAATCAGGAAATCTCCATCCTTCAGTACTACGCAGTTAACTCTCTTCTGCCAGCCGGTAACCTCTCTGGTCTTGCGGCTGCGGACATTCATGGCCATTAACTGCTGCAGATAGCCGTTATTCTCCTTATCAACCTTGGTAACCACAAAAAAGATTTCATTCCCCTTGCCTGAAAGCTTCAGGGCAGAAAGGAATTTGAAATCCTCAAATTTGTTTAATTCTATCGGTTTCATTCCAAGTCCTCCTTATTGTTCTTATCTCAGAACTGATCGGTATCCGTTCTCAGATAAACCAATAAGAATAACAGGAGAGAACCTGTTAAGCCCTCTCCTGTTAACTGATAATCTTTAACTCGATTTATTCAGGGCACTTTACATACCAGAAGATATGGTTAGCCTGTGGGTTAGTGATAACGCCTGTTGTACCAGGTTTTTCTAATGATGCATCACCGTAGCCGAATAATGGGCAGTTGAAGCACTGAGTTTCAATTGCATACTGTTCTGCTTCATGTAACTTTTCGAAACGAGCCTGACCTTCTAAGTCCATAGATTCGAATAAGATCTTATCATATGTTTCATCACCGAAGAATGTTCTTCCTTCTGGGTCATTGTAGATAGCCATCAGTTCCATGTAGTTCCATGGGTCCATGTAGTCAGCTGAGAATGCGTTTCTTGCCATATCGTAACGTCCATAGCTTCTGTCATCGAAGAATGTACGTAATTCAGCAGTCTTTAATGTAACATCGATGTAGATATCCTTTAACTGTTCCTTGATAACTGCAGAAACGGTGTCATGCATAGCGTTCTGGTTGTAGTAGTAAGTCAGCTGCAGTCTGTTATTCTCATTGAAGCCTGCGCCTTCCATTAATTTCTTAGCTTCTTCCTTATCTGTGTAGACCAGCTTGTGTTCCTTATCAGCATTTGTACGGAAGTCTGAGCCATCCCAGTCAGGTAATCCTACTGGAACGAAACCATACAGTTCATAGAAGATATCGCCAGCATCCAGAGCTGTAACGAATGCGCTTCTGTCAATACCTAACTGAATAGCACGACGAACGTCTCTGTTCTTTAATGCTTCTGGACCAGTATAGCAGTTCAGGTTCATGTAGTAGTTAATGTTACCATTAATTCTTACAGCGTCCTTTAATGCAGGGTTGTTAACAACATCTGTACCTGCAGAAGTATCATAGTCAATTTCACCAGTCTGGAATGCCATCTGGCTGGCTTCCATTGAAGGCATGATCTTTGCGATCATAGTTTCAACGACAACCTTGTCAGCATGAGCAAAATTAGGGTTCTTTTCCAGAATGTATTCACTTGCAGAGTCAATCTTGGTTGGAACAAATGCACCAGTTGTTGGGTAACCAGGAGTGCTTGACCATTCTGAATCCTTTTCAGGAGCGATTTCAGGACGTAATGCTGCGAATACCTGTGTAGGCAGTAATGATACGAAGAATGGGCACTTGGCATTTAGTGTGATTTCCAGTGTGAAATCATCAACAGCCTTGACACCTACATCGTTCATGTCAGCAACAGCTTCGCCAACGTGCTTTTCAGCGTTCAGGATATAGTTAGTGATCATTGTCAGGTAGCCTACTTCATCAAAGCCGTAGCCGATGCAACGCTTGATGCCGTATACATACTGATCTGCAGTAATAGGAACACCGTCACTCCACTTTGCGTTTGGATCAAGTTTGAAGGTGTATACCAGACCTGCATCATCGACAGACCATTCAATGCAGTCGCCATTATCTACAGCACCTGTTTCTGTTAAATAGAATAATGGATACCAGATTTCGTTGTGGATTTCAGCAGTTACGGAGTCACCGCACTTGGCAGGGTCCATGTATGTTGGCTCGCCACCTACAGCGTAAGTGAAAGTTGTCTTATATTTGGTTTCGCTTTCTCCGCCGCCACCGCCTTGTCCGCCGCCTGAGCATGCAGCCAGTGAGATTACCATCAGAAGAGACAGTAATAAGGTAATGATTTTTTTGAAAGACATGTTTTTCTCCCCTTTCTTTCTTATTTTTCGTATAAGTGGCATGCCACTAAACGTGTGCCGACCTGTATAGGTTCAGGTCTTTCTCTATTGCAACGCTCTGTAGCCTTGGTGCATCTGGTACAGAACGGGCAACCCCGTGGAGGGTTGATCGGGCTTGGGACTTCGCCCTCAAGCACGATTCTCTGTTTAGCCTTCGCAACATCCGGATCCGGAATAGGAATGGCTGACAGTAATGCTGTGGTATATGGATGCAGCGGGCGGTGATATACATCGTTAGCCGGTCCGCATTCAACCATATGACCCAGATACATAACTCCGATACGGTCTGAAATGTGTTTTACCATTGACAGGTCGTGAGCTATGAACAGATATGACAGACCCATCTTTTCCTGGATCTCCTTCAGCAGGTTAACTACCTGAGCCTGAATGGAAACGTCCAGAGCTGAGATTGGTTCGTCACAGACGATGAATTTAGGATTGACAGCCAGTGCTCTGGCAATGCCGACACGCTGTCTCTGACCGCCGGAGAATTCAGCCGGATATCTGCGGATGTGGTCCGGTTTCAGACCTACGATCTTCAGAAGTTCAACTACTCTTTCTTCTCTTTCGGCATCTGTCTTGTAAATGTTATGGATGATCATCGGCTCCTTGATAATTTCACCGACAGTCATACGTGGGTTCAGGGATGCATATGGGTCCTGGAAGATCATCTGCATGTCCTTACGGAAGGAAATCAGTTCCCTGCCTCTGATCTTGGCAATGTCCCTGCCTTCGAATTCGATCGATCCGCTTTCAGGTTCGTACAGCTTGACTATGGTTCTGCCTAATGTGGTCTTGCCGCAGCCTGATTCACCAACCAGACCGAATGTTTCATTTTCATAGACATCGAAGGATACATCATCAACAGCCTTAACGATCTGTTTCTTGCTGAAGATACCCTTGGTGACATCGAAATATGTCTTCAGATTCTTTACGCTGAGAATTACTTTCTGTTCACTCATTCTCTCACCGCCCTCTTATCTAACAGCCAGCAGGAGCACTGGTGGCCTTCGCTGACTTCGGTTACTTCCGGTGCGAAATCCTTGCATATGCGCATTGCCTTTTCACATCTGTCAACAAACGGACAGCCCTTAGGAGGATTAAGCAGATCCGGAGGTGAACCGGCGATTGGTGTCAGTGTCTTTTCGTTATCGTCTTCCGGGTTGGCAATGCATCTTAACAGACCTTCTGTATATGGATGCTTAGGATTGTAGAAGATATCCTTATCGGTACCTATTTCTACGATTTTGCCGCCGTACATGATGGCGATACGGTCACACAGCTTGGCAACAACGCCCAGGTCATGAGTAATCATGATAACAGCTGAATTACTCTCTTTCTTTAAATCGTCGATTATTTCCAGTACCTGAGCCTGAATGGTAACGTCCAGAGCTGTCGTCGGTTCGTCAGCGATGATCAGCTTAGGATTGTTAGCCAGGGCTATCGCAATGACGATTCTCTGACGCATGCCGCCGGAGAATTCAAACGGATACTGGTTAATTCTTTTTTCAGGTGAAGGAATGCCTACTTTTTTTAACAGTTCCAGAGCTTTTTCCTTGGCCTGTTCTCTTGTCATGTCAGTATGATTGAGCATAGGTTCAACCAGCTGAGTTTCAATTTTCAGTACCGGGTTCAGGAAGGTCATAGGATCCTGGAAGATCATGGCCATTGAATTGCCGCGGAACTGACGCATGAAGTTGTCATAGTCCTTCTTATGGGTAAAGTTGCTTGGTGAGATATCCTGGCCGTCGAAGAAGAACTGTCCTTCTTCAACCTTACCGTTTTCAGCCAGCAGGCCGATGATGGAATACATCATCTGGCTCTTGCCTGATCCTGATTCTCCTACGATACCAAGAGCTTCGCCCTGTTCGAGTTTGAAGGATACGTTACGTACAGCCTGAACTGTACCGGCATCAGTTTTGAATACCGTTTTAAGGTTGTTAACTTCCAATAGTGCCATAACTCATCCTCCTATCTTGTTCTGGCCTGGAAGGCTTCGCCAATACCGTCACCGACAAAGTTAAGTGCCAGGATGGTTAAGCTGATTGCCATTACCGGCCAGATGATCTGAATAGGCTGATTGAATACCAGCGCACGGCAGTCGTTTGCCAGTTTACCCCAGCTTGGGATAGATGGATTCAGACCGATACCGATGAAGCTTAATGAAGCTTCTGTAAATATGGCTCCCGGTACCATCATTGTCAGTGAAACGATGATTGGTCCCAGGGCATTGATAATTAAGTGTCTTAACAGGATACGGGAATTGCTGGCACCTAGAACCTTAGCTGCCAGGGAGAATTCCATTTCCTTAAGTGACATGATCTGTGTTCTTACCTGTCTGGCCATACCTATCCAGCTGGTAAGGCAGATAGCCAGCATCATGCTTCCGATACTGTCGCCAAATACCAGAAGGATCAGAACGACATAGATCAGTGATGGAACGGCATAGATAATATCAATAATTCTCATCATAACCATATCGACCTTGCCGCCGACATATCCGGAGATACCTCCGTATAATACTCCGATAATCAGGTTGATCGCTGCGGTTGAGAAACCGATTGACAGCGATACACGGGCACCGTACATGATTCTGACGAAGATGTCACGTCCCAGCTTATCTGTTCCAAACGGATGAACCAGACTTGGCAGAGCGTTACGGTTAGCCATGTCCTGAGTATCAAACTGGAACGGTGCAACCATTGGTACAACGATAGCCAGAATGATGATCACTACCAGGAATATCAGACCCATCAGAGCCAGCTTGTTTCTTTTGAAACGGTCCCAGGCATCTCTGGCGAATGTTTTTAACGTGATGGCTATGAACTCAGCGTTCTTTTCATCTTCAGGCAGTTTTTCAAAAAGATCGTCAGTAATATTTACCTGTTCATTCATATTTAAATTTGCTTCACTCATATTACTGTCCTACTTTCCTAACTTAATACGTGGGTCGATAATAGCGGCAACGATATCTGAAATAAGGTTCATGATAATTACCAGTGTGCCAAACAGAATTGTCAGACCCATTACCAGCGTGTAGTCACGGTTGGTAATACTGTTGGTAAACTCAGCACCGATTCCCGGAACTGAGAACAGTGTTTCAATAACCAGTGAACCGGTTATCATACCTGCGAACAGTGGACCGGCATATGTGATTACCGGAAGAAGTGCGTTTTTCAAGCCGTGAACAATAATTGTTCTGGCTTCCTTGTTTCCCTTACTGCGTGAAAGAGTAATATAGTCTTCATGCATTACATCTCTGATGGAACTTCTCGTCAGACGTGTTACGGAAGCAATAGGTCCTAATGACAGTGCGGCTACCGGAAGGATGTAATACTGCGGTCCGTTCAGACCTACAATAGGCAGCCAACCCAGTTTCACCGCAAACAGATACATTATCATGATTGCGAACAGGAAGTTCGGCAGTGTTACACCAAAGGTAGTAATAATTGTAATAACACTGTTTACCCATCGATGCTTGGCCAGGGCTGCGATAATGCCGAGCGCCAGACCTAAGACCATCGAAGTACAGAAAGCAATCGCTCCGAGTTTCGCCGTTACCGGGAAACGAAGACTTATGATGTCTGATACCTGTTTTCCTTTCTTGGAGATGGATTCACCAAAATCACCTTTTGCTGCGTTTTTCAGGAAGATCATGTACTGTTCTCCCAAAGGCTTATCCAGATGGAATTTTTCTCTTAACGCCTCATATGTTTCCGGTGCCATAACCTTATTATCCTGTTCGAATGGATCACCTGGCATGGCTCTTACACCAAAAAAGGTAATCGTGGAGAGGATGAGAAGTGTCAATGCACCGATAACCAGTCTCTTACAAATATACTTCAGCATTTCAATACCCCTTTCTTTACGCAGTTAATGGATATTCAACAATATATCTAGTATTCTACACGCCTGTTTTTCAAAAGACAAGCATTTTTTCATCAAATTTTCACAAAAATGACACATTTTTCACATTAATTATGAAAATATTTTCATAAAGCGCTTACATTTAATTTTATTGATGTTTTCTTTATATTTTTATAAAAATATAAGGCTTCTAAAATGGTATAATTTCAGTGTAAGGAAAAGAGGAAAACTATAATGAGCATTGGTGTATACTATGTAGAATCCACTAACGCTGACAGCGTTAACATCAACAGCTACAACCGCGAAGTCGTCGCAAAACTTGCCGAACTCTCCGGACAGAAAATTGAATTTACAGATCTGGAACATGTCAATGATCACGATCTGCTGCTTTGCTTCATCGGCGGAGGCGGTGTTGAAGGACGTTTCAAGGCTGTCCTTGACAAGCTCCCTCAGCCAATCTTCCTGCTTACTACCGGATTAAACAACTCTCTGGCAGCCAGCATGGAAATCCTTTCATATCTGAAGCAGCAGGATATTCCAGGTGAGATCATTCACGGTTCCGAAGCCAAGATGGCCAAGAGAATCGCTACCCTGGCAAAAGTATTCACAGCCAGAAAGAGAATCAGAAACATGCGCATTGCCAGAGTCGGCGCTCCTAGCGACTGGCTGATCTCTTCTGATGTCGATGCAAAAGCCTGCAAAGAAGAAACAGGAATTGAAATCATTGATGTACCAATGGAAGAATTCTTTGAAGAAATCGCCAAAAAGGAATACGTACCTAACAAATACACTGAAATGGTAAAAGACAGAAACTGGCATCCTGAGGATACCGAACTGTGCTGCCAGATCTACGGTGCCTTAAGAAGGATCGTTGACAGATATCATCTTGACGGTGTTACAGTCAGATGCTTCGACCTGTTAGGACCAATCAAGGGAACAGGCTGTCTGGCCTTAGCCGTACTGAACGCCGAAGGCATCTATGCCGCCTGTGAAGGCGATACCCCTTCTTTGATCTCCATGTGCGTAATAGGCGAACTGTCAGGAAAGCCGGTCTTCCAGGCTAATCCATCCAGGATCGTTTCCGATGACAATGACATCATCTTCGCACACTGCACCTTACCTCTGAACATGCCTACGGAATTTGAACTGATGACTCACTTCGAATCAGATCTCGGCGTAGCCTTCAGAGGCCATATCCAGGAAGGACCTGTTACCATCTTCAAGACCAGCGGTCTGATGGAAAACTACTTTGTAGCTGCCGGCGAGCTGAAGGAAAACCTGAAGGAAAGAAATCTGTGCCGCACACAGGTCAAGATCCATCTTGATGAAGATACGTTAGAATACTTCCTGACTGAATCAATCGGCAACCATCACATGATCGTCAACGGTGACTGGGTCGATCTGATCGATGAATTCTACAAGTGGTTCTAGCATAATAATGAAAGTCCGCAGATGCGGGCTTTTTTCTTTGAGTGCATCCGACTTGACGAAACAGCGGTTTATATGGAAGAATACAGTAAACCGATGAGAAAGTGTGAGTAAGTTTCAGAATCTGTTTCACAGAGAGCTGTACACTGGTGGAAGTATGGCATGCAGGCTGGATCCGAATGGGCTTTCGAGGGCAAGCAGAAATGATTGATTCATAGTATGTGAGACGGAGCAGTCTCTCCGTAAACAAAGGTCAGCATATGTAAGTATGTGTAAAGAGGATGCATCTGCATCAAGCCGGGTGGCACCGCAGGAATAATACAAGTCCTGTCCCAGCAAATTGGGATGGGACTTTTTGTTTTGTCAGGAGGAGAGAAAAAATGCTGATGAGTAAACGATGGCGTGGCCTGAATGATTAGTAAAGAGAATAACAGTTTTTATTATTAATACATTTAGGAAAGGAAACAAATAAAATGAAAAAACTATTATCAATATTCATCATCATTGCCTTATTATTATCTGCCGGCTGTCAGCCAACTGATGACACTCCTGAAACAGATACTTCCGTTTACAACATCGGCATCTGCAACTACGTTGACGACGCTTCCCTGAATCAGATCATCGCCAACATTGAAAGCCAGCTTAAGGTACTGGCTGTTAAAAACGGCGTAACTTTCAACGTCAAGGTTGAAAACTGCAACCTTGATGCCAATGTCCTGTCTCAGATAATTTCCAATTTCTCTGACATGGATCTGATGGTCGGTGTTGCCACACCGGTAGCCATTGCCATGAGAAACGCTACTGAAGATACCGGCATGCCTGTCGTATTTGCAGCCGTCAGCGATCCTGTCGGTTCAGGTCTGGCTGATTCAATGCAGGCATCAGGCAACAACCTTACCGGTACCAGCGACTATCTTGATACCAACGCCATCATGAATCTCATCTTTGCATTGAATCCTGATCTTGATAAAGTCGGATTATTATATGACGTCGGCCAGGATGGCTCAACAGCTGCCATTGCCCGGGCTAAGGAATATCTCAATTCCAGAAACATCACCATCGTTGAAAAGACCGGAACCAATGTTTCCGAAGTAATGCTGGCAGTCCAGGCTCTGATCGACAGCGGCTGCAAGGTAATATTTACCCCAACCGACAACACCATCATGAATGCTGAGCTCTCCATTTATGAAACTCTGGCCGAAGCCGGTGTGCAGCAGTACTGCGGAGCTGACTCATTCGCTCTTAACGGTGCCTTCTTAGGATACGGTGTTGACTATGCTAATCTGGGCCGAGAGACAGCTGAAATGATCTGCGACATTCTGATCAATAAAAAGGATATTTCAGCTTATCCGATCAGAACCTTTGATAACGGCATCGCAACCGTTAATACCGAAACATGCAAACAGTTAGGCTTAACCTTTGAAGAAGTCAGCAGTATCATTTCTCCTTACTGCAGCCGGGTTCAGCCAATTAAAACAGCCAAGAGCTTTGACTGAGGTTTTTACTGAATGAATACCTTCTTTTCACTGATACAGACCGCTCTGGAACTGGGATTAATAACCTCACTTACCGTGATGGCTCTTTTTCTCAGCTATTCCATGCTGAATGTCTGCGATCTGTCTACTGACAGCTGCTTCACCTTAGGAGCCTGTACAGGAGCCGTAGTTGCCCTGGCATATCCCGCCATATCACTTCCGGCAGCCATGCTGGCCGGAGCTTTAAGCGGCTTACTAACGGCATTACTGCAGACCAGAATGGGTATTAATTCCCTGCTTTCCGGTATCATTGTCAATACCGGAATGTATTCGGTAAACATTGCCATTCTGGGTAACGCTTCCCTTATCAATATCAACAAGGCAAATACTTCTTTCACCTTCATGAAAAGCATGCTTTCAGGAACACCGCTGGCCGGTTATTACAGACTGATAGTAATAATCATTGCTGTTGCGCTGGTCGCATTGTTTCTGACCGTTTTCCTGAAACTGCGACTTGGACTGGCTATCAGAGCCACAGGTGATAATCCGCAGATGGTCAACAGCAGCAGCATCAATCCTGCTTTTACCACAACCGTTGCCTTATGCATCTCCGGAAGCATAACAGCCTTAAGCGGAGCCCTGATGGCGCAGTATCAGAAAACAGCCAACATAGACATCGGACAGGGCATCCTTACTGTTGCCTTAGCGAGTCTGCTGATTGGCAACTCCCTGACCAGAAGTTCAAAGATCAGTTTCAGACTGCTGGCCGTCATAATCGGTGCCTTCATATTCCGTCTGGTCTATACGATCGCCTTGAGGATGAACATGCCGGCTTACATGCTTAAGCTTGTCTCATCCGTCATCGTCATAATTGCGATATCGGGGCCGTATCTGCACAATCAGCTGCCGTTGATAAGAAGAAGGATCAATTATAATCAGAAGGTGAAATAATGCTTACCATCAATAACATTACCAAAACCTTTAATCTCTCAACTCCTGATGAAAGGAAGGCTCTTGATGATTTCAGTCTGAGCGTAAAACCGGGTGAATTCGTAACGCTGATCGGTGCCAACGGTGCCGGCAAAAGCACCCTGTTCAACGCCATCTGCGGAAATTTCATAACCGATTCCGGTTCCATCATCCTTGATGGACATGACATCACCTTAATGCCTCAGTATGAACGTTCCAGAAACATCGGACGTCTCTATCAGGATCCAACCCTGGGTACAGCCCCGGGCATGACCATTGAGGAAAACCTGGCGCTGGCTACCAAGACCGGCAGATGGATAACCCATATCACAAACAGAGACCGTGAACTGTTCAGGCAGAAACTGTCCCGTCTGCAGATGCACCTGGAAGACAGACTCACTCAGCAGATCGGTTCACTGTCTGGCGGACAGAGACAGGCCATGGCGCTGTTAATGGCTACCATAAACCCGCCCAAACTGCTGCTGCTTGATGAACACACTGCCGCTCTTGATCCCGAAGCCGAAAAAAAAGTGATGAGGATCACGGAAGAAATAGTCAGGGAACACGATCTGACATGTATCATGATCACTCACGACATGCAGGCAGCCCTGGACATGGGTACCAGAACCATAATGATGCATGACGGAAAGATTATCTATGATGTCTATGGGGAAGAAAGAAAAAAGGTCACTGTTAATCTGCTGCTGGAAAAATTCCGTCAGGCAACCGGTAAAGATCTTAACAATGACCGCATGTTAATGATATGAAAAAACAGACTATATAGTCTGTTTTCATTATGCCTTTACTTTCTGATAAGCCAGTCGCGGATCCCCATCCAGCAGATATATTACTCCGCACTGAGTGAAGCCAAGCTTAGCAAGAAGATGCTGCATGATCTTATTATCATGATGGGTATCGATCCTGATGTTATCGATCTGACTGAAACCGTATTCGACAGCAGCTTTCAGAACACCCCTTTCCCTTCCGGAAGTGGCAATGCGGTGAATCGTACCGTAAGGTTCATCGTTGAGCCAGCTGCCCTCGATATATCCATAGGTGACATCTTCACCGAATATCAGGGCAAACACCCCGCACAAACCGTCTTCGTTTTCCGCAACATAGCTGTTGCCCTTTTCGATATCTTCAACGATTTGTTCTCTGTAAGGCCTGTCATTGCGCCACTGGAAAAGATTGCCGCTGTTTCTCATTATCTGACGGCCATGCTCATATATTTCCATTACTTCATCAAGATCCTTAAGCTCTGTCTTTCTTATCGTTATCATACAATCAAAATATACCGCAATTTCATTTTTATTGGTACTGAAACACATTAAAAAGGGCTTCTGCCTCTTTTTGTAAACCGGATTTTCGCTGTTTGAAAACAGTCATCTGTTAACTTATAATCATCTTAGGAGAATGTACCATGAAATATGACGTAGTAGGTGTAGGCGATGTCGCCTATGATAATCTGTGCATAGTTGAGCGTTATCCTGAGGAGGACGGGTCATCTCACATTCTGGAAATGCATAATCAGGGAGGCGGCTGCTGTGCTACCGCTCTGGTAGCGGCCAGCAGGCTGGGCTTTTCAACTGCTTTTATCGGTAATACCGGTGATGATGATGCAGGAAAACAGATCCGTGACACTTTCATTCAGGATAATGTCAGTATTGAAGGCGTAGACATAATTAAGGGCCGAAGAAGCTCTCTGGGCTTTGTCATGATCGACCCTGTCAAATCAACCAGAACCAAGTTTCCTTACCGTAACAATCTTCCTGACATTGAGTGGACTGAAGAAAAATACGAGCTGATACGTAATGCCCGCATAATTCACATTGACAGTACCAATGTCAACAATGCCATGACGGCAGCCAGAATAGCTAAGGAAGCTGGTGTCCCGATTTCAATGGACGGCTGTTCCAAAAAAGCCGATAATACACCTAATGCCCAGCTGGCAGCCATGGCTGACATTCTGATAATGAATGAGCAGTTCCCGTTCTATACCAGTGGCAGGGATAACCTTGAAGATGCGATGAAATTCTTCGCCGCTGCGGGGTCACGCATCGTGATCTCTACTCTCGGTGAAAAAGGCTGTGTTGCCCTGATAAACGGTGAATTAAGAAGATTTCCGGCCTTTAAGGTAAATGCCATCGACTCAACCGGAGCCGGTGATGTCTTCCATGGTGCCTTCATAGCCGGTTATCTGAGAAACTATTCCCTGGAAGAATGCATCAGATACGCTTCAGCTGTTGCCGCTCTTAAATGTCTGAAAATCGGTGGCAGAGCCGGAATCCCAAATCATCGTGAAACACTTGAATTCATAAGAAAAAATGCAGAAGGATGAGCCTTCTGCATTTTATTGGTAATGTGAACTAGCGTGGATTAGAAATCTCAGGTTGAACTACTATGTGGGTGAAACTGATGAGGTCTTGCATAAATAAGGCCTCTTTTTCTATGATGTTATTGCTAAGAAACACCAGAAAGAGAGGTACTTATATTGTATGTTGTTTTCTAACTTAAATGAAGATGAATTTGAACTTATCAACGAATTTGAACACAAAGGAGTTATCTATAAAGAGGCCCGCATAAAAAACAGAGGCTGAGCGAATCAAGAAGAGAATTGTACTTTGCTTCATATTCTTCAAGAGTTTTGGGAATGAAATCCAGGTCTGAAGCACCGATATTCATGATGCTTTTACCGGTTTTACCGGACATGATATTGGAGCTGCTGACGAGCATGATGTTGGAAACCACAGGATCGATGACTGCACTGTTAACAATGCCATAATTGTTGGCTTTATAATTCATTCCCTGACTTTCACGGTAAGAAACCGGCATTCGCAGATCCCTCATGTCCTGCCAAAAGCCGTTTGAGTAACGTCGAAGCCCATTTGAAGCAGTTACCATTATCAGAAGTTTTCCATATAACTCAATACTCAATCATCCTCTTCATCATCATCTTCATCTTCATAATCATCGATATCATCTTCATTACTGTTTTCATCATCGTTTTCCGCCCAAACCTCGAGAATTTCTCCGGTTTTGGCGTCTATTTCATATGTGTATTCTATATTACCCGAAACAAACACGACTTCATATTTAAGAATGCCAGACTCATATTCCAGCTCTGTCTCTAATTCAGCTATCTGGCTGTGATTCAGACCGGCATGTTTTAATGCTAAATGCTGAACTTTTTCCAAATCAATAACGCCATCGACAGAAGGTACTGATGTAGTAAATGACTGATCATCATTTTTTTCTTTTTCAGCAAACAACACGGTTCCGCTTATTGCATCAATTGAATAATCATATTCATATCCCTCAAAGCGGAACTCCACTTCATAAATCAAACGCGTACCATCATATTCGATTTCTGCTTCATCTATGTAAGCCCCTGACTCATCTGCACCTGCATGTTTTAAGGCAATCTGAATTGCGCCGTTTATTCCTATATAACCCTGATCGCTTGGCTCACCAATTCTCTGTGTCGAAGCATCTTCAGTTTTCTTATTCAAAAGATTCAGTTCATGTACAGTTAAACCAACCAGTTCGCGATAAGAATACGTTCCTGATGAGTCTGCCAGATCAATGATTAACTGTGCCTTGCCTAATGAAATGCCATATTCTTCTGCCAGTGCTTTTACATTGTCATCTGCATATACCTGCTGAGACAGAACAGAACCGTTTTCTATCAGTGAGGATATTTCATTTAACAGTTCGTTTTCCAGCTGTTTTCCGCTGGTGATGTCTGTGTTTGCTATAGACACAAGGACTGAGTTGTTTACTTCATTAATGTAACCATTTCGGACTAAGGAACCTATCAAAGCGTTTAAGGTTACCTTAAGACTTGATCCCCTGAAATCCATTCCATCGATGATTTTTTCAGCATCTTCATTTAAAGCTTTAACCATCAGCACTTTATCGTTTCTGTTAATTGTGACCTCAATGCTGGGATTAACATCCAGATAGATCGTCGCAAATGATCTGTAGGTATTCTGATAAGTATTAATTCCAAAGAAGACTATAAGCAGACACGTTAAGGCCAAAGCTGGCTTTAGAATCGCGGAATAATGATTCTTTCTTTTTTCGAGTGTGGTTCCGGCAAGATACCATTCATCACCCTGAGCCATTTCGACAGGTATTTCAGGCAGATTCTCTTTATCAACAGTCAGATGACTGTATCCTTCACGAAGTGAATCAATAATTCTCTTTTTCTTTAGCATGTTACAGTTTCCCTTCCAACTCTTTTCTGAGCTTTGCCAACCCGCGGTGATACTTTGAAAGTACTGTTGCCACCGGCAGTTCCATAATTCTTGCGATATCTTTGAACTTTATATTGGAAACCGCACGCAATACGATGATCTGATGCTCCTGATCATTAAGGATTTTAAACGCCGTTTCCAAAGTCATTTTTAAGGACAGGTCAGTGCCCGGTTCAAAAACCAGCTGATAGTCCATTTCTTCAATTGGTTCGTATATGGTTCTTTGATTTTGCCTGAATTTCATCTGACACAGGTTTCTGGCAATCGTAAAGATCCATGCCTGGGCTTTGCCTTGTGATTTATACAAATGTGCAGCCCCCTTGATTTTCAAAAAGCAGTCCTGCATGACATCTTCTGCATCTTCCTTATTTTTTAGAATTGATAATGCATATGCATAAACAGAACGATACAGGCGGGAATACAGGCATTCAAAAGCCTCTCTGTCATTCAGAGCGATTCGCTGTATTAAAATATCTTCGTCTATTTGCGAATGGTTAATATTTGTCTCGGTCATAAAACCCTCTCTGTATCTGCATTTATAAATATATTCTATACTATAATTCATTTTTCTCCCTTTGTGTTTTACTGATCACGATACCCAGATTGCCGTTTCTACAGCGAAGAGAATCAATGAATTCCTTTTCTTTTTTCAGATCACGCAGTTCAATTTTATAACTGAGTTCAAACATTGTGCCCATGTTTACGGTCTTTACTCTTTCAAAGCTGTGCGTTGATGTATATTTCATAAACAGATCATCGAACAAGCCGGGATATTCAAGATCTTCCGGAATCGTAATTCTTAATAATCGATTTCTTGTTTCAACGCAATCAAAATGTATGAATTCCATAATCAGCAGCATAATACTGATAACAGCGCAGACCAACACAGCAAGCGATAGAAATCCCAACCCAGTTGCAAGGCCTATAGCCACGCTGAAGAACATATATGCAATATCTTTGGAAGAACCCGGTGCACTGCGGAAGCGGACAAGTCCGAAAGCACCCAGGACAGCTACTGAGATTCCAAGGTTACCGTTTATGACCATGATCATAAAACTGATCAATGCCGGCATGACAGCCAGAACGATGATAAATTTACTGGCATAGTCCAGACGGTATTTATAAACTGTTGATATTATGACGCCCAGAACCAAAGCACACAGCATTGAGCTCAGGACCGGATAAAGGTCAAAAGATCCTATATGAAATATACTTGTCAGCATAAAACAATCCCCCTGTTTTCAGTCTGTATCATGTTGTTGCTTGCCTCTAAAAGTGCATTTTTATTTAAACTTTGTCTGTAGATCATCCCATATTTAGAAAACGATGCAGGAATGATTCCTCCTTCAGAAAGAATTCGGGCAAACCATAATGGCGTTACCCCGGGAATTTTGGTTTCCAATAAATACTGATCATCCTTAAGAAGCATATCACCATAATCACCGTATTCCAGACCCATATTATCCTTCCTGCTTCGAATGTTATGATCGACTGTCATACGGAATCCATCCCCATTTTTCATTCTGTAAGCTATCCTGTCGTATGCCAGATACAGTTTTTTCTTTAATGACAGGCGGTGGATCATATAATCGATTTCATTCAGTATCTGTGAATCAACAGAAGGACGTATGCCTTTTTCAAGATAGTCATATGCCTGCGAAAGAGTTAAGGCAATTCGGCGTTTGTTTACATTTTTTTCGTACTTTTTCTTTATTTCGAGATACACAATGGAATCCATCGCAGGAATACCATAACTTCTTAAACGCAGCTTTTCCTTATATTCCGGTTTTTCAATTGACTTTCTTATCAGGTATGAATTATCTGTATCATAGTAAATATTGCATATGGTTGATAATCCGTAATCATCCACTTCCATATAACTATCTATTTTTTCCATCAGAAAGTGATACTGTTGTTCCGACAGAAGATATTTTATTTCATATCGGTTAAATACTGTTTCTGCCATATCTGTTCTTCTACCTCTGACTTATTTCTATTCTTGCTCCATCACTTGTTAGGGTGATATTTCCATCTTTGGTCTCCCAGGTCATTACATGGTATTTATCTAACAATTTAAGTGTCTGCTTATCTGCGGGATTCTTTTTGGAGTCACATATTACAGCATACAATGCTCCTGTCTTCTCCAGCAGTTTCTTCAACACCGAATTGTAAACACCATGATGAGGTATTTTAATAAATGTGAATTCCCCGAGATCCTTATTCAGCCATTCGTTTAATCTTTGTTTTTCTGCATCACCGGTAAACAGAAAACTATGATTTCCATATTCGATCGAAACGATCAGGGATAGATTATTATCGTAATCCACTGAACCGTCATATATGTAGGAATCGGGAGGATTGATCAGTACTTTACAATCTGAGAAGTTAAACTCGTGATCTTCATGCAACAGAACGGGAGTATAGTCTTTTTCTTTGACTGCTTTCATGAAATCCAGATATTCAAGATTATCTGATTCATAATCAGGAAGAATAATCTGTGTTACCTCAACATTCTCCAAAAGTGTATCTGCACCTCCGATATGATCGCTGTCAAAATGAGTAATAATAAGGTAATCAATTTTTTCTATGTTTTCTTTTTGTATGAAATCAACTATTTCTTCACCGTCATCTTCTTCCCCAGTGTCAATCACCATAACTTCTTTATCTTTTTCTATGATAATTGCATCAGCTCTTCCGACTTTGAGAAAAGATATCTTCATAATGCTGTTTTCATTCGGTGAAACAGACTGACACCCGCACATAAGTAAACTTAACAGAAAGATCAGTGCTAAGATTCCTGTTTTTTTCCCACAATGCTTCATCTTCTTTCACCCCTCCATAAATACAATGCATAAAGGTCTGAATTTATTGCATTGGACTGGAAAAAATTATTGAATTGATGCTCTCATTTTAAAAGATTCATTTCTGAAAATCAGATGTTCGAGATGATCACTTCTATCGATATCGATCTCCATGATGCCTGGGTTTACTATCACCAGTATCGCCGTTTCAATGAATCTTCGTTTTCTACTGTTGAGGCTTATAATGCGCTCTTTGAAATCATCAACGACTTTACTCTTTCCGAGATACCCGAATTCGTTTCCCTGGCCTCTACTCTGTCTAATTGGAAACAGGAGATAGTTAACTCCTTTGAATTATTCGATGGTTTCAGAGTTTCTAACGGCCCTATTGAAGGTCGTAATTCTCTTGTTAAGAATATCCTTAAACTCGCTAATGGTTATTCCAATTTCACTAGATTCCGTAACCATGTTATGTACTGTCTTAACAAGTATTCTACTCACTCTTTTCCACATGACTAAAGGCAGGTCGTAACCTGCCCTTTTTTAGTCTTTTTAGCTGTGTACCCACATGCTAGTTCACATTACCATTTTATTTTACTGTGGCTGAGAGAACAGAATAATGGCACTTCTGACCTTTTCTCTGACGGCTTCCCTCATCAGAACAGCCAGATCATGTACTTTCCAGAACCTGTCAGGATCGCTTGTAAACGCTCCTCTTACCGCATTGGAAGCGGCCAGTGAAGCATAAGTATAATAATTGATCTTGCGTACGCCATTTTTAATTACCCTGGCATAATCTTCCTGATTGACACCTGAAGACCCATGCATTACCAGAGGTATTCCTGTTTTTTTCTGTATCTCGTGCAGCAGTTCTATGTCGAGAACCGGTGGTTCCTTATAAATTCCATGGGCGTTGCCGAATGAGCACGCCAGCATGTCCAGTCCAGTCTTTCTGACAAAATCCGCTGCCTGATCAGGATTGGTATAGTTTTCTCTCTTAACATCTCGGACCTCCATCTTGAAGTCATTGGTCAGAGTGTTACCGGCCATCTTGCCAAGTTCGCCTTCCACCATGACGCCGTATTTACGGCCCATTTCCACCGCTTTGATCGTATTGGCGATGTTTTCTTCATATGGCAGCCGTGATCCGTCATACATTATTGATGTAAAACCTATATCTATGGCTTTCTTAAGATAATCGAGATCAACGCCGTGATCAAGATGTACCGCTACCGGTACCTTGGCCCTTTTTGCATACTGCATGATTATCGGTCCTATCTCATCCAGGGTTATGATGCCTCTGGTTTCGTGAGAAGTAGCAAACTCAACAATGATGCCCTCTCCGACATCTTCAGCAGCTTCGATCACGCCCTGCAGCATGGAAAGCGTAGTTACATTGAAGGCGCCAACACCTATGTTTCTCTTTACGGCATTATCAATTAATTCTCTTGTAGATACCAGCATCTTATCAACCTCTTCCATTAATCATTTTACAACAAATCCCTGATCACTCAGGGACTTATTTTCATATTTGTCAGGAAACCAGGCCTTTATAATCCTGCTGCTCTATTTCATCAAGCAGATCTTCCAGTTTCTTTCTGATTATTTCCATTTCCAGACGTGTCTTCGTTGACATGGCATTGTCAAATTCGGCAATCATATTGCCTATTCTGTTTTTATCAGGACCCAGTGCTTCTTCATAAAGACGTTCAGCCCTGAACATTACCAGCTTGTTTTCCTCGTCATCACGCGGGTTCTGCTTCAGATACTGCAGTCTTTCCAGTCGCTTCTGAGCTTCTTCTTCCGAAATCCTGTTTTCCTCATTCTGAATGATAGCTGTCCTCTGCAAGCCGGTGGAAAGCACTTTTACCTCTACTTCCAGCAAGGCATTGACGTCATAGGTATATGTTATTTCAATGGCTTCCTGCCCTTTTGGCCCAACCGGAACTTCAACCGTCAGTTCTCCTAACAGCAGGTTGTTTCTGGCCATGTAGCTTTCACCCTGCAGTACCTTGACGTTTACATACTTCTGATTGTCGTGAGCGGTATATACGATCTGCTTCTTACTGACAGGTATGACAGTATTTCTGTCGATGATCGGCAGATAGTGTCCCGGTTCCTCGAATGAGCCGTTATCCCTGACAACTTCCGTGCCCAGAGTAAACGGACATACATCGGTAAGAATTACCTCTTCTATCCGCTTATCTCTTTCCTTCATTGCACACTGCAGGGCGGCCCCAACCGCTACGGAAGTATCGGGATCGACATACCATTCCGGATAAATGCCGGTGATTTCCCTGACGTAATCCCTGACAATGGACAGTTTGGTAGCGCCGCCTACAAGGATGATCCTGTCGAGGTCATCCAGGGTTATTCTGGCATCTCTCAGGCTCTTTTCAATCGGCTTTCTGAGCTTTTCCAGCAGCGGTTCACACGCTTCACGGTATTCCTCAATGGTGAATTCCTCTTCATGGACCCGTCCGAAGATGTTAACCACCATCTTAGCCTTACTACCCTGAGAAAAACTGCACTTGCAGTCTTCGGCTGCCTTATAGACATTATTCAGGGTTCGCAGATCCAGAACACTGATGGAAGCTACCAGCAATCTTCGCAGATACATTTCCACCAGAACCTGAGTAAAGTCTTCCCCGCCCAGGAAATTATCTCCGGCGATGGCATAAACCTCCATGATGTTCTTGAAATACTCAAGAATGGTAACATCAAAGGTTCCGCCTCCCAGGTCAAACACCATGCATCTTTCCATGGCTTCATCTTCACCGACACCGTAAGCGATGGCTGAAGCTGTCGGTTCATTTATGATACGGCTGACCTTCAGACCGGCAAGTTCACCGGCTCTCTTGGTCGCCTTACGCTGTTTATCGTTAAAATAAGCCGGAACGGAAATAATGGCTTCATCTACTGTTTCCTTAAGATAGACTTCAGCATCTTCCTTCAGGGAACGCAGCACAAAACCCGACAGTTCCTCCGAACTGAACTTCATGCCAGCCAGATCGTACTGTCTGTCAGTTCCCATGCTTCTCTTAAACACCTTAGCCGTTCTTTCAGGATGCATGTACCCGTATTCTCTGGCCGTTTCGCCAACCAGAATGTTACCGTCATCATCCACGCTGACCACTGACGGTGTCAGCTTCTTTCCCAGTCTATTGGGAATGAGCTCGGCCTTACCGTTAATGAAACAGGCTGCCAGTGAGTTGGTTGTTCCCAGGTCAATTCCAATAATCATTCAGTGTCATACCTTCTTTGCCAATATATTAGCCATTATAACAAAGTCTTCCTCATCAGGATACTCTTTCCTTCCTGATAAGGCGGTCAGATAAGCCTTGCCTTTGTTACCCATTATCTCATAAATTTCCATTTCAACGTCCGTCAGATCCTTGCATGCACAGTAATTACAGTGCTCACAGAGGCTGTGATTACGGCACTGTTCCAGCAGATCAGCTGCTTCCTCACATCTGCCGGCCAAGGCCAGAGCCCTGATCTTCCTGGTCTTATAAAGCAGCAGATCAAGACGGCTCTGACTTAAAAATTCATCAATAACCTGTAAAGCCTTATCAGCGTAGTATTTCTGACGCTCAGGATTATTCAGATGGAAATAGGCATAAGCCAGATTTCCGTACACTCTGGACAGGTCGCTGTCCTTTTCCTGTTCCTGCATGCCCAGGATCTTTTCCAGCGCTTTCACTTCGCGCCGGTAATCTTCATTGTTTTTATCAATCAGATGCTCCAGTTCCAGTGCGCGTTCCTTATCCATCACACTGGCAAAGGTGGCTCTGTTGAACTTGGCTTTCAGGAAGTTATTCTGCAGCATGTCAAGCGTCACTGCCGCATTCCAGTAATCCCGCATGCTCTTACGGCTCTTTTTCCAGGAAGCCAGATGTTCTCTGGCAGCCATGAAATTACCCGACTGCACATAAATGTCAAAGATGACCTTGCTGGCATACTTGTAATCGAATTTGACTACCATATCTCTGACCACATCGATGGCTTCCTGCCATCTTTCCATGCGCCTTAAGATCCTGACTTTCTGATAATAATAACGTGTATGATCGCCTTTCTGACGGTCAACAATCTTAATTACTTCATTTATGTTGACCAGAGCTCTGTCCATGTCATTTCTCAATAAATACAGATAGCTGAGACGGAAGTAGCTGTCCAGGGTATCCGGTTCGTTTTTCTGCAGCTCCAGGAAGTTTCTTTCCGCTTCATCCAGATTGCCCAGATACATGTTGCACATGCCCAGATAGAACAGTGCACTGTAATCCCCTTTTCTGTCTAGTGCCCTCTGATACCATTCTCTGGCCTTTTCAGCGCTTCTGTTGAGATCCTGATAATAGATGTATCCGATGCTCCGGTCTACTCCCGGGCCGTGATTAGGATTTTCTGCCAGCTTAAGATAAATATCCAGCGCTTCCTTATAGCGCTCTTCCTTTCTTAACAGCCAGGCTTTATAGTCCAATAAGCCGCGGTGTTTATCATTGCACTTAAGACCCTTGTCAGCCAGTTCCATCATGACGGCACGGTCTTCCTTTATTGTGGCATCAAGCTTGTCACCCCTGATGCACAGCAGTCTGTAATACAGATCATCGCCAAATGAATAGCTGGTTACGGTGTCACCAAGTTTTTCAGCTGCCTGCTGATACAGTTCCATGGCCACGTCCGGATCATTATCTCTGTTTTCCTTTAACAGACCCTGACAGTACATTACCGAAGGATCCTCTTCCAGATTGTTTTCCAGCAGGAAATCCACTATTTCCTGAGCCTCTTCAAAGGCGTCATTTCTGACCAGGATCCTGACCTTGAGAATATATAAGCCCAGATCACTGCGATTCATGTCCAGACTGCGGTTAAGCGCGTCAAAAGCCTCACGGTCATTGTGCAGATAGAAGCAGGCATAACCTAACAGCAGATAGCTGTGATATGAATCAGGCAGTTCCTTTACCAGTTCCCTGGCGTAGTCAGCGGCCTTTTCATACTCACCCTCCGCAATTGACATCTGGGTCAGCTGGGTGAGGATGTCAGCCTTGTCTTCGGCCAGCTGCAAAGCCGTTTCATAGGCTTCCATGGCCTTCTCATTATCCTTGAAGACACTGTGATAGAAATAACCCTTACGGCCATACATTTCACCTAATCTCTTCTTGCGCTTTACTGTTTCCGGATCGCCGTCATCAGGCAGTTCCCTTATTACCTTTATCAGCTCATCAAGATTCCGCATGCCCTCTTCATTTCGCTCGGAAACAAAGCAGATGTTGCTCATGAGGTTATAGTAATTAAATTTATCTACCTTATCCTTTTCAATTGATTCAGACAGTTTTACCGCTTCATCAATGCGGTTGTTTTCCAGATATGCCCAGCACAGATCCGCCTTAGCCTCGCTGTCTTCAGGATGCTCGGCAATGTGCTTCTGTTTCTGTTCTATTACGATGACATTCCATTGCTGACGCTTCTGGTCAAGGTCATAGATCTGCTGCGTATTGCCGCCGGCAGCACGCATCATTTCATTGATCTGCTTAATGCCGGATTCATATTCTCCCAATCCTGCCAGGGCATTGGCATAAAGCCATTTCAAAGCCATGTGTTCAGGATTCTTTCCAAGCAGATCCTCACACAGCTGTTTTTCTTCTTCATAAAGTTCTTTCCGGGCCAGTTCATTAGCCAGCATCATGCCCAGATGAGCATCATCAGGATACTGTTTCTGAATGTTTCGCAATTCATCCAGGGCGGTTTCATCCTCAAAATGAATGCGGTAGGAAACAGCCAGTGCCTCACCATACGGATGCTTTTCCTTCAGAGAAAGCATTTCCTGAATCGTCTCAGCCGCTTTCTCACTGGCATCTCTTCTGATCTTTACATACAGATCAAGGTATTTATGACAACAGTCACCGTCCTCACCGGGTATAAACATGTTCATCGGCAAAGTATCGGTATAGTTAATGCCATTGATTATGACATAGTCAATGAAATCCTTAGGATACTTTTCATACAGTTCCTCAGCTCTGTCTTTCCAGCCGAACTCCTGATCAAGGTATACCCATACATCATGAGTAATGAAATACTTGCTCATCAGATATTTAAGTAAGGCATCCTCAACGGCCATGCGGGTGTCGATAGCCTTGCAGACATCTTCATTTAACAGTTCTTTCCAGCAGGAAACGTCATTGCGCTTTCTGAAAACCTTATAGAGGTCATCGAGTTTATCGACCCACAGTTCAACCGGAGTCTTTTCCGTTCTCAAACCCTGATTTTCAGCGTACTTCAAAGCTTCTTCGTAAGCATTGCGAAGCTGCTTGAACTCATCAGGCTTGTCTTCCGGATTGGTATTCATCAGTTTTTCACGGTAAGCCTGAGTTATGGCCTTTCTGTCTTTTGTCGGTTCAATTCCCAGTATCTTCCAGATATCCATTCAGTTATTCCTTTTCATCTTTGTACAGCCGGACGCAAAAGCGCAGCCGCTGCAGCTGTTTTGACAGCTGTTTCGATCTTTTCTTATTCTGTTAACTGCCCATATGAGAATGACAGCTACTATTAAAATCACAACGATATCAGCCGGATTCATAAACCACCGCCTATGATCCTGACCAATAAGGCACCCAGCCAGGCAATCACGCACTGACCGGCAACTACATAGATGGCCCACTTATGGCCAAGCTCTCTCCTGATGGCGGCTACAGCAGCCACACAAGGAGTATACAACAGTGAGAATACCAGAATGCCGGCAGCGGTCAGAGACGAAACGGCTCCGGTTACTCCCGTTGAAGCAAACAGCATTTCCATGGTGGAAACCACACTTTCCTTGGCCATGAAGCCGCAGACCAGTGAGGTAATGATACGCCAGTCACCCAGTCCAACCGGTTTCATCAGAGGTACCAGCATGCCTGAAACAGCTGCCATGATGCTGTCATGAGTATCCTCTACCAGATTCAGTCTGAAGTCAAAGCTTTTCAGGAACCAGACCGCAATGGTGGCCACCATGATGACAGAGAAGGCTCTCTGCAGGAAATCCTTGGATTTTTCCCATAACAGCTGCATGACGTTCTTGACACCAGGCATTCTGTAGTTAGGCAGTTCCATGACAAACGGAACAGCTTCACCTCTGAACAGCGTCTTCTTGAAAATCAAAGCCATCAGTATTCCGGTAATGATGCCCAGAATATATAATCCTGTAATGATCATCCAGCTGATCTTCGGGAAGAAAGCGTGGGCAAAGAAGCCGTAAATCGGCAGCTTGGCCGTACAGGACATAAATGGCGTCAGTAAAATGGTCAGCTTGCGGTCACGGGCACTTGGCAGGGTACGGGTCGACATGACAGCCGGAACCGTACATCCGAATCCTATTAACATAGGAACAATGCTGCGGCCGGAAAGACCAATCTTTCTTAAAATCTTATCCATCACGAAAGCTACTCTGGCAATGTAGCCGCTGTCTTCCAGCAGTGACAGGAAGAAGAACATGGTAACAACGATCGGCAGGAAGCTTAAGACACTGCCTACACCCTCAAAGATGCCATCAAGGATCAGTGCCTGCAGAGTCTCATTAACATGAGTTGCTGCCATGACCGCTGCCACTGAACCCTTCAGTGCATCGATTCCGGCTGCCAGCAGATCCTGCAGGAACGGACCTATTAATGCAAACGTCAGATAGAAAACTATGCCCATTATCGCAATGAATACCGGTATGGCTGTAAAGCGGCCGGTCAGGATCCTGTCCAGCTTCTCACTGCGTTTGTGCTCTCTGCTTTCCTGCGGTTTGATGACACAGCTGTCACAAACCTTATAAATATACGCAAAACGCATGTCGGCCATGGCCGCACTGTGATCCAGTCCGCGTTCCTTTTCCATCTGCAGAATGATGTGTTCCATCATTTCCTTTTCGTTTTCCTCCAGCTGCAGCTGATCGATTATCAGCTGATCGCCTTCAATGACCTTGCTGGCGGCGAATCTTAACGGCAGATCTGCTCTTCTGGCATGATCTTCGATCAGATGGATGATAGCATGAATGCAGCGGTGTACCGCACCGCCGTTGGAGCCGCTGTCACAGAAATCGTGATAAACCGGTTTTTCCTGGTACTTTGCAATGTGAACGGCGTGGTTAACCAGTTCATCAACACCCTCATTGCGGGCTGCTGAAATAGGAATGACCGGGACTCCCAGCATTTCTTCCATTTTATTGATATTGACGGAACCGCCATTGCCTGTCATCTCATCCATCATGTTCAGGGCAACGACCATTGGAATGTTCATTTCCAGCAACTGAATCGTCAGATACAGGTTACGGTCAATGTTGGTAACGTCAACGATGTTTATGATAGCCTTAGGCTTTTCCTTAATGACAAAATCACGGGAAACAAGTTCTTCAGAGCTGTAAGGAGACATTGAATAGATGCCCGGCAAATCGGTAATAAGAGTATTCTTATACCCCCTTATGACCCCATCCTTGCGGTCGACAGTCACGCCCGGGAAATTGCCGACATGCTGATTGGCACCTGTCAGCTGATTAAACAGAGTGGTCTTGCCGCTGTTCTGATTTCCTACCAGGGCAAAGGTCAGTATTTCATCATCAGGAAGCTTATTACCTGAACCCTTGGGATGGAATTTTCCTTCTTCTCCAAGGCCCGGATGTGCCGTTCTGGACGCACTGAAAACCTCAGCCTTTTTCTCTTCGCGGCTTTCCGTTATTTCCTCAACCGTAATGTTGGCGGCATCAGCCAGACGTAATGTCAGCTCATAACCGTGGATCCTTAATTCCATAGGGTCGCCCAGAGGCGCATACTTCATCAGCGTTACTTCCGCTCCCGGAATAACTCCCATGTCCAGAAAATGCTGACGCAAGGCTCCCTGAGATCCTACTGCCGTAATGCGGACTGTCTGTCCGATTTTAATTTCCCGCAGATTCATAAACTCATTTCCTTTTCACAATTTATTTTACCACAACGTAAAAGAGGGAATACCATTTCTTGGTCATTTCCCTCCTGCAGTTTGTTTTTTATTCAATTACTGTCTTCTATTCAAGGATCTCGTAGCCAAAGCCGCCTTCTGAAAGGCAGTTGTCACGGGAATATGATGATGCCTTATCAAAGGCCTGGCTGATTTTGGCAGAACTGAGAACTTCTCCTTTTTTCCATCCCAGCCTCATCATTTCATCCACGAAGGCTGCCAAAAATGAATCCCCTGCTCCCATGGTATCAACAGCTTCCACGTATTTGACTTCGCCGTGAACAACACCGTTGGCATTGATCAGATACTGTCCATGAGATCCCATGGTAACCAGCACGTTTACTACGCCATGACTCATTATCTTTTCCGCAAATTTCTGAATTGCTTCTTCACTGACATGCGGGAAAGAGAACATTGCCAGATCCATGTTGGTGCATACCAGGTCAAGATATTCATCCACATGATACTTATCCTTTTCACCAAAATCGTAGACATAGATCTTATCAAGCCTGCTGATCTTCTTCATCTCATCCTGCATCTTGGCGTTGCAGTTGGAGATTATGACATCGAATCCCTTAAGGTATTCGATTTTTTCCTCAGTCAGCTCCATCGGTCCTGACCATTTATCACCGGTAACAACGCTGACAAATGATCTTTCACCGTTGATCACCTCATAATTACAGTGCTTGGTTGTGCCGCCTTCAATGATCTCACACTGGCTGTGATCAACATTATTAGCATCAAGAGCACGCTGAATGACACCGGCCATCTTATCGTCACCAAGATTACCCAGATAGACAGAATCATTACCCAGTCTGGCCAGATGAACGGAAACGTTGAGACTGTTGCCGCCTGGATACATTCTGTTATTGTTTACATAGTAATCAATGACATTATCGCCGACACAGACGCTTCTCATATTAATACTCACTCTTTCTGTAGTATCTTCTGATCTCAAGTGAATGGTTCATGAATACTTCAGCGTTCTTGCCGATACGCTGTAAGATGGCACCCATTACAACCGGACCGAGATACTTACGGTATTCTTCCTTAATACCTTCGAGTTCATAATCCTTTGTATCAAAGCAGGTAAACTTGTCAGTCAGAGGTTCAACAAATCTTCTGACTCTTTCATCCTGGCTTCTGGTGACGCCTTCACCCATTACCAGTGTAACAGGTACGTCCTTTTCAACCAGTTCCAAAGTGCCATGGAAGAATTCAGCAGAAGTAACTGACTTGGTTCTGATCCATAAGGATTCTTCCAGAACGCACATTGAATATGAATAGGCATTTGGCCATAAGTCACCGGAACCGATCCAGATGTTGTAAGGTTCATAAGCATACTTTTCAGCATAGGCCTTGCACTTTTCGTCACAGGCAATTCTGACCTTGGCTAAGGCAGCGCCCAGATTCTTCAGGTTATCCGCAAAATCAGGATACTGAGGGAAATAGCCCTTATTATAAAGGATCTTTCCGATAATGAAGTAGAATACCAGTTCCTGAGGACGGCCGTCCAGATAAGTGTAGGTATAGTCAGATAAGGCTGCCAGCTTGCTATTGGCAACACCGCATACTGATACGATTCTTACACCCATTTCTCTTAACTTTTCAGCACAGGCGATTGTTTCCTTGGTGTCACCTGATTTTGATGTCAGGAATGCCACGCTCTTATCCGTCAGTCTGTTACAGCCGGTTAACAGGAAATCAGCGGAAATCATGCTGTCAACAGGCAGTTTGGAATAAACATTTACATAATGAGCAAACGGATCCATCATGGCTTTTGAACCGCCTGAAGAAGTAAAGAACAGCAGGTCAAAGCCTTCTGCGCAAACGTCATCGGCGATCTTTTCAATCGTTTCTCTCTGATTGTAAATGAATTCATAATTTCTGATAATTGTCTTTTCATCGAATGTTACCATAGTTATCACCTCACAGCTTAAATATATCATATGTTCTTTTTGAACATAAATAACATCCTGAAACTGAACATTTAAAAGGTTTCTTTTATCAAAAAATACATATTCAAAGCTGAAACCGTTCATTCTCAGTACATGAAAAACCTCCCGATACCCTGCTGTCAGGAGGTTTTTTCCTTATGAAATCATTTTATCAATCCAGGTTTTCGCCATTTGTTTCAATGACCTTCTTATACCACCAGAAGGATTTCTTCCTGCTTCTGGCCAGTGTACCGTTTCCGGCATCATCTCTGTCGACATAAATGAAACCGTAACGCTTGCTCATTTCACCGGTACTGGCTGATACCAGGTCAATTGGACCCCAGGTCGTATAGCCAAACAGATCAACACCGTCTTCCTCCACAGCAGCCTTCATGGCCTTAATGTGTTCTCTGAGGTATTCAATACGGTAATCATCGTTGATTGAGCCATCCTCTTCAACTGTATCCTTGGCACCAAGTCCGTTTTCGGAAATGAACAGTGGCAGCTGATAACGGTCATACAGATCATTAAGCGTAATTCTCAAACCAAGAGGGTCGATCTGCCAGCCCCACTCGCTGGATTTCAGATAAGGATTCTTAACGCTTTTGAAAATATTACCGGATGTCAGTTCACCATCAGGATCTGATTTTGAAACTCTTGAAGAATAGTAACTGAATGAAATGAAATCAACAGTATTATTCAGCAGGATCTCCCTGTCATCGTCCTGATAAGGGATCTCAAAACCGACTCTTTCATATTCCTTAAGGATGTAAGACGGATAATAACCGCGGGCCTGTACGTCGATCAGGAACAGATTGTTTCTCAGATCTTTCTTTGATTCCCAGACATCTTCTGGCCTGCAGCTGAACGGATAGTATGTTCCGCCTGCCAGCATGCAACCTACCTGAATCTCAGGGTCAACTTCATGCGCGATCTTGGTAGCCCAGGCACTGGCAACCAGTTCATGATGAGCGGCAGTATACAGTACCTGATCACGGTTTTCCCCTTCTTCCAGGAAAATACCGGCACCCATGAACGGAGCATGCAATAACATGTTGATCTCATTGAAAGTCAGCCAGTATTTTACCAGACCCTTATATCTGGTAAACAGTGTTCTGGCCAGTTTCTTATAGAATTCAACCAGCTTTCTGTTTCTCCAGCCGCCGTATTTGGTAATCAAGCCCATCGGGCAGTCAAAGTGTGTGATCGTAACCAGAGGTTCAATGCCGTATTTATGGCATTCTCTGAATACATTTTCGTAGAACTGCAGACCTTCTTCGTTAGGTTCGTCTTCATCACCCTGCGGGAAGATGCGGCTCCAGCCGATACTCATGCGGTAGGTCTTGAAACCCATCTCGCCGAAAAGTGCAATGTCTTCCTTATAGTGATGATAGAAATCTACGGCTTTCTGAGCCGGATAGTATTCACCCTCTTCAAAATCAAATGATTTTCTGATACCGCGGACAACAGCGGCTCTGTTTTTTCCGTGTGGTATGACATCAACATTGGCCAGTCCTCTGCCGCCTTCATTATAGCCGCCTTCGCACTGGTTGGCTGCGGTAGCCCCGCCCCATAAAAAATCTTTTCTGAATGGCATTATAAATTCCTCTTTCTTCTGATTAAATTATACAATATGAATTCATCAGGCAGAACCATTTCCGTAAATTTGCTTCGTAAAAAAGCCATCCCCGAGGATGGCCTTGATTAATGGTTATTCTTCACCGGCTACATTGACATCAAATAACTGAATGGTACAAGGCACGATGCAGTTATCAAGCTGTCTGGTTTCCTGTGACAGATAGATGTGCTTTAAGGCACTGTTCATGTTGCAGGTAATTGAACCTCCGGTAACAGGTGTTACGGTCTGACCGTCATGGTAATAGCCAAGTCTGATCTCACCGCCGAAATCACCGCTGACCGGATCCATGATGAAGCTGGAGAACTGAATGATTTCCAGGTAAGATCCCTGCTTCATTTCGGCAACCGTTCTGCTGCCCGATTCCACTACATAGTTATTAGCCGGAGATGCCTTTTCCAGGCCCAGATAATAAGCAGTAGTCTGATCGCCCCAGTAATTCTGATAAATGCCGTTTTCCACGACAGTCAGATCCAGAGCCTTGCTGCCTTCCTTTGAATAAGGCATGTTTCGGCTGGAATGAGGCAGATGGCTGACCAGTTTCAGGGTGATCTTATCGCAGTCTTCACTTTCCTGACAGTTGTCACCGATTTTGACCTGGCTGTTGCCGAAGAAGACGCTCTGAGTATTGGTCTTAGCCAGGAAGTATCTGAAGAAGCTTCTGTTATCCTCTCCTGACATCAGTACGGTTACTCCCATCATCTTTTTGGTTGGCTTGGCCTGAGTTCTGTCCTTGGCATATTCGAATATTTTCTGAATGCCGGCTGTGATCTCTTCAATAGGCTTATCGGCGAACTTTTCATTGTGATACAATTCGATTTCATGATCGCCGTCAATGGAGTTGATGACTATTTCGATTTCCTCATCCATGGTGTTGAAGGTAATGTCAACACCCTGAGAGTTAACGATGTGATAGTAGTACTCATTAACGAATATCTCATAGGAATTAACCTTTTCCGTTTCGGTATTCTTAACGTTCTGCATGGCTTTTACGACATTTTCAAAGACAGCAGTAAGGTTGTAATCCTTTTTCTCTTCGTAGTATTTCTCGTCCTTTACGATTTCGTAATATGGGTTCTTAGCCAGCAGGGCATTGAACTTGAGATTTTCAATGTCAGCCTTCAGCTGCTCATCGCTTTCACCCTGATAGATCTCACGGCTGGCTTTTCCCCTGAATTTCTGACCGTTGACTTCGCTGTCCATGTTAACTTCCAGAGTCAGGTGAGTGACATTGGAAATACGGTGCTGATCAAGAGCCTGCTTTACGAAGTAAGCCTGATGAGATACTGTTGTTGTCTCAACAATACGGTAGTCGCTGACTTCAGCTTCATTTAGTAATTTAACTAATCTCTCCAGCATTATCCCAACCTCACTTTCGTTTTCAGATAAGGGCCGCCATCGGAAACGATGACCCATTCCTTATAGCCCTTGCCGCAATGGCCGTTGCCATTGAGCACAACATCAGTACCGACCATGGAAATGTTGCTTAACAGATCAGGAACATATCCTGTCAGCACTACCGGAACAAAGACCTTACCGGTAAGCTTTCCATCCTTTATTTCCTTGGCTCTGGACAGTACACACTGTATGCCCCAGTGCTTAGGGTCTTCCATGCCGGAATCCATGCCGTCTACCAGGAAGCCGTAATCAACTGACTTGATCATTTCTTCCAGGGTATTGGCCTGTGAACCAAAATAGGTGTTGGTCATTCTGGTATAGACCTTTCTTTCGAAAGACTCTCTTCTGCCGTTGCCGGTTGGCTGGACACCCAGTCTGGCGGCACTTAAGGCATCGCAGATACCGGATACCAGATAACCGTCTTTGATAATCTGAGTCTTATGAGCTAAGGTTCCCTCATCATCAAAGAAATATGATGCGGTCTGCTTAACACCGTCAGCCCCGTCATACATGTTGGTAATGGTGCTGGCCAGCTTGTCACCCATGTGTTCTCTGGCGATGGCTCTGTTCTTGACGAACATGTCCATTTCCACACCGTGACCGAAAGCTTCATGAGCGATCAGACCGGTAGCTTCAGGTGAACATATGACCTCATATTCTCCAGGCGGAATGTTAGGTGCGCCAAACATATCCATCAGATCCTTATAGGCTTCATCCAGCTTGGCAAACTGTTCGTCAATTATTTCACTGCCGCACCAGCCGGTTGCGCCGACATGGTTGAACTGAGTCTGTCCATCCTTGAAAGCCAGCATGAAGCAGGATGTAAATGATACACCCCAGGACTGGATCATGTCCTTCTTTTCGGAAAGGAAGAGCTTGCTGACAAGCTGCATGCTGTAGCTGGCCCCGCAGTTTACGATATCGGGATAGGAAGCTCCCTTATCGGACAGTCTCTTAAGTTTGGCCAGGATGGCTTCATTATCAGGATCATAGAACTCCTCGCTGACATCACCCGCAAATTCCCGTGTTACCTCTTCTTCTTCAAGCAACGGTGTTCTGAGCTTTCTGATGCCGTTTAAGACTTCGCTTTGAGCGTTCAGAGCAGTTCTGATTTCTTCAGCCAGCCGGTTTACATCTTCAATCTTATTGAATGAGTATTCACTGTAGCCGCCATTCTTATAAACTCTGACCACAAAGCCTCTTTCAGAATCGGAAAACTGATTTACGGAAGTTGTTTTCTGGTTAACGGAGTAACTTGTACCTGTAACATCAGTAGCCAGAACGGAAACATATTCAAAATCGTTTTTCAGAATATCGATCAGCTGCTTCAGCTGAGGCTTGCACTGCAGCAGATACTCTGACTGTTTCGCTTTTATCATATTAAATCCTCCTAAATAGTATTCTATAATTTATATTCTCACTACTCAAGCAAGTCCCTCTTTCTTTTCTTTTCAGTTACCGCCAAGGCCTATATAATATGTTATAATTAACTGTGAGGTTGAAGATGGATTTTGAAGCTTTATTACGAAACATCAACATTACACTAACCACTGAGCAGCTCGCTCAGTTTGATTTATATGCTTCCCTGCTGGTGGAATGGAATGAGAAGTTCAATCTGACCGCCATTACCGACAGAGAAGGCATCTTCATTAAGCATTTTTATGATTCCCTGTTACTGCAGGCACCGTTTAAGAACACTGATACACTGTGTGACATCGGCTCAGGAGCCGGTTTCCCTGGCATTCCTCTGAAGATCGCTTATCCTCAGCTGAAGGTGTCATTAATGGAACCGACAGGCAAAAGATGCGTATTTCTTAATGAAGTAATCAACCAGCTTAAACTCACGGATATCGAGGTTCTCAACTACCGTGCTGAAGAATATAAGGAGAAGAAATTCACCTATACCACAGCCCGTGCCGTTTCACGTCTGAATATTCTTTCCGAATTATGTCTGCCGTTAACGGAAGTAAACGGACATTTCATTGCCATGAAAGGTTCCCAGGGGCATGATGAACTTAAGGAAGCTGCCAATGCCATTAAGAAACTTGGCGGCTCTGTCAGAGAAGTTAAGGAAATCATGCTGCCGGATCAGCAGGAAAGAATACTCATCGATATCGAAAAGGTCATAGAAACACCGGCCGGATATCCGCGCCGCTATGCCCAGATCAAGAAAAAACCGTTATAGAAAGAAGAAAAGGAATGTCAGAAGTAAGATACATAAGCCTTTCACAGATACGTTCAAATCCCTACCAGCCACGTGTTAATTTCGATCAGGAAAGCCTGAATGAACTGGCTGCCTCAATACATCAGAACGGTGTGATCCAGCCAATCGTTGTCAGACAGAGCGATCCGGATTACTATGAAATCATCGCCGGTGAAAGAAGATTCAAGGCTCTGCAGATGCTGCAGTGGTATGCAGCCCCATGCATCATCATGGACGCCAATGACCAGCAGATGGCACAGCTGGCCCTGATCGAAAACATTCAGAGAGATGAACTGACACCTGTGGAAGAGGCTAACGCCTACAAACAGATTTTAAGAATGAATAACATGACACAGCAGCAGCTGGCTGACAGGGTCGGCAAATCACAGGCTGCCGTGGCCAACAAGTTAAGACTGCTGGGTTTAAGTTCTGAAGTACAGCAGGCTCTTAATGAAAGAAAGATAACTGAAAGACATGGCCGTGCCATGCTTAATCTGGAACCTGAGCAGCAGAATCAGGTCCTGGATAAAATAATGGAAAAGAACATGACGGTACTTGATACCGAAAAGTATATTGAAAAGAATTTTACGGTAAGAAAGAAAAGACGGGATGCCGTCAAGTGTTACGGAGTCTCTACCAGAATAGCCATAAATACTATCAGACAGGCTGTAAAAAGTCTGAAGAATGCAGGCATGCCGGTAGAGGAAACCGAAAGCGAGACGGACGACACATATACCATCACAATTAACATTAAAAAGTAATGTATTTGTGATAGAATATTACAGACAAGGATGTGAATTAATATGGGCAAGATAATTGCGGTTTCCAATCAGAAAGGCGGCGTCGGCAAGACGACCACCAGCGTAAACCTGGCTGCCGGCCTGGCTTACCTGAAAAAAAGAGTATTACTGGTAGACTTTGACCCTCAGGGCAACGCTACCAGGGGCTTAAATGCCAAAAACAGTATCGTTCATAGTGCCTATGATCTTTTACTGGGTGATAAGACGGCACAGGAGTGCATCATTCACCTTCCTATACCGCCACTGGATCTGATCGGTGCCACCATCGATCTGGCCGGCAGTGATTACCAGATGGTAGCCCGGACCAGCGGCAAGGAAACCTTCCTGAAGAGAAAACTCGACACTGTCAAGAACAACTATGATTTCATCATCATTGACTGCCCTCCTTCACTGGGACTGCTCAATGCCAATGCCCTGACAGCTGCCGATTCCGTAATCATCCCTGTCCAGTGTGAATACTATGCCCTGGAAGGTGTGACACAGCTGCTGTCAACGATCAGAACCGTCCAGAAACAGTACAACAGGAAACTGTTCATTGAAGGCGTCCTGCTGACAATGTTTGACTCCCGTACCAATCTTTCTACAGAAGTACAGCGGGAAGTCAGGAAATATTTCAAGGAAAGAGTTTACCGCAGCTACATTCCGCGTAATGTACGCTTAGCCGAAGCTCCTTCACATGGCAAGAGCATATTTGAATATGACAAGAGCTGCAACGGCGCCAGAGCTTATGCTTCTTTAGCCAAGGAAGTTATTGAAAAGAATTCATAAGGAGGTACACAATGCCAAAAGATGAAAAATCAGGATTAGGTTCAGGGCTTGATGCCATTTTCGGTCCTAACTTCAGTGACATCATTGATGATATTCAGAATACGGCCATGGGTGAGGAATACGGTCAGAAGACCTCTGTCAGACTTTCAGAAGTTCACAGTAACCCTTACCAGCCAAGAACCGTTTTTGATGAAAAGAAACTTGAAGAACTGACCCGGTCAATAAAGGAACATGGTGTCTTTACACCTATACTGGTCCGCCCTACCGTTAACGGCTATCAGCTGATCGCCGGAGAAAGAAGAGTCAAGGCCTCTCAGATGGCAGGACTTGATACGATCCCGGCCATCATCATGGACTTCACCGATGAACAGATGATGGAGATCTCCCTGCTGGAAAACATTCAGAGAGAAAACCTCAGTCCGGTTGAAGAAGCCGCTGCCTATAAGCAGCTGATGGAAAACCTCGGCTATACTCAGGAAATACTGGGCAAGCGCGTCGGCAAGTCCAGAGAACACATCTCCAACACCTTAAGACTTCTCCGTCTGCCTGAGCACGTTCAGCAGCTGATCCAGGATGAGAAGCTTACCATGGGGCACGCCAGATGTCTGATCACCGTTGAAGATGAAGAACAGGCTAACAAGCTGGCTGATAAGATCGCTGAAGAAGGCCTTTCAGTACGTCAGGTCGAAAAGATGGTCAGAAATCTGAAGAAGCCTGCCCGCATCGCAGTTCCATACGTTCAGGACAGCGCCACAGCCTATGTGGAAAGAAATCTTCAGCATCAGCTGCAGACCCGCGTTAAGATCTCCAAGAATACAATCACCATCTCCTACAGCGACGTCGATGATCTCAACAGGATCCTCGAGGCCATGGGATACAGACAGGATTAGTACATATGCAGTTCGCATTATTCATTGTGGCGGTCATCGTGGCCGCCATTCTGACATATTTATATGGCACATCCAAAAAAAGATCAGAAGAATTCAGATACATTGTTGAAAGATGCAGTGAACATGTCAGAGGCCATGTCTCACAGGTTCAGCCAACCGGTCATGACCGTTTCAGAACCATATTCACGGTAACTGACGGTACGGAAACCTTTGAAATTCCCTACTTCCGGGATTCAGCCGCCAATGCCTTTGTCCGCGACAGAGAATATGACCTCTACATTGACAGAGAAATACTGAATGTTGCCATGACCGCAGAGGACAGAGCTTCAGTCGGTAAAGCTGATTCCCGCAAGCTGCTGCTGATAGTAGCATTTTGCTTCATAGCTTTCTTCGGATTATTTATCCTGCAGTTTTACAGGCCTGAAATCGTCGGTAATGCCATGGTGATGGTAATGGGTCTTGTCTTCTTCCTGGTTGCTGACTTTGCCAGCAAAGGCGATGTCCGGAACATGGAGAAAACCACTTATGTCACTGAAGCGGTAATTGTGGATTACCATATTACCACAGACGATGACGGTACATCATACTTCCCGATATACCGCTACACATATGGTGATCAGGAGTATGAAGCAGAATCTGATGTATCTCAGATGAACCGCAGTGAATATCAGATCAATCAGGAAGTTCAGATCAGACTGGATCCGGATAATCCGCAGAACAGCGTCATAATAGCCTTGGAAAAACGCGGTTTCAAAATCATGAAACTGTTCAAGATCATCGGCATCGGCCTTATTCTGCTAAGCATAGCCATGATGGCCGGAATATTCGACTAATAAACTCTCAGTTCATTCTGAGAGTTTTTATGTGATAAACACCATATAACAGTTGACAACAGTTATATACTGTTATATAGTGTTAGTGAGGTTGATAAAATATGCGCATCATTATAAACAACAACTCAATGGAACCTATCTATGAACAGCTGATCTCACAGATCAAGAACCAGATCATTACAGGTGAACTCAATGATCTGCAACCCCTGCCCTCTGTCAGGGCAATGGCCGGTGATCTGAAAATCAGTTCCCTGACTGTTAAGAAGGCTTATGACATTCTGGAAGCAGAAGGTTTTGTTACGACTGTTCATGGCAAAGGGACCTTCGTTAACGCTGCTGACAGGCGGCTGGCTTACGAAGCCCGCCGTAAAGCCGTGGAAGATGACTTTTCAAATGTCATCAACAAGGCCATTACCGCAGGGTTAAGCAAAGAGGAAATTAAGGAAATAGTTGAAATACTGCTGGAGGATTATGATGATTCACATTGAAAATCTGACAAAGAACTACACCAACTTCACCCTTCAGCTTTCCTTCGATCTTCCAGAAGGAAAAGTAAGCGGTCTGGTTGGCAAAAACGGTGCCGGCAAAAGCACCACAATTAAAGCCATTCTGGGGTTAATAAAACGAAACGGCGGCAAGGTAGAAGTATTCGGCAAGGATGTTTCAGACATGACAGCTGCCGATAAGGAAAATATCGGAGTCGCACTTTCCGATTCCGGTTTCAGCGGTTATCTGACCGTTGAAAACGTCATAGACATTCTGAAGAACATGTATCATTGTTTTGATGAACCGATGTTCCGTCAGCTGTGTCAGGTTCTTAACCTGCCTCTTGACAAGAAAATCAAGGAATTTTCTACCGGCATGAAGGCCAAGCTACGCGTTGTGACCGCCATCACCCATAATGCCAAACTGCTGATAATGGATGAACCGACCAGCGGTCTGGATATCGAAGCCAGAACTGAGATTCTGGACATCTTAAGGGACTATCTGGTTAAAAACGATGACTGTTCCATTCTGATCACTTCCCACATCTCTTCCGACCTGGAAGGACTGTGCGATGACATATATCTGATCCATGACGGGAAAATACTCATTCACGAAGACACCGATAACATTCTGGAAAAATACGGTCTGATGAAAGTAGATGCCGAACGGTATGAAAAACTTGATAAGAGCCACATTCTCAGCACCAGAAAGGAAAGTTTCGGTTACAGCTGCTTTACAGACGAAAAACAGTATTACCGGGAAAACTATCCTGGTATCGTGATTGAAAAAGGCAGCATTGATGATCTGATATTGATGATGACGAAAGGAGAAACAGCATGAAAGGATTACTGACAAAGGATTTCCACATTATCTCCCAGAATCACAGATACCTGCTGATTTATGTCTTATGCAGTTTTGGTTTAAGTTTCGTCTTAGACAGTGAATATGTGGTTGGATATATCGCCATGTTAATGGGTATAATGGGTACATCCACAATAAGCTATGATGAGTTTGACAACGGATTCCCTTTTCTGATGTCTCTGCCAGTCGACAGTAAGACATATGTCAGAGAGAAATTCCTGTTCTGTCTGCTGCTGGAAACTGTCGGGACAATTTTCGGGGCAGCTCTGATCTGCGTTACATCCTTAATCAAAGGTGAAACATTCGTGTTTTCCGAAATACTGTCATACATGGTTGGCGTATTTATCGCAATTAACCTGCTGACATGCTGTCTGATTCCAATAGAGCTGAAGTACGGAGCAGAAAAAGGCAGAGTGGTCATGATGGTCTTCTATGGCTTCATCGCTGCAGCAGCCTTACTGCTGACAAAGATCCCAACCGCTGACGGCATTCTGATTGATACTGTCATAAAAGGACTCAATTCACTATCACCTGCCCTGATCGGTACCATCGCAGCCGTCATGGCACTTCTGATCATCTGCGGACTGTATCTGCTGTCAGTCTCCATCATGAACAAAAAGGAATTCTAGTATTAACCACAAAAAAGAACCTCTGTTGAGGTTCTTTTTCATATGTTTACTTAAAAGGTCTGAAATCGAAATCAGGTTTCATTCTCAGGATGAACTCACTGATCAGTTCAATGCACTGTTCCAGATCTCTGTAATTACCTACTTCAGCTGAACTGTGCATGTATCTTAACGGAATAGATACCAGGGCTACCGGAACACCGCTTCCCGTAGAAAGTACCGTATCACCGTCCGTATAGGTTTCTCCGCCTGCTACTTCATACTGCAGAGGTATGTTCTTTTCAGCCGCTATTTCCTTAAGCAGGGCATTCATCTTCTTGTTGGTCATGCCGCTGTAGCATAATACCGGACCCTTGCCCAGCTTTACTTCACCAGTATCACTGGCATTGGTACCAGGACAGTCTGATGCCCAGGTCACGTCTACGGCGATGGCGCATGTCGGTTTGACATTGGCACCGGCAAAATAAGCACCGCGTCCTGAGGTTTCCTCACCTACTACCGTATTGGCATAAATACCGTTAACAGCTCCCTTTTCCTTAGCTAACCTTGCTGCCTCTATGATGACGAAAGCACCGGTCTTGTCATCAAGGGCACGGCAGGTAAAATTGTCGTCCAGCAGATCTCTGACTTCCGTATCAGAGCAGACACTGTCTCCGACGCTGACATGCTTCAGGGCTTCTTCCTTATTCTTAGCCCCAATATCAATGATCAGATCAGAATCAGAGAAATCGCTCTTCTTCAGCATGTCGCTGCTGGTACAGCCAACCCCGTTTACCTTATTTCGTACTGTTTTTCCTTCGACTGTCTCTTCATGAATTATCTGCATCGGAGCCCCAATATACAGTTTGGCCCTGACTCCGCCGGCTTTCTGGACATGCACAAAACCGTCTGAGTCAACGCTGGTTACTCTGAAGCCTATTTCATCAATATGTCCCATTAACAGTATTTTACATTCAGCATCTTCATTGATGACGCTTATGACATTGCCTACAGCATCAATTATCTGTCTGTCGGTAAATGATTTCGTATATTCCAGCACATTTTCCTGGTTGGCATCTTCATTGCCGCTGACAGATACCGTATTGAGAAACTTATATAACAATTCCCTATTCATTTGTATTCTCCCGTCTTTTTCACTAATTATACACTAACACAAAGAAAAACATCCATTTCCATGAAATGAATGTTATCTTGATAATATTTCCGTATGATCGTCAAATACCGCAATGGTGTATTCCCACTGGGCACTTGGCAGACCGTCTTTTGTATAGGCTGTCCAGCCATCAAGAGCACTGATCCTGACACCTGACTTCTTCATGTTGATCATCGGTTCAATGGTGAAAGTCATTCCCGGAACGATCAGGCAGCCGGTTCCCCTTTTACCGTAATGGAAGACAAACGGGTCTTCATGGAACTCAATGCCGCATCCGTGTCCGCCGAAATCTCTGACAACCTTGAAGCCGTTACGTGATGCGTGCTGTTCAATGACATATCCGACATCGCCAAGGAAACCCCATGGCTTTACAGCCTCAAGTCCCAATTCCAGACACTGCTTTGCGACTCTGATCAGTCTTTCATTTTCAGGGTCAGTCTGTCCGATGACAAACATGCGGCTGGCATCGCCATAGTAGCCATTAACGATGGTCGTACAGTCAATGTTGACGATATCGCCCTCTTTCAGAATTCTCTTCTTGCTTGGGATACCGTGGCATACCACGTCATTGATCGAGACGCAGACATGCTTAGGATAGCCTTCATATTTATACGGGGCACAGATGCCGTTATTGGCAGCGGTAACTTCCGTTACCCAGTCATCGATTTCCTGAGTGGAAATGCCGGCTCTGATCCTTTCAGCTACGTAGTCAAGTACCAGTGTATTTACTCTGCCTGCTTCCCTGATGCCTTCGATCTGTTCAGGGGTCTTGATGTATTTTTCCTGCGGAACCTTGTATCCAAGGGTTTTATAATATCTTACTTTTTCCAATACTTCTTCTCTGGTCATACAATCTAATCCAATCTATTAAATATTTTAACACCAACCGTTGTATCCAACAAATAGAAACCGATGGCAGCCATGGCAGTTACACCGCAGCAGATCAGAAGATAAGTGTCGAAATACATGTATTTATATAATACGCCCAGATATAAGCCGGCAAACCCTGAAATGACAGCCATGCCGATGAACATTACCAGGAAAACGGCCAGTCCTCTTTTTACTACTTCAGCTTCCGTAGCCCAGTCCAGACGGTTATGTCTCAGATTCAGCCACAGACCCAGACAGTCGGTAAACCGCAGAAACAGCTGCGGCAGCAGGAATACGGACACTGACAGTGACAGTCCCGGCTTTCCTCTCAGGATAACTGCGATGGAAAACAGCAAGGCAGCCGGTGCCATTAACAGATAGTGGAACAAAAGCTTGCTGTTGAGAATATCATGGGTTTCCAGCGGGAAGGTCTTGATGGCTTCCATGGTGCGTCCTTCGATGGATATCCGGCTGGCTGACAGCATGTAGGTACTGATGAAAAACAGAGCCACTACCAGAGCCATTACCGCAGCAATTTCATTTCCTATAATCGGAAGCAGTTCTCCGAAAATGCTGTTCCAGGCTATTAACAGGCCTAAAGCGCCAATATAGCCTAAAATAACAGAAAATGTCGTATTGGACAGATAGACGAAACTGCTGCCCAGATGTCTTAATTCTCTTTCCAATAAGGTTACGATCACTGAATGAGTCTTCAGTTCCTTTTCCTTATATTCGATCTTAACCACATTCTGAGAAGCTGAAATCAGTCTGAAGAAGTTCTTCTTAACGATCATGAACATGATGACAAACGGAATGATGCTGAGGGCGACGATTCCGATTATGGAAGGAATGTCAGCGAAGTATACCGCTCTTCCGAACCAGTTGATAAATGACAGGGTTCCGTCTACTGACATGATGCCGCTGTCGATGAATAGTTCTTCCAGCTTGCTGTGATCCATGAAAATGAAGAAATAGTACACGATCATGAAGCCGATGAACAGGATCATCTTGGTCAGATTCTTATGACGGCTCTTGGCACTGATACGCATCAGCACATAGCCGAAAAGCACGCCCATGCTAATTGCCAGCAATGGCCATATCAGCATTATCAGGAAGAACCTGACAAACACGCCAAGTGCAAAGCCATCGGCCACAATCCAGGCTACCAGACCCGGAAGACCCAGAGCCATTTCCATAATGTAGTTATAACACAGTATTACCAGCATTCTGCTGATCATCATGTCTGTTGCCGTGATCGGCATTGACAGCAGAACGTCATTGTATTTTGATTCAAACAGCTGATTCTGCACCAGAGTAATGTCGGTGAAAAACAGCATCGCAAAAGCCATGGATCCCACTGCTGTGAAATACATGTCCCCCAGTCTGAACTGGTGCATGTATGTAGCCATTTCCCAATACATGGTATAAAAGGAAACAGCGATGAAGATCAGTATGGCTATGTATGGGATCCAGGCCGGTATTTTGGACTTGTTCTTCTTACGCGGCAGGATGGCTCTGACATCTGTCTTGAAAAGGATCTTATACATTGGCATCGCTCTCCAGTTCCAGGAAGGTTTCTTCCAGTGAAGCATCACCCTTAACCTCTTCCATTGTACCGGTTCTGATCAGACGGCCGTTCTTGATGATGGCGATCTTGTCACAGAGCTTTTCAGCGACATCCAGGACATGAGTTGAGAAGAATACGGCACCGCCGTTATTGCAGACTTCACGCATCAGTTCCTTGAACTTGAAAGCTGCGATAGGATCCAGTCCGACAAACGGTTCATCCAGGATGATCAGCTTAGGGCTGTGGATCAGAGCGGCGATGATGGCGATCTTCTGCTTCATGCCGTGTGAATAGGCAGACAGAGGCTGAGCCAGATCGGATGTAATGTCAAACTGATCAGCGTAGAATCTGATCTTGTCTTCTCTTTCCTTCTTGTCAATCTTATATATGTCAGCTACAAAGTTCAGATATTTGATTCCTGACAGATATTCAAACAGGATCGGATTATCCGGAATATAAGCTATTTTCTTCTTGCAGGCCATTAAGTCATCTCTGATGTTGATGCCGTCGACATATATGTCTCCTGCTTCAAAATCCAGCAGTCCCACGCAGCATTTCAGCGTGGTGGTCTTACCGGCACCGTTATGGCCAATGAAGCCATAAACCTCACCGGGTCTGATTTCCAGTGAAAGATCATCAACAGCGACCTTTTCCCCGTATTTCTTAGTCAGATGTTCTATTTTAAGCATGTTTCACACACCTCTTTTCATTAATCGATTACTACAATTATACAATGTTTTCAAAGGAATTCTATATTCCTACAATAAAAACCGCACAGGCGGTTTTTATCATTATTCTCCGTTATAGGTTCCGGTAACTCCGAAGATGGAAACACCTTCCCTGATGTTTTCCTTAACCAGATTGGCAGCCCCGGCGATGTTGATAGGCGTGCCGTCAAGGTAATAACCCTTAGGAATTATCCTGTCCTTGGTATCGCCGTTATAGCTGTCAGGCTTATAGATTGGAATACTGCCGGTGATCTTCTCACCGTTGACATAACAGGTATAGCCCTTAAGGACATCATTCTCCGTAGCGGTAGCCTTGGATGTGTCAACTTCCACATAGGTTCCTACCACCAGCTCACCGTTAACGTATGCTGTCTTGCCCATGGCAATGTCACTGCTTCTGGCTACGGCATTCTTGGTCTGAACATAGCCCTGTGACAGATAGGCTGCCCTGGCTCTTTCCTGGAACATGGAATTGCTGACGAGGAACATTATCACTGCTCCTGTCAGTACGGATCCCAGAACCATCAGAATGGCATGAAGAGTATAGTTCGGTGTGACATAAACGTATTCTTCGTCTTCATCATCCTTCCGTTCGTCATCAATTACCTCTGCTTCATCGGCAACTGTTGCTTCCTGAACGGTAGCGATGTTCTTGGTCCGTTCGTCTTCCGTTTCCTGTACGGTAGCCGGAATATGGATCTCTTCGACAGCCGGTTTTTCAGCTTCTTCAGAACCGACAAGATCCTTCTTTCTGATGAACAGTCTCTTAGGAGGTCTCATTATTCGCCACCTCCTTCCTCACCACCGCCTGGTTCCACAGGAGTAACTGGCTCCGGTTCCGGCTCTGGTTCAGGTTCCGGTTCGGCTTCCCACACGGCTACAAAGGTCTTGTTGCTGGTGGAACCGGCTGGGATGGTATTACTTTCCCTGCCGTCACATTCCCAATGCAGGAAGATATATCCTTCACGGGTCGGATCAAGCAGGGTAATCGTTCCGTCTTTATTGGTAAAGGTATCAGGATTGGCTGGGTTGTTTATGCCTCCTTCTCCCAGAATATAGGTAATGGTAAAGACCTTAGGCTTGGCATAAGTGCCGGTCACATTAAAGATCCTTACTCCTTCCTTGATGTTTTCAGGTTTCAGATTGGCGTCACCCTGAATGATGATGTCATTCTGTATGAATCCCTTCAGAACAATTGACTGATTCTGCCGGGAAGGAAGATACTTCTTGCCTTCCAGAATATCCATTGTTCCGACAATTAATTCTCCATTTACATAAGCTGTTTTGCCCTTCAGGATGCGGTCACTGCTGGCTGTGGCATCACCGGTATCCAGTACGCGCATGCTGCCGGTAACCATGCGTCCTCTGACATAAGCCGTCTTGCCGGAGACAATGTCAGCAGCAGTAGCCGTAGCATCGTCTGTAATGACATAGCCGTCTTTTTTAAGGTCGCTTAACACCTTGTTATTGGCATATATATTCGTTCCCAGAAAGCCTAAAATGGCGCCCAGGAACAACCCCCCCAGACATAATAAAATCATTCCTAAAGTGACTTTTTTCTGTCCTTCTGATTCACTCATCTGGTTTTCCTCCTGATTAACTTGATTATATAACAAATACGTAAAAAGTAAAACTCACCCTCTGTAACACCCTTTAGCTGAATGAAAAAAGAGTATTTTTCAATACTCTTCTCTAGTTATAGATGTAAACAGGTGTACCGATGTGTACCAGTGAATGCAGTTTGGCTACCATGTTGGTTGGCATGTTAACACATCCATGTGACGGATCAGTAAGATAGATGTCACCGCCGAATTCGCTTCGCCAGGAAGCGTCATGGAAACCCTTGTGAACACCGGTTGGATCAAACCCGATCCAGTAATCAACATGTTCATTCCAGGTAGGACCTGTCAGCCATGATGAACCATCTATTTTCGTTACTGTGAAATGGCCCAAAGGTGTAACACCCGGAGCAGCTGTAACTACCGGGGAAGTCCACAGCAGTTCGCCGTCTTCATAGTAATACAGAGTCTGTTTGCTGATACAGACTTCAACGCTGTTATTGCGCCAGTTATTGCTGGTGTTGGAATATACAGGAGGAGAAGTCTTGATCCAGTCAACGCTGATCGTACTGCTTTCTTTGTTTAATAAAGCACCATTTAATTTATCTTTGAGCTTGGCCTTGTCAATGTATTCATAGCTTGATACATAGCTGCTCTTGTAGATGCTTTCAACCAGTTCATCGACCTTAGTCCCGTTGATCTTCAGTTCATTGTCAGCGACATCCAGAAGTCCCAGAATGCGGGCTTTATCCAATGTTTCACTGCTGCTGTCAGAAACCTTTACAGTAACTGATTTATCAACGATGCCCTTAAGCTCATCAAGCTTGGCCAGCAGTTCAGGATTGTCCTCCCTGATCTCAGCCATGTCATATTTATCAGTCAGATTTATTTCCTCAGGAGCTTCACCTTTAAGAGTTCTGGCTACCATGTCTATGATCTCATTTTCAACCGTTTCCCTGCTTATCTGACAGCCGTCATTTTCTTTTTCTATAGAAAGGTCTCCGTCTGCACTTATGATGCGGGCATTTGTTGGAGCGATGATGTTCTCTTCAGTCAGACAGTACAGTTCACCGATCTTCTCCAGAAGCTTGTTCTTGTTGTAGAAGCTGTCTTTCCGGACACCGGTAAGATTGCTGTCACGGAAGAATGACATGAACCACAAAGGTCTGTCCTGGGCATTCAGCAGGTCTTTGACACTGTATGTGGCGTCATAGTTGGCATCCTTGGCCAGATCTATTGTTTCAGTAATGTTTTCTCCGGTTTCCTTATCCTTTTCAATAATGCTGATGACTGGAGCTGCTGCCTTGATCGTGGCATGTTTTTCATAACCGTTGCCATCGAGGCGTACACCGTCCACATAGGTATTAGGCAGAAATCTCTTCTGTGAATATACAAAACCGGAACCGTAAGTTATTGCGATAAGTAATGCGAATATCCGGATAATTTTCTTTGCCATACACTTTTCCTCGCTCTTTCCATAATAATATATTATAATATCATTTCGCAGTATGCGACTACTATCTTTTTGTGTATAATTTTAGAGTACAGGAGAATGTGATTATGGATAAGATGCTTGCAAGATTAGAAAACATGGAAAAACGCTATGATGAAATAAACGATCTGCTAATAAACGGATCTTTTTCCGATAACCGTGAATACGCCCGACTGAGCAAGGAACAGTCAGGTCTGCAGGCTCCTGTCAATGCCTACAGAGAACTCGTGGAAGTCATGAAACACATCGAAGATGACAAGCAGCTCCTTCATGATCCTGACTTAAGAGAGATGGCCGAAATGGAACTGGAAGAACTCCAGCAAAGACAGCAGCAGCTGGTTGACCATCTCGAAGTCCTGCTTATTCCAAAAGATCCTAACGATGACTGCAATGCCATCTTTGAGATCCGTGGGGCAGCCGGCGGTGATGAAGGAAACATCTTTGCGGGTGACCTGTACAGAATGTATACCCGTTATGCCGAAACCAAGGGCTGGAAGATCGAATTATATGATGCTGAAGAAAGTGAAGCCGGCGGCTTCTCACAGATCAGCTTCTTAATGAAAGGCAATGAAGTCTATAAGGAAATGAAGTTTGAATCCGGTGCGCACCGCGTTCAGCGCGTTCCGAAGACTGAATCAGCCGGACGTGTTCATACTTCAACAGCTACCGTACTGGTACTGCCTGATGTCGATGAAACCGTCATTGAGATCGATCCAGCTGACCTGGAAATCGAAACTCACAGAGCTTCCGGTGCCGGCGGTCAGCACATCAACAAGACTGACTCCGCCGTCAGAATCACCCATAAGCCTACCGGTATTTCCGTAAACTGCCAGGACGGCCGCAGCCAGATCCAGAACCGTGAACAGGCCATGAGAATCATCACTGCCCGTGTATATGACTACTATCAGCAGAAAGCTGAAGCTGAAAAAGGTGCTGAAAGAAGAAGCAAGATCGGTACCGGTGACCGTTCCGAGAAGATCAGAACCTACAACTATCCTCAGAACCGTGTCACTGACCACAGAATCGGTTTCACCATTCAGCAGCTTGACCGTGTCATGGAAGGCAAAATGGATGACATCATTGCAGCCCTGTTGGACGCCGATCAGAAAGCCAAGATTGCCGGTGAACAGTAATGCCTAGCTACCACGATGTCTTATGGGACACCTATCATCAGTTAAAGGATACTGATATTTCCGATGAAGCCGTCCAGATCCTCATGCTCGAATTATGCAGCATGAGTCACAATGATCTCTATCTTAACTATGATCAGGAAATGCCTGAAAATCTCTATAAGAAATTCAAAGACGGTGTCAGCCGTCTTTTACAGAATGAGCCGCTGCAGTACATTCTGGGTTACCAGTGGTTCTACGGCTATAAGATAAAAGTCAACGAGGATGTTCTGATCCCTCGTTATGAAACCGAAGAGCTGGTAGCCAACGTGCTGACTGACAGCGATTACTTCTTCCCGGATAAGGATGTCATCGACATCGCTGATGTAGGAACCGGGTCCGGAGCCATAGCTCTGGCCTTGAAGAAGGAAGAACCGAAATTTCACATGTACGCAACCGACATATCCGAAACTGCCCTTGATGTAGCCCGCCAGAATGCCAGAGATAATGATGTTGAAATAACTTTCTACCAGGGAGACATGCTGCAGCCGTTAATTGGCCGAAACATCAGACTGGATATCCTGGTTTCCAATCCGCCTTATATTCCAAGGCAGCAGGAAATTCAGAAAAGCGTTGATCAGTACGAACCTCACGTAGCCTTATTTGGCGGGGATGACGGTCTTTATTTCTACAGAAAGATATTCGCCGATGCCCATAAGGTCATAAATCAAAAAAGCTTCCTGGCCTTTGAGATAGGCTATGACGAAAAGGAAGCCATCGTAAAGGAAGTAGAGAAATACTTCCCAAATGACCGCTATGAAGTACTTAAGGACATAAACAAAAAGGACAGAATGCTGTTCATCTATCACGGCATCTGACCTTTTTTTCATCAAAACAGAATTTATTGTGTATATAATGAATATATGAAAACTCCGAAAAGCGTTTATGATTCATCAGGATTTGTCGTACTGGCTGACTACGTACCTCATGCCATTCAGGAGATCCGCTACCATTCAAGCTATAACTTCATTGGTGAGCGTGTTGACGGCTATGAAGAACCGGTGGCCCTTTTAACCCTGGAAGCAGCCAGAGCACTCAAGGCAGCCAGCAATGAATTCTTTGTCATGGGCTATAAGCTAAAGATATTCGATGCCTATCGTCCAAACAGAGCCGTAAAGCATTTTGTCCTGTGGGGAATCGAAGACCAGGATCTGCGCATGAAATCTTTCTTCTATCCTGACCTGCCGAAACGGGAACTGTTTTCCAGAGGATATATCGCCAAGAGATCCTCACACAGCCGCGGCAGTGCCGTTGACCTGACCTTACTGGACATGAAGACGGGAAAGGAAGCTGACATGGGTTCTCCATTTGATTATTTCAGTGCCGTATCACATCCTGATTACAGAGGCATAACTGAAGATCAGTATGAAAACCGCATGATGTTAAGAAATGTCATGATCAGAAACGGCTTTGAACCGTATGAATGCGAATGGTGGCATTTCGTTCTGAAGGATGAACCTTATCCTGACACTTATTTCGATTTTCCGAACTGTCTGGAATCATTAAGGAAATAAAGCTTCGACATTTAATCGAAGCTTGTTTTTTTATCTTTCCTCACGGAAGTAGGAAACACCCAAGGAGGCCGGAGCCTGGTTTTCTCTCTTCTTACGTGAACTTACCATGATAAGTACGATGATGGTAACCAGATACGGGATCATCTTGTAAAGGTTCTGCAGATATGTTGACTTGGTTACCTTGAACAGTTTCATTAAGAAACTGCTGATTCCTGTAGGAACATACAGGAAGATCCAGTAACAGAAACCAAACAGATAGGCTCCCCAGGTAGCGTTCTTAGGCTTCCAGCTGGTAAATATTACCAACGCAACAGCCAGCCAGCCCAAAGCCTCAATACCGCTGTCATTAGCCCATGTTCCCTTGACGTAGTCCATAACATAATACAGACCGCCGATACCGGCAATGGCTGCACCGATGCAGCTTGCCAGGTATTTATATCTGGTTACATCGATACCGGCAGCATCAGCAGTAGCCGGATTTTCACCCACAGCTCTTAAGTTGAGACCTGTTCTGGTCTTATTGAAGAAATACTGCATCAGGAAGGCAACGATCAGTACCACATAAGTCAGCCAGCCATAATGGAACAGTAGCTGTGACACGATGCCGAGTTTTGATGAAACAAACGGCAGCATGGTCTTAAAGGCTCTTGAAGTGGCAGCGACATTGATCTGTCCGACACCGCCTGACAGTTTGATCAGCGAACCGCCGAAGAAATTGGCCACACCTGTACCGAACATGGTAAGCGTCAGACCGGTAACGTTCTGATTGGCTCTTAAGGTAATGGTCAGAAAACCGTACAGCAGACCTGCCAGAGAGCTGACAATGATACAGCATGCCAGTGAAATGATCACACATAATACAGGGTTGGGATTTGCGGCAGCACTTTCATAGAAGAATGCACCGGCTAAGGAGGCAATGCCTCCCAGCATCATGATTCCCGGAGTACCAAGGTTAAGACCGCCGGCTTTTTCGTTAAGAGTTTCACCGACACATCCGAACATGATAACCGTACCGAAGGTAACAGCGGCATTGATCCAAGCAATTAAAGACTGACCTGTCATATTACTGTTCCTCCTTATGTCTGAATACTATTTCATAACCTGTATAGAATTCACTTGCCAGAATGCAGAACAGCAGAATTCCGGCAATGATGTTTGAGGCATACTCGTTCAGGTTGAAGTCACTGGCAATCTGAACGGCTCCCTTATTCAGGAAAACGATCAGGAATGAATATATGACCATGACCAGCGGATTAAGCTTGGCCAGCCAGGCTACGATAATGGCCGTAAAGCCTCTGCCGCCTGATGTTTCTACTGAGATGGTATGAGAGATACCGGCAACTTCCGTAAAGCCTGCCAGACCGCATAAGGCACCGGACAACAACATCGTTCTGATAATGACCTTAGGAACATTGATGCCTGAATAACGGGCTGTGCTTTCACTTTCACCGGTTACGGCTACTTCATAACCGTGCTTGGTATAACGCAGATAGATGAATACTGCGGCTGTTAATAATACAACGATCAGCACATTCAGAATGTACTGCTGACCGAAAATGCTCGGGAACCAGCCGGCGTGCGAGGTTCCGTTGATAATGCCGACGCTGTGAGACTGTTTCTTATCCCAGACGTCAACGAAGAATTCCACTATCTGAATGCCGACATAGTTCATCATGAGAGTGAACAAAGTCTCGTTGGTATTGTATTTGGCCTTGAAAAATGCCGGTAAAAAGCCCCAGACGGCTCCAGCGATGGCACTGAAGACAAACATTAATACTAACAGTAAGGCTGACGGAATTTTATCTCCCAGATAGATCATCATGGCTGCTGACATTAAACCGCCTATTAACATCTGACCTTCAGCACCGGTATTCCAGAACTTCATTCGGAAAGCTGGCGTCAGACCTACGGCAATGCTTAGTAACAGACAGGTGTCTCTGACAGTGATCCATATTCTTCTAGGGGTACTGAAGGCACCCTTGAACATTGAAGAGTAAACACTGAGCGGATTAAGCTTGGTAACGGAATTGATGAACAGAGCCGAAATTACCAGCGCTAATATGATGAAAATTACCTTGATCAGGATTTTTTCCAGGAAGGAACGGTCTTCCTTTTTTCTGATTCTGATAAGAGGCTGCTTGTTTGCCATTTTACTCTCCTCCTTTCAGATTGGTCATTAACAGGCCGACTTCTTCCTTGTTGGCACTGCGTCCATCCAGAAGTCCGTTGACCTTGCCGTTGCATAAGACCAGGATCCTGTCGCTTAACGCCAGTAAGACGTCCAGGTCCTCACCGACATAAACTACTGCTACGCCGCGCTTTTTCTGTTCGTTAAGCAGATTGTAGATGGCATATGAAGTATTGATGTCGAGACCTCTGACTGCGTAAGCTGTCATTAAGACGGTCGGCTTGTTGTTGATTTCACGTCCGACCAGAACCTTCTGAACGTTACCGCCGGAAAGTCTTCTGACCGGATAGTCAAGACTAGGAGTATCTACTTCCAGTTCTTCCCTGATCTTGGTAGCCATCCGTAAAGGCTGCGCATGATGCAGGAAAGGACCGGCTCCCTTTCTGTATCTCTTCAGCATGACGTTGTCAGTCATGCCCATGTTTCCTACCAGGCCCATGCCCAGACGGTCTTCAGGTACAAAGGCCAGATGCAGACCGAAACTTATGATTTCCCTGGTGCTTAAGCCTACCAGCTCATGAACACCGTGAGCTGTGGAATAATATACGACTGAAGATCCTTCCTCACACTTCTGTAAGCCCATAATGGCCTCCAGGAGCTCTTTCTGACCTGAGCCTGAAATACCTGCTATGCCGAGTATTTCACCGCTGTAGAGGTCAAAGGTGACGTTGTCGACGACCTTCTTGTTTTCAGAGTTGATTACGGTAAGGTTCTTTACTTCCAGACGCTTATGCTTTTCCTCAATGAAGTCACGGTTGATGTCCAGAGTGATCTTTTCACCGACCATCATTTCCGTCAGTTCCTTTTCATTGGTCTCGGAAGTATTGACCGTACCGATGTACTGGCCTTTTCTCAGAATGGTTACCCTGTCAGAGATCTCCAGTACTTCGTTTAATTTATGAGTAATAATGACGACAGATTTACCGTCATTGCGCATGTTTCTTAGGATATTGAAAAGCTTCTCAGTTTCCTGAGGAGTCAGTACGGCAGTAGGTTCGTCCAGTATCAGAATGTCTGCCCCTCTGTATAATACCTTTATGATTTCCAGAGTCTGCTTCTGAGATACGTTCATGTCATAGACCTTCATATCCAGATCGATCTCAAAGCCATAGCGGCTGCAGATATCATTGACTCTGTTGCGGGCCGTCACCAGGTCATTGTTTTCCTTTGGGTCCAGGCCCAGAACGATGTTTTCCAGCGCAGTAAAAACATCAATCAGCTTATAGTGCTGATGGATCATGCCGATGCCCAGATCAAAGGCATCCTTAGGGTCCTTGATTGAAACCTGTTTTCCATCAACAAAAATCTCCCCTTCATCAGGGTAGTAAATTCCCGCCAGCATGTTCATGACAGTGGTCTTGCCGCTGCCGTTTTCACCTAACAGCGCCAGGATCTCATGTTTCCTGACGTCAAAGCTGACATTGTCATTAGCTTTTACGGCGCCAAATGATTTGGTGATGTTCTTTAATTGAATTGCACAATTGTTATCCATTTCATCAAACCTTTCCAAAGGTGAGGAAGAAAACTTCCTCACCTTATGTTTTTAATAAATGCTTTTATAAATTTCTGTAAATCTCTTACTTTTCGAAGATACCGTCTACATAAATGCTGAATGATGGAGCACTTCTGAATTCTGATTCATGGAAGTAGCCGTCAATGATAGCGTTCTTGTCTTCAGGATCATCTGTATCGAAGTCGCCTGTTAAGTCGATCTTCAGTTCATTCAGATGGATACCGTTAACTGTCCAGTTAGCAACATCGAAGACATGTAAGTCACCGGTCTTGATGGCAGTGATTGCCTTGTCAACAGCTTCCTGTGTACCAGGAGCACAGCTTGAGCCTAATTCAGTGATGGCAACAGCACCTGTCTTATAGCCTTCTGCCCAGTCAGTAGCGATCTTTTCGCCCTTAACTACCTGACCGAATGCATATGTGTAGTAAACACCCCAGTTATTGGTTGCACTTGTTAAGGCAGCGTGTGGAGCTACAGCTAACATGTCAACGTTGTAACCTACAGAGTAAGCAACAGTGCCCTTAGCTAAAGCAGCTTCAACAGCGGCTGGAGCACCTGTTGAGTCAGCATGCTGACCGATGATGACACAGTGGTCTGCCATTAAGGTGTTGGCTGTTTCACCTTCAGCAGTCAGGTCAAACCATGAGTTGGTATAGATAACTTCCATGGTAACTGCTGGGAATACAGACTTGACACCTAAGAAGAATGCGGTAAAGCCGGAAACAACTTCTGCATATGGGAATGCACCGACATATCCGATCAGAACCTTGCCGTCCTTATAGCTTTCAGCAGGAATCATGCCAGCTGCATCGAGTTCAGCAAGCTTCATACCGGCAACGATACCTGAAACATAACGTGACTCATAAACGTTGGTAAAGGCGTTTGAGAAATTGTCGAGTCCGCTGAGAGCTGCAGTATCGCCTGTAGCTGCGACGAACTTAACATCAGGATATTCAGTTGCAGCCTGCTGCATGAACTGCTGGTGGCCATAGCTGTTAGAGAATACAGCCTTGCATCCCTGTTCAACCAGGTCTACAGCTGCGTCATAGCATTGCTGAGTTTCACCGATGGAATATTTCCAGATTACCTGATCATCGCTGAGACCATTAGCCTTCATGGCAGCTCTGATACCTTCCATGTGCGCGAAGGTGTAGCCTTCATTTTCGTCACCAACCAGAATGACGCCGATTTTCAGCTTTTCTTCTACTGGTTTGTCAGGTTCCTTTGGTGTACAACCTGTCAGTACGCCGGCAACTAATAATAAAGTCAGTAACAGAGAAATAATTTTTTTCATAAGATTTCCTCCCTCTTCTCTTACTATAATTAAAAGGCAGTGCCTTTAATTACCTAAAAAATAAAATCAGAATTGAATCCCTTTTTTTAACAGAATTCAATTCCGTTTTCAACACTCATGGCCGCAATGCGAGCCAGAGATTCTACGCGTACGCCCTGTTTGCGGATCATGTCACCGCCCGGCTGATAGGCCTTTTCGATGACGATACCGCAGCCAACCAGCTGGCAGCCAGCCTGGCGGACAACTGACAGTAAGGCCTTTAAAGCCTCTCCGTTAGCCAGGAAGTCATCAACGATCAGGATCTTGTCGTCCTTTGACAGATACTTCTTGGATACTGAAATGACGAAGTCTGCCCCTCTGGTATATGAGTGTAACGGTGCATGGTAGGCATCCTCACTCATGTTGCTGGCAGAACCCTTCTTGGCGAACACTATCGGGCAGTTATTAAAAAATTGTGAAGTCGCGTAACCGACAGCGATGCCAGAGGCTTCGATGGTCAGTATCTTTGTTACTTCACAATCCTTAAATCTTTCCTTGAAGGCCGCACCGATGTCGTTCAAAAAAGCAACATCGATCTGGTGGTTAAGAAAACTGTCGACTTTTAAGATATCCCCGTTAAGGATCTTGCCGTCTTTCTGAATGCGCTGTTTTAAAGCATCCATTTCACAGTCCCTCCCCTCAAAACTGAAAAAATATAATCCAAATATATAATATAAAGAACCTTTTTTCAAGGCTTTACTTTCCAAAAAAATCGTTTTATTAAATAAAAAAATAAGGTAAGCGCTTTCGCCTACCCTAATTATTCTAATGAATCCAAATCGATTCGTTTTTCGTCATCTTCCAGACTTACATCGTCGTAATCTTCGATTTCAGGTTCATCCTCATCATCGCTTTCATCAAGCAGTGATGAAGTGTCAAACATAACTTCTGACAGTTTGTGGTTACTCTTGAGATCCCAGACATTATTTTCCAGCGGTGTGAAGCGGGAATCCAGTGACAGATCTGTATAGAACTGTGAGATTTTCTTCTTGGCCTTGTTTTCGTCATATCCCATCTGATCAACTACAACCTGCCATAATTCTTTGAATGAAATGCTGTGATTCAATACTTTCAGATAGTCATAAGCAACGTCAATAGTTTTTACGCTCATTAAAATCGCCTCCTGTAGTGATTATAATTGTTATCTTTTGCTTCTAACTGTCTTAAATTATATAGCATGATATCAATATTGCAATAGTAAAATGCTTCATTTTACGAAAATTTTTAAGTTACAAGGAAAACGCTTTCAATTGAACACCAATATTGCTGTTCAGTGTTCATCATATTGTTCGTTTCGTCCCAGGAAAACGTAACGGTGATCAATTGAGTTATCAACTGTCTTAATTTCGGTCAGGTAATGCCTGATAGCATCATGGATCAGACATTCTTCTTCCTTCCATGGATGTCTGCGGGCAATATCTCTGGTATCATTGCCTCCTGAAGCCATGTAGGCACTGGTTGCGACAGTCAGTATCTCATCATCTGCCAACTCACGGCCGTCCGGATGCTTTATCGAGACAACCTTATGACCATATGGCTTATCATGATCGATTGTTACCCTTAATCCGGAAAAATAGAGATTGAAGTTCTTGGAATACCTTTCAGGATCATGTACCTCCTCAAAAAGATCTCTGATGTCTCGGCCGGTATACTGTGCGGTATGAAGGTGTTCGTCAAAGTATATGGCCTGCTTTATGCTGTAGCGGGTAATCGGTCCTGCAGGAATGCGCGGTCCGCAGCTGGTAGTATTGAAATAGCTGAAATCAGTCCCAGCCTGCCATCTTACCGCATCCGCAAACAGATTTCCCATGGCACTTTCTTCTCCATAACTCATGTTGACATCCTCGGTAGCCATCGCAAAAACATCACTGAAATACATTTCAAAAGGACTTAACACCTTTTCCGTGAACTCATCAATCCGGTGATCAGGCATGTCGTATCTTTCTTCCAGCGGATAGATGACATTGCCTTTCGTCCGTATCACCTTTCTGGTTTCCGTATCAAAATACATTTCAGTATGAATGAGAGACTTGCCGCTGAAACCGCCCTTGTTGACCATTATGCCATCGGTTTTCCAGTAGATGTCTCCGGGCTGATGGCCTCCAATCAGAAGATCTATGTCCAGGTCTTTTATTTTTTCAAGCAGTTCAAAAAGCTCACCGCCATAGACTCCATCCGTGCTGTAAGCACCTATATGAGCCAGTACAATGATGATTTCCGCTCCCCTGCCTTTTACCTCATCAACATATCTTTTTATTTCCTCAGAAGCAGAGTGAACCTCATACGGTTCAAAATTAGGATAGGTCACCATCTTTTCGGTATATTCAGTCGTTACCCCTATAACAGCGATTTTAACGCCATCTCTGCTGAAAATGACATACGGAAGAACGTTATCGATAAGTCGGTCCGTACCCCTGTAAGTGACATTGGCAGAAAGGACAGGTATTCTTCCGTGAATATACTTTATGTTATCCTCAAGTTCCTCACGCCCTCTGTCAAATTCATGATTGCCCAGAGTCCAGGCATCGGTACCGATCAGCTCCATGCCGTCAAGAACATCCCTGCCATGCCAAAGAAGGCGATTTATCTCATCGCCTGCGTCAAGCAGAAGTGTTCTGTCAGGGTTGTTTTTTCTGACGCTTTCTATGGCCCGGTAAAACTTTCTTAAACCGGGTATGTACTTATCTCCTCTGAATTCACCGCAGAAATCAGCGTGATTCAGGATGTCAAATCTTATTACCATGGGCTGTTATCGTTTTCCGGCTTGCCGATGAAGATGTATCGTCCAAGTTCAGGACATCTTAACTGTCTGTACTTGATGATGTATTCACTGATGATGTCAAACATCCTGTCTCCGGTTTCCTGCCACTGTACGGACTGAGCTACTGCTCTGGTTCCGTTACCGCCTGAGCTCATGTATTCACTTGAAGTAACCGTATACTCCTTATTCAGATCGATGTCATTGCCATTTGGTTCTCTGATGTAAACCACCTTGCTGCCCTTTGGCTTGGTGTGATCCATTTTAACGGTAAATCCGGCAAAGGAAATGTTGCCGTTGTTGCCGAAGACATCAGGGTCATGAACCAGTTCAAACAGATCCCATATCTTCTGACCTGTATACTTACTCTGATACAGAGGGTCATTGAATCCGGTTATGTCCATGGCACTGCTGCGGGTAAGTTCACCCTTAGGCAGCACTCTGCCCAGGGAAGTATTGTTGAAATAAACGAAATCGGTATGGTATTTATCCATGATGATGTCAGCCATCAGATCAGCCATCGGGCTTTCAAAGTCCAGACGGCTCGGGATATCTTCAACGGCCTCACCTATTACCTCTGAGAAATAGTATTCCTTTGGCCCGACAACTCTTTCAACGAACTTATCCACTTCAGGGTCCTTTTCAAAGTCGCCGCCCTTGACATCAATTACTTCGCCTTCTCTGCCGACAACCTTACGGGTTTCCGTATCAAAATACAGAATGGCATGAGGCAGGCTGACGCCGCCAAAACCGCCCTTGGTAACGATGACGTCCTTATAAACACGGGCATAATCACCCGGTATGTGGCCACCGATCATGCAGTCAGGCTTCAGATCAATGATCTGATCCAGAATGTCAATGAGTTCACCTGATTCATCAGTTTCCGTAAAATAGAACGGATAATGAGTCAGTACTATTATGACTTCCGCCCCTTCTTCCCTCATCATCGGAATGTACTTACGGGCACATTCAACAGAGTCAATTATCTTATAAGGAAGAAAGTACTTATAGGTAACCATGTAAGGCGTGTATTCCGTAATCAGTCCCAGAACACCGTACTTAATGCCGCCTTTTTCAAATACCACATATGGCCTGGCTCCCTTTACCAGATTTCCGGTAGCTTTTTCTACAACGTTGCTGCAGACGATTGGAACACCAAGATCCAGCAGTCTCTGAGTGGAAACTTCGATGTTTTCCTGACCCCAGTCAAAATCATGGTTGCCATATTCATAAACATCAGTCTTCAGCAGGGCTATGCCCTCCTGAACGTTCTCGTGCCACAGCCAGCTCTTGAAATTGTCACCGGCATCCAGTAATAAAGTATGTTCAGGATTGTTTTTCCTGACGGATTCTATTGCCGTATAGAATCTGGAAATACCAGGTACTTCATAATCTTCCCTGAAAGCGGCGCCGTAGTCAGCGTGATTCAGTATATCTATCTTAACGATACTCATTAGCCTTTCAGACCTCCCTTGCTGACACCGGTAACGATCTGCTTACGGCAGAAAAGGAACAGAATGATGACCGGAATGACAACGATTGAGCTGCCGGCCATCAGTCTTTCAAAACGTACGCCTGCCTGGTCGGTAAAGGCGAACAAGCCGAAAGGCAGTGTTCTGTTTTCAACCGAACCGACAACCAGAATTGACCACATGAAACTGTTCCAGCATGTCAGGGCATTCAGCAGTCCGATCGTTACCAGTGAAGGCTTGGCGATCGGAACCATGACTTCCCACAGATACTGCCAGTTGCTGGCACCGTCTATTCTGGCTGAATAGTACAGGCTGTCCGGAATGCTCAGGAAAAAGTTTCTCAGGATGTAGGTATAGAAAATACTGGACGTAAACGGAATGATCAGTGCCGCCAGGGTATCGTATAATTTCAGCTTTACAATCGTGGTGTAGTTGGTAATTATAAGCATCTCATAAGGGATCATCATCAGGGAAACCATGATGGAGAAAATCAGATCTCTGCCCGGGAATTTAAGACGCGAGAATGTAAAGGCACATAAAATGGTATTTATCATTGTTATGGACGTGCATACTACCGTAACGATAAGGCTGTTACGGAAATACTTAAGGAATGGTGCCGTCTTAAAGGCATAGACATAGTTTTCAAATGTTGGATCCTTAGGCCACCAGGTAGGAGGCATTGATCCACACTCTGCCCATGTCTTCAGGGAAGATATCAGCATCCAGATAAACGGGAAAATCATGATGATACCGCCGATTGCCAGTAAGGTATACCGGGCAATGGTTCCGAATTTTATCTTTTTCATCTATTGCCACCTCCTAATTGTAATAATTGGTTTTTCTGGTTATCAGGTTCTGCAGCAGTGTGAACAGCGCAATGATCACAAACAGGATCATGGCACTGGCAGCCGCATAACCAAGTTTATTCTTGTTCCAGAACTGGTCATAAAGATAATAAATAACTGTATACAGATTAAATGCCGGTCCAGGCTTAGCACCATACAGTACAAACAGTGAATCGTAAACCTTAAAGGCACTCATGACATTGACAATTGAAGTCAGAATGATGGTAGGCGCCAGCAAAGGAATGGTTATGTTAAAGAAGATGTCCTTGCTTTTGGCACCGTCTGCCCTGGCAGCTGTATAGTAAATTGGGTCAATGTTCTGCAGCCCTGCCAGTAACAGAATTATGGTAAACGGCAGCATGCTCCAGATGCCGTAAATGCAGATGGAAGCCATCGTATACTTAACATCAGCCAGCCAGTGGATCTTGTCTATTCCCAGAAAGCCGATGAAATAGTTAAACAGACCGTAGTCGTAATCATAAAGCCATCTGAAGATCATGCCGACAGCTGTGGCACTTGTTACCATTGGCAGGAAGTATGCTGTCTGAAACAGTCCCTGCAGCTTTTTTACGTTATTCAGACCAACCGCTACCAGAATGGAAATAACCAATGATGTAGGTACAACGATCAGTACATATTTGGTTGTGCTCTTAAGAGCATTTATGAAGTTAGGATCACTGAAAATGGCTGTATAGTTTCCTAATCCGTACCCGCTGAACTTGCCGCTCAGGAAGCGGTAGTCTTCCATGAAGCTTAACAGAACCGCTCTGATAAACGGATAAACCGTAAAGATCAGCAATCCAATCATAAAAGGCAGGGAGAAAACAAACGGCGTTATAAGTGAACGGGCTGTTATCTTTTCATCGCTGTCCTTGTACTTTCTTACTTTCTTTTCCCTGACAGCCATACTAATACCTCTCTCCTGTTGCTTCATTGAACAGGAAGGCCCCTTTTTCCTTGAAGCCTACTTTTATCTTTGAACCTTCACTGACGTTAAAATCAGCATCGCAATAACCGCGCAGATCGGTATCGCCTATCATGAAGTTTACCAGCCAGTCCTTACCGCTGGAGTAGAGATCATTAACGGTAGCGTTAACCGTATTCTTCTCATTTTCAAAAATCACAGCTTCCGGTCTGACGGCAAACACTACTCTGTCACCCTCGTTTGCCTTGATTGCACAAGGAATAAGTTCATCACAGCCGTCTGCTTTTATACCGTCAGCGGTATAGGTCCCGTGAATCTGGTTAATGGTCGGATTGCCGATGAAGTCAGCCACAAACAGATTGCCGGGGTTATTGTATATTTCCCTGGTAGCGCTGAACTGCTGCATGACACCCAGCTTCATTAACAGAATATAATCGCTTATAGATGTGGCTTCTTCCTGGTCATGAGTAACAAACACGGTCGTAACGCCACTTTCTCTCTGAATTCTTCTGATCTCCTCACGCATTTCAACACGCAATTTAGCATCAAGGTTGCTTAAAGGTTCATCCAACAAAAGCAGTTTCGGCTTTTTGACCAGAGCTCTGGCAATGGCAACACGCTGCTGCTGTCCGCCGGAAAGTTCCTTAGGAAGTCTCTTAAGGTAATCTTCAATATGAACCATTTTCGCTATTTCCACAGCTTTTTCGATTCTCTCTGCCTTTGGCACTTTCTTTATTTTCAATGGGAAACAGATGTTCTCCAGCACTGTCATGTGCGGATACAGAGCGTAGTTCTGGAAGACCAGACCAACTTCTCGTTTATCCGGTGACAGATCGGTAACATCAACATCGTCAAAATAGATCTTGCCACTGGTTACAGGCAGGATGCCGCTCAGCATGTTCAGCATTGTTGACTTGCCGCATCCGCTTGGCCCCAGTAAGGCTATCAGCTTTCCGCTTTCAAATTCAGCGCTCAGAGTATCGACAGCCGTTACCATTTCACCTGTCTTGTCTCTGCTGGCAAACTTCTTTGTCAGATCCTTAATCGTTACTTTCATATGATCATTCCTCCACTGCTTCTGTCAGTTTTCCGTTTTTCAAATAATACTTTTTATAATAATCCGGAACCAGAGTACGGACATTTGCTGCCGTAATCCTTTCCGGGTATCGTCCATGATATCCGATTACTGTTTTCGGAGCGATCGTTTCCACAAAATACTTAACCATGTTAGGATAGCCATGCTGATAATAGTTATCCGTATCGTAAGTTTCAAATCTGAAACCGGCTTCCCGTACCTTTCTCTTCATGACATCCCTATCTCTGCTGTTAAACGGGTTTCCTTCTGCATGAACATAAACGGCATCAGGTGTCTTCAGTCTGAACAGTTCATCAATGTTCCCATAGGAGTTATGAAGATAATATCTTCCCGGCTCCCTTATAATGTCTTCTCTGGTAACAATGACGGCGTTTTCCAGCAGTTCCCTGAACCACTGATCATTGTTTTCATAGCCGTTCAGATAAACATTCACCTTTCTGTTAAAGAATCTGTAAACCAGCCAGGCGGCTTCCGGTTCAAACACCACTTCTCTGTTTTCTTTTTCCGCCCATTGGTAATACTTTTCAACATCCATCATTTCTCTTTCGTAATGATTGAATACAACCAGACCCTTATTCCCTCTGAACAGAGTTTCAATGTATTCGTAATGCTGCCGGAAGGAAACCATTCCCTCCGGGATCTGGCTGCTTCCGATAATGGAATCAACATCAGCTGAACCGAAGAATCTTTGCAGAGACTCATCATCAAAATTGCAGTTATCGCAATACAGCACATCAAGATGCGCATCCCTGAAGATCTCCATTTCCCTGTGTACCATTTCCGGACACTCATAACACAGAGACAGATCGGCTGTATAGCCTATCTTCATGTCCGGCGTTTCAATCAGAAAACCGTACATGTTATACGAATACGGACTGTTCATGATAGGCAGTACTTTTATTCTGCCAACTGTCACGTATTCCATGTTTCTGAAGGTGCTGTATTCCCTGCCGATGGTATCCACGCCCCGTTTCATCTCTTCTAAGGCATATTCCAGTTTACGGGCATTATCACTCATATACACCCTGACATTCCTGTCTATGGCCCCTATGTTGCTCATATGGTCAAGATGCAGATGACTGACAAAAACCGCACTGTTGTAATCACAGTCCTGATATGATCTAAGCTTATATCCCTTCAGGTATTCTGCCGGATACAGTCCCTCTATCCCCGGCAGTAAACCAAGATCAAGTTTATCTATGATCCAGTTATCATCCTTTTTAACATATCCGGATTTCTCCGGATCAAAGGCACTGCCAAAATCCATGATCACCCTGTCTTTTCCATATGTGACAGAAAAAACAGCTCCCATGGATTCTTTCATTCCGGCATAGTTGATTATTTCCGTTTTCATCATTCACATTAGTATGATAGCCATACGCCCTTTATAAAGCGCATGGCTATCATTGTCATCTCAGTATATTACTGCTTTAATGCAGCGTTGCAGTTCTTATAGAATTCTTCTACAGCCTGTTCAACTGATACGTTACCGCTGTCAAGAACAGCTGTACGGATCATCTTCTGAATTTCTTCACGGACAGTCTGAGAACCGATGCAGCTTCTTAACCAGCCCATGCAGTCTGCCTGTTCAGTCATAGCCTTGGCTGCCAGGTCGTTTGCTGCATATTCCTTGTAAACAGCTGTATCATATGCTGCCTTGTAGCTAGGAATTGTATTGAAGCCCTTTGCCCATTCAGCACATACTTCAGCACTTGCGTAGTAGTTCAGGAACTTGAAAGCTGCTTTCTGCTTGGCTTCCGTAGTCTTGAAGATTACATATCCGCCGCCCCAGTTAGGAATGTACTTATGAGTTCCTTCCTGTGGAATTGGAGCGATTCCTGCTTCAAACTTGCCACCGTTCATTAAGGCATATGATGCACCGGCGCTTGAACCGATGTATGCTGGTAAATCACCGTTTGCGAATGGTACTGAGCAGTAAGTATTAGCTTCCTTCAGCTGGAAGTAACCTGCCTTGCAGTTATCAACATACCACTGTAATAACTTGGTTGTTTCTTCCTTTGGCCATGCAACTTCCTTCTTGTCCATGTCAATGTAAGTGAAGCCCTTCTGGGTCATGATGTCCTGGAAGTCATCCAGTTCGTCGTCCATTGAGAAGCCTGCCTTGCCTGTGTGCTCATAGCACTTCTTGGCATTTTCCAGCAGTTCATCCCATGTCTTAGGTGCAGATAATCCTAATTCATCAAATAAGGTCTTGTTATAGAAGTAAACCTGTGAGCTTGATGAAATCGGGAATAAGTATGCTCCACCCAGCTGAGTGCATTCATTGTAGGTTTCACCGATCATGGCATCTCTCCACTTTTCCATTGAGCCATAAGCTTCAACGATGTATGGAGTCATGTCAACGATTAAGTCGTCAGCCAGATATTCAACTGCTGTTGTAGCATATCTGGATACGAAGTCAGGGCCATTGCCGTTAGCTAAGGCCATTGCCAGGTTGCTGTCATAGTCAGCATAAGGCTTCTGTTCAGCAACAACGATTACTTCGTTCTGTGAGTTGTTGAAGCCGTCAATGACCTTGTTTAAAGCCTCAAGGTGCTGGTCAGTTAAGGTATGCCAGAACGTTACTGTAACTGGACCCTCTGGTTCCGGTTCCGGCTTTGGTGTACAGCCTGCAAATGACAGAGCCATCATAACGGCCAGAACTAAAGTGATAAGTTTTTTCATGTTTTTCCCTTTTCTCCCTTCCTTATCTACTTTTATTTAACATGTTTATCCATGTTAACTCCTTTTACAGACAAAAAGGCTTCAGTTTTGCTTAACACTCAACTTCCAGCCTTCTATAACCTTTCATTAGTATGTCCCCTGAGAATGATATTTCTTTTCTTTTTCTTTATAATAACAACTCCCCTGTTTTTTTTCAATATGATATCTTCCGGGGCCACTTATCCTTTCTGCAGGTAATAAGCTATGAGATATTCCGTTACCTCACCGTATGACTGAATGCCGCTTTCCTGTGAAAATGTCTTCAGATAGCGGTCATTTATGTCATCAGAAATGTCCTGCAGCGGTGAATCGTATTTCCGATAGTATTCCCTGGCGTACCGGCGGTCCTGCCTTAAAAGCTGTACGCCTTTTTCTTCAGCATGACTTTCATATAGCCGTGCAGCCATCTCACTGTCCGCTTTGTAAAGAGAATTAAAGGTATACGCAAAAGCCTCATAATAGCCGCTGCAACGGAAATATGTTTCATCATTACTGATACAGGCCACAAAAGCCGCAAAGTTGGCTTCCTGTTCACTGGCAATACCCAGCCTGTGGGCGGCTTCATGACACATGACAAATCCCAATGGGACAGCCGGAACATTTCCCGGTACCCCTGCTTCACCTGTTAACGGCATGAACATACCGTCAATTCCGTTATACATCAGATACTCACCCACTATTGAAAGCTTCTTTACCGGCTTTGCCGAGCCTGCGAATACAGAATACCTATCAGCCAATGTCACATAGCTTCTGCCGGCTTTTTGAGCTGTTTCATAGAAATCAGGCTTTATGGCATTGCCGCTTTCATCTCTTTCGACCAGCTGAGCATATTCACCAGCCTTTTGCAGATAGTATTCACAGGCTTCATAGAGCTGACGCGTATCATACTGTCCGATTTCAAGTGACATTTCACTGGCTAAGGAAGGAGCATAGTGATTAAGCATCCAGCCGTTAACAGCCAATGCCATTAATACTGATGCCGTAAGAACAACGGCTGCCAGCCAGTTTCCAAACGGTTTCCTTTTCTTTACGGTTCTTACTGCCGTAACAATGAACAAAGCTATCAGTAATAACAGCCCGATATCCCAGACAGCTATTTTCAATGCTGAACATATTGAAGCCAGAAAACTGATCCATTTCTTTGAAATGCTGCGGTATGCCGGGAAGAAAACACTGTGAAAACGGCTGAACAGAAACATGTTCAGCCCTGTTATTATCCATAATGCCAGTGATATGAGCAGTTTTTTCTTCATGTGACCGATCTTTTTTCTGTATTATACAATTCTGTCATCTTTCGTTCAAACACATAAAAAGCTCTCCCTCAGGAGAGACCTATGTTATCTTACTTCAATCTGACTTAAGACCTTGCCGACCGCATCATAGATGGCCAGATCAGCACTGCTGTCCATGGAAGTTCTGCTCTTGTTGATGATTACCAGATATTTGCCGTTGAAATATCTGACAAAACTGGCAGCCGGATATACTACCAGTGAAGTGCCGGTAATAACCAGGCAGTCCGCATGGGATATCATGTCTATGGCCTGATAAATGGTATTCTCGTCCAGGGATTCCTCATACAGGACCACATCCGGTTTGATGATACCGCCGCAGTCACAGTAAGGAACGCCTGACTTAGCCATGATGTCGTCAAGACCGTAGAACTTATGGCACTTTACACAGTGATTCTTATAAACCGTTCCGTGCAGCTCAGCCACATTCTTACTGCCCGCAGCCGTATGCAGGCCGTCAATGTTCTGGGTAACAACGCCCAGACACTTGCCCTTCCGTTCAAACTCAGCCATTTTCAGATGAGCCGGATTAGGTTTAGCCCCCTTGATCAGGATCTTGTCACGGTAGAAGCGGTAGAATTCTGCGGGCTTGTTTCTGAAGAAGGTATGTGAAAGGATCTCTTCCGGCGGATAGTCGTATTTCTGATTATACAGTCCGTCAACGCTGCGGAAATCAGGAATACCGCTCTCCGTTGACACACCGGCACCGGTAAAGAAAACTATCTTATTGCTGTCATCAAATATCTGCTGCAGTTTTGCGATTTCATCCATTACTGTCACCTCTTTTGCCTTTTTTATCCCTTATGTATTTCTTCGTTATACTTTATGAATCTCCTGGTTATCAGATGAGGTCTGGTTATGGCCGTGCCTATGCACGCCATGTCTGCACCGGCATCAAATACTGCCTTAAGATCAGCCAGTTCCCAGATCGCGCCTTCCGCATTGACCGGCAGCTGGCAGTTCCGTTTGATCCGTCTGATCAGATCGCAGTCAGGATGCTCCTTTGGTACGTGTATTCCGGAAAGCGTCGTAGCCAGAATATCAACCATGCCTGTGCTTTCAGCGTAAATGCAGTCTTCCAGAGTCTCACAGTCAGCCATGATAGCCAGATTGGGATAGGCATCTCTAATCTGCTTAAGAAGGCTGTAAAGCTGCTGTTTTCCGCGTTCCGGTCTGATGGTGCAGTCCAGAGCCAGGACATCTGTTCCGGCTTCAATTACCGGTACGGCTGACTGGAAATCAGGTGTGATGTAAACATAATCCATGTCTTCTCTGTCAGGATCAAGAACCTTGTTGATGCCGATGATCGGAAAATCACCCAGTGTCCTTATGGCCTTGATATCCTGCGGCCAGCAGGCTCTGATGGCCCTGGCACCGCCCATTAAGGCACACTGTGCCATTATTCTCATATTTTCCCGCCCATACAGCGGAGTATCTTCATATGCCTGACATGATACAATAACCTGCCCCAGCAGTTTTCTGACAACTTCCTTCATATGTTATTCCTCCCTCTTATACTAATATTATCCTCTCTTTTTTCCTGACGGTAAACAGATATATCATTTGTACCTGAAAGGTTTTTAAGCTAGAATATATAAGTATGAAAAAATGGATTGAAAAGATTAAGACATTTACTGAACCAAATAAGAAAATAAGAACGGCAGAAACAGCGGTACTGATATTGCTGCGGTTAGGAATCATCATTTCCTTTGACATAGGTCTTACAGGTATCAACAGAGAACCTGGTGAACTGAAGTATCTGGGTCAGGTCGAAATGGTTCGTGACCGTGAACTGGAAGACTACGATGAAGACAGTACAGTCTGTGATGTTGTTTACGTTAACGGTGAGGATTCAATCACCATTACCTATACTTATGAGAAATACGAAGAACTTGAAACTGATAAAATCACAGCGTATGGCTACCAGCCTGCTGACGGACCGCGTCTGTTCTTCAATCATGAAAACCCGACGGAAAAGGAAATATCCGACACTTACAAACGGGTCATCAGTAACAGGCTGATGCCGGTATTCAACCTGGGAAACGCCCTGTTAATACTGTCACTGTCAGTCATGATCGTTCTGTTCTTCTCCACCTGCTTTACGGCTTACGAGAAGATCTGGTTTGTGTCGATCATGGTACTGGCAACCATATTTGCCGTACTGTTCCCGGAAGAAAGTGCGAACGGAGTCAACGGCATAATAATCATGTGGCTGTATCTGCTGGATACCTTCCTGAACATTTTGTGTGAATTGCTGATTTCCAAGCAGTCACGCTACAACTTCTTAGTATCGGTATTGGTTGAAATAACCGAAATCGTCATCTGCATTGTCTTAATGTACAGATTTGCCACCATGGTAACTACCCTGTTCTTCTGGCTGCCGATAGATATCCTCAGCTACATCAACTGGACTAAGCACCTTGATGACAATCAGGATGAACTGACAATGGTCAGAAGACTGAAAGGCTGGCAGGAACTGCTTATCCTGGTCGGCATCGGCGTATGGACGGTAGTCGTAGGATACTTCATCAGCGGACTCGACATTACTACAGATTTCTTCAATGACAAGTCACTGGAAACCGCTGTAATCTACATAGATGCCTGTGCTTCGGCCGTAGGTGTCGCCAACGGTCTGTTCATCTTCTTCCGCTTAAGAGAACAGTGGATTGCCTGGTACATATGTGCCCTGCTGGAAGCCATCATCAACATCATGTCCGGCCAGTATGTCTTGCTGATCCTTAAACTCGGATACTTTACCAATACAACTTACGGCTATATCAAGTGGAGCCAGTACATTAAATCACACCGTGAAGAACAGCCTTCATTATTCTAAAATCAGCAGAACTTCAGCAGTTCTGCTTTTTTGAGCATATGATCCGTGTTTCATAGATGAAAACGGTAATCGGAAACAGTAGCTGCTTTGATTGATATATAAATCTTTATCTGTTAAAATAATAAGGAATTATTAGTAAAGGTGGTAATTATATGGCTATTGAATCAGGCGATTTCAGAACTGGATTAACTCTTATCGTTGACGGTGATCCTTGGCAGGTACTGGACTTCCAGCATGTTAAACCTGGTAAAGGTGCAGCAATTCTGAAGACTAAAATGAAGAACCTGAAAACAGGTGCAACACAGGAAAGAAACTTTAACGCAAACACAAAGTTTGAACCTGCTACTATCGAAAGAAAGTCAGCTCAGTATTCATACTCAGCAGATGATACTTATTACTTCATGGATATGGAAACATATGAAACATATGAACTGAATGAAGAACATATCGGTTTCAATAAGTATTTCCTGATCGAATCCATGGATGTAACGCTGATGTTCTTTGAAGGCGATCTGCTCGACATCTCCGTACCGGACAAGGTTGAACTGACAATTACTGAGACAACCCCTGCAATCAAGGGTGCTCCTACAACTCAGACTAAGGAAGCTGTTACTGAAACAGGTCTTACATTAAGAGTTCCGCAGTTTATCGAAGAAGGCGAAAAGGTACTTGTTACCTCCGCTGATGGAAAGTATTCCTCAAGAGCTTAATAAAGCTCTTTTTCTGTTATGAGTAAAACCGTACTTATTACCGGCGGTGCCAACGGTATCGGCAGGGCCACGGCTATTGAACTGGCCAAGAATAAATACGATATCGTCATTAATTACCTGACCTCTGAAGAAAAAGCCCTGCAGCTGCAGAGAACCCTCATCGAAGAATATGGGGTTAACTGTCTGGCTATAAAGGCTGATATATCAAAGGAAGATGAAGTTGATGCTATGGTATCACAGATTGAAAAGCAGCTTGGCGGTGTTGACATTCTCATCAACAATGCCGCCATCGATCTTTCCAATCTCTTTCATCTGAAAACGGCTGATGAATTCAGAAGAACGCTGGATGTCAATGTTGTCGGTGCCTACATCTGCAGCAGGCGCGTATACAGTCATATGAAACAGCAGGAATACGGCAGGATCATCAACATTTCTTCAACCAACGGCATCAATACCTATTTCCCGATGTGCTTTGACTATGACGCTTCCAAAGCCGCGCTGATAAGCCTGACTCATAATCTGGCCATGCAGTTTGCGCCATATGTTAATGTCAATGCCATCGCTCCGGGTTTCATCGGAACCGAAAATGAACTTGACGGTTATGATGAGGAATTCCTGAAGGAAGAAACGCGGAAAATACTGGTGGAAAGATATGGACAGCCTGAAGAGGTTGCCTATCTGATAAAATTCCTGATTTCAGATCAGGCTGACTACATAAATAATACCGTCATCAGAATTGACGGAGGTCAGAAAGGAAGCTGTTAAAAAGTCCCAATCGGGACTTTTTTATCATACCTCGTAAAACTCACTTTCGACCTGTTTTCTGACGATATTATTATCCTTACGGATGAAGTTTCTGGCTTTAGGATCAAGTGAAAGCACTACATCGCTTTTATCCGCGATATTAAGATCATGTGTCACGATGATGACACATTTGTTTTTTTCATGGGCCAGTTTTATCAGCAGTTCAATTATGCCTTCACTGGTCTCATGGTCCAGATTTCCGGTCGGTTCATCAGCCATTATGATATCTACATTGGTGCTTAGCGCTCTGGCAATGGCTGTGCGCTGCTGTTCACCGCCTGAAAGTCTGCTGACTCTTCGATCAGCTGTTTCCCTGTCTATCTCCACATCTTCAAGAAACTGATATGCCAGCTTCTTCTTGTTCCCCTTTATTTCGTTATCGGTTATTTCCATGGCTGTCAGAACATTTTCCATCGCTGTCATGTACTGAATAAGGTTATAGTTCTGGAATACGATACTGATGTTATTGCGGCGGTATTTCTCATATCCTATTTCTCTGATGTCTTTTCCCCTGAAAAGGATCTTTCCTTCCTTTGGCGTATCAAGGGCAGAGATAATGGAAAGAAAGGTAGTTTTGCCACTGCCGCTTTCTCCAAGGATACTATAGAATTTTCCTGTTTCAAAATCCGCATTTACCTTATCAAGAATAACTCTTTTTCTGGTGCCATCCTGATAAAAGTAATGAAGATCCTTAACTTCCAATACTTTCATTTAGCTCACCTACCCTAACAATACTTCCTTTGGTTTGAATCTTGTCGTATAGAATACCGTTACTGCTGAGGAAACAAGTATTACTCCTGTTTCGATCCGAAGTATTTTTAATGTCTCTGGCCGCGATACCTTGATTTCATACATTTCCATGACATCCTGTTCATCCATGCCGGCCACCTTGTTTATGATATTGCCGTCATCATCTGTCTGATGGCTGTTATATTCCGTTAACATGGTTTCATTCATCATATGACGGCTTATCGGTTCAGCTATAAATGTGCCGATCGCTGTTGAAGAACTGAAAGCCAGAATACCGATCAGCAGTAACTCCAGAACGATCTGAGCAATGATCGTACTCTTTCTGGTACCTAATGACATAAGAATGCCTATTTCTGTCTTTCTGGTCTTTAGAAACAGATATATGATCAGCGAAAGAATGATGACAAACGCTGTTACCGAAACATACAGAATGACATTGGCAAAAGCATCCAGACTTTTCAGGACCCAGGAAATGTTCTGATAAGCATCTGTGGAACGGATAATGCTGAAAAACACTTTATCAACATTGATGTTAGCCGGAGGAGAACTGCCCGGAAGCTGGTTGTATTCCGAATAGTTCAGATACTGCAGACGGTCATTGATATTGCTGCTGAGGAACCAGAGCGATGAGGTATCCTTAGCCTGTACAACTATATTGGTAAGTCCCATACTGGTGGTTGCTGAAGAACCGTATGCTTCACTGCGATAAAAATCATACTGACTTTCCATTTCGTCATATTGCTGCTGAATACTCAGAATCAGATTATTTGGCACATATATCTTATTACGGTTAAGCATGACAGTCGGATAAATGGTATTCTTCTCCAGTTCCGTACTGACGTGGAATATTCCTATAACCTCCAGCTGCTGCTGTTTTCTTTCCAAAACCTTTTCTTCGTTTATGGCATACAGTCCTTTGTCATCAGTTTCATATACAACATTTTCCGCTGTAATGACGTCACCGATCTTAACTTCACGGTATTCACCGTTATCATCATATATACGCAGATTTTCATTGACTATGCACAAGGCTGCACCGTTATTTATCTCTTCTCTGGTGAAGCTTCTTCCTGTCGTAATGCTGACATCATTGGTCTGCAGGTCGATGAATTCAGGCATGTCTACACCAAACAACAGGATGTTATGATCTTCCAGACCGTCAAAACCGTTTTTCAGAATATCTTTCTGGTTATACAGACAATTTGATATGCCAAGCTTATACAGACTGTATGTGTGATCAATTACGTAATTATCATTTATTATTTCCTGTATAGCCTCATAATATTCATTAAAGGTTCCTTGATGATCCCTGTGCTCGCTGTTCCAGTAATAAAGATAGGATATGTCATCTTCCAACCAGTAGGAAAGTGTCATGGAGGCCCCGGCTTTCTTCAGAAACCGCTGTCTGACATTTTCAGCTGATTCCCTGATTATGACAGAACCTGAAATAAAGATTCCCAGTATAAACATCACAATGAAAAGAATCAGGGTCCTGACTGTGTTTCTCTTCAGATAAAGGAAATCACGTTTCAGCATTTTCTGATCCTTTCTAGCTGTTTTTCAGCAGTACCTCTTTAGGGTTGACTCTGGTTATCAGTATTCCGGCCACCATGCTGGATACTGACATGACCAGATAGCTTAAAAGACATATTCCACCAATGTTCCTTCCATCAAGCTGAATATGGAATCTGTTTATGACCTGATTGGTACTGAAACTATAAAACCGTGATGAAATGGTACGGAAGGTAAACTTTTTAATGACATAATCCGATACCTGCCGTCCGACTTTATTGCCTATGAACATTGCCAGCAGCAATGCTGCCGTGCCGATGATCAGTATTTCCCGAATAATACTTATTATTATTTTCTTCCTAGACTGACCCAGAGACATCAGGATCCCTATTTCCCTGCTTCTGTCCCTGATCTGGAGAATAACTATCAGCGAAATAACGGCAATCGCAAATATCACTGAAATATACAGTACGATTCCGCCAACTTCATCCAACGTCTTGATCGGCCCGGCAATACGGTCAAAGTCCTCAGTACTATTAGTGATCTTAAGTGACTTTATGTCCTTACAGTAATCTCGGACAAAAGCTGTTATGTCAAACAGATCCTCACTGTTCATGACATCAACCTTAATATTTGAGATAAATAGAGGCTTACTGAAAGTGGCAAAAGACTGAGCCATATTTCGGCTGTCTATGAATCGGTAGCCTTCTGACCATTCAGCAGTAAAGACTTCACAGTCATATTGTTTCATCAGTTCCTTCTGCTGTTCATGAATCTTCATAAGTGTAGTTTCCGGAACATAGACATAGGTGTTTACAGCTTCAGCAAACCCGTAATCATTCTGCGGCAGGCTGAAAGGATTCTTATCTCTGGAACGCTGATAGTAATAACCAACAACCTTGAATTCATAGGTATTAACATGAACGATCTCACCGTCTTTAACATAAAAATCGGTAAAGTAAGCAGTACCGTTTTTACTGGTATTGTTCAATACGTTAAACATTCGTGAACGTTCATTGGCTGATTTATCCTTATTTCGGTCATACGCCTTTGAACCTTCAGGCATGATGCAGACAAAATCTCCGTTGGCCAGATTCTCTTCCGTAAAGAAAGATTTGGTAGCCGGATCCTGTCTTTTATTCAGCTGCAGGGCAATCTTCAGACTGGCCAGATCCTTCAGATACGTCGTCGTTTCACCGGAAAGGATCAGATTGTCATTAAGATTTCCCATACACATATATCCTTCCACAATATCCTTATTAGCCGGATCTGTGAAGAATTCATTGGCTGTTCCCTCTTTAAGGGCTGCCATTATCTGCGGAATAAACTTTGGCACTAAATTGTCCGCCTTCTGTCCGTAGTTCCAGTTATCGGAAGCTGTAGCTACATTACCCTTCGTCAGTCTTTTGGTCAGTCTGTAATCCAGATTGGTTATGCGCCTGTCTTTTTTCAGTTCTTCCAGTAAACCAAGCATTATTTCGGTTTCATTTTTAAAATCACCGTTATTGTTTTCGGTATTAGCCAGATTGTTGATGGAAGAAAAGTCACCATCAATGTTTAATGACAGATTGGTACCGGAAACAACGATCTCAATCGTTCTGGCAGCTGCACTTTTGATCAGGAATGAACCTGTAAGTACCGTAAACACAATAACAAAAATCACGAAAAGCGAAAGACTTCTCCTGTAGTTTCTGGTCATGCTGAGTAAAGTGCCTTTGAATCCTGTCATATCTGTTTCTATTCTAAACTTTAAAAAGACAATAATAAAAGCCGGAAGCAAATAAAATTTTGCTGCCGGCATACTAAATAAACATTTTTCAGAACTATCTGATTTTTGTCAGGGCCAGCAGGATGGATAGTTTTCCATACTGCAGAGATAATCCGCCCTGCATGTATAAGGTATATGGCGGTATTACCGGTGCATCAGCGCTTAATTCAATCGTGCTGCCCTGTGTAAAGGCCCCACACGCCATTACTTCATCAAACGGATAACCCGGCATCGAGGCCGGTAAAACCCTGACGAATGAATCTATCGGAGAGGCTTCCTGAATACCCTGAGTGAATCTGACCAGATTTTCCTCACTGCCCAGTTCCACCGTCTGAATGATATCGGTACGTAATTCATCATATTTAGGAGAAACGTTTTTATATCCCAGTTTCTCCAGCATATAGGCTGCGAATACAGCTGTTTTCATGGCGCTGGCTACGGCCGAAGGAGCCATGAAGATACCCTTGAAGAAAGAGTTATTCAGGTTGAAGTTAGCTCCCTGTTCCTTTCCTATGCCCGGAGCCGTCAGTCTTTCCGCTACCATCTGGATCAGATCAGCCCTTCCGGCTACATATCCGCCGGTTGAGGCTATGCCGCCACCCAGGTTTTTCATCAGCGAACCGACCACCACGTCAGCTCCCACATGACCCGGTTCTCTGTCTTCGACCAGTTCACCATAGCAGTTATCGACCATGATGATTACTTCATCATTGACCTTTCTGATTTCCTTAATGAGATGTTCTATTCTGGAAATTTTCAGAGAAGCACGGGAGGAATAGCCGCGTGATCTCTGGATTTCAACAAGTCTGACATCTTTTTTCTGCAGTCTTTCAATAATGGCTGCTTCATCAAATTCATTATCAACCAGATCTATCTGCTCATACTTTACACCATAGGCTTTAAGTGACTGACTGGAATCACCGCACAGACCTATTAATTCCTGCAGTGAATCATAAGGCGTACCGGTCAGGGAAATCATGGTGTCGCCATGCTTCAGCAATGCTGAGAAAGTCAGATACAGGGCGTTAGTGCCGCTCATGATCTGCGGACGTACCAGTGCATCTTCACAGCCCAGAACCGTCGCAAAGATCTTTTCCAGCTTATCACGGCCGGCATCATAGTTACCGTAGCCGTTTATATCGCTGAAATCGGTATAGGATACTCTGTTTTCAATAAAAGCTGATAATATGCGGTTGGAATTAAGCAGAGCAACATGATCTATTCTGTCATAGATCTCCTTTAATATCCCGTCAGATTCCTCTGCCATTTTCCATAATTCTTTATCTATCTGATTTAAAATCATACTAAAAACCTCTTATTCACTCACACATTATCTAATATTTGAGAATAAAATGCACCAATATTATTTCTTATATACAGTCTTTCCGCCAATAATGGTCTGCAGAACTTCGTAATCCTCAGTCATCAGGATCAGGTCGCTCTTGCGGCCAACTTCGATCTTTCCTCTGTCAGTGACATTTATACACCTGGCAACATTCTCGGCATACAATGTGCCTACTTCTTCCATTGTCAAACCGCATCTGTCTCTGGCGGCTTTCATGATCTGATTGATTGCCATATTGCCTGAAGTAATATAGCCGTCTTCGGAATAAATGAAACCGTCCTTAGCCGTGATCTTCTTGCCGTTAACAATATGAGTGCCTTCCGGTAATCCTGAAGCATCAGACATGTCTGATACACCGTAGACTTTATCAATGCCCTTGATCTTGATCAGGATCTTTACCCAGACCGGATCAACATGATAACCGTCACAGGTCAGCTGAGCTTTGATCCTGTCGTCATACATTACGGCTGCTGCAGCCCCGGCTTCTCTGTGGTGCATGGCCTTGAAACCGTTGAACATGTGGTCAGCCTGACACAGTCCATGATCAGCTGCTTCAAAGACATCATAGGCAGATGCTTCGGTATTGCCTACCGTCGGATCAACGCCCTGCGATACCATGTAGTCACACCATTCCATGCTGCCCGGCAGATCCGGTGAAACATGGAATAAGGCAACGTCGCTGTAGTCGTTATCAACAAGCCAGTCGGAATGTTCCTTTGAAGGGCTGACAGCGTTGGCGGTCATGTATCTCTTTAATGAAGGATAAACACCTTCAAACTGCAGATCTCCGATCCTGGTTCCTTCATATTTGCCTCTTATCTTTCTGATTTCTCTGACTGTTCTGGCAATTCGTTCATACTGGGTGCCGCCCAAGGTCGGATAAACAGTAGTTACACCTACTTCCGGCAGCTTTTCCACCAGGAATTTTACCCTGTCTTCATAGGTGCCAAACTCATCTTCCTCACCATAGGCAAAGCTTCTTAACCAGCCGCCATGGTTATGGCAGTCAATGATACCGGCATACAGATAATTTCCTTCAGCATCAATAACATCAGTGTCCGGCAGATCATTGCCGATGGCCGTAATACCGGTTTCATCAAACCGTACTTCCGTATTGACGAACTGTCCGTCAATAAATACTCTGGCATTTATTATTTTCATAGTCGTGTCCTCTGATATCATTATACATTATTCACAATATCTCTTGTGTCTTATGACCAGACAAAAGGCAGCGTTACGCTGCCCTGTCATTATTTCTGCGTTATTTATTTTTCGTATTTCAGGATCGGATTACGGGCTGCCGTAACCTCGTCAACATGACTTACTACCGTGGTATGAGGTACGCCTTCATAGTATGCCGGATCACTGTAAGCCAGATCATGCAGATGACGCAGTACTTCAGCACATCTGTCTAAGGTCTCACGGCTTTCGGTTTCCGTAGGCTCAAACATCAGAGCTTCGTGAACGATCAGTGGGAAGTACATTGTAGGAGGATGGATCTCGAAATCCAGTAAGCCCTTGGCAATGTCCTTGGCTGTAATGCCTGTTTCGTCTTTCAGTCTCTGTAAGCCTAAGACAAATTCATGCATGCATACTCTGTCATAGGATACATCATAGATATCCTTGATCCTGCTTAGCAGATAGTTGGCATTCAATACAGCATTTTCACTGGCCAGCTTAAGTCCGTCAGAGCCCATGACCTTGATGTAGGTCAGAGCCTTCATGCAGACTAAGAAATTGCAGTAGAAGCTTCTGACAGATCCGATTGAATCTTCACTGTATTCAAAGCCGTTTTCACCGATTACCGGATCAGGCAGATGCTTGGCCAGGAAAGCCTTGCAGCCGACAGGACCGGAACCCGGACCGCCGCCGCCGTGAGGCGTGGAGAAGGTCTTGTGCAGATTCAGGTGGATGACGTCAAAGCCGATGTCTCCAGGTCTGACCAGACCCATTACGGCATTCAGGTTGGCACCGTCGTAATAACATAAGCCACCGGCTTCATGTACTATTCTGGTGATTTCTTCAATATTTTCATCAAACAGACCCAGTGTATTAGGGTTTGTCAGCATTAATGCTGCAGTATGTTCACCGACTGCTTCTCTTAAGCTGTCCAGGTCAACGCCGCCGTTTTCATTTGACTTGACGGCTACGACTTTAAGACCGTTCATGGCTGCTGAAGCCGGATTGGTTCCATGGGCTGAGTCAGGAATGATGACTTCGTTTCTTTCCGGATGACCGCTGGCAACAAAGTGTTTCTTAACGATCTGCATGCCCGTGAATTCCCCATGGGCACCGGCTGCCGGTTTCAGAGTCATGGCATCCATGCCGGTTAATTCACATAAGGCATCCTGCAGCTGTTTCAAAGCTTCCAAAGCACCCTTTACGGTAGAAGCCGGCTGCAGTGGATGGATCTCGTTAAAGCCTTCCAAGGCGGCTACTTCTTCGTTGACCTTTGGATTATACTTCATCGTACATGATCCCAGAGGATAGAAGCCGTTATCGACGCCAAAAGCCAGTCTTGATAAGCCCATGTAATGTCTGACCAGATCTACTTCGGCTACTTCCGGCAGATCCAGCTGCTTACGGGTCAGGTTTTCAGGTAATTCGTACTGATGTACTTTTCTGTCAGGGAACTGTGCACATCTTCTGCCCTTACGGCTGATTTCAAATATCAGAGACATTTACAGCACCTCCTTTATGACATCGATCAACCAGTCAATTTCTTCCTTGCTGTTGACCTCCGTAGCACACCATAATATGCGGTTATTGCTTAATAACAGGCCAGGCAGAACGTCCCTGGCATACAGATGCTTGAACAGTTCACCGGCATCTATTGGACATTCACTGACGAATTCATTGAAGAATGGTCCCTTGTTTACGGTTTCAAAACCGATCTCACTTAATCTGTCAGCCATATAATGAGCCATCTGGAAAGAGGTATCCGCTACTTCATATAAGCCTTCAGGTCCTACAGCTGCCAGGTATACGGCCGCTGTAAAGGCACACAGCGCTTCATTTGAACAGATGGAACTGCTGGCCTTCTCACGGCGGATATGCTGCTCACGGGCCTGTAAAGTCAGCGTGTAGCATCTCTTGCCGTCCTTATCTGTAGTCTGTCCGACAATACGTCCAGGCAGCTTTCTGACCATGTCCTTCTTAGTGGTCATGAAGCCCAGGTAAGGTCCTCCAAAGCTCATCGGCATGCCTAACTGCTGGCCTTCACCAACAACGATGTCGGCACCCAGATGGCCTGGGGCTTCGATCATGGCTAAGGCTAACGGATTGGCAATGACAACGACCTTGGCCTTGCCGGCTTTTTCCTTAACTGCTGCCACGTCAATGATGTTGCCGTAGAAGTCAGGGTTCTGAACAAAGATACCGGCAGTATCGTCATCAACTTCGAAGTCTCCATTGAATTCTTCAATTACGATGTCTTCAGAGAACTGATGATAGGTCTTTACAACAGCGCGGTACTGCGGATTGATGCCCTTGCTTAACAGGATCTTGTGGTGCTTCTTGTCAACGCACATCATGACGGCTTCAGCTGCGGCGCTGCCCCCATCATAGACGGAAGCGTTGCTGACATCCATGCCGGTCAGTTCGCACATTTCACTCTGATATTCAAAGATGCCCTGTAAGACACCCTGGGATACTTCAGCCTGATAAGGCGTATATGCCGTAACGAATTCATTGCGGCTGACAATGTTCTTTACGACGCTTGGAATGTAATGCTTATAACTGCCTGCCCCGCGGAAAACATGCTTAAAGATGCGGTTTTTCTTTGCCAGATTCCGCATGTCTTCATAGGCTTCATATTCCGTGACCCCGGCCGGCAGATCAACTTCAGCCTGAACCTTTACACCAGCCTTTCTGAACAGTTCTTCAAATGAGCCGTAACCCAGCTCATCAAGCATTTCCTGCTGTTCAGCAGCGCTGTTAACTATATACTTACTCATGTTCGCAGACTTCCTGATACTGTGCTGCATCCAGCAGTTCAACGGTATCAGTTACATCTTTAACTCTGATCAGCCATGCTTCATAAGGTGTATTGTTGATAGCTTCAGGAGCGTCAACTACTTCCTCGTTAATTTCACAGACTACACCGCTGACAGGAGAATAGATGTCGCTGACAGCCTTTACACTTTCGATATCGCCTAAAGTTTCTTCAGCGGTTACTTCATCATCTGCTGCAGGCAGATTGATAAAGACGATATCGCCTAATTCGCTCTGAGCAAAATCGGTAATGCCGATTTCATAAACACCGTCTCCCAGATCTCTGACCCATTCATGAGTCTTTGTGTACTTCAGTTCTTCTCTTACTTCCATATTCTTACTCCTCTTTATTTATTTCTCTTATAGAAAGGCAGGGCCACCTTCTCAGCTTTAAGACGGCGGTTTCTGACCTCAATTTCAAATTCATTTTCTTCAGCGGCATCAATGTCCACAATGGCCATGGCTACAGCGCAGTTGAGAGTCGGTGAGAATGTACCGCTGGTAACAAATCCGACTTCCCTGCCGTTGCAGAAGACAGGACAGTGTTCTCTGGCAATACCCTTGTCGATGACTTTAAGTCCTATTCTCTTTCTGGTAAGTTCCTTTTCCAGTTCTTCCTTACCGATGAAATCCTTGGTGAACTTGATGAAGAATGACAAATTTGATTCAGTTGGCTTGATCCGGTCGCTTAATTCATGACCGTATAACGGCATGGCAGCTTCCAGTCTCAGGGTATCTCTGGCGCCTAAGCCGCAAGGTTCAACGCCTTCATCCAGCAGCAGCTGCCATAAGGCACAGACATCTTCATTGCGGCAGTACAGCTCAAAGCCGTCTTCACCTGTATAGCCGGTACGGCTTAACAGTACGTTAATACCCTTAATGTCGACATCTTCAATGAATGAATAGTTCTTGGCAGGGATCCTGTCAGTAAAGCGTCTGACAATTTCTTCAGCCTTCGGTCCCTGTAAGGCAATCTGTGATACTTCATCAGAGATATTCTTAAACTCAACTTCGCCGAACAGATGTTCCTTCATCCAGGCATAGTCCTTCTCACAGTTGGAAGCGTTGACGACGATCAGATAATCCTCATCATGTTTCTTATAAACAAGCAGGTCATCTACAGTCGTGCCGTCTGGATAGCACATGATGCCGTATCTGGCAAACCCGTCCTTTAAGGTATCGTAGCTGTTGGTCAGCAGATAGTTGAGGTTGGCTAAGGCATCCCTACCCTTTAACGTAAACTCTCCCATGTGAGAAACATCGAACATGCCGACATTTTCTCTGACGGTCTTATGCTCGTGAATGATGCCCTTTGGGTACTGAACCGGTAATAAGTAACCGGCAAACGGTACGATCTTGCCGCCCAGGGCTTCGTGCATCCGATACAAAGCTGTTTTCTTTTCCATAAATCTCTCCTAATATGTCTGTTTCTTCAGATCATTATATATTTCAACCATGTCATCATGGTATTCATCCCTCAATACTTCGTTTAGTCTCTTTCTAAAAGTCACATCATCAACATGCATGCCTCTGAACAGTTTCTTGACTCTGACATCGAATTCACTGTCCATGGCATCGGTATAGACGTCCAGGTTTCTGACCGTTCCCTTTTCAATGTCGAAGTAGAACTGGGCTTCCCCAAAGGAATAGTAGTCGCTGACGATCACGGTATACTTGCTGATTGTATTATACAGGAATTTGTATGAATGATAGTGTTCCAGGATCTCATCAGGAATTTCCGGTACTGCCATTTCCGTCAGTTCGCCATAGTTTTCCCTGACCGCTTCGATCAGAGCCTTCTGCAGATCTGCCAGGGTGATGTTTTCATTGAATTCCGTAATGTTGGCAATACGTGAAGTTACCGAGTCAACCCCTTTGGCCTGGACTTTCCTATTGGAAACGCTCAGATATCTGGCGGCCTTTTCCTTGTCGGTCTTCCATAAGACGGTACCGTGATGCAGGCAGTGCTCTCTTTCCCCCAGGTAGGCATTGCCGGATACCTTGCGCTCATTAACGGTAATGTCATTACGTCCCGTTACTTCAGCCGGCAGTCCCAGCATGTGTAAGGCATGAGCGATGGTCTCAGACTGTTTCTTAATGTCATAACTGTCCAGATACATGATGAAGGAATAGCACTGATTACCCAGATCGTGGAACACCGCTCCCCCTCCCGAACTTCTTCTGGCCAGGTAGCAGTGATCGTATTCCATGGCTTTCAGATCACATTCCTTATAGGCATTCTGATTCTTGCCTACCACGACTGTGTTCTGATTCTGCCACAGATAAAAGATCATGCTGTCAGCAGGAATGTTGTGAAACAGATAGTCTTCCAGCGCCAGATTGTAATAAGGATTAATGCTTTCACTTCTTACCAGATATACCTTTTCGATCATTTCATTATTTCCTTGGGATAAAATACTCGTTCATCCTGTTCATTCAGATCCGTCAGGGATCCGACAACGGAAGAAACTTCCGATAATTCTCTTAATTCACCGTTATCCATCAGCATCCAGATGTTGTCACTGCCTCTACCCAGGTATGGCAGATACGGTATCTGACGCTGATAGTCCTTTACCACGTAGTATCTTGGATCATAGCCTTTCCGCAGACAGTGCCTGATCAGTTCTTCCTCATTGTCCGCAGAGGTATAGTCAAACAGATGTCTGTCCATGATCCTGACAGCCAGATCCTTTAATATCGGATCACTGCTGTTACGCATCAGATTGAAGCTGTAGGAACAGGTTTCATCATCCAGCAGGAAGAACTCATCATTGTTGAGAATCTCTTTTTCCAGCAGAGCCTTATACATTGGGTATTCCCTGACAATGTCAGGATTTTCCTCATGGAGATCCTTCAGTCTTAAGAACAGGGACTTCAATATGGAATCAAAGCTTCTGGAGGTCGGATGATAGTAGACCTGCCAGTACATGTGATAACGGGACATTATGTAGTTTTCCACGGTATAGATCGAGGACTGCTTGACCGCCAGAACATTGTCTCTGACTCTCATTGTTCTTAACAGACGGTCCAGGTCGACCTTGCCGTAAATGGTACCCGTACAGTACGAGTCTCTTAACAGATAGTCTATGCGGTCAGCGTCCAGCTGAGAACTGATTATCTGTGAAAGTATCTTGTTTGGATGACTGTGATCGATGATCTGCGCTACTTCTTCGGCAAAGCGGTCATCCACGGTGTTTAATACATCATTGACTTCACTTGGTCCCTTTATGATCTGAACCGTATAGAATTCATGATGATGTTTCAGTATGGCTTCAAATGAATGGGAGAACGGAGCATGTCCGATATCGTGCAGCAGGGCTGCCGCCAGTACCGCCCTCTTTTCCCTTTCGTTCAGACACTCACCCAGATTCTTTATTTCTTCCAGCATTCTTCTGGCTACTTCATAGCAGCCTAGGGAATGCAGATGTCTGGTATGGGTCCCACTTGGAAAAACGACAGAGGTTGATCCCAGCTGTCTAATTCTTCTTAATCTCTGAAACTCTCTGGTGTTGATCAGATTCCAGATCAGTTCATCGTCAATGTGGATGTAACCGTGGATCGGGTCTCTGATAACTCGTTTTTCCTTTAACATTGCTCTTCTTTCTAATCCAGATCTCTGGTAGCGACAATATCAATGCCGGTATTCAGAATGTCGGCATATACCACGTCACCGCATTTAACCGGAGCCTTTACTTCCCGGTGGTTAAGTACTTCCATGGCTTCAAAGAGTAGTTTCTTTGGAATCGGATGGGCACTTCTGACCGGCAGGCTGTGATGATTGCCGCCGCTAAGACGGATGGTCGTGGTAAGGGTCCTGGTTGGATTAATGAGTTCATTACGTCCGTATTCAGCTCCGATGTTGCAGCTGTTGCCGGTAACCTTGTAGTCGTTTTCTTCATCTACATGAAGATGGCAGCCGCGCGGGCAGCCTATGCAAATAAGTTCTGTCATTTCTCTTCAATCAAAACCTTCAGGTTTCCCTTTCCTTTTTCCAGCAGCACTTTCGGAACCGTGATCTTTTCCATGGTCCCCGGAATGATGTACTGACGGTTGAATCTGGCCAGTACATTCTCTTCACTGTCAATTACATATATGACGGACGGTCCGAAGATCTTTCTGACACGGAAGAAGAAATCGTATTTGTTCTTATCCAGAGGCAGATGGATATGCTGAGGTACGGTATAGCCAATCATTTCATATGTAGTTACATCAACTGAACCTTCACTTTTGCGTCCCTTCAGATATTCACAGACACCCACAGCTGCTTTTTCAGCTTCCATGGCCACATTGTCAGCCAGGTCATGAACATGGACAACGTTACCGCAGGCAAAGATGCCTTCAACGCTGGTTTCCATGTTTTCATAGACGATTGGTCCCTTGGTCCTCTTATCCAGTTCAATACCGGCAACCTTGCTTAATTCGTTTTCCGGAATCAGGCCGATGGATAACAGAACGGTATCGCAGTCAAAGACGATTTCCGTGCCCTCAATCGGCTGGAAATGTTCATCGACTTTGGCAATCGTAACTCTTTCTACTCTGTTCTCGCCTTCAATCTTAGTAATGGTATGAGACAGATATAATGGAATATTGAAGTCATTCAGACACTGCACAATATTACGCGGCAAGCCGCCTGAATACGGATTAATTTCCACGCAGGCCAGTACTTCAGCGCCTTCCAGCGTCATTCTTCTGGCCATGATCAGACCGATGTCGCCGCTTCCCAGTATTACAACTCTCTTTCCGACCATGTAGCCGTCAATGTTGATGTATCTCTGAGCAGCACCGGCTGTATAGACACCTGCTCCTCTTGACCCGGGTGTGGCAATGGCGCCTCTGCTTCTTTCACGGCAGCCCATGGCCAGTATGATGGCCTTAGCCTGCAGTTTCTGATAACCGTTACCGTTGATGACGGTAACTTCCTTATCCCTGTTTATTTCAAGTACCATCGTATCAAGCATTACTTCTACTCTGGTATCTCTTAACATCTCAATATACTTATGGGCAAATTCCGGACCACTCAGTTCTTCCTTGAAAACGCCCAGGCCGAAACCTGTATGAATGCACTGATTCAGTATGCCACCCAGCTGAGTGTCTCTTTCAACGATCAGTATTTTTTCCAGTCCTTCATCATAACACTTCTTGGCAGCTGCCAGACCAGCCGGGCCGCCGCCGATAATAATTACATCAAACATCTTACTTCACCTTCAATTCTCTGACTAAGATATTTGTACCTCGTTGATTCTGTAAGACATCCAATGGTGAAATACCTCTTTCCCTTACCAGTATCTCTGCAACCTTGCCGCCGCAGAAGCCACCCTGACACCTGCCCATGCCGGCATTGCATCTTCTCTTGACCGCATCAATTGAAACAGCCGGAATAACACCGTGAATGGCTTCCACGATCTCACCTTCCGTAACGGTTTCACAGCGGCAGATGATCCTGCCGTAACGCGGATCTTTTTTAATCAGTTCATTCTTTTCCTCAGCGCTCAGCTGATTGAATCTGACTTTCTTTCTGGTTTCCTTATACTCTGCCTTCTTGTGCAGTTCCATCTTGCCCTTCAGCCAGTCAACAGCCTCCAGAGCTAATGACGGTGCACTTGATAAGCCAGGTGACATGATACCGGCTATGTTATAGAATCCCGGTACGCTGTGGCTTTCTTCCACAATGAAGTCACCGCGGTCATTCTTGGCACGGATACCGGCAAAGTTTCGGATGTTGTCACCGAAGGAAATAAACGGTACGCTTCTGACCGCTGTCTTTCTGACAAACTGCAGGCCTTCATAGGTCGTATCGGTGTTGTCGCTGTCTTCAGCGTTTGGCCCGACGATCAGATTACCGTGAACAGTCGGGGAAACCAGAACACCCTTGCCGACCTTGCTAGGGCACTGGAAAATGGTATGTGACACTCTTCTGCCTTCACTCTTATCCAGCAGATAATACTCTCCTTTGGTCTTGGTGATGGTGAATTCCTTCTGGCCGATCATTTCATGAATGGCATCACTGTAAATACCGGCAGCATTTACCACATATCTGCCGTGATATTCACCTTCAGAAGTCCTGACGGTAAATACTTCATCACTCTTACTGATGGCTTCAACCTTATTGTTAAGCTTCAGTTCAACGCCGTTTTCCACTGCTACTTCCATTAAAGCCAGAGCCAGTTCCCAAGGTGAGACAATGGCGCTTGTAGGTGCCAGCAAGGCTCCCTTAATGTCAGCTGACAGCTGCGGCTCCAGATCGTGAGTTTCCTCACGGTTCAGGATCTTCAGGAATTCTACCCCGTTAACCAGCCCTCTTTCATAAAGAGTCTGGATGGTTTCCATGTCCTTATCATCAAAGCCTACCACCAAGGCGCCGCACTGTTTGTAAGGCACATCGAGCCGGCGGCACAGTTCTCTGATCATCAGAGCACCCTTCACATTATGCCTGGCCATCAGAGTGCCCGGTTCAGGGTCATAGCCCGCATGGATTATGGCGGAATTGGCTCGGGTGGTTCCCATGGAAACATCGTTACATGCTTCCAGAACTGCAACCTTCAGATCGTACTGACTCAGATAATAAGCCGTACTGCATCCTACTATTCCAGCCCCGATAATGATTACATCATACATAAATAACTTACCCCTTTTGGTATAACGTAAATTGTTTCTGGCCGACATTCTGCATGGCTTCAATTATCACATTCTGATCCACGTCAAAGACTCCTGAGACATCATTCAGGACCTTCTGGAAATCAGGATGGGTTATGCCCATCAGATAGAAATCGGCTTCTGTTTCAAAGACAAGAAAAACCGTCTGATTGATGACTCGCTGAGCTGTTGTCATGATGAAGATCCTTTTAATCTCACTTAAAGGATGCAGACACAGTTCATTTCCCGCATCAAAAACAAAACGGTTATGATTAATTAAAATCGTATCATTATTTCCTGCCACTTTCATACTTTTAATATATCACAAATACTACTCAATGATTATTAAAAACTGGCAGGAAAGCTTTATATTTACTGTTGTTTTATGAACTCGATAAGATCTCTGTAATCTTCTACGGACATATCGGCCTTACTCTGATCGTAATTGAATTTAGGATCGTGATAGGCTATCACAAAACAGCCTGCTCTCTTGCCTGATTCAATGCCATAGGAAGAGTCTTCAACAACAGCTGCTTCCTCAGGCTTAATATCCAGTTCTGCCGCCGCCTTAAGATAAATGGCCGGATCAGGCTTGCCGACCGGCAGCTGGTATCCTGATATCTGATAGTCAATGTATTTTTCGATCTTGCCTTCAGAAAGAGCTTTCCTGATGTAATCCGGTGTAGAAGAAGAACATACGGCGGTCTTTAAACCTGCTGCCTTGACAGTCTGCAGAAGTTCATCAACATATGGGATCTTGATGTCCTTAAACGGCATTTCATGTCTTGGAAAATGCGCGGTTCTCTTCCTGAATTCCTCAAATCCGCCATGTTCCTTAAGCATTTCATCAAACATCAGACGGGCCTTATCATGCGCAATTCCGGCTGTGTTAAGTACCTCATTGAAGTTAAGCTTTATGCCGATGGATTCCGCCATGCGGCAGAAGTTTTCTGCTGAAATGTATTCCGTATCAAACAGAACACCGTCCAGATCAAATAATACAGCCTTTAATTTTGTTGTCATAATAATCACCTGTTCTTTCTACTTGTCGAAAAGCATTCCTCATCTGTTCAATATATAATAATAGTAACAGAGAAAACCTCAAGGAGACAATTATGGAAAGAGAACTGCTTATCGCCATGATGATTCGTGAAGTAAGTGAACAGGGAAAAAAGAACATTGCAAACTCAGCCATGCTCACTTCCTCACTGACCGACATGTATGTTAACAACAATTATCAGGACATTACGATCGTAGCCTGCGGTTCCAGCTACAACGGATCCAACTGCGGACGTACCTTCATGGAAAAGATCCTGAAGCGCAAGGTCAGAGTCCTGTCACCGGAAAACTTTGAGTTTTACGACAATCTGATTCCTGAAGACGAACTGCTGTGTGTGGTTTCCTTCTCCGGAGCCAGCACCAATTCCATCTCTGCCCTGCAGAAGATAAAGGAAATGGGAAGACCGGCGATCGGCATTACCGGCTATCCGGAAAGTGACTTCAGGTACATCGCTGACCTGTGCATTGAATATGGACTGAACGGTGAAAGTGAACCGTATGAAACCAAGGGTGTTACCCTGCTGGCTCTTTACTTCATGTTATTTGCCCTGGAAGCCGGCTTAAGGCGCCAGACAATAACCGTAGAAGAATACGATAACTATAAGAAGGAAATGTTAATGTGCATGCACCGGCATGATGATGTGATGAACCGCACATCAGACTTTGTTCATAAACACCGCATCCCGTTAATGGGCATGCAGACCGTAACCTTCGTAGGCAGCGGGGCCGGCTATGCCTTATCACTGGAAGCCAAGCTGAAATTCGGTGAACTGCTGAAGATCAACACCGACGCTCATGAACTGGAAGAATACACTCACGGTCCGTCAATCAAGCTGCAGCCGGGACATGTGGTCTTCTATCTTGACAGTAACGAAAAGACCCGTGCCAGAACCGTACAGATCTATAACGCCAGCAAGGTCATTACACCTTTCTGTTTCCTGCTGACTCCTGATAAATCAATTGAAGAAGATACCGTCTTCCATCTTCCGGTAAAGGTCTCCGATTCCTTATTACCGTTGTATGCACTGGTCTTCTATCAGCAGATGGTACATGATCTGACCAACATGCGTCACTGTTTTGCGGAAAGCGAACTGTACCGTGAGTTCTCAGCTCTGATCCCAATCAAATCAGAAAAGTATAACAAGGAATACGTAGAACTTCTGAAAACCACTTTCTAGCATAAAAAAGAATGATTTCGAAATCATTCTTTTTTTCTGTATATGGCTGTATCCGCGAAGCGGCCCCAGTGCTTTCTGATGATACTGTGCCATTCTTCCTGATGAACCTTGCCGTTCCAGCTAAGCAGTTCATAATCCACGGAATAAATGTGATAGAAGACATCGCAAGAAACAAAGCCGTTGTGCAGATAAAAGTTTCTCCTTCTGACTCTTTCTTCATAGTTATCACTTTCCGGTTTCAGCTCTTCAATGTCAATGACTATTCTGTAAGCGAAAAACTCATTCTGAACGGCTTTCAGTATTTCCGTACCGTAACCCTTATTACGGATCTCATCTGACACACATATATAGCTCAGATACACCATGTCATCCTTTAGAAAGACAAACGTCATTCCGACAAGAACATCCTCATCATAATAAGCATGCATGATCCTTTCACTGTTGAGGGTATTCAGAAGATGTCTGAAGGGTATCCTTTCATCATCAGGGAAAGACCGGTCATAAATCCTTTTGATCTTCTTAATATCCGGACATGTTCCATCAATCTGAACAGTTCTCATATCAGGCCTGTTCTTTTTCCTTTTTGTTTTTGGATGGCTTCAGGAAATCCGGCAGGGCTTCAGTTATGTCATTGACCTTGTTCTTGACTGCGCCTTCAACCTTTTCCGATAACATCTTCTTGATGACATCCAGCAGTTTATCCAGAGACTTTCGGGCATTTTCATTCAGACTGGTTACTTCCTTCATGAACTTGATCAGGATCGGCAGCCCCTGCTTGGTAAAGTCCGTGGTGTTCTCTATGCCGGCTTTGACAAATGCTGAGTACAGCTGATTTACCAGATCTTCTCTCTCAGTCAAAGTCATGGTTTTGAGGAATTCCATCAGAATGTTCTGAATCGTGATGGCATCATCAGACAGCTTGCCGCTGACGAACTTTGTCCCGCTGACTTCCCAGCCTACCGGGTCATGTTCATATAAGCCTGACTTGGAACTCTTAATGACGTTTCTTTCTTCCCCATTGTCAAAGATCAGACCGAATACGCTCAACTGCGGAACGATCTTAATGATCTTATCTCTGATGGCATCATACTTCTTCTTATTTATGGAAATATCGGAAATGCCCGGACCGTCATCACTGTATACTCTGACGATCTTTTTCTTGATGGCGGCATTAGCCTGCATGGCTGCGTAAACGGCTAAGGTCGCACCCTTGGAATGACCGCCGACATAATACTTATGGAAACTCTTTGTTGCAGTCTTATTAATGTACTCTGCCGCTGCCAGTTCGGCCTTTACCGTCTTATAGGATAACTGGAAATCTTCCTTCCAGCCCACGATGGTATCATCGGTACCGCAATAGGCAATGAAGGAAGTTCTCTTGTCGATTTCAAAGTGCATGGCACTGAACTGCATTGATTCAGCCTCATTGATATCTCTGACGTAGTTGCTGATAAGGATGTTGCCGAACCTTACGGTATTGCCCATCCTTCTCAAGATGATCGGCGCTTCCGCAATGAGACTTCCGGATTTCAGACATTCTTCTTCGGTGTGAAACTTGAAGAAAGCTTCCGCTACCATGTGAATGGTTACCGGTTCATTTTTTTTAATTACTTCTCTTAAGTCCGTATATGCAGCATAGGTAAAAAGCAGATTATCTACTTCGTTAATGGGATCTCGGTCAAAGGAGAGATCTCCTCTCCATTCCAGGTAATCATAAAAGTTCATACTTCGTGTCCTCAATTATTATTAAAACACATATTCAGTCCTGAAAAAAAGAAGGATTTCATGAAGAATTCCTTCTTATATCATTCATTGAATTTACTCTATGCCTTTCGCAATATCCAAAGCGGTATCAACATCACAGCTTCCAACAAAACTGAGCAGATAGTTATAACCGTTCCGGTTCCAGAGTACGTATTCAGCCATGCTGTCATTGCCCATGATCTTATAGGATATGCCATTAATTTCTCTGCTTATTTCAAAATTGCAGCTTGGAAGATTGAATACTTCAAGAATGTTTTCATCAACTTTTCTGACTGAATATTCAGGCTGGTTTTCTTCATTCATGACCGTTGTAACCGCAATGCCGTCTTTATCAACGGATTTCTCAACGCTCTTCTTATTATCAAAGACCCTGTCCTCGATGAAATAGCTGCTGACCGGGGCATTGACAGTATCCGGTCCGCCGGTTGCCCCTTTTCTGGTATTGAACGGCAGGATCATGATGCTGCCGACGATGAACAGGCAGGCCGTCGCTACTGAAAGAGCCATTTTCAGGTTAGATGGTGAAAACAGTCTGAAGCGCTGTTTATCGGCTTCAATGATGAATTCATCATCAATGTCATTCATCGCTTTTAAAAGTGTTTCCGGCTTCATACCTCAAAACCCTCCTTTATCAGATACGTTCTCAGTTTATCTCTTGTCCTTAACAGTGACATCTTGACCTTACTTGGGGTGATCTTATACTGCCAGGCAATTTCATTTACCGATGACATGTACCAGTATCTTCTGACAAAGATCTTTCTGGTCTCACTGTCCAGGGTTCTCAAAAATCTGTTGATTGATTCCGTCAGCGTGGTCACATCCAGATGCTGCTGAACATCAGATGCATGTCCCAGTACTTCTGACAGTTCATCCAGACAGACATCCGTCTGATTGCTTCCTCTCTTTAAGGCTTTCATCTTCTCGTACATGTTCAAGGCCAGGTTACGGGTTATCTTTCCCAGATAGGCTCCCAGTTTTTCCGGACGGTTAGGGGGCATGCTTTCCCAGGCTCTGACCCAGGTATCATTAACGCACTCTTCACTGTCCTCATGACTAAAGAGGATATTGTAGGCAATGCTCTTACAATACCTTCCATATTTGAGATCACTCTGGGTAATGGCGTTTTCATCCCTGTCCCAATACAGTTCTACGATTTCAAAGTCTTCCATTTCTATCTGATCAGTTTCAGAAGCTCCTGCATCTCATCCAGTGTCTTTCCTTCGGCGACACTTACCGCATATGAATGATCCTTTTCCTGCCATACAGCCAGAACATACTTGCCGTCCTTACCCTTGAAGGTAATGTTTCTTAAGCTGTTGTCCATGGTTACGTCAGGATATTCGTTGAAATCACCGCTGATGTCATCACTGCCCTTGGCCTTGCGGATCCTGGCTACTTCATTGCCGTTTTCATCAACGCAGATGACTTCGATCATATCGTGGTTCATTACCCTGTAAATGTACTTGGCAGAACCGTTGAAGCTTTCAGGAATCTCCATATCAATACCTGTATCCTTTATAGCATCCTTTAAGGTTTCAAGTTCACTGAACGGATTTGGCATATTTGTCATTGGATCTTCCTCCTTCTTTTCCTTATGGCATCCGGCTATAGCCAGAACTAATAACACGCTTGTAATTAATATAAGAGTTTTCTTCATGGTATCACTCCTTCTCACCCATACAGACAGATTTATCTGAAACAAGGTCACAATTATTTGTTTCTGAAATTATTCAGATAATATCTTAAGGCCATGGCATCACGGCGCTGGACCAGTTTGTCAACCTTATGTTCGCATCTGTTATCCAGCCAGTCCAGGGCTTCTTCAGCCGTCAGCCAAACAATTTCCTTTATCAGTATCTGTTCTTCCTCCGTACGGTGAGTCTGATGCCGGGTGGTATCGACGGTACAGTGGAAAAATGATGATACCGTTACTCTGTTAATCAGGTTATAGGTATCAATTATGGTGCCCACATATTCGCAGGAAAGTGTATCAAAGCCCATCTCTTCCTTTATTTCCCTGCTGATCGTCTCCGATAGCAGTTCATTCTCTTCCATGCCGCCGCCGCAGGTTTCCAGGTGATCTCTCTCCCCAAAGAAATCCTCACCGACAATATGCAGAAAACCGAATTTGCCTTCTTCGTTTTCTATCAGTCCTCTGGCGGTATAGCGGACATGGTCGTAACCGTTAAATTCATATAAATCGTCTTTAAATTCTCCAATTAAGATCGGATCCATATGTGCCTCCTAAAAAGCTGTCAGACTGTCGACTGTTTTCTGATCCAGTTTCTTTACCAGAGCAGTCAGTAACTTAACAGCATTTTCATAATCATCATAATGAATCATGCTGGTAGGTGTATGCGGATAACGGCACGGTACATTTATCAGTAAGACCGGAACACCGCTGCCGACCTTCTGGAATTCACCGGCATCAGTACCGCCATGCTTCATGAGGGAGGTCTGATATGGAATGCCGTTTTCTTCCGCTGTTTCAATTGCCAGTTTCATTAAGCGTCTGTTGGAAATGGTCATGGAATCCATGAAGCATAATTCAGGCCCTTTGCCCAAAGCGCATTCTTCATGTGCACCGCCAGGCATGTCATCAGCCGTTCCGATGTCAATGGAGAAAGCCACAGCAGGCTTTACCAGGTTTCCTAAGGTAACGGCACCTCTGGTACCTACCTCTTCCTGTACGGAACCGCCCGCCACAAAGATATTATCATGTCCGTCTTTCTTAAGATTCTCCATGGTTCTTAAAGCTATGGCACAGCCAATACGGTTATCCCAGGCCTTGTTGACCAGATATTTACCGTCGCCCATCTGTCTGAAATGCTCCTCAGGAACAATGAAATCTCCGACCTTAACACCCAGTTCAGCAGCTTCCTGTTTACTGGTGCAGCCAATATCCATGACCAGATCATTGATTTCCGGCATCTTTTCAAAGTGACCCTGACCTAAGGCACATAAGGCCTTAACCGGTCCCTTATCGGTATTGATCACAAAGTGCTGGCAGAAAGTGCCCGTCACAAAAAAGAAACCGCATCTTGAGAATTTTACAAATCCGTCTTCGGTAATGCTTCTGACCATGAAGCCTACTTCATCCATATGGCCTACAGCCATGATCTTAGGTCCCTTATCACCCAGATAAGCTGCCAGTGATCCCAGACCGTCAGTTTCGATCTTATCTGCCAGGCCTTCATACTTCTTTCTGAAGTAATTCCTGACGGTATCTTCATTACCGCTGGTTCCCTTCAGGTCCGTTATCTCCTGTAAAAATCTGATTTCATCATTATTCATAATTACTTCCCCCATTTATCCAGAAATCTGGCACAGCCGTCTTCATCACAGCCATGCTCCGTTACATATCTCCGCTGTCTTCTGACAGTTCCCTCACCGTTTTTCATCGCTATGCCGTATCCCGACAGCTTTATCAGGTCCAGATCATTTTCACTGTCTCCGAAGAACATTACATTATTCCAGCTGTCGTTTTTAGTTTTAAGATAATGTTCCATGGCTCTGCTTTTGGAAATCGTTTCCGGCATGACATCCAGCAGATGTCCTTCCGAGAAACAGTATCTTACTCCTTCCACAGGATTTTCATTCCGGATCTTTCTGACCTCACTGTTATATTCTCTGTCAAAGACGACTACACAGCGCTTTATATTGCCGATCATGTCCTCGCTGACTGCTGAAAAGGTAGTTACCCCCTGTCTTTTCATGTAATATGTCAGATCATCGTCACTCTTCCGGGCATACATGTTGTGATCGCCGAAGAAGATGACATTGATAAAATCATATTGCGTGAAAATATGATGTATCTTTTTTACCTCTTCATAATCCAGAAACGGAAATTCAACATGAGTATCATCCTGCAGATCATAGATGTCGACCCCGTCATTGAGGATAAGAAAATCCATTATCTCATCCAGTCCGTTTTTTTCAGCAGCGTTCCTGTAGGAATTACGGGTACGGCCGCTGGCAACTCCCATTCTGACATTATGCTCCTTTTTGAATTTCTTCAGACAGGCCAAAGAATATCGCGAGACATTCTTGCGGCTGTCAAGCAGTGTATTATCCAGGTCAAAGACCACATACTTCAGCATAGCGTTTTTCATGTACTCATTATAATACAAAACCACTGCCAAATTAGTCTATTATTAATCCCATACTTGCCTGTTTTTTTCAATAGGCTATAATCTACTTATGAATTACAACATTAAAGACGGAAAGCTTCATCTGATGATCGACAAGGAAACGGTTCTGGCAGACCTGCTGGAATATTTTTGCGTTTCCCGCAAGAACCGCTATCTGTTAATCAGTGATAAAAAGCTTCTTTTAAATGGGGAACCTGTTAAAAACACGGATGTTACCATGCAGCGCAATGACAGACTGTCTTTCGTTCTTGAAGAATACCAACCGGATTATACCCCCGCCGACAGCGAATGCAAGGTCGTCTGGGAAGATGATCTGCTCTACATTGTTTCCAAGCCAGCCGGTATCATCGTTCATGATGAAAAGGATTCCCTGGCCAATCAGGCTGCCCGCTATCTGCTCAATCACGGCATCAAGGCACCGGTAAGATACATTCACCGCCTGGATAGGGAAACTTCCGGACTGATCATGTTCTGCAAGATCCCGCTGTTTCAGCCTTACTTCGACAAGCGGCTGGAAGAAAAACAAATCAGCAGAACCTACCTGGCCTTAGCTCAGGGCAAGGGCAGGATCCATCAGAAATTTACCTTCAACGAAAACATCGGAGCTGACCGTCACGAAAACAATAAGTACAGAGTATCCAAAACCGGGAAGACAGCCGTTACAAAAGCTGAAATACTTAACAGTAAAAACGGCGTGCTGTTATTCAGATGCCGCCTGTTAACGGGCAGGACTCACCAGATCAGAGTGCACATGTCATTCCATGGTTTCCCTATTCTCAATGATGAGATTTACGGCGTAAGGTCCGATCAGATCAAAAACATGGGACTATGGGCTTATCAGCTGGAATTCATACATCCGTTTACCCGTAAAACCGTCAGAGTTCAGGATACTGACAATCCTGATTTTATGCTATATTTATAAAGGTGATCATATGATACAGAAGTTATTCAATCTCTTTTCAGTATTAGGTGACCGCTTTGCCCTGTTCATGATATCTCTGATACCGCTGATCGAGGAAAGAGGCGCCATCATTTTCGGAGCAGCCCGCAAGATGCCGTGGTACGAAGTACTGCCGATCTGCATCGTGTCAAATCTGCTGCCGGTACCTTTCCTGCTGATCTTCGGCATGAAGATCGTCAAGTGGCTCAAGACCACTAAAACATTTGGGCCGTTCTTTACCAAATACGAAGCCAAGCTTAATGACAAAAGCGAAGAAGTTAAGAAATACGGTTTCTTTGCCTTAACCATGTTCGTAGGCATCCCGGTACCGGGAACCGGAGCCTGGTCAGGCTCTCTGGTAGCTACTATTCTCGGTTTTGATTTCAAGAAGCGGCTGTTATCAATTTTCCTGGGCCTGCTGATGGCGGGAGTAATACTGACTCTGGCCAGTTACGGGGTTCTGGGATTCCTTAAAATACTGTTATAACTGTTCATACATAGTGAACAGTTTTTTTCTGCAGTATGTTAAAATGAAAAAGAAGAAACCTGTTGTAAAGCAGAAACTGAGGTTTGGATATGAATAAGACGTTCAGGAAAGCAATGACAGTAATGATAACTGTCTTCATGTTATTTACTTCCGGCTGCAGCGAAGAAGCCAAAGTAGCCAGACTGCAGAAAAATGCCGAAGCACTGATGGAAAAATCAGATTTTGCCGGTGCGGTGGATGTTTACCGTGAAGCTCTTAATAAGGGCATCAGTCTGGAAGTACTGCTGCCGTTAATTGAAGATGCCTATGTAAAATGGTCAGCCGATGCCTTACATCGTTCCGGCGGTTCACTGGATTCAACCCTGGAAGTAATTGATAAAATGATCCGGGAATTCCCTGATTCAAAAGACGATGCCGCAAATGCCATACTGGCATATGCCTCTACTTTCATGAACAATGCCGGAGATGATCCTCAGCGGCTTAGAACAATTTGGGAAACCTTAATTAAAAAATATCCTGACAGCGACAAGATCTGTTATGGCGTGGATGATCTGTTCAACGAACAGACTGACAGCTTAATGAAAACTCACACTGATGAACTTTTAAATACCGATCTGGTCAGCAGTTTTGAAAAAGATGACTTTGAAGGTATCTTTGCTGCATTTGATGATTTCAGAAAATACTGCTTCACTATGGCTCTGAGCCGTCATCAGGTATTCCCTTATGTAAAGAACCTTGACAACGGCAAGTCTCTGATAGTGGAATATGTCCATACCTTCTTCACCATGTATTACGGCGATGTTGACAGTGAAGGAAAACGTAACGGTGAAGGCCGAATGGCAGTATATGCCGTCAATCAGAAGGAACCGGAAAAATACGTCAGAGACTATTATCACGGAACCTTTGTCAACAACATGCTCTCCGGTAATTTCGAACAGACCTATCACGGTGTCTTCGGCAAGGAAACCAGAGCCACGATGAAGGGTCTGATGTTTGAAAACAAGTATGAAGGAACCATAACCTCACACTATGAGTCAGGATCTGTAATCAAGGATTATACCTTCACTTTCAATGATGGCCTGGCTAAGTCTCTGGGACGTCTGGTTAATTATGAGGGAGATTATTACGGTGTCGCTGTTGATAACAGTGGAGCTGAACCGTATTACTACGGCTATTCAAAGGATTCACTGAAAATCCAGCGCGGCTTATATCCGTATTACAGAAGTCTCTATTAATCAGATATCTGCTCAGGAAGCGATTATCCGCTTCCTTTTTTAATGGAGATAAATTATCATAACAAGTGCAACAAATAAAAAAGCGTCCATAGGACTCAAATGTTAAAATGTAAGTGACAAAACAAACATTAATAACAGGAGAGGACTATGAACTATAATCATCTTACCATAAATGAGAGATGTTGTATTTTCCAATTCAAACAAAGCGGGATGAGTATCAGGCAGATAGCCAAGACATTAAACCGAAACGCTAGTACAATATCAAGAGAAATAAAAAGGAACAGTTTTGAATCAGGAAGCCGCGGGCTAATCAAGAAGTATTTACCTAAGGCAGCACAGAAACTGAGTGAACAACGAAGAGAAAAGTGCCACAGACCAATCAAGTATGATGATAAGGTAAGAGATTATGTATCAGAAAAGCTACTTAAGCACTGGTCACCGGAACAGATAGCACATCGAGAATGCGAGTATAAACTACCGTCAACATCAACTATATACAGGATGATCCACAGGGATGATCTGAAACGAGTAAAGATGGAGAATCTGCGAAGAAAAGGCAAGTTTAAAAGGCCGGCAGAGACCAGAGGCAAGTTTAATGCCGGGCCATCGATTAAGAAAAGGCCAAAAAGTGTATACAAACGCACAGAAATAGGCCATTGGGAAGCTGATACTGTGGAATCAGGGAGAATAGATCATCAGCGAAAAAGCAGCTATTGTTTTGTGACATTGGCAGAAAGGAAATCACGATATTACATAGCCATACTGGTTCCAGCCAGAAAATCGGAACATGTCACACCAGCGATCATAAATGCCCTAAAGGGATTCGATACTGATTTAGTCAAAACTATTACCTTTGACAGAGGAAAAGAATTCTCCGGCTACGAAGAAATTGCCAGAGAATTGAAATGCGATGTATACTTTTGCGATCCATATTGTGCCTGGCAGAAAGGCACTAACGAAAATACCAACGGACTACTTCGAGAGTTCTATCCAAAAGGTATGGATCTTTCGGAAGTTGATGAAACTGAACTTGAATATAACTTGGTCTTGATGAACAACAGGCCAAGGAAATGCATTAACTACCTAACACCGTCTGAAGCACTACATATTTAGCATGGTGTTGCGCTTGTTTTGACAAATCATCCATAAGAAAAGGGAAACAGTTCTACACTGCTTCCCGTTTATAATCTCTGTATTTGCCTACGTAGATTTCCCTTAATCCCGGTATCTGCTCAAAATCAGCAGGCTTAACGTACATGTCAGGTTTAGGGAAAGTATAAATGCCCGAAACCTGCAGCAGTCTGGCAACAAAGAAACTGCAGACAAACTTTTTCTTAAAGGAAACCGGCAGGTGGAAATAACGCAGAACGATACCCAGATAATCGTAGTTGTATGTCCGCATGCGGTAAACCATGTGATCAAGAAGGGAATTCAGCGTCATGTACTGCTCGTCAGTAACATCCAATTCATATATGGTACACTCAGTTTCGTTGAAAATGGTATAAAATGGGCCGTCCTGCCGCTCAACCGTAAAGCCGCCATTTAATATGGAAGTGGCTTTGCGTCTGCCGAAACTGTAAAGAGTCTTGCACTCTTTGTTCATGGCAAGGGCGGTATGACCATACTTATAACCAGTAACACTTCTTATTACTCGGTCCGGAATGGTTTTGGAGCTCATTAACAATATGTATATCTGTTTCATTAATGTCTGGTGTCGTCTTCGAAGACTTCGCAGAAACGGGCATTAAAAGAAGGCTCAATATTCTGCAGGTTGAGATGAGATATGTCTCCCATCTGTCGAATACGGAATAGAACGTTTCCTTTCTCTCTTTCTTCGGTGTGAATGATAGTTACTGAACTGGTTGGAATGGAAAAACCATGCCAGACAGTAAATGGAGAGGTGTTTATCAGATGCGAAATCAGGAGATTGCTGATGCCGAGATGGGTAAAGAAAGTCAGGGTATCATGACAGCCCTGTTCGGTTTTGTAATATAACCCTTCACGGATGTAGCCTTTTTCAGCCAGCAGGTCATCAAGCCGTTTCGTTCTTTCGTCATATAATTCCGGCAGATTGGAAAAACAGGCAGCCGGAGATGTGCGCCAGTTATAAGGATCGAAGTATTCAGGATGCTTAGTCAGATGGAAAGGCTTGAGATCCCAGGGAATATAGTTGCCGTCAGGACCTTCATCAGCTTTGCTGTAGGAGATTTTTAATTCAGGATCTTCCTGCCGCCTGACGATCTTGCCGATTTCTTCCAGCCAGCCCCGCATTTTAATGTCAACGTTTCGGCCTTCGGTAGCTATCTGTGCAGTCTGAAAAGCACGTCCCAAAGGGGATGAATATACTTCACCGAGATCGATGTTCTTTAGAAACCGATTCAGACATTCAGCTTCCTTTATACCGCGTTCTGTCAGGCAGTCAATGCCGTAATCCGGTTCTGCATGACGAATGAAAATAAGTCGCATATGTTTACCTCGTAATAATAATAGCATAACCATATGTGAAATAATTATTCAAAATCACTTAAGTTTTGACAAAATACATTTATGAAAACAATGTAAACACTTTCGTGAAAATTTTTTCATTTTTCGCTTGCAATTACCGGAAAAAGGCGATATTATAACATGTCGTTGAGAAACGACATTACAAAAGGAGGAATTATTAATGAGTTTAACTTTAAGATCAAACTTCAATACTGTTACGATTGGCGGAAGGAGTGTTAAGCTTGTTGAGACATTCGACAATAGAACAGTTGCTAACCGCTTTGTAGAAACACTGGCACACGGCAGTGATGAAGCCGCAGTTAATTATATTCTTGACACTGATTATGATAACAGTGATAAATACATTACAAATTATTACAACGAATACGTTGGAATGCTGCTCGGAAAGATCAGAGTTCTGGAAACATTCGGACTTGAATCTCAGCTGCTGAACAGAAATGTCGGTGTTGGTTTCCGCGCCGCCGTTAAGGAAGAAAACTTCGCTGAAAGTGTCAGCCTGGTCAAGGCTCTGATGTACATTATCGGTCTTGATAATGAGTACAAGCTTGTAGCCAGATATGAAAATCAGGCAGTATACGCAATCGTAAGAAAGTAATTGAACAGTTTGAAAAGATCCGCATCATGTTCGCGGATCTTTATTTATATCAGGTTATATTGATTTTATTTATAAATCTGTTATTCTTAAAATACAAAGGCAATGAACAGAAGAGTACCGTTAAGGGGATTTGCAGAGAGATGCCGGCTGGTGAAAGGCATTATGAGAATTAATGGGAACATGGTCTGGGAGCCGTCTGAAGGATAAGTTCAGAACGTAATGCGGCGTTAACGTATTGAGAAGCAAGTAAGGTGGTACCACGTTTGAAGACGTCCTTTAAAGGTACCTTTTCTTTTTATGGGAGGTAAAGACTATGGAAAACAAGGGAAAGTATTACATTACAACCGCAATAGCCTATGCCAGCGGCAAACCGCACATCGGAAACACCTATGAGATCATCATGGCTGATGCAATTGCCCGCTATAAGAGACTGGTAGGTTATGATGTCAGGTTCCAGACTGGAACAGATGAACACGGTCAGAAAATCGAAGAAAAAGCCAAGGCAGCCGGAATGACTCCAAAGGCCTTCGTCGATATGCAGGCAGCAGAGATCAAGAGGATCTTTGACCTGATGAACACCTCCTATGACAGATTCATCAGAACAACTGATGATGATCACGAATTCCAGGTAAAGAAGATCTTCCGTAAACTTTATGATCAGGGAGACATTTACAAGAGTGAATACGAAGGATGGTACTGCACACCGTGTGAATCATTCTGGACCGAATCACAGCTGGTCGACGGCAAGTGTCCTGACTGCGGCAGAGAAGTTCACAAGGAAAAAGAAGAATCCTATTTCTTCAAACTCAGCAAGTATCAGAAGAAACTGGAAGAATACATTGAAGAACATCCTGATTTCATTTCACCGGAAAGCCGTAAGAATGAAATGATCAACAACTTCCTGAAGCCGGGCTTACAGGATCTGTGTGTTTCCAGAACCTCATTCAAATGGGGTGTACCTGTAGACTTTGATCCAAAGCACGTTGTATATGTCTGGATCGATGCCTTAAGCAACTACATTACCGGTTTAGGGTATGATGTTGACGGCAACCATGGCGAACTTTATAAGAAGTACTGGCCTGCTGATCTGCATCTGATCGGCAAGGACATCATCAGATTCCACACCATTTACTGGCCGATCATGCTGCTGGCTCTGGATGTACCTCTGCCAAAGCAGGTATTCGGACATCCATGGATGCTGGTAGGAGAAGACAAGATCTCCAAGAGCAGAGGCAATGCGATTTACGCTGATGACCTGGTCAGATACTTCGGTGTCGATGCTGTCAGATACTATGTTCTGCATGAAATGCCTTTTGCTCAGGATGGAACCATAACCTGGGAGCTGGTTGTTGAAAGAATCAATTCCGATCTGGCCAATGTCTATGGCAACCTGGTCAGCCGTACCTTAAGCATGGTCAACAAGTATTTTGATGGTCACATCAACAAACCTGATGCCGAAACAACTGAATTTGACCGGGATCTCATCAGATGTGCTGCTGAAACCGTTAAGAAGGTTGACGCCAAGATGGACGAATTAAGAGTCGGTGATGCCATTGAAGCCGTATTTGATCTGTTAAAGAGATGCAATAAGTACATCGATGAAACAGAACCATGGAAACTGGCTAAGGATAACAGAAACAGTGTCGAATTAAATAAGGTACTTTACAATCTCTGTGAATCCATCAGAATCGCTGCCGTATTGCTGTCACCGTTTACACCTGAAACAAGTGAAAAGGTTCTCGATCAGCTGAATACAGCTGCCAGAGATTACGATTCAGTTCTGACTTTCGGTAATCTGGAAGATCATCATAAAGTCGTTTCTGATGTAAAGCCGCTGTTTGCCAGACTGAATGCCGAAGAAGTCCTGGCTCAGATCCATGCCGATCTCGATAAGCCGGCTGTAAAGCATAAAGATGAAGTTTCAATCGATGACTTCGATAAACTTGAAATCAGGGTCGGTACAGTCAAGAGTTGTGAAAAGCATCCAAGTGCCGATAAGCTTTTGGTCTTCAAGATCGATTTCGGAGCTGAAGAAAGACAGATCGTATCCGGTATAGCCAAGTGGTATAAGCCGGAAGAACTGGTAGGCAAGAAGGTTGCTGCCATTGTTAACCTGAAGCCTGTTAAGTTAAGAGGCGTTGAGTCACAGGGTATGATCCTGTCAGCTGAAGATGAAAACGGAGTACTGGAAGTAGTATCCGTTGACAAGGTAGCTAACGGGGCTGAGATCAAGTGATAACTGTTATCGCTGTCGGCAAGCTGAAAGAAAAGGCGTATAAGGATCTGGTTGACGAATATGTCAAAAGACTTTCAGCATACACCAAGGTGGAAATCATAGAAGTGGCTGATGAAACCAATCAGCTGGAAGAAGCCAAGGTAAAGAAGCTTGAAGGCGAAAGGATCCTCAAGGCCATAAAAAAAGACAGCTTTACCGTACTGCTGGATCTGCGAGGCAGAATGCTCAACAGTAATGAACTGTCACTTAAGATCCAGGAAATAAACACTTATCACAGCAGCAACATCACTTTCATCATTGGCGGCTCACTGGGCGTCAGTGATGAGGTATACAGCCGTGCAGACTATAAGTGGAAACTGTCAGATCTGACTTTCCCGCATAACCTGGTAAGGGTCATTCTGCTGGAACAGATCTACCGCAGTTACAAAATCATGAACAACGAGCCTTATCATAAATGATGAGGCTCTCTTTGAAGGGAGTAAACCATGATACAGGATATTTACCCACATGTACTGAATAACCGGTATGCAGAAAGAAGAGATCCGATTCAAACGGATCAGGTCTTTCTGTTTGAAGCCAACAGTGTTCTGGTAAAGACAGAAGGTGAACATATTGAACTTCCTGAGGTAAAGGACATCGATACAGAGGATCTGATATACCTTTTCAGCATTGACGAAACGGCGTACTATATGTGCGAAAGCAATGTTAAGGCACCTGATGGTTATGAATATGCTGAAATGAGAGCTCTGATGTCTGTGCAGTGGGAACCTGAATATACGGCTTATGCTCTTATGACAGGTTATCATCTGTATGACTGGTATCGAAATAACAGATATTGCGGACATTGCGGTCATGAAATGATACATGATGACACAGAAAGAGCACAGCTGTGCCCTGAATGCGGGCATAAGGAGTATCCGCGCATTAATCCTGCAGTCATAGTCGGAGTCATAAACGGAGATCAGATATTACTGACACGCTACCGTATCAGAGGCAACATGAACGCTCTGGTTGCCGGTTTTACGGAGATAGGTGAAACACGGGAACAGACAGTAGCCAGAGAAGTCATGGAAGAAACCGGACTAAAAGTAAAGAACATCAGATATCACAAGTCACAGCCCTGGGGCATAGCTCAGGACCTGCTGATGGGCTTCTATTGTGATGTGGATGGCGATGATACCATTACCATGGATGCCGGTGAACTGAAATATGCCTGCTGGGTCAACAGAGAAGACATTGTCTTACAGCCACGTAATTACAGCCTGACTAATGAGATGATGAAGAGATTTAAAGAAGGACTTAGTTGTTAGAATAAAGAAAACTGCCCTGTTGAAAACAGAACAGTTAAGAGTGATTAACGATAATAGAGATTAACAATTTAAGTTATTCTGCACTTTTAATGATATTTTTAAGTTCTTCAAAACTAATCCCTGCAAGAGGATCCTTAATCAAACCCTTTTCTACAAGATTTGATTGAGTAATAGATTTGCCTTGGAGGTTAATTACATAACAAGGGTCAAAAGGCTGGAACAAATAATCATATCCAGTTATTGATGAGCAAAACACTATGTATTCTTTTTCAAAGTCTATCTCTACATATCTCTCGTCTATAATAAATGAACCAGATAAATCATTACCATGTTCTTGAGCTATAATGACTCTATTTGGTAAAGTATTATCTCCTTTTAAAATTTCAACAACGTCAAATCCATATAGATAGTCTTCATAATAGTTGTCTGAACTATCTAACTTTGGATTGTTAAGATCTCTAGCCCGATTCCATGTACCAACAAGATCTGTGAATTTACCAACCAAAATGAAATCGGAATGATTTATCATTTCCTGTAAACTAGTTTCAACCGCATAGTCTTTTATTGTATAGGAATATTTATACGATCCAAACACTGAAAGACCAAGAATAATACCTAAAAAAACAAAAGGTTTATAAAACTTTTTAGTAGCCATATGCACTCTTTTCTCCATTTATATCATCAGTTTGTGGCAAATATAGTAGCAAAAAAATTAGACAGATGAAGATTATTTAACAATGTGTAATAATATTTGTTTTTTTACATCCTCAAAAGAATAATTGTAGATGGATATTTCAGAACTGGCTGGATAATAACTGATTAAATAGTCAGCATATCCGTTGTTGTTCATTATGTAACAAGGATAAAATGGCTGTAAATAGTATGGATAGGAATTTATTTTGTCACAGAAAACTATATACTCACTATTAGTGCGAAGAGGCACGTAATTTTTACAAACGATATATTGCCCACCTTGTGTGTATGCGTGTTCTTGTACGATAGATATCTGTTTTAGAAACGCATTACCTTTTAACGTTTCCTTTATATCAAGTTGATAAACATATCCCTCATCTAGTTTGTTTTCTATTCTTGATAGATTAACTATTTCATTTGTACCTTGTATCGTTCCAACAAATATATAATCTGCTTGGTTAACCATTTCTTCCAAATTATTAATATAACAATACTCTCTACAATCATTGGTTCTTATAAGAAAACAATTAACTAATATGTACCAAACCAGTATTCCCAGAGAGAGAAATAGCAAGAATAGTCTTTTTCTTTTAATGTATTTCATTTTCTTGCTGTCCTTTGCTGATACACAGATAATATAAGGATAAAGTAGTCCAAATAACATAAACGAAAGAAGACATTCTGATCAATAGAGTCATATCTAAAGGACTGCAAATACTAAGCCCATACAAAGGACCATTAACAAGAAGTACCTCTGGATTCACAATTAAATATATTGTTATTTTATAAAAAATAGTATAGTTTACGAATAGATTAGCACACAGCATGACGGAATAAGCGATAATTGATCTTTGGATACATCGCTTTTTTTTCCCTTTTACAAGAATATAAGTAACTCCCGTTATGTATATGATAGTTGACATACAAGTTATATAGATATTGCTTGTTCCCATACCAAAATATAGAAATGAAACACATGCGGTGATGACATGTAGTAACAAGAGCCCTATAAGTAAGTCTGAATCATTCTTAGAAGAATTTACTTGCTGAATATGAAGAATCCGTTTACTTAATAAGTCGAGGTTTTTTTCGTTCTGGTCTATTTTAAGATTTAGTGACTTAAGGTTATTTGTTACATCACCTATTTTTCGACTAATTTCTTTGTCAGTGTTAAGTTCTCCTTCAAACAGTTCTTCTAAGGAAATGTTAAATTCATTTACAATATTTACAATATCTTCCATTGAAGGAAGAGAAATACCCTTTTCCCAATTTCTAACTGTACGTTCATTAACGTGCAGAAGTTTCCCTAGTTCCGTCTGGCTCAAATGTCTTGATGTTCTAAGTCTTAAAATAAATGCACTGATTTTATCCCTGTCAATTCGCAAATTGTAATACCTCTTATCTAGATTAATAATATCATTACACAACAATAATAAAGCAGAAAAATCATCCTTTTAGCGGAATAATCTTTCCTATTTATAAGTGTTGTCTATTATGCTAACAATAAAGAAAACGCAATCCTAAATATAATTAGTTTACTTGGCAATTAAACTCTTTGAAAGATAATAAGCCACTTAATAGATCATTTCTGAATAATACGTCAGTTGTGACGTGATAATAAACACGCAATTTCTCGGATGTTATGAACGAAAAATTAAAAAGAGGAACCGTGTTTGAACTGACCCCAATAAATTGGACAAGTTAAGTTCTAGTAATTAATTAAGGCTTGATTCTTGTATTCAACAGGAGTCAGGCCTTTTAATCTGGTTTTGATCCTTTCGTTATTGTAGTAATGCATATATTCATCTGATATCCTCATAACTTATTTTCATAAAGAAAACCCCTCCTTTAGGTTTTGTCCTAATTTCGGGGTTCATTTCAGTTATTGTTTCTCCTGTTTAATTGTTGTTTTTTTGTGTTTTAAGTATGTAAAATCCGCACGACAGTGCTATAAGCTGAAGAATTATTCCCAAAGTGAAACACGGTCGGTAGGAACCGGTGAAGTCATATATGTATCCGAAAATCATGCTGCCGAAATACATCAGGCCATACGGTACGGACTGAGCCGCAAAGACATCAGCGTACTGTTGGTTTCCATAGACATGTCTGATCAGAGCAGAAGTAGTTATCTGGTTACCGTAGGCAGTTCCCAGTATGAAGGCTCCAATTAACAGAGCGATATTATTTGAGCTTACCAGCATTATTGCGCAACCCAGGATAGCTGTAAGACAGCCAAAGGCGACACCGTATCTGTCTCCCAATTTGTCACAGACAATGCCGGCAATGAATTTGAAAAACAGATTGCCCAGCATGATGCTGCTGACAAGCAGCGGTCCTAATTCCGGTTTGCCTAAAGACCGGGCAAAACCGTTAAGATGGTTGTTGATGTGTATTAATAAAGCCATCAGAACCGAAACAACACACAGAGCGTAGAAGACCGGATCGTTGACCTTAAAAGGATGTGGATATATGGTCTCATGTTTCTTTGTGGTCTGTTTTCCATTGTCAGTGGTAAAAGGCTTGTAGTCCTTTTCCTCCGGAGTAAGGGTCAGAAACAAGAAAGCAGGTATGACCAGAACCAGCTGGAAGAAAGCCATGGTAAAGAAACCGGCTTTCAGACCATAGGTATTGACCATATGGCTGAACAGCGGTGAATACAGAGCACCGGCTATTCCGGAAAAGCCCAGAGCCAGAGCTGATATTGAACTTCGGTAATCGGTAAACCAGTTACCGATGACGATAATTATGATGGTACTGCTGAAGATGGCATTTAGCACGCCTTTGAAGACATTGGTGGCCAGATACAGATATACGTTATTCATGAAACCGAAACTGCAGGTCAGTAAAGAACTGCAGATGGCGGTTACCATCATGACATAACGCAAAGGATACTTTCTGATAGCCCATAACATCAGCGGGGCACATAGTCCCGAAACGATGCCGTAGATGGTTGAAGCCAGCGAAACTGTACCTCTCAGGGCATTCATCTGTTCTGAAAGAGGGACAATGAAAGCACCGTAGGCATTAGCGGTACCGGTACACGCCCCAATATAAAGACAGCAGCAGATTATTACCAGCAGGTAAGTACACTTCATGAAGTTATATTTTCTCCAATAAGATCATCTACCGAAAATGTTGGCCAGATTGCTGAAAATGTCGACAAATTCAGTGACTTTACCTAACCGGGTCTGAATACCGTCAATGTCAACCGTGGCAAGTTTTTCAAAAGTTGATCCGTATTTGGTTACCAAGCCGTCAACCTTGACAAAAGCCTGCTCGATTTCGTTAACTACCCTGTTATACTGTTTAACAACAGCTACAACCTTAGGAACAATGGTAAAAGCACCAACGATAATGGCAGCTATTATGACAATGGCGATGATCAGTTTTATTCTTCTGATTACATCTCTCTGCCTCTTTTCCCGCAGCAGTTCCATCAGGATCTCATGATCCTGTGCACTAATATTATTATCCATAAGTATTACCTCTTAAGGATATTATATATAAAAAAGGATTCCGTGTGGAATCCTTAATTGTAACCTTCAACCTTAGCCAGCTGTTTGTAGACACTGCCCATGGCACTTAACGGGAAGCAGTACTGGTCATTTGTGTTGCCGCAGACAAGATAATCAACAATATTACCCTCACTGTCTTTGATTACATCAGTAATTAGAATTACATGTGCCATGTCTCCGTATTCTGATGTAGATGAGTCAACATAGACGATGTCACCTGGTTCTCCCAGATAGAGATTGAGATTCTGATCAACGACCATGCCGTCATCAATGCCTTCAATGTAGTTCTGGAAATAGTAGATGTGAATGAAGGCGTAGGTAAAGCCGTTTTCACCGTCAGACGGATCATAGTAACCCTGGAAGTTCTTCCACTGGTATGATCCGGTAGTATCATATGGGATACCGCCGGCATGCATGCACTGAGAAACGAAGTTCATGCAGTTGGAACCGTAATATGGATACTGCAGATTTCTGACAGTGCCATACTGCTTGGCGTATTCGACTGCCTTGTTACGGTCATATGGATGAGCAGCTGTTCTGATGCCTGATTTATCAGCCTTGCCGCTGTTGACATCCTTACGGTTCTGTTCAAGCTGCCGGACACTGCTGTTATAAGCTTCAGTATATTTATTGCCGAGATCATCAATGAGCGTTTTATAATCAGATGTTGAAGTAAACTGATCATCCAGATATATAAAGGCACCTTCTATGTGGTTAACTGACGTTATTTTATATTCTCCGTTGTCATACCGGAAGAAGAATCTGTTTTCAACATTATGCTGTCGGGATTCAACGCCTGGCAGATGGTGGAAATTGTAGTAACCGTCTTCCCAGACCGTTACTTCTTTTTCACCATATGGAGCATCTTCTATTGATGAGATCAGCAGATCATAATGACAGTCGTCAAGAACGAGGTTATTAATGCTGTCCTTACGGGCATTTACCATTAATTCAATGCCTTTGTTAAAAAGGTATGCATATCTCCGGTATTCTGAATGGAATAATGAGGTAGTATCCTGCGGATCAAGATACTTTATGGAACGGTAGTAGGCGTTCATTACATTCTTTATTTCATTTATCATCTGATCACTGACGCCTGCATCATTGCTGATGGTTCCGGCATAATCGAAATCATCATCTGAGACCTTAACGGTTCTGGTTATGGTTGCTTCATTCCTGCTTGAGTCTTTGGAGGTATATGTGATCTGATATTCACCGGCTTTGGTGGTGTCAACGTTGTTTTTGACCTTAACATCCTTGGTGATATCGCCATCATAGTTATCAATAGCCGTTACGCCGGCATCAGCATATTCACTGTTGATAGGGATCAGAATGTAATCGCGTCCCGTCAAAGTCAGAACAGGAGCAGTGGTATCAACGATCTTTACCGTTCTGGAAAAACTTTGCAGGAAAGAGGAATACTTAAGGCGGTACTTGCCCAGAGTGTCAACGTCAACCGTTCCCTTTGGCGTTATCGGCTTTTTGGTAAAGCGGTTATATGCACCCGGATCAACAAATTCGCTGTGTACTTCCAGTGTCATGGTTTTGTCGCCTTCCATGACTACAAAGACAGGAACTGTCTTGAGCAGAATAAACAGACACAGGAAAATGATCAGTCCCAGTACTGTATATACGAACCATTTCTTAAATCTTACTCTTTTCTTCTTTTTAGCCATTCCACTTACCTCTGAATCATTATATATTATACGACATGATGGAAATAATTGCCGTAAACTTTCCTAAGAATGGATTAATCTGTAATTGTGTGAAATGTCCACTAATCCCTTATATAAAAGAAAAAATATTGAAAACCCTTACATTTCACTGTATTATTAATTTAGAAAGAATTATGGGAGGTGGCTATAATGCAGGAAGTTAAGGTTGTAGTAATTGACCCAGTTGGTTTACATGCTCGTCCAGCAACAGTAGCTGTAAACGCTGCAAGCAAGTGCAAATGCAAAGTTAGTGTTTCATTCAAGGGAAGAACAGTTGACATGAAGTCTATCATGGGCGTTATGTCATTAGGCATTCCTACTCAGTCAGAAATCACTCTTACATGTGATGGCGACGATGAAGAGAACGCATTAAACACTATCATTGAAACTCTGAAAGCTCAGAAGGTAATCGAGTAAACAAAGCGAGGAAGAGCGAGAGCTCTTCCTTTTCTTACGGGAGATAAAGAAATATGGTACAGGAAAAATATTTACAGTGGTTAAACCATCCGACAATGGACAGTGAACTCAAGGAAGAGTTACTGAACATGACAGAAGAGCAGAAACACGATGCCTTCTACACAGACGCAGAATTTGGAACAGCCGGCATGAGAGGCTTACTTGGTGCCGGAACAAACAGACTGAATGTCTACACCATCAGAAAGGCAACAGTAGGCTTTGCGAAATACCTCAACAGTATCTGCGATCATCCTACAGTTGCGATCAGCTATGACAACAGATATCAGTCAGATGTATTCTCAATCGAAAGCGCCAGAATCCTGGCCAGCTACGGCATTGAGAGCTTTGTCTTTGATGCCTTAAGATCAACACCTGAACTGTCATATGCAGTAAGATATCTGAAATGCACAGGCGGTATCATGATCACAGCATCTCACAACCCTAAGGAATACAATGGCTACAAGGTTTATGATTCAACAGGCTGCCAGATGATTCCTGAAATGGTTCAGGGTGTCATTGATGAGATCAAGAAACTGGGCGATGAACTGGTAGATACTCCAGTACTGACAGTCGAACAGGAAGACCTGATCCATAAGATCGGTGCCGATGTTGACGAACCTTACATCAAGGAAGTCATGGGTATCCAGCTGAATCCGGATCTGGACAAGAGCAATTTCAAGCTTGTTTATACTCCTCAGCACGGTACTTCAATCATGTCCTTAAGACCTCTGTTTGAAAGAATGGGCTATGATGTAACATACGTTGAAGAACAGTGTACATTTGACCCTGCCTTCGGCGCAACCAAGATCCCTAACCCAGAAGATCCAAGAGCTTATGAACTGGCAATTGAATATGCCAAGAAAGTAGGCGCAGACATCGCCATTTCAACTGACCCTGATGGCGACAGATTAGGTGTTGTTGTTAATCAGAACGGTGAATGGATCTTAATGACAGGTAACCAGACAGGTGCCGTATTACTTGAATATGTATATTCACAGATGAAGGAAAAGGGCTTAATGCCTGCTCATCCTGTAATGTTCAATACAGTCGTTACAAGCGACCTCGGTGAAGCAGTAGCCAAGAACTACGGTGTTGAAACTGAAAAGACTCTTACTGGTTTCAAGTACATCGGATCCAAGATCCACGGTTATGAACAGACCGGTGAAAAGGACTTCGTCTTCGGTTATGAAGAAAGCTATGGCTATCTGGTACAGCCATTTGTCAGAGACAAGGATGCCAACCAGTCGACAGTACTGATCTGCGAAGCCGCAAACTACTATAAGAAACAGGGCAAGACTCTGATCGATGTTCTCGATGAACTGTATGAAAAGTACGGTACATATGATGAATCACAGCAGTCTATCTCCTTGCCGGGCGAAGAAGGCAAGATGAAGATCCAGGCTATGTTAAAGAACCTGAGAGAAAACGTTCCTGCTGATGTTGCCGGCTGCAAGGTAGTCAAGTGGGAAGATTTCAAGACTGCCAAGTCATATGAAAACGGTGAAGAAAAGGATATCGTCGGATTCGACAGAAGCGACGTTCTGAAATACTTCCTGGCTGACGGCTCATGGATCGCTGTAAGACCAAGCGGTACAGAACCTAAGTGCAAGATCTACTACTGCATTAAGGGCGCTGACAAGGCAGATGTAGCAGATAAGAGAAAGAACTACTACGCTGCCATGGCAGAATACACAAAGTAAATAAACCACAAAGCCCTGCATGAGCAGGGTTTTGTTATGGTTTTGTGTTAAAAATGCCTGATTTTTGTCGCATAAATGGATATTGACTGTTACGATTCAAGGATATAATATAAAATTAGAAGTTAAGGTTTGTAACTCGCTAACTCCGAGGCTTATCCTTAGAACAAAAAAGAAATCTGTTCATTTTTGTTTTGAGGCTGCTTGGGAGTTTTATTTCTTTAGAACAATAATATATATTTCAGGAGAACAAAAACATGATCGAGTTAGGTGTTTCACTATATCCGGAACAGGAAACTAAACAGGAGATTGAGGATTACCTTTCATTGGCTGAAAAATACGGGTTTACCAAGGTTTTTACCAGCCTGTTTTCCGTTGAAGGAACCAGAGAAGACATAATCAAGTATTTTGGCGATCTTTGTGAAGCAGCACACAGACATGGAATGAAGGTTTATGGTGACTGTAATGCCCGATTCTTCATGCAGATGGGCTGTACACCGGAGGATCTGTCGGTATTTAAGGAAATAGGTCTGGATGTTCTGAGACTTGACCTGATGTTCAATGACGAACGAGATGTTAAAATCGTCAACAATGATCAGGGACTGGGCATTCAGCTTAATGCCAGTCTGGTCGATTCCGTAAAAAGGATCATTGAACAGGGCGGCGATAAAAAAAGGATCATCGGTTCATATAACTTCTATCCGCTGAGATACTCAGGTGCAGGCAGCGAAGCTGTTTACGAGGCAAATCAGTTCTTCAGAAAAGAAGGGATCAGAACGCAGATCTTCATTTCCTCAAACGTAAAAGGCGCTCACGGCCCATGGCCTGTCAGTGACGGATTACCAACGATTGAAGAAGACAGAGATCTTCCGGTAGGGTTGCAGTTAAGACACGTCCTGGCGTTGGGATGTGATGAGGTTATTTTCGGCAATGCCTTTGTGTCAGAAGACGAATTCAGAGAAATTGCCGAGACCATGAAGGAGATCTATGTTTTCGCGGAAGACAGACCGTTCTATTTCCCGGGGTTAAGAACACAGATACCTATCGGCGACATTGAAAGAATCCCGATAAGAATAGAACTGGCTGATGATGTATCAGATGTTGAAAAGGAACTGTTATTTGTCTTCAATAAGCATAATGTCAGCGAATACACACATGTGATCATCAGATCAAGATGGGGCAGAATGGATTTCAGACCAATATCTATCCCTCCAAGAGAATGCGATAAAGAATACCTTGAACCCGGTGATGTCGTCATTATCAATGACAAGGGTACCCGTTATAAAGGCGAAGTTCACATTGCCATGAAGAGAATAAGGAATTTAGGTCATTATAACTATGCAGGAAGAATTGCCGATAAGGAAATGTTCCTGCTTGACCTGCTGAAATACGGCATGAATTTCGGCTTCCTCAGATAAGTCATTAATACCATTAAGGTATAAATAATATTCATTATCATAATAAGAAAAAGAAAGGAGATTTAATGAGTATGAAAAACTATGATGAATTAGCTTCGAAGATCATTGAATATGTAGGCGGAAAAGCTAACATCTCTCATGCTGCACACTGTCTGACCAGACTGCGCATTACTCCAAAAGACACCAGCCTCGTTAAATTGGACGAACTCAAGAAGCTCGGCGTCATTGGCGCACAGATGATTGGTGACCAGGTGCAGGTCATTATCGGTACCGATGTAGGTGACGTATATAATGCATTCGTTAATGCATCAGGTGTTGAAAGAGCAGCCGCTATTGACGAAAACCTTGATCCTGAGCTGGTTAAGCCTAAAAAGACCATCAAGGATATCTTAGGTTCAATCTTCCCGGCAATCGTATCCTGCGTATTCCCGATCTTACCGGCTCTGCTGGCTTGCGGTATGCTGCAGGCATTCGTAATGCTGCTGGTCAATTTAAAGGTTCTGTCAGCTGATTCACCTACGGTAGCTACCTTCACATGGGTATACAGCGTAGCATTCAACTGTCTGCCTGTTCTGGTAGGTTATGCAGCCGCCAAGAGATTTGGCGTTAAGACAGCCATGGGTATCCTGATGGGCGCCATCCTGATTGACCCTGCTTTCGCTGCACTTGTAGCTACAGGCAAAGGCGCTACGATTCCTCAGCCAGGCGGACCTCCTCAGGTCATCCCTGGTACAGGCAATGCCGGCTTCATTTTCGGTTTACCGATTTATCCAGCTGATTACAAGAGCACGATCCTTCCGGTAATCATGTGCGTATTTGTAATGAGCTATATTGAAAAATTCCTCAATAAGATCATTCCAAAGCAGATCAGATTCGTATTAGTACCATTACTGGAAGTTCTGATCATGGTACCATTAGGATTGCTGGTACTGGCACCTCTCGGACACAGACTTTCTGAGTGGTTCGCCGGAATCCTGATTGGAGCAGTTATGAGCCCGGCTGGTACGGTAGTAATCTGCTTGCTGTGCGCATTATATCCATACGTTGTCATCACCGGCATGCACTTCAACCTGATGGCTGTAGCCATGGCTACCGGTTCAAAATATGGCAAGAACGTTATTACTGCACCTGCAGGCTTCCTGTTCCAGTATACACAGGCTGCCGCATGTCTGGCTGTAGGTCTTAAGGCCAAGGATCCAGACCGCAGATCACTTGCTCTGTCATGCGCATTCTCTGATGCCGTTCCGGGCATTTCTGAACCGGGTATGTATGGTATTACCTTCAAGTACAGAAAGTCATTATACGCTGCCATGATTGGTTCAGCAGTAGGCGGTATCATCTGCGCCATCCTGAATGTAGGTTCATATGCCGGCGGTCCTCCAGGACTGTTCACATTCGGCATGTTCATTAACCCTGCAGGCGGCGGAACTAAGGATCTGACCAACATGATCATTGCCATAGTTGTCGCTGCAGTTGTCACCTTCGTGCTGACCATGATTTTCTACAAGGACGAAGAAGCTGACGCAATCGATGCCAAGAATTAATCCATAATATGGCAAGATTTCCTGAAAACTTCTTATGGGGAGGCGCTACTTCTGCTGCTCAGATAGAAGGCGGAAGATGCGAAGACGGAAAAGGTCTTTGCCATCTTGACTATGTCTTTTATCGCGGTCCTAAGATCCCATGCAACTTCATGCTGAAAAAGGATTATGAAAGGGCTAAAGCGGAAGAAGCGACCATGAACTTCCCTAACAGAAGGGGCATTGATTTTTATCATCACTATAAAGAAGACATAGCTTTGTTAGCGGAAATGGGTTTCAGGTCTTTCAGGATGTCCATTTCCTGGACAAGGCTGTTCCCGACAGGACTGGAAGAAAAACCGGATCCAAAAGGAGTCGAGTTCTATCACAACGTATTCAGAGAACTACATAAACACGGTATCGAACCTCTGGTAACCATGATCCATTATGAGCTTCCAATAGTATTTGTTGAGAAGTATGATGGCTGGGCATCACCGGAAGTAATACCGTATTGCGTCAAGTATCTGAAGTTCCTCATTGATGAGTATAAGGATGAGGTTAAATACTGGCTGACATTCAATGAAATCAACATGGTTACAGCCGTACCTTGGTTAGGCGGCGGAATCATTCTCGACAGATACGGTGAAATTGAAATGCCTAAGGGCTTCCGTCCGTTTGCACCGTTACCGCCTCAGATGGCAGAAAGATGGGAAAACGCCTCACACCAGGCCTTGCACCATCAGTTCATTGCCAGTGCCATGGTGGTAAAATACGCTCATGAAACGGCACCGAACTGTCTGATTGGCAACATGTTCAATCTGCATCATCTGTATCCGGAGACACCTTCTCCTGCAGACGCCTACAGAGCGCATGAAGAAACAGAATACAACATGTTCTTCTGCGATGTCATGGCTAAAGGATATTATCCGGCCTGGATAAAATCATACTATAAGAAAAATAACATCAACATTAAGTGGTATGACAATTACGAACAGATACTCTCTGAAGGAAAGGTAGACTTCATTTCTCTGAGTTATTATCTTTCTTCAATCGTAACTGCCGATCCAAAGAGACAGGAAAGAATCGGATCTTTCATCAGAACACTGCATAATCCGTATCTGGAGACCAGTGACTTCGGCTGGCAGATCGACCCTACAGCCTTAAGGATCTCACTTAATGAATTAAGAGACAGATTCAATCTTCCGATTTACATTGTTGAAAACGGCTTAGGCGCGTTTGAAGAACTGGGAGAAGACAAGACTGTTCATGACAATTACCGCATTGATTATCTGCGCAAGCACATAAACGCCATCGCTGAAGCCATTGAAGACGGTGTAAATGTCATAGGTTATACTCCTTGGGGATGCATTGACCTGGTATCATGCTCACTGGTATCAATGAGCAAGCGCTACGGTTTTGTCTATGTAGACGCTGATGATGAAGGCAATGGTACATATAACCGTTACCGTAAGGATTCGTTCTACTGGTACAGGAAAGTAATTGCCAGCAACGGTGAGGATCTCGATTAAAGTATTAAATTAAGAAAAGGCATGAATTTCAGTTCATGCCTTTTTACTTGATCGCAAGGCCGATGTAACTGAGCTGGTCAGATACATGGAACAGTGTAAGAAAGAAGGAAAGTCATATACATATTTCCATGCTTTCATGACGGCGATTGCCAAAGTCATATATCACAGACCTAAACTGAACAGATTCATTTCCAACAGATATCTTTATGAGCATAATGACATTCTGCTGTCCTTCGTAGCTAAGATGAGCCTGGATGACAAGTCAGAAGAACTGATGCTGGTAATACCAGTAGAGGAAAACGACAACATGGATTCCATCGCTGCCAAGATAGCCAAAAAGGTAGATAATCTGCGTTCCAGCAAGGCTGATAAAGCCGGGGCAAACTCAGCAGTAGATGTTCTTGGTAAACTGCCTAACATAATCAAAGTATCCATATTTGCGGTAATAAAGGTTTTAGGCAAATGGGGAATGCTTCCAGCTTCCCTGACCGACAACAACATCTATTTCTCCAGCATGATCATATCCAATCTCGGATCCATAAAATGCGGTGCCATCTATCATAATCTGGCTGATTTCGGAAGCTGTTCATCACTGACCAGCATTGGAGAAATCAGAAACGAGCTTATTATCAGTAATAACGGTGAGCAGGTAGTCAGAAAGGTCTGTGAATTCGGAGTCACTCTGGATGAAAGGATCGCAGACGGCTTCTACTTCGCCAAGTCAGTAGGACTGATTGAATACATTATGCAGCATCCTGAAATACTGAGTGAGCCAATCAGCCGGCCAATAAACAATGAATAAATAAAAATCCTTCGGTACAAGGTACTGAAGGATTTCTTTCATTTCTTTATTTCGAACAGGTCTCTAGGGAATTTGGATAATGATACGGCTCCTGTTTCCGTGATGAGTATCATGTCTTCAACACGCATATACATTTCCCCAGGGAACATCATCTTAGGTTCTGAACAGAAGACCATGCCCGGGACAAACGGCTCGTCTTCCATGTTGGTCAGCATTGGAAATTCATGACAGTCAATGCCGATCTGATGACCGTTCATGTCATGTTTCTGAACACGGAAATACTGACCGTAGCCATGTGCTTCCACATAATCAGTGATCATCTTATAGGTTTCGTTGACATTGGTCTTATATGGAACGATGCTGTTGATCATGTTGACCTGAGCTTCCTGTAATATCCTATATCCCTGTTTGATATATTCCGGTGCCTTGCCCCAGTAAAGAGTGCGGCCCCAGTCAGAGCAGTATCCGTCCTTGACAAAACCGATGTCAAAGGCGATTCCAGTTCCCTCTGTCAAAGGAGTGGTACGAGGGAAATCGTAGTTCTGTTCAGGAGTAAAAGTTCCCCTGGTCTTGAATCCTATGGTTGGCGGGAAGGAGAAGTCATCCATGCCGTTTTCCATACCATAACGCATCAGCATGTCTTCGGCTTCAGCCATGGTCATGCCTTCGCGCAGGTTTTCGGCTACATACATGATGGCCTGATCAGTAAACGCAGACAGTTTTGTTAACTGAGCGATTTCATTTTCGTCCTTAACCTTACGCAGATCCTTCAGCAGATGTTCTGCTTCAACAGGCTCAATTTCCGAATCAAGATTCTTCAGAACAGACTTTAACCAGTCTTCACAGTCGGCTCCAATGCCTATTCTGTTACCTTTGACAACAAATGATAAGGTATCTTCCATTTGATCCATATAGGAAGTAATGACTTTACAGCCAGGGAAATCATCCCTGATCCTTGGTATGGCTACGATTGTCATTTCGTTGTCAGCTGAAAGCCATAAGACGGCTTCCGGGAGAATATGAGAGCTTCTGGCCCCGCCGATGTTATTCATGCAGCTTCGCTGCCAGAAGTACTTGGTACACTCGCTTACATACTGCAGGTTAGGTCCGGTCGCAAATAAGAGGCCATCAAGTCCGGCTTCTTTCATTTTGTTAAGTATTCTCTGTCTTCGCGGTGTCATTGTTTTCCTCCTCAGTGAATAAAACATCTTTTATGGTTCTGCTTTTCTGACGGGCTTTTTCTTCACTTTGAGCCCATACATCATTGCATTCAGGCTTTTTCCAGTTCTTATAAATTATGACTGCTGACAGTATGGCCAGCAGTAAGGTGGCTCCGATGCTGCCCTCTACGCCAAACCGGACATTATAGAAGAATCCGTTACGGGCAGAAGCGGCTTCCAGGGTAAATATCGAATATTCAGAAACGATACCGCTGTTTGGCAGACCGAAGATGATGTTCTGCGTATAGTTCCAGGCAGCGTGGAAAGCCATTGCTCCCCAGAGGTTATTATAGTAGTAGACCATCAGTGAGAAGATCAGACTAACAAAGAAGATCTGCAGACCGGCAACAACCGTAAATCCCGGATTTCCCGTATGCAGCAGGGCAAATACGATAGAGTTGCATAATATGGCTACAATTGGATGTCTGTATCTGCGGCGTAATTTCTGATACAGATAGAAACGGTCTGCCAGTTCTTCGGCTCCGGACTGTATGAATACGACAACCGCAAAGGCTGCCAGTACCACAAAGTCAAAACCGTAATAAGAGAGTTTGATGTCTCCGGTCAATGATGACATCAGAACACAGAAAGCATTTGTTCCAAATCCCAGTAACAGGCCAACCAGGTATCCTTTGAGATTGTTTCCTCTGCGGTTATACCCAATGGCTTTGAACATCGGATGATTTCCCGGGAAAACAAGTACGGTAAGCAGTATGATTATCCAGATGCCCAGAAACAGAGCATAGTTGTTCATGAATATATACATGCTTTCACTGTATACCAGGGAATGCAGCAGATTGTTTAAGAAAGGGAGCCTCAGCAGAATGGAGCTGATCAGAGAACCCGTAAGGGTCATTACCAGGGACAGGAAGACTGCCACCGGCAGAAAGTCTGTGATCTTACGGCATTCACGTAATATTATGTTCAGAAGTCTTTTTATCTCATCCATAAGTTAATACCCTAATTTCTTATTTACCACATGTTCCAATGGTTCGTTGTTGATGTAATGTTTAAGGTTAGTCAGAAACATGTTGAAGTTAGTTTCCTTTGTATAATCAATGGTCAGGTTACCTGAACAGTGCGGTGTAATAATAAGATTCGGCACATCATATAATGGTGAATCTTCCGGAAGAGGCTCCTTACGGAATACATCCAGAGCAGCACCGGCAATTAATCCGGAGTTGAGAATATCAATCAGATCTTCTTCAACAACCGCTGATCCTCTGCCCACATTGACCAGATAAGCCGTATCTGGCAGTAACATCAGTCTTTCTCTGTTTATGTACCCAATCGTTTCCGGCGTTTCAGGGACGCAGGATACCAGAATGTCCGTAGCCGGTAACAGATGATCGATTTCAGCAATCGAGTATACCTCATCAAAGAAAGGGTTATCCCTGCCTGAACGGCTGACACCGGTAATGCAGTCAGGGTGAAAGGCTCTGACTCTTTCGGCAAAGTGACTGCCGATGTCTCCTGTTCCTACGACAGTAATTCTCTTCCCGTAAATACTTTCCTGTTCCAGCCCCTTCTGCCAGCTGCGGACAGCTATTCTTTTCTGATATTCGGGCATTCTGCGCAGCATCATAAGTATAACCATGACGATGTGTTCGGAAATTGATAAGCCGAAGGCACCGGCAGAATTGGTTAATAAGGTATCTTCCTTAATTACGGGAATATAGCTGTTTACTCCGGCACTTACTGAATGGAACCATTTCAGCTTAGGAGCATGACTGATAAGCCATGAACTGCCGCCGTATATAATGGTGGCTTCATCAAGATAAGGTTCAGCTTCCTGATTATTAAGTGCCAGGTTAAAAGCGTAATCATTATCTTCACATAACTGTCTGAGAGTATTGATCTGTTCTTCTGTCAGTGTAGGAAGAACTGCAAGCACATTTTCTTTCATGTTATTATCCTCTGTTTATTATTAATTATATCTTATTAGTTATTTGGGTATAATTAAAGTATAACGAACATACATGGAGGCATTTTATGGTAATTAATGTTTATGAGCAGTATTTCAAGGCTGATGCTGTTTTTTTCGATGTCCAGAGAAATGGGGCACTGGTAATGCTGGTGAGCGATTCCGAAGCTGGCATGATAACCTACAAAGCGGCTGTAACTTTCTTCCCTCATAAGGACGAGGAAGATTATGCCGTTTCCTATGATGCTTATTTCGAAAAGGAACTGTACCAGGGAAAAGGCAGAAGATCAAAAAAGAAAGAAGCCGCCTATCTGGAACAGCTTCATGAAGTGATTGATGCTCTGGCAGAAGAAAACAAAGCCAGAGTATTGTGGGAAGAACCGTTAAGAGAAGCCAGAAGAGGATAATAATATGAAAGTATATATAGCTGCTCCGCTGTACTGTGATTACGAAAGAGAATACAACCTGAAAATTGATGAACTGTTAAGAAATAACGGCTATGATACATACCTTCCGCAAAGAGACGGCGGTGTAGTCAGTGAAATGCCTGATTTCATAAATGGGATTCCAAAGGACCGATATGTATTTGAAAAAGACCTGGAAGCGATGAACAGTTCAGATGTCTTCCTGTTTCTGCTGGACGGCAGAGTTCCCGATGAAGGGGCCTGTGTAGCTATGGGCTACTATTACGGCAGCGGCAAGCCTGCAGTCGGACTTAAGACTGACAGCCGTACATTGTGTCAGGGACTTGATAACCTTATGATCAGAATGGCTTTGGAGAAAATCTGCGTAAACGCAGATGAACTGCTGGAATATCTTGCTACAAAAAGATAAGGAAACAAAATGAAGATCAGTGAAATAATTGAAACTGTAAAAAAGAACTGTCGAGGATACGGTGTCATTGATGATACTATCAGAGACAGAGTACTGTATGGGGAAACAGATAAGGAATGCACGGGAATTGTAACGACCATATATGCCAGTGTTGATGTAGTAAGAAAAGCTCACAAACTGGGAGCCAATCTGATAATTGCTCATGAAGCGTGCTTCTGGAATCATGGGGACAGAACTGACTGGCTACAGGATAATGAGACTTTTAAACTGAAAAAACAGTTGTTGGATGAGACCGGTATTACCGTCTGGAGAGATCATGATTACATTCACTCCGGAGTACTGCATAACGGCAAGTATGTTGACGGCATATTCTATGGCCTTACTTATGAACTTGGCTGGCTTGATTATGTCAGAAAGGACATTTCACCTTTGCTGTTTGACATTCCGGAGGCACCAACCAGAGAAGTAGCGCAGTACCTGATGGAGAAAATGAACCTGAAGGGTATGAAAACCATGGGTGATCTTGATGGAATGACCAGAAGAGTATACATACCGTTCCATATCATGGGGCAGTTTGACAACAAAGAGTTGGCTTTCATTGAGGAAAACCATGTTGATACCATTCTGTGTATGGAAATCACGGACTATACGGTTGCCATATACATGAGGGATGGGGCACAGCTGGGCTTAAACAAGACCATTCTGGCAGCCGGACACTTCAATGTTGAAGAACCGGGCATGAAATGGCTGGCCCAGCAGCATCTTACGACATTGCTGCCGGGAGTGAAGATCACATATGTTCAGGCTAGTGATTCATACAACATGTTATTGAGAAAATAAATAATGAATGCGGATGAGATCATCCGCTTTTTAATGAATACTTAAGATTCACGTAATTGTCTGTATTCGGGGTTTATCTTAGAATAGAGGTAAAGGAAAGCAGATATAATGGCAAAGAAGAAAAAAGGCATTGTTAAAAAGATATTCCTGGGGATTCTGGGTGTTTTTGTTCTGGCTGTTGCGGTGCTGGGTTTGAAAATATGGAAAATGAGCAGTGACAGGAACAAATACATGGGACATGGCTTCAAATACATGAATGGTTATTCCACAACGGATTTTACCGGATATCATGTATACGACGGAGAAAAACTGGTAACTCTTGATCATGAAGCATCGTTGCGCATAGAAAATGAAGCGGATATGCCGATACTGGATGGTGCCGAGGCCTGTTATCCTGTTTATTCCGCTCTGGCTAAGGCTGTATATAAGGATATTGATAAGATAGAAGCTGATTATCATACCAGAGCAGAAGAGTATTGGAACGCCAGAGGAAAAGGCGATAATTACGAGATGATGACAGTATATCTGTGCAACGGGAAATATGTTTCCTTCACAAATACCGTGCAGGCGTACTACAGGCTGATAAACAAGGAAGCGGACCTGGTAATTGCTGCCAGACCGTCAGCCAACCAGAAAGCCGAAGCTGCAGATAAACTGGAACAGATAATAACAGTACCGATTGGCAGAGAAGCTTTCATCTTCTTTGTGGAAGAGGATAACCCGATTGATAACCTGACAAGTGAACAGATAAGACAGATTTATCACGGCGACATTACTAACTGGAAGCAACTGGGCGGAAAGAACGAGAATATCGTAGCCTTCCAGCGTCCTGAAGACTCCGGTTCCCAGGTCATGATGAAATGGTTCATGGGTGATGTCAGTCTGAAAGAACCGAAAAAAATCGAGTATATCGGCGGTATGGGCGACATAATCAGTAAGGTAGCTGAATATAATAATGAAAAAGGTGCCATAGGTTATACTTTCAAGTATTTCCTGACCGGACTTAATCAGGAACAGCACGTAAAGATCCTTTCCGTAGACGGTATTGAACCGACAGCGGAAAGCATTAAGAACGGCAGTTATCCGGCTACGGTTAATCTGGTCTGTGCTTATCTGGTTTCCAATCAAAAGGAAACTGTCAGACAGATGGTTGACTTCATGTTATCGGATGATGGGCAGTATATCATTGAAAAGACAGGTTATGCTGCACTTGCGAACCGTGAAGTGGTACCTTTCATAGAAAATGAGATTCCTGATTTTACGGCACAGATATACCAATCGGAGGATAACAGATGGAAACTGACAATATACAGGCAGAAAACAGATACAGTTATTGCAGAACTTTCTGACGGCAGTAATTTCTGCAGAGGAAATCTGTATTACTATCCTGAAAACGGTAATGATCCTCCATACATGCTTGATTCGTTTGCCGGATATTATGATATAGGATTCAGGTATGATGCTGAAAATGACACATATGTCAAGGAAGGGTCATGGGGTAATGTCCGGATCGATCCGCCGCGGGATAAAACAGTATTCAGGAGAATCAGTTAAAAGAAATAAGGGATATGTTTCTTAAAGAAGCATTCCCTTTTTTATTTATATATTTATTCAATTAAGCTATACTTATAATACGGGAGAATAGCGTATGAAAAACAATAAGGAATTACAGTCTTTCTATGATGGATATTCACTTCATGCCTACGAAATCTTCGGGGCTCACTTTACCAAAAAGGGTGTCTGTTTCAGATTGTATGCACCTAATGCCAGAAGCGTCAGATTAATTGGCGATTTCAACGGCTGGGATCAGAACCGGACACTGCTTGAAAAAATAAACAATGAGATTTGGGAAATAACTGTAGAGGGTTTACAGGAATATGCCCAGTACAAATATGTAATTGAACAGGCAAACGGTCGTTTTGTCACTAAGATAGACCCGTATGCCTTTTATAATGAGATGAGGCCTGGCTGGGTCTGCAAGGTCGTCGATGTCGATGAATACAAATGGACTGACGATGAGTGGATAAAGAACAGAAACAATGACTTCAACAAACCGATGAATATCTATGAAGTTCATCTGGGAGGTTTCAAGCATCATGGCGCCGGCAGATGGTTCACTTATTATGAAATGATCGATGAACTTATACCATATGTCAAAGATATGGGATATACCCACATTGAACTGATGCCTCTTAACGAGTATCCGTTTGACGGATCATGGGGTTATCAGCAGTATGGCTACTTCTCAGTAACCAGCCGTTACGGTAACTGTTATCAGCTGCAGATGTTCATTGATGCCTGCCACAGAAACGGCATCGGTGTCATCATGGACATCGTTCTCGCTCACTTTGTCAAAGACGAATTCGGACTGATCAAATATGACGGTACATGCCTGTATGAAAGCGACGATCCAAACAGAAGCGAGAGCCAGTGGGACACTCATTACTTCGATTTCACCAAGAATCATGTTGTAAGCTTCTTAATGAGCAGTGCTACAATGTGGATCGACAAATACCATTGCGACGGATTGCGCGTTGACGCTGTCAGCAACCTCATTTACCACAATGGTGATTCAACCAAGGGTGAAAATACCGGTGCTATCGGTTTCATCAAGAGGTTCAACTATCATGTACATAAGGAATATCCTGGTGTCATGATCATTGCGGAAGACTCTACCAGCTATCCGATGGTTACGGCTCCGACTGAAAACAATGGTCTCGGCTTTGACTATAAGTGGGATCTGGGCTGGATGAATGACACGCTCAAGTACTATAAGATGGACCCTGAGTACCGTCATTACCATCACAACCTGATTAACTTCTCGATGTACTATTTCTATTCCGAAAAGTTCATTCTTCCGTTCTCACACGATGAAGTTGTTCACTCCAAGGGAACAATAGTTGACAAAATGTGGGGTAATTATGAACAAAAATTTGCACAATGCCGTAATTTAATGGTATATATGTATACGCACCCAGGAAAAAAACTGAATTTCATGGGTAATGAATTTGCAGTATTCAGAGAGTTTGACGAGCAGAAAGAGCTTGACTGGTTCATGCTGAAGTATCCTGTACATGACTCATTCAGAAGATTTATCAGGGATCTTAACATGATTTACAAGTCTCATCCGGCTTTCTGGATACATGATTACAGCTGGGATGGTTTCCAGTGGATTGACGCTGATAATAATGAACAGAGAGTTTACAGTTATATAAGACATGGAGACGGATACTGTTATGTAGTAGTCCTCAACATGGCTCCGGTCGGATACGAAGAATTTGAAATCGGCGTACCGACATACGGTTTCTTTACTGAAATAATTAACTCTGAAAAAGATATATACAGCGGTTGTAACATGTGCAATTTCCGTAAGGTCAGGGCGGTCAAAGGCGCTAAGAACGGTTTCCGTTATCATATGACGATCCGTTTGGCTCCGTTTGCCGGCGTGATTCTGGAGGGAAAGATGCGCTAGGAGGTTTTGATGTTTACAAACAAAGAAGAATTCAAAAAGGAGTACATGGAACGCTTCATGCAGACCTATGGTCGAAGCGTTGAATCTTCCGATCCTACCGAGAGATTTCTGACTCTTGGTGAGATCATCAGAGATGCCGCCAGTATTAACTGGATGGACACCAAGGGAGTGATTGCCAAGAACTCCGACAAGCAGTTATTCTATTTTTCAATGGAATTCCTGATTGGACGTTTACTGACTAATAACTTAATGAACATGGGCCTTTACAATATCGTCAAGGAAGGCCTGGCTGATCTTAACATAGATCTTAACGAGCTGGAAGAACTGGAAACGGATGCCGGCCTGGGCAATGGCGGTCTGGGAAGACTGGCAGCTTGCTTCCTTGATTCCCTGGCAACCTTAGGTTATGCCGGACACGGTAATACCATCAGATATGAATATGGTCTGTTCAAGCAGAAAATCGAAGATAACAAGCAGGTTGAAGTACCTGATATCTGGCTGAAGATCGGTAACCCTTGGGAAATCAGAAAGCCTAAGCATGCTGTTGATGTCAAGTTCTATGGTGAAATTCAGACCGAGTGGAACGAAAAAGGCAAGATGGAAGTCAGACATATCAACGCTGAAACCATCAGGGCGGTTCCATATGACATGCCGGTAGTCGGCAGAGGCAACAGAGTAGTAAACTCCTTAAGATTATGGAAGCCTGAAGCCAGTGAAGACAATCCGGTAGGCCGTGACTTCATCAGGTACCTGAATGACGTTAACAGAATCTGTCAGAACGTTTATCCTGATGACAGCACTGAAGTAGGACGCGAGCTGAGACTGAAACAGGAATATTTCTTCGTTTCTGCCGGTGTACAGACTATTATAAAGTCTCATCTTGAGCATTACGGTACACTGGATAATCTTCATGAGAAGGTTGTCATTCAGTTAAATGATACTCATCCTATCATGATCATCCCTGAATTAATGAGAATTCTGCTCGATGAATACAATTATGAATGGGATCAGGCCTGGAATATTGTTACACATACAGTAGCTTATACCAACCATACGATCATGCACGAAGCACTGGAACGCTGGCCTGTCAGCATGATGGTCAAGCTTTTACCTCGTATCTATATTCTGATTCAGGAAATTGACCGCCGTTTCAGAAACTATGTCATTACAACAACCGGCGACTACAACCTCTGCGAAAGAGTTGCCATTATCAGAGACAACCAGGTTCACATGGCTCATATGGGGGCAGCCTGCAGCTTCTCTGTTAACGGTGTTGCCAGAATCCATACCGAGATCCTGAAGAACGATGTCATGAGAGACTTCTTCCAGTTATTCCCGGCTAAATTTAACAGTAAGACCAACGGTGTTACACACAGACGCTGGTTATTATATTCAAACCCTCAGCTGAGTCAGGTCATTTACGACACAATTGGCGATGGTTTCATCATGGATGCCAGCAAACTGTCAGATCTGAGAGCACATCTGGATGATCCTGAGCTGCATCAGAGATTTGCCAAGGCCAAACTGGAACGCAAGAAGATCCTGGCTAAGTATATAAAGGATACGCTGAATATTGATGTCGATGTTAATTCCATCTTTGACGTTCAGGCCAAGAGACTGCATGCCTATAAGAGACAGATGCTTAACTGCATGAACCTCATTAACCTGTATTTCAGAGCCAAGAGTGATCCTGATTTCAACATGTATCCGCGCACTTTCATCTTTGCGGCCAAGGCAGCTCCGGCCTATGTATATGCCAAGCAGGTAATTCACCTGATCAACCGCATTGCTGAAGTCGTAAACAATGACCCTCAGGTCAATAAATTCTTCAAGGTAGTATTCATTCCTAACTACTGTGTTTCAATCGCTGAAATACTGATGAATGCCGCTGATGTATCTGAACAGATCTCAACAGCCGGTAAGGAAGCCAGCGGAACCGGAAACATGAAGTTTATGATGAACGGTGCCGTAACCATCGGTACTCTGGACGGTGCAAATGTTGAAATTTATGCCAATGTCGGCAGCAACAACATCGTCATCTTCGGACGTACAGTTGAAGAATTAAGGGAACTGAGACAGAATGGCTACAGTTCAATGAGAATTTATGAGAATGATCCGGAAATCAGAAGAATCATGGATTCCCTGGTTGACGGCACATGGAATAAGAATCCTGATGATTTCAAGACCATCTATGACGACCTGCTTTACAGAAATGACGAATACTTCTTACTTGAAGACTACCGTTCATACTGCGAAGCTCAGCACAAGATATCCGAAATGTATCAGGACAGAGATGAATGGATCAGAAAGTGCTTGGTCAACATTGCGACCAGCGGCTTCTTCAGCTCTGACAGAACGATTGAAGATTACAACAGAGATATTTGGCATCTTAACAAGGTAGGAATTTAATTTATGAAAAACAGTCTGGTCAGGGCTTATCTTGATGACTATCAGAATATTGAAGTCATCATAGACAAGGCATTCTGTCAAGGTCGCAGTGATGTATTCTATCTGACAGACGGTGTAACTGTATATCCTCTTGAACTTGTTACTTCAAGAGAAGAAGACAGAGCAATCGTCTATAAGGTCAGATTTGATGGAGAGATAAACGTTGGTACGGAATACCAGGTAATGGTAACCAACAATTTTAAGTGCATTCTGAATTACCGTTTCATCGTTAAGACGGACCGTTTTGATGAGGAATTCTATTACGACGGTGATGATCTGGGCAGTACCCTGACCGACAAATATACCAAGTTTGCCCTTTGGGCACCTACAGCCAGCCGTGTGAAAGTCGAAATTGAATACGGCGGTAAAATAAAAACTGTTGACATGCGCCGCACGGAAAACGGTGTATACAGACTGACAATAGCTCCGAGATGTGTTGGAGCTATTTATCGTTATCTGGTACGTGTAAACGGCAACTGGAATGAGGTCAATGATCCTTATGGCAAAGCTTCACTGCCGAACAGCGACAGAAGCGTGGTAGTAGATCTGGATACCTACAAGGTTGAAAAGCTGCACATGCCTGAACTGTGGCGTTATACGGATGCTGTTATTTATGAAACAAGCGTCAGGGACTACAGCATTGAAGGTACCTTTGAAGGAATGAAAAACAACCTGGCATACCTTAAGGATCTGGGGATTACCAGTCTGCAGCTGATGCCGATCAATGATTTCGCTTCCGTTAACGAAAAGATTCCTGATCTTTTCTACAACTGGGGCTATGATCCGTTACAGTATTTCGCTCTGGAAGGAAGTTATTCCAGTAATGTAAATGATCCTGTTCAGGTACTGAAGGATTTCCATAATCTGGTTCTGACGGCTCATCAGCAGAGAATAAGGATCAACCTGGATGTGGTCTTTAATCACGTTTACTATCTGAATACCTCAACATTTGACAATGTTGTTCCTTACTATTATTTCCGCTATACCGGAGACAGAAAACTTTCTGATGGAACCCTGTGCGGCAATGATGTAGCCAGCGAAAAGAAGATGGTCAGAAAATTCATCCTGGATGTTCTGAAGTATTTCGTCAATCAGTTTGATGTTGACGGTTTCAGATTTGATTTGATGGGCATCCTGGATGTCGATACCATGAACCTGATCTGCAAGTCACTAAGAGAACTGAAATCCGATATCATGATCTATGGTGAAGGATGGCAGATGAACACCGCCCTGGAAAAGGAAAAGATGGCATGCAGCAGCAATTATGCCCTCATGCCGCAGGTTGCCTTCTTCAATGATGTCTTCAGAGACACCATTAAGGGCAGTACTTTTGATGCTGAAGGCAAAGGTTACGCTACCGGCGGAAGAAATCTCACCGAAGAAGCCTGTGACCTGGTTACAGGATCAGGCTACGGCTCTCCTGCCCAGTCAGTTAACTATGTTGAATGTCATGATGATATGACAGTGTTCGACAAGCTGAAGATCTGCTGTAAGGAAGAAAGCGAAGCCTTAAGGATCGAAAGAGTCAAGCTCTTATTGGGAATGGTAATCCTTTCTCAGGGCATACCTTTCATACACAGCGGACAGGAATACTGCCGCAGCAAGAACGGCATTAGCAACACCTATAACAAGCCTGACTGGATTAATAAACTGAAAGAAGAAGACAGAGAAGCGCATAAGGACATCATTTCCTATGTTAAGACGCTGATCAACATCAGAAGAAAGTATCGCATCAACAAGACCAGAGAGATGATCGAAGCCGATGTGGATACTGAAATCGTCAAAGGCGCAATCATATATAAGATCAGAAACTGCAATAACGAAACAGATCTGACAATCATCATCAATCCTACTGATAAAACCCTGGATTACCGTTTTGACGGTTTTCTGAAGCTTTTATGTGACGGCCAGAGAAAGCCGGGCTGTGTAGGATCGATCGTATGCTGCCGTCCGGTCAGCATTACCGTACTTGGGAGTAATCTGAATGATTAATCAAAGCTGGGATCCTTTTCTGAATGAGGAATTTCAAAAGCCTTATTTTAAGGAGCTTTCAGCTTTTTTAAAACGGGAATATGAAACTAAAACCATATACCCGCCTAAAAAAGAGGTTTTTTCCTCATTCTATTACACTGACCTGGATAAGGTAAAAGTTGTAATACTCGGCCAGGATCCCTATCATGAACCGGGGCAGGCCTGCGGAATGTGCTTTGCGGTTAAGCCGGGAGTACAGTTGCCGCCTTCCTTACAGAACATCTATAAGGAAATACAGGATGACCTTGGCATACCGATGAACTATAACAATGGATATCTGGTTAAGTGGGCTAAACAGGGAGTGCTACTGATCAACTCTGTAATGACCGTTGAAAAAGGCAAGGCTAATTCTCATGCCGGCCGAGGCTGGGAGACATTTACCAATCATGTTATTGAGAAGATAAATACTCTTGATCAGCCGGTAGTTTATCTGCTGTGGGGCAATAATGCCCGTCAGAAAAAGAGCCTGATCACAAATCCAAGGCATCTGATACTGGAAACGGTGCACCCATCTCCGCTAAGCGTCTACCGCGGATTCTTCGGCTGCAGGCACTTTTCAAAAACTAACGATTATCTAATAAAAAACGGAACAGAACCAATCGACTGGAGAATGTAATTCTCAGGTTGATGATCCTGTTCTTTTTAGATACATTCCAATTCCTGTGTTTGTGTTAAGTGAAATCCAAACAGTGTGTGTCTGAAAAAACACACAGTATGGAAACCAATAAGGTCAAAACTCCTTTACAATTAAAACGTGTGGTCTGAACAAAGAAAGGAGTTTTTAA
>JAFWDT010000007.1 GCA_017516045.1 Erysipelotrichaceae bacterium
CATGCCCCTGCGAAAATAGCAAGTTGCCGGTTTTTTTGTGCTTTTTTATTATCTGCTTAGAGTTTCTCTTAGATATACTCTTATCTTTATTTACTATTGATTTTTACGCTTTCTTGGCTGAAAACAATAGTATTTTTTTATATATTTTGGTATTATAAATTGTGCTGATATAGGAGGAGATATAAATGAGCCAGAAATACGTTTATTTGTTTGAAGAAGGCAATGCAAATATGCGTGAACTATTAGGCGGCAAGGGTGCTAACCTGGCAGAAATGACCAACATTGGCATGCCTGTTCCTTATGGTTTTACTATCACCACAGAAGCATGTACACGTTACTATGATGATGGTGAAAGAATTGCCGATGATATTCAGGAAGAAATCTTAGCTTATCTTGAAAAGTTAGAAGCAAAGAGTGGTAAGGTACTGGGCAGTGAAGAAAACCCATTACTGGTTTCTGTTCGTTCAGGCGCACGTGCAAGTATGCCTGGTATGATGGATACTATTCTTAACTTAGGTATGAATGACAAGGTTGTTGAAACTGTTGCCAAGAGCACAAACAACCCTAGATTCGCATATGACTCATACCGTCGTTTCATCCAGATGTTCTCAGATGTTGTCATGGGTTTACCAAAGAGCACATTTGAAGTAATCATTGATGAAATGAAGGAAGCCAAAGGCGTTAAGCTTGATACTCAGCTTGATGCTGATGATATGAAGGAAATGACAGCCAGATTCAAGGCTTACTATAAAGAAAACATGAAATCAGACTTCCCTCAGGATGCCAAGGTTCAGTTAATGGAAGCCATTAAGGCTGTATTCCGTTCATGGAATAACGACAGAGCTATCTACTATCGTCGTATGAACGATATCCCATCTTCTTGGGGTACAGCTGTTAACGTACAGATGATGGTATTCGGTAACATGGGCGATGACTGCGGCACTGGTGTTGCATTCACAAGAAACCCGGCAACCGGCGAAAAGAAACTGTTCGGTGAGTTCTTAATGAACGCTCAGGGCGAAGACGTTGTTGCAGGTGTCAGAACACCTATGACAATTGATAAATTAGCCGAAACTTCACCTGATGCTTATGCACAGTTTGTTAACATCTGCAATAACCTTGAAGCTCATTACAAGGATATGCAGGATATGGAATTTACTGTTGAACATGGTAAGTTATTCATGCTGCAGACCCGTAACGGTAAGAGAACAGGTGCTGCTGCCTTAAAGATCGCCTGCGACATGGTTGATGAAGGACTGATCAATACCAAGGAAGCTATCTTAAGAGTAGAACCTGGTCAGTTGGATTCATTATTACATGCTCAGTTTGATGCTACTGCATTAAAGAATGCCAAGGTCTTAACCAGAGGCTTAGCTGCTTCACCAGGAGCTGCTACAGGTCAGATCGTCTTCACAGCTGAAGATGTAATCAAGTGGAAAGAAGAAGGCAAGAAGACTGTCTTAGTCAGACTGGAAACTTCACCAGAAGATATCGAAGGCATGCACAATGCTGAAGGTATCCTGACTGTCAGAGGCGGTATGACAAGCCACGCTGCCGTTGTTGCCAGAGGCATGGGCGCTTGCTGCGTATCAGGTTGCGGCGACATCGTTATGGGCGGTAAGGAATTTACTGTTAACGGCGTTACCTTAAAAGAAGGTGACTGGATCTCAATCGATGGTTCAACAGGCTGTGTTTACGGCGAAAGAATCCCTACAGTTCCAGCAACAATCTCAGGTGACTTCGAAAGATTCATGAACTGGGCTGATGAAGTCAGACAGTTACAGGTCAGAACAAACGCTGATACACCAAAGGATGCTGCTCAGGCATATGCATTCGGTGCTCAGGGCATTGGTCTGGTAAGAACAGAGCATATGTTCTTTGAAGCCGACAGAATCAAGGCTATCAGAGAAATGATCGTTTCCAAGACAGTTGAACAGAGAAAAGCTGCTCTTGCTAAGTTATTACCTATGCAGAGAAGCGACTTCGAAGGTATCTATGAAGCAATGCAGGGCAACCCTGTAACAATCCGTTACCTGGATCCACCTCTGCATGAATTCGTACCAAAGGAAGACAAGGACATCGAAGAACTGGCTAAGGAAATGAACATGTCATTCGAAGAGCTGAAGGCTGTTTGCGATGGCTTACACGAATTCAACCCTATGATGGGTCACCGTGGATGCCGTCTGGCAGTAACATATCCTGAAATTGCAGAAATGCAGACTCAGGCTGTTATTGAAGCAGCTATCAATGTTCAGAAGAGACATCCAGAATGGAAAGTCGTCGCTGAAATCATGATTCCATTAGTAGGCGAAGTCAAGGAATTAAAGTTCGTCAAGAACATCGTAGTCAAGGTTGCTGATGAAGTCATCGCTGCTTCTGATACAAAGGTTGAATACCATGTTGGTACTATGATCGAAATTCCACGTGCTGCATTACTGGCAGATGAAATCGCCGAAGAAGCTGAATTCTTCAGCTTCGGTACTAACGACCTGACACAGATGACATTCGGCTTCTCAAGAGATGATGCCGGCAAGTTCTTAGGCGCATACTATGATGCCAAGATCTATGAACAGGATCCATTTGCCAAGTTAGACCAGAATGGTGTTGGCAAGTTAGTCAAGATGGCTGCTGAATTAGGCCGTAAGACACGTCCTAATATCAAGTTAGGTATCTGCGGCGAGCACGGTGGTGAACCAAGCTCAGTTGAATTCTGCCATAAGGTTGGCCTGACATATGTTTCATGCTCACCTTACAGAGTTCCAATCGCCAGACTGGCTGCTGCACAGGCTGCTGTAAAGTATCCAAGATAAACACAAAAACAAGGATCGCATGATCCTTGTTTTATTGTGCTCAGTATTCAAGACTGGAGAGATCCGGTCTTTTTATCTATAATATAACAGTATAGGCGGTGATAAAGTGATACTGAATCTCAGCGGCAGAACTGATATCTGTGCTTTCTATTCCGAATGGTTAATGAACAGACTGGAAGAAGGATACATAGATGTCAGAAATCCTTTCTATCAAAAGATGGTGAGCAGAATCATGATCGATGATGTCGATCTTCTGTTTTTTACTACTAAAAATCCGATACCTATGCTGGATAAGCTGAAGGACATCAAGAAAAAAGTTTACTTTCATGTAACTTTAACAGCTTATAAAGAAGATATTGAACCAGGTTTGCCTCCCAAAAAAGACATCATCGCCGCTGTAAGAAAACTTTCTGAAGAGATTGGTAAAGATAATGTTGTCATCAGATATGATCCTGTATTCATAAATGATAAATATACCCTGGAATATCATGTCAGAGCCTTTGACAGGCTTTGTGAACTGCTGGACGGTTATGTAAGTAAAATTCTGATTTCCTTTATTGATGAGTATAAAAATGTCCGCAAGAACTATGCTATCCTGAATTATCGCAAGCTTACGGATAAAGATTATGAAGTAATAGGGACACAATTCAGTAAAAGTGCTGCAAAGCACAGCATAGTGGTTCACACATGTGCTGAAGAAAGAAACTTAACTGAATATGGCTTTATTCAGGATGAGTGCATGTCTAAGGAACTGGCATTTAAACTGACAGGCAAGACGTTTAAAAGGTGGAATGCAAGGAAAAATGTGCCATGTCGGTGTGTGGAAATGGCAGATGTGGGAGTATATAATTCATGCAGACATTTCTGCCGTTACTGTTACGCAAATTTTGACGAAAAGGCAGTAAAGGAAAACTGTGAAAAGCATGATTCGAAATCGTCATTGCTTATTGGTGAACTTAATGAGGACGATATTATAAAAATCAGAAAATAATATGTTTTCTATCTGGCTAAAGGGTAATTAGCTGATCAGGAAGGTGTTTATATGCTGAAATACAGTAAAAATAAAAGACGTTTTGTCTCACTTGGCTTATTGTTCACCTAATGTTCACAAAATCATCACATTTGAGATTAATAATAATAGTGGAAATTAATCTATAAATAATACTTACCCCAGTTATTTGATTAATTTCCACCGATAACACCACAGTTTATTAAATAAACTTTTGCAAATAGATAAGATTTTTTTAGGGCGTTATTATGGACGTCTTTTTATGTCGTATGGCCCGCATATTTCGCCGCGGATGACTTTTTCCTGCTGTTCACTGTCCATCAGCATGCTGTAAACAACGGCTGCCTTATACTCAAGTTCGCGATACGGTTTTATGATCTGCGAGAAATGATTAACGATCTTAACACCATTTTCCTGTAATTGCTTCAGATAAGCCTGACCTGTCTGATTGTATGCCAGAGGTCTGAGATGATCATATACAGGAAGATTGTTCATGAATGATCTGGTATTCTGAACCATCAGATGGCATAAGGTCCTCTGTATTCTTGAAGCGGTATAGCGCTTGGTTGTTGCACTGCTTATAAACGAGGCATAATCCGGGCAGTTATTGGCCTGCTTGACCAGATGGTTTTCAATTCCTTCATCCATCAGAAATATCTCTCTTAACTGAGACAATGGAGTAGTCAGCAGCAAGGTTCTAATGTATGGATACAGCTTTTCCATTGTTACTTCAGGATATGTGTTGAGTGTATCTGCCATGACTGTATAACTGCTGATATCTTTGCCCTCGGCAAGTGCGTTTCTGATGGCCATGGCGCTGGAAATTGTTCCGGTGAGCTCCGGATTGTCATATTCATTGGTTCTTTTGATGGAATAAGGAGTGATATCAGGATAGTTCTGCAGTGCTCTGAGATATGAGATAGCCAGAATGTCGTTTGGTCCGTAACTGTCGGCCATAAAGCCATAGGAAGCGGGATAGGAGTATCCAGCTTTCATGTTTTCTCTGAAATTATCTATGTTGAAACTCATTTCTGAGATTTCCTTGAGTTCTTCCAGATTATTGGTTTCTGAACCGAATACTATTGAATCTGCTTTGGCCATGGCCAGCAGTCTGACTGCATTGGCGCCGAAATAGGTTGCAGACTGAAGGGCGAATGGAAAAGGAAGCTCTATGACCAGATCGATTCCATTGGCAACAGCTGCTTTCGCTCTCTCCCATTTGTCAATGACAGCCGGCTGACCACGCTGAACGAAATTGCCGCTGCAGACAGCAACAAGAACATCACACCCGGTGATGCTGCGCGCCTGATTTATATGATATATATGTCCATTATGGAAAGGGTTGTATTCTACGATAATACCTGTTACTTTCATGTGCTTTTTCCGTGTTTTTCGATGTTACTTCCATTATATACAAAAAAAACCATTTTTCGTATAATAGAGTTTGAAAGAGAGCTGTTAACAATGATACAAAAGAAAAAAATTGAATTCGTCAGTACTATTGACGGATTAAAACTGTTTGCGAATATTTACATTCCGGATAATCCGAAAGCCATCATTCATGTCATGCACGGCATGAGCGAACATAAGGAAAGATATGATGAATTCTGCAATATTCTGGCCCGTCTTAACTGCGTTGTCGTAATCATGGACCACAGAGGCCATGGTGAAAGCATCAGTGACAGGATCCCTCTGGGATATTTCGCTGATAAGGACGGCTGGATGACTAACCTCAAGGATCTTAATGCTTTAGCTAAGAAGATCATGGAACAGTACCGTCATCTTCCTTACTTTGTCATAGGACATTCCATGGGATCACTGTTTGCTACATCTTATCTGAAGAGATTCGAAGACATGATCTCCGGCGTTATCTTCAGCGGCATGCCGGCCTGGAACAAGCAGATACCAATGGGACGCAAACTGGCTGCTGCCATGTGCAAGATCAACGGTCCTAAGAATCATTCGAAGACCCTTGCCAAAACGGCCAGCCCATTTAACTCAGCCATCAAGAATCCTCGTACGGAGTTTGACTGGTTAAGCTACAATGTTGACAATGTAGACAAGTACATTGAAGATCCGTTATGCGGCTTCCCATTCACCAATCAGGGATATTGTGATCTTATGGATGGCATGATCGATGTCTTCAGCAATAAGGACTGGCGCGTTCTGAAGAAGAATCTGCCGATACTGTTTGTCAGCGGTCAGGATGACCCTTGCAGCAATGTTCCGGAGGGATTCAAGTATTCACTGGACAATCTGGCTAAAGCCGGTTACACGAACATTGAAGCCAATGTCTATGAAAACATGCGACATGAGATACTCAATGAAAGGGAAAGAAAAATTGTTTACAAGGATATTCTTTCCTGGCTAGACATCCAGATTAAGGCTCTGGATGAAAGCGAGCAAAATTAAATATTTTATATTATATAACAGTTGACGTGACAGATTGTTTGTAATAGAATAATAAGGCTGTAGAAGGAGCGTAACGATGAAATATTCACGTAAAGATTTACTACAGTTACCTGAGCGTCACTTATCGTTCGATGAGGAAATAGCTTTTGAAGAGGATACTTACAAGAAGTTTCCGCGTATCAGAAAGCTGAGAAACGTCAGAGCGCAGGGTGATGGTGATTATGATGCTGCTGATCAGCGTCTGTATATCAATCTGCATGTGACAGGTACTATGACCTGCCCGTGTGATATAACAGGCGAGGATGTTGACATCGATTTCGATTCAGAAGCAGATGAAATAATCAGTTTTAACAAAAAGGATTTTGAGAACATTGAAATCCTGCAGGCTGAAGGTGAATACATAGAGTTGTTACCTATAATCTTCAGGCAAATCCTGGTAGAAGTTCCAATTACCGTAGTCAAGCCTGGCGTGATTGATTATCCGAAGGGTGAAGGCTGGGAAGTAATGGATGAAGCTACCTACCAAAAAAACAAGGCAGGCAAGGTAAATCCTGCACTGGCTGCACTGAAAGATTATATACCGCAGGATGAATAGGAGGTGTGACAATGGCAGTTCAACAGAGAAGAGTTTCAAAAACACGTAAAAACAAGCGCAGAACACACTACAAGTTGGTTGCTCCAACCTTGGTAAAATGTCCAAACTGCGGCGAGTATAAGTTGCCTCATCACGAATGTGAGTGCGGACAGAAGTAATCAGTGCTGAATTGGAAGAGAAGAACATCGCAGGATGTTCTTTTTTTGTTTATAATTATTTCAGAGGATCAACAATGAGGAAGATTATCATAGTTTTACTGAGCCTGGCGATGATGCTGTTAGGAGGCTGCAGGAAAGAGGGAAACCCCGGAAAAGCGGACACTGATACTGTAATAGAGGATTTTGATTACGATCAGTATTTGATTTATCCGGTGAGTTATCCTGAACCTAACTTTTACCCGGATGAAAAGGATTTTATCAAAGACGGTATCATGGATACTGAAGGCCTCAGCATACTGTATTCGGCTTTTGCCGGAAGAAATGCCGATATTGAAACCAATCGCAGCTTCAACAGAAGACTTGTTCCATTCTATCAGACCCTGATGAATAAACTGCTTCTGTCGGACAGTGGGAATAATGTCTTTTCACCTGTGAATCTTTACTATAATCTTGCAGCTCTGGCGGCTATAGCCGAAGATGAAGCCAGACGGGAAATATATGATGTCTTAGGCATTGATCCTGAAACAGCGGTTGATGACTATCGCAGACAATGGCAGGATAATGTCATTGCAGGAAAATGTACGCTGAACTACGCAAATTCCATCTGGTTCAGTGACAGTCTGCACCTTGACATGGAAAGAGTGGGGAAACTGGCTGATGATTATTTTGTTCCGGCTTACAGAGGGAAAACCGGAACGAAGGATTATACGGCTGCTTTCCAGTCATGGATAAACGACAACACCGGTAAACTGCTGGGCAAGTATATTTCAGATCTGAAACTTGATGAAAATGTGCAGATGGCCATGGCATCAACGATTTACTATTCAACAGGATGGATGGAAGCGTATCTTCCGGAAAATAATAAAAAAGAAGTGTTCCATGGTACAGATGGTGATGCTGAAGTCGAAATGATGCATAAGAAATCTCCGATGACGTATCTGGAAAACGGTGTCTTTACCGGGTGTATTGAACAGACCGGAACACACAGCGAAATGATGATCATGCTTCTGCCGCAACAGGGAGTTTCCTTTGAACAGATGTTTGCCAGTGAAGAATTTCAGGAGCTGATATACGGGAGCGATCCCGGAGAATCTGGCGCGACGTATTGTCTGGTAGATATCACGTTGCCGAAATTTGACGTTTCAGGCCGTTATGATCTGGAAACATTATTGCCTCAGATCGGGGTCAGAAAGATCTTTGAAGGCTCTGGCGCCTTTGAAAAGCTGGCCGATAAAGCGCTTGCTTTAAGTGCGATAGAACATGCCTGCCGCATAAAAGCGGATGAAAACGGGCTTGAAGGAGCTGCATATACAGTGGAAATAGCCGTTGGAGGAACACCTCCTGTAAGTGTAGACCTCACATTTGACCGACCATTCTTCTTTGCGGTAAAAACGGCGTTTGATAACACGGTTTTCTTCTGCGGAATAGTCAATCAGGTATAAAAAACACACAGATTTACATGTAATTAACAGAGGCTTAAGAGCCTCTTTTTCTTTTGACGTAATTCATGCGTTACTTGAATTATATTCCTGCTGAAAATCGGCCTTTTTCTGTTTACAAAAAACGTGCATTTTTATACAATGGTGGTGAATAGATGGGAAAAGTGTCGAATAGTGGGGAAAATCTAGATGTTTTTAGGTGAATATAGAAACAAGATGGACGCTAAAGGCAGAATTGCTGTTCCTGCGAAATTTCGTGGGGAACTTGGTGATTCTGTTATTATTAACCGTTATTACAATGACGGCTGTTTGGCTATCTTCAGAGAAGACGCTTGGATAGAAAAGTATACTCCGGTTATTTCCCGGCCGGATAACAGAAAAGATGCGCGTATGATGAACAGAATCATAACTTCCACTGCTCAGAACACACAGTTTGACGGGCAGGGAAGAATTCTGGTTCCTTCATCACTGATAAAGATGATCAGTCTTGAAAAAAACTGTGTCTTCATCGGTGCAGGTGACCATGTGGAATTATGGCCTGAGGAAGCATGGGACAGGCTGAATGCCGGACTCACAGATGAAGAAATCGAAAGAATAACAGAAAACGTCTGATGGAACACTACAGTGTACTGCTGAAAGAGGCCATCGAAGGATTGAACATCAGGCCTGATGGGATTTACGTTGATGGCACTCTGGGCAGAGGCGGCCACAGCAGCGAAATCCTGAAAAGGCTTACAACCGGGCATTTGTACAGTTTCGATATTGATGATGAGGCATTTGCCTATTCAGAAAAGAGACTGTCCGAAATAAGTGATTCATTCACATTGATCAAAGCAAACTTTGCAGATATGAAAAGTGAGCTTAATCAGAGAAATATAACAGGAGTTGACGGAATACTGCTTGATATCGGTGTTTCCTCTCCGCAATTTGATGAAGATTACAGAGGTTTTTCTTACCGCTATGAGGATTCAAGGCTGGATATGAGAATGGACCGTAATCAGAGTCTCGATGCCTACAAAGTCGTGAATGAGTATGAGTATGGTGATCTGGTCAGAATCTTCTACCGGTACGGTGAAGAATCATATGCAAAACAGATTGCCAGAAAAATAGAAACAGAAAGAGCTAAGGCTCCCATTGAAACAACGGGACAGCTTGTGGAGATCATCAGAAGCGCATTGCCTCGGAAGGTCGTAAACAAGCATAAGCATCCCGCTAAGAAGGTTTTTCAGGCAATCAGAATAGAAGTCAACAACGAACTGGAAAACCTGTCAGAAGGGCTGAAAAACGCTCTGGATTTACTAAACCCATGTGGAAGGTTGGCGGTCATAAGTTTCCACTCCCTCGAAGATCAAATTATCAAGTCTACGTTTAAGAATGCCAGCCAACCTCCACATATTGATAAGCGCATACCGCTGAAACAGGATGAGATCCGGGAAGCGGAATTCACGCTTATAACAAGAAAGCCCATAACTGCCGGTGAGCGGGAACTGAATGAGAACCGCCGTTCACACAGTGCCAAGCTGAGAATAATTGAAAAAAGAGGATAGTATTTATGAAGAAGGTCATTAAGAAAAGAAAAACTTTAAGGTTAACAGGTATCGTATTCGTTATGTTTATGGTTAGTTTTGTTGTGTTCCTGGGTTCCAGCATTTTCTTAAGATCTTATAACGTTTCCATGAACTATACCAAGTATCAGCTTGAAAATCAGATCGCTCAGTTAAGGTCTGATAATGAAACTTTGAAATTAGAGATTCGCGATCTGGGAAATTATGATAGAATAGCTAATATAATCAATGCAGAACATATGACTGTAAACGATTCAAACGTTCGAGTCATAGGCGATTAGGGTTATCTCGATGAAAAAAGGAAATGTAAAAATTCTTCTTATATGTCTAGTTATGGCCATCCTGAGTGTTGGCCTTTTATACAATATAGTCATGCTTGATGTTAAGGGATATCACATCCACAGCGGCATCAATCTGAGTGACTATAACGGTATTTCTTATGTCTCAGATGAAAGGATCCCGGCATCAAGAGGCCGTCTTTATGACCGTAATGGCGTTCTGATTGCCAGCGACATGGATGCCTGGGATGTAATAGCTTATGTATCACCTGACAGACCAGGCAACAAGCTCGGAGTTTATTATGTTGATGATAAAGAGTATACTGCCGATGTTCTGGCTGATATTCTGAACGGTGACAGAGAAGAGATCCTGGCTTTGCTGAATCAGGATGTTTTCATGACGTATCTTGGAACTGCGGGCAGATGCATAACTCGTGAACAGAAAGAACGGATCGAAGCCCTCAATCTTAACGGCATAGAATTTGTCAAGGTGTCATCACGTTATTATCCGCTTTCACCGTTCTCATCACATCTGATCGGTTTCGCCAGATATGTAAGAGAAGACGATGGCGGCAGCAACGTCATTCAGGGCCAGACCGGACTTGAAGTAAGCCTTGATGACTATCTGATAGGAGTAGAAGGTTCACAGTCATATTACCGTGCTACTAACGGTTCCCCGATCGTCGGTCAGCAGACGGATTATACGGCACCAATCAATGGCAAGGACGTATATCTGACAATTGATTCACGTATTCAGACGGCTTTCCAGAAAATGCTGGCCAAGTCAATGAATTCCGGTTTCAGCGGTGAACTGTCCTGGGGAATGGTCGTGGAAGCTCAGACAGGAAGGATCCTGGCATATGATACATGTCCTACCTTTAACCAGAATGATGTAGATATTGAAAGCTATCTTGATTACAACTCCATGGTTTCATATGAGGCAGGGTCAGTAATAAAGACCTTTACCTATGCTGCTGCTCTGGATGCCAGCAACCTCAGCCCGGATGACACTTATAATGGAAACAGATATTATGTAGGCTGGCCGGAAAACGGTCATCTGACACGTGTCGGCTATGAAGGCGCTCCAGGCTGGGTAAGCACGATACAGAACTGGAATGACATAAATCCAGGAACAGTAGATTTCTGGTATGCATACAGCACTTCCATGAACTCAGGCGTTCTGACGCTGCTGGAAAAATACATTGATATTGATACATATAAGGATTATCTGTATAAATTCGGTTTCTTCAAACCGGTCGAAGTCTATGGGATCATCAATGAAGCAGAAGGCATCGCAAACCTTGACCATCCTCTGGATATAGCAACCAGTACCTTCGGACAGGGCTGCGGTTATACAGCCTTACAGGTCATGCAGGCATATACTGCTTTCTGCAATAAGGGAAAAATGATCAAGCCTTATATCGTTGACAAGATCGTCGACAGTTATACCGGTGAAACTGTTTATCAGGGTAAGACCGAGGTTGTCGGTGAACCAATAAAGCCTGAAACTGCTGATACGATCCTGAAGATGATGCAGAATACGATCGATACCGATACCGGTGGTGCTATGTTCGTATCCAAAGATCTGTCAGCCGGCGGCAAGACCGGTACGGCAGAAGTAGCTGAAAACGGTGTCTATGGCGGAAAGTACATTCACAGTATCGTTCTGACATTCCCGGCTCAGAATCCAGAATTACTGGTATATGTATGCTACAAAGACAGATATGCATTCGCTACCAACCAGAAGCATGTTCAGGAACTGGAAAAGACCTTAAGCGAAATATACAGCATCAAACGTGACAACATAAAGGATGAACCTACGGAAAACACACGCCGTGAGTTCAAAAACGGCATGCCTAACCTTGTTAATCATACACTGCAGTATGCCAACAAGAAGCTCGCCGATGTTCAGGCTAATATGATCCTGCTGGGAAATGGAAATACTGTCATAGCGCAGTATCCGGCTGAAAACAGCACTCTGGTATCCGGACAGCGCATCATGCTGTTGGTAAATAAGGAGAATCTGCAGATGCCAAGCATGATAGGCTGGTCGCGAAAGGAAGTTACAGCCTTCTGGGAACTGACGGGAATTCAGGTTACACTTGACGGGTCCGGATATGTCACTTCACAGAGCGTACCGGTAGGCGAAAGCATCAATCAGGAAACCCGGATTACCGTTAAATTAGAATAATTAGTTAAACAAAAGGGTATTATGGTGATATAATGCCCTTTGTAAAATAAGGAGTATTTGTTATGGCAGTAAAAATGATTCTGGCATTTGTAATAGCACTGGCACTGTGTCTTGTCGCTTATCCATTAGCGATACCGGCACTTCATAAACTGAAATTCGGACAGTCGATCCGTGAAGAAGGACCTAAGAGCCACATGGTCAAAACGGGAACCCCTACCATGGGCGGTCTTGTTTTCATTGCGGCCAGCGTTCTGGCAACACTGATCGTTATTCCACAGTCATTCAAGGAAATTAATCTGATCGTTGTTATATTGGCATATGTAGGATACAGCGTCATCGGCTTCATTGATGACTTCCTGATCGTAGTCAAGAAGAACAACAAGGGACTTTTGCCTAGATACAAGTTTTTCATGCAGTCAGTTCTGGCTGTGGTATTCTATCTGTTTTATAAGGATGTTAATGACAGTACCATCATCATTCCATTTATTGGCAAGAGCATTGATCTGGGATGGTTCTATATGGTGCTGGTCTTCTTCATGTTTACAGGTACCAGTAACGCTGTAAACCTGTCAGACGGTCTTGACGGCTTAAGTTCAGGTCTTGTGATTCTGGCTACTATTCCGTTTGTATACTTCTGCATCAGAAGCAACAACATCTCAATTGCCATTTTCCTGTGTGCCGTCATAGGCTCACTTATAGGCTATCTGCGCTTCAATCTGCATCCTGCCAAGATCTTCATGGGAGATACCGGTTCCTTAGCTCTGGGTGGCCTGCTGGCAGCCGTTGCCATGGTTACCAAGGAAGAGCTGGCTCTTGTTCTGGTTGGCGGCGTCTTTGTTCTTGAAGCGTTATCTGTAATCATTCAGGTTGCTTACTTCAAGGCAACTCACGGCAAGAGAATTTTCAGAATGTCTCCGATCCACCATCACTTTGAACTGGGTGGAATGCCTGAAACAAAAGTCGTTTACATGTTCTGGAGCTGGGGAGCAATCCTCTCTCTGCTTGGAATTCTGATGGGAGTACTGATGTAATGAAAACACTGGTTATTGGAGCTGCCCGTTCAGGTCTGGCTATTGCCAGATATCTGAATAAAAGAGGGTACGAAGTATATCTGACCGATGCCAAAGCCATTGCCGAAAAACGGCAATTGGAAGCTGACGGCATAAAGGTATTTGATGAAGGCCACCCTGACTTTCTGAAGGATATCGAATATGATCTGATCATAAAGAACCCGGGAATCAAATATACGGTTCCTTTCGTGAAGCATTTTGTTGATAAAGGGTATCCTATTTATAATGAAATGGACATCTGCCTGCACGATCAGCCTCAGCACCGTTACGCGGCCATTACCGGCACTAACGGCAAGACCACCACAACAACATTGCTGGGCGGGCTTCTGAAAACCCTGAACCCTGACAATGCGTATTGCGGAAACATCGGCATTCCGGTGGCTGATGTGATTGACGGCCATGAAAATGATTCATTGCAGCTGGCTATCGAAGTAGGAGCGTTCCAGTTACTGGGACTGGAGTATTTCCATCCTTATGTTTCGGTAATAATGAACATGACGACTGACCACGTTGATTATTTCGGTACGGAAGATGCATATTACAGATCCAAGATCCTTGTCTACAAGAATCAGGATGAAAATGATTATTTTCTCAGAAATGTAGATGATGAAAACGTCCTGAAGTATGCTCAGAGCATTCCTTGCAGAATAATAGATTTCTCACTGATCAGGGATGATGTTGATCTCTGCGTCAGAAATAACAGAGTTTATTACAGGGGTGTTGAACTGTTTGATCTGGCCAGTTTCAGACTTCCTGGCATGCATAATGTTCAGAATGCCATGGTGGCTGGATGTATGGCTTACCTCATGGGTGTCCGTCCGGAAGTAATCAAAGAATACATTGAAAACTTCAGAGGTGTTGAACACCGCATAGAGTTTGTCAAAGAAATCAACGGCATCAGATACTACAATGATTCCAAGGGTACCAATGTTGACTCAACAGTGATGGCTCTGAAAGCATTTAAGCAGCCTGTTCATCTTCTGGCAGGTGGCTATGATAAGAAAACAGGTTATGACGGACTGAAGGACTATCTTGGCAATGTCGTGCAGATCTATGCATATGGCGATACCAGAAATCAGTTTCTGAATCTTGGCGTAAAAACCGTGCTGTACGATAATCTGCATGATGCACTGCTTGCAGCAAGCAGAAATGCCAGAAAGGGACATGTCGTTCTGCTTTCACCGGCATCCGCTTCCTGGGATCAGTATCCGAACTTTGAAGTTCGCGGAGAAGAATTCAAGAAAATCGTATTGGAAGAGATAGATAAGTAAAAAAGCCCCGAGGGCTTTTTTACTTTAATCTTTTAACTATCATTTATTTACACCAAAGTTTTATTAGAGTATAATTATCAAGTGGTGAAAAAAGACCTGAAAAAGGCATGTTTTTTACCGGGGATCCTCAGTCAGGACACCAAGACTTTATGAATCTGATCTGGCAGGCTGAAAAACCTGCCCGTTTATAAATTGAAGTAGGAATTCCAATCCTGACCTGGGAGATTTGATAAAAAAGTAAATTAATTCCATCTGATTATGGTTCTGATAGGTATGTAGAGGGTGATTAACATGAAAAAGAATAGTCAGAAATTAGTGATGTGTATTATCGGGGTAATCCTGGCCTTATGTATAAGCATATTTTATGGTCCTAAGGCAAAACGGAATCAGAATGTCAGTCTTGATTTCGCAGACGGCAATCAGCTTACCTACACTGTAGCTTCAAGTGATGAGGAAACAATCAGGAAAACTGCTGAGGTTCTGGATAAGAGAATCAGACGGTATGGTGCTGCTGATACAGACTATATCATAAATGGTTCTGACATAGTCATCAGTTTCACAGGTGTGGAAGATGTTGAGGCTATGAGAAGCAATATCACCAGAAAAGGTGAACTGACAATGAGAAACAGCGACAACGAACTTATCATGGATGCATCAGTTCTGAATGCCAATGCTCCAATTGCCTTAAGCAAGAGTGATGACAATACCGTTCTGGTACTGAACGTTGCCGATGAAGATACATTCTACGAAAAGACTGCCAACCAGGCTGCCGCAACCAACAAGTTCATGATTTTATGGGTTGACTTTAATGAGGCTTCTGACAGCTATGCTACAGAAAGCGCCAAAACCAATCCTTCATATCTGGCAGCTGCATCTGTTACTTCAGGTATCAGAGGATCATGCTATATCAACACTCATCATACTTATGATGATGCATTCAAGCAGGTCGTTCTTGTTTATTCAGGTGCTTTACCTGCAGAAATCAAGGAAACTTCATTTAATGAGATCACTTCAAAATACGGAAGCTTCGACACTGTCTGGACAGTTACTCTGGTAGCTTCATTACTCGCCGGTGCCGTTCTGGCATATGAATTCGGCATTGCAGCCTTACCGACAGCTCTGATGCTGCTGGTCAATGCTGTACTGTTCTGCAATTTCACAGCTTTATTAGGAGGCGCATTTGACAGCTTCCAGTTAATGGCTTACATCCTGTCAGCAGCAGTTGCTCTGTTCATGATGTATCAGATTTTGAAGGAATTCAAAAACGGTCTGCTGCGCGGACGTAACCTGCAGGTTTCTCTTGATAACGCCTTCAACGCAAATGCCAGAAGCATGTGGGAAACAGCTGTTGCTCATATTGCCTTAGGCGCTCTGGGCTTCCTGTTTACAGGAAATGACATGCGTCGGTTTGCCGGCAGTGCTGTAATTGGCGGCATCTGCAATCTGGTATTATATGTTCTGTGGAACAGATTAATGCTTTCTGACATGGTAGCCAGCGGATTATTTACAGATCTGAAACTGTACAGAGTTAATCCTGCTGAACTGCCTGATGTTGAAAAAGGTGAAAATTATCAGGAAAAGCCTGGCCTGTTCAAATTTGATTTTGCAGGCATTCTGAAAGGCAATGTTCCATATATCGTATTTGGTGTTGCTGTTGCTGCATTACTGTTATTAACAGGTTTTGCTGGCAGAGATCTGGTAATAAAGGTCCTGATCATTGCTGCAGTCTTCACGGCACTCGTAACTGTTTATGTTGGATTTGCCTATAAGAGCCATTATGCTTACATGCCTTTAATGTTAGTAGCTGTCGCATGTGCATTAAGCGTCGTTGCAGTTGTATTCCGTGACAGCAGATATGCCGGAATCATTCTGTGCGGCTGTGCTCTGGCAGCAGCAATGCTGTTCAAGCTCATCAGCGTATTACGCGGAGAATTCAGAACAATTTCCAGAGAAAAACTTAATGATGACAAGGTATCAAAATTTGTCAACAGTCAGCTCAACAGCTTCAGTGACGGTTTCTGCCGCAGTGCAGTAGCTGTACTGGTATTACGGATCATCGTATCCGTCGTCAGCAAGAACTTCATTATCTGTGTAGTTACTGTTCTGGCAATTGCTGTTGTTTATATTGCAGCAGTATTACTGGCTGGCAAGTTCTGGCTGAATGAAACAAAGAAATACATGGCCAGAAAGCCTAAGAAGTCAAACAGGAAAAAAGGTAAGAAAGAACGTTCAGAAACAGTCATTTTCGGATTAAACGAAGTCAAATAACAATAGAAAGAGGAAACCATGGAATACAAGGTGATCAATACTGATGGTTACAGACAGATAATGAGTGATTATCATGTTGGCTCATTAACTGCCAAGGCAGTCAGTGCGATGAATTATACCACTCAGGAAATGGCTTCCTTTTTTCATGAAAAAGAGTACCCTGTTTATCGTCACGAAAGTCTTGAAAAGATCAGACAGATCCTGGATGAGGCTTTACATAATAACAGAAAAGTATTCATTTACGGTGATTATGACTGTGATGGAATTTGTGCAACTACCATCATGGTAAAGGTCCTTAATAAACTGGGAATCGAGAATGGATATTATATACCAAACCGTGCCGCGGAAAACTACGGGCTTAACTGTGAGAGAGTCCGGCAGGCCAGTGAAAGAGGATATCAGATCGTCCTGACGGTTGATAACGGGGTAAGCGCTCATGAAGCGTTACGGCTGGCAAAGGAACTGGGTATGACACGCATTGTTACTGATCATCACATCATTACTGATGATGTTGACTGTGAGGTATTATGCCATCCATCGCTTTTTGCAGAAGACTACAGATATCTGTGCGGGGCAGGAGTAGCATATCTGATAGCTGACTATCTGGGACTTGTTGATGACAGCATCAAGGCCTTGGCCATGCTGGCTACCATCAGCGATGTCATGCGGCTGAAGTACTTCAATGTCAAGCTCGTCAAGCAGGGGCTGGAAGTGGTTAACAATCACAGATATCCTAACATTGACATTCTGGGGCGTGATCTTAAGTATCCCGTAACTGAAAGAGAGATTTCATTTAACATAGCTCCCAAAGTCAATACTACGGGAAGACTGTTTGATTTATGCAATCCAAACAACACTGTAAGATTCTTCCTGACTGATGACATCAGAACTATGATGGTACTGGCAGCTCAGATAAACGAACTGAATGAAAAAAGAAAAGATCTGGTAACACAGCAGTACCAGCTCATAATGAATGACTGTGATTTCAGCAGACCTTTTATAATATATTATAATGAGGCACTTCACGAAGGCCTGATAGGCCTTATAGCGAACAAACTTCTTTATGAGACTAATAAGCCGACTGTCATACTGACGAAATCCAACAACGTTCTGAAGGGCTCAGGAAGAAGCAAATCAGAGCTTAATCTGATGAATCTGCTGAGAGGGTATGATTATTATGAAACTTTCGGCGGTCATGCCAAGGCTTTCGGCATCTCGCTCAAACCTGAGAACCTGGCAGAATTCGAAAAATACATCAGTGAAAACTACACCCCTGAAGAAGTGACTACAGAGTGTCTGGAAGTTGAGATGTCAGATCTTACACGCGAAAATCTGGACGAACTGTTCAGCTATGCCCCATTTGGTGAAGCCAGACGTATACCTGTTCTGAAAGTTAACTGTGACGGATATCTTGATTTCCGCACCCTGAGTACTCCGGACAAGCTGAAATGGCAGCTTAATGAATGTATCAGCGCCATGAAAATGAACGATAGCAGAGGCTATGAATACTATAGCGGAGCCGGCAGACTGTGTTTCTACGGTTCGCTGTCATCGTCTGTTTTCAACCGTCGAATCAACTATACTTTATGGTGTGATTCTGTTGAAATACTATAGTAAAAAAACGGAGAATTATTGTATAATAATTAAGTATTTTCCGGAGGAAAGAAATATGAGATTAGAAGATTACATTGCTGAAATCCCTGACTATCCTGTAGAAGGAGTACTGTTCAGAGATGTTACACCATTACTGAATGATGGTGCCGCTTTCCATGAAGCCTGTAAGCAGATCATTGCCTTTGCTAAGGGCGTTGGTGCAGAAGTTCTGGTTGGACCGGAGTCCAGAGGCTTTATTTTCGGCTGTCCTGTAGCTTATGAACTGGGAATCGGATTTGTTCCTGCCCGTAAGCCTAATAAATTGCCACGTGAGACTGTTTCATATGAATATGCTCTCGAATATGGAACCAACACGCTGGAAATGCATCGGGATGCCATTAAGCCTGGACAGAAAGTCATGATCGTAGATGACCTGCTGGCTACCGGAGGAACAATCAAAGCTGCTATCAAGCTGGTTGAACAGCTGGGCGGTGAAGTCGTTGGCTGCGCTTTCCTGATTGAACTGCTTGATCTCAAGGGAAGAGAAACGATCGGCGACTACAAGGTCACATCACTTATTAAATACTAATCGAAGAGCAATCTTCGATTTTTGTTAGAAAGGAGGGTATATTCATGAAAAATAAACTTGTCGTTACAGATGAAATGTTTTTTGATCAGGTCAGAACGTACATCAGTGATCCTGATTCTTTAGCCATGATCAGAAAGGCTTATGAATATGCCCGCGAAAAACATAAGGAACAGTTCCGCAAGAGCGGAGAACCTTATTTTGTACATTTACAGAATGTAGGCTATATTCTGGCTACGCTTCATGCCGGACCGCAGACGATTTCTGCTGGTCTATTGCATGATACAATGGAGGACTGCAATGTTCCTAAAGAGGAGATAGCCCGGGAATTTGACATGGATGTCGCCAATCTGGTTGAGGGTGTTACCAAGATCGGACGACTGGCCTTTAATGATGATAAAGAATATGAGGCGGCCAATCACCGCAAGATCTTCATTGCCATGGCCAAGGATGTCAGAGTAATCATCATCAAGCTGGTTGACAGACTGCATAACATGCGAACACTGGAATATACCAGCAAGGAGTCACAGGTCCGCAAGGCCTCAGAAACTCTGCAGGTATACTGTCCGATTGCTCACAGACTCGGCTTCGGGGACATCAAGAACGAACTTGAAGACCTGTGTTTTTATTATCTGGATCCGGTACATTATCATGAAGTAGCTTCTCTTGTAGAAGCCAAGAAGCGGGAACGTCAGCGGATGGTTGATAAAATGATCAATGAAATAGCTGACATGCTGAAAGAGCATAACTTCAAGTTCCGCATATTCGGCCGTTCAAAGCATCTTTACAGCATCTACAAGAAGATGACGACCAAAAACAAGAGGTTTGATGAGATCTTTGACCTGTATGCCATTCGTGTAGTTACCCAGACTGAACTGAACTGTTATGAAATACTTGGATACATACATGCTAAGTACCGTCCGATGCCGGGCAGATTAAAAGACTATATTGCCATGCCGAAAGTCAACATGTATCAGTCCATTCATACTACCATTCTGGATGCTGACGGCAATATCTTTGAGGTTCAGATCAGAACAGAAGAGATGGACAGCATAGCTGAACAGGGCATTGCGGCTCACTGGAGTTATAAGGAAGGGCGACTCTACAATTCTGAAAAGGAACAGAAAGAGATAGAAAACAAGCTCAGCTGGTACCATGACATGATTGCCATGATGGATGAATCCGAACTGGAACATCCTAGTGAAATGCTCAATACGATACAGAAGGATATCTTCGAAGCAAATATCTACGTCATGTCACCGAAAGGCCGAGTGATTGAACTGCCAAACGGTGCTACACCGCTTGACTTCGCTTACAGAATTCATACAGAAGTAGGGCATAATGCCATAGGCTCGATTGTCAATGGTGCTCTGGTACCGTTGAATACTCAGCTGAAAACGGGAGATATCGTTCAGATCAGAACGTCCAAGCAGGCAACAGGACCATCCGAAGACTGGCTTAAGATCGTTAAGACTTCTCACGCCAAAAACAAGATCAAGAACTATCTGATTAAGGTGGAAGAAGAAAAACGCAAGGAAATCATTGCCAAGGGCGAAAAGATCCTCAGTGATGAAATAAAGAAGAGAAATCTCGAAGAGAAGGCCGCTTTTGACAAAGCCAGCATTGAAAAGGTTGCCGGCATGTTCAATCTGTCCAGCTACAATGATCTGCTGTATGCCATCGGCATGAAGTCAGTGTCAATGGTTCAGGTAATGGAAAAGCTTACCAATCAGAAGCGTTCCGCTCTGGAAGGTTTTGACATTTCAAGACTGTTCCGGGGCAACAGACGTACCAGACCGGCTGGCAGAACGGGATTGCAGGTTGAAGGTGTGGATAACATGAAGATATCTATTGCCGGCTGCTGCATGCCTGTATATGGCGATGAGATTGTAGGTTACATAACCAAAGGCCAGGGTGTCAAGGTACACCGCCGCGACTGTCCTAACATCAGAGGACAGCAAAGCCGCCTGATAAACGTACGCTGGGAAGAAGACGACACTACCAAGCAGTATGACTGCTGGCTTAAGATCGATGCTTCAGACAGATCATATCTGATCAGCGACATCGTTACTGTAGTGGCGCAATACAAGGCAGGATTAATGGGAATTAATTCAGAAGTGCTTCCTGACAAGGTCAATGTAACAGTTGACCTTAAAGTCAGAGTCAATAACTCTGATCAGCTGCATCTTCTGATGACAAATATCCGTAAGATCGACAGTGTGGTCGGTGTTGAAAGAATCATCAAGTAAAAAACGGCGCCTGTTTTTCAAAACAATTATGTATTTGAAAGAATCCATGCTGTATGTTAATATATACTAAGATTCGATGACCGGGAAAACTGTCAGTGGACCTTTTCAGAGAGAAGACGGCTGGTGAAAGTCTTCAGGAAGACTGATGGTGAGACACCCGTGAGAAGACTGGATGAAATAACAGTAGTTCAGTTCGTTGGACCGCGTTAAGGTTTTGAGGTATAGAAATATACGAAGTAAGGTGGCACCACGTTTATAACGTCCTTATACGGGACGTTTTTTCTTTAAAGGAGGCGGTAATCATGGCAAATAAATTTCAGATGCCAAGAGGAACACAGGACATAATGGGTGAAGACGTTTCATTATGGCTGCAGGTTGAGGACATCATCAGAAAGGAATGTGAAAAGTACGGTTATCAGGAGATCAGGACTCCTGTGTTTGAACATACCGAAGTTTTCAAGTTCCAGAATGATTCCAGCGACATGGTAACCAAGGAAATGTATACCTTCACTGACAGCGGTGAAAGATCACTGACTCTCAGACCGGAGGGAACAAAGGGAATAGTAAGAGCCTTTGTTGAACACAAGATGTACGGCAATACGGCTGAATTCCCTTATAAGCTGTTTTACATGGGGCCTATGTTCAGATATGAAAGACCGCAGAAGGGCAGATACCGTCAATTCCATCAGTTTGGTGTTGAGGCAATTGGTGCCAAATCACCGCTGCTTGATGCTGAAACAATTGCCCTTGGCTATGATATTACCAGAAAGATGGGAATCAAGAGCGTACAGATCCTGATCAATACACTTGGTGATGATGAATCAAGAGACCGCTACCGTACAGCTCTTAAGGATCACTTCAGACCTTATCTTCCGGAACTGTGTGAAGACTGCAGAAGAAGATTTGAAATGAACCCTTTGAGAATTCTGGACTGCAAGGTTGATAGGGAACACCCTTCATTTGCCAGCGCTCCTGTAAGTCAGGACTATCTTAATGACAGTTCCAGAGAATACTTTGACAGGGTTTTAAAGGCACTGGATGATCTGGGAATTCCATATGTCATTGATAACAGACTTGTCAGAGGTCTGGACTATTACAGCAATACGGTCTTTGAAGCCGTGCCTGTGGATGCTCAGGGACAGCAGGCAGCAGTATTTGCCGGCGGTCAGTATGACGGTTTGGTCGAACATTATGGCGGCGGACAGCTTCCGGGTGTCGGTTTCGGAATGGGCCTTGAAAGAATGATTTCTCTGGCTCGTGAAGAAGGCGGCATCGCTCCTGAAGTAAGGGAAACAGATGCCTATGTCATCAGCATGGGCAATGTCGGATCATATGCTCTGAAAGCAACACAGATGCTGCGTGACGAAGGTTTGAAAGCTGAGACCGACTATCAGGGCAGATCCCTGAAAGCCCAGTTCAAGGCTTCAGATCGCGTCAGAGCAAAAGTTCTGGTAATAATAGGCGAAGATGAATATAAAAATAATCAGGTCGTAATCAAGAACACTGAAAGCAAGGAACAGTTTACGGCTGATTTTGATAAACTGGTGGAAACAGTGAAAGGAATAGTGGGTAAGTAAAATGAACAGAACACATACAAACGGTGAATTGAGACTGACGGATGTCGGTAAGAAAGTTACATTGCTGGGCTGGGTTGCCAAGAGAAGAAACCTCGGTTCACTGGTCTTCATAGATCTCAGAGACAGATACGGCATTACGCAGATCGTCTGCGGTGATGAACTGACTGAGGCTGTAAGAACAGTCAGAAGCGAATACATCCTGGAAGTAACCGGTACAGTTGTTGAAAGACAGGATAAGAACCCTAAGATGGAAACTGGCGATATTGAAGTCAAGGCTGAAAAGGTTACGATAGTCAATACTGCCGAACTGCCTCCGTTTATCATCGCTGATGAGACCGATGCTCTGGAGGAAACCAGACTGAAATACCGTTATCTGGACTTAAGACGTCCGGTATTGCAGAAGAAACTGTTTACCAGAGCAAAGATAGTCAAGGCCATGCATGAATATCTGGATGCCAATGATTTCATTGAAGTTGAGACACCTGTTCTGGCCAAGAGTACACCGGAAGGTGCCAGAGACTATCTGGTTCCGTCAAGAGTTCATCCGGGCTGTTTCTATGCCTTACCGCAGTCTCCGCAGCAGTTCAAGCAGTTGTTGATGGTAGCCGGTTTTGAAAGGTATTATCAGGTTGCCAGATGCTTCAGAGATGAAGACTTAAGAGCTGACAGACAGCTGGACTTTACTCAGTTAGACATTGAAACAAGCTTCCTGTCACAGGATGAGATCCTGACTCTGACAGAGGGACTGCTGAAAAAGGTAATGAAGGATGTCAAGGGAATCGATATTGAAACACCGTTCAGAAGATTCAAGTACGTTGATGCGATGAACATGTACGGTTCTGATAAGCCTGATACCCGTTTTGAAATGAAACTTCAGGATCTGACGGAAGTATTCAGAAATTCCGAGTTCAAGGCTTTTGCGGAAGGGCTGGGACCTAAGGGTGCCATCAAGGCCATCGTAACTGACCATTGCGAAAACTATTCCCGTAAGGAACAGGATAAACTGACAGACCTGGCCAAGAAGAACGGTGCCAAGGGTCTGGTTGTCCTGAAATATGAAAACGATACATTAGAAGGCAGCGCAGCCAAGTTCTTCTCTGCTGAAGAGATTGAAAACATGGTTAAAGTCCTAGGCGTTAAAAATGGTGATCTGATCATGATCGTCTCCGGTGAATGGCGCAAGGTGTGCAGCGCCTTAGGTGCCTTAAGAAGCCACTTCGGCAAGACTCTGCATCTTTATGATCCTGAAATCTTTGACTTCCTGTGGATCACCGAATTCCCGATGTTTGAATGGAACGAAGAAGATGGCAGATATTATTCCGAACACCATCCGTTTACCAGACCTATGGATGAAGACCTTCCATATCTTGACAGCGATCCTGAAAGAGTACGTTCATATGCCTATGACGTCGTATTAAACGGATACGAACTGGGCGGCGGTTCCTTAAGAATCTATGACTGCAACATGCAGCAGAAGATCTTTGAATTGTTAAGCCTGACTGATGAGCAGATCAAAGACAGATTCGGCTTCTTCATTGATGCCCTGAAATACGGCACACCACCTCATGGCGGTCTGGCATTAGGCCTTGACAGAGTAGCAATGATACTTACCGGTTCTGAATCTCTGAGAGATGTAATTGCCTTCCCTAAGAACGCAAATGCCAAAGATCCTATGAGCGATGCACCTGATAAGGTCGATGACAAACAGCTGGAAGAATTACATATAAAGATTGTTGCAGACTAGTAATTTTTGGTATAATGAAAGTGCCAGAAGTGTATATGCATTTCCGACACGAGATTATAGGGAATCCGATTGTTGAACGATGGTGTTGAAAGCCTTTAAATAGGAATCCTGAAGTTGTTCACAGGGTACCCACCTGAATAACAGGGGAACGATCTTAAAAACTTTTGGTAAAAAGGGGTTAAAAATAATCCCTTTTTTCTGTACAGAAGGCCCTGGTTTTTGTGCTTGTAAAAACACTGCTTATTCAGTAGAATATATTTAGTTAATTAGAAGAGAGGGATTATATGCCACCAGTAGTTAGTTCATTATTATACATACTGTTAGGTGTTCTGATTGGCGCCATCGGCGGCTGGTACTTCACCCGTAAACAGGTAGAAAAACAGCTGAAGGAAAACCCGCCAGTAAACGAAAAGATGATCAGAGCAATGTTCATGCAGATGGGGCGCAAGCCTTCTGAAGCTCAGATCAAGCGGGTAATGAAAAGCATGAATCAGGCACAGTAACACAGCAGTATGCTGTGTTTTTGCTAGGAAAAAGCAGTTTCACCCGGACAAATGTGTTATTATGTTCATAAGGGTTTGTAAATAAATGAAATTTGTGAAGTTTCTGATTGCCATGATGATCGTAATTACCGGATTTTTCAATTCGGTTGTTTATGCTGAGGAAGATGGCAGTTTTACATATGAAGTCAGCGATGGAAGTGCTGTCATAACCGGATACAGCGGCGATCAGAGACATCTGTATATTCCTGATGAACTGTCAGGTTATCCGGTTAGGGAAATCGCTTCCGAAGCAATCGACTGTTCATATGTCACACGCGTGGAAATACCTGCATCCGTAAGAAAGATCCAGCAGGGAGCCTTTTATAACTGCCAGAGCATTACGGCTCTGAGTTTTCCAAACAGTACTGACGGCAGTTATGGTTTTGACAAGATGGTTTCACTGGAGAAATTGGTCATAACAAACGGAACAGGTGAGTCTTTTGACTATGCTTCAGCCAGTGCTACGCCATGGTATCAGAGCGGACGAAACATATATGAAGTAGTTCTTGATGACCGAATCACGGTCATAGGAGATTACCTGCTGGAAGGGCTGCTGAGTGTCAGTCATGCCACCATGCCTTCAAGATTAAGACAGGTCGGCAAGAGAAGCTTCTACAACTGGCTCTCACTGCACAACCTGCAGCTGCCGGTATCATTGCAGATAATAGGAAAGGAAGCTTTCGGCTGTGATCCGATCGTCAGATATGACAGGTCGGTAATTGTTCTGCCGCAGAATATCGTAAAGATAGAAGATGATGCCTTTGATTTCAATAACATCTACTATGCCTACAAAGGCAGTGAAGCTGATAAATATCTTAAGGACAGACATATAATCCATAAAATAATAGATCTTGGCATTCCTGACAGCATGGCTGTTCTGGAACTCGGTGATTCAGGAATGTTTGTTCCATCCAGAGTGCCTGATTTCATGAAGGAAGATGTGGTTATCAGCTGTGACAATAATGATATACTTGAACTGAAGGAAGACGGCTATTATGTCGCTCACCGCAAGGGTACGGTTACTCTGACGATCAGTACTGAAAGCGGTTCTGCTTCGCGCAACATAACCGTCAGAACTGACGAAAAGCTGGATACATATTACCTGAGAGTACCGGTTGACAGCTTCTATCATCTGATGGGACAGGATCATTTTGACCGCATTACCAGCAGCAATATGGAAGATGTTTCATATCAGTGTGATGATGAAAATGTAACCGTTCTTGAAGACGGACTGATAAGAATAAAAGAACCGGGAAGATACAGAATAAATGTTCTTCTTAATGAACGCCGGATAGGATTGTATCTGATAGATGCATACAAGGCGGTAGAAAGAATAGAACCTGGCATGGAAAGTTTTGTCATGACGGTTGACAACAGATATAAGTTTGTTTCAGATGTATATCCTGAGGATGCTGATGACAAAACTCTGTATTATTACAGTGAAGATGATTCGGTAGTTACTACCAATCTTACCGGCTCAATTCTGGCGACAGGCAAGGGTGAGACTTTCATAAATGTTTTCTCACGTGACAATAATGCGGTAGCCAGAGTCAGAGTAAAGGTACTGGATGACAGCATGAATGTTCCGGTCAGTGCCTTCCCGTTAATGGTTAACAGGTCATTTGATCTGAACATCGAGGGTAATGATCTGACATATTATTCATCTGATGAAAGCATTGCTACCGTCAGCAGCAACGGTATCGTTACCGGTGTCAGCAGCGGAAACTGTTACATTACGGTCGGCAATGACGATGCTGCTAGAACAATTGACGTAGCGGTATATGAAGCTACCGGATATGGTGTTGACCTCTCAGAATGGAATAACTACATATCTGAAGACAACTTCGTTCAGATGAAGAGATCAGGAATTGACTTTGTCATCCTCAGAGCCGGCTACAGTGACGATTATGAAGACTACATGTTTGAAAACAACTACTACAATGCCAAGGAAGCTGGTCTGGATGTAGGTGTATATCATTACATTACCGCTCTTGATGCTGACCAGGCCGTTATTGAGGCGGAAGCCATGTTATCATGGATCGAGGGCAAGCAGTTTGAATATCCTGTCATTCTTGACATTGAGGAAGAAGAGCACAGCAGCATGTCCTCCGCAAATTTCAATGAAATCGTTGATGCATACTGTTCTACGATTGAGAAAGCAGGATACAAGAGCATGATCTACAGCTTTGCTTCATTACTGACCAGATGCAGTTCGGAAAATCTGAGTAAATACGACATATGGCAGGCTCACTGGGGAGTGACATATCCATCGGTATTTACCTCAAGATATACGATGTGGCAGTTTACTGCCGAAGGTAAGGTTCCTGGAGTAAAAGGCAATGTTGACATGAACATCTGCTTCTATGACTATCCTACATACATAAAGGAAAATCATCTCAACGGATATTAAAATGACCGGCAGCATTCAGTTGCCGGTTTTTTATGCTAGAATATTAGATATGCTTAGGAAAAAGTATTTATGGGGACTGGTTATCCTCTATGTGATGTTCATATTTGGAAATTCACTGCAGACCGGTGAGGTATCAGGAAGTCTGAGCAGGAAAATAGCTGAAGCAGCTGAACAGCTGCTGCGGGTGTTTAACTTGAAAATAGGAAATTTTGATCTGCTTCACATGGTGATCAGAAAACTTGCTCACTTTTCTGAATTCCTGATATTGGGTCTGCTGGTTCAGTGGGTTAACAGCCGCCAGCCTCTAGTGGATAATAAATTATATGTTTTCCTGCTGTTTCTGTTGATAGGATTTACAGACGAGTTTCTGCAGCTGTTTGTGGAAGGAAGAGCTGGGATGCTGACCGATTCTCTGATAGACTCTTCAGGTTATGTACTAAGCTGGATAATTACAATGCTGGTTAAAAAAACTCATCGTTCATCGCGATGAGTTTACTCTTTTTTCTTGGTAAGTGAGAATTTGTTTTCGGTATGGTTCAGCAGACGCTGAATGTTCGCCTTGTGCTTGTAGATAATGAATACCGTCAGAAGTGTGATCAGAATGCAGATCCTCTTGTCAGGGTTCATGCACCAGCAGACGATGCTGGCTGATATGAAGGCACACATTGAACCCAGGGAAATGTACTGGGTTGTCAGAGCCAGTCCGGCAAAAACGATCAGCGGAATTCCCACCTGAAAGGCAAAGTACTTTAATGATGTCAGGGAAATTGCCAGCAGGATACCGGCACTGGTTGCTACACCCTTACCGCCTTTGAAGCCTGAAAACAGAGGATAGCAGTGTCCGATTACTGTAAATACGGCTGTAAGCAGAGCCAGGGATGGATCTATCTGCTTTAAAACCATGTAGGCAATGAAGCCTTTCATGGCATCAAGAACAGCCACGATATAGAAGACTTTGGTACCCAGGACTCTGCCTGCATTTGTGGCTCCCAGATTTCCTGAACCGTGTTCACGGATATCCGTTTTATAGAAGACTTTTCCGATGATCAGTGCCCAGGGAATTGAGCCTGCAACATAGCCGATTAATGCGAATAAAATAGCTTTTAATAACATGTTCATCACCATAAATATGATACCATATCCAGCTAAATTTGGTATAATAATAAAGTGAGGTTTTTTGTATGCCTGGAAAAGATTATAACGAGCAAAGCATTCAGATTTTAAAAGGCCTTGACGCGGTAAGAAAGAGACCTGGCATGTATATCGGCTCTACGGATTATCATGGATTGCACCATCTGGTATGGGAGATCATGGATAATGCCATGGACGAAGCACTTAACGGGTTCGGCAAGGTTATTAAAGTCACTATTGAAAAGAATAACGTCATCTGTGTGGAAGATGAAGGAAGAGGTATGCCTGTGGGCAAACATGCTTCGGGTGTTCCAACCATACAGGTTATTTTTACTGAGCTCCATGCCGGTGCCAAGTTCTCCAGCGACAGCGGTTATAAGACAGCAGGCGGCCTGCACGGCGTAGGTGCTTCAGTTGTTAACGCCTTAAGTGAATGGCTTGAAGTTACTACCTGTTATAAAGGCGGCATTTACCGCATGACTTTCAAAAACGGCGGAAGTGTCATCAGCAAGCTTGAAAACCTCGGAACAACGAATAAAACAGGCACGAAGGTCAGATTCCTGGCTGACAAGAAGATCTTCGGACGTGTTGAATACAATTATGAGACCATTCTTGAGAGAGTCAGAGAGGCTGCTTTCCTGACTAACGGTCTGAAGATGGTCATTGTTGATGAAAGAAAAAATGTGAAGGAAGAATTCTGTTACGAAAACGGACTTGAAGCCTTCATAAAGTATCTGCATGAAGGCAGAGAAGGTCTTTCTCCAATCGTAACGTTCAGCGGCGGAACTGCAAAGATCGGCGTTGATTTTGCCTTCCAGTATACTGATGGAGTATCAGAAAACAGCTACTCTTTCGTTAACCATGTCAGAACCGTTGACGGCGGTACACATGTTGTCGGATATAAGACGGCTTTTACAAAGTGCTTTAATGATTATGCCAGACGTACCGGCCTGCTGAAGGACAAAGATGAAAACCTTGAAGGCGGAGATATCCGTGAAGGTCTGACAGCAGTTGTTTCACTGACTATCTCAGAAGATCTGCTTGAGTTTGAAGGACAGACAAAGGGCAAACTGGGAACACCGGAAGCCCGTAACATAGTTGAAAGCGTCATTTCCGATAAGCTTTCATTCTTCCTGCAGGAAAACAAGGAGATGACTGACGGTCTGATCAGAAAGATGATCAGGGCTTTACAGGCCCGTAAGGCTGCTCAGAAAGCCCGTGAGGAAGTACGCAACGGCAAGGGAAAGAACCAGAAACGGGAACGTCAGATTTCCGGGAAACTGGCTCCTGCCCAGTCACGCAACTCCAAGAAGAACGAACTGTTCCTGGTTGAGGGCGATTCTGCCGGCGGCAGTGCCAAGCAGGGCAGAGATTCCAAATATCAGGCTATCTTGCCTTTAAGAGGCAAGGTCCTGAATACAGAGAAAGCCAGTGAAGCTGAAATCCTGAAAAACGAGGAATTAAGCACACTGATATACACTATTGGTGCTGATTTCGGTGCCAAGTTCGATGTTGAAAGCAGTAACTATGATAAAGTCATAATCATGACAGATGCTGACACTGATGGGGCTCATATCCAGGTACTGTTATTGACTTTCTTCTATCGTTACATGAAACCGCTGATCGATGCGGGAAAGGTTTATGTTGCCTTACCTCCTTTATATAAGGTTCAGAAGGGTAAGGAAGTTCACTATGCCTATAATGATGACGAACTGGAAGAATTAAGAGAAAAATACGGCAAAGTGGAAATACAGAGATATAAAGGTCTGGGTGAAATGAACGCCGATCAGCTCTGGGATACCACGATGAATCCGGAAACAAGGACCCTGATACAGGTAAGTATTGACGATAACTTTGCAACTGATAAGAAGTTTAACGTGCTCATGGGTGACAGACCGGATATCAGAAGGGAATGGATCGAAGACTTTGTAACATTCACTTTGGAAGACAAATATCAGCTGGAGGGTAACTGATCATGGCAAAACAGACTGAAAAAGAATACATGAGACTTACTCTCAACGATCTTATTTCCGAAAGATACGGCGATTATGCCAAGTATATCATTCAGGACAGAGCACTTCCTGATGCCCGTGACGGTCTCAAACCGGTTCAGAGAAGAATTCTCTATGCCATGTATCGTGAAGGAAATACTGCTGACAAAGCTTTCAGAAAAAGCGCCAAGACTGTAGGCATAGTCATTGGTAACTATCACCCACATGGTGACAGCAGCGTTTACGAGGCAATGGTCAGACTCTCTCAGTCCTGGAAGCAGAATTATCCGCTGGTTGAAATGCATGGTAATAACGGTTCAATTGACGATGATCCGCCGGCTGCCATGCGTTATACGGAAGCCAGACTTGCCGGTCTGAGCAGCACTCTGCTGGAGGATATTGACAAGGATACGGTAACATGGTCACCGAACTTTGATGATACGGAAAATGAGCCGACAGTTCTGCCGGCCAAGTTTCCTAACCTGCTTGTTAACGGTGCAACCGGTATTGCGGCAGGTTACGCTACTAACATACCGCCTCACAATCTGCGTGAAGTGGTTGACGGTACTGTTTACAGGATCAATCATCCGAACTGCACTCTGGATGAAGTCATGCAGTTCATCAAGGGACCGGACTTCCCGACGGGTGGCATTGTTCAGGGAATAAACGGTATAAAGGAAGCGTTTATTTCCGGTAAGGGCAAGGTTGTTGTCAGGGGTAAGGTCAGCATTGAACAGAATAAGACAAACAGCCAGATCATCATCACGGAGATACCTTACGAGGTAATTAAGATCAATCTGGTTAAAAAGATAGATGACATCAGATTCAATAAGGATATTGACGGCATTCTGGATGTCAGGGATGAATCTGACAGAAACGGTTTAAGAATAGTCGTTGATGTCAAGAAGGATGCCAATGCCGAACTGATTTTGAATTATCTGTATAAGAATACAGATTTGCAGGTCAATTATAACTACAACATGATTGCGATCGTTGACCGCACACCTACGCAGCTGGGACTGCTGCAGGCTCTGGATTCATATGTGGCATTCATGAAGGATGTCATCAGAGCCCGTTCCCATTTTGAATTTAACAAGAGAATTGACAGATGCCATATTCTGGAAGGCCTGATCAAGGCTGTCAGCGTTCTTGATGAAGTCATTGCCATCATCAGGGCTTCAAAGGATAAGGCTGATTCCAAGAAAAAACTCATCGCCAGGTTCGGTTTCTCCGATGTTCAGGCTGAAGCTATTGTCAATCTGAGACTTTACAGACTGACAAACACTGACATATTCGAACTCAAGAATGAATTCGGCCGTCTGGTCGGTGAATTAAAAGAACTCAAGGAAATCATCGAAAATGACAGCAAGCTCAATAAGGTACTCTGTCGGGAAATGAAAGCCATAGCTGATAAATATGGCAATGACAGAAGGACAGTCATTGAAGATGAAGTCAGTGAGATTCAGATCGATAAGACTGCGATGATCACCAATGAACATGTCGTTATAACCTTATCGAGAGACGGATATATAAAGAGAGTATCCATGCGTTCATATTCATCCAATGATTCATTTACCGGTCTGAAGGATGAAGATGAACTGATCGGATACTGCGAAGCAGATACGCTTGATACTTTACTGGCCTTTACGGAAACAGGTGAATATGTTTCACTGCCGCTGTATACACTCTCAGAGTACAAGTGGAAGGACATCGGCGATCATATTTCCAAGTATGTAAAGGTCAACAATGCTGAAAAGTTTGTTGGAGCCTGCCTTGTCAAGGACTTCAATACATATGCCTGGATCATCAGCGTTTCCAGAAACGGCATGGTCAAGAGAACGATGCTGCCGGCCTGGAAACTGCAGAGAACGTCAAAGAGTTCTTCAGGCATGAAGTTAGTGGATGACGATAAGGTGGTATCAGTACTGCTCGCTTATGAAAATGATGAAATAACATTTATTACCAGAGATGGTTTTGCGTCAAGATACAGAGTTGATGAGATACCTCAGGTTGCCACTAAGGCCAAGGGTGTCAGAAGCGTAAAACTTGTTGGTGATGATTATATAACTTGTGCAGCCATCATCAACGATTCTGTCAGTGAAGTTGTATATCTGACGGAACGCAGTGGCGGCAAGCGTATCAAGAAAGATGAAATCGAAGAGACAAGAAGAGCTACCAAGGGCATGCTCATTGCCAAGAAGAATAAGACAAATCCTCACAGCGTCAGATATGTCATAACAGGTTCTCTTAACGACAGCCTGAATCTGAATACTGCAGAGGGTTCACTGAACTATCTGTTCAAGGATATTACTCTTATGAGCAAGGATGCCAGATTCTCAAATCCAATCATAACAGGTAGCTGGTATCATTTACTGAACATTCAGGAAGTAAAGATTATCGATATACCTGAGGGTCTGTCGGACAAGAGTTATGAGGAAATAACTTTGGAGGTTTAAAATGAAATTTTTCAAGAGATTATTAGTACTTCTGATAGTTTACCGGCTGGCAGCGGCCAGTACTTTCGGTATCGTTACCTGGTATTACAAAATCAACCTGCTGGAAAATCCTGACCTGCAGCTGTATGGAGGCATTGCAGCCGGCGTACTGTCACTGCTGACGGGACTGCTTCTGGTTATCGTGAAAAAGAAAAAGAAACCTGTTAAGACTCTTCCTAATGAAACAGGGAAAAAGATTGAAACTGCCAGCGTTGTTACTCCTGGTGCCAATAATGGACTGATGGTAGATGAAATACCGCAGCAGCCAGACCTCCCGGCAATGCCAGAATATGAGCCTCTTGAAGAAGAGCCGGCAGCTGAAGAGATCGCACCGGCTGAAGAAACTGTGATTGAGGAAACTGAACCTGAAACAGTACCTGCTGAAGAAATGGCAGAAGAAAATGTTGAGGAAACAACTGCTGCTGAAGAGACTGTTGCTGAAGAACCGGAGATTGAAATGATCCCGGAACCTGTCATTCTTGAAGAAACCGCAGAGCTAGTCCTTGAGGAACCGGTATTTGATGATGTTCCAGAAAAGAATGAGGAGGACGAGGTCGTTGACTTCATGGCTGCCACAAAGACCATGCCAGTCATTTTACCGGAAGAAGAGACTGCTGAAGTTACTGAAGAAGAGAAACCTGAAACTGAAGAAACAGCTGAGAGTAAAGCCAAGCAGACTGAAGAAATCGCTGATAATGAAGGACAGCCTGAAGAACCTGAAAAGGTTAAAAAGATATTTGTGGACGATACAACTCAGATAATTTCCACAGCCAGTCTGAATGATTATCTGAAGAAAATAAGGGAAAACAGGGATACCGAAGTTGCCAATGCCAATGCGGTAAAAAACGACATAATCCTGCCATTAGGCCCGAGAGAAGCAGCTGTGGAAGAAGAAATACAGGCTGAAAAAGTAATTGAAGAACCGGTAGCAGCGGACGAAGTGGTAACGGAGAAGGCTGAAGCTCCTGTTGCTGAAATGCAGCCACAGCAGGAAGAAATGGTTCTCAGACCTCTGGAAGATGATGAAGAAAAAACTACGACTTTATCAAGAACACAGGAGAACTACATTACTCAGAGCACACTCTCATATATAGATGAGTCAGGAAAGCCTCAGTTCAGAGTAACTGAGGAAATAAAGACCGTAAAAGAAATGGATGAATCTCAGAAAAAAGGCTTTGAAGGTTTTGATGTCAAGGCTGAAAGAGCTGAAAAATGGGCAAACTTCCTGAACGGAATCATTACTATTCTGGTCATCGGTCTGGTATTGATCATACTTTATTATCTCTATAACAGATTCTTTGCATAAGATGACAGAAAAAAGATGTATTGGCTGTGGAGCCATATTACAGAATAACGACAGTCAGGCACTTGGATACGTGCCTGACTTATCTATGGATTACTGCCAGCGCTGTTTCAGACTGTCGCATTATGACAAACATGAAAATTACAGCGACATAACGGCTAATCAGGATCTTTCTGCTCTGGAATCTCTGCAGGGAGTATTTGTCTGGATCGTGGATGTGATAGATCTGGAAACATCGTTTAACTCGCTGTTTACAGAGTTCTTCAGACACAGAGACTTCATGGTTCTGGTTAATAAATGCGATCTTCTTCCAAAGACAGTTACAGCTGCGAAGATTGAAAACTATGTTATGGGACGTCTCGAGAAACTTGGTCTTCATCCAGTAAATATTCTTGTCAGAGGAAAAGACAGATCATTCAGAGAGGAATTCATCGGCTTGCTTGAAAGCCAGCAGAAAGCCATTATCTTTACAGGCATCGCCAACGTGGGCAAGAGCACCGTCATAAATGAACTGCTGGGACAGCAGATACTGACTGTTAACCGTAATCCAAGTACAACTTTATCAGTTAACAGAATAGAAGCTGAATTTGCGGTTCTGTATGACACCGTCGGACTTGTTGCCGGGGAAAGCGTTCAGTCATATCTGGCTTCCAATGCCCTGAAAAAGGTAGTACCAAACAGTCGCATAAATCCAGTCATTTATCAGCTGACAGGTTCTCAATGTCTTTCAATTGGCGGATTGGCCAGAATAGACATACACAACTGTCAGAATGTGACAGCTGTTCTTTATTGCTCAAACCTGCTGAATATTCACAGGAGCAAACAGGAAAATGCTGACAGTCTGTGGCAGAAACATTATAAAAAGGAACTTACACCGGTGCTGAAAGGTGTAGGCCGTTTCGATAGCATGAAAAAAACGGAGTTTGAATTCAGCAGTGAAAAGAAGGATATCTGTATTGCCGGGCTGGGATGGCTTTGCATTACCGGTGAATACAGCAGTATTGATGTTTACACCGGCAAAAAAATCGGTGTTTATGAAAGAAAGGGTTTGATTTAGATGCTGAATAAAGCACAGAAACAGTATTTAAAAGGGCTCAGCAATACCCTGAAGCCTCTGGTTCAGATTGGAAAAAACGGGCTGAATGAAAATGTGATCAGTTCGGTTGATGAGATACTGACTGCCCATGAAATAGTAAAGATCACGGTTCTCAATACCTGTGAGCGGCCTGTCATAGAAATGGCTTTGGATATTGCCAGCAATACCAGAAGTGAGATTGTATCACAGCTGGGCAGAAAAATAGTTTTATACCGCCGCAATCCTAAAAAGCCTGTAATTGATTTGCCAAGATGAAACGAATAGGTCTGTTTTACGGTGATTTTGATCCAGCTACCGTAAAGACAACTGAATATGCGAAAACTCAGTTGAAAGAGAAAAAACTTGATGAGATCTGGTTTATAGTTGGGGACGGCGATAATCTTCGAGAGCGCATTGCCATGCTGAAGATGGTTACCTGCTTCCGAAAGTTCAGGGTATATACCCGGTTTTCACTTAAGGACACGCGATATGAGTTTACTGACATTACTGATCCGTCTCTGGAAATCAGAAATCTGCAGTTATCAGACCTGAAACTCCTTACGGGCAGACAGAGAAGATACATGACGGAGAATGGAATGTATCTTGAGAGTATCTCTAAATCAGCTGTCAAGGAAAAAAGATGGGATCATGTCAGGCGCGTAGCACGGTTATGCAGCGCTTTTGCGATTGGAAATAAGCTTGATCCTGAAAAAGCATACATATCAGGTATTCTGCACGACATTGCCAAGGAGATGAATGAGGAAGAACTGAAGGCTGTAATGGATGTCTATTATCCGCAGCATGAGCATTACAACTATCATGTCTGGCATCAGTATGTCGGTGCGGTTATTCTGGAAAAAGATCTTAAATGCAGAGACAAAAGGACTATCAAGGCTGTAAAGCATCACTGTCTCGGTGATGATAAGGATCCTTACAGCATGATGCTTTATTGTGCTGACAAGCTTGATCCCGGCAGGGAATATGACAGCAGCAGGGAGATTGCCCTGTGTCAGCAGAACATTGTGGAAGGGTATCAGACTGTTATGAAGCAGCAGCAGGAATACCTTAGAAAAGAGGGCGTTATATGATTGGATTGATCACAGCTATGAATTGTGAACTGGAAGCCATAAGAGAACTACTGGAAAATGAAAAAGAAGAAAAGTATTTTTCTCAGACTTATTACAGCGGAACGATCAGCGGCAAGGAAGTTACAATGGTTGAAGGCGGTGTCGGAAAGGTTGCCAGTGCCATTACCTGTACCCGATTAATTGAAAGATTTCACTGTGACATGATCTTTAATATAGGAACAGCCGGCGGAATCAAGGATTTTGAGAATGTTCTGGACATGGTTATCGTTGACCGCATGACTTATCATGACTGGGTCTCTGAAACCATTAACAATCTGCCAAGCAATTTCGTTAATGCTGAATATGTTTTCAATTCAGATGAAAGACTGATTGAAGCAGCCCGCAAAACGGCTGAAAGCATTGATGACCATCAGGTTTTTGTCGGAAGCATTGTATCGGGTGATGCGTTCATCTCACAGGACAGTCAGGTTAAATACATTCAGGAGCATTTCCCGGAAGCCATTGCCTGCGACATGGAAAGTACTTCGATCGGCCATGTCTGCTCAATGTATGATGTGCCTTTTGTCATAATGCGTTCATTAAGTGACATCGTCATAAAGCAGGGTAATGATCTTGACTTTGTGGCATATGTAAAAAAGGCCAGCGAACGAGCCGCGGCCTTTACGGTAAAATTCTTAGCTAATATTTAATTATGAAGCAGGTCATTGGCTGTAAGCCAGCTGACTACTTCGTCATAAGAGAGACTATTGGTGTTACTCCACTCCAGTGCAGATACGATCTGCAGTACGTTGTCTTCCGGCTTAATGCGAACGAAGGCAGGTGTCTGGTAGAAACCCCAATGGTTTTTTGTTTCGGTTTCAGTGCTTTCCAGAGTATCCATGTTGCAGAAAACCAGTTTATCTATTGATGCAATCTGTTTTTCTTGAAGGATCCTGGCCATTATCTTATTGAAGACGTAAATGGAGTTTGTTCCATAGCTCTTATAAAACATTACGAAGCATTCTTCCTTGGAATTGATAATGAAATCGTCGATTGTATTCTGGTTGTAAAGCGGTGAGATCTGGTAATCTATCGTTTCAGGAATATACTCAATGACATCAGGTGCATATTCCTGGTAAACTCGGTAGACACCGAAAGACACCAGCAGAAGTACAAATGTATAGAAAACAGCTCTTTTGATCATAATTTACCTCAATGACTATATTAGCAGATTTTCCATTGCGTGAACAGAAAAAAAGATATGGTTGCTGACCATATCTTAATTGTTTTCGAATACTTCCTTAACGAACTGATTTGTTTCTTTTTCAGTATCAAATGTGGCAATATACATGTAATCGCCCATTGTACCGGACAATGCTTCAGCTACAGGACCTTCCATTCTGATGTGTGAACCGTATTTTTCATAAATCTGATCATGATTCATAACATAGTTCTTGTTGTTTCTTCTGCCGGCGAAGACACAGAACTGGGAGTTTTCCTTAATTCTGTCAGTCTTATCGAAGGCAATCATGTCAGCATATATTTCGTATACGTCTGTTCCATTGGCGAAGTTCATCATGGTAGGGGAAATGCCGCCACTAGGTCTCATGTTAACTTCAAGAGCAACGATATCTCCTTTTTTGCCAAGATACTGATCCTTTGTCAGATAGAAGAATTCCAGATGAGTGAAGCGGTTTCTGACGCCAAAGGCTTTCAGGGTCTTGCGTCCTATTTTCCGCAGTTTTTCAGGAACCTTGTTTCTGATGTAGAAAACACAGTTGTCGCCATTGTTGACGATATCCATCAGACTGTTAGGAGTGATATTGCCGGTTTCAAATATCGGATCACCGTTTGAATCGCAGATGGAGTCAAAGGTAACGACCTGACCGGTAATGAATTCTTCCATGATGTAGAGCTGATCATCCTTTGTCTCCAGGAAGTTCTTCAGATCTTCATCGTTTTTCAGCTTGTAGGTATGGCTGGCACCGACACCGTTGTCAGGCTTTACGATTACAGGATATCCAACTTCATCGATAAAGGTCTTGCAGTTGTCGAAGTTATCAACCAGATGATATCTGGCAACCGGAACACCGGCTTTTCTGTAGTTTTCCTTCATTTTTGATTTGAACTTAACTGCCGGCATGTCTTCGATCTGGAAGCCTGAAGTGATGTGGAAATCAGTACGCAGCTGGGCATCTCTTTCCAGCCAGTACTCATTGTTTGATTCCAGCCAGTCAATGCGTCCGTATTTGTGAATGAAGTAAGCTACAGCACGGTATACTTCATCGTAGTTTTCCAGTGATGATACCTTGTAGTATTCATTCATTGAACCCTTAAGTTCATTTGTCAGATTATCATAAGGACAGTCTCCAATTCCAAGAACGTTGAGACCGTTATTTTTCAGATGGTAGCAGAAACTCCAATAATTTTCCGGAAAGTTAGGCGAGATAAATACAAAATTCTTCATGATATGTGCCTCCTAATTGTCTAGTAAATATGGCAGAAAATACGGGACCTGCTTATACCACCACGGCCAGTCGTGGTTTACATCATAACCCCAGTAATCTACCCAGATGTTTATTCCCAGCGCTTTGAAACGCTCATCAACAAAATGTGTGCTCCATGGTTCTTCCCAGGCTCCCTGACCAACGCAGACAACAGCCTTATTGCGGTTGTAGCGTTCAATGAAAGGATGGTCAGGCTGCATGTTGGCCATGTAGTCAGTAATGGAGTTTTCATATACGACCTCATCCATGTAGTCTGCCAGGAAATATGAAGCGTTATAAATACCGCTTAATGCCAGACATCTGTCAAACAGATCAGGGAATCTCAGATACAGGTTCAGAGCATGGGTAGCTCCCATGCTGCATCCAAAGGTCATTATTCCCGGATACCCGTCCCAGCCGTTTTTCTCATTGACATAATCTCTGATGAAAGGTACGACTTCTCTGGTGATATAATTGATCCATTCCTCGTGATGACGGATGCGATAGAAAGGATTTCCGGTTCTGTCGCTCCAGGTTTCTATGTCGATGGTATCAATGGAGAAGACCATGCATTCTCCGTTTTCGATCCATGGACTGAAGACGTCTGTCATGTGGAAGTTTTCAAAATCAAAGAAACGTCCGTCCTGGCATGGAATAAACAGTATCGGTCTGCCATGATGACCGTAAACCTTGATTGGCATGTTGCGATTCAGATTGTAACTGTAAAAGTCAAAATAATTTGTTTCCATAATACCCCCTTAATACAGAATGGTGTTCAGGAAAAACGGAATCTGCTTTTCCCATGATGATTCACTGTGATTGCCATGAGGAACAATTCTGGTTTCCAGCAGAACGTTTTTATAGAGCAGCAGTTCTGTTACTTCACTGAAGATTTTTCTGATGTAATGCCCGTGGAATTCATCCTGTCCATAGTCCATATACAGAACCGTGTCATCAGCTATGTCAGCATTCTTGATCATTTCCCTGACATCCTTCGGTGAAAATCCGATGGATGGGGAAAGGGCTGCACCTCTTGAAAAGGTATCGTTGTAGCAGCATACTGCATACAGTGTCATAAGTCCGCCCATGGAACTGCCAGCAATGAAAGTATATTCACGCTGCGGCAGTGTAGGATAGTTGTCATCGACATATGGCTTGAATTCATTAACAAACCAGTCCATGGTGATCTTTCCGCGTCCCTTTATGTCTTTCCAGTGTCTGTCTGTGAAATCAAAAGGGGAATACTCGGAGAGACGTCCTCCGCAGGCATCCTTTTCACTGTGGTGATTGCATTCGACGGCAGCAATGATTACCGGTATGTCATTGGTTTCAAAGAAATCAAGCATACCCCAGCTTTTACCGAAAGAAGCTTCCTCATCATAGAACAGATTCTGTCCGTCAAACATATACAGAACGGGGAACAGGGTTCCTTCTTCATAGTTATCAGGTACGTAGACGTAAGCAAATCTTTCTTCATCCCCAGTAAGCTGAGGGATGGTAATTGTCAATTTATCCAGCATAAACTACCTCGATTTATAAATCATTACTATTTTACACGATTTACAATAAATATGAAAATATTTTCTTTTTTTCATAAAAGTGTTACTTTGGGGTTTTCTTTTTTTTTACATATCCATGTGCTATACTTATTAGGATACAGAGATAAGGTTAACTTACGTTATGAATCATAAAGTCAGAAAAAGCAGTTTTGCTGAAAGCACATATTTAATGTATATAGCATTCATGATAAACGGAATCATAGGGGCGCTGTATTATACGCCTTTTTTGGCGATGATCGGTCATGAAGGCTTTTATGTTTACGACAGTGCCTATGCCATCTTTTCCCTGTTCCTTGATCTGTCAACATCAGGCATTCCTGTAGCGATGAGCATGATCGTTTCCGAGTATAACAGCCTGGGAATGTACGCTTCAAAGGAGAAGGCTTTTAAGATCGGCAGATACATAATTCTCGGATTCTCGATATTTTCATTCCTGGTACTGCAGTTTTTTGCCAGAGACATAGGTTATTTCTATCTGCCTGATATCACGGATTCACGGACTGGTGAAAGAATTACAGACGCGATCAGAGTGGTGTCTTTTTCATTGCTGATAATTCCGATGATGGCTTTGAAGCGCGGCTATCTGCAGGGACATCAGCTGTTTGTCATATCATCACGCAGCCAGCTTATTGAACAGATGACCCGTATTACCGTAATACTGACCGGAGCTTTCGTTACCATCAAGGTTCTTGGCTACAGTGTCTATAGTGGTGTTCTTGTTTCGCTGTGGGGCGTAACGATCTCCGGTTTGATAACGTATTATTATCTGACGAAGAAATCGTCCTATAACGAAGAACTGTTCATCAAGGAAGGTGAAGGAGAGAGAGTAGAAAGAACCAGAACGATCATCAGAAAAATCGTTGTATACTGCGTCATCATTTCTATTGTTTCAATGTCTGTCTCTCTCTACAACATTGTCAACAAGAAGCTGATACTGGTTGCCTTAACCAATCTGAATTATCCAAGTGAGGAAATAAAGATCATCCTGAATAACGCTATAGGCCTGATACCTAAGATCGGAACAATTGTCATCTCACTGTCACTGGCCATGACCAGCTCAATAGCTCCGCATATAGCCGGCAACTATGCCAGACAGGATTACAAGGGTGTCAACGATAAACTGAAACAGGTTGTTTCAATTGTGCTTGTCATTGCCGTACCGATGGCTTTGGGCATTATTCTGCTGGCACCTCAGGTTTACTATGTATTCTTTGGCATAAGTGAATATGGTCCGCCGATTTTGCGTATTGCGATTGCGTTCAACGTGATCAGCTGTACTACAGCCGTATTCTCTACGGCTCTGCAGAGCATGAATCACGGCAAGCATGTCTGTTTCTATACGATTTTATCCATCCTTCTGAACATAACGATGGATATTCCGCTTATATATCTGCTTCACAATCTCGGCTTGCCGGCATATCTGGGAGCTAATGTTTCCAACATCATTGCGGAGTTATTACTGCTCGTGCTGCAGATCAGGACCTTATATGCCGTAGTTAACTTTGACTATCGCCGTGCCTTTACGATTTTCAGACAGATTGCCATGCCTTTAGGTGTCATGGCTGTTGTGGTGCTTATCATGAAGGCCATCATTCCTGTCTCACTGTCTTTTGGCAGAATTAAGGTTCTGCTGCTGCTGCTGATATACGCAGTAGTTGGGGCAGGTGTATATTTTGCCTTATGTTATAAAACGGGTGCATTAAAACTGGTGTTTGATGAAGAAATGATCAGTTCTTTAATGAAGCGTTTTAGAAAAGAGAAGAACGATGAAGAGAATTAGAGTATTTTTAGCTGTTTTGCTGTGCAAGTGTCTTAGATTCCGGGCAAGACTTATCGGCCGCGGAAGTTCCATTCCTGGTAAGATCACTCTTAAGATATTCCCGAATATCCTTGGTGATATTGAAATGCCTGATCTGGTAATTGCCGTAACAGGTTCCAACGGGAAGACATCAACAGTAGAAATGATCAATAAGGTATTGCTTGACGGCGGCCTTACTGTTGCCTGCAATTCGGAAGGTTCAAACCAGACTGAGGGTGTTGCTACCTGTGTGCTGGCTAACTCTTCTCTGTCAGGAAAAGTTAAGACAGACGTACTGTTACTGGAATCAGACGAACAGTATGCTCAGTATACCTTCAGGTATTTTCAGCCTGATTATTTTTTCATAACCAACTTATATCGTGATCAGCTTACCCGTAACGGACATCCGGAATGGATAGCCAACGTCATTTCAAGAAGTCTTTCAGATAAGATGACTCTGGTTCTCAACCGGGACGATCCATTGGTTTCTTCTTTAGGACATGGCAGGGAAAAGGTGATCTACTTCGGAGCTGATCACCTGGACAGCGATACTACCATAAATGACAGTGTGTACAATGACGGTTATTACTGTCCTGTCTGCAAGCATCCGATGAAGTACGATTACTATCATTACAATCACATCGGCAGTTATCACTGCGATAACTGCGGATTTAAAAAGGAAAAAACAGACTATACACTCACGGAAGCCAATTTTGACGAAGGTTATATTGTCATTAATGACAGATACCGTATTTCACTGGCTTTCAAAGGCATATATCATTGCTATAACACTCTGGCGGCCTTTACAGCTGGGCAGATCGCCAAAGTATCTGCGGAAAGTGCCATTAAGACACTGAATAACTACAACATGACTTCCGGACGTGTTCAGAAACTTGTCTTCGGAGGACGTGTAGGCACACTTCTGGCCAGCAAGCATGAGAACTCCATTTCCTATGACCGTTCAATTGACGTTGCCAGAGCCGATAAGGAAAAACCGGATGTCATGATCATTGTTGATGCCATCAGCCGTAAGTATTTCACTTCTGAAACCAGCTGGCTGTGGGATATCGATTTTGAAAAGCTGAATAATGAGAATGTTCACAACGTTGTACTGGCAGGACGTTACTGTTACGACCTGGCAGCCAGATTTGAATATACAGGCATACCTGCAGAGAAAATACACGTATTTGAAAGCATTCCTGCCGGTGCTGACTGGCTGAAGCAGGATAAAGACCGTCCGTTCTACGTCATAACCTGTTTTGCTGATTCAGGAAAAGTACTGTCCTTAAGTGAGATAAAAGGGGTGAAGTTATGATCCGCATACTGTATCTATATCATGATCTGATGAACCTCTATGGTGATAACGGCAACATCCGTGTTCTGGAAAGATATCTGAAGGATCAGAACTGTGAAGTTAAAACGGACCACAGAAGTCTTAACGATGTTTTTGATCTGAGAGAATATGATTTCATATACTGCGGCTGCGGGACTGAGAGAAACCGTAATGAAGCCCTGAAAGATCTTTCAAAACATAAGGGTGAACTGAATGAAGCTTTTAAAAAGGGTACAGTAATTCTGTTTACCGGAATAAGCTGGCAGATGCTCGGCAAGAGCATTGTAACAGCTGATGATAACAGACTTGATGGCATAGGCCTGTTTGATTTTACTGTCACAGAACAGGCTAAGAAGCGCTATACAGGCGATGTCCTTGGACGCACTGACATGTTTGATGAGGTCTTTGTCGGATTCATTAACCGCTGCAGCCATGTCGAAGGGCTTAACGAACCTTTCATGAGAATTGAAAAGGCCATCGGTAATATTCCTGATAAGACAGACGGCATTCACCGGAAGAATCTGTTCGGTATTTCTCTGAATGGTCCGGTACTGGTGAAAAATCCGCATTTTGCCCGTTATGTTGTTAAGCTGCTGGTAAAGGATTATCACGAAATTGATTACTTTTATGAAAGAAAGAGTTACGAAACAACGATACACGAACTCACTGAAGACAGGGAGAAACACAAATGAAGAAATGGTATCAGGAACGCTACTTTTCCAGAAGAGACTGGATTCTGGAAAACATCAACAGGCTTGAGGTCAGCCCTCTGCAGGCGCTGATCCTCGTATTGATCGATTATTACAATGAAGGACGCCAGGTAGTAACAATGGAACTGCTGGCTGCCCAGACTCACGCTGCCATTGAGGAAATTGATGCTGCTATTGACGATCTGTGCAGGAAAGATTATGTTCTGATTTCTACAAAGAACCGCAAGGTATACTTTGACATTTCAGGCGTCTTTGAAGATAAGCCGAAACTGGATGTCTCACGTGATCTGTTTGAAATGTTTGAGAGAGAATTCGGCAGACCTTTATCACAGAAAGAAACCATGACTGTATCACAATGGAAGAGCAAGTATGATGACAAAATCGTCATAAAAGCTCTGAGAGAAGCTGTGATTCAGGAAAAACTCAATATGAATTATATAGACCGCATTCTGGATAACTGGAGCAAAAATGGCAAGAGTTAAGGCAGACTGCGAATACATATACAGTGAACTGGAAAAGATGTTTCCGGATGCTCACTGTGAGCTGAATTATCAGACGGTATATCAGCTTGCCGTGGCAGTCATGCTGTCAGCCCAGACCACAGATGTTTCCGTTAACAAGGTCACGCCGGCTTTGTTTAAGAGATATCCTGATGCTTTTGCCATGGCTGAAGCCTCACAGAAGGAAGTTGAAGAGCTGATCAGAAGCATCGGACTGTATAAGAACAAGGCGGCAAATCTCATTGCCATGAGCAGACAGCTGGTCGATGAATATGACGGCATCGTTCCGGATGACATGGAAAAACTGGTTCAGTTAAGAGGTGTCGGCCGCAAGAGTGCCAATGTAATTCTTTCTGAGGGATATAAACATCCGGCTATTGCAGTCGATACGCATGTTCACAGAGTTTCCGTAAGATTACATCTGGCGGCTGTGGACGATGATGTGAATGAAGTGGAAAGAAAGCTTATGAAGCGGTTTCCGCGTGACAGATGGAGCAAATTGCACCATCTGCTGATTTTCTTTGGAAGATACATGTGCAGTGCCCGCAAACCGCAGTGTGAAAGCTGTCCGTTCAGGGAATGCTGCCGTGAGATGAAAATGAAAGGGTAGTTATGAAGTATTACTGTTTGGGTATCAAAGGTACGGGTATGAGCACACTGGCTCAGATTCTGTCAGACATGGGTAATGAAGTATGCGGCTATGATGATGTCAGAGACTGGAAATTTACTCAGAAAGGCCTGGAAGACAGAAATATCGCTGTTTACTATGACCGTGAACACCGGCTGGATAAGGACATGATCGTTACTTATTCAGTAGCTCTGCCTCTTACTCATCCGGAACTTGTAAGATGCCGAGAAAACGGACTGCAGATCAGAAAATACAACGAGATCGTAGGTGATGTTACCAAACTGTTTAGAACGATATCGGTATCAGGGACCCATGGTAAGACTACGACTTCATCTCTGATCAGACACATTCTGGAAAGTACGGTAGGCACAAACTATTTCATCGGGGCCGGGGATGGTCATGTCAGCAGAGATAATGAATATTTTGTCATCGAAAGCGATGAGTTCAATAAACACTTTGTAACTTACTGGCCGACATATACGGTCATAACAAATATCGAAGAGGAGCACATGGAATGTTATGATTCTCTGCAGGATATCATAGATACATTCGGCATTCTGGCTTCCCATACAGCGAAGTTCATCGTAGCCTGCGGTGACAGCGAAAATGTTCGAAAAGTACAGACAGACCGTGAAGTTCTCTATTACGGCTTTAATGACAATAACGATATTAAGGTTACGATCCTGGATCTTGGTTCTGATTATTCACGTTTCAATGTCTGCTTTGAAGACATGAACGAAGATTTTGAAATACCGCTGTTCGGAGAGCATATGGTACTTAATGCAAGTGCTGCAGTGGCTTTATGCTACAGGTTGGGTATTTCACCTCGGGACATGAAAAAGGCCTTGAGAGGCTTTAAAAATGCCCGCAGAAGAATGGAAGAAACAATTCTGGATAACGGAACCATTCTGATAGATGACTATGCTCATCATCCTACGGAAATAGCGGCTACGATCAGTTCAGTTAAGCAGAAGTATCCTGGTAAACACATTACAGCGATCTTCAAGCCTAATACGTATTCACGTACTGAAGACTTTACCCAGGGTTTCATAGACTGTCTTGAAAAGGTTGATAAAGTCTATCTGACGGAAATTGATTCAAACCGCGAAAGACAGGAAGATTATCCGGGAGTAAGTTCCCGAATGATTACTGATGGCATTGAAGGAGCTGAGATCATTAACGAAAATGATGTCAGTGTCCTGGATGTCAGAAAAGGGGATGTACTGCTGGTAATGTCCTGTGCTTCAGTAAGTCACCTGCTGGAAAACATCGAAAACAGATACAACAAAAAAGATTGATTACTTCATGGCAATCAATCTTTTGTTTTTTATGGAGTTACCGGTTCTTCTGGATCCGGTAGATCTGGAATATCCGGTTCCGGTATATGAGCCGCTACTCTGACTGTTGTTGATACAGTATTTGAGTTAACAGGAGCAATCATGTATTTGTACATGCATGTTGCTGTAAACGTCTGCTGTCTTTCAGTCTGAGTAGGCGAGAATGTGATGGTGTTGGTAGCTGAATCCTGGGTCATGACAACGGTGCCTGATGGATCAAGAAGTTCGAAATGATATCTTACAGGTCCATCTACTGCCGTATAGTTGAAGCCATTGGTTTCCTTTGGCTTTCCTTCGACCAGATACTTGTCAGGATATTCAGGAACTGTCAGCGTAATGGTATTTGTTTCCTTGTCGTACTTGGCAGTGATCCTTTCGATTGAACCAATCTTAGGTTCAGGATACTTAGCCAGATTGGCAAACTTTGACAGTACCCAGGTACTGTTGGCACTGCCGCTGGCATATGACGGTACAGCCGTGAACGGCATTAAGCCGCGGACATGAGTCAGAGAAACAAGGTCGCTTGGTCTGTCCATTGATTTCTTAGGAACACCGAATGTGTTTTCCAGAGCAACTAGGAAGCTGTTGAACATTCTTACGTCATAGTTTGAAGATCTGTACCAGGCAGGAATGTAGCCTTCCCGCGGAGAGATCTTGGAATGGTCGTAACCCCAGACTGTTGCGATGGCATAGTCAGCAGTTCCGCCGATCAGCCAGCAGTTCTTGAACCGGTCTGTTCTGTAGTAAGGATCAGGCAGTGATGCTGTTCCTGACTTACCGAAGGTTGGATAGGATTTTCTTAAGCCTTCGTTTCTGTACCAGGTCAGACCAGGATCTGTAGCCAGCTTAGGATTTACGGTCAGAGACATGAGGTAGCATGTTTCCCAGGCAGCTCCCGGAGAGATTACCTGGACACCAGGGACATCGACGACGATCGGTTCCTTGGTACTGTTGATATATTCAATTCTTGTGATTGTATGTGGCTTGTGGAATACACCTTTTGATAAGATCATGGAAATGGCGCCGGCTGACTGAACAGGTGATACTGTGAAGTTCTGAGAACCCAGAGCATACTGTTCGTTAACGTTATTAGCGACCTCAGGGTCAAAACCCAGTGTATTCAGATAATCGGCCAGCTTTGATTCACCGATGGTATTGGCTACCTTACGGTAAGTCTGTACGGCACATGTATTAAGTGATTCAGCAAAGGCATACTGTACTGATACCCAGCCATGATAGATGCCGTCATCGTTTCTGATCTGAATAGGTGTACCGCCCCAGTTGATGGAATGGTCATGAATATAAGTTGATGTTCCATATCCGGCATATTCAAACGCGGTTGGATATGTCATCAGAGCCTTTGCACTGGAGGCTGGCTGCCATCTGGAGTCTGTAGCCTGGTTGAACATACGTGCTCTGTCGTATCCACGTCCGCCGCATAATCCGATGATCAGGCCGGTTCCGTTTTCGATAACGGCAGCTGAATAGTTGATATAGGCATCTCTGTAAGCCTCAACTTTTCCGTCTGATACATTGTCGCAATGAGTCTGGATAGCCTGGTTCATACCGGTATAGACCTTTACGGCTGTATCATATGGATTTATATCATAGACATCTTCAAGTTCCTGAACAACAGCATCGATATATGCCTGATTAGGAATAGTCTTACCGTCTACGAAGCCTGCGCTCTTTTCACCGACCAGCAGGTCTGTGACATTGACTTTCAACGCTGTTTTATATTCCATTTCGGTAATATAGCCGTGGTTAAACATCTGATAGAGAACATCTGAGGTACGTTCCTGGCATTCCAGAGGATTGTAGTATGGGTTATACAGGTTAGGAGCATTGATTACGCCTGCCAGCATGGCAGCTTCGACAAGGTTCAGTTCCTTTGCATCCTTGCCGAAATAGTAGTCAGCAGCGACCTGGACACCACGGGCTGTTGAGCCGTAGTTGGCCTTGTTGATGTATAATTCAAGGATCTTTTCCTTTGGTACCAGCTTATTCAAACGCAGTGAATAATAGATTTCCTGTACTTTTCTGGCAATACCCTGACCGCCGGAACGGTCGGCATTGGTGTCGCCCTGCATGAAGTAAGTATTTTTTATTATCTGCATTGTCAGGGTAGAACCGCCCTGACCGAAGCTTAATGAACTCAGGTTTTCCAGGATCGCCTTGGTAAAACGCGGAAGGTCAAATCCCGGATGTTCAAAGAAACGGGAATCTTCTACGGCTACGAAAGCGTCGATAAGGCACTGAGGCATGTCAGCATAGGAAATGTTGATTCTGTCTTCCATGCCAAGCATGGCTATTTCATTGCCCTGAGCATCGTAGATAAGTGAAGCGTCCTGGCTCTTGAGTTCATCGGGGTTCAGTTTGACATCTGATTTGTTCAGGATCAGCCATACACTGCTGACACCTGATGCTATACCTAAAATAGCGCAGAAGACAATGAATCCCATGATGCCGTTAATGATTCTTCTTCTGGCTTTCTTTCTCTCATATTTAGTCTTTTTAGGTTTTGTAGCTTTTTTGGAATTTTTGGAATCCACTAAAAGTCACCTCCATCGATAATAGTATCTACAACATTCAGGTAATTGACCTTTGTAACGAAGTTGTAGGGAATAAGGACACAGTTTTCCTTAAACCATTCATATTTGACTGATCTGGCTTTCAGCTCCTTAAGTTTGTTGAGGAACATTTCAGCCGGAACGTAGTAAGTTTCATCATATACGGCAAACCTGACGATTAGGAAGGCAATACCGCCGTATTTTACCACTTTTGCCAGATGTGTCAACTGATGCGGATGTATCATAGACAGGGGCATGGAAGTCCTTGAGTGGGTCTCCTTAGCCTCAAAGTCAATGTATTTTCCGCGGTAGACACCGTTATAGTCAGTTGTTGACGGCACCTGGAAATAAGCTTCGGTGATCTTTGCGGTCTCACGTGATTTATAGTCTACGTTTACGATCGTGATAGGGGTAGGCTTCTTGTAGATGGCAGCTCTGTCGGTATCAAGATAGTACTTATTGGTATCGTTAATATCGTGTTCAAGAGTCATTCCTCTGCGGGCAGCGGAAATGCCTTTAGTTTCATAGCTGCTTTTTTTGTTCGGATATCCTACCATAAAATCACCCAAAATATTATAATAAATATATCACGCAAATACAAACAATTAAACAGAATGTGTTTGAAATCACAAAATCTTAATAATTTGCGTCAGTATTTATTAAGAATACCAAGGAGCAGTTAATATGAGTTATATTCAGGAAATCAATGATGTCTTATCACATAAGTATGCCAGTGAACCGGAATTCCTGCGGGCAGTCAGGGAAGTCCTTTCTTCGATCGAACCGGTAGTTTCCGCTAATGAAGATAAATACCGTCAGAATGCCATTCTCGAAAGACTGGTAGAACCGGAAAGAATAATAGTATTCAGAGTTCCATGGATCGACGACAAAGGTCAGGTTCATGTCAACAGAGGCTACAGAATTCAGTTCAACAGTGCCATCGGACCTTATAAGGGCGGCCTGCGTTTCCATCCGTCAGTAAACATCAGCATTCTCAAGTTTCTGAGCTTTGAGCAGATTTTCAAGAACTCCCTGACCGGACTGCCTATCGGCGGCGGCAAGGGGGGCAGCGATTTTGATCCTCATGGCAAAAGCGACAGAGAAGTCATGGCTTTCTGCCAGAGTTTCATGAACGAGCTTTACAAATATGTCGGTGCCGATGAAGACGTCCCGGCTGGCGATATTGGAGTCGGAGCCAGAGAAATAGGTTATCTTTTCGGGCAGTACAAGCGCCTTAAGAATTTGCATGAAGGAGTACTGACCGGCAAAGGCATAAGCTATGGCGGTTCATTAGCCAGGACCGAAGCCACCGGATATGGCCTGATCTATATGGTCAATGAGATACTGTCTCATAATAACGATACCCTGGCTGGCAAGAGAGTACTTGTATCAGGCAGCGGTAATGTAGCCATCTTTGCCATTGAAAAAGCTCAGCAGATGGGTGCTCAGGTTCTGACCTGCAGCGATTCAAATGGAACCATTTATGATCCTGATGGCATAAAGCTTGATGTCGTAAAGAAAATCAAACTGGAGAGAAGAGGAAGAATATCAGAGTATCTGAAGGAAGTCAGCACAGCTGAATATCATGAAGGAGAAAGACCTTGGAATATTCCTTGCGATATCGCATTGCCATGTGCCACTCAGAATGAAATTGAGGAAAAGGATGCCCTGAATCTGATTAACAATGGCTGTCGCTACGTAGTCGAAGGAGCAAACATGCCGTCTTCCTACGAAGCAATACATGAATACAGGAGAAACGGTATCATTTTCATGCCGGGTAAGGCATCCAATGCCGGCGGTGTAGCTGTCAGTGCTCTGGAAATGGCTCAGAACTCCCGGAGAGTCAGCTGGACCTTTGAAGAAGTGGATAAGATGCTCCACAGGATCATGGCTGACATCTACTCTAAGGTATCTTCCGCAGCCGAAAAATATGGCTGTGAAGGGGACTTCATGGCAGGTGCAAACATTGCCGGTTTTGAAAAGGTAGCAGAAGCCATGATGGCACAGGGAATTGTCTGATTTAAAGTTCAAAAATCTATTGAAACACCATATTTATTATGATAAAATATTGCCGTTGCAGCTTCGAATGAAGCTTCAACCGCTCTTCATAAGGTTCAAAGTACGAAAGTCACCTTATTAGGCGAGTCTAAGTAGAAATAGGAGGTGTAGCTATGTACGCAATTATTGAAACAGGCGGCAAGCAGTTAAGAGTTGAAGAAGGACAGGAAATCTTCGTTGAAAAGTTAGATGCTGAAGCAGGTGCTGAAGTTGTCTTCGACAAGGTAGTTCTCGTTTCTGATAAGACTGCTAAGGTTGGTGCTCCTTATGTTAAGGGTGCCAAGGTAACTGCAGAAGTCAATAAGCAGGGTAAGGGCAAAAAGATCATGATCTTCAAGTACAAACCTAAAAAGGGTTCTACTCGCAGACGTCAGGGTCATCGTCAGCCATATACCAAGTTAACTATTAAGTCAATTGAGGCTTAATTATGATCTGGGTTAAATATCAGACCCGTAACGACGCATTTGTCTCACTCGACATTTCAGGACATGCCAGATTCCGGGAGGAAGGGCAGGATATAGTCTGTGCGGCAGCATCACTTACAGGAGTAGGGCTGCTGAACGCAATTGATGAAATGGAGCCGGACAGCTGTGAATTGATTAAGGAAGACAATCACATCCATGTGCAGGTACTGCAGGACAGTGAGAAGCTTCAGACCATTCTTACAGCATCCTATCATATGTATAAAACACTTGAGTACAGATTTTCGATGTATGTAAGAGTTAGAAAAACGGAGGTAAAATCATGAGATTTGTATTAGATATCCAAATGTTCGCATCTAAAAAAGGTGTAGGTTCTACCAAGAACGGACGTGACTCAGAATCTAAACGCTTAGGTGCCAAGAAGGCTGATGGACAGTTTACCAACGCTGGTTCAATCATTTACCGTCAGAGAGGAACAAAGATCCATCCTGGCGTTAATGTAGGACGCGGTGGAGATGATACCTTATTTGCTTTATGTGCCGGCATCGTTAAGTACGAAAGACTCGGCAAGGATAAGAAACAGGTATCTGTTTATCCGGTAGCTTAATTCAAGACAGTAAGGGCGAGTTATTCGCTCTTTTGTTTAGCGGGGGGGTGCACGTTGAGTTATGCATCCAAAAATAGTATTATTAAAAAGGAAAGTCAGTAGGTAATTATGCATTTTATTGATCAGACATCATTAATTCTAAAAGCAGGAAAGGGCGGCGATGGAATCGTCTCTTTCAGACGTGAAGCACACGTCCCTTTAGGAGGACCTTTTGGCGGTGACGGCGGTAAGGGCGGAAGTATCATTTTTGAAGTTGATACGCATAAAAGTACCCTGCTGGATCTGCATTTTCTGAAGATGATAACGGCACAGTCGGGTGAAAACGGCAAGACCAAGAAAATGCATGGAGCTGACGGAGAGGACAAGATCGTCAAAGTACCGTTAGGTACAGTTGTAAGAGATAAGAGCGATAACCGCATCATCGCTGACCTGACTCATCCCGGCCAGCAGGCAGTCATTGCCAGAGGCGGAAAAGGCGGTCGCGGTAATTTCCACTTCAAGTCTGCCCGCAATCCGGCTCCGGATTTCTCCGAAAAGGGTGAAGAAGGACAGCAGCTGGAAGTTGAAATTGAACTGAAACTGCTGGCTGATGTAGGACTGGTGGGATTCCCTTCAGTAGGAAAGAGCACCATCTTATCGGTAGTGTCAGCAGCCAGACCGGAAATAGCTGATTATCCGTTTACCACGCTTGTTCCTAACCTGGGCGTTGTCAGAGTACCTGACGGACGTTCATTTGTACTGGCTGACATGCCGGGACTGATCGAGGGAGCTTCCCAGGGCAAGGGACTGGGTTTTGATTTCCTCAGACACATTGAAAGAACCAGAGTGCTGATTCATGTGCTGGACATGTCTCCGGCATCAGGCAGAGATCCTCTGGAAGACTATGAAATAATCAATAATGAAATGGGTACATACCGTTTCAATCTGCTGCAGAGACCGCAGATCGTTGTAGCTAATAAGATGGATGAAGATGGAGCTGAAGAGAATCTGGAAAGATTCAGAAAGGCGCATCCGGACCTGGAAGTATTCCCGACAACGGCACTTATTGCAGAAGGTCTGCAGGAGGTTCTTTACAGAGCAGCCGATCTGCTGGATGTTACGGAACCGTTCCCGTTACAGCAGGATGAAAACATCGGCGTACTTTACAAGTATGAACCGGAGCCTGAACCATTTACGATCAGAAATCTGGGTAACGGTCAGTGGGTCGTTGAAGGCGATGAGATCAACCGTCTGTTCTCCAGAACGGATTTTGAAAACGAACAGCAGGTCATGCAGTTTGGAATCGCCCTGAGAAAAATGGGTGTTGATGCTGCCCTGCGTGAAAAGGGAATCCAGGAAAAAGATACGGTATTCATCAATGACTTCGGCTTTGAGTTTACCGATATGGATGAAGAGTAGGTGATATCTGATGATTAGATTTATTAGGGGAACTGTTTATTCATTTGGCCTTGATTACGTCATAATTGACTGCAACGGTGTAGGATATTACATCAGTTTTACCCATCAGGACATGCTGTCTCTGGGACAGACTGTTACCATTTTCACCTATCAGCAGTTCCGTGAGGATGCTCAGGTACTGTATGGTTTCCTGGACATAAAGGAACTTGAACTGTTTGAAAAGCTGATTTCTGTTAAGGGCTTAGGTCCTAAGACTGCCATGAACATGCTTTCAGCAGCCAGATATACTGATATCATCAGTGCAATTGAAAACGGTGAGATAGAATTTCTTACCAGACTGCCTTCACTTGGCAGCAAGACCAGCCGCCAGATCATTCTGGATCTGAAAGGCAAGCTTGTCGAAGATGAAAAGGCTGCTAGTGGAAAGAATACCATCGAACTTGAAGAAGCTGTATCCGGTCTGAAATCCTTAGGATATAAGGCCTATGAGATCAATACAGTATTGCCGGAACTCAGAAAGAAAAGCGGTGCTACCGCCGAAGAACTTCTCAGAGAAGGCTTAAGGCTTATAATGCGGCGTAAGGGAGGATAGACATGGACAGACTGATGAATGCAGACAAGAGCATAACTGACGATGAAGCCAGTCTGAGACCCACTACGCTGGATACATATGTAGGACAAAGCGGCATCAAGGCTAATCTCAAGATATACATGGAGGCAGCCAAGAAAAGAAATGAAACGCTTGACCATGTTCTGCTTTATGGTCCTCCTGGTTTAGGTAAGACAACTCTGGCATACATAATTGCCAACGAAATGGGCGGCAGCATCAGGATCACCTCAGGTCCTTCAATCGAGAAGAGCGGTGATCTGGCAGCCATCCTATCATCGATAAATCCCGGTGACATTCTCTTCATAGATGAAATTCACCGTCTTCCTAAGCAGGTTGAGGAAGTTCTCTATCCGGCCATGGAAGACTTTGCGATAGACGTAGTTGTTGGAAAGGACTCTTCTGCGCGTACTTTAAGACTGGAACTGCCGCCGTTTACCCTGGTTGGAGCTACTACCAGGGCAGGCGATATAACCGCTCCTTTACGTGACAGATTCGGTATTATCAATAAACTGGATTATTACTCAACGGAAGAGCTGTCTCAGATCATCAAGAGAACAGCCCGTGTCCTGGAAACCGGTATTACCGATGATGCTGTAGTGGAACTGGCAACCCGTTCCAGAGGTACGCCGCGTATTGCCAACAGACTTTTCAGAAGAGTAAGAGACTTTGCTCAGATCCTCAGAGAAGACGGTACGATCGATCTGGAAATTGCCAATCTGGCTCTGGACAGACTGAAAGTTGACAAGCTGGGACTGGACGATGTTGACCAGAGATACATCATGGGAATCATTCAGAGATTCAAAGGTGGTCCTGTCGGGGTTGAAGCCTTAGCCAACAGCATTGCAGAGGAAATAACCACGCTGGAAGATGTCTATGAACCGTATCTGCTGCAGATAGGATTCATTCAGCGTACACCGCGCGGACGTATCGCTACAGCGAAGGCCTATGAGCATTTCGGCATACCTGTTCAGCAGGATCTGTTTTCAATTTAATGGCACACAGTGCCATTTTTTTCTCTTTATATTTATTCCGTGTTAACATATAATAAACGTGGTGATTATTTCATGAAAGTACTTATCGCAACAGGCGGAACAGGCGGACATATCTATCCTGCCATTTCCTTAGCTGATTATCTTGCCAAGAATTACAAGAACATGAGCTTCATGTTCGTCGGCAATTCAGACAGAATGGAAAGCACGATAATTCCGGAATTGGGTTATCGTTTTTTAGGTATTACGGCTGCCAAGTTCAACGGAGCAGATAACAGACTTGCTGCCCTGAAAACTCTGTACAGATCATACAAGGAATGCATCAGGGTCGTTGAAAGCTTCCAGCCTGACATTATTGTCGGATTTGGCGGATATGTTACAGTACCTGTCATCATGGCTGGTGTTCACTGCGGCGTTAAGACAGTGATTCATGAACAGAATTCCTTTGCCGGTATGGCAAACAAGGCACTGAGCCATTTTGTCAATAAGGTCATTACGGTTTATCCGAATGTCGGATCTTCGTTCCCTAAGCGCAAGGTCGTCAATCTTGGCAATCCGCGTGAAAGCGCTGTTCTGGATCTGACGGTCGACAAGAGAACACTGGAAACAAACGGCTTTGATATTTCCAGAAAAACACTTCTGATCGTAATGGGATCTCTGGGATCAGTAACCGTCAATCAGAAAATGACGGAGATCCTTAACCGCATGAAGGAAAAGAACTATAACGTTATCTACGTTACGGGCAAAAACAATTATGATGACATGATCGGGAAAGTTGCGGAAAGTGAAAACGTCAGGATCGTTCCGTATATTGATCAGTTCAGAGTAGCCAGTGCATGCGATCTGATCATTTCACGCGGCGGGGCAACAAGTGCCTGTGAATACATGGCTCTGGGACTGCCTTCAATTATTGTCCCTAGTCCATATGTTACCAATAATCACCAGTACTACAATGCCAAGAGCATGGTTGATAACGGTGCCAGCTTCCTCATTGAAGAAAAGGATCTGGACGCTGATGTCCTGCTTGACAAAGTCGATGAACTTCTGGGTGATGACATGAAACTGCAGAACATGTCAAAAGCCGCCAAGGCCATGTCCCATCCATATGCAGCCAGAGACATCAGTGAATTGCTGTTTAAAGTAGCAGGTATAAAATATGAATGATTTTACATATAAGCTTCGTCAGTTTGGCGACGTTGAAGAAAATGTTTCCTTTACCCGTCTGACAACATATAAAGCCGGTGGCACAGCTCATTACGTGGTATATCCCCGCAGTCTTTTTGATTTGCAGTCAGTACTGGGGCTGTGCGCTGAAAACGGTGTAGAGTATAAAGTGTTTGGAAACGGATCAAACATCCTGTGTTCCGATGAATTCTATGACGGTGTCATAATCAGACTTAACCGCTTCCTTAATCAGTTTCATTATGAGAATAATGAACTGGTAGCACGGGCAGGATGTTATATAATTGCTCTGGCTTATGACGCCATGAAGAATAATTTTTCAGGGCTGGAATTCGCCAGCGGCATCCCGGGTACTCTGGGAGGCTGTCTGTTCATGAATGCCGGTGCCTATAAGGTGTCAATGTCTGATGTTGTTACTCAGGTGCAGGTTCTGATGGGAAATGAGATCGTATGGCTGAACAATGAAGAATGCGAATTTGGCTATCGCAGTTCGATCTTCCAGAAACATCCTGAATGGATCATACTGGCCGCCAGAATATCTCTGAAACCTGGCAATAAGGAAGAAATACAGAAGGTAATGAATGCGCGTCAGCGGCGCCGCTTCGAAACACAGCCATTGGACATGCCTTCCGCAGGAAGCGTTTTCCGCAATTTGGAAGAACATTTCGCCTGGGAGTATGTTGATATGATAGGATACCGCGGAAAGAACATAGGCGGTGCCTGTGTGTCTCCTAAGCATTCTAATTTCATCGTAAATACTGGCAATGCCACAGGCAGTGACATTCTGAATCTAATTGAAGAAATACAGCGTCAGGTTCAGCAGCAGTTTGGTGTTGAACTGATGATGGAAGTGGAGAAGTTTAATTGGAAGAACTAAATCAGGAAATACTGGAGCCAAGAGAAGAGTACCAGCAGGAAGTTGAAGCGGGAATAAACATCATCCGTCAGAAAGTCGATCTGGAAAAAGCCAAAAAGAAGCTTATAGCCAGAAAAAAGGTTTATTCCATTCTTTTGCTGGCAGGAATAATCGGATTCATAGGTCTGATGTTTTTTGTGTATCTTCTGACACCGGCTTCAAATGTCAGAAGTGTCAAGATCATCAATAACAATTATCTTTCAGATGAATATATACAGGAACTGACAGGCATTTCGACCAAAAGTGAATATGTGCTGCTGTTCCCTGGTTTAAAGGCTTATAAGGCTTCACGCAGTCCTCTTATAAATAACGTCAAGATAACAAGAGGACCGAGCAAGACAGTAGTGATCGACGTTGATGAAAACCCGATTATGGGCTACCGTTTCAAGGACAGGATGGAACTTGTGCTTGGTGATGGATCCATAATCAAGTTTGACCAGAAGTATGTTAAGGGAATCACGATCCTGCCACTGTTCATGAATGTCAAGGATGAAAAGGTATCACAGGTGGCTACTCAGATGAACCGTCTGGACTTCGATACCGTATCCAGGATAGCAGAGGTCAGGGATTTCTCTATGAGTTATGACAGCGATATGGTAAAATTTGTTATGGATGATGGATATGAGGTATATACGACACTTGATGGAATACCTCTGCTGGTAAATTATCTGGATATCATAACAACGACAACAAGTCCTAACAGATGTGTATATCTGGATTACGATCACAATAATGCAATTGTAAGAAACTGCCGGGAAATAGAAAAGATAGCTGAAAAGACTCCTGAAGAGGAGGCACAGCAGAATGAATCTGAGCGGCAGGAAAATGAACAGACAGAACAGCAGGAAGCCCCTGCAGAAGGAGAATAGAGAATGAAATCAGATACTAATTTAGGTGGAATTAATGTTTCAGTGCAGGCAGTTGCTTCAATGACCGGTGCCATAGTAAGTGAATGCTACGGTGTTGTTGGCATGGCTTCCAAGAAGTTCTTCAAGGATGGTCTGGCTGTTCTGTTACGACAGGAAAACTATTCAAAGGGAGTAGTTGTCAAGGAAACCAAAGAAGGACTTGAACTGGAAATCTATGTAATCATTTGTTATGGGGTAAGAATTACAGAAGTTGTTTCAGAGATACAGAAGAAAGTAAAATACCAGCTTGGTAAGACCCTGGACATGGATATTACAGCCATCAATGTATTCGTACAGGGTGTTAAGGTAGTTGACTAAAAGGTGACCGCTATGAACACAATGAATTGCAAGGAATTTAAGGAGATGCTGGTCAGCGGTGCCAATAATCTGGCAAACCAGCATGAGCACATTAACTCACTGAACGTTTTCCCTGTACCTGATGGTGATACAGGCACTAATATGAACATGACTTTCGGATCCGGAGTTAAGGAAGTCTGCAAGTTGATGAATGACAATGTCGGCGAAACAGCCAAGGCTCTGGGAAAGAACATGCTGATGAGCGCCAGAGGAAACTCAGGTGTTATTCTGTCTCAGATTTTCAAAGGCATTTACAGAGCTCTTGATCAGAAACAGACAGTTACAGCTGAAGATTTCTGCGGCGCTTTCGAAAACGGTGCCAAGGTTGCCTATAAGGCAGTAATGAAGCCTGTTGAAGGCACGATTCTGACTGTTGTAAGAGAGTCAAGCGAGGATGCGAGCCGTTATTTCAGCATGAATAAGAGCTGCACTATCGAGCAGTATTTTGACGTTCTGACTGAAAAAGCCAGAAAATCACTTGATAATACGCCTGAACTGCTTCCTGTTCTCAAGGAAGTGGGCGTAGTAGACTCAGGCGGGGCAGGATATGTATCTATCCTGGAAGGTTTCTGCAGATATCTGCACGGTGATCCTGTCAGATCACGGGATCAGGAGCCTGCCGAGAACAAAGAAAGAGGCTACTGTATTGAAGTACAGCTGAAAGTCAGAAACAAGAGTTTCAGCTTTGACAGCTTTAAAAAGAGCATGAACAAAAACGGCAGCGTTGTAAACTGCGTATGCGAAGAGGATACGGTCAGATTACACGTTCATACATTGAAGCCTGGTGATGTTCTTAACAGATGCCAGAATGAAGGTGTTCTGGAGACCATCAAGATTGAGAATCTGGAAATTGAACACAATGTTACTCTGGATTATACAGTCAGGGAAGTTGAAAACGTCAGATACGCTACGGTTTCAGTAGTAAACGGAAAGGGTATCGAGCATATGTTCCGTCAGCTTGGTGTTGAATACTTCATCAGCGGCGGTCAGACCATGAATCCGGCAGCCGGTGATTTTGTGGAACTGATTAGAAACATTCATGCTGACAATGTGTTTATCCTGCCTAATAACGGAAACATCATTATGGCTGCACAGCAGGCCAAGAAAACACTGAAGGACAGGAATGTTACGGTAATTGAAACCAGAAGCATACCTGAAGGTTTAAGTGCCTGCATGGCCTTTAACGGTGAAGCTGAACTGGAAGATAACATGGCAAACATGCTTGACGCTGTTGCCAATGTAAAGACCGGTTCAGTAACCACAGCCGTCAAGGATACCAGCTACAATAACGTAGCTATCAGCAAAGACGACTTCATGGGCATTTTCGGCAAGGATATCGTTGTGTCCAATCACGACATGATGGATGTAACTGAAAAGCTTCTTGACGCCATGATCGATGAAGACAGTTCTTATGTTACAGTCATCTACGGTGTCGGTGCCGATAAGAAAAAAGCCGCTGAGATTGAAAAGTACATATCAGACAAATACCAGCTTGACTGCGGCATAAACGACGGTCAGCAGGATCTATATCCATTTATCATCGGAGTTGAATAACTATTTGAGTTTCTCAAATAGTTTTTAAAATATGAAGGAAATAAAACTAACCCCCAAAAGAAAAGAAGCCCTGTTACAGCTGGGCATAAACAATACAGAAGATATCATAAATTACTTTCCCTACCGTTATGACAGGCTGGAGTTCCTGGATTATCATCAGTGGGCTCTCAACAGCAAGGTCGTAGTGGAAGGGGAAGTTTTTTCCCGTCCGAAAGTAGCCAGATTCGGCCGTGGCAAATCGGTCATTCATTTTGAACTTGGAAATCAGCAGGATGTATTCAGAATAACGGTATTTAACCAGCCGTGGTATCGTAACCTGGAGATCGGTGAGCATCTGACGATAGTAGGAAAATATGAAGGCGGTAACAGGATCCTGGCCACTCAGACAACTAAGGATGAAATGGATGAGATCCTGGGAATAAAGCCGGTTTATTCTCTGAAAGATAAGATAAAGCCGAAAACCTTCAGCAAGCTGGTCAGAGATGCTCTCGATGCCAACATTAATGAGATCAGTGATTTCATGCCGGATGACATCATGAGCAGATATGGGTTCATGAACCGTTATGAGGCCTTATGTAATGTTCATTTTCCTGATGATGAAACAGCATTGCGGAAGGCGATAGATACTCTCAAGTATGAGGAATTTTTCCGCTTTCAGCTGTATATGCTGTATCGCAGACAGCAGGCTTTTAACAGGGACGAAAGATACCGCAAGGTATTTGATGTTGCCAAGATCAGGGAGTTTGCGGATAAGCTTCCGTATACTCTTACTGATGATCAGAAACGGGCTGTAAACGACATCATCAGAGACATGAAGGGAAACTATAAGATGGGGAGACTGCTGCAGGGCGATGTCGGCTGCGGCAAGACAGTTGTTGCCTTTATCGCGATGTATGCCTGTTATCTGTCCGGACAGCAGTCCTGTCTGATGGCACCTACCGAAATACTGGCCAAGCAGCATTACGGTAACATGAAGAAGATGTTCGCTGATTACGATGTCAGGGTCGCTTTACTGTATTCAAACATTTCAGCACAGGAAAGAAGAGAACTGCTCAAGCAGATATCAGCCGGGGAAATAGATTTTGTCATCGGTACTCATGCCCTGTTTCAAAGCGATGTGGATTTCAGAAAACTTGGCCTGATAATTACGGATGAACAGCACCGCTTCGGCGTCAAGCAGAGACAATTACTGCAGGATAAGGGGGCTGATGCCGATGTCCTGCTGATGTCAGCTACGCCGATTCCAAGAACACTGGCTACCTCGCTTTATGGTGATCTCGATGTAACGACAATTACCCAGACTCCCAATGCTGCCAAAAAGATAACTACCACACTGATCCGCAAAAACAGTTTCATGGAAATAGTGGATCAGATAGAAAAACTTCTTGATGAAGGTAATCAGATGTATGTTGTCTGTGCAGCCATTGATAATTCCAGTGATGTGATTTCCCGTAACGTCAACGATATATATAAGAATCTTAAACAGTATTTCAACGGCAGGTACAGAGTAGGCCTGCTTCATGGTCAGATGCCGGAAGAGGAAAAAGACCGAGTGCAGAACAGTTTCGCCCGGCATGAACTTGACATCCTGGTATCTACGACCGTAATAGAGGTTGGAGTGGATGTCAGGGATGCAAACATCATGATCATTTATGATGCCAACCGTTTCGGACTCAGTCAGCTGCATCAGTTAAGAGGCCGTATCGGCCGACATGAAAGAGAAGGTTTCTGTTATCTGCTGACTGACAGTCAGGATGAAGAAGCACTTAAGCGTCTGCAGGTCATTGTGGATAATCGAGACGGCTTTAAGATTTCGTATTATGACTTACAATTAAGAGGCCCGGGAGACATCCTGGGATACCGTCAGAGCGGACTGCCTTCATTTAACATCGGAAACGTGGTAAATGATGCTGATCTGCTTAACAGATCACGCCAGGATGTACAGGAAATCCTGAATGATATTGACGATCCAAAGTACTCCAGTATAAGAGAGTTCTTGGCGAAAATAAGAACAAATGAACCTTTCTATATGGACTAGTTCATGATAAAATAAACTCATGAATATCTATGATTGGTTAGCAAAACACGATATAAAAATAAGCAGTCATCAGTTAATTGATGATGCTTTTACTCATACGTCATATGTAAATGAACACAGACAGGCACTGCACGATAATGAACGTCTGGAATTCATGGGAGATGCGGTAATGCAGATATGGGTTTCGGAAAAGCTGTTCCTCCACAAGCCTGTTCTTTCAGAAGGGCAGATGTCTAAGTACAGAGCCCGGATCGTCTGTGAAAAGTCATTTGCCCGGCTGATGCGTCAGATGAAACTTTATCAGTTCATCCGCTTGGGAGCCGGTGAGGAAAAAAGCGGCGGCCGAGACAGAGATTCCATACTGGCGGATACCTTTGAAGCCTTTATCGGTGCTCTGTATCTGGTGGCGGGCATGAATGAAGTTAATAAAATACTGGAGAAATACGTCAAGCCTCTTACTGACAATCCTGAAAATCTGGAAATGACTGATTACAAGACCAGACTTCAGGAATATGTTCAGTCAGATATCAGAAAGGCTGTGACGTACAGACTGCTGAAAGAAAGCGGTCCTTCCAACAATCCTGTTTTTGAAATAGGGGCTTATCTTGATGAGGTTCTGCTGGGAAAAGGCAGCGGACACAGCAAGAAAGAGGCTGAACAGATGGCAGCAAAGGAAGCGTTAAGGATACTGGTGAAATAATATGGATATTAGAGAGATTCTGAAAACGATCGGCTTACCGGAAAAATATTACCGTTATTTCAATAACGCTTTTTTAATGCTTCCGCAGTATAACAAAGCTAAAAACCAGATCGTGTTTAACATCAAGACGCAGGACGTACTGCCTTTTGAAGTATACCGTCAGCTTAAGGACTGCCTGAAGGATTATTTCAATGCTGACACTGAACTGATCATAGATACTTTTGAGTGCACCATTGATACCGGTGAACTTAATAACTATTTCCTGGATTTTGCCAGAGAGAACAGGATCAGCAGTGAAATTCCGCTGGTTACTGACAAGAAAATCAATATCAATCTTCCTGATGAACAGTTATCCAAATTACGGGAGTATCTGCTTTCCAGAGGTATAACTTACCAGGTAGTAAATGAGGAAATAAAGATTAAAGAGGAACCGCGCCAGGGCAGGGATTTCTTTGCCCGCAGCCGGTCTGAAACGCGTAACAGGAGCAGATCTGTGTCTGCTGATAATATCAACCGTGAGAAGTATACACTCATGACTGTTGATGCCCTGAAAGAGGGAATGAAGGAAATCAGTACCGTCGGCAAGGTATTCCGTGTTGATTATCAGACTTTCCGCAACGGACGTGAAATGCAGAAAATCTACATTACCGACTATAAGGACGCCAAGATAATTAAGCGTTTTGAGGACCGTAATACGACAAAAGCCATGCTGCATGAGATAGAAGAAGATCAGATCATAAAGGTATACGGTTCCGTTAAGCATGATGACTATGAAAGAGATACCGTTATAACAGCTGATTTCATAGAGAAACTGGATATCGACCCTTGGAAGAGAGTTGATTCATATCCGGGAAACAAGCATATTGATCTGCATGTTCATACCAACAGAACTGAAATGGACGGTGTGGCTGATACCAAAAAAATAATAAAGCAGGCTTTCCGGTTTGGTCAGAAGGCCATTGCCATAACTGATATCGGTGTTGTTCAGGCGTATCCGCTGGCTCAGCAGGTACACATTGACATTGACAAGAAGAATCCCGGCAACGATTTCAAAGTCATTTACGGCATTGAAATAAAAGTCGCTGATGAGAAGCTGCCAATTGTCTTCAATCCTGATGACAGCAAGGTTTTCAATGCCGAATACGTAGTTCTTGACCTGGAAACTACCGGGTTAAGTACCAAATATGACTACATAATTGAATTCGGCGGCATTCTGGTCCGCAACAATACGATAGTGGAAAGCAGCAGGAAACAGATTTTTGTTAAACCTCCTGTTCTGCTGCCACCGTTTATTGAACAGAAAACCAACATTACAAATGCCATGCTGGAAGAGGCTTCACCTCTGGAAGATGTCATTGATGAGATTCTGGAATTCATCGGCGACAGAGTCATTGTTGCTCACAATGCCGATTTTGACTTCAAGTTCCTTAATCAGAAACTGATAGACATGGGCAGAAAACCGCTTAAAAACGTCTGCCTGGATACCCTTTCACTGGCCAAGGTGGTAGTTAAGAACAGAAAGTACTACCGTTTAGGCCAGATTGCCAAGAACTACAGTGTCAAATATGATGATGAAGCAGCTCACAGAGGCGACTATGATGCCTATGTACTGGCTCAGATTCTGGTCAGAATGATACTTGACATTCCTGATTACCGTGAAGTGACATTCAGACAGCTTCAGGATAACCAGGGCAGCGATATTTACAAAAAAGCATTTACTCATAATGTGGTTCTGCTGGCTAAAAACATGGCAGGTATCAAGTCAATTTATGAACTTGTTTCTCTGTCTCATACCAAATATCTGACATATTTCGCCAAGGAAAATGCCAAGAAGGCTGACAGCGATGTTGTTGCTGAACCGCGCATTGTCATGAGCGAGATCCTGAAGAGAAGAAAGAATCTGATCATGGGATCAGGTAACCTTTACGGTGAGCTGATTGAAAATGCGCTCAACAGATCCGATGAGGAAGTTGAAGAGTGCATGAAAATGTTTGATTACGTGGAACTTCAGCCTCTGGAATGTTACAGCCCGCTTCTGGAAGAAGGCTCAAGTCTTGATGAAGCAAGACTGCATCAGGTTGTTAATACCATTATCAGAATTGCCGATAAGCTCGGTAAGCCTATAATTGCCAGCAATGATGTTTATTACATTAATCCGGAAGAAAAGATAGCGCGTGAGATCTATATCATGGCTAAGAGAATCGGCGGCGGACGCCATCCTCTGTGCCCGTTAAGGAGTGATAAGCAGAAGAAATTCAGCGCTCCTAATCAGCATCTGATGACGACCAATGAAATGCTGGAAGCTTTCAGTTTCGTCAAGGACAGGGCAGTAGAATTCGTCATAGATAATCCGGCTAAAATAGCGGATATGGTGGATAAGATCTATCCTATTCCAACCAAGCTGATGACACCGACAATTGAAGGCTGCGAACAGCTGCTGACAGATGAAATCTATAAGAATGCTCATCAGATCTATGGCGATCCTTTACCGCAGATCGTAGCTGACAGAATTGAAAAGGAACTTAACAGCGTTATTACCAATGGATTCTCCGTTCAGTACTACATAGCATATCTGCTTGTTAAAAAGAGCAATGAAGACGGTTATATCGTCGGTTCAAGAGGTTCCGTAGGAAGCAGCTTCATCGCTACCATGGCCAATATCACGGAGGTCAATCCGCTTGTTCCGCATTATGTATGCCCTAAATGCAAGCATTCAGAGTTCTTTACGGACAATGAATATGCCAACGGTTTTGACCTGCCGGAAAAGAGATGCCCGGTATGCGGAGAGCCGATGAACCGTAACGGTCATTCCATTCCGTTTGAAACATTCCTGGGTTTCCATGGAGATAAGGTTCCGGATATTGACCTGAACTTCTCTGAAGAAAACCAGAACAAGTCGCAGCTGCTGATCAGAGATATTTTCGGTGAGGAATACACATACCGTGCCGGAACGATTGGTACGGTAGCTCAGAAAACAGCCTTTGGTTATGTCAAGGGCTATTGTGAGGATAAGGGACTGCTTACCGCTGAAGGAAAGCCGATATTCTCCAACGCCTATCAGGAACTGCTTTCCCAGATGTGTACTGATGTAAAGCGTACAACAGGTCAGCATCCGGGCGGAATAGTAGTTATTCCAAAGGAAAAGGAAGTTCATGACTTCACACCGATCCAGTACCCGGCAAACGATCCGTTTGCGGACTGGAAAACGACTCACTTCGCTTTCAGTGACCTGCATGACAACATTCTGAAACTTGATATTCTGGGACACGTTGACCCGACAGCAGTGAGACTGCTGCAGATCATGACGGGTGTTGACCCTAAGAGCATACCTATGAACGATCCTAAAGCGCTGTCGCTTTTCAGTTCAATTGAAGCCATGGGCATCAATGATCCTGACGGTATTTATCAGGAAAAAAACGGGGCAGCCGGACTTCCTGAATTCGGTACCAGAAACAACCGTAACATCCTTGACAAGACCAAACCGACCACCTTTGCGGAGCTGGTTTCACTTTCCGGTCTTACTCACGGTACTGACGTCTGGGCAAACAACGCTGAAAAGTGGATCGATGAGCTCGGGCTGACCCTGAAAGATGTCATTGCCTGCCGTGATGATATCATGACTTACCTCATCAGCAAGGGGCTGGAATCCAAGGAGTCATTTGACATCATGGAAAGCGTCCGTAAGGGCAGAGGCTTAAGCGAGCAGTGGATCCGGGACATGAGAGGTCATGAGGTACCGGAGTGGTACATAAAGTCATGTCTGCTGATCAAGTACATGTTCCCGAAGGCTCATGCTGTTGCCTATGTCATGATGGCAGTGCGCATAGCCTGGTGGAAGATCTATTATCCGGCAGAATACTATGCCTGCTATTTCTCCTGCCGCTGTGATGCATATGAAATAGAGACTCTGATAAAAGGAAAAGATGCCATATACAAGCGTCTGATGGAGATCAGAAAAAAGCTGGATACTGCTAAAAACAGTGTTACTACCAAGGAAAAGGCGCTGGAATCAACGCTGGAGATAGCTCTGGAAATGTATTTAAGAGGCTACAGCTTCAGCAACATTTCATTGAAGAATTCCGAAGCCAAGAATTTCCGCGTAGATCCAGATGATCCAAAAAAGATCGTGCCATCATTTAACTGCATGGACGGTCTGGGTGAAAACGTTGCCGCTTCCATCATTGCAGCCAGAGAAGACCATCCGTTCTATTCAAGAGAAGATCTGCAGAAGAGAACTTCACTTAATCAGACTCAGATCCAGAATCTGACCAGAATGGGTGTACTGGATGAACTGAATGAGGAAGATCAGCTTTCACTGTTCTGATACTATTGATTTAAAAGGTGCTTCAGGCACCTTTTTCAGTGATTTAGAGACAATAAAGATAATTGTATGCTTTTGTTCTTGCATAAAAAAACTTTTTAAAGTAATATATATGCGTAATGAGGAGTGGTTAAGCCACTCCTTAATTAATGCTTTGGAGGAGACATGGAATTAAGTGAATTAAGCAGACTGGCTGAGAACATATTTAAAAAACATGGAATAGCCAGACATCAGATCAGATGGATCCCCGGAAAAGTGGGAACATTGGAAGTTATGATCATGAAGGAAGACGGCAGCATGGATATGGATACCTGTGCACTTGTATCTCAGGATCTGTCAAAAATGCTGGATGAGATCGATTATTCAGACGCAGCATACAATCTGGATGTCTGCTCATTCGGAGCAGAACAGCCATTGCAGGTTGAGGAACTGGATGATCACATTGATGCTTACATTCATGTTGAATTGAAGAATCCTGCCAAGGGCATGGACATGCTGGAAGGTACTCTCAGGGAGAGTAAGGAAAAGACGATTACCATGGAATACATGGATAAAGGAAGAAAAAAGACAGCTGAAATAGAAAAGGATAACATCAGATTTGTCAGAACAGCTGTGAAGTTATAGGAGAAGGGTATGAGAACAAAGAAAGATAACACTCCATCAGTAAATGAAGCATGGAGTGAGATAGTCAACAATAAGCTTATTCCTCAGGAAGTTTTCCAGGAAGCTTTGAAGGAAAGTATCGTTAAGGCTTACCGCAAGCACATTAACTGCCCTGATGCAGAAGTGAGAGTTGAACTGCATCCTGACGGAAAGATGGATGTATATCAGCAGCGTAAGGTCATCGATACTGAAGTTGAAGATGATGAAATCGAGATTTCACTCGAAGATGCTCAGGCAATCAATCCTGAACTGAAAGTCGGTGACATTCTGGAAGAAGCTGTCAGCATCGCTGATTTCGGCCGTGCAACAGTATCTCTGGCTAAGAATGTCATGCTTCAGAAAATCAAGGAAGCCAGCAAGCAGATCGTCTTTGATGAATACAGTGACAAGATTGATGACATTACCTGGGGAACAGTTCAGACCGTAGAAGACAAGTATACTCTGATCCAGTTAGACAAGACTCTGGCCATGATGCCTAAGAGTGAACAGATCCCTGGCGAAAGACTTACAGATGGCCAGAGAATCAGAGTTCTGATCAAGTCAGTTGCCAAGGAAACAAAGGGTGCTCAGGTTATAGTTTCCAGAGCCAGTGCCAATCTGGTCAAGAGACTGTTTGAAATCACCATTACCGAAATTTATGACGGTACGGTTGAAGTCAAGGCCATTGCCAGAGAAGCTGGTGAAAGAACAAAGATGGCTGTTTACTCAAAGAATCCTAACGTTGACGCTGTTGGCTCATGCATTGGCCATCAGGGACAGCGTGTCAAAGACGTACTTGAGGAAATTACTAAGTATTCCAATTCCGATGAAAGAATCGATGTTGTTGAATGGAGTCCGAATATTGTCGAATTCGTTAAGAACATCATGAAACCGGCTGAAATACTTGGTGTTCTGCCATCAGGTGACAGCGGCAACCTGCTGCTGGTCGTAGAAAATGAAAAACTGTCACAGGCTATCGGTAAAAGAGGCATCAATGCCAGACTTGCCAGCAAGCTTATGAACAGAAAAATCGATATCAAGAGTGTTGCAGAAGTTCAGGAAATGGGCATTGACTGGGTAAGTGAAGCACAGGCCTTCGCTGCCAAGGAAGAAGCTTTACGCAAGCAGAGAGCTATCGAGGAAATGAAGGCTGCTGCTGAAAAGAAAGCTGCTGAAGAAGCTGCCAAGGCTGCTGAACAGCTTGAACAGGCTGAAGAAGAACCAGTTATTGAAGAAACCGTCACTGCTGAACCAACTGTTGTTGAAGAACCGGTTGTTGAGGAAACAGTTGTTGCTGAACCAGTTGCTGAAGAAGTCAGGGAAGCTGAAGAGACCGTTGAAGAAGTTCCGGCAGAAGAACCTGTTCAGGAACAGGAGACTGTCAAGAAGCGCAAACCTAAACTTGAAAAAGCCAGTGAATATGTTTCCAAGTATGAAGAGCTTGCTGATGCCAGAAAGTCTCAGCAGCAGACCACATCATCCAGACGCAGGAAAACTACCAAGGAAGATGAAGAAGCTGCCGAACTCAGAAGAAAGCTTGAAGAACTCAGAAATCAGGAATACCAGATCAAGCCTGAGTATACTGAAGAAGAACTGGAGGACTTCAACAATGATGATGAGGAACACTGGTATGATGAAGACATCGATTACGATGATTACGATGATTACTACGACGATGAGGAATAGAAATGCGTAAGATTCCAATGCGTAAATGCGTTATTACGAATGAACGCTTTCCGAAAAACGAACTTATCCGAGTAGTCAGAACGCCTGAGGGAGAAATAGTTGTTGATCCGACAGGCAGAAAAAACGGTCATGGTGCATATCTCAGAAAAGATCTTGAGGTAATTGCCGCGGCCAGAAAGAAAAAAACACTGAACAGGATACTTGAGACTGAGATTCCTGATTCAGTTTATGATGAGCTTGAAAAATTGATCTAAATCAGAGAAAGGTGGTGCTTAGATGGCTAAGAAAGTCAATCGTAAAAACAACAACAGAAACAGAAGGGCGGATTATGATAATCAGCCGAGACACAGTGAGGTAGTGAAGGATTGTACATACCAGGATGGCATCACTGTAAAGGAATTAGCCAGCAAGATTGGAAAATCTCCTGCTGAAATCATCAAGTTCCTGTTTTTAATGGACAAGATGGTTACCATCAATGCCGTGCTTGATGACGATCTCATTCAGCTGATCGCCATGCAGTACAATATCACTATTACCAAGGAAGAACCTGAGGATGAATTCTCTCTGGAAGATGAGGAAGACGATCCTGAGGATCTGGTTGCCAGAGCTCCAGTCGTAACCATCATGGGACATGTTGACCATGGTAAGACTACGTTGCTTGACAATATCAGAAAATCCCATGTTACCGAGGGAGAATTCGGCGGCATTACACAGCATATCGGTGCCTATCAGGTAGATGTAAAGGGACAGAAGGTCACTTTCCTGGATACCCCTGGTCATGAAGCTTTCACGGCTATGAGAGCCAGAGGCGCCAAGATGACTGACATAGTTGTCATAGTTGTCGCTGCTGATGACGGTGTCATGCCGCAGACAAAGGAAGCTATTGACCATGCCAGAGCTGCAGGTGTGCCTATGATCGTTGCCGTAAACAAGATCGATAAGCATAATGCTAATGTTGACAAAGTCTACAGTGAACTGGCTGACTATGATCTGATGCCTGAAGAATGGGGTGGATCAACCATGTTTGCCAAGATGAGTGCCAAGCAGGGAATCGGTGTTGACAACCTGCTGGAAATGATCCTGCTGCAGGCAGAGGTCATGGAGCTGAAGGCAAATCCTAACAAATCTGCAACCGGTACTGTTGTTGAAGCCAAGCTTGATAAGGGCAGAGGCTCAGTAGCTACACTGCTGGTACAGAACGGTACTCTGCATACAGGAGATATGGTTGTTTGCGGAACATGCTATGGACGTATCAGAAAGATGACAGATGACAAGGGCATGGAGATCACTTCTGCCAAACCGTCAACTCCTGTTGAAATAATCGGTCTGGACAGTGTTCCTGAAGCCGGCGATCCGTTTAAGGTATTCTCTACTGAAAAGCGGGCCAGAAAGATTGCTGAAGAAAGAATGCAGCTTAAGGTTGATGCTGAAAGAAGAGCTAATCCGGTTTCAATGGATGATCTGGCTGATCAGATCAGAGAAGGCTCATTGCAGGAAGTCAACATTATCATTAAGGCTGATGTCAATGGATCTGCAGAAGCAGTAAGAAGCTCAATGGAAAAGTTATCTGTAGGTGATGTCAGGACACATGTTATCAGAGCTACGGCAGGTGCCATTTCTGAAAGTGACATCATGTTAGCGAACGCATCCAATGCCATTATCTATGGCTTTAACGTCAGACCTACTGCTGCCGTAAAGAAACTTGCTGAGGAAAACGGAGTTTCAATCAGACTGCACAACATCATCTATAAGGCTCTTGAAGAACTTGAAATGATGATGAAGGGTATGCTGGCTCCGGTTTATGAAGAAGTCGTAATCGGCCAGGCATCTGTAAAACAGCTGTTCAAGGTATCAAAGATCGGTACAATTGCCGGTTGTATGGTCGATGACGGTGTGATCAGAAGAACATGTAAGGTCAGACTGATCAGAGACGGTGTTGTAATCTATACAGGTAACCTCGGATCTTTACAGAGATTTAAGGATAATGCCAGAGAAGTTTCAGCCGGTTATGAATGCGGTCTGACAATTGAAAGATTCAATGACATTAAGGAAGGCGACATTATTGAAGCCTTTGAGGATCAGGAAGTCAAGGAGGATTAGTGCATGGCAAGAAAACCAAGCCTTAAGAGCGAGCGAGTTGCCAGCATAATCAAAAGATGCGTTTCCGAACTTCTGACGACTGAGCTGAATGACCCGAAACTCGGTTTCGTAACAGTTACTGATGTTGAGGTCAGTAATGATCTCTCATTTGCCAAGGTTTTTGTAACTTTCCTGGGCAAACAGGAAAGAAACGATGCGGGATTGAGAACTTTGGAAAAAGCCAAGGGACGTATCAGAAGTTACGTCAGCAAGCATCTGGACACAAAAAAATGCCCGGAACTGACCTTCCTGCAGGATGAAAGTCTGGAAACAGGCAACCGTATTGAAAGCATTATTAACAAATTAAATGGTAAGGATGATTAATCCTTACCATTTTCTGTTAATGCGAGTATTTCTTTTTTCAGGGTATCCATGATTTCTTCCTGTTTTATCTTGCGGACGATCTCACCGTGTCTGAACAGGATGGCTTCCTTATTTCCACCGGCAACCCCGATATCTGCGTCTCTGGCTTCCCCAGGACCGTTGACGACACAGCCCATTACGGCAACTTTTATGTCGCTGTGAACGGTTTTAAGGAAATCCTCAACTTCATGCATTATCGGCATGACATCATACTGCAGACGGCCGCAGGTTGGACAGCTTACCAGATCAGGAACGCCTTTTATAAGGTCAAAAGCCTTAAGCAGTTTCTTGGCAGCTTCAACTTCGTGAGTGCAGTCATCGGAAATTGAGATCCTGATAGTATCTCCAATGCCGTCGTGAAGCAGTGTTCCCAGGGCAGCAGATGACTTGATCAGGCTGTAATCTTTGGTCCCGGCTTCGGTCAGTCCCAGATGAAGAGGGTAATTCCATTTTTCTGCAGCCAGTCGATATGTATCGATGGTTATAGGAACATTTGATGACTTAAATGAAAGACAGATGTCATGAAAACCAAGCTCTTCCAGAATATCAATGTGTTTCTGGGCAGATTCGATCATGGCTTCCGGACAGCAGCGTCCATACTTTTCATAGAGTTCCTTTTCAAGAGATCCGCTGTTAATGCCGATTCTGATTGGAACATTGTATTTCTGACATTCTTTTACCACGGCTTCCACATTTGACTTGGCGCCTATGTTGCCGGGATTGATCCTGATCTTGCTGGCACCGCTATGAATAGCCATTATGGCGAGACGGTAGTTGAAATGAATGTCGGCTACCAGGGGAATGTTGATCCTTGATGTGATATCCTTTATTGCCAGGGCATCTTTTTCATCCAGAACAGCTACTCTGATGAGCTGACAGCCGATCCGTTCCAGCTCATTGATCATTCTGACAGTTGCTTCGACATCCTTGGTTTTGGTGTTAGTCATTGACTGAATAATAACGTTATTACTGCCGCCGATACTGATGTTTCCAACGGTAATTTTTCTGGTTTCTGTTCTCTTATACATACCAATACCTCGTAATAATTATAACTAATAATACTTTAAAAAACTATTGTCTTTTTATGTCATATTATGGTATGATACTTAAGCATACATAAAACGGAGGGAGTTATTGTGAGAGAAAACGTAATTTTCAAGTGTACAGAATGCGGCGAAGAAAACTACTTAGGCAGTCGTAATAAAAGAAAACATCCTGAAAAAATGGAAGTTAAGAAGTATTGCCCACGTTGCAATAAAATGACAACACATAAGGAGAAAAAATAAGCCTGCCATAGGGCTTTTTTCTTATGTCAGTTAAAGTAGAGACCCTGGTTCTGGGGAATATTGAGACTAACTGTTATCTTGTCAGTACACCGGATACCTTACTGGTGATAGATCCGGGTTTTTCACCGCGTCGCATAATGGAAAAGATCAACAGCAGATATAATGGAAAACTGACTGCCGTATTGCTTACACATGGACATTTTGATCATATCGGTGCCGTAGATGCCCTGGTCAGAACCTATCACTGTCCGGTTTATGGCTGTCAGGATGACGAGAAACTGTTTACAGAGTCTTCGTTTAATACCATGTTCTTTCAGACAGCAACCGTCAGAAGTGAGATCATATGGCTTGAAGGTCCGGAAATCATGATAGGAGATATCAATATTAAGGTCCACTATACTCCAGGGCATTCTCCGGGTTCCGTAATGTTTGAAATTGACGATAAGCTGTTTGCCGGTGATACAGTCTTCTTCGAAAGTGTAGGAAGAACTGATCTTTATGGCGGTTCTTTTTCTCAGTTGAAACAGTCTTTGATGATACTGAATGAACTTCCGTATGATATGGTTATTTACCCCGGACATGGTGAAACAACTACTGTTGGACACGAACTGCAGTACAATCCGTATTTATAAGCGCTCAGGCGCTTTTTTTTAGGGAAAAAACCGCTGATGACCAATTCAGTATTGAAGGTGGTCAATATGGAACATAGGTTTGAAGAACTGCTGAAAACAGCTCTTTATCACAAAGTGACAGACATTCACTTTAATATCACTGAGCATGTAACCAGAATTCAGATGAGAGGCATCAACGGCTTAATGGAAGTTGAGAGTTCCGGTGAAGATGAAAGGCTGTTTAACTATCTTGAATACCAGGCTAATCTTGACATTACCAGCTTCAACAAGCCGCAGACCGGTGCTTTCAGTTATTTTTATGGTGGAGAATCCTATGATTTCCGCTTTGCCGTAATTGAAACCAGAAGACAGAGAACAGGGGTATTGAGAATCCTGAACTGTCAGCAGGGGCTAAGGCTTGATCAGCTTACTTATGACAGGGAATGCCTGGAGACTTTCAGAAAATGGCTGAAGAGAAAAACGGGTCTGATTCTTTTTACTGGCTTAACTGGAAGCGGGAAGACTACCACATTGTATTCACTTTTAAATACCGTCAGTGGAAAGACCATCTACTCTCTTGAGGATCCCATTGAAGTGGTACAGAGTAACATGATTCAGCTGGAAATAAACGATAAAACAGGTTTCGGATATGATGAAGGCATTAAGCAGATTTTAAGGCATAATCCTGACATGATAATGATTGGAGAAATCAGAGATGAACTTACGGCACAGATGTGCATCAGGGCAGCGCTGACTGGATGTCTGGTACTGAGCAGTCTGCATGCCAGAAGCTGTACCACAGCTATAAACAGGCTGACGGAACTGGGAGTAAAAAAGGAAGATCTGAGGGATTGTGCTGTAGGCATTGTTAACCAGAGGCTGGTAAAGCTGAGAAAAACTGCTGGCTATACATGCGTTTACGATATTCTGCAGGATGAAGAGCTTTTTAACTGTTTCAATGATCCCTTACCGTTTGCCAAACGCATGGACGAAAAGCTTCTGAGGGCAATTAAAGCGGGAATAATTGCAGATGAAGAAGGAATTGTCTGAATATCACTGGCGTCTGATTGCAAAACTGCTGTCGCGAAATTACAGTACCAGGGACGCTTTTGAATTCATGGCTAAAGCATTTCCGGACTGTCAAGAGATACATGATATTCGAAGCGGATTGGATCAGGGAATGCTTCTCAGCAATCTGATCGGTAAAGGAGAATTTGAGAAAAAGCTGAAGTTCTATCTGCAATTCATATCATTGGATAAGAGTATAAAAGTTACGGAAAATGAAATGAAAATGCAGAAGCAGGCCCGTCAGAAAATCATCAGTAAAACTTCTTATCAGTTCATACTTATGGTTTCATCTTTGGCTGTTCTGATCCTGTTTACAAATGTAGTCCTGCCGACCATGCTTAATTCCATCGACATCAGCAATCGGAAAACCGATGCAATCATTACAGCTTTTAACATCATTAATTTCATTAAGAATGCTGTCATCATCTTACTGGTTTTAAGTATGACTATTATCGGATGGATCAGAATAAGAAAAAGAGAGGAATATGTCTGGATCTTCCTGCATAAATACCATTTGGATAGCTTTGCAAAGGTACTGATAACATATTCTTTTGCAATCAAACTGGATATCCTGCTTAAAAATGGGGTAAGCATTGTTGATTCGATAAGGATCCTGCGCTTTCAGAACAGCAATTCTCTGATCAGATTGCTGGCGTATCATTTTGATGAAACTCTGCTGAGTGGCGAACGGTTTGAAAAGAGTCTGGATATGGATTATTTCGATAACCGGTTTCATTCACTGTGTCTCTTTGGACTTAAGAGCGATGATTTCTGCGAGGCGCTTGAGGATTATGTCGTAATGACGGAAAGCAAAGTTGAAAACATCGTCAGCAGGTCTGTCTTTTTCTTTCAGGGGGTCTGTTACCTGTTTGTAGCTGTAATCATTGTCATGGCGTATCGGGTCTTATTGCTGCCACTGGAAATGCTGCAGCAGTTTTAAGGAGGTGAATTATGAAAAGGGGATTTACAGTATTGGAAATGATACTGGTACTGACTGTAATATCGCTGGTTATACTGGTTACCATACCTAACATAACTCAGAAGAAAAAAGTCATTAATCAGGTTGGCTGTCAGGCTCTGGTAGAACTGATTAACGGTCAGATACTTCTTTATGATCTGGAAAACGGTGAGAAACCAGGTGATGTCTCTGATCTTGTAGCTGAAGGCTATATTACGGAAAGTCAGTGTTTCTGCCCTGATGGAACCCGTATCTCGATATATGATGGAGAAGCACACGGTGAATAAGGGGTTTACAGCCATTGAATGTCTGCTGTGTCTGACACTGACAGCAGTACTGACAGTAGTTACGGCAGGTGCAATAAGACCGATATCTGTTAGGCAGGAAATAAACAATCAGATCAATGATATCGTGATGGATCAGTACCATGCCATTGTTGAAAATGAAAGAGTGGAAAATGAATATACCGGTTTCAACCGAAAAGGAAATGCCAGAAGCCGGGATACCATTTACATAGATGGTGTAGCTGTGATCGTTTCTCTGGGTACGGGGAGGATCTATGTTCTGGAATAAGGGTTTTGTTTTCATGGATACTCTTATTGGCATGTTTATCATCATGGTAATGCTGACACTGGTGATTATGATGAGTTCTCTGAAAAAGGGCTTTAACTATGATTTCAAAGAAGAGGAGATGAGGGATATATGGCAGAATCCTCAAGGAAGCAGCGTTTATTACCCCGAAAAACCGGTCGAAATTCCATTGCTGCCTCCCGTGGAGGATACACCTTCATTGAATTGATGCTGGCACTATCGATCATTTTCGCATTATGCAGAATAACGGTACCGCTGATAAATACTCTTCTGAAAATCAGGAAAGCAACAGCAGTGCATTATCAGGATGAAATAGGGATATATCAGATACAGCTGGAACTCGCTCTCTATGATGTTCAGGAAGTCAATTATGACAGTATTGTTTATCACAAAAACAATGACACTTTCATAATGCATGTAGTCAATGACAAGCTTTTGGCCCAGCCAGGCAGCGAAGACTTTATTCACGGAATCTCTGAAGCTGTCTTTGAAGTTGAAGACATGATCATATATCTTTCTTTTCAGAGAGATGATCATTGGTGCATTTACCCGGTGGGCTATTATGCTGAATAGAAAAGGGTTTGTTACGGTTTATCTGCTTCAGATACTGTCTGTGTGCCTGCTTCTGTCGCGGACAGTGTCGGCTGAAATAATCAGGTATCACGATTTTGAGGAAAAGAGAAAGTGTTTCAGAGAGGTTAACTGGCTTGAGGTTTTAGCAGTAAATCATGTGAAACTTAAGTACCGCAGTTATCAGGAAAAAGATGAAGTGATATACGTTGACGGCTACCGTATCAGTTTTGTCTATCATGAAATGGTCTGTAACATAACCTTCAGCGGAAATGGCGTTTACCGTGAACGCATGCTTCAGTATGATGATATTGATAATGAAGTCATTGATTATCAGTAATAAAAACGGCCTTCATGTGATGGTTTGCATGAAGGCTTTTCTTATGAAAAAACATATAAAAACTCAGTAAAACAAAGGCTTTTTACTGATTTTGCCCAAAATATAAAAGTTGTTTTTATATATATAACAGTGATATAATATTCTAGGAGTCATGCAGATGATTGTTTTTTGTGGTATGAAGAAAGGATGATTCTTATGATTATTGTTAACGATTTGAAACCAGGGACAACATTTATTTATGAAGGAAGCCTTTATATAACGCTCAGTACTTCATTGAATAAGACAGCAATGAGACAGATGGTTGTCAAAGCTCATGCCAAGGATCTCAGAACCGGAACCATTAAGGACGTAGTTTTTACTGGCGGAGATAAGGTAGAACAGGCTCAGGTTGATAAGAGTGAAATGCAGTATCTTTACGATGCTGGAGATGATCTGGTCTTCATGGATACCACAACATATGATCAGATCGAGATTCCTAAAAACCGACTGGAATGGGAAATGAATTTCCTGAAACCTAATGACAATGTTATGATTACCAGTTACGAAGGTGAAATTCTTGGAATTCAATTACCTGATAAGGTAGCTCTGCAGGTAGTTGAAGCAGAACAGGCCGTTAAAGGCGATACTGCAACAAGTGCATCCAAGAATGCCGTTCTGGAAACAGGATGGCAGATAAAAGTGCCTCTGTTCATAGAACAGGATGAAATGGTTCTTGTATCAACAATAGACGGAAAGTATTCTGGTAGAGCTTAATCTGTCCGGATTAGGCGTAGGAGGGCATTATGGATAACAGAAATAAAATTGACGGTTTCTCAGACGTGAGTAATGAAATAGAAAACAGCGATGAAGGAGTCAGTGATCACCCTAGTTCAATCTTTGACGATAACACAGGTGAAATCGATAAAAGAAGTTTTGGCTCAAATTCCGGTAGGAACAGCAGTAAAACCATTCCGGATGATTATGAGCGCATGCTGAAAGAACAGGAAGATTTTCTTAAAAGTCTTGATGAACAGTTCAGCAGCTACAGCACAAAAAACAGCTCAGGCAATGAAACATCTTCATTAGAAGAACTGCTGACAGCTTATGCTGAACCTGTTACAGATGATATTGTAAGTGCTCCTGAAATAAACATTGACACTGAAGAAACTGCCGAATTCAGAATACCTGAGATAAAAATAGCAGATGTTGCTGAAAATCCATCTGCCCGGGAACATGAAATACCTGAGATCAAAATCGATGATCTGCTTGCAGAAACGGAAAACAGAACAGAAGATGACGTTAAGGTCCCAGATGTAAAACTTGACGATGTATCTTATGTTGAAGCAGACAGCGATACAGAAATACCTGATCTGAAAATTGATTTCTCGGAAATGAATGTTCCGGAAAACCTGGAAGACACCATAGAAATACAGAACTTCCTTGACGATGAGACAAGGGAGATTATAAATGATCTTAACAACATGGAAGAACCTGATACATACAGTGAACTAGTTGTTGAAGATAAGCCAGTTGAAGAACCAACGCATGAAGGAATACCTGCTGAACAGCAGGTTGAGAAACCGGAATTTGAAGAGGTACATTTCGATGAACCTGAAAATGAAACTTATCCGGAAGAAGATGATGTAGTTGTCGTTAAGGACAACGAATATGGAGAGGAAGGAACACCGCTGAAAATCAACGGATATGAACCTGCTCCATATCAGGAAAGTGAACCTGAGGAAGAATATAACCCTATGTTTGATGAACTTCTTAAAGATGAACCAGTAGATGAAAAAGTAGACGAATTCACAGAAACAGACGTTGATGAATTTGTTGAGGAAGAGGTCCCTGAATGGGAAGCTTTTGTAGAGCAGTTTGACAGCCAGGAAGAAAAACCTGCTGTTGAGGAAGCAGCTGTAGAACCGGCATCAGAAGAAATAGCTGAAGAGCCAGTTGTTGAAGAAACCGCTGAATATGATCCTGACAGAATGCCTTGGGAGGACATGGTTGAGACAATTGATACTGCTGAAAACGAAAAAGTTTCTTATGAAGAAGCAGCACAGCAGCCGGCTGTTCAGGACTATGAACTGCCGCAGATTGAAAATGATGAAACCATCGATTACTCAGATCTTGATATCCAGATGCTCAGAAATGAATATGAAGATGAAGATGAAGAAACCGAAGAGGACTTCGATGATTTCGATATAGATGCATATATTCAGGAAAATCTTTCTCACACAAGCAATCTGGTGTTCCCTAAGTTTGATGAAAACGGAGAGCCAGTCATTGAAGAACCGGTAGTTCCTGTTGAAGAGGTTAATGCCGAGATCCCTGAGGTCAGGTTTGATGAACCTGAAGTTCCTGAAGAGGAAGAACCGCAGGAAGATGATGATGACGATTATGATGTTGAAGCATCAATACATGAGACATTTGCCAATATCAACACTGAATTACCTGATTTCGGTAAGGAATTCGAAGAAGTTCCGGTTGAGGAAGCAGAAGTAACCGTAGAGGATTATAAGCCTGAAGAACCTGCTCCTGCTGAAGAACCGGTCATTGAAGATGTGCCGATTGCTGAAGAAGACATAGAGATTCCTGAGGCTGAGATTGTAAAAGCAGAAATTCCTGAAATCGAAGAGCCGCTTGATACTGATGATGATGACGATTACGATGTTGAAGCATCAATCCATGAGACATTCGCCAGCATTAACAGAGACTTACCTGATTTCGGTAAGGAATTCGAAGAGAATGCGGACGAGATTCCAGTTGAAGAAGTAGAAACAATCGTAGAAGACAGCAATCCTGAAACTGCTGAGTTTGCTGAAGAACCAGTCGCAGAAGAAACTCCAGTTGAAGATAACAGCGTGATTCCGGAAATTGAAGTTGAACCAGCTGGTAACAATGATTTCAACATTGAAATTGAACCAATAAATCTGGACTTTGCTGATAATAAGGAAGCAGTTGATTTGCCTGAAGTTGGTGATATCAGTATTGAAGCATCAGAAAAGCCTGCCGTAGAAATTCCTGAAATCAAGGCAGATGAACCGGAAGTACCTGAAATCGAATTACCGCAGGAAGATGATGATGACGATTATGATGTTGAGGCATCAATTCATGAGACATTCGCCAATATCAATGCCGAATTACCTGATTTCGGCAAGGAATATGAGGAACCTGCAGAAGAGCTCAAACTCGATCTGCCTGAAGAGGAACCTGCTGTTGAAGAAGCAAAAGCTCCTGCATTTGACAGTCTCAATGCTCCGGAAGAAAAACCGTTTGTTGAGGAACATGTTGCTACGGGCAGAACAGCGGAATTAAGAGGACTGACAGACTTAGACATGACATTCATGTTTGATGATGATGACAGCGTAGACAATGTTGACAGTATTATCAGTGAGATCAAGGACTACAATATTGAAAAGGGAATCAGAAATGTTGAAGATACTCAGATCAACATCATTTCAGAAATCAAGAAGGAAGAACTGATGGCTCGGGAAAATGAACCTGAAACAGAGAAAGAGCCTGATGTTGCTTCAGTAAAACCTGCTGAAAAGAAATCATTCCTGTCAAGTTTCTTCGGTGTTAGTGAAGCAGAGATCGACAATTACGAAGAAGATGAAGAAGAAGATGAAAAACCTTCTGAAAATAACAGCGACAATACAGTGGAAATCCCTGTAGAAGAGTATACAGAAGAAGAAATTGAAAAGACGAAGTCATCAATCATGAAAGCAATTGCTGACATGAAGCCAATTGAAGAAGGCGAACTGTTATATGATGATGAACCTGCTTTAGACAATGAATTCGATGCTGTTTATACTGCTCCGCAGCCACAGCCACAGGTAAAGAAAGCATCTTCTTATGAAGATCAGGAACACATCAATGTTCTGACCAAGCAAATTGAAAAGGAAAGAATTGCCAGAGAAGAAATGTTTGAACAGACTCAGCAGCTGAAACTTCAGGTTTCTGAGTATGAAAACGAACTGAACGATGTTACTAATAACATGAGCAGAACCAACAGAATTCTGAATGTTATTCTGACACTTCTGATCATTGCTCTGTTTGTTATCTTGTTCATTATGGGATTCTTCTTTGCAAAGGAGAGAGGACTGATCTAATGGCAATTAACATAGCAATTGATGGGCCTAGCGCTTCAGGGAAAAGCACAATAGCAAAAGAGCTGTGCAAGGAACTTAACTACAAACACCTGGATACAGGAGCAATGTATCGTTGTGTTGCTTTGAAAGTTAAGCGTACTGATACCGACTATGATAACGAGGAAGAACTGCAGAATCTGCTGGAGTCAATTAACATTGATTTCACACCTGATGGAGCAGTTCTGCTCGATGGTGAGGATGTCAGCGGGGAAATAAGAACCGATGAGATTTCCATGCTGGCTTCTACTGTATCAACAAAAAAGACAGTCAGAATGCATCTTGTCAAGATACAACAGCAGATTGCCAAAGACAAGGGATATGTCATGGATGGCCGTGACATAGGTACTGTCGTACTTCCAGATGCTGAAGTTAAGATTTTCCTGGTTGCTTCAGTTGAAACAAGAGCTCAGAGAAGATTCCTTGAAAACAAGCAGAGAGGAATTGAATGCAATCTGAGAGAACTAAAGCAGGAAATCGTGGAAAGAGACTATCAGGATACTCATCGTAAGCATTCACCATTGAGAAAGGCGAAGGATGCAATTGAAATTGATACTTCAAACATGAACATTGATGAAGTGCTTGATGCTGTATTGAACATAGTAAGGCCTAAATTGTAAAGGAGTGATTATATGATTATAGGAACAGTTGCGATTGTTGGACGTCCCAACGTCGGAAAATCCACTGTTTTCAATAGAATGGTTGGGGAAAGAGTTTCTATAGTCAATGACACACCAGGTGTTACCAGAGACAGAATTTACGGAAAATGTGAATGGCTGACCCAGGAGTTTAATGTCATTGATACAGGTGGCATCCAGATTCGGGATCAGCCTTTTCAAGTGGAAATAAAAGCACAGGTAGACATAGCAATTGAAGAAGCTGATACTGTTGTCATGCTGGTTAACGGTAAGGAAGGTATTACCAATGATGATATTTTCATCGCCAGAATGCTTCAGAAATCAAATAAGAAACTGCTGCTGGCAGTAAATAAAATAGATGATATTGCCCAACAGCCGAATATTTATGAATTCTACAGTCTGGGTCTGGGAGATCCTATTCCAATCAGCGGTATTCACGGCATCGGCATGGGTGATTTACTGGACGCCATTGTTGCTTCATTTGAAGGTCAGCCTGTAGCACAGTATGAAGGAATGATTTCCTTTGCCGTAATAGGCAGACCAAATGTCGGTAAATCATCACTGGTTAATGCTATTCTCAATCAGCAGCGTGTTATCGTCAGCAGCATTGAAGGTACTACCCGAGATGCCATTGATACACCGTTTGAGCGAGATGGAAAACACTATGTGGTCGTTGATACAGCAGGAATAAGAAAAAAAGGCAAGGTATACGAGAACGTAGAAAAATACTCAGTGCTTCGTGCCATGAAGGCTATTGATAAATGTGATGTTGTGCTGTTTGTTCTGGATGGTACAACAGGTATTACTGATCAGGATAAGCACGTTGCCGGTTATGCCAAGGAAGCAGGCAAGGGAATCATCATTGTCTATAACAAATGGGATGCTGTCGAAAAGGATCAGAACACCATGGACAGGATCACCAAGGAAATCAGGAAGGAATTCCTGTATCTGGACTATGCTCCGGTTGCCTTTGTATCTGCACTAAACAAATCGAGAATCAATACTCTGTTTCCGCTTATAGATGAAGTTTATGATTACTCACAGTTGCGAATTTCTACGGCGTTATTAAACGAAGTCATAGCTGATGCGCAGATCACGACTCCGCCTCCGACACATAACGGAAAACGTCTGAGGATAAACTATGCATCACAGGTAGCTGTAGCACCTCCGACATTTGTAGTATTTGTTAATGATGAAGAACTCCTTCATTTCTCATATTCCAGATATCTGGAGAACAGATTAAGAGAAGCGTTTGGATTTGACGGCAATCCGATAAGGATACTTGCCAGAAGGAAGAACTGATGAAAGTAATAGTTATAGGTGCCGGCAGCTGGGGAACTGCCCTGGGGAATGTACTGGCGGATAACGGCAGTGAAGTCGTCATTTACGGCCGTAATCAGACAGTAGTTGATGAAATAAACAACATGCATACCAACAGCCGCTATTTTGAGGATTGTCAGCTTAACAGAACAATTACGGCGACAACTGAGATCTCGGCAGCTGAAGGAAAGGATATGGTTCTGTTATCCGTACCGAGCAGAGAATGCATCAACGTTACCAGGGAAATCAAGCCCTATGTAAACGAAAAAACCATTATCGTAAATGTTGCCAAGGGCTTTGAACCTAAGAGTTATCGTCTGCTTTCCGAATGCATCTGCGAAGAACTTGATAACTGCTGCATTTATGCTGCCTTACTGGGACCGTCTCATGCTGAAGAAGTGGTATTAAGAAAACATACAACTGTTAACATCTGCTGTGAAAACAATGAAATTGCGTGCATGCTGCAGAAGGAGTTTTCAAATGAATACTTCCGTGTTTACCGTAATAATGATCTGATTGGCTGTCAGTATGGAGCAGGTTTAAAGAACATCATTGCGATTGCTTCCGGCATCCTTTACGGATTGGATCTGGGAGATAATGCAAAGGCTTCCCTGATGACCAGAGGCCTGGCTGAAATGAGCAGACTGGGAGTCATGATGGGCGGTAAAAAGGAAACCTTCATGGGTCTGTGCGGAATGGGAGACCTGATTGTAACGTGCACATCTCACTTTTCACGTAACTGGCAGGCTGGATATCAGATCGGCCGTGATGACAGTGCTGAAGAGTTCTGGAAAACAAATACCAAGACTGTTGAGGGTGTTGATGCCTGCCGTATCATTAAGCATGTAGCGGATGAAAAACAGGTTTCAATGCCTATAACCCAGGAACTGTACAAGGTTCTTTTCGAGAAAAAAAGGCCATCAGAAGCCATCAATGACCTGATGACCAGAACGCTGAAAAGCGAGTAGAAAACCCTATGATAAAACAACAAAAAAGCCTTATAAATAAAGGCTTTTTTTATGCTTTATATTTGTGGAAAACGATGTTGTATGATATAATAATGTCAGGAGGACGAAACACATGAAAAACGGTTTAAATAAAAAGGAATTAGCAGAATTACTGGCAGATAGATTTGACATTACCAAGAAGCTCGCAGTTGAAGAAGTAAGCTGGCTTTTTGATGAAATTGCTGCGCAGTTAAAGAAGGGCAATAACGTTGATATTTCCGGATTTGGCAAATTCGCTGTAAAGACCAGAGAAGCACATGACGGTATTAATCCGGCTACTCTTGAGAAGATCTCAATCGAGAAGAAATCTTCAGTAACATTCAAGGCTGCAAAGGCCCTCAAGGAAAAAGTTAACTAATAAGCTGTGTTTTATTTATTGCGATACTGTTTACTACGGTATCGCTTTTTGTAGTATTTCTGTTTTCCATAAAGTGTTTTTGTCCGAAATATATCTGCATAAATATGTTAGAATATAATTGAGGTAGGAGTATGCACATATCTGATATAAGGAATTACATGCGCTGCCAGCGTTTATATCAGTTATCATTACAAGATGAATACAGGCCGTTTCCTTATTTCAATATCAGCATTGATGTTGATGAGAGTCTAAGGAAAAAGCTTGATATAAATAGATATTATGAAGGCGTTGCTAATGATAATAATGAAAATACACTAAGAGCCTTTGAGGATTATCAATGGCTTCTTAAGTGTAGATTTGTTTATCGTGGTCTGCGTGTAAGAGTTCCTGTTCTTTACCATGATGGTAATGAATGTATATTGTATTTCAATTATCTTTCAACAGCACCGTCTGACGGTGAACTGACTAATATTAAATGGACATGTGCCGTAATGGAAAATCTGGGGTTCGTTATCAAGAACATTTTCCTGATACACCTGAATCCTTCATATGTCAGACATGGCAATATAGATCATAAGAAACTCTGGCACATATCAAACTGTTTCTATAATGATAACAATAATCCGACCAGAAACGTTCTGGATGCTTACCGTAAAAGCCGTTTCAACCTGGATGCCCAGCTTGATGAACTGCTGCATTTCGACATGGATGAGACGATGGATGTTATCAGAACAAACAAATGTACCGGTCGCAGCAAATGCCGTTATTACGATATCTGTTTCCCGGAAGAAAGCGATCTTCCTGATAACAGCATTCTCAATCTCGTCTCTTCTCAGCACAAGTATGAGATGTTCGGTAATGGCATAAAGTATTTGTCTGATATAGATCTTGAGTATTTTGAAGGTACTCAGCAACAGTATGCACAGATAATGGCAGATAAAAGAGGGGGAACCTTCTATGAGGAGATTGCCCTGGAAAACTGGCTGCAGACTAACAGATCGGAAACAATGTCGTTCTTTGACTTTGAATGGGATCTTTATCCATTCCCTCCATATGATGATATGTCTGTCATGCAGGTACTGTGTTTCCAGTATTCACTGCATGTACAGCGAGACGGTAAAATCGAACATTATCAGTTCGTTGGCGAAGGAGACTGCCGCAGGGCCTTTGTTGAACAGCTGATCAGGGAAGTACCGCAGGAAGGAGTTATCTTTGCCTATAACGCCAGAGGAGCTGAGATAATGAGATTAAGAGAACTGCAGGAGACTTTCCCGGAATATCATGATCAGCTTGAGAATATAATCGTCAGAGTTGTTGACCTGGCGCAGCCGTTTATTAAGGGAATCGTCTATGATGTCAGAATGAAGGGACTGTATTCACTGAAAGTCATCCAGGCCATGCTGGATCAGCAGCATACCTATAAGGATCTGGAAGTCGGTAACGGACTTGAAGCAGTTGCTATCCACCGTCAGATTGAAAAGGAAACTGATCCGGAAAAGAAAAAGGAGTATTACCAGCAGTTATACGAATACTGCGGTCTTGATTCCTATGCCATGGTAGAAGTCTATCAGTGGCTTAATAGTTTAATAAAGCCCGAACAGGGCTAGGAGGATATATATGAAAGTTAAAGTTCATGGAAAAGATTTATCTGTAAGTAATGACATGGTCGAAAGAATTACTTACAAATTGTCCTTTTTGGACAAGTACATCTTAATTGATGATGAAACCACAGCTCAGGTAATGGTAAAAAGGCATGGTAAAGACATCAAACTTGAAATAACTATTCCTACAAAAGTAGGATATCTTCGCTCAGAAGTCATTAATCATGAAATACAGGATGCCATTGATACATCAATTGACAAGCTTGAGGACCAGATAAGAAGACAGAAAACTCGTCTGTCAAGAAGACATAAGGAAAAACTGGCAGTTAACTTCGCAGCTGCAGAACCTGTTGAAGAACCGGCAATTCCGGTAAGAGTCAAGAGAATTCCTGTTGACGAAATGGATGTTGAAGATGCAATCATGCAGATGGAACTCATGGATCATACCTTCTTCATTTTCAAGGAAATTGATTCAGGTGTAATTGCTGTTGTATACAAGAGAGAGGATGGCGGATACGGCCTGATCGAAGCTGTATAAAGTAACAAAAAGCCCTTTAAATAAAGGGCTTTTTATGATATAATAATCGAGTATGGAGGTTTTCATATATGAGTAAAATTGGACAGTTTTTTAAAGATGTTATTACTACTGATGTAGACGATGATGAAGAAGAAGTTGAAGAAGTTGCTGCTACTTCCGATTATGAACAGGCTAACCAGAAAGGCATTTTAAAGACAGATGCCAAGATGATGATTTTTGAACCTCGTTCTTATAACGATGCAACAGAAATCGTTAAATACTTAAAGGTTCAGAAAGCTTGTGTTGTCAACATCCACCGCTTACAGAACGAAATCCGTCAGCGTCTGATTGACGTATTATGGGGCGCTGTATATGCAATTGACGGCAAGATCCAGAAGGTTGGAACAGATGTTTATCTGTGCACTCCAAGAAGTGTTACCGTTGATGGCATGGTAGGCGCAGAACCTGATTCAGAAGAATAGTGAATAATAATATTCTTCAGCATTTTCAGGGATACGAGCTATTAATTAAAACACTTGATAATGGTGTGGAAAAGTTCAAACGAAAAGGTATACCTATGGTATATGGTTTCGTTGGCTTAGATAGCGCCAGGGTAATTGAAAAATACCTGGGAAATGATGTTGAATACATTTTGTTTGGGGGATATGATAGAGCCTTCAGCAGATTTCTGGCAATTGGTGAGGATTTGGATCCTGCTGATTACATAACCTGCCTGAAGGCTCATTTTAATCCCAGGTACAACAAACTGACACATCGTGATGTTCTGGGAGCGGTCTACAATCTCGGCATTGACGACAGACAGTTTGGTGACCTTTGGGTTGAGGAAGATGCGATCTATCTCTATGTTTCAAGAGAGATGGCCTCATATTTCATAAACAATCTGACCAGAGTTGCCAGGTGTTCAATACAGTTTGAAGAGCTCGATTATTTTCCTGAACAGATATTCAGATTCAGGGATTTCAATATTACGGTATCCAGTTACAGACTCGATAAAGTACTGTCAGCCATCATCAGAAAATCGAGAGAAAAGGCACAGAATTATATCAGAGGATCGCTGGTAAACGTGAATTATCAGACTATTGAAGATTGCGATTATCTGTGTAATAATATGGATATATTGTCGGTTCGTGGCATCGGACGTTTTCTTATAGACGAAGAGGTAGCCACAACAAAAAGCGGCAATGTGATTATTAAAGTCAGACAGTTTATCTGACATTAGTTATAAAGGCTGTGAAAAAGACACGCTGTTATGAAACGGACATCAAGAGAACTGACGGATGGTGCAAGTCAGTCGGCAGTCATGACAGATATCACTTTGGAGCTGTAGCGCCGATATGTAGGCGTTAACGTATTCCGCGTTAAGGACAATTAAGGGCATATGGTTTTCATATGAACTAAGGTGGTACCGCGTTTACAGACGTCCTTAGATGGACGTCTTTATTTTTTTGCTTAGGAGGGTATTTATATGGACTACAAGGATACACTGCTGATGCCTAATACAACCTTTGAAATGAGAGGCAATCTGCCGAAAAAGGAACCTGGCATTCAGCAAAAATGGGAAGAAATGCGATTATATGACAGAATGGTTGCCATGAACGAAGGGCTGCCTCTTTATGTCTTGCATGACGGCCCGCCATACGCTAACGGCAACCTGCACATGGGAACTGCCATGAACAGATGCCTGAAGGATTTTGTTGTTAAGTCAAAACACATGTCCGGTCATCAGATCAGTTTCTATCCTGGCTGGGATACACATGGTCTGCCTATTGAAAACGCCATGCCGAAACTCGGATATGACCGTAAGAAGATGTCAACGGCAGATTTCCGCGCCAAGTGCGAAGAGTATGCCTTACAGCAGATAGAAATTCAGAAGACTACTGAAAAGAGACTGGGAACTGTAGCTGATTTTGATCATCCATATATTACCCTGCAGAAGACTTTTGAAGCGGATCAGATCAGAACCTTCGGCAAAATGGCTCTGAAAGGACTCATTTTCCAGGGCATGAAACCTATCTACTGGTCTCCGGAAAGAGAAAGCGCCGTAGCTGACAGTGAAATAGAATATCACGATAAGAAAGACCCGACAGTATTCGTAACATTTGATGTCAAGGATGGCAAGGGGGTCCTGGATGGCGATGAAAAGTTTGTCATCTGGACAACAACACCTTGGACACTGCCTGGCAATACTGCCATTACACTTCATCCACAGTTTGAATATGCTGTTGTCAAGTGTGAAAAGGGCAAACTGATCATGCTGAAGAGCCTTGTAGAAACTCTAATGCAGAAATTTGGCATTGAAAATTACGAAATCATCAAGACTTATAAGGGCAAGGATCTGGAATATGTAACATGCAGGCATGTCCTGTATCCTGAAGAAAAGGAAACTCTGGTATGTAACGCTGATTACGTTACAGATGAAGACGGTACCGGATGTGTTCATACAGCCGGCGGTCATGGTCTGGACGACTTCATGACTACTACAAGATATGGTCTTCCAGCTTTCTGTCCTGTTGATGAAAGAGGCTGCATGACCGAAGAAGCCGGGGAATGGCTGAAGGGACAGTTTGTCTTTGATGCCAATAAGACCATCGTTGTAAAACTTGAAGAAATCGGTCATCTGCTGAAGATGGAATGGATCACACACAGCTATCCTCATGACGAAAGAATGAAGAAGCCTGTAATCTTCAGAGCTACAACTCAGTGGTTTGCATCAATTGAAAAAATCAAGGATCAGCTGTTAAAGGCTGTTGATGATACGACATGGCACAATGAATGGGGCCATACCCGTATCTATAACATGATCAAGGACCGTAAGGACTGGTGTATTTCCCGCCAGAGAGTCTGGGGCGTACCTATTCCTATTTTCTATGATGAAGCAGGAAAACCTATCATTGAAGAAGCAGTATTTGAACATGTTGCTCAGCTGTTTGAACAGTTTGGCTCCAATGTCTGGTTTGAAAGAGAAGCCAAGGACCTCTTGCCGGAAGGTTATACTAATCCTGGTTCTCCAAACGGCAGATTTACCAAGGAAACAGACATCATGGACGTCTGGTTTGACTCCGGTTCATCACACAATACCTTCGCCAGAAGAGGACTGCCTTATCCATGCGATCTGTATCTGGAAGGAAGCGACCAGTACAGAGGATGGTTCAACTCTTCATTATCTGTAGGTGTTGCTACTCATGACGGTGTTGCTCCATATAAAGCTGTACTTTCACATGGTTATGTAGTTGATGGAAAGGGCATGGCAATGCACAAGTCTGTCGGTAATACAGTAGACCCTATGAAGGTCATGCAGGTTTACGGTGCTGATATTCTGAGATTATGGGCTACACTGGTAGACTTCAAGCAGGACATGAGATGCTCAGATGACATTCTGAAACAGGATGCTGAATTCTATAAGAAAGTCCGTAACACATTCAGATATCTTTTAGGTAACTGCAACCGCGTCACCAAAAAAGGCGAAAAGGACTTTGTTTACGAAGAAGACAGAGTTCCGTATGAAAAACTTGAAAGTCTTGATCAGTACATCATTGTTCTGCTGAATGATATCATTGAAAAAGTACGCAACGCTTATGACAGCTATAATTTCATAGAAGTCAGTACGACCATGATCAACTTCATGACAAATGTAATGTCTGCCTTCTATATGGACTATGCCAAGGATATACTCTATATCGAAAAGCTTGATTCATTAAGAAGAAGACAGGTTCAGACGGTATTCTATGAAGTTACTGATGCTTTGGTAAGACTGTGGGCTCCGATCCTGTCATTTACATCAGAAGAGATCTATTCAATGTTCAAGCCTGAAGTTGAATCCGTATTCCTTACCCAGTTCCCTGAAGTTGTAAAGCATGAAAATGCTGCTGAACTTAAGAGCAGGTGGGGAAGCTACATGAAAGTCAGAGATGACATTCTGAAAGCTCTTGAAGAAGCACGTAATTCAGGTCTGATCGGTAAGGCCCTGGAAGCCAAGATCTATCTGAAACTTAAAGATGAATACAGAAACGCTGTTGAAGGATTAAGTGATCATGATCTTGCTCAGCTGGTAATCGTCTCACAGTTTGAACTGACAGAAGAAGAGAATACTGAATACGATACAGGCTGGATCAAAGTCGAAAAATTTGATGGCTGTACATGTCCGAGATGCTGGAATGTCGTCAGTCATGTTGACGAAGACGGTCTGTGTGACAGATGTCACTACATCGTTAAATAATTAATAAATCCCGGTTTTAAAAGCCGGGATTTCCTTTATAATGGATATATGATCATAAATTCAACAGATAACAGCAGAGTAAAGCTCTGGAGCAAGCTTAAACAGAAGAAATACCGTGATGAATATCACCTTTTTGTGGTTGAGGAAAAACACCTGATTGAGGAAGCAATAGCAGCCGGAATGCTTGATACGCTGATCATAAGAGACGGATGCGATAATCCATTCGACAGAGAGGCAGTTTATGTTTCAGAAGCAATAATGAAAAAGCTGTCAAACAATGTGTCGCTTAATGAATGCATTGGAATATGCCGGATACCTGAAAATTCAGCAATAAAAGGAACATCTTTTATTATCTTAGAGCAACTCCAAGATCCGGGAAATGTGGGCACGATCATCCGTACAGCCTGTTCATTCGGCTATGATGCTGTTCTGTTAAGCAGGGACTGCGCTTCACCATACAGCTATAAGACGATACAGGCATCGCAGGGGGCTGTTTTCCAGATACCTGTTATAGTGGATGACATTGAAAAGCTTATTGCTGAAGTAAGATCCCTGGGCTGTACCGTATATGCTACTACACTTGATACGGACTGTTTTCTGAGCGATGTTAAAGTTCCTGACAGATATGCACTGTTATTTGGAAATGAAGGCCAGGGGCTCTCTGAGAAGGCTGTAAAGCTCTCAGACTGCAGTGTAAAGATAGAGATGGCCCGTTTTGAATCACTTAATGTTGCCATTGCCATGGGCATATGTGCATATCGCTTTAAACACTAATTGTATTTTGTTCTTTTTGGATTTATAATGTTAACAATACGATGACCGGGACAGTGGTATGTGCTCTGATTACAGCGAGGAAGCGGCTGGTGGAAGGCTTCTGATTAATCACATGCGAATTCACCCGTGAGTGGGACCAATCATCCCCGTATGACTGCGTTAAAGTTTAATGAGTGTGCATTTTTAATGCATTGATTAAGGTGGTACCGCGTTTACTGACGTCCTTATGCAGGACGTTTTTTATTTAGAAAAGGAGATTTTTATGAGTCGCAATTGGGATTTGCTGAAAAAGGAGTTCAATGACAGAATAGCTTCTGCTCCTTCATTACAGGCCCTGGAACAGCTGCGTATTGAGCTGTTAGGCAAAAAGGGATCTGTAAATGCACTTATGCAGGAAATGAAAAACCTGCTACCGGAGGAAAGAAAGGATTTCGGCATGGCTGTAAACAATCTGAAAAAGAGTGTTGAAACAGCAATTGCCGGTAAGCTGACCGAACTCAAGGAAAATGAGCTTAATGAAAAGCTGGCAAAGGAAAAAATCGACATTACCTTACCGGCCAGTGATTTTACATATGGAACACTTCATCCTCTGACCATAGTTCAGCAGGAGATAGAGGATATCTTTGTAGCCATGGGTTATGCCGTGGTAGAAGGACCTGAAGTAGAGTTTGATGTCTATAACTTTGAAAAGGCAAACATACCGGCAGACCATCCGGCACGTGACATGCAGGATACTTTCTATGTTGATGTTGAAAGACTGTTAAGGACTCAGACGACTGCCATTCAGATGAGAGTCCTGGAAGCTCAGGGCAACAAACTTCCTATAAAGGTAATCTGCCCGGGTAAGGTTTACAGAAGAGATGACGATGATGCGACTCATTCTCATCAGTTCACCCAGATCGAAGGTCTGGTTGTCGGTGAAGGCATTACTCAGGCTGATCTGAAGGGTACGCTTGAACTGTTTGCCAGAAGCATGTTCGGCCCTCAGAGAGAGATACGTTTAAGACAGTCATACTTCCCATTTACCGAACCTAGCCAGGAAATTGATGTTTCCTGCCATGTATGCGGAGGGAAGGGATGTTCAACCTGCAAGGGAACTGGCTGGATCGAGATCCTTGGTTCCGGCATGGTACATCCTCACGTTCTGGATATGGCCGGCATCGAATCCACTAAGTATTCAGGTTTCGCTTTCGGCATAGGCGTTGAAAGAACAGCTATGCTGAAATACGGAATTGATGATATAAGAAATCTCTATCTTAATAATCTCAAGTTCTTGAGAAACTATAAGAGATTTGATTAGGAGGCATATTATGAAAGTTACATATAACTGGTTAAAACAATACATGGATCTGTCTGATATCACTCCTGATCAGATAGCCGAAACACTTACCAAAGGCGGTCTTGAGGTTGAAGGAATGGAAAAGACAGCCAGCGCAACTAATCTGATTATCGGCAAGGTATTGGAATGTGTCGATCATCCTGACAGCGACCATCTGCATGTCTGTCAGGTCGATACAGGTGATTCGGTCAGACAGATCGTCTGCGGAGCACCAAATGTTGCCGCTGGTCAGAAGGTAATCGTTGCCTTACCTGGCTGCATTCTGCCAGGAGGAGAGATAAAGTCAGGTGTTATCCGCGGACAGAAGTCAGATGGAATGATCTGTGCTCTGTTTGAACTGGGCGTCGACAGAAAGCAGCTTACTGAACGGCAGCTGTCAGGGATAGAAGTACTTCCGGAAGACGCTGTTGTAGGAAACAGGGAAGTCCTGAAGTATCTAAATCTTGACGATACCGTATTCGATGTCTCTCTGACCCCTAACAGAGCAGACTGTCTGTCAATGTGGGCATTGGCCAAGGAAGTCGGAGCCATGCTTAACAAAAAGGTTACTCTGCCTGATTACAGTTACCAGGCTGAGACGATCCCGGCAACATTCAAACTTGAATCACAGACTGACAAGTGTCCGCTGTTCGAAGGGAAAATCATTAATCATGTTGTTATCAAACCATCACCTAAATGGCTGCAGGATCTGCTGCACAGTGCCGGAGTAAAGGCAATCAACAATGTTGTCGATATTTCCAACTTTGTCATGCTGGAAACAGGTCAGCCTCTGCATTTCTATGACCTGGCCAAGATACCTCTGAGAGAGATAACAGTTAAGACCGGTCTTGAGGAAACTTACACGGCTCTGGATGGCATAGATTATGCGATTAAGCCTGAAGACATCATGATCACTACCGGTGGCAAAGCCATCGGCATAGCCGGCGTCATGGGCGGCGATGACAGCAAGATCGATGATGACACTAAGGGCATCATTATCGAAGCTGCTACCTTCAACAGTGTTTCCATCAGAAATACTGCCAGAAGACTGGGCCTGGATACTGAAGCCAGCCAGCACTTTATTAAGGGTATAGATCCGTTAGGAGGCCATAAGGCTGTAGAAAGATCAGTTCAGCTGCTGATCGAACTGGCCGATGCTTCCGGCATTGAAGAGACGGTATTATGCGGCAGTAATGACTATGAAGGTACAGTCCTGAATGCATCCGTAAGAAAGATCAACGGCCTGCTGGCTACGGATTTCACTGAAGATCAGATTTATTCTGTATTTGAAAGACTTGATTTCAATCCTGAAAAGGTTGATGAAGATATCATCAGAACAGAGATTCCTTCATATCGCCGTGATATCAGCGTATGGCAGGATCTGGCAGAGGAAGTTGTCAGAATTCTGGGTTATGAAAACATCGGTTCAACACTGCCTCTGATTCCGACCGTACAGGGCGGTTTGTCAGAAAAGCAGAAGAATAAGAGAACGATTCAGCGAATCCTGAACGGTCTGGGCATGAATGAAATAATCTGTTATTCACTTGTTTCAGCCGCTAAGATAAATGAAGGCATCCTGTCAGCCGGCGAACCGGTAGAAATCTCTAATGCCTTAAGTGATGAAAGAAGATATTTCCGTACTTCATTACTGCCAAGCATGCTGGAAACAGCCAGCTATAATGTTGCCAGAAGCAATACGGAATACGGGCTGTTTGAAATAGCAAATGTCTATAATAATAACAATGAGGAACAGCAGCATCTGTCTGTTGCCTTAAGTGCTCATAAGACCGTATCAAGATGGCAGAAACTGACTGATAACAATGACTTCTATACAATAAAGGGAATAGTCATAGCCATTCTTGATAAGCTCGGATATGCTGAGAAACGCCTGTCTTTCGTGCCTGAGAGCAGCTCTCAGAAAGTACTGCATCCAAATAAGAGTGCTGATGTTTATCTCGACAGAACTCTGATAGGAAAGATTGGCATCATTCATCCGGCATGCCGGAAAAAATATGATCTTGATGAATGCGTATTAGGTGAAATCAACCTAGATGCTGTATATTCAATCAGAAATACCAAGATCAAATTCACGCCTATCCCAAGATATCCGGCAGTCAGCTATGACCTGGCTATGATCGTTAATGAAGAGGTTACCGGCGAACAGATCATCAAGACTGTCAAGAAAGCGGGAAACAACTTGTTAAGAGACGTTACGATATTTGACATCTACCGTGGTGAGAATATCGGAGCAGGTAATAAGTCTGTTGCTGTAAGCGTGACATACCAGTCAGATGAAAAGACTCTTTCTGAGGATGATATCAGAGAAGTTCATCAGACCATCATCGGACGGCTGAAGAACAATCTGAAGGCTGTTCTCAGAGATAGCTAAGATATTGAATAACTGACACGTTTCGTGTAAAATATTTAAGGTCATTTATATAGAAGGAGGAGTTAATATGGGACGTGCACATGAAGTGCGTGCTGCATCAATGGCTAAGACTGCCGCAGCAAAAACAAAAGTTTATTCACGTTATGGCAAGGAAATCTACATGGCTGCCAAAGGTGGTGTTCCTGACCCTTCCATGAATGTGACATTAAAGAGAGTTATTGAAAAAGCAAAAGCTGCTCAGGTTCCGGCTGATGTTATCAAGAGAAACATCGAAAAGGCCAAAGGCGGTTCAACTGAAGCCTACATTGATAACAGATATGAGGGTTTCGGGCCAAGCGGAGCTACAATCATTATTGATACTCTGTCAGACAACTCAAATCGTTCTCTGGCTGAAATCAGAAGTGCTTTCAACAAATCACACTGTAACCTGGGACAGGGTGGCAGCGTATCATATAACTATGATAACTGCGGTGTACTGTCATTTGAGGGTACGGAAGATGAAACTCTTGATATTCTGCTGATGGCAGAAGTTGATGTTAAGGACATTGAGGCTGAAGATAATAACGTAACGGTATATGTTGATCCTAAGGATCTGTATGCTGCCAAGGATGCTCTGGAAGCTGCCAAAGGCGAGATGCAGTTTGATGTTCTCGAAATCAGCATGCTGCCTAATGATTATGTAACACTGGAAGGCGACGATAAGATGCTGTTCCAGAGACTGCTGTCATTGCTTGATGAATGTGACGATGTTCAGCATGTCTACCATAATGTTGAAGGAATGTAATTGAAAGTTAGCTGTATACGCATGTATGCAGCTTTTCTTAAGCAAGATTATCAGACGATATTGAACTGTAAACTGAGAACTCTTATAATATCCGTGTGACTGAAAAGTCAGAAACAACATAAACCGGTTGGGCAATCGCTGCAGATATCTCTGTAGAGGAAAGTCCATGCTCACACTGCCTGAGATGGCAGTAGTGTTTGTGCTGAATGAATAAATAAGTTCAGGCTTAGACGGCGATGACAACTCCTAAGGGAAACTATGGACGAGACATCCTAAGGTGCCACAGTGACGTAGCTTGCCGGGAAACCGGTGAGGTGGAACGAGGTAAACCCCACAAGTGAGAAACCCAAATTTGGTAGGGGAACCCAAAGCCTCGAAATGAAGAGGTCAGGGACACGAAAGTGTAGATAAATGGTTGCCACTGGTAACAGGACAGAACATGGCTTACATGCCGGTTTATTGACAAGTGCCTTTCCGGCACTTTTTATGTTGCTTGAAAATATTTCTAGTATGTGCTAAAATGATTTAGGTTCGAAGAAAATGTGATATATGTTATAATAAGTCGAGGTGATTTTATGACTTTACCAAATAAAATATCAATTTTCAGATTATTCCTTATCCCGGTGATCGTAGCCATATGGGTGTTCCCATTTGCTCAGTTTGGAATCGATTTACCGGTATATCATATCGGCAATGTTTCAATCAGTCTGAAGAATATCATAGTAATGGCTCTGTTTGCCATCGGATCTATCTCTGATTTTCTTGATGGATATCTGGCACGTAAGAACAACCAGGTCACTACTTTCGGTAAGTTCATTGACCCAATCGCCGACAAGTGTCTGACTACGACTTTGTTCATTCTTCTGGCCAGTTCACAGATCATTCCTGCCATTCCGGTAATCGTAATGGTCTGGAGAGATACGATCGTTGACGGAACCAGAATGATGGCTGCCGGAAAGGGAACAGTCATGGCTGCCGGTATTCTCGGCAAGATCAAAACCGCTTCACAGATGTTCTGCATCATCTTTACTTTATTGAACAACTATCCGTTTGAAGCAATAGGACTGCCTGTTTCCAGCATCCTGCTATGGTTCTCAATGATCATCAGCGTCCTTGGCGGAATAGATTACTATAACCGGGCCAAGGCGTACATATGGGAAACGAAGTAACAAAACAGCTGGTAGACCGGCTGTTGGAAAAGCATTATACGATTGCCAGTTGTGAAAGCCTTACAGGAGGTCTGTTTGCTTCAACCCTGGCAGAAATTCCAGGTGTATCAGGAACCCTGAAAGGCGGTGTCGTTACATACTGGACTGAGATAAAGGAAAAGGTTGCCGGTGTCTCAGCAGAAACAATTGCGAATCACGGAGTGGTAAGCACCGAAACTGCCAATGAAATGGCAGCCGGAATCATGAAGCTGTTTGCAACGGATGTAGCAGTATCGTTTACCGGGAATGCCGGACCGGATGTCATGGAAGGCAAACCGGCAGGATTGGTATATACCTGCATAATTATTAAGGACAGAGTATATGAATTCTGTGATCAGATCGATCTGCCGCGCAACGAGCTTCGTCAGCAGATCGTTAATACGACGATAAAAAGAATAAAGGAAAATCTTTGATACATAAATAATCAGTATTGATAGGAGGAGATTCTTATGGCAGACAAGAAACAGAATCGGACATTGGAAGAGACTGTCAAGGAAATTAAGAAAGCATTAGGCGAAGATGCCATAATGTGGGGAAATGAAACAGTAAATGTTGATGTGGATGCAATTTCATCCGGATCGCTGCTGGTTGACAAAGCCCTGGGAATTGGCGGTTATCCACGTGGACGTATTATAGAAATATACGGACCTGAATCATCAGGTAAAACGACACTGGCTCTGCATGCCATTGCGGAAGTTCAGAAAACCGGCGGTAAAGCCGCATTCATAGATGTGGAAAATGCCATTGATCCTGTATATGCCAAGAATCTTGGCGTAAATATTGATGATCTGCTGCTGTCACAGCCTGACAGCGGTGAACAGGCTCTGGAAATCACTTCCATGCTGGTAAGAAGCGGAGCCATAGATCTGATTATCGTTGACTCAGTTGCCGCACTGGTACCACAGGCAGAGCTTGATGGAACAATGAGTGATAACTCAATTGGTCTGCAGGCCCGCTTAATGTCAAAGGCTTTGAGAAATCTGGCCAGAGAGATGAATAAGAACAAATGTACTGTCATCTTTATTAACCAGCTGAGAGAGAAAATCGGCATCATGTTTGGTAACCCGGAGACAACCACTGGTGGCCGTTCCTTAAGGTTCTATGCCTCAGTAAGAATTGAAATCAGAAAAGGCGAAGCAATTAAGCAGGGAACGGAAATCGTCGGTAACAAGACAAATGTCAAAATTGCCAAAAACAAGGTTGCTCCACCATTCAAAACGGCACAGATCGAGATCAGATACGGTGAAGGCATATCACGTCTGGCAGAAATCATTGATCTTGGCGTAGAATACGATCTGCTGGAAAAGAGCGGAACCTGGTTCTCATATAAGGGTGAAAAGATCGGTCAGGGTAAGGAAAATGCCCGTATCTATCTTAAGGAACATCCTGAAGTAGCTGAAGAACTTGAAAAGCAGATCCGCGATATTCTGGTCAGCAAACCTGAAGAAAAAGAATAATACAATACAAATAAGACAGTTCAGATTGAACTGTCTTTTATTGTTATATTATGTGAATTTTCTTGGTAATGTTTCTGATTTATGATAAAATGTTTACGTTATATAGAAAGTATGAGGGTTTTAATATGGATAAAAGTATCATAAACCTCATCTTGTATATTTCTGTTGGCGTAGTTTTAGGTGTTATCGGAATGATGATAATATCTAAGATGGGTTTGAACAAAAATCAACAAAAAGCAGATTTAATTATAAAGGAAGCAAACATCGAAGCAGAGAATGTCAAAAGACAAGCTGTTTTGGATGGTAAGAATGCTGCTTATGAATTAAAGTTACAGGCTGAAAAAGAGATTAAGAAACAGCGTCAAGAAGTCACTGAGCTTGAGAATAAACTCATCAGAAGAGATGATTCCCTGAACTTCCGTGAGGAAAAGTTACAGAATAAGGAAAAATCTCTGGATGACCGTCTCGAGCGGGTCAAGAATAAGACTGCAGAATTAGACAAGATGAGAAATGACTTGCAGAAGAAGATAGATGTTCAGATCGTTGAGCTTGAAAGAGTTGCCAATCTTACTGCCAACGATGCGAAAGCAGAGTTATTCAGTATTGTCGAACAGCAGACAGCTAATGAAATGGCTGCCTACATGAAGGAAAAAGAAGAAGAAACCAAGGCTAATGCTGCAGATGTTGCCAAGAACATCATAGGCTTAGCCATCCAGAGATACGCTCAGGAAGAGACCATCGAAAGAACCGTATCAGTTGTAGGTCTGCCTTCAGAAGAAATGAAAGGCCGTATCATCGGCAGAGAAGGTCGTAATATCAGAGCAATTGAACAGGCAACAGGCGTTGACCTGATCATTGATGATACCCCTGAAACAATTACCATTTCATGTTTTGATCCTGTCAGACGTGAAATTGCCAGACAGACTCTGGAACATCTCATCAAGGATGGACGTATCCAGCCTGGCCGTATTGAAGAAGTAGTTGCCAAGAAGACTGCCGAACTTAATGATCTCATCATGAAGACCGGTGAAGAAGCTGTATTTGAACTGGGCTTGGGCAAGATGGACAGAGAACTAATCCGTCTGGTCGGTCGCTTAAGATATCGTTACAGTTATGGTCAGAATGTTCTTGAACACAGTAAGGAAGTTGCCAGACTGGCTGGCATGATGGCTGCAGAACTGCATCTGAATCAGAATATTGCCAAGCGTGCCGGACTGTTACATGATATCGGCAAAGCTATTGATACCGAGCAGGAAGGTTCACATGTTGAACTGGGTGTCAAGGTAGCAAAAAAACATGGTGAAAATGATATCGTAGTTAACTCCATTGCCTCACATCACGGTGATGTTGAAGCCAAGAGTGTTATCGCAAACCTGGTAGCTGCTGCTGACGCATTAAGCGCAGCCAGACCGGGAGCAAGATATGAATCTCTGGAAAACTATGTTAACAGACTGGAAGAGCTCGAAAAGATCGCCAACAATTTTGAAGGCGTTGAAAAGAGTTACGCTATTCAGGCCGGACGTGAGATCAGAGTCATGGTATTGCCTGATCAGATCGATGACGTCAACTGTTACAGAATAGCCAAGGAGATCAAGAATAAGATCGAAGACGAACTGACATATCCTGGACAGATAAAGGTTACGGTAATCAGAGAAACAAGAGCCAGTGAAATCGCCAAGTAGTATGAGAGTATTATTCATAGGAGATATTGTTGGAAAATCAGGAAGAAATGCTTTAACAGAGCATCTTCCTTTTTTGAAAGAAAAATACGGATATGATCTTCTCATTCTGAATGGGGAAAACGCTGCCCATGGAAAAGGCATTACCAGCAAGATATACAACAGCTTTGTGGAACTTGGAGCTGACTGTGTTACCCTGGGAAATCACGCCTTTGCCAAGGATAACATCTATACTTTTATAGACAGAGCAGACAGGTTGATAAGGCCATATAACATGAGTCCAATGAACGTGGGGCGCAGTGTTAAGATCCTCAAGCATGAAGGAAAGAAAATAGGTGTATTCAACATCTATGGCAATGCCTTCATGGAGAATTACACCCTGACTCCTTTTGAATCAATGGATCTGCTGATGCAGGAAAACCCATGTGATATCAGGGTCGTTGATTTCCACGGAGAGACAACAGGTGAAAAATATGCCTTTCTGCATGGCTATTACGACAAGGCTTCACTGATCGTGGGAACTCATACTCATGTTCAGACTGCTGATGAGCAGATTTATAATGGATGCCGGTTCATATGCGATGTCGGAATGACTGGAGCATATGATTCAGTATTGGGACGTGACAGCGAGGAAGTTGTCGAAACCAATCGAACCGGAATCAGGACAAGATATCAGGTTTCCCGGAATCCGGGCATGTTATCAGCCGTATGGGTCGACATAGATCTGGAAACAGGAAGGGCTGTCGGTATAGAACGTATTCAATTATTACCGTAATGTTGAAAAACGGACATTATGTGTTATAATATTTAAAAAAGAAAGAAGGAGTGTAAAATGCCAGTAGAAGTTAACAAGGAAATGTGCATAGGCTGTGGAGCTTGCGTAGGTGTATGTCCAGTTGGTGCCTTACAGCTTGATGAAGAAGGAAAAGCTGAAAGCGATGTAGATGTATGTATCGACTGTGGTGGATGCATCGACACTTGCCCAATGGGAGCTATAAGCGCTAAAGAATAACCAAGCTTCACCGCTTGGTTTTTTATGGATTTTGTATATGAATGATTACAGACTCCCCGATTTGAAACAGGCCCGCAGAAGAGGGCCTTATCAGGCACCTATCATAAGAGATGCACTTAAACTTAATGAAACACAAAAGTCCCTGGGAAGAGACTTGTTTTATCATGTGATAACCTATGGCTGTCAGGCTAATGTCAGAGATGGTGAAGTCATCTCCGGCATCCTTGAAGAAATGGGATATGCACATACTGAATTGTTGGAAAAAGCTGACATTATTATTCTTAATACATGTGCCATCAGAGACAATGCTGAAAAGAGAGTTCTGGGAGAAATTGGGTTTCTTCAGAACTATAAGAGGCAGAACCCTTCGCTCATCATAGGTTTGTGCGGCTGCATGGCTCAGGAAGAAGAAGTGGTTAACAAGGTTCTTAAGAGCTATAAAAATGTTGACCTGATCTTCGGAACTCATAATTTATATGAACTGCCGCAGATGCTTGAAAAGATCGTTGTCGGTAAGCAGAAAGCGGTAAGCGTTTATTCACATCAGGGCAGCATCTTTGAAGGACTGCCTTCACACAGAAGTCTGCAGTATAAGGCTTCAGTTATGATCATGGATGGCTGTGATAAATTCTGTACATACTGCATAGTGCCGTATACCAGAGGACAGCAGAGATCCAGACTGGCTGAAGATATCATTGCTGAAGTACAGCAGCTTTGCCAGGACGGATACAAGGAAGTCACACTGCTGGGCCAGAACGTTAATGCCTATGGCAAGGATCTGCCGGAAAACGGTGATTTTGCCTATCTGCTGAAAAAAGTAGCTGAAACCGGAATAGAGAGGATCAGATTTACCACCTCACATCCATGGGATTTCACCAATGAGATGCTGCAGGCCATAGCTGATTATGACAATATCATGCCTTATGTTCATCTGCCGTTACAATCAGGCAATGATGAAATATTAAAGCGCATGGGAAGAAGATATACATCAGAGGAATACAGAAATCTGTTTGACAGACTTAAGAATACGGTAAAGGATGTTTCCATTTCAACGGACATCATCGTAGGTTTCCCTGGTGAAACAGAAGAGCAGTTCCAGGATACGCTAAAGATGGTTGAATACTGCAAGTACGACAATGCCTATTCATTCATCTTCTCTCCTAGACCGGGAACACCAGCCGCCAGGATGGAAGATAATGTTTCAATGGAAGAAAAGAAACAGCGTCTGGCCAGACTGAATGAGAGACTTGATTATTATTCCAAGTCAAATAATGAGAAATGGGTAGGCAAGACCGTCAAGGTTCTCGTTGACGGACCAAGCAAGACAAATCCTGAAATATATTCAGGCTATACGCCACAGCAGAAGCTGGTCAACTTTACTCTTAAAGAGGGTAAGGTTGGTGATATAATAGATGTATTGATTACGGAAGCTAAGAAAAATTCATTGAACGGAATACAGGAATAGATGGGGGTATTATGAGCAGTATCAGAATAGTTGCTCTCGGCGGACTTGACGAAGACGGAAAGAATCTTTACTGTCTGGAAATTGATGACAAGATCATCGTGGTTAATGCCGGTTTAAAACTGCCTGAAGACAATCAGTATGGCATAAGGTATATCGTGCCTGATTTTAACTATCTTGTTAAAAATCAGAAAAAGGTAATAGGCGTCATCATAACACATGCTCATGATGACATGATGAACGGACTTCCTATGCTTTTGCAGAGCATTGATGTTCCTGTTTACGGACCTCAAATGTGCCGCAGAGTACTGAAACACATTCTCAAACCTGCTGACTGGGACAGGCTTAACTATCGCGTTGTACCACGCAATGGAGAGTTTAAGGTAGGCGATTTCAATGTTACTTCTTTCGCCCTGACTCATGCTACTCCGGATGCCATCGGTATTGCGATTGAAACAGAGAATGGTCAGATCGTTGTTGCTGAACAGTTTGTCGTGGATTTTGACATGCATGACAAAAGCTTTGACAGCGATATCGGAACCATCGCTGAAATCGGCAAAAAGGGTGTACTGGCTCTGTTAATGGAATCTTCTTATGCCGATCACGAAAACTTTACAGCTCCTAATCACAGAATCTACAATCTCGTAAAACCGTATTTTGAAGACGCTAAAGGCCGTATAATTGTTACGGTATATAATCAGAATTATTTCCGCATAAAGGAGATAATCAATCTGACACGTGAGTTCAAACGTTCCATTTTCTTTTATGATGACAGATTGAAGACCAGACTGAAGGACATGGATGAACTGGGATATTATTCAATCCCAAAAGCCGTGGAAATCAGCAAGGACAAGTTTACAAACGACATTGATGATGCCGTTATTCTGGTCACCGGATCAGGTGGTAAGATCTTTAATGTAATGAACCGTATAGCTACGGGAGAAGATGACGTCATCGAACTTAAGGATACTGATACCGTGATCATAGCTTCACCGGTTGTTTCAGGCACTGAAAAAAGAGCCAGTGCCATGGAGAACGAACTTTACAAGGATAATGTCAAGGTACACAAGCTTGATTCCAAGCAGGTTCTGTCACTGCATCCAAGCAGTGAAGACATGAAGATGATGATGTATCTGATCAAGCCAAAGTATTTCATTCCGGTAATGGGGGAATACCGCAACTTCATTCAGGCTGCCAATCTGGCCATGCAGATTGGTTTCACTCCTGACAGGATCATAATTCTTGATAATGGACAGGTCGCAACGATCAATGACGGAATCCTGGTATCATGTTCAGAAATGATCGAAGTAGGTGAAACAATGGTTGGTGCTGAAGATGAAAACAGCATTACCAGCTTCGTTCTGCGCGACAGAGAAGTTCTGTCAACGGATGGCGTCATAATCATTGGTGTCGCCGTTGACTTCAATACCAAGGAAGTAATAGGCGGACCGGATATCCAGTCACGCGGGGTGATATATGTCAAGGATTCAGAATATGTTCTGAGAAATATCGGAACCATGGTCGTTGACATGATCAGGGAAAAAGTGGCTGATAAGACATATGAAAACATGGCTGTCAGAGCTGAAGTAAGAGAACAGATAGCCAGATATGTATTAAGAGAAACAGGCAAGAGACCTATGATCCTGCCTGCAATTATTGAAATTAATCTGAAATAGAGGTGTATATATGGCAAGAAAAAGAAAGGTAAAAAAGGAACCGATGATTCCGGTATATGGCGGCATAGCGGTCGTATTCAGTCTGATCGTTCTGCTGCACAGCAGTACCGGATTTCTGGGACAGTTCTTTTATCAGCGGTCCAGGCTGCTTTTTGGTGATTTTTACCATATTCTCTATGTTGCCGCAATTGTGATTGGAACACTTGTATGCCTGACATCCAAGGTTCCTGTAATGGGAAGAAAAAAGATCCTCGGACTGGTATTAATGTATCTGGCTCTGATGATGATCATGGCCATTCCGGAAGACAAGGCTACCGGCAAGGTCATCTTCACCAATTTCTTCGCTGACTATAAGGATATTTTTGATGATCTGGTTCCTGCCAGAGGCGGACTGATCGGTGCGTTATTGTATGGCGGTGCCAGTTTTCTGGTTTCCTTTGTAGGAAGTCTGATCATCATAATCGCGTTACTTGCTGTCGGCATTATTCTGCTGGTTGACATCGATAACCTGAAGGGAGTCAAGGAACTTTTCAATAAGGAAAACAAAACCGCAAGAACCAGCAAGCGGGCTGAGAAGATCAGATCAATCAAGATCAAGAAGCCTGAAGTCTTCAACATCATTGATTTGAAGAAAGATCCTGTTCCGGTTATTGATGAACCAAAACAGGAATTCATTCCTGAAGAACCGAAAGAAGAAGTGATTGCTGCAGTTGCTCCGGCTGAAAAGAAGTCTGAAAACACAGCCTCATCTTCTGCCAAGACCAGTTCAGTCGGTTATTCACGTACCGGCCGCAAATACACAAAACCAAGACTGTCACTGCTGGAAAAGGCAACTGCCATGAGCAGTACAGCGAACCGCAATAACGCCAATGAAAAAGGCAGACTGCTGATAGAGATCCTCGATCAGTTTGACGTACCTTGTACGCTGACTGATGCCAAGATCGGGCCTTCAGTTACCAAGTTCTTTGTCAGACCTGAACCAGGTATCAAGATCAGCCGTATCACTTCACTGCAGGAAAACATCAAGATGGCTCTTGCTGTCAAGGATGTCCGTATTGAAGCACCTGTTCCTGGTCAGAGCGTAGTAGGAATTGAAATTCCGAACGCCGACAGAACAAGCGTAAAAATGAGTGAACTGCTGTACAAGGTTCCTGATAAGTATAACCGCAACCCGCTGACAGTGGCTTTGGGTAAAGACCTTTCAGGTGACAATGTATATGCTGAAATAAACAAGCTTCCTCACATGCTGATTGCCGGTTCAACCGGCTCAGGAAAATCAGTATGCATCAACTCCATCATCACGGCGTTGTTGTTAAGAACTACACCTGATGAAGTCAAACTGCTGCTGATCGACCCTAAAAAAGTTGAATTCACTCCTTATGAAAACATTCCGCATCTGATCGGACCTGTTATCAACGATACATCCGAAGCTGCCAATGCACTCAAAAGCATCGTTGAAATCATGGAAAACAGATATAATGAATTCCACCGTGCCGGTGTCAGAAACATCACTGAATACAACCGGAAGGTCAAGGATGATACCACACTGAAGCACATGGTTTATATCGTCGTTATCATTGATGAGCTGGCTGACCTGATGCTGACTCATGGCAAGGATGTTGAAGGATATATACAGAGAATTACGCAGCTGGCAAGAGCCAGCGGTATCCACCTGATCGTAGCTACGCAGCGTCCTAGCACGGATGTAATCACCGGCACGATCAAGACAAATATCCCTTCACGTATTGCCTTCGCTGTTTCCAGTGCTATTGATTCAAGAATCATTCTTGATCAGGTTGGTGCGGAAAGACTGATTGGTTACGGTGACATGCTGTACATCCCTATGGGAGAATCTGCCGCAAACAGACTTCAGGGTGTATATGTCAGTGATGCTGAAATAACAGCCATAACTGACTACGTTAAGAGTCAGGGTGCTCCGGAGTATGATGATGCCTTTGTTAATAATTCCTTTGGCAACATGAGTGATGAAGGAGTTGAAAGAATGGCACAGGATCCGGCTTATGACGAAGTCAAGAAATTCATCGCTCAGACCAAGAAAGCGTCAACCTCAGCTATTCAGAGACGTTTTGGCTTCGGTTACAACCGTGCTGCCAGAATTATTGACATGTTGGAACAGGAAGGGGCAATTGGTCCTGTAAACGGTTCAAAACCTCGAGAAGTATATATTTCTGATACTGATCATTAACTGATAACATATTGATAATCTCCATGATTATCGATTAACATAATAGATAAGGGTGGTTTATATGTATAAGAGAGTATTATTAAAACTAAGCGGTGAAGCTTTATCTGCACTGGATAATGCCTATAATCCTGAACTTCTTAAGAGTCTTGCTGAAGAAATGAAGGAAGTTCTGGCCATGGGTGTTCAGGTTGGAATCGTCGTCGGTGGCGGCAACATCATCAGAGGCAAGTTTGCCAGTCAGCTTGGATTACCACGTGTACAGGCTGATAAAATGGGCATGCTGGCTACACTGATCAATGCCCTGGCTGTTCAGGGAGCTCTGGAAATCAACGGTGTTCCTGCCTATGTACAGACTGCTTTTGAGGCCCCTAAAGCTGCAGATGTCGCTGATGCCAGAAAGGCAATTCAGCATCTGGAAGCTGGTGAAGTTGTCATCTTCGGTGGCGGAACAGGCAACCCGTTCTTCTCAACTGATACAGGTGCTGCATTAAGAGCCAGCGAGATCGAAGCCGAAGTAATACTTATGGCAAAGAACGGAGTAGATGGCGTTTATACAGATGACCCACGTAAGAATCCTGATGCCAAGAAATATGATAAACTGACTTTCAAGGAAGTCCTTGATAAGAATCTGGGTGTTATTGACCAGACTGCAGCAAGCATGTGTCTGGAAAACAACATCAAGGGCATAGTCTTCAACATGAATGACATTGCCAATATTTCAAGAGCATGCATGGGAGAAAATATTGGAACATTAATCACTGGAGGTGAATAATATGGTAGAACTTGAAATCTACGAACTTGAAATGGAAGAAATTATTGATCGTTTTCAGGGAGCCTTAACTCAGATAAGAACATCTGGTGCCAATCCTAATCTGGTTTCAAACATTGAAGTTGATTATTATGGAATGGCTACGCCAATCAATCAGATCTCATCTATTTCCGTAATAGAAGGTAAGCAGCTACTGATCAAGCCTTATGAAATGAGAATTGTCAAGGATATTGAAAAAGCTATTTTCGCTGCCAATATCGGGCTTACTCCTCAGAATGAAGGAACTCAGATCAGAATCGTTGTTCCACCTCTGACAGAGGAAAGACGTAGAGAGTATGCATTAAAGGTCAAGGAGATGGGCGAGGAAGCCAAGATTGCCTTGAGAAACGTTCGTCGTGGTGCCAATGATGCAGTAAAGAAAGACAAGACGATCCCTGAAGATACTCAGAAAGACATGCTGGATGAGATTCAGGAAATGACTGATGATTCAATCAAGAAAGTAGAAGAAATCGCTGCCAACAAGAGCAGAGACTTAATGAAACTGTAAACATGAACAGTGTTCCGCAGCATGTAGCCATAATCATGGACGGCAATGGCCGCTGGGCTAAAGCGCAGGGAAAACCCAGAAGCTTTGGCCATTTACGCGGTACGGAAAATGTTCGTAACATTGCCATAAAAGCCAATGAACTTGGAGTAAAGGTTCTTACCCTTTATGCTTTTTCTACGGAAAACTGGAAGAGACCGGCAGAAGAGGTAAACTATCTTATGGGCCTTCCGAAAATATTCATTGACAGATACATCGATGAACTGATGCAGAAAGGCATAAAGATCCGGATGATAGGGGATATAGAACAGATTCCTTCTGAAACGAGAAAAGTTCTGGAGAGAGCATTTGAAAAAACCAGAAACAATAAAAACATGACTCTGGTATTTGCGCTTAATTATGGCGGTCGCAAGGAAATCGTTGACGGCATAAACCGTTACGTAAAGCAACTGGATGATAAAGATCATGTGCTTACAGAAGATGAATTCTCCAGATATCTTTATACTGCTGAATATCCTGAACTGGAGCTTATGATCAGAACATCACTCGACTACAGAATTTCTAATTTTCTTCTATGGCAGCTCTGCTATGCCGAGATGTGTTTCATTGACAAATACTGGCCTGACTTTACAGGCGAGGATTTTGAAAACATCATAAACGACTTCATGCAGAGACACAGAAGATTTGGAGGCTTGGAATGAAACAGAGATTCATAACCGCTTTTGCCCTGATAGCAGTTTTAGGGCCAATATTATTTCTTGGCGGAATACCGTTTAAAGTACTGATGGCTGTATTTGCCATTATGGGTTCATATGAGATGATCAAGCTGGCTGAAGCAAAATGGCCACGTCCTCTTCAGCTTGTTTCCTATGTCTTTTCACTGATAATCATGTTTGCCAATCTGCTGGGCCTGAATTATTTCTTCCTGGCTGACTGTCTTATTCTGATATGTCTTTTCACAATGTTGGTGTTCTGTAAGGAAGTCAGTTTTGAAAGCATGGGAATGATGTTCATTTTCTATAACATGATAGGAATGATGGCTGCTGGTTTCCTTAAAATGTATTCCATCAGCAACATGATGGTATTCTACATGCTGTTTGCGACCTGCGTAACTGATGCTGCTGCATACTTTGTAGGCAGAGCAATGGGAAAACATAAACTGAATGAAAGAATCTCTCCTAACAAGACCATTGAAGGCTCTGTTGGAGGTTATCTTTTTGGCGCTGTTATTTCATTCCTGCTCGCATATCTGACACTGATTAAGCCATTGAATATTTCTGTACTGCTGTTTATTATCGGCTCATTGACAATGCCGATTGTAGGCCAGATAGGTGACCTGGCTTATTCCGCCATCAAGAGACATTATGGCATCAAGGACTTCGGAACCATTTTCCCGGGTCATGGAGGAGTATTGGACAGAATAGATTCCGTGTGTTTTAACACCATGTGGTTCTATGTTCTTATGCTTGTTATTTTATGAGAAAAAAAGTTATTTTATTAGGCGCCAGCGGTAATATCGGACTGCAGACGATTGATATAATCAAACAGCAGTCAGACCGTTTTGAAATAATAGGTGTATCCGTTGGCAGAGATGTGGAAAACCTGCTCGTTACAGAAAATGAATTTCTGAAGAAGCAGGTAAAATACATATGTACAGGCCGCAGAAGAGATGATCTGGCAGAATTATATCCGGATTGTCAGTTTTTTTACGGATCAGAAGGTCTGATCGATCTTACGTCGAAACCGGCAGATCTTGTCATAAATGCCCTGCAGGGTTTTGTGGGCTTGCTGCCGACGTTAAATGCAATCAGGCATAAGGTCAGCGTTGCCCTGGCTAATAAGGAAACGCTGGTAGCCTGCGGCGAGATCGTTATGGGGGAAGCCCGCAGATACGGAGTTGATATCATCCCGATAGATTCAGAGCATTCTGCCATCCGGCAGTGTCTGCTTGGTTACAGACATGAGGAAATCAATAATCTGATAATCACCGCATCAGGCGGCAGCTTCAGGAACCTGAAACGTGAAGAACTTGGTGATGTTACATTGGAAATGGCGCTTAACCATCCGAACTGGAGCATGGGTAAGAAGATCACGATTGATTCAGCAACCATGATGAATAAGGGTTTCGAAGTCATTGAGGCACACTGGCTGTTTGATGTTGATTATGATCATATTAAAACGGTCCTGCATCCTGAAAGTATTGTTCATTCAATGGTTGAATTCAGAGATCATGCCATTTTACGGCAGATGGGCGTTTCGGACATGAGAATGCCTATACAGTTTGCCCTGAACTATCCTGAAAGAAACGTCAATACTTCCGAAAGTCTTGATCTCATCAAAGTAGGGGCATTGCATTTTGCAGAACTGTCATTGGAAAGATATCCTCTTCTGGCTTTGGCATACAGAACCGGTAAACAGGGAGGAATACTTCCGGCGGTCATGAACGGTGCCAATGAAAGGGCAGTTAAGCTCTTTCTAAATAGAGAAATCAGTTTTCTGGATATTGAAAAACTGATATTTGCAACTGTTGAGAAAGCTCAAAACATCAGTAATCCGACAGTAGACGATATTATTGAAAGTGACAGATGGGCACAGGAATATGTGCAGCATCTGACAGAAGGTAAAGAATGACAATTATATATTTTCTGATTATTCTGGCAGTCATAATATTTGTACATGAGCTTGGGCATATGCTTGCTGCCAAGCTGTTTGGCTGTTATGTAAATGAATTTGCGATAGGTTTCGGACCGACGGTATTCAAAAAGGTCGGCAAGGAAACAACATATTCACTGCGTGCAATTCCGCTTGGCGGTTTTACAGGCATGGTGGAAAAAGAGAATACGCCAATCAAGTTTGATGAGGAAGGCAATCCAACTGAATTCCTCAATGTTCCAAAGGAAAGAACGTTCTATGGCATCAAGATCTGGCAGCGTGTGATAATCTTGCTGGCTGGTCCGCTGTTCAACATGTTTCTGGCATGTCTGGTATTTGTGATGATCTTCCAGATCAATGGATATGTTACGGAAGCTCCACCGGCTGTCATCAAGGAAGTCGTTGCGCAGTCTGCTGCTGATGAAGCTGGTTTCAAGGCGGGAGATGTCATTACGAAAATCGTCCTGAAAAACGGCGACACAATTATTCCTAAGACATTTGCCGAAATAGTCGTGGGAACACAGAACAGTAATGATGAAATGACTTATTACGTTGACCGTAACGGCACTGAATTGATCATTAGAGTAACTCCTAAGTATAGCGAGACTGAACAAAGATACATGATTGGCATCATGGCGCCTGATCCAGTAGTCAGAAAGATAACATTCCTGCAGGCCATACCTGAAGGAATCAGTTATGCCTTTGAAATCATAGGCCTTACTTTTGAGGCGATAATCGGATTGTTTACCGGTACTCAGGGTCTTGATTCACTGGGCGGAACGATCTCCATCTACAAATATACTGAAGAGGCAGCCAGTTATGGATTCCTGTCATTACTGTCACTGGTTGGTTCACTGTCAGTGAGTGTCGGCATTATGAATCTGGTTCCAATTCCTATTTTTGACGGCGGCAAGATACTGCTGGCCGGAGTTGAAAAGATCATTGGTCACAGACCATCAGAGAGAGTAGAAATGGCTTTGTCCCTGATAGGAGTAGGAATCGTACTTATCCTGTTTGTCTTCGTGACTTATCAGGATATAATGAAATTGTTATAAACAGAATGTTCTTAACAGAACATTTTTGTTTTTTGAAGCATTAGTTTCTTACAAATAATCATAATTGTAGTAGAATAGTAAGGCAGGATTTCAGGAGGTTATTTTTATGATAAATGTATATATAGTTTCAGGTTTCCTGGGTGCAGGAAAAACCACTTTCATTCAGAAACTGCTGAATGAAAAGAGTTTTGAAAAGGTAATGCTGCTGGAAAATGAATTCGGTGAAGTAGGCGTTGACAGTGCTTTCTTTGATTCCGGACTGAAAATAAAAGAAATCAATAACGGCTGTATCTGCTGTTCATTACAGGGCGATTTTGAGGATGCTCTGGAAGAAATAGAAGAAATGGGAGTAACTGATCTGATCATTGAACCATCAGGTGTAGGCAAGCTTTCCGAGATCATAAATGTTATCAGAGAAGACGACGATTACCGCATTGTTTCACACATCTGTATCGTTGATGTCAAGACATGCCGTAAGTATCATCTGAATTTCAAGGAATATTTTGATGATCAGGTCAAGGCAGCTAATGCCATCATTCTTTCACATGTAGATGTCTGCAGTGAAGAACAGCTTGAAAAAGCCGTACGGCTGATTACGGAAATCAATCCGGACGCTGAGATCACAACAGTTCCTGTCAGTGAAATGTCTATTGAAGAACTGCTGGATATCATCGTAAACGGCGGAGACATTCTTCCGGAATTCGATGAAGAACATCATCATGACGAAGATGACGACGATGATGAACACGAGCATGAACATCATCACCACGAACATCAACATGAGCATCATCACCATCACCACCATCATCATGGAGAAGATGATGACGATGAAGATGAGATTTTCAAGAATCTTATCATCAGACCGGAACATGTATTTACAGAGGAAGAACTTGGCGAGATATTCCAGACAATGGAACCTGACATTATCCGTGTCAAGGGTTATGTAAATGGTAAGGAAGGAACACTGTACTTCAACTATGTTCTTAATGAATACCATGTATATTACGGGCCAAAGAGAGAAGATACTCTGGTATCAGTTATCGGTACCGTTATAAATGAAGACAGAATGAATGAGGTTTTCCATGGCTAAGATGAAACCGCTGTACGTATTCAGTGGATTTCTGGATGCCGGGAAGACAACAGCCATAAAGGAAAGTCTGCTGGACCCGCAGTTTAATCAGGGGGAGACTACACTTATCATTGCTTTTGAACAGGGTGATGAGGAATACGATGAAGATTTCCTGTTTAATGCCAACGCTTATGTTGTATATCTTGATGACATCAAGGAACTGGACAAGAAAAAGATTGATGAACTTGATGATGAGTATTATCCTGACCGCATCATTCTTGAACTTAACGGTATGCAGGATGATCAGGAACTGTTCCGGAAAGACGGTTCTTCCAATTGGCTGGTCGTTGACTATCTGACTTTTTTCGATGCAACAGTGCTTAAGAATCAGATGCTTAACATGCGTCAGTTTGTGTATAATCATGTCATTGATTCAGCAATATGCTACATAAACAGATGTGATGGTCAGGATCTGATGTATTTCAGAAATAATCTGAAGGGTATTAATCGCAACATGATGGTTGTGTTCCTGGATATGGACAGCAAGATGATCAAGATCGAGCAGCAGATGTTTGATACTGCAAAACCGCTTGATATAGCAGACAATGACTACGGTTTATGGTATATCGACGCTGTAGACGATCCGGAAAAGTATGACGGATGTCAGATTACTATGAAGGTCAAGCATCTGGAGACACTTAAAGAATATGAGAATGTGTGCATTATGGGGCGTCAGGCCATGGTATGCTGTTCAAATGACCTGCAGCAGATTGGTTTGACCTGTACAGATGTTGATCCAAAGGCAGTCGAAGACGGAAGATGGTACTATCTCAGCGGAAAACTGAAAGCTATTGATGATGAGCAGGGTGGCAGAACAGTTATTCTTAATACTGAAAGCGTAACAGAAGCACCGGCTCCTGAAGATGAATATGTAAATTTCAATTAAGGAAAAAACTTAAACAGGCATTGCGTCTGTTAAGTTTTTCATTTTGGAGGGACTTTATGATTGATGGAAAAGTTAATTATGGGGTAGTTTCTACGGCGGGAATCGCACCGCGATTCATTAATGCTTCCAGATGTACTGATAACAGCATCTTTACAGCAGTTGCATCAAGAGAATTAGAGAAAGCCAGAGTTTTCGCGGCAGAGAACGGTCTGGAAAAGTACTATGGTTCATATCGGGAACTGTATGCAGATTCTGAGATCGATGCTGTATATATTCCGACTGTCAATCTGACGCATTATCAGTGTGCTAAGGATGCTCTTAAGGCCGGTAAACATGTGATCATTGAAAAACCAATGGTAATGCATAAATGGCAGGCCGAGGAACTCTTTGCCCTGGCCCGGGAAAAGGGGCTTTTTATTACTGAAGCAATAAAGGTTCTCTATCTACCGCTAATTAAGAAAGTAAAGTCGATTATTGATTCCGGAACATATGGAAAGATACGTTTCATGGAATTCAAACAGTCATATGTCAGCGGCAGATACAATTCCGGCTGGATGAAGCAGAAGGAAATGGGTGGCGGTCTGATATATGGGAATGAAGCATATTTCCTGTCACTTTGCGATTATCTGTGCGGCGGTGTAAAAGACTGCCGAACGCTTGTTACTTATGGGAATTTCAATGTTGAAAATCAACTGTGTGTTTCACTGCTGCTGAATGGCAATATACTGGCGACCAGCTGTGTTTCCAGTGAGGTATTATTTGACAACGGACTTACAGTTTATCTGGAAAGAGGACGCATAGTAATTCCGGATTACTGGAAAGCCAGAAAAGCATACATATATGCTGATGGAAAGTTGATCGACACTCTTGATTATCCTGTTGAGTTTGAAATGCAGTATGAACTGCAGCATTTCAGTGAATGCATTATCAGCGGGAAAACACATTCAGACATTACAAGTCCGCAGCTTTCCTTAAGAAACATGGAGATTTGCGAAAAACTTCTGCAGCAGCGTGATGAATGTATCAGAGTATAGCAAATCAATTGACGCTTTAAAGCATAATATATATAATGCCAATATAGGGTAGGGGGGTATATACCTTTATAAAGGATTTTGAATATGGAACAGTATATAGTTACAGGAATGAGTTGTGCAGCCTGCCAGGCTCGCGTTGAAAAAGCTGTGAGTAATGTTCCGGGCGTAACGTCATGCTCGGTATCTTTGCTGACAAATTCGATGGGTGTTGAGGGCAGTGCCAGTCCACAGGAAATCATAAAAGCAGTTGAGAATGCCGGTTACGGTGCCAGTCAGAAAGGGAAAGGTAAGCAGGAAAATACTTTGGCTGCTGAAGAGGAAGCCCTGAAAGACAGAGAATCACCAGTATTGAAAAAGAGGCTGATCCGGTCTGTCGGCTTTTTAGCTATTCTTATGTATTTCTCAATGGGACATAAGATGCTTAACTGGCCTGTTCCGTCTTTTCTGGCTGGAAATCATGTTTCTCTGGCTATAACTGAAATGCTGCTGGCCATTATAGTAATGATAATAAATCATAAATTCTATACATCAGGATTCAGTTCACTGCTGCATGGGGCTCCTAACATGGATACCCTTGTTGCAATGGGATCTGTAGCATCCTTTATCTACAGCCTCGCTGAACTATATCGGATGTCTGCCGCGGTGATGAATGGCGATATGGCATCTGCGATGAGTTATCATCACAATCTGTATTTTGAGTCAGCTGCCATGATCGTTGCTCTTATAACTGTTGGCAAGCTGCTGGAAGCCATCAGTAAAGGCAGAACAACCAATGCGCTTAAAAGCCTGTTAAAACTGGCTCCTGAAAAGGCAGTGATACTGGTCGGCAACGAAGAAAAAGAAGTCGACATAGCAATGGTAAATGTCGGCGACGTATTTGTGGTCAGACCTGGTGAAAACATTCCGGTTGACGGAATCATCATAGAAGGTCACAGCGCTGTAAATGAAGCCGCTCTGACGGGAGAAAGCATCCCGGTTGATAAGACAGAAGGGGATCTGGTTTCGGCTGCCACAATCAACCAGGAAGGCTATTTCAAAGCCAGAGCGACCAGAGTAGGACAGGATACAACGCTGTCACAGATCATAAAAATGGTTTCAGATGCCAGTGCTACTAAGGCTCCGATTGCCAGAATTGCAGATAAGGTATCAGGCATATTCGTTCCTGCTGTTCTTGGTATTTCCGTACTCACGCTGATTGGCTGGCTGCTGGTGGGTAAACCATTCAGTTTTGCCATCGCCCGCGCGATTTCCGTTCTTGTTATTTCGTGCCCATGTGCTTTAGGACTGGCTACCCCTGTTGCCATAATGGTCGGCAACGGTGTCGGAGCAAAGAACGGCATTCTATTCAAGACAGCTCAGGCACTTGAAGAAACCGGAAAGACAGACATAGTCGTTCTTGATAAGACCGGTACCATTACAAACGGTGAACCTGTTGTTACGGATATAATCGCTGCCGGCGGATATGACAAGCAATATCTGCTGCAGCTGGCTGTTGATCTTGAAGCCAGAAGTGAGCATCCGTTAGCTAAGGCAATAGTTAACTATGGGCTGGAAAACGGTTATAAACCGCAGTCTGTAACAGATTTTTCAGCTTTGCCTGGTAATGGCATTAAAGCTGATCGCGCTGAAGAGCATCTGCTTGCCGGCTCATTTAAGTACATCAGACAGCAGTTTTCAGTCAGTGATGAAATAGATGAGATATATGGTAAGCTGGCTGATGAGGGAAAGACTCCGCTGCTGTTTACCGCAAACGGCAGACTTGCCGGTGTTATTGCGGTAGCTGATACGGTTAAGACTGATTCACCGGAAGCCATAAAACAGCTTCAGGATATGGGAATAACGGTTGTAATGCTGACTGGCGATAACAGGAAAACAGCTGCTGCCATCGGAGCATCAGCCGGTGTTGATAAGGTAGTGGCTCAGGTTCTTCCTGACGGCAAGCGGAAAGTCATAACTCAGTTACAGCAGTATGGCAAGGTCGCTATGGTAGGAGATGGCATCAATGATGCCCCAGCTCTTACTTCAGCTGACCTGGGAATAGCTATAGGGGCCGGCAGTGATGTTGCCATTGATGCTGCTGATGTTGTGCTGATGAAATCAAATCTGCTGGATGTACCGGCTGCCATAAGGCTGTCAAAACACACTCTGACAAATATTCATCAGAATCTGTTCTGGGCATTCTTCTATAACGTTATCTGCATTCCTTTGGCTATTGGTCTGTATCAGGCAATCTTCAGAGTTAACTGGCAGATGACGCCAATGCTTGGAGCCGCTGCCATGAGCCTATCAAGCTTTACGGTATGTTCCAATGCGCTCAGACTGAATCTGGTAGATATATATAATGCATCAGTAAAAAACAAAAAACCAAGAATTGATTTTGAAATTGAATCACAGGAGGAAATGAATATGGTTAAAACAGTAAAAATTGAAGGAATGATGTGTCCGCATTGCGAAGCAACAGTAAAAAAGGCCCTGGAAAAGATTGACGGTGTCGCAAGTGCTGAGGTTTCTCATGAAAAGGGAACTGCTGTTGTCACACTCAGTGCTGATGTAGCCAATGAAACCTTAAAGAACGCTGTTGAGGAAAAAGACTACACTGTTACCGGAATTGAATAATATGGATAACTGCTGCACTAAACACAAACAGAGAAGTCCAGAAGAAATAAAGGCCCTTACTAACCGACTCAACAGGATCGAAGGACAGATCAAGGGCATCAGAAAAATGATTGAGGAAGACCGCTATTGTGTTGACATCATTACTCAGGTCAGTTCGGTTCAGGCTGCAGTCAATGCCTTTACCAAGGAACTGCTAAACAGCCATATCAGATCATGTGTGGTCGATGATATCAAAGCCGGAAATGATGAAGCTGTTAATGAACTCTGTAACCTTCTGCAGAAAACCATGAAGTGAAAGGAGGAATTGTATGAGCGAAAAAGGAGTCGGACACTCAGTCAGAAAATTCCTGTTTATCGTAAAACGTAAATTTAAGAATCTGAGACTGAGAATATCCGGCAAACCACTTTATACCAAAAAACAATTTGATATTTTTAACAAACTTGAATCCGGAGATCTGATCCTGGGAAAAATGCCCATGAGCGACAGTGAACTGTATGATGTTCCTGACGGACATCGTCACAGACCTTATCTGGTAATAAAGAAAAAAAGTGATAAGGTTATCTGTCTGCAGGGATCTCACCGTCAGTACAGTGATGACAGAGTAACTTTTAAAATCAATATAGCTGATTTCGGACAGTATAACGGCGATACATTCTTCAGTATTTCTGAGTATTATGAAATACCTGTGGAAAACATCAACAAGAATATCGGCTCTCTGACGGACAAGCAGCTGAAAGCTTTGCAGAGAATGCTGATGCTTGGTGAAAACAAGAATAAGGATGCTGTTCACTTTGAAAATGTAGATAATGTTTTCAAGTTCGGAGATATAGTAGATAACGGCAAGGGACTGTTTCTTATCGCCAATGACAAGAACAATGCTCTCAAAGGATATAGACTGACAGAGAAACCGATACGTAATGCTTTTACATTCTCGCTGGATAATAAGCAGATGTATACTGATTTCTACAGTTACAGAAATCTGAAACCGGAATTCATCAAACTGGTAAAACACCTTCCATCTAACAAGGTTTCAAATTTAAAGAGGTTCATGAGAGAAGGGGTGTACGTCAGACCTGGTGATGTCATCAAGGATAACCTTGAATTGTATTATGTTTTCAAAACCGTAAAGAATGAGATTAATGCTTATCCTCTGTCACGGAAGAAAATAAACCATGCCGTAAAGGTACAGGTTGGAAAAAAAGAATATTATGTAAATGTCAGAAAGATTGTAAAATTTACCAATTTAAGAAGGGATAGAGTACAGTATACTTTATCAGAAAAACAGATACGGCAGATAAAAGGGGAACGTAAAGAAGCAAGAGTCCCTGCTGAAACGAAAAAAGGGAAAAATAAGACATTGTGATGACACAATGTCTTTTTTAATCCAGAAATATGTGCTGGCTGGAGAATACCTCCATGTATTTTTTTATTTTCCTGTCAGACAGAGAAACTGTTTCGCCATCTTCATTGGTATCAACGATCAGTATGTTACCAAAGATAATGTCAACCAGATGTCCCTGATAATACAGAAAACGGTTTGGCGGGGAACCATTGAATTTTCCTTCTTCATTTACCACGATATCTACATCATTAAAAAGATACGGCATTTCAAAATTGCCTTCCACCAGTTTCTGCATTTCTTTGTATCCGTGTTTAAACTCTATGAGTTCCGGCAGTTCGTGTGGTTTTACTAAAATTCCTTTTATCATTATCAAACAATCCTTTCCCATATTCATAGTAAGATGTTTGATATCCATGATGGTCCTGAATCAGTCACATTTTATGAAGTGATCAATGTGGAAAAAAGCGCCTTTTCTGGCGCTTCATTTCAATTTACTGTTGTTTTTTATTTTCTTTTTCAACCTTTTCGTTGAGCTCGGTAGCTTTCTGCTGAGCTGCCATGATCTTCCGGTTTTCTTCTTCTTCCAGAACTCTGTAGGCTACCTTGCCGACCAGAGTCTTTGGCAGATCTTCACGGAATTCAATATCATATGGCAGAGCCCATTTGGAGACGCGTCTGCGCAGATATTCCATGATTTCTTCCTTAATGCTGTCATCTGGTACAACGTTTGGTTTGAGAACGACAAATGCTTTTACCTTCTGCATCTTATAGTCATCCTTGACACCGATGGCACAGCTCATTAATACCTTCGGATGTGAATCAATGACGTTTTCAATCTGTGAAGGATATACGTTGTATCCTGAAGAGATAATCATACGCTTGATTCTCTGCTTGAAGTAGATGAATCCATCGGCATCCATATAACCCAAGTCACCGGTATGCAGATAAGTTCTGCCATCTTTGTGAACTCTCAGAGTTTCTCTTGTTTCTTCTTCATTGTTCAGATAACCGAGCATTACTGATGGACCGCTTAAGCAGATTTCTCCTTCTTCTCCGGTCTTTACTTCGTTATTGGTACCTGGTTGACAGATTATGTACTTTGTATCAGGATAAGGCAGACCGATGCTTCCTTCACGGTAGTCATCTGTCGGAGTCAGACAGCTGGCAGTAACACATTCTGTAGTTCCGTAGCCTTCACGTACCTGAATGGTGGCATGATGTTCCTTAAGGAACTTGTCAACTTTAGCCTTCAGTTCAACTGACAGGGAGTCACCGCCTGAGTACATACCCTTAAGGAATGACAGGTTGGCATTTTCCAGACCCTTGGTTCTTAACAGTGCTTCATACAGAGTAGGAACACCGGCTATGAAGTTTGGCTTTTTCTTAACCAGCATCTGGGCATAGGTCTTTACTGTAAACTGCGGGATCAGGTCACAGCAGATGCCTTTTACCAGACATGTATGAATGCCGATACCTAAACCGAATCCATGGAATAAAGGCATGACGGCCAGGATCTTCTGTCCATGTTCATATGGAACTTCCATTGCAACAGAACTCTGGAGGGCACAGGCATTGAAGTTGAGGTCACTCAGCATGATACCTTTGGTTGTACCGGTAGTGCCGCCTGAATACAGGATAACGGCTGTTCTGTCGATCTGGAAGTCAATCTTTGGTAATGGCAGAGGGAATTTGCTGCCGTAGTGCAAAAATTCCTTCCAGGTGATTGAATAGGCTTCATTAGGTAAACCAGGGTATTTCCCCATGTTTTTAACCTTGTATGGAAGCTGAAGATACTTAGGCAATTCATCAGCTACATCAGCCATGATGATGATTACGGTATGGTCAGCATCTTTTCTGGCTTCTACGACCTTGGAATAGAACTGATCCAGAGTCAGTATGGCTTTTGAATTGGAAATGTTCAGATAGAATGTGATCTCACTGATTGCAGAGAGCGGATGAATCATGTTAGCGATGGCGCCAATTCTGTTCAGAGCATAGAATGTATCAATGGCCTGAGGGCAGTTAGGCATGCAGATTGTTACAGCATCACCGGCTCTTATGCCGATGCTTGTCAGTGATTTGGCGGTAAGTTCAATTTTGTTCATGAATTCAGCATATGTTGTTTTCTTGTTCATGAATTCATAAGCAATGTTATTAGGATATCTTCTGGCACTTTCCCTGATCAGCTGATACATAGTCAGTGCCGGATAGTTAATTTCATGTTTTTCATTAAAGAAGTTTTCCCATCTATTGGTCATTTTGTGCTTTCCTCCTTTGCAACAAAGTATATTCTAACATAAAAATATAAATAATCTATACATAATAAATTATATAAATAGTTGTAAATAACAAATAATGTAAAGTTCTGTTAATTCAGTCTGAAGAAATATTCTAAAGTGTCTAAATATATTTGAAATGAGAGATATCGTTTTATACTGTTTACTGCATGTGATTTGATTGTAAGGCGAAAACTTCTTCTTTGCTGAATAATTCTTTAATCAGAGCAGGTTAAGAAGGAAATACAGGTTTTCGTTTTAGAAATGAATTTTTGACATAAGAATTCCCAAAAAAAGTTAATTGTTAACACCACTGATGTTTTATGCAAAAAAGTAAAGAAATATTGAACAAAAAGTTAAGAAAAAGTATTGCATTATCCGGGGAAAGGAATATAATGAACATGGTTAACAAAAATAAACAATTTGTTAAGTTGTACTAAACAAAGGAGGACGGCAATGGATCTGGGAAAAAGAGTTAAACAGCTTAGAGTAAAAAACGGCCTGACTCTTGAAGAACTGGCCAGCCGCACAGAGCTAACCAAAAGCTTTCTGTCACAGCTGGAAAGAAATCTGACGACACCATCAATACCGACACTGGAAAACATCGTTGAGGTATTGGGAGTATCCCTGGGAGAATTCTTTCAGGAAGAAAGAAGTGTCCAGAGAACATTCACTGAGCAGGATTACTTTGAAGATGAAAAGGAATTAATCAAGATTACCTATCTTGTTCCTAACCGGCAGCAGAATGAAATGGAACCGCTGCTGCTGACCATCGAGCCTGAAGGACAATCCCGGACTGTACTGCCTCATGACGGTGAAGAGATGGGATTTATTCTCCAGGGGAAGATAGTCCTGAAAGACTTAACCAACAATACCAGCAATATCCTTAAGAAGGGTGAGACATTCTACATCAAGGGTGATTTCAGACATTGTCTGGTAAACGCAGGCAACAGTGTTGCCAAAGTCCTGTGGGTTTCCACTCCACCGGCATTCTGATAAACAGGGGGATAATCTAATGAAGAAACTGATAGAATTCCGTAACATCGTAAAGTCCTTTGATGGAAACGTCGTATTGAAAGGCATTAATCTGGATATTTACGAAAATGAATTTGTTACGTTATTAGGCCCATCGGGCTGCGGAAAAACAACCTTACTCAGAATTTTGGGCGGCTTCCTGGATGCTGACGAAGGCGAAGTGATCTTCGACGGTCAGGACATCTCAGGAGTTCCAGCTTACAAGCGTGAGGTCAACACGGTATTCCAGAGATATGCTCTGTTCCCGCATCTTAACGTCTATGACAACATTGCCTTCGGCTTAAAGCTGAAGAAGGTATCAAAAGACGTTATCGAACAGAAGGTCAACCGTATGCTTTCTCTGATTGGTCTGGAAGGTTATGGCAACCGCGATGTCAACCTGTTATCAGGTGGACAGCAGCAGCGTGTAGCCATTGCCAGAGCTCTGGTAAATGAACCTTATGTTCTGCTGCTTGATGAACCTTTAAGCGCACTGGATAAAGCCTTAAGAAAGGAAATGCAGTACGAGCTTAAGAGGATCCAGCAGGAAGTAGGCATTACGTTCATCTTCGTAACCCATGACCAGGAAGAAGCTCTGACCATGAGTGACAAGATCGTAGTCATGAAGGATGGCTCCATCCAGCAGATTGGTACTCCAAGTGAGATCTACAATGAACCAATCAATGAATATGTCGCTCACTTCATCGGTGAATCAAATATCTTTGAAGGAATCATGAAAGACGACTATCTGGTATCATTTGATGATAAGGATTACAAATGCGTTGACCACGGCTTCAGAAGAAATGAACCTGTTGACATCATGATCCGTCCGGAAGACCTGGAAATCGTTTCCAGAGGCAGAGGTATTATTCCTGGAGAAGTAAAATTCGTTCTCTTCAAGGGCGTACATAATGAAGTAACTGTTCAGACCGTATCAGGTGCCTCAAAGACCATCACGATGCACGTCATAGGCAACCACGACTTCACAAACGAAGAAAAAGAGGAAAAGATTTCCGCTAACGATTTCTACATGGACCTGGAAGACGTCGAGAACCTGACTGATACTGAAGTAATTGCCCGTGCCAATGCACAGGCGTGGGACTTTGAAGATGAATTCCTGTCAATCCATAAGGTTGAATACGATATTCCAAAGGAACCGGGAACCTATGATGTTACTTTCAGTACATCTAAGGGAACCTGGATCACCATCAAGGCTTATGTTCAGGAGCCTAAATTCATAGAGGATGATAAGAAGGGCGTCGGTGTTGCAGCATTTGACTTCTTCATTACTGCTGAAGAATTGAGAGAATCAATAGCTCTGGATACGGATTTATGCATCTGGGCAGCTGCTGAAGCCTGGGATCTGGAAACAGGTAAGGAAATCGAAATCTATGATGTAATATATGACTTCGATGAGGAAAACATCACCGAAGGCGACTATAAGATCACATTCGCTACTCAGGGTCATGAATTCAAGGTTCACACCAATAAGAATGTTGAAGTAGGTAAGAAGGTAGATCTGACATTTACACCTGAAGATATTCACGTAATGAGCAAGACGGGGTACTAAGCCATGAAGACATTCTCCAAATTAACATGGCCGTACATAGCCTGGATAAGCGCCTTCGTGGTACTGCCAATGGTATTGATCCTGTTGTATGCATTTACCAAAGAGGGCAACAGCATTATCACCCTGAGCTTTACACTGGAAAACTTCGCCAAGTTCTTCTCTGATGCCATCTTCCCGATGGTACTGTGGAGATCATTGAAAATAGCATTCTTTACCACAGTAATATGTATTCTGATTGGATATCCGGCAGCATACATCATTGCAGAAATGAGTGAAAGAAAGCAGGCCTTCGCCGTACTTCTGATCACTCTGCCAATGTGGATCAACATGCTGATCCGCACATATTCCTGGAAGGGAATACTGTCATATTTCAAGTTTGATTCGCAGATTAACGTTATGGTCGGCATGGTATATAACTTCCTGCCGTTCATGATCCTGCAGATCCATACATCATTAAGCAAGCTGGACCGCAATCTGATCACGGCAGCCAAGGACCTGGGTGCTGACAGCATTCAGACATTCCTGAGAGTTACCTTGCCATTATCAATGTCAGGAGTCATCTCCGGAATTACCCTGGTGTTCCTGCCGGCGGTATCAAGCTTCTTCATCCCTAAACTGTTAGGCGGCGGTGAATATGTTCTGATCGGTAACCTGATTGAGAACTACTTCATCTCTGTAGGCAACTGGAACTACGGCAGTGCAATTTCACTGATCATGGCTCTGGTAATCATCCTGTCCATGTATGTTACCAAGAAGATGGACCGGAAGACAGGAGGTGAAGAATAATGAAAAAACTGCTTAAGTTCTTATCAAATGGATACTTATGGCTGACGATGTTATTCTTCTATCTGCCGATTGTTTACGTAATGGTATTCAGTTTCAATGAATCAAAGAGTCTGACAAGATTTACGGGTTTCTCCCTGCAGTGGTACAAGAAAATGTTTGAATCACGTTCCATCAGGGAAGCAATCTACTATACGCTGATCATTGCGGTAATCGCTACAGTTGTTTCTACAATAGTTGGAACTCTTACCGCAATTGGTCTGTCAAAGTCCAACAAGGTATTAAGAGCCATTGTACTGCAGATAAATGACATTCCGATGATGAATCCGGATATCGTTACTGCCATCGGCTTCATGCTTCTGTTTACCTCATTGGGCGTTACCAAGGGATTTGGTACCATATTACTGGCACATATCTCATTCTGTATACCGTACGTCATTCTGACGGTTATGCCGAGATTGCGTCAGCTTGACGATAATCTGGCTGAAGCTGCCCTGGACCTCGGTGCCACACCGTTCCAGGCTCTGACCAAGGTCATTATTCCGCAGCTGAAAGGCAGCATCATCTCCGGTGCATTGATTGCCTTTACCATGAGTTTTGATGATTTCGTTATTTCATTCTTTACTTCAGGACCAAAGGTAAGCAATATCGCCATATATGTATATTCTTCAATAAAGCGTATTAATCCTACGATCAACGCTTTATCCACCATAATTGTAGTACTGGTTACTACAGTGCTTGTGATTGTAAATGTTGTCCCTATGATCAGGGAAAGAAAGATTAGAGGTGCTCAAAAATGAAAAAGTTTCTGATTAGTGTTCTGGCTTTATGCCTGTTAGTTCTGACTGCCGGCTGCTCTAGCGGCGGTAAAGGTGATTTCGACCCAATCGCAGAATTCGGCAGTGACGAATTATATGTCTTCAACTGGGGCGAATATATTGATGAGGAAAACATCGAAACATTTGAAAAGAGATATAACGTAACGGTTTACTATAAGACATTTGATTCAAACGAAGAAATGTATACTGCAATTGTCGGTGGCGACAAGTATGACATCATCGTTCCAAGCGACTACATGGTTGAGCGTCTGATCAAGGAAAAACTGATTCAGCCTCTGGATCTGAGCTTAATCACAAACATCGGCGCCATCGCAGATGGTCTGAAATCTCCGGATTACGATCCAAAGCATGAATATTCAATTCCATATTTCCAGGGTTCAATCGGCATTGTATACGATACCACAAAGGTTACCTTAGAAGAACTGGATGCCAAGGGCTGGGATATTCTGTTAGACACCAAGTATGCCGGTGAGATATGCATGTACAATGCTGACAGAGACAACTTCCTTCCGGCTTTAAAGGCTCTGGGATATTCTGTTAATACTACTAATGATGATGAAATTCAGGCTGCATATCAGTGGCTGCTGACTCAGAAGAAGACCATGTCTCCTGCATACGTAACAGATGAAGTTAACGACATCATGATTCAGGGAGAAAAGACTCTGGCTGTTGCTTACAGCGGTGCCGCAGCTTACATCATGAGCGAAAACGAAGACATGGGATACTATGAACCAAAGCAGGGAACAAACATCTGGTCAGATGCAATGTGCATTCCTGCAACCAGCAACAATGTTAAGCTGGCTCATGCCTGGATCAACTTCTGCATGGAAGAAGAAGTGGCTGAAAAGAACTCAATCGCTGTTGGCTATACTTCAGGTTATCAGGCTGTCATGGAAAAGCTTGCTGAAACTGAATTCGAAGGAATCAACGCCTATCTGCCAAGAGTCGGTTATGATAAGGACGAAGAATATCATGATGATAACGTCCTGAAGACAAAGCTGGCAGAACTCTGGAATCAGGTAATGTTTAACTAATTGAATATGGCACTAAGGTGCCATATTTGATGAGAAAGGATAAGCTTATGAGAAAGGTTAGAGTAGCTTTGATCCAGATGTCCTGCAGTACACAGCAGCAGGAAAACCTGGAAAAAGCGGAAAGATATATCCGTCAGGCTGCTTCCGAAGGCGCAAATGTAATACTGCTTCCGGAACTGTTTGACCGTCAGTATTTCTGTCAGGAAAGAAGATATGAGTATTATCAGTTTGCACAGAGCGTTAATGAACATCCTTCAGTACTGATGGCTGAAAAGCTGGCAGAAGAACTGCATGTTGTCATTCCTGTCAGTTTCTATGAAAGGGATGTAAATGTTCTTTACAATTCGCTGGCCTGCATTAATGCTGACGGAAAACTGCTTGGTGTATACAGAAAGACGCATATTCCTGATGATCATTATTATCAGGAAAAATTCTACTTTACGCCGGGGAACAGCGGGTTTAAGGTGTTTGACACGGAGTTCGGCAAAATCGGCATAGGAATATGCTGGGATCAGTGGTTCCCGGAAACCGCCAGATGTCTGGCATTACAGGGAGCCGAAATGATAATGTATCCTACTGCCATCGGTTCAGAGCCAATTCTGCAGTGTGACTCCATGGAACACTGGAGAAGGGCAATGCAGGGACATGCTGCCTGCAATCTTGTTCCTGTCATGGCTGCCAACCGCATCGGCCTGGAAACTGTAGAACCATGTGCTGAAAACGGCAATCAGAAATCCGCGCTCAGTTTCTACGGTTCTTCATTTATGACTGATGAGACAGGTGCTGTACTTGAGTCAGCATCGCGCGATAAGGAAGAGGTTCTGTATCATGATTATGATCTCGATGAAATAGAGGAAAACAGAATAACCTGGGGTTTGTTCAGAGACAGAAGAACAGAGTGTTACAGACTGATAGCTGAAAAATAATAAAATTTAACAAAAGACCTTTATAAATGTGAAATTCTCGTGAAATTATTCCTTGTAAAGGTCTTTTCAAATGCTGTAGAAATGATACAATGATAGTTAGAGAAAGCGGTTTCACAATCGCTAATAGGAGGAAAAACTAATGAAAAAACTTTTAGCAGTTTTATTGTCTGTTTTGATGGTGATCTGCATGTTCGGCTGCTCAGGCGGCGGAGAAGATGAACCAACACCGGAGCCAGGCGAAAAAACAGCAGCTCAGGTTCAGAAGGAAATCCTTGCTGGAATCGAACCAGATGTTTCAGTTACTGGTAAGTTAGTTGTCTATTCACCTAACTCAAACGGTGAAATCAACGCTATCAGACCTGGTTTCACAACCAAGTATCCTAACGTAACACTGGAAATCATTTCAATCGGTACAGGTGACTGTATCTCCAGAATTCAGGCTGAAGCTGAAAACCCACAGTGTGATGTTATGTGGGGTGGCATGAACTTTGAAAAATGGTATAACTTCCAGGGATACTGGGAAAACTATATTTCACCAAATGCTGACAACTTACCTGCAGAACTGCAGAATAAGACCGGTGAAGGCGCTGGTTTCTTCACAAGCTATGGCTTAAGCGGTAACACAGCATTCGTTATCAATACCAGAATTCTTGAAAAATTAGGTCTTAAGGTTGAAGACATCACCGGTTATCAGAGCTTAATCGATCATGCTGACAAGTTAAAAGGTCAGGTATTATCTGGCGACCCTGTTAAGTCATCAAGTGCTTGGCAGGAACTGGTAGCTATGCTTTATGTTTATGGAGACGGCTTCAATAAGGGCTGGGCTGGTCTTGACATGGACAAGAGCTGGGCTTATGTTGAAGACTTCATCAAAGTTATCGACGGTTCAGTATTAAGCTCATCTTCAGCTGTTTATAAGAACGTAACAGCTGGTGAAGCAGCAATCGGCGTTACATACGAAGACCCTGCTTTACAGTTATTAAAGGATGAAGCCGAAGATATCACTATGATCTATCCTGCAGAAGGCAATAACTGGACACCATGTGCAGCAGCCATCGTCAAGGGGGCACCTCATATGGATCTGGCTAAGTTATTCATTGACTTCTTAATTTCTAAAGAAGGTCAGGGCTTATATCAGTGCACAACTCTGCGTCCTGCAGACAAGACAATGGTCAACATCGTTAAGGGCATCAAGACATTCGATGAAATCCCTAACGTATTTGAACAGGATCAGCTGTACATCGCCAGCAATACTTCAGCATGGAAGGCAAAATGGTCAGAACTGCTGGATAAGTACAACGCAAATAAGTAATAATCCATAAAACTGCATAAAACGGATGAAGAGTGATTTGGGCATTTTTAACTCGAATCACTCTTTCTTTGAAAAAAATAATAGGAGGATAAACCAATGAGTGTTGGTATTAAAATCAATCACGCTGTCAAGGCCTATGGTGATAATGTCGTTATCCCGGATCTTTCACTTGAAGTAAAAGACGGAGAATTCTTTACTCTGTTAGGCCCTTCAGGCTGCGGCAAGACCACACTGTTAAGAATGATTGCCGGATTCAACTCAATTGAAGGCGGAGATTTTTATTTTGGTGACAAACGCATCAATAATCTGGACCCTGCCAAGAGAAATATCGGCATGGTATTCCAGAACTACGCTATTTTCCCGCATCTGACTGTTGAGAAGAACGTTCAGTTCGGCTTAAAGAACAGAAAGATCTCCAAGGAGGACATGGAAAGAGATACCAAACAGTTCATGGATCTGATGCATATCACTGAATACAAGGACAGAATGCCTGAAAGACTTTCCGGCGGACAGCAGCAGCGTGTTGCCTTAGCCAGAGCACTGGTAATCAAACCGGATGTTCTGTTAATGGATGAGCCTTTAAGTAACCTTGACGCCAAGTTAAGAGTTGAAATGAGAACTGTCATCAAACAGATTCAGAGAGAAGTTGGCATTACCAACGTCTATGTAACACATGACCAGGAAGAAGCCATGAGTGTTTCTGACAGAATCGCTGTCATGAATCTGGGTGAGATCCAGCATATCGGCAAGCCAAAGGATATTTATCAGAGACCTGCTAATCTGTTTGTTGCCAGCTTCATCGGCCGAACAAATCTGGTAAATGCCAAATTAGTCATGAAAGACGGCAAGGCAAATCTGTGCTTTGCGGACGGATACAGTTTCGTAATGGAAAACATCCTTCCTGAAGAAATGCACGATCAGGATGTCATCGTAGCCATCAGACCGGAAGAAGTTGTCATCAATACTGATGAGGGTATCCATGGCAAGGTTGATGATTCAGTATTCCTTGGCCTTAATACTCATTACTATATTCTGAGTGATGATGTTCACTGCATTCACACTGAAGACAAGGATGATGACCGTTTTGAACTGATTCAGGAATCAATGATTGACGAGATCATCCCTAACGGCAGTGAAGTATGTCTGAAAATCAAGAAGGAAAAGGTCAACGTCTTTACGGCTGACGGATCCAAGAACATTGTGAAAGGTGTCAAGAACGATAAATACCTTTATGGCAATGACTAAAGGTGGCAGCTATGAAAAACGAAAATAAAAAACCGGTTCAGAAGCAGAAAAGAAACTACGACAGTTGGCTGATAGTTACTATCATCCTACTTGTTTTCTATGCTTTCTTCATGCTTTATCCTATGGTTGCTCTGGTTAAGCAGTCATTTACAGACAAGGAAACCGGTGTTGTGTCATTGGTAAACTACCTGGAATTCTTCAATAACAAATCCAACGTACTTGCCTTAAGACACAGTTTCAGTGTTTCCGTCTGGGTAACCGTATTTTCATTACTGCTCGGTGTTCCGCTGGCTTATTTCACAACCTGTTATAAAATCAGGGGAAGCAAACTGATAAGAATTCTGATTATTCTGAGTTCCATGTCACCACCGTTTGTCGGTGCCTTCTCCTGGGTCGTATTTGCCGGTAACAACGGAATTCTGACCCGTTTCATGGAAAGAGCATTTGGCATTGAAATGCCAAGCATATACGGCTTTAACGGTATCGTACTGGTAATGACATTGGGATTCCTGTCCCTGGTATATCTGTATGTTTCCGGAGCATTAAAGAACATCGATAACTCGCTGATCGAAGCAAGTGCCAACCTTGGTACTTCCGGTATAAAGCGTTTCATGAAAGTTATCGTGCCATTGATCATGCCTACCATTCTGGCCAGTGCCTTAATGGTATTCATGAGAGCATTTGCTGACTTCGGTACCCCGGTATTCATCGGAAAGGGGTATCAGGTATTTACGGTATTGATTTATGACCAGTATTCAGGCGAAATGAGCCAGAACAAGGCTTATGCCGCCGCCTTAAGCGTCATCGCAATCATCATTACCACTGTTGTATTCCTGGTACAGAAATGGGCAAACACCAAGTTTGAATTCACCATGAATGCTCTGCATCCGGTAGAGCAGAAGAAGGCTAAGCCGTTACAGTCATTCCTGATGCATCTCTACTGCTATTTCATAACCTTCCTGGCATTCCTGCCTCAGATCTATGTTCTGTATTCTTCTTTCCAGAGGACTTCAGAATCCGGTCTGGTATTTAAGAAGGGTTATTCACTTAACAGTTACAAATACGTTCTGGAAGCTTATTCTGATACGATCTGGAATACCATCAAGATTGCGGTAAGCGCCTTGTTGCTGGTAGTCCTGCTGTCAGTAGTATGTGCTTATCTGGTTGTCAGAAGAAAGAATCTGTTTAACCAGACTCTTGATATCATGACCATGATGCCATACATTATTCCTGGTTCCGTTATCGGTGTTGCCCTGATCGTTACCTTTAACAGAAGCGTATTAGGTTTACCGGTAATGACAGGTGGACCGTTCATCATGATAATCGCGCTTATCATAAGACGTTCACCGTATACCATAAGGTCATCGGTTGCGATTCTGCAGCAGATCCCACGGACGATCGAAGAAGCTTCAATTTCCCTTGGCGCATCCAAGGCCAAGACCTTCTTTACTGTAACACTGCCTATGATGCTTAACGGTGTCGTTTCAGGTGCCATTCTGTCCTGGGTATCCATTATCACGGAGTTAAGTACAGCAATCTATCTGTTTACATACCGAACCAGAACGATGACTATTTCCGTATACGAACTTGTTACAAAGGGTTCTTACGGATATGCCTCAGCCATGGCTTCCATCCTGACAGTATTCACCGTAATATCTCTGGTACTGTACATGGTCGTAACCAAGGGCGAAGGTTCAGGTACTGCATAGAATCTGTTTAAAGCATTATGACAAAAGTACACAAGTATCTGATTCAGTCAATTGCATTGCTGATCTTCGGACGGTATGTATTGCTGAACAGGGAAACCGTAAATCCATATTTTGCACTGGTAGTTCTGTGCTGCCGGGAAACTGTAATAACATTACTGTATGTATTTGTTAACCGTAAAACGATCAGCAAAGACGAGAGTCAGTGGGAATTCATTTCGATATACGCGTATATTGTGGTAATTGTCATTGTATCAATGTTTTTCCTGATGTAACACAAGTGGCAGTCTATAAGGCTGCCACTGTTTAATTAATTCACTATAGATAATCAAAATATTTTGTAATAAAATGGAATTAAAGAAAGAAGGAAGGAAATAATATGAATTTACTGCAATTATTATTGGGAACATTAGTGTCTCAGAACACTGTTAATACTGTTTCCAAAAAGACAGGTGCCAACTCAAATCTGACGTCTAAGCTTTTACTGGTTGCAATTCCACTGCTGATCAAATACATGACTTCAAATGCCAAGAAAAAGAATGGCGCTCAGTCATTACTTAACGCCTTAGGACAGCACACAAATACCAACTCCATGGCTGATCAGATCCGGAATGCTGATGAAAATGATGGCGAAAAGATCATTCAGCATATCCTTGGCAATGACAAGAATAAGGTTGTTAACTCTCTGGCCAGTGAAACAGGCTTAACAAACAATCAGGTCAATCAGACACTGAGCAATATCGCTCCTGCTTTACTGTCAGGTCTGTCAGCTGCTACAACAGCTACAAACAAAAAGAAGAACAATGGTGTTGACCTGTCAGATGGTCTTGACATGTCAGATCTTGTTGGCTTATTCGGCGGCTCAGGCGGAAACTCTGCCGGCGGCTTATTAGGCTCATTATTAGGTGGCGGACAGCAGCAACAGCAGCAGTCCAGCGGCATGGGAGATATCTTAGGTGCTTTATTAGGTACTCCTGCAACTTCTAACAAGAAGCCAGCTGCTAACAGTGGTGCTGATCTGACAGGACTGTTATCATCTTTACTTGGAGCTCAGACACAGACAACATCAAAGAAGAAAACAACATCTCGGTTAGATGGTACTGATCTGATCAATCTGTTAACTGCTTTAAGCAAATAACAGTACTGAAGAGAATTGTTAATAGCCTGCCAATAATATTGGCTGAACAGTTTTAGTGAAATCAGAAGCCGGTGAAAACCGGCTTTTAATAATGCTTTTACACTTTTATAGTTATGCAGGTATATACCGGCTTTTAAATATAAGATTTATGTTAAAATGATAAAGTATATTAGGGGTTAAGAATTATGGTTATACATCACAATAGTGACAATACAGTAACAATTGATTATGACGACGGAGCCCATTATGAAGGCGGTTATTTATATGGTCAGCCTCATGGTCAGGGTCATATGAAATACGTAGGCGGGAAAGAGTATATCGGAAATTTCAAGAACGGAAACTGGGATGGATATGGTAAAGCTATTTTCTATAATTCTGACGGCAGTATCAACGAAGAATGTGAAGGAGCATGGTCCAATAATCTGAGGAACGGACACATGACTACCAGATGGTACAGAAATAATCACTTGTATCAGCTGCAAGAAGGAGAATATCTGGGTGATGTAAGAAACGGAAAAATAACGAACAAGTTTTACGATTCTGAAGGTAACCTAACACAAACTAATGATTTTTACTATTTAAACGGAAAGCTTCATGGTGACTTTAAAATCGAATGGGTCAATGAAGGACGAGTATTATATCAGAAGTACAATGATGGCGTTGTTGAAGGCAATTCGATAATGCATTATGGGCCAAATTATGGAGTTGAATACCTCAATAACTGTGTATATGAAGGTGATTTGCCAATAATAAATAACACGTTCACAAGACATGGGAAAGGCAAGTATACAACTCCAGATGGAACTATATATGAAGGAAGCTTTGTAAACCAAAAAAGAAGCGGTATCTTTAAAATCACTTATCCTGACGGTTCCAGTAAGATCGTAAACTTTGAAAATGACGAAATGAAAAGTGTCATCTTCCATAAGGATAAATTCGGCAATGATATAAAAGAAGAGAAAGCTGTTCAGAAAGATGACAGCGTAGTTACAAATGAAACTGAAATTGTTGATGACAGATATCTGTATGTAGCAGATTATGGTAACAGCCAATATTCATCTGAATTACAGAGTTATTTCAGCGGCATTATTGGCATGGACAAAGTCAAAAAACAGCTTGATACGATGTATAAGCGTCTTAAGATCGATTCCATGCGCCAGATGGCATTAGGGCTGAAAGCGAGCACGCAGGGTTACTATTTCATCATTACAGGTAATCCAGGTACCGGCAAAACAACTGTCGCCAGAATCATCGGTAAAATGCTTTATATGATGAATATCCTGCCTAAGGATACATTCATTGAAGTTGACAGAAGTAAGCTGGTTGGTCAGTATATTGGCCATACTGCTACCTTAACAGCCGAGAAGATCGAGTCTGCCAGAGGAGGAACTCTTTTCATTGATGAAGCATATACCTTGTTTAAAAAGGGGAATGAAAGAGACTTTGGAACAGAAGCTATTGATACTTTACTAAAGGACATGGAAGATCACCGCGGTGAATACTGTGTCATCATGGCCGGTTATGCTGAGCAGATGAGCGATATGATCAGAAATGCGAATCCTGGTTTGGCTTCCCGTTTTGATCATAAGATTGAAATAGACGATTATACATCTGATGAACTTGTAGACATCCTGGTAACAATGGCTGAAAGCCGTAAGTTCCACATTCGCAAGGAAGCCAGAAATATTATTCTGTCACGAATCAATAAGGAAAAAGTTGATGACACGTTTGATAATGCCAGATTTGCCAGAAGACTGCTGGATGAGGCTATTGAAAAACAGGCAATAAGATTATCTGAAAACATGGATGATCTGAATCTGGATGATCTGCAGGTTCTTGAAACTCAGGACTTCGGTACGCTGGATACAGATGAGTCAACTCTTGAAAACTGCATGAATAGCCTTAACAATCTGATAGGATTACAGTCAGTAAAAAACGAGGTTGCTAATCTTGTCAATGCCATAAGGATTCAGAATGAAAGTCGTAAACGTGGACTGTCCATTGGAAACAATCAGATTCCAATGAATCTTGTGTTTACCGGTAATCCTGGTACAGGAAAAACAACAGTAGCCCGTTTACTAGGAAAGATTTACTATCATTTAGGTTTATTGAAGAGGGATGATGTTTTCGTAGAATGTGTCAGAGCTGATCTGATAGGTCGATATCAGGGTGAAACAGCACTGAAAGTCAAGGAAGTTATCAGAAAGTCTCTCGGTGGTCTGTTATTCATAGACGAAGCGTATTCACTGGTAAATAATGAGAATGATTCATATGGTATTGAAGCGGTCAACACTCTGGTAAGTGAAATTGAGAATAACAGAGAAAACCTGGCTGTGATTCTTGCTGGTTACACTAATGAAATGAATGAATTCCTTGATACAAACCCGGGATTGCGCAGCAGGTTATCAAAAATAATCGAATTCCAGGATTATTCTCTTGATGAAATGATGCAGATCTTCAGATTTGATCTTGGCAGAAGAGGCTATAAACTGGTTTATTCAGATGAAACACTCAGACCATTATTGCGGCAGGCTATGCAGGTAAAGGATTTCGGTAATGCCAGAGGGGTCAGAAACATTGCTGATAAGGTCATAGCAAATCATAATGACCGTATAAATACCATGGATTTCAGTATGCTGTCGAATGATGAGCTGGTCAGCATTACAGATGATGATATAAAGTTCTAAATGAAAAGAATACTCGTCAGAGTATTCTTTTTGTGGTTATACAGCCGGTAGTTGTTTTATTTACAGAGTAATTAAAGTAATATATAAATGGAAGAAAAGGAAAACAGAAATGTTTGAAGTATACGAAACAAAAGAACGCATAATGGCAGATAATGAGGCAGAGGCTGCCAAACTTAGAAAACTGCTCAGAGATAATGGAACTTTCATGGTCAATCTTATGGGCTCTCCAGGCAGCGGCAAGACTTCTGTATTGGTCAGAACCATCAATGCTCTTAAGAAAAGATACCAAATAGCAGTCATGGAAGCAGATGTGGAATCAGATGTTGATGCCAGAACGATTCACGATCTGGGAGTAAAGGTAATACAGCTCCATTCCGGTGGACTGTGCCACATGGATGCCGATATGACAGCTAGAGGTGTGGATAAGCTGGGAATAGAAGGAATTGATCTTCTGATTCTGGAAAACATCGGTAATCTGGTCTGCCCGGCTGAATTTGATACCGGTGCCAATCTGAAGGTAATGATCCTTTCAGTTCCGGAAGGTGATGACAAGCCGCTTAAGTATCCGCTTATGTTTACTGTTTCTGACTGCATGCTGATCAATAAAATTGATACATTGCCGGTATTTGATTTTAACAGAGAAAAATGTCTGGAAAGAGCGCGCAGTCTTAATGAAAACATAGTCAGTTTTGCGATAAGCGCTGAAACCGGTGAGGGTATTGATGAATGGATCAACTGGCTTTCATCACAGATCGAACAGTGGAGGAATTCATTATGAGAGTAATTGAACTTCATAAATCAGTAACTGATTCCAATGACCGCGATGCTGAGATCCTCAGACAGCAGTTTGAAAGCAGGGGAATACTGCTGATAAATCTGATGAGCAGCGCCGGCAGCGGCAAGACTACATTATTGGAAAGAACCATAACTGACTTAAGGAATAAGGTTAATATTGCAGTTCTGGAAGCTGACATAGATGCCAGTGTTGATGCTGAAAGGATCGAAGCCCTAGGTGCTCAATCCGTTCAGGTACATACGGACGGCATGTGTCACATGGATGCCGGAATGACCGCTGAGGGATTAAAGGCCATGGATCTGGAAAAGACCGATATTGCTTTTCTGGAAAACATCGGCAATCTGATATGTCCGGCTGAATATGCAACAGGGGCCAGCCGTAATGTCATGATCCTTTCGATACCGGAAGGAGACGACAAGCCTCTGAAATATCCACTCATGTTTGAAGAAAGTGATGTTCTGCTTATTACGAAAACAGACACCAGGCCATACTTCAGATTTGACATGAAAAAATGTGTGGAAAGGGTCAGATTTCTGAACCCTGATATAACAATATATCCTGTTTCTGCCAAAACCGGTGAGGGAATGGAAGAATGGGAAAACTGGCTGCTGGAACAGTCAGAAATTATTAAAGGTAAGGTAAAGTAACTATGGGGAAAAAGACTAAAGATGAAATGCGAATGACCAATCGGACTGATTTCAGACCGGATCCGAATTACAGAAGCATTGATAAGGAAAAGGAAAAACTGGTCCTGAAACTTGGGACGATGATCACTGACAGATATCTGATCAAGTATACCAATACGATGAAGACCACGGATCCCGAATTCTGGGCACTGAACGCTGTATTAACAAAGGAAGAAGTAAAATTCCTGCTTTCATTTAAGAAGACGAGAGTAGCTTATCTTCCAGAGGAGATTGCCAAGAGAAACAACATGAGCCTGGAAGAAACACAGAAGATGATCGATCATCTTACCTGGGTCGGTGTACTGGAAATGAACAGGGAAAACGCTGAGAAAAAGAAACAGTATAATGTCCCTATCTTTGTTCCTGGATCAGCAGAATTCATGATGATGAATGACAAACTGACAGACGAACATCCGGAACTGGCTACATTCTTCAACCTGATGACTCAGATGCCTCTGGAAGATGTTACACCGATGATCCCTCCTGGAGGAGCAGGTGTTGGAATGCACGTAATTCCAGTCGAAAAAGCCATTGAACATGAGAATAAATCAGTTTCAGTTGAACATATTTCCCATTGGCTGAATAAATATGATAAATACTCCATTGGCCAGTGTACCTGCCGTAAGCAGCAGGCCATGCGCGGGGAAGGCAGCGGTGAAATACCGGGTGAATACTGCATTGGTGTCGGAGATATGGCAGAATACTGTGTTGACAGAGGCATGGGACGTTACCTGACATATGATGAAGTAATGGCATATCTGAAGAAATTCGAAGAAAAGGGATATGTTCATCAGATAACAAACATTGATGGTGAGGAAAAGATCGTTGCCATCTGTAACTGCGCTCCAGGCGTCTGCAATGCCCTGAGAACGTCACAGTTATATAACACGCCTAACATGTCAGCTTCCGCTTACAGAGCTCATGTAGACCCTGTAAAATGCGTAGCATGCGGAAAATGCGTAGAAGTATGTCCTGTAGGAGCTGCCAAGCTTGGACAGAAACTGTGCACAAAAGACGGTGAAGTAGCTTATCCAAAAACCGAACTGCCAGACGCAGTTAAGTGGGGACCTGAAAAATGGAATAAGAATTACCGTGAGGATGCCAAAATCAATTGCTATGAAACAGGTACAGCACCTTGTAAGACAGCCTGCCCGGCACATCTTCCAATTCAGGGTTATATCAGAATGGCTAAGGAAGGCCGTAATCTTGAAGCCTTAAAGCTTATCAAACAGGATAACCCGTTCCCGGCTGTCTGCGGTGACATCTGTAACAGAAGATGTGAAGATGCATGTACCAGAGGTACTATCGATCAGCCAATAGCCATTGATGAAATAAAGAAGTACATTGCTTCTCTTGAACTAAACAGTGAAACCAGATATGTTCCGGTATGTGAAAACGATGAAGGCAATCAGTGGGGCGAAGAATTCAAGGTTGCCGTTATCGGTGCCGGTCCTGCCGGATTAACATGTGCTTATTATCTGAGAGAAAACGGCTATCCAGTAACTGTATTTGAAAAGGAAAACCGTGCTGGTGGTATGTTATTAAATGGCATTCCTTCATTCAGACTTGAAAAGAATGTACTGGAAGCTGAAATCGATATTCTGCGTCAGATGGGTGTTGAATTCAGATTCAATACCGAAATCGGTAAGGATTTTACCATCCAGCAATTAAGAGACATGGGCTATAAGGGCTTCTACCTGGCAATCGGTGCTCAGGGTGGCCGCAAGACCGGTGTCCCTGGAGAGGATGCAGAGGGTGTTGTTACCGGAGTTGATTTCCTGCGTGACGTTAACCTTGGCAAACTTAATAAACTGGAAGGCGATGTTGTCGTAGTTGGCGGCGGTAACGTAGCAGTTGACGTTGCCAGAACAGCAGCCAGAATGACTGACGGTAAGATAACCATGTTATGTCTGGAATCTGAAAATGAAATGCCGGCAGCCAGGGATGAAGTTGAAGATGCCAAGGCTGAAGGAATCATTGTCAGAAACGGCTGGGGTCCGAAGGAAGTTGTTTCCGAGAACGGAAAGGTTACTGCTGTTGTATTTAAGAAGTGCACATCTGTTTATGATGAAGAGCACCGTTTCAATCCACAGTACGATGAAAACGATACAATTACTGTACCATGTGAAAATGTACTGCTGAGCATCGGTCAGTCCATCATCTGGGGTAAGTTACTCGAAGGTACTAAGGTCGAACTTAACAGAAACGGAACCGTTAAGGCTGATCCTGTTACTTATCAGACTGCAGAACCTGATATCTTCGTCGGCGGTGATGTCTATACAGGTCCTAGATTTGCCATCGATGCCATCGCAGCAGGCAAGCAGGGTTATGTATCACTCAACAGATTCGTACATCCTGGCCAGTCACTTACAATTGCCCGTGACCTGCGTCAGTTTGTTGAACTTGATAAGAACAACATTGTTGTTGAAGAATATGACAATACCAAGCGTCAGGTACCAGGCAGCAAGGCTGTCAACCCAAGAAGCACATTTGAAAACACCAGACTTCCATTTACGGAAGAACAGGTAATGAAGGAAGCTTCAAGATGTTTAAGCTGCGGCAAGACAGTAGTTGATGAAAACAGATGTATCGGCTGCGGTCTTTGCACGACAAGATGTCAGTTTGATGCGATCCATCTGACCAGAGACGTACCGCATGCTTCAGATATGTACAGATGTGAGGATAAGATCCTTCCTGTCGGCAAATACGCTGCCAAGCGTGCTGTTAAAATTCTGCTTAATAACAATAAATAAGTATGCATGAACTTGGAATCGTAGTTCATGTTGCTAAAACGCTCACAGAACTGGCTGAGGAAAACAATCTGAAAAGGATTGGTTCCGTTACTCTGGAAGTGGGAGAAGTAAGCGGGATCATTACGGATTATTTCGTGGACTGCTGGAACTATTTCAAGGTCAGATATCCGCTGCTGAAAGACTGTGAAATGAAACTTGAAATAATAAAGGGTATCAATTACTGTACTGAATGTCAGCATGAATATGAAGCCATAAGGTATGGAAGAATATGCCCCAAGTGTCACAGTGAACACACTTACCTTAAACAGGGAAATGAGTGTAATATAAAACAGATCGAAGCAGAAGACTGAAAAAGCAACAAAAAATACCGCTTAAGAGCAACTCTAAGGTGGTATTTTTTTGTGCCTTTTGCAGTACTGTGAGTAAATGGAAGTAGATTTATTGAACAAAAATGGTTTTAATGCTAAAATTTACGAGTTAAGGGAGATGAATATTTATGAAAAACGATTCTGTAAAAAAAGTTGTTGCTACCGGTATCGGTGCTGCATTGTTCTTCGTACTGGCACGTTTCGTAGCAATTCCAAGTGGTATTCCTAATACCAACATTGCATTACAGTATGGAGTACAGTCTGTATTTGCAGTTTTATATGGTCCAGTTGTCGGCTGTCTGTCTGGTTTCATCGGACATGTTTTAACCGATATCACCTGGGGCGAAGTATGGTGGTCCTGGGCTTTTGGTACAGCTGTTTATGGCCTTATCGTTGGCGTATTTTCCAAGAGAATCAATATCCAGAGCGGTAACTTCGGTAAAACTGAAATAATCACTTTCGTTATTGCCAATGCCATTGCCAATGTCATTGCATGGCCAGTTGTAGCCGCTGTTGGTGACATGATCATTTATAAGGAACCAGCCAACCTGGTAATTGCACAGTTAGCTGTTGCAGCAGCTGCTGACTTTGTCTGTGCTGTTGTTATCGGCGGTCTGTTACTGTTCGGTTATTCAAAGACAATCGCTAAGACAGGATCTCTGGACAGAGAATAGTTTCGGCTTTTCAGGCTTATCGCTGTGACTTCTGCAGAAGGAGTCCGGGATACAGCCTTTTTTATTTATGAGGGTTATAGATGATGAGTAATACACCAATAATAAGCTTCAAAGATTTTTCCTTTCAGTATAATGCGCAGAAGCAGCCAACACTGAAACATCTTAATCTGGATATTTATCCCGGTGAAAAGATTCTTATATGCGGGGCCAGCGGTTCCGGTAAAAGTACCATTGGCAACTGCATTAACGGTCTTATTCCGTTTTCATATATGGGTAAGATCGAAGGATCGCTGACAGTTGACGGCATCGAAACAAAGGATTCCTCCATTTTCGAACTGTCTACCAGAGTTGGGACCGTACTGCAGGACCCTGATGGTCAGTTTGTCGGCCTGACAGTAGGAGAGGATATTGCCTTTGCCTTGGAAAATGACTGTGTTGAACAGAAACAGATGATTGAGGAAACTTTCCTGTCAGCACAGAAAGTTGATATACACAGACATCTGGATCATGCGCCATATGATCTTTCAGGCGGTCAGAAACAGCGTGTTTCCATGGCAGGCGTACTGGTCGACAAGGTTAAGATCCTGCTTTTTGATGAGCCTCTGGCAAACCTTGACCCGGCTACCGGCAAAAGTGCCATAGAACTGATCGACAAAATACAGAAAGAATCCAATACTACCGTAATAATAATAGAGCATCGTATTGAAGATGTTCTGTGGGAAAAGATAGACAGGATCATCCTTCTGGATGATGGCTGTATCATTTCAGACAGTACTCCGCAGCAGCTTCTTACCGGACCTCTGCTGGTCGAATATGGTATCAGAGAACCGCTGTATCTGACAGCTTTAAAATATACCGGTGTCGATGTATCAAAAGTTGAAGGCATAGATAACATTAAAACAGTCAGACTAACGGAAGAAGACAAAGCTGCAGTCAGAAAATGGTTTTCAATGCAGCCTAAACCTGTACTGATCAATGACAACGATGTGATACTGGAAACCAGAAATCTGGACTTTGGCTATACAGAAAATACCCAGATCCTTTTTGATGTTTCCTTAAAGATCCAGAAAGGTGAAATGCTGGCAATCGTCGGCCGAAACGGCGCCGGCAAGTCAACGCTGTGCAAGCTTGTCTGCGGATTTGAGAATCCGCAAAGCGGTAAGATATTCTACGCTAATGAGGATATTACTGACAGTTCGATCCGTCAGAGAGCCGCTCATATCGGCTATGTCATGCAGAATCCGAATCAGATGATCTCACAGTCAATGATATTTGACGAAGTTGCGATGGGCTTAAAGAAATCAGGACTGTCGGAAGAACAGATTAAGGAAAGAGTATATCAGACTCTGAAGATCTGCGGTCTTTATGAATTCAGAAACTGGCCTATAAGCGCACTCAGTTTCGGCCAGAAGAAAAGGGTAACCATTGCTTCAATTCTGGTCATGGGACCTGACATCATCATTCTTGATGAGCCTACTGCCGGCCAGGATTTCCGCCATTATACCGAAATAATGGAATTCCTGAGTCAGCTGAATGAACAGGGAATCACAGTCATAATTGTCACGCACGACATGCATCTGATGCTTGAATATACAAACAGAGCGCTGGTATTCCTGGATGGACGACTGATGCGGGATGATTCAGGAAGTTCAGTACTGTGCAATCCGGAACTGATAAACAGAGCAGCCCTTAAAGAGACAAGTCTGTTTGCTATTGCCAATATGTGCGGTATTGATGATCCGGTGGCATTTGTTGACTGTTTCATCGCTTACGAGAAAAAGGAGCGCAGCCATGCAGAATAGAGTACTTAATTATATTCCACGCGACAGTTTCATACACAGACTCTCAGGAACGACAAAATTCATTATTTTCCTGAGTTTCAGTTTTCTGTGCGGCCTGTCATTTGACACCAGAGTTCTGCTGGTCCTTCTGGCTCTTTCAGTCATCGGTTTTATTCTGAGTAAGATAAAGCTGAAGGAAGTAAAGGTAATGAGTACATTCCTTGTTGTATTTGTTACGTTAAATTTCATTCTGCTGTTTATTTTCAACCCGGAATACGGTCCTGAAATGTACAATTCCAGAACGGTACTGTTCCATATTGGCGGTAAGTATTATATTACTCTGGAACAGCTGTTCTATCAGTTTAATATTGTTCTGAAATATATAATTGGCTTCCCGATTGCGATTCTGTTTGTCTCAACGACAAATCCAAGTGAATTTGCTGCTTCATTAAGCTCACTGGGAGTTCCTTACAGGATCAGTTATTCAGTTTCACTGGCCTTAAGATACATTCCTGATATTCAGAAAGACTATCACGAGATCTCACAGTCTCAGGAAGCCAGAGGCGTAGCCTTAGGCAAGGATGTCAAATTTTTTGAAAGAATAGGCAATGCCATCAAAATCCTTCTACCACTGGTTCTGACCAGTCTGGAAAGGATAGATGCCATTTCCAATTCCATGCAGTTAAGAAGCTTTGGCAAGAATAAAACACGTACCTGGTACGTAAAGAAAAAAATGACCACAGCTGATTACTGTGTCATTGCATTCTGCATAGTAATGTTTATTGTCGGCATGATCGTAACCAATCAGGGCGGCAATAACATTTACAATCCGTTTGTGTGAGGTAATGAATATGAAGAAAATGTTGGTCTTTCAGACAGATTTTACATATAAAGAAGGCGCAGTTGCGGCCATGTATGGGGTAGTAAAGAGTGTTGACAGCGACATAGAGATCATTACTGCCACTCATGAAATACCGCAGTATGATACCTGGAGTGCATCATATCGTCTTTATCAGTACATTGATTTCTGGCCAAAGGGAACGATATTTGTTTCAGTTGTTGATCCGGGTGTAGGAACCAGCCGTAAGGCCTGTGTTGCCGAAACCGAAAACGGATATTACATTGTTACTCCTGACAACGGGTCACTGACTCATGTCGACAGATATTTCGGCATTAAGACAGTCAGGGAAATTGATGAGACAGTTAACCGTCTTCACAGGGAAGATAACGGTGCAGTTTCAATTTTCCATGGACGCGATCTGTTCGGATACTGCGCTGCCAGACTGGCAGCAGGCATAATTGATTATGAACATGTCGGCCCTGAATATGATGTTTCCGAGATCAAAAGACATCCTATCATGGAACCTTCAGTAACTGAGGAGGGAATAGAAGGAATGTTTGAGATAAATGATCCGAATTTCGGCAATCTGTGGACAAACATACCTCTGACCGCTTTTCTGAAGGCCGGATTTAAGATGGGAGATATGATTCATACCGTGATCTATAAAGGAGCAGATATTGTCTTTGACAGAAAGATTCCATATTTTGACTCGTTCGGCAAAGCTCCGGATCACAGTGTTATGATCTATAATAATGAGATCAACAAGATGGGACTGGCTGAAGTAATAGGCAATCTGTGCGAAGATTATTCACTTGGTTACGGTGAAGAATACAGGGTGGTGTTCAGGCATGAATAAACTACTGGTCTTTCAGACGGACTTCGGTTTGGACGACGGGGCCATTGGAGCCATGGAAGGTGTTGCTTTCTGTGTGGATATCGATCTTAACATCAGACATCTGACGCACAACATTCCGCCATATAACATATTTGACGCATCTTACAGACTTAATCAGGCCATCAGTTACTGGCCAGAAGGAACGGTATTTGTATCAGTGGTTGACCCGGGAGTCGGTTCAGACCGCAGGTCTGTTGTTGCCAGAACCAAAACCAATCAGTACATTGTTACTCCTGATAACGGTACTCTGACGCACATTGATAAATTTGTGGGGATTACGGAAGTCAGGGAAATCGAGGAAAGAACAAACCGACTTAAGAATTCGGAACATTCATATACTTTCCATGGCCGTGATGTCTATGCTTATACAGGTGCCAGACTGGCTTCTGAAACAATTTCCTTTGAAGAGGTTGGCCCGGTTGTTGATCTGGATGAAATAGTCAGGCTTGAGCTGTATGGATGCCACAGAATTGAAAATGGTGTCATGGGACAGGTTGACATTCTCGATGTCAGATTCGGGTCCTTATGGACATCAATTCCATATGAGGAATTCATCAACTGCGGTTTCAGTTTCGGTGATGATGTCAGGGTTGAAATTTTCCATAATGACGTAAAGGTATATTCAAACATGATAAACTATGGCAAGTCTTTTGCGGATGTGGAAATAAATGAACCGCTAATATACATGAACAGTTCAAACCACATGGCTGTAGCCATTAACCAGGGTTCATTTGCCCGTGCATACAGCATTGGAGTAGGGACCGGCTGGACGATAACGATGACAAAGATATGAAAAGGCAGCAATGCCTTTTTTGCGTGGTTTATCTTCATAAATTCTTAAGGGTTTTGCTTCTTTTTTCTTAAACGGACTTCAAGTTAAGATGAAGACAGAAAGAAGGAAACCGTGTATGTTAAGACAGCTTGCCAATATTATTTCTCTGTTATTTGCAGTTATGTTCTCATATCAGATCGTTTATTATTTTGTTTCACTTTTCATGAAAAAGGAAGAAAAGACCTGTGATTTCAGATACCATCGATATGCAGTTCTGATCTGTGCCCGCAATGAAGAGGCCGTGATAGCTGATCTTCTTACCAGCATAAACAATCAGACTTATCCTAAGGAATACTACAGAACATTTGTCATGGCCGATAACTGCAGCGACCGTACGGCGGAAATAGCCAGGGAGAATGGCGCCATCGTATATACAAGGCATAACGAACTGCAGGTAGGAAAGGGCTATGCTCTTGAAAAACTGCTGTCTGATATAGAGAAGGATTTCGGAGATACTTTTGAACGGTACATGGTTTTTGATGCTGACAATATTCTAAAGGAAGATTACATTGAACAGATGAATATCTCATATTGTCAGGGAAACAGGATCATTGCCGGCTACATTAACAGTAAGAACTACGACTCTAACTGGATCTCAGCCGGGTATTCACTGTTTCTGCTGAAGAAGAACCGCTATCTTAACAATGCCCGTTATCTTCTGGGATTGAGCTGTGCCATTAATGGTACCGGATTCCTTTTTGACAGAGAACTGATCGGAAGCTGGAATTATCATACGCTGACGGAAGACATTGAACTGTCAGTTGATCAGGCCTGTCGTCATAACAGGATAGCCTATTGTGAAAAAGCTGTTCTGTATGATGAGCAGCCGACATCTTTCAGACAGTCTTTCTACCAGAGAGTAAGATGGGCAAAAGGGTATCTGCAGGTAATCAGAAAGTATTCCTTCAGACTGCTGAAAGGAATCGCCGATGGTGATTTCTGCTGCTATGATATGCTTAACACGATCCTGTCTGCATATGGGTTTTCAATGATATCGATACTGCTTAACATGGCAGAACTGGTTATGTTCATTTACCTTGGAGTTAATGTGATACCATATATTGACTCCATATTAAGAAGTCTGGTAAAGGCTTATCTGCTGATTTATGCGGTTGGTTTACTGACGACAGTAACGGAATGGAATAATATCAGTTCATCCGATTTCCATAAGCTTATCTATACGTTTACGTTCCCGATATTCCTGGCTACGTATGTTCCGATTGCTTTTTACGCACTATTCGCCAGAGTATCATGGGTACCTATAAAACATACTCTATCTGTCAGCAGGCAGAGTTAGTTAAAGAAAAAAGAACTCTTCATTGAAGAGTTCTTATTTGATCAAAATGGTGGGGATGGCGGGACTTGAACCCGCACGGACTCATCATCCAAGGGATTTTAAGTCCCTCGTGTATACCTATTTCACCACATCCCCATAATGGAGGTTCCTACCGGAATCGAACCGGTGATCACTGAGTTGCAGTCAATTGCCTTACCGCTTGGCTAAGGAACCATTGATGCTTACTTATTATAAACAATGTTCATAACATTTGCAAGCCTTTATATTGTACCATATTTAGTTATACTTGCAAGATAAAAGAAAATGATTAATACTAAAAATATGGAAGATAAAAAGGCTGAAATCAAGAAAAAAGCTGCCAAAGCCATCATTGCGGCATCTACTGCAAGCAGTGTTGTTGTTGGCGGACTTTATTCATCTCCGGAAGATCTGCTGCATCCAAAACCCGTCATCATGAACATTACGGAGGACGAGGATTTTTATGATGAGCATGTCAGAAAGGAACCTACCTGGAGAGACAGACTTAAAAACTATATAAATAATCTGCCTCTGCTTGCCAGGGTCATCATAGTGCTTCCGTTATGGGCAATAGGTTTTCTGATCATAGCCCTGACAACCAATCTGTGGAAAATGATCGTCTCACCAATTCTGGCACATCTGTCAGTCTGGGTGATAATTGCCTTTGTAATGCTGGCTTCGCTGGTCGCTTTCGGCAAGATCATGTATCCTAAAATCGATATCAGAAAGTTCATTAATAAGAATACGCTTCTTGTTACAGGAATAACCGTCGGCATGGTCATAGTTGCTCATCTGTTATGCGTTAATCTGTGGAGCGATTATGAAGATTACATCCGTCAGGTTCAGATCGCCATGGTGGCCATCGGCCTGGTCTGCGGGTCATATCAGTTGTATCATCAGTTCTATCAGCAGAAACTGGTAGTAACGTCAGAAAACATGGTGCTGGAAAACACCGAGAAACTGAAGGGGAAATACTAGGGTACTTGTTAGTTATGGTAACATGTAACGTATAATCATTTATCAATGAAGGCCGTTTGGATACGGCTTTTTATGTGTCTGCCGGTAAAAGAAAACAGATCATCATGCGGGATGATAATCTGTCTCTGATCTGTTTTATCGTGTGCTGTTCTACTTTTTGTAATTTTCCCACATTGTTGCTGTGGCATCGCTGATCAGCTTGACAGCCTTTTCAACTGATTCCTTGTTCCATGTTTCCTTCGGGCCTCTGAACTGGGTGGTAAAGTCATCACGGTTGTCGACTATGCCGACAGGAATATAGAAGGTTTCACCCCAGGCTTCTACCTTAACGGTATTCGGTCTGTCACTGACTTCCTTCATGTAGAGGATGTCATCACAGCCGTAGTCGTACATCATGACCTTGTCAGGAGTCTTGTGGTTGATGCTTGAACCCGGGTTGTTAGGGTCAAAACGTGCATCGTTCTTAGCTCTTGATTCTTCCGGAGTAACCCATAGATAGAGTAAGGCAGTGTGCTTCAGCAGGTCAGGTGAGAACATGGCATAAGTATACTGATATCCGAATGTTCCGGTTAATGGCATTTCGGCACCGTCATTGCCGCCTCTTGAGAATTCAATGATGATTGTCTTGTCAGAGAGATCTTCGCAATACTGAGACTGCTTTTCGTTCAGCAGGGCTCTGGCTTCATCTTCCAGTTCAGCCGCAATCTTATTTCTGACTTCATCATCGAGTAATGAGATCAAAGGTTTCATGCCGGCGGCGATAGATGCACGGTCAAATCTTTCAAACAGATATTCAGCAGCGCTGGCCGGCTGTACGTAGTTGCGGTTTACCAGGTCCTGATAGTCTTCACTTAACAGAATAGATAATACACCCCATACTCTGCCGTCATATGTCGGAGACTCATCATCAGGGTAATAGAGAGTAGGATGACCCATGGCAGCAAGTTTCTTATCAACCTGTCTCATTAACCATACATAAGGGAAGTCGTCAAGCTGCAGATTCTTGCCAATGTGGAAGTCGTTAACCATCTGTTCAGGATCATTTTCGTTCATGAATTTTCTTAACTCGGATTTTCCTGATGCAGGGAGGGCGTTCAATAAGACAACATCAAACACTTTTTTCATATTATTATTCTCCATTCGTATTTTTTATACATCTTTATTTTACACAAAATAACGATGAACATAAATATTTACCTGGTAAAATACTGTGCTGTAAAACTGCTAACTGAAACATATTTAATTTCCGAAGCCAATAAATAGAATATGAAAGCTGATTAGTGTATAATGCAAAAAATCAGGAGACATTATGGCAGACAAAAACGAAAACAAAACTTACAGCAGCTGGGAATTACTTAAGAGGTTCAGCCCGTATCTGTTCAGATATAAGGGAATGCTGGTCTTCGATCTTTTCTGCGCTTCACTGACAACCGTATGTGATATCGTTCTGCCGAGAATCATGCATTTTCTGACTGATTCTGCCATGAATAACCCGGCAGTACTGACAATAAACAGAATCCTGGAGCTGGCAGGCATATACATTATCTTAAGACTGACAGATGCCATAGCTTACTACTACATGAGTTCCAGAGGACACATAATGGGTGTCTACATTGAAACCGACATGCGCAGTGATGCATTTTCTCATCTGGAAAGACTGAGTGATAATTTCTTCGCCAACAACAAGATCGGTCAGATCATGAGCAGGATCTCAAATGACCTGTTTGACATTACTGAGTTCTCACATCATTTCCCGGAGGAAATGTTCATTGCTCTGATAAAGATCGTTGTTTCCTTTGCGATACTGTGCAGAGCTAATGTGCTGTTGACTGTGATCATTTTTGCCTGTCTGCCGATAATGGTAATTGTCTCAATAAAGCTTAACCACCGTTTCAGAGTAGCCACAAAGGCTCAGCGTGTGCAGATTGGTGAACTTAATTCCCGGGTTGAAGATTCGCTGTTGGGAAACAAGGTTATCAAAGCTTTTGGCGCTGAAGAACATGAACTTGACAAGTTTGATAAGGGAAACCAGAAATTCAAGGAAATCAAGATAAGCCGTTATTATGCCATGGCCAATTACAACATGTCTACCAGACTGTTTGACGGTCTGATGTATTCCGTAACGATACTGGCTGGGGGCATGTTCCTGATTTACGGCAAGATCACTGCTGCCGATCTGGTAGCCTATATTCTTTATGTTCAGAGTCTCATTGCAACAATCAGAAGAATTGTTGAATTCGCCGAACAGTTCCAGTCAGGAATTACCGGCATTGAAAGATTCTTTGAAATGCTGGATTCTCCAATTGACATCATGGATAAGAAAAACGCCACAGAACTTACGGTTACCGATGGTGAAATCAGATTTGATGATGTTACGTTCGAATATCCTGATGACGGCAACCGTGTTCTTGAACATCTCAATCTGACGGTCAGACCAGGTGAAAATCTGGCGCTGGTAGGGGAAAGCGGTGGCGGCAAGACTACGCTTGCTTCATTAATACCTCGTTTCTATGAAGTTTCCGCCGGAAGCATCCTGATAGACGGACAGAAGATCACAGATGTCACTCTGAAAAGCCTGAGAAACAATATCGGTATCGTTCAGCAGGACGTCTATCTGTTTTCCGGAACGGTATATGATAACATTGCCTATGGCGATTTCACTGCTACACCTGAACAGATAAGAGAAGCAGCCAGAATGGCTGGGGCTGATGAGTTCATCAATGAACTGAAGGACGGATATGATTCCTATGTCGGAGAACGCGGTGTAAAGCTTTCCGGTGGCCAGAAACAGCGAATTGCGATAGCCCGAGTATTTCTCAAGAATCCTAAGATACTGCTGCTGGATGAGGCTACAAGCGCTCTGGATACGGAAAGTGAACTGCTGATTGAAAGAAGTCTCAAGGACCTCTCCGTAGGAAGAACAACCATCACCATTGCTCACAGGTTGTCCACGATAAAGAACTCTGACAGGATCATTGTTCTGGGCAGAAAGGGGATTGAAGAAGAAGGTACTCACGATCAGCTTCTGGCAAACAGAAAGACGTATTATCGTCTGTGGAACGGCATCGATGCTGAATAACATGATTTAAGGAACTGCGGTTCCTTTTTTCGTTTTATGGGCTGAAAAGATATATAATATAATTAAATACAGGGAGAATATAATATGACCGAATTGTATGAAGAAGCTCATCTGAAACGGTTAAGACCATATCTGGCTGAATGCACTGTACTGCTTAAGCATGATGGCGCTTTCCCGTTGGAAAAACCATGTGACATTGCCTGTTTTGGTAATGGTGTCAGAAACACCGTAAAGGGAGGAACAGGTTCAGGAGAAGTTAATTCCCGTTATTTTATTAATATTGAAGAAGGACTGGTCAGAGCAGGATTCAGAATCACTAATCCCCAATGGCCTGGTCTGTTTGAACCATATAAAGCCAGAGCCAGGGAAGATTTCCGTAAGGCAGTCAAAGCCAGGGCCAAAGCTGAGAAAACTAACGTGATAATTGCTTCAATGGGAGCTGTACTGAAAGAACCGGAATATGACATTGAACTGGATCTGTCTGCACAGGCAGCCATATACGTTCTTTCACGTATCAGCGGTGAGGGAAACGACCGAACTGATACGAAAGGAGACTTCCAGCTCACTGACAGCGAAACCAGAGACATTCTGGCTCTTAATGAGCATTATGACAGGTTCATGCTGGTAATCAACGCCGGAGGTCCTATGGATCTGACACCGGTACTGTCAGTAAGAAATATCCTTGTCCTGTCACAGTTAGGTGTTGAAACAGGGCATGCTCTTGCTGATATTCTGCTGGGTAAGCAGAATCCTTCAGGAAAACTTACAACATCCTGGGCCGCTTATAAGGATTACTGCGATTTTACGGAGTTTGGAGATAAGGATGATACCAGATATAAAGAAGGAATATATGTCGGATACCGTTACTTTGATGCTACAGATAAAAAGGCTCAGTTTCCTTTTGGCTATGGATTAAGTTATACGGAATTTGAAACATCGGTAAAAAAGATCAAACTGATAAAAGGAATGTTCGTTCTTGACGTAATGGTCAGAAACATCGGCAATCATTTCGGCAAGGAAGTGGTACAGATCTATCTGTCTGCACCGGAAGGCCGTCTTGATAAGGAAGTCAAATCGCTTGTTGCCTTTAAGAAATCCAGATGTCTGAAACCTGGGCAGCAGGATGAACTGGTGATCAGTTTCAATATTACAGATTTTGCCAGCTATGACAGCGATATTGAAAGCTACGTTCTCGAAAAGGGCAGATATGTGCTTTTAATGGGACGAAACAGTGAAGATGTCAAGCCTATAGGTTTATATGAACTTGATGAGGATTTCATCGTTAAGAAAGTCAGAAACATTTTCGGCAAACCGGACTTTGAAGATTACAGAAATACAAGAACGGCAGTCTTCGATACATCCGGATTAACGGCAGAGAAAATTGATCTCAGTGAATATGAAACAAGGACTGTCAGTTATGATTACGAAGGGGAGATCCGTGATGAGTTAAGAGAGCTCAGTGATGAAGAACTGGCGTATCTTAATGTTGGTGCCTTTGATCCTAAAGGAGGAATTCTGTCAATCATAGGCAATGCCTCACAGAATGTACCTGGAGCTGCCGGCGAATCAACGAGTGTCTTAAAGCATAAGGGAGTCAATAATCTCATAATGGCTGACGGCCCGGCAGGTCTGAGACTGGCAAAAGAATACATTGAAGATTCCAAAGGCAAGCATGCGATAGGGTCCGTTATTCCTGAAGGAATTCTTGATGTAATGCCTAAGATCGTCAAATGGTTCATGACCCGCAAGCCAAAGGTAAAAAAGGGCAGCAAGCTGTTTGAACAGTTTACAACGGCATTGCCAATCGAAACGGCAATAGCACAGTCATGGAATACCGATTTTGCGAAGTTGTGCGGTGATATAGTTGGTAAGGAAATGGAGATCTTCAAGGTACAGCTGTGGCTGGCACCGGCTTTAAACATTCACCGCAATGTCTTATGCGGCCGTAACTTTGAATACCTCTCTGAAGATCCGTTATTATCAGGCAAGTTTGCGGCAGCCATTACCAACGGCGTTCAGTCTCATAAGGGATGTGGTGTAACCTTAAAGCATTTTGCCTGCAACAACCAGGAAACCAACCGTTATGCCAATAACTCTCAGGTTTCTGAAAGAGCGATCCGTGAGATCTATCTGAAAGGCTTTGGAATCTGCATCAAAGAAGCGGATCCGGCAGCTGTAATGACATCATACAATCTGCTTAACGGCACTCATACTTCAGAATCATATGCACTGACAACGGATTATCTTCGTAGTGAAGCAGGATTTAACGGACTGGTAATGACGGACTGGGTCATCGGAGGCGGTTTGTTAAGTAAGAATCCTAAGTATCCGGCACCGGATGCAGCCAAAGAAGCAGCAGCCGGAGGTTCACTGTTTATGCCAGGCAGCAAAAATGATTATGAACAGATCATTGCCGGACTGGCTAATGGGACGGTAACCAGAGAACAGCTGATGATTAACAGTACATGGCTGTTAAAAGTAATAGACAGGCTTAAGAAATAAAAAAGAACAGATGATTTCATCTGTTCTTTTAATTTATAAGTGGTGGATCCGGCCGGAATTGAACCAGCGACACGAGGATTTTCAGTCCTCTGCTC
>JAFWDT010000008.1 GCA_017516045.1 Erysipelotrichaceae bacterium
ACAAGTAGTCCGTTCACGGACAGGCCAAGTAACGAACTGCGGGATGGCTTGAACACAAGCCAGCGCCTTAAGACGCAGGCTGGCACTCCTAGGGTTATACCCTAAGTGCAAACCACCCGTTTTCACGGGTGGTTATGATTGTAATTCATGCCCTGCCATGTGTTATCTCTGACCATTGCTTTGTCAATGTCATTTATGACACTTATTTTTTTGACTGTCCATAGCGGTTCGATCAGCTGATCAGGCAAACCGTCACCTGTGATCCTTTCAATGACTATTTCTGGATTGAGATATGTGAGCTGTCTGGCGACCAGATCAGTATACTGCTGCTTACTTAAAAGAGGGAAGCGATCATTTTCGTACAGTCTGGCCAGTGGGGTGTCTTTAAGCACATGGAGCATGTGAATCTTGATGGCTTGAATTGGCATTTTACCAACAGCCTTGGCCGTTTCAATCATCATTTCCTCTGTTTCGGTTGGCCAGCCGTTAATGATGTGAACGCTGATCTTTATGTCAGTGTTTTCAAGCTTTTCAACAGCCTGCAGGAAATTACGGTAATCATGTCCGCGGTTCATTTCTTTCAGCGTTTTATCGTGAATGCTCTGCAGACCGATTTCCAGCCAGATATCCTTTATGGATGTCAATGACTGCAGATATTCAATAGCCTCATCGCTGAGACAGTCACTTCTGGTGGCTATTACCAGTCCGACAATTTCCGGATCATTCAGAAAAGGCTGATACAGTTCTTTTAGTTTATCAAGTGTATCGTATGTGTTGGAATATGACTGAAAGTAAGCCATGGGTCTGCCTTCAGGCCATTTATGCTGGAAGACTTTTCTTCTTTCCAGGTACTGCCTGTATATATCGCTGCCAGAAAGTTCCGGGAAACTGTTGGAACCTCCCCGGCAGAAAATGCATCCTCCTGTTCCGACGGTACCATCACGGTTCGGGCACGTAAAACCGGCTTCCAGAGGCACCTTGTACAGTCTGGTTCCATAATGCGACTTGGTGTAATAATTCCAGGTCTGATATCTTTTGTTGTCTTCAGTATAAGGATATGGGTTTTTCACAGAATCATTCTAACACATATGGAAAACAAACTGTCTGATTTAATTGACTATGAAAAAATTAAACTGTAATATTTAAATAGCGATGAACGGAATAGTAAGTGAAGCAGCGCTTTATAGAAAGCCGGTGGCTGATGGAAACCGGTACACTGTTAACCGAACTCACCCGGGAGCATAACGTTACAGCCGCGTTAAGGCTGACAAGAGGGCATGCAGTATGCATGAACTAAGGTGGTACCGCGCTGAGGCGTCCTTAGAGTAGCGCCTTTTATTTTTGGCGCAGGAGGGATTTATGAGTTATAATCACGAGATTACAGAAAAGAAATGGCAGAAATACTGGGATGAACACAAGACATTCAGGACAGATGTCTGGGATTTCAGCAAGCCTAAGTTCTATGCTCTGGATATGTTCCCGTATCCAAGCGGTGCCGGTCTGCATGTAGGACATCCTGAAGGATATACAGCTACTGACGTTGTTTCCCGTAAGAAGAGAATGGAAGGATATAATGTACTGCATCCAATGGGATTTGACTCTTTTGGTCTGCCTGCTGAGCAGTATGCCATCAATACCGGTAATCATCCGGAAAAGTTTACCAAGGAAAACATTGCTTTCTTTACCAGTCAGTTAAAGAATATCGGTTTCTCATATGATTGGGACAGGCAGGTTTCAACATGTGATCCATCATACTATAAATGGACGCAGTATATCTTCAAACTGCTGTTTGACGATGGCCTGGCAAGATGTGTAGACATGCCTGTCAACTGGTGTGAGGAACTGGGAACCGTTCTGGCCAATGATGAAGTAATTGACGGCAAGAGTGAAAGAGGAGGCTATCCGGTTGTTCGTAAGAACATGAAGCAGTGGGTCATTGATATCGTTAAGTATGCTGACAGACTGCTGGAAGGACTTGATGAAATAGACTGGCCTGAAAGTACCAAGGAAATGCAGCGTAACTGGATCGGCAGATCATATGGCGCTCATGTCAAGTTCGCGATTGACGGTCATGATGAAACATTTACGGTCTTTACTACCAGATGCGATACTTTGTTTGGAGCTACATACTGCGTATTTGCTCCTGAACATGTACTGGTTGAAAAAATCACCACTGATGAATGCAGGGAAGCTGTAGAAGCATATGTAAAAGCCTGCTCAACCAAGAGTGATCTGGAACGTACTGAACTGAACAAGGATAAAACAGGTGTCTTTACCGGTGCTTACGCCATCAACCCTGTTAACAATAAGAAAATTCCAATCTGGATCTCTGACTATGTACTGGCTACATATGGAACAGGCGCCATCATGGCTGTTCCTGCTCATGACACCAGAGACTATGAGTTTGCGACCAAGTTCGGATTGGAAATCATTCCTGTACTGGAAGGCGGAGACGTCAGTAAGGAAGCATATGTAGAAGATGGTCTGCATATCAACAGCGGTTTCCTGAACGGGCTCAACAAGGAAGATGCCATTAACAGAATGATTGAGTGGCTGACTGAGAGAGGAATCGGCGAAAAGAAGGTTAATTACCGTATCCGTGAGTGGATCTTTGCCAGACAGAGATATTGGGGAGAGCCTATTCCGGTAGTGCATATGGAAGATGAGAGCCTGATCTCTCTGCCTCTGGATCAGCTTCCACTGGTATTACCTGAGCTCGATGACTATAAACCGGCTGGTGGAGCTTCACCGCTGGAAAAGGCTACCGACTGGGTAAATGTTGAGATTAACGGTAAGAAGGGTAAAAGAGAGACGAGTACAATGCCAGGCTCTGCCGGCAGCAGCTGGTACTTCTTAAGATATATCGATCCGCATAATGACAATGCCATAGCTGACAGAAAGCTGATGGAACACTGGCTGCCTGTCGATCTGTATGTCGGCGGTCCGGAGCATGCCGTAGGGCATCTGCTTTACAGCAGAATGTGGAACAACTATCTGTATGACAAGGGTATCGTCCCTGTAAAGGAACCATTCCATAAGTTAGTACATCAGGGTATGATCCTGGGTGCCAACGGCATCAAGATGGGTAAGAGATATCCGGAATACATCGTTGATCCTAATGATATCGTCAGATCATATGGTGCTGATACTCTGAGAGTATATGAAATGTTCATGGGACCTCTGGAAGCCAGCAAGCCATGGAGTGAACAGGGTGTTGAAGGAGCCAGAAGATGGATCGAACGTGTATGGCGCTTAGCTATGGAAATGGATGACAAGATCACTGATGAACCTACACCTGAACTGGATTACATTTATAACTACACGGTCAAGAAGGTTTCTGAGGATATTGATTCGCTGAACTTCAATACGGCGATTTCACAGATGATGATATTCATTAACGAATGTTACAGAGTGGATAAGGTAAACAGAGACATGATGATCAATTTCATCAAGCTGTTAAGCCCTTATGCACCTCATGTATGCGAAGAGATTTATCATCACTATACCGGTGAGGATACCATCGCATACGCCAAGTGGCCTGAATATGATCCGGCAAAACTGGTCAAGAATGATGTTGAAATCGTTGTTCAGGTCAATGGCAAGGTCAGAGGCAGGGTTACTGCAGCCAAAGACTGCTCACAGGAAGATGTCCAGGCAGAAGCCATGGCTCTGGAAACAGTAAAGGCTCAGCTGAACGGCAAGACCATCAGAAAGGTGATCTTCGTTAAAAACAAGCTGCTCAACATTGTTGCCAATTAATTAAAAATATCCATGTAATAACTCTAAAAAGTATTGCATGGAAGCAAACAGTATGATAATATAATCTAGCAAAAAGAAATTGTGGAAAGAAGAAGCACCCCTTCTCACCTGATGACCTCACGGACATAGGTAAACGCTACGATCAATTGTGTGATTGTTTAGTGGGTGCAAACCCACTTTTCTTTTGTAGGAGGTAATGTAACATAGCAAAGAAGAATCAGAATGACGACTTAGTCAACGAAAGCATTCGCTTCAGAGAAGTACTGGTTATTTCACCAACTGGTGAATCATTGGGAGTCATGTCAAGCAGAGATGCGCAGGAAAGAGCGTACAGTTACGATCTGGACCTGGTCTGTGTTGCACCACAGGCTCAGCCACCTGTCTGCAAGATTCTCGATTACGGTAAATACCGTTTTGAACAGCAGAAGAAAGCCAAAGAAGCCAAACGTAATCAGAAAGTGACGGAAGTCAAAGCTTTACGTCTGTCACCGGTTATTGATGTGGGCGATTTTGACACGAAGGTCAAGCAGGTAACCAAATGGTTACAGGAAGGCAACAAGGTTAAGATCGATATGCGTTTCAGAGGCAGAATGATGACCAGACAGGATGTTGGCAAGAAAGTCATGGATAGTTTCCTTGCTTCCTTAAGTGGGGTTGGCAATGTTGAAAAGCAGCCTAATATGGAAGGCAACACACTGTCATGTGTTATATCACCTGTAAAGAAATAAACGGAGGAGATTGAATTTATGCCAAAAATGAAGACAAAACGTGCATTAGCCAAGCGCGTAAAAGTAACAGGCACAGGCAAACTTAAGAGAGGTCATGCTTATACTTCTCACTTAGCTCCAAGAAAGACCCACAAGCAGAAGGTCCATTTAAGAAAGCAGGCTCTGGTTGACAAGAGCGACTACAAGCGCATTAAGAAGCTGCTTCATAATTAGGAGGTAAAGAGAAATGCCAAGATCAGTTAGCGGTGTTGTAAAACGTAACCGTCATAAGAGAACATTAAAATTAGCCAAGGGTTATTTCGGCTCAAAACATGCTTTATACCGTACAGCTCATGAGCAGGTAATGCATTCACTGAAGTATGCTTACAGAGACAGAAGAACCTTAAAGCGTGAAATGAGAAAATTATGGATTGCCCGTATCAATGCAGCAGCACATGCAAATGATATTAACTATTCACAGTTAACTCATGGTCTGAAATTAGCTAAGATCGAAATCAACAGAAAGATGCTTTCTGAGTTAGCTATTCATGATCCAAAGGCTTTTGCCACAATCTGTGACAAGGCTAAAAAGGCTATCGAAAAGAACGCCAAGTAGAAAATCAACTGGAGAAATCCAGTTTTTTCTTTACCTGAGGTATGAGTATATCCTTTGAAGGAAAAGAAGTGTAGAATACTAATGTATGAATTTTCAGAAATTCGAGGTGAATCAAATGGATATAATGATTGCGACCGGCAATAAGAATAAAGTCAGAGAATATAAGGAAATGCTGGAACCATTGGGTTTTACTGTCCATGATACCAGTGAACTGACAGGTTACGTTGAACCTGTTGAAGACGGAACGACTTTTGCGGAAAACGCCCTGATCAAGGCCAGAGGCGTGTATGATCATGTAGCCATGATATCAATAGCTGATGATTCTGGTTTATCAATCAGAGCACTGAATAATGAACCAGGCATCTACTCAGCCCGTTATATGGAAGGACACGAATATCCGGAAAAAAACCGCAGCTTGATAAAAAGACTTGAAGGATGCGAAGATCGCTATGCCTGGTTTACCTGCGCCATAGCGCTTATCGATCATAATGGAAACCCTCATGTTTTTGAAGGAATAATGGAGGGTGAAATAGCTTTTGAACCGGCTGGCTCAAACGGCTTCGGGTATGATCCGATCTTCATGCTTCCTGAGCTGGGAAAAACCAGTGCCGAACTGAAGCCTGAAGAAAAAAATGCCATATCACACCGCGGTCAGGCGACCAGAAAGCTGATAGCTTATCTGAAGGAGGAATATGGCAATGAATAAGGAAAAGGGGCTGTTTTACGCTTCACGGGTGAGCTGGATGGCTTTTGTGATAGCTGTTTCAATAGCTATTCCCATTCTGTGCCGTCCTTTTTACTATGCCCATATAAAGCCTTATCAGCTTGAAACTTACAGCGGATACAGTGAAGTTCAGATCAGGGAAGCCTACGATGACATGCTTGATTACTGCCTGCATGGCGGTGAATTCAAAACCGGAGACATGAAGTGGTCTGAAAACGGAAAAATGCATTTCGATGATGTCGCAAAGCTTTTCAGAATCGATTTCATTGTGTGCGGTGTCGGACTTGCCGGAGTCATCGCTACAGCTGTGATGAAAAGAAAAAAAGAACCGTATACGGTAAAGGGACATACGGCTGAATTCTATGCCGGTGTCTATACTCTGGCATTCTTCATCCTGTTAGGCGTTCTGGGAGCGATCGATTTCAGCCGCTTCTTCGTCATGTTCCATAAGGTGTTTTTCCCGGGAAAGACAAACTGGATTTTTTCGCCGCGAGAAGATGAAATAATCAATGTTCTGCCGGAAGAATATTTCCGTAACTGTGCCATTGCAATAGTAGTATTACTGGTGGGTTTATGTCTGGCTCTTATCTTAACTGAAAAAAGAAGACTCAAGAGGTTGGAAGGATGATACACCTGGTTCTTTATCAGCCTGAAATACCGCCAAATACAGGCAATGTCATCAGAACGGCTATGGCAACCGGCAGTGTTGTTCATCTTATTAAGCCATATGGCTTTGTGCTTGATGAGAAACATCTTAAAAGAGCAGGCATGGATTATGTTGAACTGACAGATATCAGAGAACATCTGAACTGGACTGATTTCATCAGATCAGAACATCCGGAAAACATCTTCTTTCTGACCCGCTACGGGCATAAAGCTCCCGATCAGTTTGATTTTACACGCTGTAAAGGGGATATATATCTGGTCTTTGGCAGGGAATCAACCGGCATTGACAAACACATACTGAAGGAACATCTTGATACCTGCATCAGGCTGCCGATGAAAGCAGATGCCAGAAGTCTGAATCTGTCAAACTGCGTAGCCATAATGACATATGAAGTATTAAGACAGCTTGGTTATCCGGGACTGTCAAATGATGAAGTGATAAAAGGCAGCGATTTCCTGGAAAGGAATGAATGGCCGGAAGTTGATTAGCCTGAAATTAAGGGTTATGATATAATACAAAAACAGGGAGTAGAAAAACATGCTTGAAAACACTAATGACTACATGTCCATATTTACGATACTGGTAGCAGTAGCAGCCATGATTGGCTTCTGTTTTCATCTGATCTCTCTGCGTTCAACAGCCAAGCATCTGCGTGAAGAAGCTGACTACTACAGTTTGAAGAAAGATAAGAAAAATAGGTGATTAACATGTTTACAAAAGCAATCAAGCCTGCAAATGGTCCTAAGGCAATCGGACCTTATTCTCCAGCCGTTAAGCTGGGTGATTTTGTTTATCTGTCAGGACAGATCCCTGTCGATCCGGTCACAAACGATCTGGTTCAGGGTGACATCCGGAAACAGACTCATCAGGTAATGCAGAACATCATTACGATTCTTGATGAAATGGGCCTGGAAACCAGACATGTTGTCAAGACTACTGTCTTCCTGACTGACATGGGCAATTTTGCAGCCATGAACGAAGTATACGCTCAGTATTTTGATGATCCATACCCAGCCAGAAGCTGTGTTCAGGTCGGTGCTTTGCCAAAAGGTGCTGAAGTTGAAATCGAATGTCTTGTTATTGATACATTAAGATACGAACAGCAGAGCTGTTCAGGAAACTGTTCAGGCTGCCAGGGCTGCGATTAAGATGGATAACACTAACAGCGAAAAAATAAGTTTAAGAAATATCATTCTGGCAGTACTGTCAGGTATTGTTGCAGCCTTCAACCTGAAGGTTTTTGTGAATGCCGGTAATCTTACTCCTGGAGGCATCTCCGGTATGGCTATCCTCATTGAACGTCTGTCAGGAAGATTTCTTCCTTTCAAGCTGGGGTATGGTCTGCTCTATCTGCTGCTTAATATTCCGGGTGTCATAGTCATATATAAGACTCTGGGCAAAAGATTTACGATTCTGTCACGGATAGACATCATCCTGACCAGTACGCTTGTTAATGTTTTTCCGAACATGGACATAACAGATGATCTGCTTCTTATAGCCGTATTTGGCGGACTGTTAACAGGTATATCAGATGCACTCGTTCTCGAATCAGGAGGCTGCGGCGGAGGTACTCATTTCTGGGCTATCTATTTCTCCAGAAAATATCAGAAATCCATGTGGAATGCCGTTCTGGTCCTTAACGCGATATTACTGTCACTTTCCGGTATGGTTTTCAACTGGGAAGCAGCATTATATTCAATCATCTTCCAGTTTGTCTGTACTCAGGTCATTGACCGCTATGATAACCGTTACAGACGCTCAACGTTTATCATTATTACCGAAAAGCCGGAAGAGATTACGCAGTCTGTTTTCGATGTGCTGCATCACTCCGTTACCAGATTTGAAGGAAAGGGCAGTTATACTCATGAAACCAAGACCGTGCTGTATACTGTCTGCGGCAAGTATGAAGAGGACATACTGACCAGAACCATAATGGAAATCGACCCGAAAGCGTTTGTCAACATCATGGATTCCCATAAGGTTGTCGGTAATTTCCGTCAGAAACCATTCTAATGCCGAAAGGCATTTTTTTTGGCATCACAAAAATCTGAAATCATTTTCAGTTTTTTATTATACAGATGAATGACAGATGAAAAGGCAATTGCAGAACGCTGAGACACTTCAGATCACACCTGTATTCAGGATCATATAGTATTTTTGTTTTTCATCGCTCATCTCATATTAATGATTTCATCAACAGCAGTGTGAATGTATTGAGTACCCCGGCAATCAATTAATGATCTGAAAGATCGAACCTTTTCAATTCTATTATCATATTCTTTCATAAAATAATCCATTTTTTTAGGATAATGCAGTTTTTCCTGATATGCAGTACTGAAGGAGGCATTATGAAGAAAAGGTATGTTTTTGTCCTGATTTTTTCCCTGGTCATTCTGATAACGGTGTTTCGGCTGCTGAAAATAGGCGGCTCTCTGATAGCTGAAAATGTCTCCTTTACCTATGTTGAAAGAGGATCTTTCAGACAGGAATACCGTACCAATGCCATTATTACAGGTGCAAATCATCACTATTATTTCAACGGCTTGGTTTCTGATTGCAAGCATGACATAAATGATTTCGTAGAATCTGACGAAATACTTCTGACATATCTTAACAGTGAAAATAAGAAGACCGAACTGAAGAGTTCAGTCAGCGGATATATTACGGATATTTCTGGCGGCAAAGTGACAGTATGCGATCTTTCCTACAGACTGATATGTTATCTGCCTTCTGATAAATTTGATCTTGTGAAGGAAGATTCGGAATGCCTTTTTGAGTATGGGACGGACATCTATCCTGCAACAGTAGTTTCAAAAAAGGATCTGGGAGAAAGAAGAGCCGGTCAGACTGTTTATCAGATAACGCTTGTGCCTGAAAAACGGGAACATCTGAAGCTTAACCGGCAGGGAAATCTGACTATACCACTGGAAACTGTAAACAATGTTCTGAAGGTGGACCGTAAAGCTTTGCTGGAAGATGCTCAGGGATGTTACTTGCTGGATGAAAACTGGATTGATGATATGGATCATCCTGAAAAATACCGAATCAGCGTTGAAGTAATCATGGCTGATGAAACCACTGCTGTAGTAAGCGGTGCAGGAGTGGAAAACAGAAAAGTGTGCATAATGGATGATAGGCTGAAGGCGGTACTCAATGATTAAGCTGGTAAACATCTGCAAAAGCTACCAGGCTGGTTCGCAGACCATAAAAGCGCTTGACAATCTTAATCTGGAAATCAGAGACGGCGATTTTCTGGCCGTGGTAGGACACAGCGGCAGTGGTAAGACCACACTTCTTAATGTTCTGGCATGTTACGATGACTTTGATTCGGGAATATACATGTATGACGGTAAAAATGTCGGCAGTTTTGACAGCCGGAAAAAGACTGCTTTCTGCCGACATGAGGTCGGAACAGTATTTCAGGAATACCATCTGCTGCCTTTCCTGAATGTTTATGAAAATATCATGCTGCCGTCGCGTTACAGCCATGCTAAGATAACCAGAAATACAATTGATAACACGCTTAAGTCACTGAAGACCGGAGATATCGGCAATAAATATCCTCATCAGCTTTCAGGCGGTCAGAAGCAGAGGGTAGCCATAGCCAGAACACTGTTAAGAGATGTCAGAACGATTCTGGCTGATGAACCGACTGGTGCTCTCGATGTGCAGAACGGACGCAAGATAGTTGGTTTCTTCAGAAAAATGAACAGTCAGGGACTGACTGTCATCATGGTTACACATGATATAGCCCTGGCCAGACAGGCCAGAAGGATCGCAGTAATGGAGAACGGACATGTGGTTGCTGAAAGAGATCTTCTATCATCGTAAGCGGCATTATCTGAGCATTATGGCTGCTTCCATGTCGATATTTCTGCTTCTTACAGTGAATATCCTTTCAGATACGGCTGTTTATTACATTACGTCCCGAATGAATGACATGGGTCTGAATGTGACCATGCTGGAAATAATCGATAATGACTATGTACCTGACAACTGGGACAGTGCCTTTGCCCGGAAGTTTGGCATTAAGTACATAAGCGAATTCTGCAGCAGAGAATACGGGAAACTGCAGATCGTTAACTGCGACAGCTGTCTGAACAGACTTTTCGGTTTTTCTTTTGAGCAGGGTGGTTTTTTTGACTGCTGTGACGATCTGCTTAACGCCGAGAAAGCAGTTCTTGGCTATAACAGCTATCTGGAATTCGACAAACCGCAAACCGGCAGTATGATAGAGATTGAAGGTGTGAGGTTTGAAGTTGCCGGAATAATGAAGAAATACAGTGAGAACATGTTCATCGACATCGACAACAGCGTGTTTATTCCTTCCGGATATCTGCTCTGTGACAATGTCAGGGTAAAGACATTCTATTTCAGCAGTACGGATCATTATATTGACCGTTATATTGAAGAAACCGCCGGCAGGGATAATTATCTTCTGTTTAATCAGGCCGGCCTGAGTGAATCGGTAGCGGATATAACAGCCGTTACCAAGAGAATACTTATGATAATAGCTGACATTTCACTTGTGGCAGCTTTTGCCGGGCTGATCAACAGTTCGCTGAGCAATGTGGAGAAAAGAAGATATGAAATAGGAATAAAAAAATCACTGGGAGCCAGTGATCATGACATATGCCTGCAGTTTCTGGCTGAAGCCCTGGCAGTTCTGCTGCTGTCTGCCTTACTGGCAGTTGCGGCAGTAGCTGCTGTACTTCTGCTGATGGGAAATATCAGAATTAACATAAGATACGATGAATGTTTATTTCTTATTATCAGAGTCATGACTGCCGGAATGCTGTGTTCACTTTATCCGGCTATCAAGGCAGGCAGGACAACCGTCATGGAATCGATAAGAATGCAGCAGTAAAAAAGAAAGATGGGTTTAGAAAATATCTATACCCATCTTTTTCTGTACTTTCTTCAGTTTTCTGAAAGCTATGTGATGTGCCTGTTCAGCACCTTTTCTGAGTGTTTCCTCGATCAGATTGCTGTTAATTATCTCATTGTATCTGTTCTGTATTTTTTCGAGTTCGGCGCATACGACATCGGCGACTTCCCGCTTGAATTCACCATAGCCTTTGCCTTCATAACGGGCTACGATGCTGTCGATGCTTTCGCCTGACAAGGAAGACATTATCTCAAGCAGATTTGAGACACCAGGCTGATTTTCCTTGTCATAATTAACCTTGGCATACATGTCGGTTACGGCAGACATGATTTTCTTTCTGGCAACTTTCAGATCATCCAGCAGATAAATGCATCCTTTGTTTGATTCTTCGGATTTGCTCATCTTCTTGGAAGGATCTGACAATGACATGATTCTGGCACCAACCTGTGGAATAAGAGGTTCAGGTACGGTAAATGTCGGAGAATAGCGGTTGTTGAAACGCTGTGCCAGGTCTCTGGTCAGCTCGACATGCTGTTTCTGGTCTTCACCTACAGGTACATAATCTGCGTCATAAAGCAGAATGTCAGCTGCCATCAGCGGAGGATATACAAACAGACCGGTTGAAATGCTTTCGTTGGTAGCGTTAGCTGTCTTTTCCTTGAATTGAGTCATGCGGCCTAATTCACCCATATATGACATGCAGGTCATGATCCAACCGAGCTGAGCATGTTCTGGGACATCTGACTGCAGGAATATCGTGCTCTTTTCCGGATCAAGTCCGCAGGCCAGATAAATGGCTATCGCATCCTTAAGGTTTCTGCGCAGTTCTTTTGGCTCAATAGGTACGGTAATGCAGTGCAGATTCGCAATGAAAACATACAGTTCATAATCGTCCTGATATTTTACAAAATTTCTCAGTGCTCCGATGTAGTTGCCCAGGGTCATTTCCCCGGTAGGCTTAATGCCGCTTAGCATTCTCTTCATAACAATTCCTCCAATAAATAAAAAAAGCGCCTGATTCTGGGACGCTGTCAACGTGGTACCACCCAAATTATCTTCTGGTTAAGATCACTCTGCTGTAACGGTGCTACCGGCTTTACGCAACTGATAATGTCCCATTTCGAATACTGTTCTCCTGTCGGGTTTTCACTGTCCCCGGCTCACTTTAAAGCAGATATCAGTACCTACTTAATCATCGTCATAGTCTTTACACAATTTTAGCATCTCAATGCTTCATTTTCAATAAATAAGTCTATAATGTTATGGGGAGATGAGAATATGACAGAAAGACATCATCCACTGGTGTTTGCCCACCGCGGCGCCAGCGGCTATGCACCGGAAAACACCATGGCATCATTTGAAAAGGCGGTTGAACTTGGGACAGACGGCTTTGAACTTGACGTACAGCTTACCGCTGACGGTGAACTGGTCGTAATTCATGATGAATGGCTTGAGAGAGTCAGTGACGGCAGCGGATATGTAAAGGATTATACTTACGAACAGTTAAAACAGCTTAACTTCAATAAGAACTTTCCACAGTATGGCCCACAGCAGATCCCTTTGCTGAAGGAAGTATTACGGCTTGTAAAGAAAGCCGGCATAAAGGTGAATATTGAACTTAAGACCGGTGTATTTCATTATCCTGGAATCGTTGAGAAAACTCTGCAGCTGGTTGAGGAAATGGGGCTTAAGGACAGTGTAATTTATTCATCATTCAATCATCAGACCTGTGTCGACATCAAGAAAATACAGCCTGACGCCTATGTGGGTTTTCTTTATGATGATGGCATAATTGATGTCCGGAAGTATGTAAAGGAGCATGGCGGTGATGCCATTCATCCGGCTTTCTACATGCTTCAGTATCCTGAGCATGCTATTGAGGCTAAAAAGCTTGGACTTGAGATCAATACCTGGACTGTCAACGAACCGGCGCATATTGAACTGGCCTGTCAGCTGGGTGTGGACATTATAATAACCAACTATCCTGACAGAGCTTTGGAGATCGTTAAAAAGCATAAATAACAAGTTTTCTCTTGAATTATAAGTAGGAGTTTGATATTATTATTTAGCGATGCGCCATTAGCTCAATTGGATAGAGCGTCTGACTACGGATCAGAAGGTTGTGGATTCGATTTCTGCATGGCGCGCCATTTGAATTTTAAACCTCGAAAGAGGTTTTTTTACTTAAAATGATATGTTATAATCTACGCGTAGGAGTGATGTGTTGTGTTAGTTGTTTATACTTCCCCAGGATGTGCATCATGCCGTAAAGCTAAACAGTGGCTTAAAGACCATTGTCTGCAGTTTGTTGAAAAGAATATATTCTCCACCATTCTGAACGAGAAGGAAATCAAGTTCCTTCTTGAACGCAGCGAAAACGGAACAGATGACATTATATCCAAGAGATCCAAAATTATTAAAGAGTCTGGTGTTGACATTGATTCAATGAGCATAAATGAGCTTGTTCGTTTTATTCAGGATAATCCTTCAATTCTTAAAAGACCAATAATCCTGAACGAAAGAAGCCTGGTCATTGGATACGATGATGAAGAAATTGAAGTGTTGATCCCGTCACGGTTAAGAGGAATAGCCCAGCGTACCTGCAAGGACTGCCCGGACTACCTTACATGTGCTAAGATCAGAGAGGCATAGCCTCTTTTTTTGTGTTATACTGTTGCTATGAAAATATTAGTTGGATTATCAGGCGGCGTTGACAGTGCAGTTGCCGCATATCTTTTAAAGGAGCAGGGACATGATGTAACTGCTGCTTTCATGCGTAACTGGGATTCAGCAGCCAACAATGACTATCTCGGCAATCCTACTTTGAATGATGACATCTGTCCGCAGGAGAAGGATTACAATGACGCAAAGAAAGTTGCTGAAGCACTGGATATTCCGTTATTAAGAGTAGATTTCATCAGAGAGTACTGGGATGATGTTTTCATGCAGTTTTTAAGTGAATATAAAAAGGGCAGAACACCAAATCCAGATATTCTCTGTAATAAATACATCAAATTTGACGCCTTTTTCCGTTTTGCGAATGAAAACGGTTTTGAAAATGTAGCAACTGGCCATTACGCAAAGGTATATCATGGAGATAATGGCTCCTTGCTGCTGAAGGCTGATGACCGTAATAAGGATCAGTCGTATTTCCTGGCTCAGGTACAGAGAAAAATGTTTGACAACAGCTATTTTCCGCTGGGAGAAATTGATAAGCCTGAAGTAAGAAGAATTGCCAGGGAACTGAATCTTCCGGTTGCTGAAAAGAAGGATTCAACCGGTATCTGTTTCATAGGTGAGAGGGACTTCAAGGAATTCCTGAAAAACTATCTGCCGGCTAAAGACGGCAACATGATCGACATCAATACCGGTAAAATAATGGGTGTTCATAGTGGTGTTCTTTACTATACCATCGGCCAGCGCAAAGGTCTGGGCATAGGCGGGGATCAGGGTCGCTGGTTTGTGGCTGGAAAGAACGTTGAAAAGAATGAATTGTATGTTGCCAACAGCAATTCCAGGTCATGGCTTGATTCCGACAGCTGTCTGGTTTCAGGTGTCAACTGGCTGAAGGATGTGGAATTTCCGATTAACTGTAACGCAAAATTCAGATACCGTCAGCAGGACAATCCTGTAACCATTGAACCTTACGAGAATGAACTTTATCTCGTCAAATATCCTCAGAAGGTTGCTTCAGTGACTCCTGGACAGCAGGCGGTATTCTATGACGGTGATATCTGCCTGGGCGGCGGTGTCATAGAAAAAACCTTCCTGAACGGACGTGATCATGAAGAGGTTATTGAGGAGCTGATCAGATGAAAGGCAAGAAGGTCATAAGCTGGCCGGCATCCATTGCCATTGTCGTTCACTACATCTTAGGGTATGGTTTATTGTATCCTGCAGTCGTAAGACGGCGGGAAAGTTATTTCCTGCTGTATTATCAGGAAAGAATGATAATAAATACGGGAATTTATGCATTCGTCTTTCTGGTTACGGTTATTCCGGCGTTTCCGGTTCTGAAATATGGCTGGAATAAACTGACTGACAGCTATGCATGGAATCTCAGAAAGATCTTCAACGGGGAGCTCCGGATGTTTGCACTCCTTGGTATATCGGCTTTGCTATTACATTTATTTGGTTTGGAAAACAGCCGCAATCAGGCTGAAATACATAGAATGCTGCTGCTGAACCCGTATTATTACAGCTTGCTTGTCTCAGTGTTTGCACCTTTTGTAGAGGAAACGGTTTTCAGAGTATGCATATTTGCCAGACTTAAGGAAAGCGGCATGAAGATACCGGGTTATCTGGTTTCTGCTGTTTCTTTCGGTTTCATACACATAATGGATTCCTTTATCAGAGGTTATTTCTGGGAATTGCCATTTATTATTCCGTATAGTCTGCTGGGTTTTGTTCTGGCTTATGTCTATGATCGTACGGATTCCGTCTGGTGCAGTATCCTTCTGCACATGCTGCACAATTCACTCAGTTTATTGTTAGGAGCCTAAATGGAAATACAGGGCACTTTTACACAGATAAGATTCAGAGCTGAATCAGGCTACACAGTAGCCTATTTTTACATTCCTGAAGAAAGAGATGAAATCGTGGCAGTAGGATACATGCCGGAGATTCAGGAAGAATTTACCTATAAGCTGACCGGTAAATACGTAGATAACATCAATTACGGTATGCAGTTTGAAGTGGAAAGTGCCGTCAGAATAGATGACGAAAAAACACTGATCAGGATGTTTGCCGGACCTTTCTTTAAAGGCATCGGCGAAAAAACAGCGATTAAAATTGTAAATCACTATGGTGTTGATGCCATAAGACTGATCAAGGAAAATCCGGATTCTCTTGATGAGATAAAGGGGATTACTGCCAGGAATAAACAGGCTATTCTGGAAGGCCTTAAAAGTGTGGAAACAGATGAGGCTTATTTCATGCTGGCCACAATGGTCTCACCGCGCATAGCCATTAAAAGTAAGAGTTATTATGAAAAGAAAACTCCGGTAAAAAGAACTTTGCGGGAAGTGTTTGAAGAAGACCCTTACCGTATATATTACGATATCAATGGGGCCAACATTCAGGGTGTCGACAAATTAGCCATGTCGATTGGCGTTGAGAAGGATGATCTCAGAAGAATCACCGCTTTTGCGGACAGAGTCCTGAAAGACAGAACCTTCAAGCTTAAGGACAGTTATCTGACAGACAGGTACTACCGCAAGGCCCTAATGGAAGAAATAGGTGTTGATGAGTTCCTTTATGATACGGTTATTGAAAGACTGACTTCCGAAAAGAGAATAGCTGTTGAGGAAGACCGCATATATCCTATAGAACAGTACGAAGCAGAACATTACATTGCCGGATATCTGGCTTCTTTCCCTCAGGAACCGTTTGACAAGGTAAAAAAAGAAGACATTGATGAAATGCTGGAGCTGGTTGAAAAAAGAATGGGCATAACCTATCAAGACCGACAGAGAGAAGCTGTAGAGAGCTTTTTCGAAGAAGATCTGATGATCCTGACTGGCGGACCTGGTACAGGTAAGACGACTATTGTAAAAGGCATGGTTCAGCTTTGCAGCAAACTGTTCCCGCAATACAGCATTGCCCTGTGTGCCCCGACCGGACGCGCCAGCAAGCGCTTAAGGGAACTGACGGAAAAGGATGCCAAGACCATTCATTCATTGTTAGGCTGGGATATAGAGATAAACGAATTCAAGATGAATGAAGATACTCCACTTGGTGCCGATCTTCTGATAATAGATGAATTCTCCATGGTTGATCAGCTGCTTTTCGCAAATCTGTTAAGAGCCTGCGGTCTGGTCAAGAAGATCGTGATCATCGGGGATGCCGAACAGCTGCCTCCGGTAAGCATTGGCAATGTGCTTCAGAATCTCATTGATACTGATCTTTTTAAGGTGGTCAGACTGGAAAAGATCTTCCGTCAGAAAGAAGGCAGTGACATCATTTCACTGGCTTACGACATCAAGAATAACAGCTGCTATGACATTGAAAGCCAGCATGACATAGGAGTAATTGAATGCAGTCCTCATCAGATCAGAGATGTCCTGATACAGGTGGTTGAAAAAGCTCTGATGAAATACGATACCATTGAGGATGGCTATCAGAATGTTCAGGTAATAGTTCCGCAATATCGTACCTATAACGGCATAGATGAGCTGAATGCCGTGCTTCAGCAGGCCTTTAATCCACCTTCAAAGTCAAAGAGGGAGATAAAGATCGGACGAAATGTTTATCGTGAAGGGGATAAGATAATGCATCTACGCAACAATTCCCAGCGGGAAGTGTACAACGGTGATATAGGCATACTCAGAGAGATAATCTATGCCAAGGAGACACCTGTAGATAAGGACATAATCATTGTTGATTATGAAGGTAAGGAAGTAGAATACGGAAGAGACGATGCCGAGTTTTTTACTCATGCCTTCTGCATGAGTGTTCACAAGTCTCAAGGCTGTGAATATCCAATCGTCATATTTGTTTCCAGTGATGAATACAGTCATCTGCTGATGCGTAAGAGACTTGTTTATACGGCCGTTACCAGAGCATCACGTTCGCTGGTCATCATCGGTAACAAAAATGCCTTTTTACGCGCCTTGTCCAGACAGGAGTATGTCAAGCAGAATACGACCCTGAAGGAAAGACTTCTTGATCTGCTTGGATAAACTGATTTTTAAATCTTTTAGTATATTTTTATTTTACGTTGTGCTAGAATATGTCAGTAAAGCGAAAATCAGACTGAGTAAGACTGGAAACCTTGCAGAGAGACAGCGGATGGTGCGAGCTGTCAGGCGGAAGGACTGAAGCTATCTGATTAGTGCAGTGTAAACACTGACGTATCTCTGCGTTAAAGACAATTAAGGTGCACATTTATTGTGAATCAGGATGGTACCGCGGTTTTTCGTTCCTGTGTTTATACAGGATTTTTTTATGGAGGGAATCGACATATGAAACAGTTAACAAGTGATCAGATCAGAAGAATGTTCTTACAGTATTTTGAAGAAAGAGGGCATATGATTGAACCAGGTGCTTCTTTAGTACCGCATAATGACCCTACTTTATTATGGATAAATGCCGGTGTTGCAGCTTTGAAGAAGTACTTTGATGGTACGGAAAAGCCAAAGAACAAGCGCATAACCAATGCTCAGAAATCAATCAGAACCAACGACATTGAAAACGTCGGTAAGACAGCACGTCACCATACGTTCTTTGAAATGCTGGGAAACTTCTCCATTGGTGATTATTTCAAGAAGGAAGCCATTCCTTTTGCATGGCATTTCCTGACTGACCCTGAATGGATGGGCTTTGACAAGAACAGACTGTATGTAACAGTTTATATTGATGACAGTGAAGCTTATGAGATCTGGACCAAAGTATGCGGTGTTGATCCTTCTCACATATTGAAAACTCCAAACAATTTCTGGGAAATCGGTTCAGGTCCGTGCGGTCCTGACACTGAAATCTTCTATGACCGCGGCGAAGGATTCGATCCGCAGCATCTTGGTGAAAAACTGTTCTTCGAAGAACTGGAAAACGACCGTTACATCGAAGTATGGAACGTTGTGTTCTCCCAGTACAACTCTGAAGAAGGCGTAGACCGCAAGGATTACAAGGAACTGCCTCAGAAGAATATCGATACCGGCATGGGCCTGGAAAGACTTGTATGCATCGTACAGGGTGGGGAAACCAACTTTGATACTGACCTGTTCTTACCTGTAATCAGAGAAGTTGAAAAGATGACTGCCAAGAAATATGAAGGCGAAAACAAGATGGCTTACAGAGTCATTGCCGACCATATAAGAACAGTCACATTTGCCCTGGCTGATGGTGCCGTTTTCTCCAATGAAGGCCGCGGATATATCTTAAGAAGAGTTCTGAGAAGAGCTGTAAGATACGGCAAGAGCCTGGATATAAAGGGCGCCTATATGTACAAGCTGGTTAAGATCGTAGCTGATAACATGCAGGATTACTATCCATATCTGCAGGGTAAGGTTGAATACATTGAAAAACTTGTTAAGGCTGAAGAAGAAAGATTCCAGACAACTCTTAATGAAGGTGAAAAGATCCTGAATGAAGTTCTGGCCAACGCTGAAAACAAGGTTCTTCCTGGTGAAGTAGTATTCAAACTTTACGATACATTCGGTTTCCCTCTGGAATTAACCAGAGAAATAGCTGAAGACAGAGGCTTTACTATTGATCAGGCCGGTTTTGATAAGGAAATGGCAGCTCAGAGACAGAGAGCCAGAGATGCCAGAAGCGATGAACAGTCAATGTCTGCTCAGGCTGAAGATTTGATGAACTTTACGACTCCAAGTGAATTTGTCGGTTACAGTGTTCTGGAAAATACCGGTAAGGTTATTGGCTTGTTTAAGAATGGCGTAAAAACTGATGCCATTGATGATGAGGGCGATGTCATTTTCGACAGAACCTGCTTCTATGCTGAAAGCGGCGGTCAGATTTACGATACCGGCATCATCAGAAACGCTGATACTGAAATGAAGGTAACAAAGGTCATCAAGGCTCCTTTGAAACAGCCTCTGCATCATGTGGTTGTTGAAAAGGGTAATGTCAGGATCGGTGATGAGTTTGATCTGGCTGTCAACGTTGAAGACCGCAAGAGAATCAAGGCTAATCACTCCAGCCTGCATTTGCTGCATGCTGCCTTAAGGCAGGTAATCGGTGGTCATGTTCACCAGGCCGGTTCATTTGTCGGACCTGAATACGGACGTTTTGACTTCACTCACTATGAAAAAGTCACTGATGAACAGCTTAAGAAGATCGAAATGATCGTTAATGAGAATATCGCTAATGCCTATCCGGTTGTTACGGACATCATGGATCTCGAGGAAGCCAAGACAACAGGAGCAATGGCTCTGTTTGATGAAAAATATGAAGACAAGGTCAGAGTTGTTACAATGGGACCTGCCTCCAAGGAATTATGCGGTGGTACACATGTATCAAATACCGCTGAAGTCGGTGTCTTTAAGATCATCTCTGAAGAAAGCATCGGCTCAGGCATCAGACGTATTACTTCCATGACTTCCTTAGGTGCATACAGAGAATACAGAAGACAGGAAGAGATGCTGGAAGAAATGGCAAAGGCCTTAAAGATCACCAACATCAATGCCGTAACTGACAAGGTTGCTCAGCTTATAGCTGAAAACGGTGAGTTAAGCAGAACGATCGGACAGCTGAAAGGTCAGCTTGCCAATGCCAGAAGCATTGAACTTATGAGTGAAGCTGAAGAAGTCAACGGACTGAAGGTTCTGATCAAGCAGGTCGAAGGCAGCGGCGAAGAAGTCAAGAAACTGGCTGAAACTGTCAAGGACAGACTGACTGACGGTCTGGTACTGCTGTACAGCGTTAATAATGACAAGGCTGTATTCGTTTCAGCAGCCAGCAAAACGGCTATTTCAAGAGGCCTGACAGCCAGCACTCTGGTCAAGACAGCAGCAGTTGCCTGTGGCGGTAACGGAGGCGGAAGACCTGATGTTGCTAGTGCCGGAGGCAAGGATATTACAAAGCTTTCCGAGGCTCTGAAGGCCGTCAGAAACTTAATTGAAAGTTAATCTATATCCCTTTAATTTTAAGGGTTTATAAAGTAGAATATATAAAAGGAGGGTGTATTATGCCAGATAATAACACAAGTACAAGAGTTTTTGATACTGATGAATTTCAGAGAGAAAATATCAAGCTGATCATGCGTACTGTTTACAATGCCTTAACTGAACGTGGATATAATGCCCAGGTGCAGATAGTCGGTTATCTGATTACTAATGACCCCGCATATATTTCAAACTACAAAGGCGCCAGAACTCTGATTCAGACTGTGGACAGGGATGAAATACTGAAGGAACTGGTTGGTTCATATCTTAACAAGAAAGATGAATAAGGTAATAGGACTAGATTTAGGCGCCAGGACCTGCGGTGTCGCATTAAGCGACATCATGGGCATGATTGCCTCACCGGTAGAAACAATACGTTTCGAGGAAGACGACTATGAAACAGCCTGCAGTAAGGTTGTTGACATAATAAAAGCCAATAATGTGAAGAAAGTAGTCCTTGGACTGCCAAAACACATGAATGGCGATGTAGGTGTCAGAGGTGAGATTTCCATGCAGTTCAGGGAAATGCTGCTGGAAAAGGCGGATGTTGACGTAATTCTGTGGGATGAGAGACTTACTACGGTTTCAGCTCAGAAAAGCATGATCGCATCCAACATGAACCGCAAGAAAAGACACCGGATGGTGGATACAATGGCTGCTGTGATAATATTGCAGAGCTATTTGGATTCACAGTACTAAGGAGATTTAAATGGATACAAATACATTATTTGTAACAACGGAAGACGGACAGGAAAAACAGATGGAGATACTCTTCACTTTTGACAGTGATGAATATGGAAAATCCTATGTTCTTTTCTATGATCCTGCTGATGAAGAAGGTACAGTATATACCATGTCATATGATGATAAGGGAAATCTGTATCAGGTTGAAAGTGAAGCTGAATGGGAAATGATCAACGAAGTGTTTGAGGTATACGAAGATGGCGCGCAGGAAAATTAGAGTCTGGACGGTCATTAAGATTGTCCTGAATCTGGCAATCGTTCTGGGAATGGCCGGCCTGGCTTACGGTTACTATAAGTATGATCAGGCGCTTAAACCTCTCACACCTATCAGTCATCCTGTTTCATTTGAGGTAGAGGAAAACATGACAGCTGATGATGTCGTTAACAAGCTGTATAAGGAAAACCTCATTACCGACAAATTCATGACCAAGATCTACATGAGACTCAAGAAGAAGACAAATGTCTATGTCGGAAACTTCAATCTTGACGCCAACATGTCCACCAAGGAAATCGTCAGCATTATTACTGACGAGTCAAATGCCTACAGAGAAACAGTGGAAGTTACTCTCATCGACGGCTATTGGGCCAAGGAAATGGCTGCTGCCATTGCTGAACAGACTGATCTGACAGCAGGACGGATCATGAGTAAGTGGAACGATGTGGAATATGTCGACAAGCTCATTCAGGAATATCCTTTCCTGACGGAAGACATCTACAAGTCAGAGCATTGTTACCTGGAAGGATTCCTGTATCCTGATACATATCAGTTCTACAAGAATACAACTGTTGAACAGGTCACTGAAAAACTTCTGGACAGACAGCTTGAAGTCTATGAAAAATATGCTGCTCAGTTTAAAAACAGCAAACTTACGCCATATGAGATCTATACGCTTTCCAGCATGACCATTTTCGAAGGCAAGACTCCTGAAGATATGGGTCTGGTTGCCGGCGTATTCTATAACAGACTTGATGATGGAATGCTACTGGGAAGCAGTGTTACCGTCTGCTATGCTCTGTATGATGATTATCATACATGGCAGGACTGCGAAAACAACATTGATATTGATTCCGACTACAATACATATAAGCACCTGGGCTTACCTGTAGGTCCTATATGTAATGGTAATGAAATATCACTTAATGCAGTACTCAATCCAACATCTACTGATTACATGTACTTCATAAGTGATCCGAGTACGGGCAAGATGTATTTTGCCAGAACTCTGGAAGAACATCAGAGAAACATTGATACATATCTGAATTATTAAAAAGGGGAATTAGTACTATGAAGAAACCTGTTATTATCGGCGTCGCAGGAGGCAGTGCCAGTGGCAAAACCTCAGTCGCCAGATTGCTGCGGAATTCATTCTCTGACAGCAAGACCGTAACGATCATACGTATGGATGACTATTACAAGGATCAGAGTCATATGATATTTGCGGATCGTCTGAAAACAAACTATGACCATCCGAATGCATTTGACACCGATCTGCTGGTAAAACACATCGATGAGCTGGTTGCCGGTCATTCAATTGAAAAGCCGACATATGATTTCGTCAATCATACCAGAAGCCAGATAACTGAAAGAGTTGATCCAAGTGATGTTCTGGTACTTGAAGGGCTGTTTGTCCTTGAAGAACCGGAAATCTATGACAGACTGGACATGAGACTGTTTATCGATACAGATGCCGATATCAGATTTATTCGCAGATTAAAGAGAGATGTCAGAGACAGAGGCCGTACGATTGAATCCGTATGTGACCAGTACATGCAGACTGTACGCGTCATGCATGAAGCCTTTGTCGAACCTTCCAAGAGAAAAGCTGACATCATCATCCCGGAAGGTTCACATAACAGCGTGGCAATGGACTTGCTGATCACCAAGATCACAAGTATCATTGAACACAAGGAATTACTGTAAGAAAGACGAGGAGTGAAAATATATGGACAAAAAAGAGATCCTGGTTACTGAAGAAGGACATGCCAGACTTCAGGAAGAATATGATAATTTGCTGCATGTAGTCAGAGACCAGGTAGCAGAAGAACTGAAAGCAGCCAGAGCTCAGGGCGACTTATCAGAAAACGCAGATTATGACGCAGCCAGAGATCATCAGGCCAGAGTTGAAGCCAGAATCCGTGAACTGGAGGAAATGCTTCATAACGTCAAGATCATCAAGAAGAGCGCCAATGCGCTGAAACGGGTAGGTATCGGTACCAATGTTACAGTTGAGTTCCTGGATACCCATGAAGTTGAAGCCTATGATATTATCGGTACAGCTGAAGCTGATCCAATAAACGGCAAGCTTTCAAATGAAACTCCGTTAGCTGTTGCTCTGCTTGATCATAAGGTCAACGATACAGTAACTGTAAACGTCAGCCCTTCATATAAGGTTAAGATCCTTGATATCAAGCCTCTGCAGAACGTTAAGTAAACAAGGTTAAAGAGAAAAAAGAAACAAATAAGTAGTGATGAATAACATTACGAAAGGCTTGTTTCTTTTTTTTGTTCTTGCAGTATTAGGCGTACCGGTAGCGGAAAATCTGGAAGTCGGTGATTTCAGAAGCAGGGAAATAACAGTTGAACTGAAAGGAGAGGTTGATAATCCCGGTTTCTACAGTCTGCCGGCTTACAGCAATGTTGCTGATCTTCTGGAGATAACAGAACTAAGTGAAAACGCTGATGTATCAAAACTGAATGCAGGTGTCATCCTGAAAGACAATGATGTGATAATAATTCCTAACAGGGAACAGGAAGAGTCAAAAATCTCCATTAACACCGGTACTCGGGAACAGCTTGATACCATACCAGGTATCGGTCCGGTAACCGCTGAAAACATTATCATATACCGCAGTGAGAACGGTTTTTTTCAGAGTCTGGATGATTTGGTAAGAGTGAAGGGCATAGGTGAAAAGACATTACGGAAAATAAGAGAATTCATCTGTCTTTAGAAAATCACTGGTTATATCGGGCTGTTGTTCTTTTCTCATTAGGCTGTCTTGACAGCCTTTTGATCCGTTTAGGTGCTTCACTGCTGTGGATATTTTTTCTTCCAGGGCTTGTTAATAAGGAAGTAAGAAGATCAGTTTATGTGCTGATGTTTTTATTTCTGTTGTTAAGCATCAATGTACCTGGGAAAGTCACCAAAGGAAGAATATCTGAAATGAGAAACGGCTATCAGATAGTTACTTCCGGTCTCAGCAAGGTTCTGATATACAGTAAAGATCCGATGATTGGACTGGACGATTATGTGGAATTTGAAACTGAATACTCAGAAATCAGCAGTTACGATAATTTTGAAGTATCTACTTTTCCCATGTGGGCTAAAGGTCAGGGTATTTATTATCAGGGTAATGTAAATAACTACCGAATACTGAAAAAGGGAAACAGCATCAGAAGAGTGCTTTTTGATCAGCATCTGAACAAAGGCAACAGCCGGGCTTTGCAGCTGTTATTCAATAACGGACTGGACAGTGACAGTGATTTCCGCTACTTCATAACTCATGCCGGATTTCACGTCACTTTTCTCGTTGGCAGTCTGCGAAAGTTCTATGGACGATATTATTACCGACGTCAGGCTCTTGAATATACGCTGATTACGGCCTTGTTTCTTGGGGCAGTTTTTCAGTTTTCCTACAGCTGGCTGCGCGTTGTTTTGGGGCTGATTGGTGAACGTTTCTTTGAAAGCAGAAGAGACAGAACGGGTTTTCAGGCCTGCATGCTGATGCTGGCTAAGCCTTATTACATTAATACCGTAGCCTTTTTGATTCCAATGGGTTTAAGCTTTTTAAATCTGTTCTGCGAAGAAAACAGCAGTGTTTTCATCAGATATGCTTTTCTGACGATCTGTCAGCTGAGATTTTACGGATACTGTGATATGGTTAGAATGCGGTTGTTTTCGCTTTTCAGCAGAGCGGCTTCTGTTTTATACGTAGGAGCCATGATAACTTCGCTGCTGCCTTTTTCAGTTGGACTGAACACTTTGTCAGCTATACTTCTGGAAAAAATGGATGCCTTTATTCCCTTTTTCATTAATGGCAGAGTGTCTTTGATTCTGTTTTGGAGCATATTTTATCTGCTTAGTGAATATGCAGTAAAAAGAGACAGGACTTACGTGTTTGTTATTATAGGCTTGCTGCTGATAAACAGTCATCAGAGTGTGCTGAATGCCTGTTACAGAGTTACTTTTCTGGATATCGGTCAGGGAGACTGTGCCGTAATCAGCTTTCCGTTTTCATCCAGAGGCCTTCTCATTGATACCGGGGGCAGTTATTACAAGGATGTAGGGCATGATATTCTGGTGCCATATCTGCGTGCCAGAGGCTTTAGTTCCGTTGACGTAATTATTTCACATGAAGACTATGATCATGCCGGTGGTCTGAATTCCTTAGTAAGGGAATTCAGAGTAGGGAATGTATGGTTTGAAAAACAGGATGTAATAACTGTAAAGGGTGTCAATTTCATTGATCCTCTGTACCGATACAGCTATGATGACATAAATGACAATTCACAGATAACCTATTTCAGACTGCAGAACATGGGGTTTCTCTTTCTTGGAGACATCAGCATTAAGGTTGAGGAAGATCTGGCAAATGATTTCAATCAGCTGGAGGTAGATGTTCTTAAAGTTGCGCATCACGGTTCTGCAACTTCCAGCGGTGATGTTCTGCTCAGCACATACCGTCCTCGATGGGCAGTGATATCAGCCGGACGTAATAACAGATTCAATCATCCTGCTGATGAAGTAGTGAAAAGACTTACTGGCTATGGAATCAAGGTACTGTGTACCAAAGAGGACCATGCCGTTGAATTCATGGTATTCAGACCGTTTACCCTTTACCGTACGGCTGCCGGAAGATATGGTATTATTCCAAACAAAAATGATATAATCATGCTAAGTTCTGTCAAGTGCTTTTTTGAGAATAATAAGATGATTAATCAGCGCATAATGAAAAAGCGGATTTCATAATCCACTGAAAAGATGGAAGCTGATTATTGAACCTAGCAGGTTAGATTATCAGGAAAGGGTCTGCCAAAGGCCAATATCCTGGTATCTCTCCTTAACTCTTGCATAGTAAATGTGAATAAACTTACGCATACCGGCAACGATGACTTGTTTATGAAGTTTGCCTTCGGCTTTCTTCCTGATCATGAATTCATAAACAGCGGAATCTTTTTTAGGCTTGGTAACATATAAGGAATTCATAACCAGGTAAAGATGACGTCTGATATTACTGTTGCCCTTCTTGGTAATGACCCTGTGAGATGCTTTAAAC
>JAFWDT010000009.1 GCA_017516045.1 Erysipelotrichaceae bacterium
TATTTTTATCAGTTAGCCGATAGGATCATATTTTTCAATGATGGCCCTGAAACCATCATTGATTAGTAGTTGGTTGCGGACCATTGCCCAGTTGGATACCGGTCTGTTGGCCCATTTTTTATAGAGTTCCTGGATGCGCAGATACAATAGCTTGTATAGCGCATTTTCATTTGGGAATGATCCCTGTTTGGTTACTTTACGGAAACTGGAATTGACCGATTCGATCGAATTGGTAGTATACATGACTCTCCTGACGGCACTGCCATAATTGAATAACTGCTCAATGTGTCGCCAGTTCCTTACCCAGACATCTACCGCTCCAGGATAATCCGACCATCTTGTCCTGAATCTCTCAAACTCAGCCTCAGCTGCCTTAAGTGATGGTGCACCATATATCTTCTTTAACTGAGTACAGTAATCTTTATAATCTTTTGACGGAATGTATTTGACCGAATTCCTGATCAGATGAACGATACACCTCTGTACAGTAACATCAGGGAAGATCGCTTTGGCTCCTTCCTCTAATCCGGAAACACCATCGATCGAAATGAACAGTACATCCTGCACGCCTCTTTTCTTGATCTCGTCAAATATGGCCATCCAGTTATGTTTTCCTTCATTTTCACTTAACCAGAGCCCTAAGATGTCCTTACAGCCATCTTTATCGTAGCCGAGTATTACATATACCGCACACTGTTTCGTCTCATATTCCTTCTTAATTGATACATACATGCAGTCTACGAACAGGAACGGATAGAATGGCTTCAACGGTCTGTTCTGCCACTCATTCACTTCATCAAGGATCCTGTCAGTGATGTTGGATATCTGTTCATGGGAGATCTCAAATCCATAGATATCTTCTACTGTCGATGCGATATCTCTCTGACTCATCCCTCTGGCATACATCGCCAGCACCTTATCTTCCAGCCCACTGGCATCTCGCTGTCTCTTCTTGATCACCTGAGGCTCAAAAGTACCATCTCTGTCTCTCGGTGATTTGATGTCTACCTCGCCATAACTGGTCTTTACACTTTTTTCTGTATAACCATTTCTGCGATTCTCGGTGTCTTTTGGCTGATGATCATTTGACTGATATCCAAGATGGTTATCCATTTCTCCCTGTAACATCGCTTCGAACAGTGGCCCAAAGACGTCCTTCAGGGCTTCCTGCATCTCTTCGACATTCCCAGGCTTATAGTTTTCCAGGATCGCTTTGGCGATAGCTTCTGACTGTGGGTTACGGTTAAAGTTTTTCTTCCTTGCCATATCGATTGTGCTCATTTCTTTCTTCCTCCTTATTCTAGAGCACTTACGACTATATGAAAAGTGCGTAAGTCTTTCCGGTTTTTTCCGGTTTATCAACTTACACACTTTAGGTTACACTCTCGAATATAGAGATTTACATGAAGGCTGTCTATAATACGCTGATTGAAAATGTCTATAATGTCCGGGAAGATGATTCTTCCAGACTTGAAATATTCTATAAGAATATTCTTCATGTAGTCCCGGCTGACATCAACCTTACTTCCGTTAATGTCAGTACATTGACGGAAAAGAATCAGAAGTATTATGTCGTCATTTATAAGCTGCGTAACCGTCTCACTCATAAGTCACTGGCAAAGAACATTGAGCTTGAAGAGGAAGACTGCCTGAAATACATGACAGCTATGATCGTGTGCTATCTTGATCTGGCTTATGAACACAGAAATGAAATCAATAATATTTACAATACTCAGCAGAAAGCCGGTTATCTTAACAGAAAACGGTATGCTGATAAGATACTGGATGATTGGAGCAGATATGTATCAGGTTTCAAGTATGTTGACCTGCAGTGGAGTGATGACAGCAGTGCCAATAAGACCATGGTGCAGCTGGCCAATGGAAATGACAGATATGTCAAGCTGTCAGGCGGTGCCGGTTCCGGCAAGACTACCGCTTTAATGTATCTTTCAAGTGTCTTAGCCGGTAAGATCAAGTCCGGCAGTTCACAGATACTGCCTGTTTATATTCCGCTTGCCCGTATTATCAAAGAAGGCAAGAACATGATCATTACCGAAACAGCTCATATCCTGGACATTGAAACTGATCAGGTTATTGACCTGCTTAAAGACGGTGAAATATTCCTTTTACTTGACGGCTTAAATGAGATCCTTGACCGCTTCTTAAAGAGTGATGTTGAGATTGCCATTGATGAGATCGTTTCCCGTTATACCAAGTGTCATGTCATTGTTACTGACCGTATCGTTCCAAACAAGAATGACAAGGCTAAGAAGATGTTCTTAAAGGAACTGACTCTGGATGAAAAGATGAATTTCTTCCGCAAGAACTGCAAGGATCAGGAGATCATGAAAATGATTGAAGAGAGAGCCAACACAAACCGGTCTGTTTTCATCGATCTTAATAAACCGCTGTTATTACGGCAGTTTCTGGAAGTAACAGTTAAAAACCGTGAGATACCTATGGACATGACCAGTGAATATCTGGAAATGCTGATGGAAAGAGAAATGAACGACAAGAAGGATCCTAACATCAGATACATGAATTACTATCTGGAAGCCATCGCCTGGCATCTCTCCGGTAAGGAAAGAGCCAAGGAAGGCAAGATCCTGTCAGTATTGGGAGAAGTTAATCAGAAGATGGGCTTCAATGTAGATACGGTAATGTGTCTTAATCTGGCCATTGGCATGGGCATACTGCAGAGGGAAGATGATAATTCCATTTCCTTTGTAAATAAGGGATATCAGATTTACTATGCCCAGAATTACGTGGAGAACAATGAATAGTTTAATTGCTTCAGAAAGCATTGATTATCAATATAACTACTACAAGCAGGCTCTTTACCGCAGGTATAAAAGAGATGGTATAGATGGAGCCATTGCTTTCTTTGCGGTCATTCTGCAGGACAATCCTCTGATTTTCCGTATTCTGAAGAAACAGTACCGTTTCCGGATGAGCGATGAACAGAGTGCTGATCTTAACCGCCGCTTTGAAGAACTGTTAGGCAATCATAATGATATTAATGATCCCCGGACCTTGGCTTTATATACCATGGCAGCTCTGTATGACCGTAACGGACAGGCTGGAAATATCGTAAAACATGCGGCGATACTGTCCAACAGGAATAAGGATTTCATCTTGAAGTATAATCAGGAAGCCGCCAGGTTACAGGAACTGTCATTTCTTAATCCAATGGATTCGGTTCAGTTCCTTCTTTATAAGTACATACATTACAGCCGCAGAGCAATGTATGATGACGTTTACAATAATTATCAGCCGATAATAATCAATCCAGCCTTAAAAAACAATCCTCTGAAGCAGCTGTTTGCCAAACGGATAGAAGACAGCGAATTCAAATATCTGGACTTCGTGATCAATTCTCTGCAGAATACGCCCCTGGAAGCAGCCGGTGTAGATGAGGAAATACTGTTCAATGCCGGCCAAAACCTTGAAACTTCACAATATACCCACTATGTGACTTTCTGCATCAGCATGTTCCTAAGGAAAAGCGAGGATCCTGTTACTCAGCTTAAAGACCTTGAATACTGCTGTGACAGGCTTAAAAACGTACTGAAAGGCATCAATAAAAAATCAGTATACTATGTGGATTATCTTAAGATGCTCCACAGTATTCTTCTGGATCAGGGAAATACCCTTCAGTACATTGATGGCTATCAGTATAAGGAACTGGATTACCGTGACCGTCATGACAGTGCTAACAGGAAATGGATCGAAGACGTATTTGAGATACTGTTTGCGGATTATCCCGAACTGGTTCTGCCTTTCATTGAAAAACTGGCTGAAAACAATGCCTTTGCCTTTGATAAAAACAGAGATTATGAATTTGCCAGACGCCGCAGCATAGTGCTGTGCCGAGACTGGGTAATACGGCTGAAGGAGCACTATACTGTTAAGCAGTGCATTGATATATTCATGAATTCCCCGTTAAGAAGCTGTTATCCGATAACATTATTCCTAAAGAACCTGCTGTTACGAGAAGAAAAAGAAGTTGAGATTAAAAATGATGAGGAATACTATCACGGAGCTCTCAAGAAACTGTTTAATAAGTATGTTTTTACCGGCATAATATACACGCCGAAGAATCATACCGGAAACGAATTAACAGCTTACAGCTTCCGCAATGATAACTGTCTGATAAGCCTGCCGAAAGCCCTGATGAAGTCAGCTGAATCACTTCATTTCAACAGGGAAAAAGTAAAGGGAAAAACAGTATGGGTCAGTGAGCCGGTAAGATTTAAACTGAAATCAATACACTTCATTAACAATGAAGGTGAAATACACAAACTGGTTGCTTATATGCCTGAAGACTATAAGGTCAACAGATTCAGAACAAATAGAAACTTTTCTGCATATATCTGATTTCAACAGGAGAACCGTTTTGAGCTGTAGCATAAGGAGATTGTTTATGAATACACCAATAGACATCAGTAATGTTGTTCTTAAGACTGAAAGACTTATACTGCGTCCTTTCAGACAGTCCGATCTGGAGGATTTCTTTGAGTATGCCTCTGTTGACGGGGTAGGACAAATGGCGGGCTGGATACCGCATAAAAACCGTGAAGAATCACAGATGATCCTTGACAGCTTCGTTAATCATAAAAAAACCTTTGCCCTGGAATATCAGGGAAAAGTCATAGGATCATTGGGTGTAGAGCTGTATAACGAAAACAACTTCCCGGAATTCGCTGACAAGCAGTGCCGTGAGATAGGATATGTTCTGGCCAAAGATTACTGGGGCAGGGGTTTAATGCCTGAAGCAGTTAAGGAAGTCATCCGCTACCTGTTTGAGGATGTGAAGCTGGATATCATTCTGTGCGGCCATTTCCTGCGTAACGGTCAGTCTGCCAGAGTACAGGAAAAGTGCGGATTCAGACACTATGCCTACGGTACATATGAGACCAGATACGGCACCATTGAAGATGATGAGACCAATATCATTACCAGATGGCAGTGGCTGATGGACATCAACAGATTCAGATGGACCAGAGAACCAAAGGACTGTGTCATTGAAAACGGTGTGATTAAGGTAATTACTATGCCTCATACTGATTTATGGCAGAGGACTTATTATCACTTCCGTAATGACAATGCCCCGGTCTTCCAGATGGAAACAGATGAACAGTATTTCAGCTTCATTGTTAAGACTTCATTTGAAGAAAGCCATCAGCGTTTTGATCAGTGCGGCATCGTAATGTATCTGGACAGTGAAAACTGGCTGAAAGGCTCAATTGAATATGAAAACGAAAAGTTTCAGCATCTGGGAAGTGTGGTAACCAATCACGGTTATTCCGACTGGGCAACCACGGAAATACCGGCTGACATGAAATCCATGTGGTACAGATTAAGCCGCAGGGAAGATGACTACTGCATTGAATGCTCAGAAGACGGAATAAGATTTAAGCAAATGAGAGTTGCCCACATGCATGAAGGCAAGGGAAAGATCCGCTTCGGAATCTATGCCTGCTCACCGGAAGATTCATCCTTCACGGCTGTATTCAGTGATATGAAAATCACTGAGTGTGCCTGGAAGGCTCATGACGGTCAGCAGCCTGACTAAAGGAGGAAAGATATGGGTTTTACCTCATGGATGGCAGTTATATACTGTGTGTTAATTGCACTGGCATTGCTGGCATTCCGCAGAAATAACAGAAGGTTAGGTTACGGTTTAATAGCCTTAATGGTAATTGGAGATCTGGTGTTAATCTATCTGTGGATGAAATCACCGATGTGATAATATATGTTCATATCTGAAAAAGTTGTTCCATGGTGAAGATGGTAACGGTACCTTGCAGGCACCGTTTTCTTTTTCTGCTTAGATGAGTTATTCGTGATATAATGACAATAGTTAGCCGTAACTAACTATAGGGAGGCATTAATATGACCGACAGACATCAGGAAATACAGAACTCTTATAAACAGCTTGGCAACATGGCAAGTCTTTATGACGGAATCATAACCAGATCAACTGTCATTGGCAAGATAATGGACAATGTCATCTGGGGACTGGATGAAAGACTGGCTGCCAGATGGGTAAATGAGGCATTGGTACCAATCAGTGAAGATTTTAAAGGCAGTCTGCTGGAGGTGCCGGTAGGTACAGGCGTTCTAACCATGCCTTTATATAAGTCATTACCTGAAGCCAGGATAACATGTCTGGATTATTCAGCTGACATGATGAAAGCTGCTGAAAAGAGGGCAGAAGTCCTGGGAATTAATAATGTTAAGTTTGTTCAGGGTGACGTTGGATGTCTGCCTTTTGATGACAGCAGCTTTGACATTGTGCTGTCACTGAATGGGTTCCATGCTTTTCCGGATAAGAAAGCGGCTTTCAGTGAAACTTACAGAGTACTGAAGCCGGGTGGAATCTTCTGCGGATGTTTCTACATTAAGGACGAGTTCAGAAGAACGGACTGGTTTGTAAAGCACATGTATGTACCTAAGGGTTTCTTTACCGCTCCATTTGAAAGTCAGGAAAGCTTAAGGAGAAGGCTGGAAGGCATGTATTCACAGGTAAGTGTTCATGCGGTAAATGCGGAAGGGATCTTCTGCTGCATAAAGTAGGTGACAGATATGGATAAACTGATTAAGAAGTATTCAGATTTATACAGGGCAGCTTTAAATAAATGGCAGCTTTCCGATGTGGAAGGAAAGACGGCCTCATATGAAAAAAGACTCAGGGAAATGTATGAGTCAGATGTGTTCAGAGAGCATAATGTTTATCCAACCATGAATGTTGAACTCATCTATGCCGTTATCGCAATGTGCCTTGAACTGAAGGGGTTCGGACTATCCAACCGGGAAATCATGGATTTTTCCGATACGGTATTTGAAAAACGCAAGAAGTTTTTTGCAGTACTGGAAAAAGCCGTAGATGTACTGCCAAACAGTTATAAAATAGCTGAAAAGTGGAATATAAATGACCATGATAAAAGAGTAAAAGACGGCAGTATTACTTACGATATCTTTGAAGTACAGGACGGCAGAATAGAATACAGCATTTCCAGATGTAAGTATGTGGATATGTTTGAATACTATGGCATACGTCCCTTATGCAAGATCTTCTGCAATACGGACACATCCACTTACATTAAGCTTACAAGACATGTGAAGTTTACCAGATATTCAGATCTTTCTGATGGTGACTGCTGTCATGACGTCATTGAAAGAAAATGACAATAACTGTAGAATTCTGGAGAATCAGAGGGGTAATGATATGAATGATGCTGAAAAACTATTGAATAAGAAAAAAGTCTATAAAAATGAAATGGATAGGGTACTGCCGAAAAATCAGAGCGACAGAATCTGGAAACAGGCAGCCGTCAGACTGGAATCCATAATGAAGGAACATGAATCGATACCTGAAGGTGTACGCCTGCATACCAGTAAGATTTTTCCCTCTGCGGCTGTTTATCTGAGCCTGAAAGAAGAGCTCGGACATGATATGGCCTATGGAATCATGGAAAAAGCCACTTATGATACATGCATATCCGTTGCCGGGAAACTTGCCAGAGTTTTAAGGATACCTGGAATGAAAAGTATATTTGTCAGCCTGTGGAATCCCCTGACCAAGAAGGTGTTCGGTCCGGCTAACGGCTTTAAGAACAACTTTTATGACAATCAGAAAGGTGAATACAGAATGGATATTGTTTCCTGTCCGTACCATCGTTACTTTACGGAATTGGGATGTCCGGAACTGACAAGGATCAGCTGTAAGAGTGATGATCTGGTCTATGGCAATCTGCCGGGAATCAGTTTTGAAAGAACGGGAACTTTGGGCAGAGGCAATGAACGCTGTGATTTTTACATAAGAAAGAAATAGAGAAGATTTTAATACAACCCCTGAACAGTTGATTCAGGGGTTGCTTTCGAATTCAGCTATTTTCTTTGGTAAAAGAATTCTGTACCTGACTGAGAAAACGTTCCGCAATAGGGGTAAAGGTCTGGTATTTGTTCCATACCAGATACATTCTTGTTTCCAGTTTTGGTTCCAGAAAACGGAAGGTAAGACCGCTGCCCGGTGATGTATCAACCAGGTGATCAAATGTCAGCAGATAACCCAGTCCTTCCCTGGCAAATACGGAACCATTATAGGAAAGACGGAATGATCCTTCCAGATGCAGGTCGGCATATTTACTGCCAGCCCATTTTCTGATGACATCATTATAGGCCTGTTCAGAACAGAATAACGGAAGGCCTACAAGGTCATCAACAGTAATGTTTTCTTTTTCTCTCAGCCTGTCATCTTCCGGAAAAACCAGTCCCCAGATATCCGGCTGCGGGAATTCAATGTATTCATATTTACGGGGATCCGGAGTTTCAGCCAGGACCAAGAAATCAAGAATGCCTTTATCCAGTTTGTCAGCGATCTGTTCAGTATCGCCGGATGTTATATGGTATCTGAGGTTGGGATACTTTGTCTTAAACTCCTTTATGGTGCGGGCCAGGTATTTGATCTGCCAGGATTCAGCCAGGCCAAGATATAATTCACCGCCGGTAATGTCATCCAGAGAGACGAACTCCTTTTCAATCTTATCAGCCATAGCAATAAGGTCTTCCGCGCGGTTACGCAGCAATACACCTTCATCAGTCAGTTCAATGCTGAAAGAATGTCTGGTAAACAGTTTCTTTCCCAGTTCATCCTCCAGTGATTTCATCCGTTTTGAAAGTGTCGGCTGAGTTACATGCAGTATTTCAGCTGCCTTGGACATGTTTTCTTCTCTGGCAACCGCCAGGAAATAACGCAGAGTTCTTATCTCCATAACACACCTCACTGTTATTCTTTTATGGAATATCACGATATTCATTATAACTATTAGTGCAGCTTTTAACAAGATGTTAGACTTAAGGTGTCAAAAGGAGGGTAAGGCTATGATGGATTCCAGAATGAAACAGAATCTGCATGATGCCGGCTGCAGTGAAGCTGTGGCACAGAAGATCATGGAACTGTATGACAACGGCAGGATCCGGGAAGCCTTACAGACTATGAAGAAAGACAGATGCAGGCTCATGGATGAGCTGCATGAAAGTGGCAGGAAAGTCGACTGCATGGACTTCCTGATCCGTAAAACGGAAAAAGAAATAAATGGAGGTATCAGATAATGATGAAGACTGAAGAATTAAAACTGGTTAAAGAATGGGACAAGACTTTCCCGAAGAGTGAAAAGGTTGATCACAGAAAGGTTACCTTTATCAATCATTTTGGGATCACCCTGGCAGCTGACATGTATACACCAAAGAATGCTGAAGGAAAGCTGCCGGCTATCGCTGTAAGCGGACCTTTTGGAGCCTGCAAGGAACAGGCATCAGGATTATATGCCCAGACCATGGCAGAACGCGGTTTCCTGGCTATTGCCTTTGACCCGTCATTTACCGGCGAATCAGGAGGATATCCAAGAGCCATGCATTCTCCGGATATTGATGTTGAAGACTTCCAGGCAGCAGTAGATTTTCTCTCTGTACAGGATAATGTAGATCCTGAAAGGATCGGCATCATCGGTATCTGCGGCTGGGGCGGTATGGCCTTACAGACAGCCTGCATTGATACCAGAATAAAAGCAACCGTGACTTCTACGATGTATGACATGTCCCGTATTGCCGGTAACGGATACTTTGATTCCGCTGACAGTAAGGAAGACAGGATTGCAGCCAGAAAGGCTATCAATGCTCAGCGTACGGAAGACTACCGTAACGGAAACTATGCCTTAGCTGGCGGTGTGGTTGATCCATTACCTGCTGATGCACCTTTCTTTGTAAAGGATTATTATGATTACTATAAGACACCGCGCGGTTATCATGCCCGTTCACTGAATTCAAACGGCGGATGGGCTGTTACAGCCGGTACCTCTCTGTCAAATACCAGACTGTTTACCTATGCCGGTGAAATAGAGAATGCCGTACTGATGATCCACGGTGAAAAGGCTCATTCCTGCTACATGAGCAGAGATGCCTTCAAGCTCTTAAAGGGTGACAACAAGGAACTGCTGATAATCCCTGATGCTGTTCATACCGATTTATATGACGGCGGTGAGAAGAAGGTCATCCCGTTTGACAAGATGGAAAGCTTCTTCAGAGAGTATCTGAAATAAGGAGAACATAATGAGTAGAGTATTAGTTATTACCACCAGTTTAAGAGTCAGAAGCAATTCCGATATCCTGGCTGAAAAGGTCGTTGCCGGAGCTAAGGAAGTGGGCCATGATGTTGAACTGTTAAGTTTAAAAGGCAAGACCGTAAACTTCTGCAGGGGCTGTCTGGCCTGCCAGAAAACTCAGAAGTGCGTCATTAAAGATGATGCCATTGAAATCGCTGAAAAGGTGAAGAATGCCGATACGCTGGTATTTGTCTCTCCGATCTATTACTACGAGATGAGCGGTCAGCTGAAGACATTGCTGGACCGTCTGAATTCGCTGTATCCATCAGATTATCAGTTCCGCAATGTCTATATGTTAACGACAGCGGCTGAAGACGAAGACTTCGTCTGTGAAAAGGCCGTCAGCGGTCTTAACGGCTGGGTAGACTGCTTTGAAAAGGCAGAATTCAAGGGTTCACTGTTCTGCGGCGGCATCAACGACATGGGTGAAGCAGCCGGCAGAGAAACAGAACTGCAGGAAGCCTATGAATTTGGCAAAACACTGGTTTAGAATAACTGTTCTGTTTGCAGTGATCTGTCTTGTGACAGGCTGCGGACGGAAACAGTTGGATGAGGAACCGATACCGGCAGATGTTCCAAGTGAAACACCTGACACACAGGAGGAAACAGAAAAGATGCTGAAACTGTATATTGATGAACAGGAAATTACCGTAACATGGGAAAACAACGAGTCCGTAATGGCTTTATGCGAACTGGCTGAAAAGGGATCCGTTAACATTACGACATCCCGGTATGGCGGCTTTGAACAGGTCGGACCGATAGGGCAGAGCCTGCCGAGACATGACGTTCATACCGAAACTGGACCGGGCGACATCGTGCTGTACAGCGGTAACCAGATCGTGGTTTTCTACGGGACAAATTCCTGGTCATATACCAGACTTGGACATATTGAAAACATGAGTAATCAGGAACTGACACAGTTATTAAACAAAAACAATGTCAGTCTCAGATTAAGCATTGAACAGTAAAAAGAGCGGCAGTTGCCGCTCTTTGATTTTATAACCATTTTTTATGTTTGAAATACAGCAGACTCAGTATTGCGACCAGAAAAGAAATGATGAAGACTGCCGGATAACCGTACTCTGAATTGAGTTCAGGCATGTACTTGAAGTTCATGCCGTACCAGCCGGTTATCAGGGTCAGAGGGCTGAATATCGTTGTGACTACGGTAAGGATCGTCATGATGTGGTTCTGCTTGTCAGTCAGATTGGCATCGTAATCAGCGCGTATCTGAGAAGTGTAATCAATGAGGGAATTGGACATGTCGAACAGACGTCCTGCTCTCTTGCTGAAAAGGCTGAAGTAGCGGATGTTATCTTCGGTAAAGAACTCGTTTTCATTTTCTTCCAGTTCCTGAGCCAGATCAATCAGACGGTCATAGTGTGTTCTTAATACTCTGAGATGATCACGGATGACATTGATGTTTTCAAGATCGATTTCTTCCTTGCTGTTGATGGCCTTATCTGTTTCAGCCAGCAGCTTTTCATAGTCTTCCAGAATGCTGAGGTCGGAGGCAATGATTTCTTCAAGAAAGTCATAAATGAATCTTTCCAGACTTGGCATGCGCCACTTCCTGGTAAGAGAGATCCTGTTGACGATGTCCGAGACCACGTTATTTTCATCGATGAAGATGATGCCGTCTTCATTTATTACATAGGAAAACTTCCTGTAGTCTACAGAGCCTTCGTTGATATAAGGTATGGCAAATGAACCTGTAATGGAATTGTAGTTGACTTCAGCCATGGTGGTGTGAATGTCAAGCGTTTCAAAATCCATGTCTATTCCCAGATCAAGGAATTCGCGTTCCTTCTGCCATTGTTCCAAAGACATGATGGCAACATAAGGAATAGTACCGTCCTTTGTCAGAATGTTGGGACATTTCTTTAAGGTGTTTTCTATCAGGTAATACATTTTGTTTTCCCCTCCTGATTCAGCTGACTGAACGTCTGAATGTAACTGCATGATCTAAAATATATTGTATCATTTATGTTTTTGTGTACAATAAACAATCGATCCATTTATCCATGTCTGCGTTTATGGAAGCAGTGAATATTTTCAGAAAAACCAATCATTTTATTTACAGAAATATTGATATTGACTATGGGAAGATGTATAATTATTTAGTAAATTTGTGTACGGCCGTACCATAAATAATGTATCCACATGAAAGGGTGTGGAGATGGTTTTAAAACCCTATGTAATAACATCAGCGACGATGTTGTTTTTTTATTTTATGGAGGTGTTCACATGTGCAAATTCATCTTTGTGACCGGCGGTGTCGTATCCGGTTTAGGCAAAGGCATTACAGCAGCTTCCTTAGGAAGGCTGTTAAAGGCAAGAGGTATAAAGGTATCATCTCAGAAGCTTGATCCTTACATAAATGTTGACCCTGGAACTATGTCTCCTTACCAGCACGGTGAAGTATTCGTGACTGATGACGGGGCTGAAACGGACCTTGATCTGGGTCACTATGAAAGATTCATTGACGAAAACCTTAACAGATATTCCAATCTGACGACCGGCAAGGTCTACTGGAATGTTCTGCAGAAGGAAAGAAAAGGGGAATACCTGGGCAGTACGGTTCAGGTCATCCCGCATGTTACCAATGAGATCAAGGAATTCATTTACTCAGCGGCCAGAAAAGATAACCCTGATGTACTTATCTGCGAAATAGGCGGTACAGTGGGTGACATTGAATCACAGCCTTTCCTGGAAGCCATCAGACAGATAGGACTGGAGAACAAAAAGGAAGACGTCTGTTACATTCACGTAACATTGGTACCGTATCTGGAAGGCGGCAAGGAACATAAATCAAAGCCGACTCAGCATTCCGTCAAGGAACTGCAGGGAATAGGAATCAAACCTGACATCATTGTCTTACGCTGCACTAAGCCATTACCTGAAGATCTGTTTGAAAAAATCGCGCTTTTCTGCAATATCGACCGTGACAGCGTCATTGAGAACAGAACCATAAAGGTTCTTTATGAAGTTCCGTTAATGCTGGAAAAGCAGCACATGGCAGATGTGGTAATCAGAAAACTTGACTTGCAGTGCGGTAAACCTGATCTTACTCACTGGAAACAGATGGTCAGGGATATAAAGCATCTGGAGAATAAGGTTACGATTGGTCTGGTAGGCAAGTATGTCAGACTACATGATGCTTATCTGTCAGTCGTGGAAGCTCTGACCCATGGCGGCTACGCCAACAGCTGCAAGGTCCATATCAAGTGGATCGACAGCGAGACGGTAACGGAAGAAAACGTTGAAAGAAAACTGGGTGACTGTGACGGCATCATCGTACCGGGAGGCTTTGGACCAAGAGGTATTGACGGCATGATCATGACGGCTGAATACTGCCGCAAGAACGATGTGCCTTATCTGGGAATCTGTCTGGGCATGCAGGTGGCAACCATTGAATTTGCCCGTAACGTCTGTAATATGAAAGGCGCTCATTCCCGTGAATTCAATGAAAACTCACCGTATAAAGTCATAGATTTTCTGCCTGATCAGAACGATAATGTAGATAAAGGCGGCACCTTAAGACTGGGAGTATACCAGTGTGATCTGCAGCCAAATACATTAATAAGATCTCTATATGGCATGGATACCATCTTCGAAAGACACAGACACCGTTATGAATTCAATAATGAGTTCCGACAGCGTCTGATCGACAACGGACTTACTGTTTCCGGTACCCATGATAACGGGTATATCGTGGAAACAGTCGAAATAGCTGAAAACAGCTATTATATCGGGGTTCAGTTCCATCCGGAATTCAGATCCCGTCCTGATAATCCGCATCCTCTGTTCAGGGGACTGATAAAGGCGGCATTAGAGCATAAGGAGAACGCATATGGCTAAGATATCGGAAATATTCGGCCGCAAGGTCTTCAATGACAGCGTCATGAAGGAAAGACTGTCGGCCTCAACATACAGACAGCTGCATGAAACCATCAAGAGAGGTACTGATCTTAACAGTGAAATAGCTGAAGAAGTGGCTAATGCCATGAAAGACTGGGCTGTGGAAAACGGTGCCACGCACTTTACGCACTGGTTCCATCCTTTAAGCGGCGCTACCGCTGAAAAGCATGAGAGCTTTGTTTCAACAGCCGGAGGCGGCAACATTATTCTGGAATTCTCACCTAAAAACCTGATTAAAGGTGAAGCTGACGCTTCTTCCTTCCCGTCAGGAGGTCTGAGAGATACCTTTGAAGCCAGAGGCTATACCGCCTGGGATCCGACTTCCTATGCCTTCATCAAGGATGACATTCTGTGCATTCCGACTGTTTTCTGCAGTTTTTCGGGTGAAGCACTGGACCATAAGACCCCATTATTAAGATCAATGGAAGCATTGAATACGCAGGCTATGAGAGTTCTGAGAGTTTTCGGCAACAGTGACGTTGACCATGTGAAGGCCACAGCCGGCGCAGAACAGGAGTATTTTCTGGTCGATAAGAAATACTACGATCAGCGCGAAGAACTGCAGCTGACCGGCAGAACGCTCCTGGGAGCGCCTGCGGCCAAGGGACAGGAAATGAATGACCATTATTACGGATCGATCAAAACCAGAGTATCCAGCTTCATGAAAGACCTTAATAAGGAACTGTGGGAATTGGGCATTCAGGCTAAGACGGAGCATAACGAAGTAGCTCCTAATCAGCATGAGCTGGCGAACAATTTCCAGACCATCAATGTCACCGTGGACCAGAATAACCTGACCATGGAGATCATGAAAAAGGTGGCCAAGAAACATGGCATGGAATGTCTGTTGCATGAAAAACCGTTTGCGGGAGTCAATGGCTCCGGCAAGCATAATAACTGGTCCTTAAAGACCGATACCGGTGTCAATCTGCTGGAACCGGGTGATACCCCGGCTCAGAATGCTCAGTTTCTGATCTTCCTGTCTGCCGTAATCAAAGCCGTAGACGATTATCAGGATCTGATCAGAATATCAATTGCTTCTGCCGGTAATGACCACCGTCTGGGTGCTTCCGAAGCCCCGCCGGCCATCGTATCCATATTCCTGGGAGATGAATTGACGGAGATCCTTGACAGCATCGAAAGCGATACTGTTTATTCCGACCGCAAGAGGGAGCCGTTCCAGTTCAATGTACATACCTTGCCGTCTTTCCCAAAAGACAATACCGACCGCAACAGAACGTCACCGTTCGCCTTTACCGGCAACAAGTTTGAATTCCGCATGCCGGGTTCCAGCGCCTCCATTTCAACGCCTAATACGGTACTGAATACGATCGTCGCTGAGGAACTGAAGGGCATGGCTGAGGAACTGGAAAAGGCAGACAATCTCAATAAGGCCATTCAGAAGATAATCAAGGATACTCTCAGAGATCACAAGAGGATCATTTTCAACGGCAACGGCTATGATCCGGAATGGATCAGGGAAGCAGCCAGAAGAGGACTGAGCAATTATCCTTCTACTCCGGATGCCCTGGTACATTATCTTGATGAGAAGAACGTCAGAGTCTTTACCGATCACGGTGTCCTGACCGAAGCGGAATTACATTCACGCTATGAGATATACATGGAAAAATACTACAAGACCATCAACATTGAAGCGCACACCTTGCTGGACATGCTGAAGAAGGACATTCTGCCGGCCTGTGTTGAGTATCTCAATGTTCTTGGTAAGGACATTGAATATCAGCTGAAACTGGGAATGAAGGCTGAAGATTCCTACAGCGGTAAGATATTCGCCAGGGAAACAGCGTTATCCAATGGCTTATATGATGACGTAACTGAACTGGAAGCCGTTCTTAGGAATGTTCCGGACAGTGATGCCCTGGGCAAGGCCTGTTACTACCGTGACTGTGTTTTGCCGTTAATGAAAACAGCCCGCCGGAAAGCGGATGAGCTGGAAACCATGACGGACCGTAAGTACTGGCCGATACCGGTATACAGAGAACTGATGTTCGGTGTAGATTAGACTGAAAGACATCTGCTGAACAGATGTCTTTTTTTAATTCAGAAGTAAATATGAGTATTATCAAAAGCATGGATTTCACGTTATAATAAAATAAAAATATAGAAAATCAATACATTAATAGCCATAATTCTGCAAAGGAGAAAGTGTTATGAAGTATTTTAAACAGACAATCATATCTCTTCTGGTAGTGTTCATGATGATCACGTCCTTATCTGTCGTCAGAGCGGATGACGGAGAAATTCCTGACAGTACTGAAACAACAGCCCTGGAAGAGGGAACAGCCCGGGAAGAAGAAACTCCTGCCGCTGAACCTGAAATTACAGTCATAAAAGAGACTTTGGAACGGGAAACGGAAACCGGAACTCTTGAAGCTGCAGAAGAGGGATCAGCCGCAGATGAGGAAATTCCACCCTTTACACCGGCTCCTATTCTCAATCCGCCTGTAGATTATTCCGTTAAGCTGACCATTGACGAACATACTAATATTGACGGCGGTGAACTCCTAAACAGCCGGTTACGCCGTCAGCTGGAAGAAGACATTGACACGGTTCTTAATTTCCAGCCAATAGATTCAGATGATGTCGGCAGGATGCTTTATGCCGTTGACAATTATCTGACTAATGGCGGTTATGATAAAACCAGCAGTGATGTCGGTGCGGGTCTGTTAAGCAGCGGTGATCTGGGACGGATGGCTAATGCGATCGGTCTGGAGGAAACCGGAGAGGATCTGGTTGAAGTCGTTGACAGCGGTGATAATGCCACCGGTTACATATTTGTCATTGACCGCAATTCCGTCGCGGTCAGAGTTGAAAACAGCAAGGGAGAGGGAATCGGCAATGCGCTGGTATCGATCTCCTACAAGAACAAGGACGGTGAGACCGTAAACAGAGCCCAGTATACCACTGATGGTCAGCTGCCTGGTCTGACTGCCTTTGATAAGATGAATGATGTCGATTACATTCTGATCGATGTTCAGGCTGCTGATTACAGAGCCCAGACGATCCTTGACCAGCAGGTAACGACCGGTGACATGCTGTATTTCCAGCTGGAAGAATCACCGGCTGATGACGTTTATCTGCGCTGTGTGGACATGGGCGGCAAGAACATGCTGACGGATGATTCCAATCTGTATCTGGTTGAATCAGGAAGCAGACCTCTGGACATGCGTGTAATCGTTACTGCCAAGGGTAACAAGAGCCTGCCTGACAAGATAACTCTGAAGGATGATCATACGGAAAGAAGCGTTGCTGATTTCACCAATTATTCCCGGATCGAACTGGGCGGAACCGTATCCCGCATGTTTACCCGGTCCGAAGACTGGATGAAAAAGGGCGGCTTGCTGAAAGAGGACGATGTTCTGTATTTTGACGTTTCCGGAAATAGCTATCTGCTTCCGCATGTCAGAGTATATAATGCTCTGATGCAGCCTGGTACTTCTGAAGAAGAACTGCCGCTGACAGGAACAGATAAGGATATCCCTTATACTGATGTAATGGGAGGCTCTGGAATAGTCTCCCTGACGATAAAGTACTTCAAGGTACCGGTAACCATCGGTGTCTTCCCGGAAGGTGGATTCATCATCGTTGCGACATTTGACATTGACAGTCTGTCAGCGAAGTATTCCTCACTGTTTGAGGAAAGCTGGAATCCAAAGACCCGTGAGGCCGGCGAAAGCATCTTTGAGCCTTTCAAGCAGGAATTCTGGCGTAAGTCAGACCGTTTCAAGAGCGGAACAGGTCAGATGAATGACTCAAAGAGAGCCACCGTGGTCAAGGATAAGAACTGGTCATTTAACGTTGCCTTCTCACTGTTCTGTACAGGTGTATATAATAAGAACACCGGAAACTTTGATGGTTCTTTCGGCGGCATCTTTGATATCAAGCTGGCTGGCGGTGTTATCTGGTATGTTCTGATTTCAACACCAATCGTTATTCCTGTTTACGCAGGATTTAACATTTCCGGCGAATTCAAGGGAGCCATGACGGCAAACTTCGTCTGGAATAAACTTTCTGACGGCATTGGTGCAGCGTTCTCTGCTGCTGACCATACTCTGGTAGAGCGTTATGACTTAATAGCTGCCTTTGAACTGTTTGGAGGTCTGGGTCTTAAGGGTGTCTGCGCAATTGAAGGTGCAGGCGCAGCAACCATGGATTTCGCCCTGATTAAAGGTACAGTTGAAGAAGATGCAAGAGGCAGGGATGGGACCAGATTCCTGATCGACTCCTTTGCGTCAGTCCGAATTACCGGGTACATTGCCTTCTTCAGTTTCAATCTGTTTAATAAATCGTTCGGACCGTGGCGACTGTATGATACCCATCCGGATAAGATAACCGAACCGCCGGTGATGCCTGAAGAGGTGGAGGAAGCCGAATTCCTTGACCTGGATCTTGAGGCGGTAAGTGAAAAGGGAACACTGTTACTGGCAGGCAATGGCGAGGATCAGATGAATCACTATAAGATGAATCTGCTTAACTCTGAAATTCAGACCGTCAATGACATTCAGACCATAAAGGCCATTTCAAACGATACCTTCGCCAACAGCCAGATACAGATTGCCTCCACCGGCAAGACTACGGCACTGTTCAGAATTGCCAGCATTGACGGTAAGGCCAGGATCGTATATCAGAAACAGGATCCTGATACCGGTGAATTCATGGATGATTACTATGAACTGCCGGCTTTCATGGGCTACGATGTTACGGAATTCAACGTTTCAGCTTCCACGACCGATCTTAACTATTTCTATGTCGGTGCCATTGTAGCTGACAGCAGCAAGCCTGACATTCAGTCACGCAGCCTGACGACCCGCGTACAGGGTATTGTCATTGACATGGACACTGACAGAGTCCGTAAGTCAGCCGTCAAGTCGCCTCTGCCTGATGCCGGCAAGTACTTCTATTTCAGTCCGAGAATTGCCGGACGCGGTGATGAAATTGCCGTGGCATATCAGAGGACCTATACATATAAATACCTGGGTGAGGCCGATGCCTGTGTCTTCGGTACCAATGAAAAGGAAACCGTCATGGGCAAGGGTAATGTATTTACCAGCGGAGACATTGTTCCGGGTGAACCTTCATTCTTCCTGACCAACCGTACGCATACTACCCGTGATACCGTGGTAATTGACGGTTACATGGCTGACGGCAGCTTTGATGAAAAGAATCCAAGATGCCGCTATTCAGTTTCCGTTAAGGACTATGTGCTGGAAGAAAATGAAAACTTCCTGACTAACTGGGGCTATGCCAACAATACCAACTATGCCATCATCGCCAGCAAGCTTTACTTCCTGGAGAAGTATGCTGACAGCTATGATGCTTACGGTTACGGCATGAGACTTAAGGAAGTTGAAAACAGCGCAGGTCTGGTCAACCGTGACAATATCTATGAATTTGTCGTTACTGACGACAAGAGCGGTATCTGCCTGGTATCCACTACATCCAATTATGAAGCCAACATGGAAACCGGTGAAAACATCCTTAAGGGTTCCACTCTGAGGGTACATACTCTGGAAGGCCGTTATGATGAGTCCACCAAGACCAATCAGGCTATTCTGCACGGACCGCTGGAAATCTTTGTCAAGGACGCTGACATCAATGTCTTTGCGGCCGTATTCAACCGTGAAAACTGCCGTTCCAAGGGCTTGTCAGTCGTTTATTCCACTACACCTGACAGAAGTCTGTCAGCCAGCGGCAAGATGATCGCTGACAGCGACATCTATCAGTGGCAGCAGAATCTCAAGCGCGGCATGATCACTACAAATGTGGAATTTGCTGACCTGTTCTACTATACCGATGAAAAGATACTGCCTGTATACGTAACCTTCCGTAACGTAGGTTACGCCATTGAAGGACAGGTAGCGTTCACCGTTAAGGATGAAAACGGTTATGACATGCATGAACTGTACTACAACCCTGGCAACCATGAGTGGTATGACCTGGGCAATGAGGTTGACCATAATGTCGGCAGAGTCTACAGCGGTGATACCGTAACGATGGAACTCATTGTGGCCGCACCTTATTACTGGGAAAGCAACAGAGTTCATGAAGTTCACGTTGAGATCTCACCGAAATACCGTGGAGATGTCAGAACGACCCTTACCACTCCGGTATTCCGGAACAGCCTGACCTTACGGGGCAGACAGATCGTCCTGGGTGAGAACCATTATGCTGATTTAAGCATTACCAATATCTCTGACCATGACATCAGTCTTAACAGGTTACAGGTCGAAATCATGTATGAAGACGTGACGAAGCCTTCCCATGTTGCTTACCTTGACATCAACACGGTTGATTCCGATCCGGATCTGGATAAGTATTCATTACGCTATGATCTGACTCCGATCTGGGACAGAGCTGAGGCAGACGGTGTTCTGGCCGTCAGATTCATGCTTGTTGACCGGGAAGGAATGCCTGTTACCGGTGAAAATGTCATCATGACGCCTAATGTTCCACAGACTCTGCAGGATGTAAGCTATGAGATTACTGAAGGCGCCGACGGTGTCTGGACCAAGGGCAGTGATACAGATCATCTTATCAAAGTCGTCCGCAGCAGAAATGAAGAAACCTGTTTCTCTCATTTCACCGATGTCAGCATTGACGGTAAGGTTCTGACCTTAGATAATGACTATCTGGCGGAAAGCGGCAGTACCCTCATTACCCTGAAGAAGGAAATGATGGAACAGCTAAGTGAAGGCAAACATGATGTTGTGATCAGCTTTGATGACGGTGAAGTGGAAACCACACTGGAAATCAAAGCCGGCGGTGAAGAGATACCGGATGATCCGACACCTGTTGACCCGACACCTGTTGATCCGGGCAGCCCGGATACCGGTGACGTAAATAATCTGCAGTACTGGTTTATCATGCTGCTGACATCTGTAGCAGCAGCATTACGGATGATATTGAGAAAAAGACCGTATAACAGATAAATAATAAGACAAAGCCCCTGAAAAGGGGCTTTAATCTGAGCTGATCTGAATAACCGATGTGAAGCAGTTTGTTAATTTATAAATAAAATAATAGTGTAAAATATAGTTAAGTATTTTATGAGGTTGATCATATGATGAGAAAAGCTATTATTCTGTTTCTGAGCATATCATTAATTGTTTTAAATGGCTGCAGTACGCCTGAAGGGCCGCAGAAGGATTACAGTGAATCCTGGCGTGAAAGACCAATACCTGAATCCTTTGACTTACGTAATGTTGATACAGACGGGGACGGCAAGGGGGACCGCTGTTTTGTTACTCCGGTACGCCTGCAGAATCCTTTTGGCACCTGCTGGGGCTTTGCGGCTATTGCGGCTGCTGAAATAAGCATTCTGGGTAATAATCTCAAGAATGATCCAAATGCCTGGAAGACTCTGGATCTTTCCGAAAAACAGCTGGCTTACTTTACCAATGTACCGTTGAATGATCCTGATAACCCGCAGAACGGGGAAGGCATTACCCCTGATGACATTACTGATTCTCTGCAGGTCTATAACAAGGGAGGCAGCTGTATCCTGGCAGGTTCAACTTTTGCTCAGGGTATCGGACCATCATATGAAAGCGACGAAAAATACAATGACTGGTTAACATACAGAGGCAGAAATCACTATGCTGATCAGCGTTTCATAGACGGCAAGTTCCAGCCATACAGTTATTCCGCTGAGGATGACTGGACCATTCCGGAAGAAATGCGTTTCGCTCAGGATTTCAGACTGCTGTATTCCCACCTGCTGCCGACACCGGCGCAGATCAACTTTGTCGGTAATTACATGTATTACCGTGACGCTACCAACATGATAAAGGAAGAACTGCTGGATAAGAAGGGTGTGCTCATTGGCTTCTGTGCCGATACCTCACTGCCTTCACAGCAGGTTACCGAAGGTATTTACATTGACCTTAACAACTGGGCTCATTATACCTGGACGGAAAGTGCCATGGCCAATCACGCTGTTACCATCGTAGGCTGGGATGACAACTATCCAAGAGAAAATTTCCTGAAGGATCACATGCCACCGGAAAACGGAGCCTGGCTGGTTAAGAACAGCTGGGGTTCAGGTGAAGAAGGCTTCCCTAACGGCGGCAATAATCACTGGGGCATTGAAGTGCCTAAGGTAGACGAAAAGGGCAATCCGGTGCTGGATGAGGAAGGTAATCCGGTAATGGTTGGCTCCGGATACTTCTGGCTGTCATACTTTGACATGTCATTAAGGTCACCGGAAAGCTTCACCTTTGCGAATGTTGATGAAAACGAACACATCTACCAGCATGACTATCTGTCTGCTTCTGACATATATACACAGACCTTTACTCAGCCGGTCCGCATGGCAAATGTCTTTACTTCCGGACATGCTGAGACCATTAATGAGATTTCCTGCGTTACAGCGGAAAAGAATATGAGCGTTGATTACCGGATATATATTCTGAACGAAGATTTTGAAGATCCTGAACAGGGATATCTGGCTGCCAGTGGCACGGAAGTGTTTGAATTCGGTGGCTTCCACAGGATCCCGCTGCAGAAACCTGTTTACATTCAGGAAGGACAGAAATATGCGGTCATAGTGACTCTTAGCGGCCAGTATGACTACTATTACATTAATACGCCGATCGGTCTGGCTCTGAAGGGCATGATGAACCAGAAAGCCATCATCAACCCGCAGGAAAGCTTCCTCTATGCCGATGAAAACTGGTATGACTATAAGAAGATCGCTGAGGAAGACTGGGCTGAAGAAAAATATGAAGCCTTCGGCGGTAAGCTGTATTATGATAACTTTCCGATCAAGGCCTATACTTCCTATCTGCCGGCTAACATGAACATCGTTCTGATGGCTGAAGACAGCGGCCTGTCACTTAAGGAAGGCAAGGATGTGACCAGAGTCGGACTTATCTTCCGCGGTCATGACAGCGTGGAAGTCGGTATTCCGGAAATAAAATGGCATCTGCTGCCTGGCTCAGAAGATGTTCTGAGCATGGAACCGGATGGCGGGGGCAGATATGTTACGGTTAAAGCCAGGAATTACGGTAACGGCTATGTGGCAGCTACTGTTGAAGGAATCGGAACATCCATCCTGAAGATTGAAGTTAAAAAACTGGTTCCAGGCCGCTTCATGCCGGCTGTTACCGCTAAGGAATACACTGGGGAACCGGTAGCAACAACAGTTATGGTACTGGATGAAGGCAATTGCAGAATGACTGAAGGCGAAGATTACACTCTGAAGTTTGACAATAACGTCAGCTGCGGTATTGCCAGAGTAGAGATCTGCGATCCGCAGGGTAATTCATTCCAACCGCAGTTATTTGCCTATTTCGCCGTTAAGCCTCAGAAAGCTGAAATAACATCAGCAACTACCGGCTCCGGCAGTATCAGTGTCACAGTCAAGGATCAGTGGGCTTCAGGAATCAGCGGTTACAGCGTTGAATACTGTGAATCAGGAAGCAATCAGTGGAAACAGCTGAATACAACACAGGGTATTGCCGTAACCATTACGGGATTAGCTTCCGGAAACTACGATGTCCGCGTCCGCAGCTTTGTTGATACAGCTGCAGCCGAAAAGGATGTATACTGTCAGGACATCTACTATGGCGAATACAGTGATAATGTCAGCGTTGTTATAAAATAAAAGAACCAGTATAATAGACTGGTATTACATAAGAGGTTATTATGAAGAAATTATTATTAATGTTAATGTCTGTACTAATGTTAACTGGAATACTTGGCTGCAGTAATCAGGGTAAGAAAGATCCTGATGAAGTTACAGTTAAAGGTGAGATGCATGATGTCGGCAGAATCAGTCTGCTGATTCCGGAAGGTTGGACCCTTATTGATCTGGGATCAGCATCTTCCGAATTCACCTGCGTCGTTGTCAAAGGTACCAAGGATGATTTCCTGAAGAACTCGCAGATATCAGTTATTTATAGCCTGCCAACTGAAGTAGTCGTATCATCAGCCGCTTTCGCTGAAAACGTCATTCAGCAACCTGACTTTGATCTGGGCGGCTATCACTGGACTTCATGGACAGGTTCCTTCAACGACGTCAAGAGTGAAGTAGCTGAAACTGAAGGAGAATTCGGTTATATTACTTTCTCCCGGATGGAGGGCATGGAAACCAGGGAACAGCTCAGTCTGAAAGATGCCGAGGTCCAGGCCATCATCAAGAGCATTACCGTACGTCCTACTGCTGAGTATGACTGGGTTAAGCTCAGCAATGGTCAGGCCACAGTTCAATTGAAGGCAGTTGACGGCATGGTATGGGAATCGGTAGGAACCATGAATACTAACGGTGTTGAAGCCGATTATCAGCTTGACGGGAATACCGTCACCCTGACAGCCAGCATCGGTACCGGAGCCTATAAGGTTTCTTTCCGTATGATCAATGAAGAAGAAACCGAAAAATGGGCTGACGCTGAAGTTGGCGTCAAGGTTGAAAACGGCAAAATCACCGGTGTTTACAATGCCAGTGTAACTATGCTGGAAACTCCTGAAGAGATTGGTGGCGGTGGAGAATGGAGCGACGATACGGATTATGAAGCAATCGATAAGTTCCTGGTAGGTGCCTGGACTGATAATCCGAACAGTCTGACCATGTTCATTCAGAGATATGAAGACATTGAACACGGCTATCAGATGACCATTCAGGCAGCTGACAGGACCATCGTAGCCATCGGACATGTTGATATGGTCGGAAACTTATGGTATGAAAATGTCTCCATTAACGGAGCAGCACCGATAGAATCTGACGGCTGGTTCATGATCGACGGCAATTCACTGTTATGGGGTCATGATGAAGCGGTTGGAGAATTCGCTAACGCCAACATCTTCAGCAAGGCTGAATAAATAATCAGAAGATACAGATGTGAAGTCTGTATCTTTTTTTGCTGTATAATATTGTCAGAGCATTTGTCCGGGGGAATGATTATGTACATAAAAGATGAATATGAAGTAATATACGGTGACAAGACAGTCGGCTATTACTATGTTTACAGTGATGACACCGTTTCATACAGCACCGCCTGGGGCTCTCCCTGGGATATTGAAGAACAGCTGAAGGCCCTGAAGCTGGATAAGGAAAAAAAGCGGAAAAAGCCTCTGAAGCAGTTTTCAGACATTATTTGTGAAGAATATCGTATTCCGGGAACCCGAAAGCGTATTTATCAGAAGGATATGATCAGACTGGAGCGTTATTCCAGGGAAACCGATGAACGCTATTACGTCTATAAGCGATCAGCTGAGGAAGGGGACCCTGAGTATTCACCGTTAAAGCATGATGCTCCTCACAATGAAGGCCCTCATACCCCGGAAGGCATGCGCGAGTGGGCCAGCTGGTATGCCTTTGTGAAGATGGATGACGGCAATTATCAGGCTGAACTGGATGAAGCCTGGTGGTGGGGAGGCGGTCACAATGACGGCGGTACCATCCGCAGGGAAATCCCTGAAGAGTGGTTTGATCTTCCTTATGACGAATTTCTGGAAAACGTCGTGACTCTGGCAGCGGCAGCCCATTACGGTTTTACCGCTGAAATGTTAAAGGAAAAGAAAGGACTGAAGGAATTCTTCGGCTTTGAATAAGAAGGGAAAAGGGCAGAGCCCTTTTTCTTTCTGTACATAATGTGGAATATTTCACAAATGAAATGACGTTTTTGTATTGAAGGGGTAACTGCTATATAATTAATATGAATGATAATAAAATCACAAGATAATAATATTTAATGAGAAACAGGAGGATGATTTTATGGAAACCAGACCATATGTTCCATGGGAACTGATGGGAAACTTCATGATTGATGTTTTTAAAGCTTACGGTGTGCCTGAAGATGATGCCAGGATCTGCGCAGATGTCTTACTGGAGTCAGACAGAAGAGGCATAGAGTCTCACGGCTGCAACCGTTTCAAACCAATCTACATTGACCGTATCGTCAAGGGAACCCTGCTGCCGGTAACCAAACTGGAAATCGTTAAGGAAACACCTACGACTGTAGTCATGGATGCTCATGACGGCATGGGCATGGTTGCCGCACATGCCATGATGGAAAAGCTGATCAAAAAGGCTAAGGAATGCGGCATGGCCGGCGGCGCCATCAGAAATTCAACTCACTATGGCATTGCCGGTTACTGGAGTGACATGGCCGCCAAGGAAGGACTGATTGGTATCACCGGTACCAACGCCAGACCTTCAATCGCCCCGACTTTCGGCGTTGAAAACATGCTGGGTACCAACCCGCTGACCTTCTCACTGCCTACCGATGAGGAATTCCCGTTCACACTGGACTGCGCTACTTCAATCGTTCAGCGCGGCAAGATCGAATTCTATGCCCGCAGCGGTAAGGAAACCCCAGCCGGCATGGTCGTAACTCATGACGGCAAGACCATCACTGATTCAAGTGCCATCCTGAAGATGCTGGGTAACGGTACTGCGGCTTTAGCTCCATTAGGAGGCGGTCCGGGTGATGAAATGTGCGGCTACAAGGGATATGGCTATGCGACAGTTGTCGAAATTCTGTCAGCTGCCTTAGCCGGCGGTGAGTTCATGAAATCACTGAGTGGTGTTGCACCGGATGGAGGTCCGCAGATGTATCATCTCGGTCACTTCTTCTTCGTCGTTGACCCTGAAGCCTTCATGGGTCTGGATACCTTTAAGAAGATTGCCGGAGAGATCTGCCGTCAGTTAAGAGCTTCCACCAAGGCTCCTGGCTATGACAGGATCTATACAGCGGGTGAAAAGGAATATCTGGTATGGCAGGAAAGAAAAGACAAGGGTGTACCGGTAAATGAAGCCGTACAGAAGGAACTTGTTAACTTAAGAGACAAGCTTGAACTGCCTTATGTATTCCCGTTTGAGGAGAAATAACATGGATGTAATGCAGAAATCACTACAGCGGCACGAAGAATGGAAGGGCAAGATCGAAGTCGTTTCCCGCGTGCCTGTCGGTTCAAAGGAAGATCTTACAATAGCTTACACACCTGGTGTAGCTCAGCCTTGTCTGGAAATTCAGAAGGATATTGACAAGAGCTATGAGTTAACCAGAAGACATAATCTGTGTGCCGTTATTACTGACGGTACAGCCGTTCTGGGATTAGGCGACATCGGTCCGGAAGCCGGGATGCCGGTCATGGAAGGCAAATGCGTGCTTTTCAAGTCATTCGGCAATGTTGACGCTTTCCCGATTTGCATCAAGTCAAAGGATGTTGATACCATCGTCAATACCGTATATCTGATCTCCGGATCATTCGGCGGCATTAACCTGGAAGACATCTCTTCACCGAGATGCTTTGAAATTGAAAGAAAACTGAAGGAAATATGCGACATTCCTATTTTCCATGATGACCAGCACGGTACGGCTATCATTACACTGGCTGGATTAACTAATGCACTTAAGGTCGTCGGCAAGAAAAAGGAAGATGTCAAGATCGTTACTTCCGGGGCTGGGGCTGCCGGTATCTCAATCGTCAGACTGCTGTTATCAGCCGGCTTTAAGAATATCGTCATGACAGACCGTCAGGGTGCCATTTATGAAGGCCGTGACGGACTGAACTGGATCAAGAAGGAAATGGCTCAGGTAACAAACAGAAACAAAGAAGCCGGACCTCTGAAGGAAGTCATCAAGGGTGCCGATGTCTTTATCGGTGTAAGCGCTCCTGGTACCATTAACGGTGAAATGGTCAAGACCATGAACCGTGATCCAATCATCTTTGCGTGCGCCAACCCGATGCCTGAGATCTCATATGAAGAAGCCAAGGCTGCCGGTGCCAAAGTCGTAGCGACCGGACGCAGTGACTATCCTAACCAGGTTAACAACGTTCTGGCCTTCCCAGGTGTCTTTCGCGGTACCTTTGACTGCCGTGCCAGCGACATCAACGAAGAAATGAAGATGGCTGCGGCCAGAGCATTGTCTTCACTGGTAAGCGATGAAGAACTGAATGAGGACTACATTCTGCCAAAGGCCTTTGACCCAAGAGTCGGTGAGACGGTGGCGAAGGCTGTCGCTGAGGCTGCCCGCAAGAGCGGTGTTGCCCGCATATAATTGACTGTAAGAGCTGTCGAAAGACAGCTTTTTCTTTCCCCACAGACTGTAGGGATACTTTTCAGGCCTGTTGTTCTATAATAAAAGCGAAAGGATGACAGATGCCATGGATCAGAAAAAAACAGGTAAGTTCATAGCCGAACTCCGTAAGGAACAGAACATGACCCAGCAGGAACTGGCAGACAGGCTTAATGTCACTGACAGAGCAGTGGGCAACTGGGAAAACGGCCGCCGCATGCCTGATTACAGTATTCTTATGGAATTATGTGCCCGGCTGAATGTTTCTGTTAACGAACTGCTGGCTGGTGAACGTGTTCAGCCTGAAGAAAAAGAAAAGCAGTTTGAATACAACATCCGCGATATCATGGCGGTAAACATGAAGGAAAAGAAGAGACATCAGATAACTGTGGCATTCCTGAGTGGCTTACTGGTAGCCCTGTGCTGTCTGAGCGTGATGTTTGTTCTGATCAGAGAAGGAGTAATCATGGATCCTGATCTGAGGTATGTCAGACGCTTCAGTGAGGAATCACAGTATTTCAAGTATGAACAGCTGGAAAATATCAGCCTGGATTATGAAATGGGTGTAAACAGATACGGTACAGTAGTATTCAGATATCCCGCTAAGGCTCTGGAAAGACTGAAGACAGACTGCAGTGAGGGAATTGAGGCTGTCAGAAAAGCCTTTGATCTTCCGGAACTGGACAGCCGCAGTTTCAGGCTTTACAAAACCTATGGCTGGCAGCTGATCGATGCCGATGCAACAGCGCCATGGGGGCTATTGGAACAGGGCAGACTGATTTCCAGGGTCCTGGACATATACGAGAATTCCTTTTACGATAACTTTCGGCTGCGTAACAGCTGAAGAATAAAAACAGGGACAGCTCTTGGCTGTCCCTTAATCTTTCTTCCTTACGACCGCATACATCAGGCAGTTGAAATCCGGCAGGGAAGAGGTAAGGCCTTTTTCCAGGATCTGCAGCTGATTTTCGGTTATTTCCCTTTCAAAGGTTTCGAATGATACCATCCTCATTGAAGTTGATGTCACACTGATGGTTCCCGATTCATGTTCTCTTTCCACGATATCAAAAGCTTCAGAGACATCAGTATGCCTTTCGGTAATACCGTCACCCATTGAACAGATCAGGGCGATGCCGTCATTGTTGAGATGGTGGTTAATGAACTGATAGAAGCAGTGTCTGTCACGGTCTTCTACCAGCATGTGCACTACTGCTACGGCATAGATGAAGTCATAGGAATAAGGATGCTCATCATTCAGACAGTCCAGTACTTCAAAGTGTTGGGCATGTTCATTGCTGAGGCTGCGGCAGTATCTGATGACTTCCGGAGAGATATCCGTTGCCAGTAACTGATATCCTTTTTTTAACAGGGGAAAAGCGTCGCGGCCTTCACCGCAGCCGATCTCCAGAATGGTTGAATCTTTGGTTATGGAATATTTGTCGATGGTTTCCCGGACGATTGGAGTAGGGGTATCACTGGACCAGGAATATCCCTTCTCATGGACCGTCTTATAACGGGAATCATAGGCTTCGTAGTACTTTTTCATATGAATATTATATGTCATTCTGCCGAATGATTTTTATTTTTATTAATAAAACAGGGGTTAGCAGTTATAATTATAATAAGGAAGGTTTTTATTATGGCTTTGAAATCCATTACTGAAATGAATAAAGCTGAACGTAAGCGTAACAGCCTTAAGGGCAAGACGTATCGTTCAATTATCATATATTCGCTGATCATCAGCTTTGCGGCCATTACTTTTGGCTTCTATCTGTTTGCTTCGGCTGTAAGAAGGGACTACCGTACCAGAACCTGGCAGATGTCAAGGACGGCCGTCAAGGTCCTGGATAAGGAAGAAATCATGAGGGAAGCTGAAGAAGTACTGAATGTGTATGTCCGGATGAGCGCTGAAGAACAGGAACAGCTGCGGGACAAGCATTCACCGCTGCTGGAGAGATTTTCCGGTATCCGCGGGGAAGGCTTTGATGAAATATGCTGGGAACTGCTGTCAATTCAGGAAAGCAATAACGCCAAGGCAGCCTTTACAGCCATCTTTGACCTTGAAAATAACCGCCGCATATTTGTGACGGACTCCGATCCGAATGAGACTTTCTGTCCGCCAGGCAGTCTGGATGTCATGGAAAAAAGAGTCATTAACGACATCATGAACGGCAAGCAGTACTTCCTGGATGAACTGTTTGAAACCGGCCCGATGAGCTCAACCATCTTCAAGATGGAACCTTACGGCTACCGCTGCATGGCCGGTACCATTGTAGGATTTATCGATCAGTATCCAGTCTTTGTGTTCTTTGATACGGACATGAACAGAGCTGTCAGAATGGAGACCATCTTCCTGGTCATGTACATTATTTTGTTAGCGGCTGTAACGGCTGCCATAATAAAGCTGTCAGTCAGGAATATCAATACCATGATCGTTGATCCTATCAACCGGCTGTCAGATGCCGCTCTTGATTACATCGATGACGCCAATGATACCAGCCGTGATGAAAAGCACTTTGACAAGCTGAACATACAGACAGGGGATGAAATAGAGAACCTCAGCCTCAGCATGAAGCGCATGGAAGAGGATCTGGGACATTACATTGAAAACCTGACACAGGTAACAGCCGACAGAGAACGCATAAGAACGGAACTGACACTGGCTAACAGGATACAGGCAGCCATGATGCCGCATATTTTCCCGCCGTTCCCTGACCGCAAGGAAATTGAACTTTACGGTATCATGGATCCGGCCAAGGAAGTTGGCGGAGACTTCTATGACTTCTTCCTGATCGATGACGATCATCTGGGACTGGTCATTGCGGATGTTTCCGGCAAGGGTGTTCCGGGTGCTCTGTTCATGATGATCTCCAAGATCATCATTCAGAGCTGTGCCATGCTGGATAAATCTCCGGCGGAGATCCTGACCAAAACCAACGAAGCTATCTGTTCCAATAACCAGGAAGAAATGTTCGTTACAGCTTGGGTCGGCATTCTGGAACTGTCTACCGGCAAGCTTATGGCGGCTAACGGCGGCCACGAGTATCCGGTCATCAAGAAGCCAGGCGGTGAGTTTGAAATGCTGAAGGATAAGCATGGACTGGTCTTGGGAGCCATGAATGACATGAAGTATCATGAATATGAGATCGACATGGAACCGGGAAGCTGTCTGTTTGTGTATACTGACGGCGTTCCTGAAGCTACTGATGCCAATGAAGAACTCTTTGGCTATAAGCGCATGCTGGCAGCTTTGAACAGTGATCCTGATACGGAACCGGAAAGCGTCTTAAAAAGAGTCAGAAAAGGCGTTGATGATTTCGTACTGGATGCCGAACAGTTCGATGATCTGACCATGTTATGCGTCAAGTACATAGGAACTCGGAAATAACATGTAACCACCCGTGAGGGTGGTTTTGTTATGGAGAGAAATAAATATTATAATAAAGATATGTTAAGGAAACTGTTTCTTTTTATCATTGCCATCCTGCTGCTGCTGTCAGCTCTTTCCAACCGCCGTTATCCCGATCATATCAAACTGGTGGGTAATTATACCCGGCTGCAGCGGGAAGTGTCACAGCAGTTAAAAGGCGTTCTGTTTCCGGAATTGAGACAGCACGGGGTCAATGTTGATAACTATAAGATCAGACTGTATTCCGCCAGTGAAAACAGTGACATTGAAGGTTATCAACTTGACGGTTTTGTGTTGGTCAGAGACTGCCGCGGCCGTTTTTCCTTCTACCGGCATGAAGGCCGCCGAAAGCTGACGGATTATGAAGAAAGAAATGGCTGTAAAGTTCATACCGAATCCGAAACGGTTGAGGAGAATGAAGTTACTAAAATAGTAATGGCCGGTATCATTCAGAAGGGAAAATATGAGTATGAACTGCAGTCTTCCTTTGTTCTGGAAGGCGAGGACAGGGAAAAGGCTGAAGAAGTTACCAATGTCATGAAGAACATGTATCAGAAGATCCTGGATGAGATCGCCTATAGCGGACGGGCATGAAAAAAGAATAACCGAAATAACACTGTTATAATATAGACAGTTAATAAAGGAGAATAATATGAAAGATTGTTTGGAAGTAATCAATACACGCAGTTCAATTCGCAAGTATACTGATCAGGCTATTTCTCCTGAGGTATGCCGTACTCTGGTTGAAGCAGGTTTAAAGGCTCCGACTGCTACCAATAAGCAGGAAATACACATTACTGTTGTAGGTAAGGATAATCCGGTTCAGTGTGAGATTCAGAATGATCTTAACCCTGAGGCAGCAGTCAGCTTTTTCTATAATGCACCTCTGACATTCTATCTGTCCGCTGATGAAAGCTTCAGATGGAGCCCGATCGATGCCGGCATTGCCGTAGAGAACATTCATCTGGCTGCTAAGGCCCTGGGACTGGGCAGTGTCATTCTGGGCTGCATGGAAAGAACTCTGAATGGCGAAAAGAAAAAGGAATACGCTGAAAAGCTGGCTATTCCTGAAGGATATAAATTTTATATAGCCATCGCTGTAGGCTATCCTGATACGGAAAAGCAGCAGCACAGCATCAATTTTGATAAAGACGTATCAGTCATTTAATTCAACTAAAAAAGCCTTAGTGATCTAAGACTTTTTTGTGCTTTATCAGAATGTCAGCGTATTCAGTTTCGCTGTCAGTTCATGAATATGGTTTCTGGCATTTTCAATTTCCGAACGGCCCAGTTCGGTATCGAAACCGTTACGTCTGATGGTTCTTCTCATGATTCTGGTATAGCCGACCAGCTTGGCTTTGTCAGCGATATCCTGAATCTCTTCTTCGCTTCTGCCTTCAAAATACAGGTGCAGGATCTTGTCCCAGATCTGTCCGCCCATTTCATATGGGATCCCCAGGAATTCCATCATGTTCTGGTGATTCATTTCGCTGTAGCCCTGATAGGCATTGAAGATGGAAGCGAATTCGAAGACCGGATGGCCATGGCATAAGGTGTCCATATCGATCAGCAGGACTTCACCGTTCTGCAACATGATGTTTTTGAGGTGGTAGTCACCATGGATCATGTGCAGATCATCAGGTACGGCTGCGACCAGATCATGCAGCTTGTTATAATCTTCAGCCGGCAGATAATCTTTCAGGAAATCAGCCCAGCCGCAGACGACTTTCTTCATGTCAGGCATGGAGTCAGGCTTTACGACTGTGCCATGGATCTTTTTCAGCAGTTCCACAGCCATGGCAACTACTTCATCCAGTGAATCGGGATCTTCCTGTATCAGCTTGGCAAAGGTCTTGGCATTTAATAGTTCAAAGACGGAACCGTAGACATCGCCAACCTTGACAACATCATATGGAATGGCGGTCGGTATGCCGAGGATCAGCGCCGTTCTGGCCAGTTCTCTTTCTCTCTTGATGTCATCAAGAGCATCCCGGTCATGATAGACCTTCAGAACGGTATCAGGGTCAATGCGGTAAACCTTGCCGTTGGCACCCTGACCGATTATTTCACAGCCTTCAATGGAAACGTTACGGTAGGCTCTGGTTACGGTCATCATTTCCGTAAACCCGGTAATGTCGAATATTTCGTAGACTTCACTGCTGACGTTTTTAACGACCAGATCAGGGAAGTCTTTTTTAAGACGCAGAATGATACGTAAGCCGGCACTGGAGATGTATTCCAGTTCAGAAGCATCCACTATGACATTTGCAGGAGCTGCTTCTTCACGGGCTTTGGTTATTTCCCGTTCCACAGCCGGTGCATTATTGGAATCAATGTGGCCGATCAGACCGATCGTCAGAACACCATTTTCAAGTTTTGTGTTAATCAGTTCCATGTTATTCCTCCCCGAAAACCTTATATACCAGGTATCTGTATTCCTGATAGGCAGCCGTATGTGCCAGTTCAGATGTATATTCCAGGACTTTCTTATAATACCAGCCCTGTTTTGCAGGGTCCTGCTGATGGAAATCAACCCACATGCTGTTTCCTTTTTCCACATACATGCGGTAGAAAGAACGCATGTTGGACAGTTTGTCAGCCAGCCACAGGATCTTTACATCGTGACTGTCAGTGTAGTGCAGAAGATCGAGAGATTCTTCCTTGCGGATCTGCCAGGAATCTTCCGGCAGAATGTCGCGGCGTTTGTTTTCGGTTTCCGAAGCCACCAGCAAGGCGATCTTGTCGCCAAACTTTTCCCTGATATCTTCCAGTGAGATATCGGCATCCTCAACCGTATCATGCAGCAGGGCTGCTGCCATGGTTTCCTGACTGGAAGTCATGGAAGCTACGATGGTAGCGACCTCCAGCGGATGAAGGATAAAAGGAGTGGTAGTGGCTTTTCTGGTAACGCCGTTATGAGCTTTCAGGGCAAACAGCAATGCCTGATTAAATACTTCCTGATCCATCATAATATTAAATCTCTTTCTTTATTCTCAGAATATTCTGACCGTCTTTATATTCGTATGTTATTTCATCCATGGTCTTTCTGACCAGATATATTCCCAATCCGCCTATCTGACGCTGTTCGGCATTCAGAGTGACATCCGGGACTTCGGCTGACAGAGGATCATATGGAATGCCGTTATCGATGAAGGTAATTATTACCGCCATCGGATCCTTTTCCACTTCAACTCTGACCGTAGCTGGTCCGGTATCCGGATGGTAAGCATATTTGGCAATGTTACTGAAGAGTTCATCGATGGCAACGTCGATCTGGGTCTGAGCCCTTAAAGGGCAGTCCAGAGCTTCCAGCTTCTCATCAACAAACCGGGTGACAGCTGGTACGTTGTCGATTATGGCTTCAACTGTTAGTTCATTCATGTTACCACCTCCATTGTAACGTAAGGCCAGCATTGTAATGTCGTCAAACTGCGGAGCTTCGCCGACAAAGTCATCTATGTCTTTCTTGAGGCCGCTCAGCAGCTGATCAAGTGGAAGGTTAATGTTTCTGTTCAGTGAATCGAGCATGCGGTCCAGACCGAACAGTTCCTTTTCAGTATTGGTTGATTCAGGAACACCGTCGCTGTAGACAAACAGGGAATCGCCAGGGTTGAGCTGAATCTCATATGTGTAATATTGGGCATCGGACATGCCGCCCAATACCAGTCCGTGCCTGTCTTTCAGTATTTCATAATTCTTACCGCCGGTCCGCAGGCATGGATACTCGTGACCGCCATTGGCAGCGATCAGCTTTCCGGTCTTAATATCAAGTATGCCTAACCATACAGTAATGAACATGTCGAGAGGATTATCCTCTATGATGCGGTTATTGACCATGCTCAGGATGGTGCCCGGATCAGTGATTCCGACCGATGCGAGGTTGGAGATCAGGATCTTGCAGGCCATCATGAACAGAGCCGCCGGAATTCCCTTGCCGGAGACATCGGCTACGACCATAGCCAGATGATCGTCATCGACCAGGAAGAAATCGTAGAAGTCGCCACCGACTTCCTTAGCCGGTTCAACTGAAGCGTAAATGTCAAATTCCGGTTTATCAGGATAAGGAGGGAAGACGGAAGGGAGGGTGCCACGCTGGATCTGCGCTGCCACGTTCAGTTCCGAATTGATCCTTTCACGTTCGGCGGTAGCTTTCGTCATGTTTTCAACATACTGACCGATCTCCTTTTCCATCTCTGCGAAGATGCGTGAAAGTGACTCGATCTCGTCGTTGGTAGTGATGTTGAGTGCCTGGAAATGGTATTCGTCAGGCAGGCCGTCATCCTTGTCGGCAATATAGTTGCGGGCAGCCTGGTTCATGTCCAGGATCGGTTTGACAACATCCTTTTTCATGCGGCGGTCGATAAAGAAGAATACGATCAGGGTCAGAGCCATCAGCAGTCCCAGAAACTGAAACAGAAAGTTGATGGCAGCATCATCAGCCTGGTACATGTCGATTTCCGTCGAAACCATGGTGATGGTGTCATCGTCTTCCGCAACTCTGGTATAGCTGGTGCACAGATAGCCTTTCTCATCCTTTTCCAGCATATACGGGATATCTGAATCAAAGATGGAATTTTCACCGGCTCTGTGGAAAATGGTATTATTTCCTTCTACCTTGTACCAGTAACCCGTAGCTTCCGTACGGTCTGAACTGTAAATATTGATAAGTCTTCTGGAACCTCTGTCATAGGTAACCAGAGATATTTTCATTAACCCGTTTTCCTGAGCAATTTTGCCAAGTATTATCTGCATGTCTACCATTTTGTTGTCGATGGCATCCGCATACAGCAGACGGTATTCCGGGGAATCCTTGCGCTCTAATTCTTCATTAGTCAGATATTTGTATATCTTGTATACTTCATCATGATAATGAATGGCATTTTCTTCCTTAAGAACGATGGATGCCGTTTTGGATATGTTATAGGCAACCTTGGCATACTGGCTGATTACGGCGTTGGAATAAAGCCTGAATCCGAAGATAATGGCTGCCGTAGAGAGCACAAGCGAAAACATCAGGATCGTATTGAACATCTTGGTGCTCAGGGAAACCTGTTTTCTGTTTTTCCTGTTTTTATTGAAAAGTGAGCCAAATGGCATGATTGTTACCTTTTTATTCTGTTATTAATCCGAAGTGGAGCAGAGCTTTTTCAATTCCGTCATCATCAACGGAAGCCGTTACATAGTCAGCTTTCTGTTTTAGCAGATCGCTGCCGTTGCCCATGGCAACACCGATTCCGGCAAAGCGCAGCATGGCCATGTCATTTTCACCGTCACCGAAGGCCATGGTTTGTGATCTGGTGATGTTTTCCTTGTCGAGGAATTTCTGAATTCCTGCATCCTTGCCGCCGGTTTTGGCGATGATGTCTATTCCGGTATCGTTCCAGCTGGTGATGACGCACTTGTCCAGCAGGTCATCCAGTTTCCGGCGGACTTCCTTATTGACGAAGGCCAGGCACTGGTAGATCTTTTCACCCTGGTATTCTCCGATATCAGGAATGGTGCCGTGAGTGGACAGCTGAGTCTGAATGACGACATCGTCAACATAGTTGATGTATCTCTTTTCCTTGCCAATCAGTACGAACGGGATCTTTCCGGCCTTGAAGATGTTGACCAGAACTTCCACTTCGTCCGGTGCGATCTCATTACCGGCAAACATCTTCTTGTCCTTGTCAAGGCAGATGTTGCCGTTAAGGGTGAGGTAGCCGTCAAAGTCAATGTCATGAATCGGCAGCTTTTCCATTTCAACCAGGTCTCTGCCGGTGGCGATAACGCACTTTACACCGGTTTCCTGGACTTTCTTTATGGCGCGGATGGTGCTTTCCGGAATACGTCCGGTAGAGTGTGAAAGCAGGGTACCGTCAATGTCAAAGAAGATGACTCTGGTGTCAGGAACTTCATCGTCTGATACTCGTAAGATCTCAAAGAGATCGGTAAAGCCTGTCATTTCGAAGACGTCCATTATGACATCGTTAACGTGAGAGAAACGGATGTTGATCTGGTTCCCCAGCAGCTTCTTCAAAGTGAGGAGAACGCGCAGACCTGATGATGAAATGTAGACAACTTCGCGGAAATCGAATTCAATGTTCATGCCCGGTTCAATTGCCTGTTGGACGGCCTGTTCGAATTCGTTAGACGTATTACTGTCAATACGGCCATAAGGCTTCAGTATCAGATAGTCATTTCTTATTTCCTTATCCAGTTTCATGTTATTCTTCTACCCCCTGTTCAACCGGTTCAGTTTTTTCCACTGTCAGAATATCGGTAAAGCCTGTAACCTCAAAAACATCCATGACATCGCTGTTAGGATTCAGCACGCGCATCGTGCCCTGCTTGTTCATGGCTTTCTGAGCCAGCAGCAGGACTCTTAATCCGGCTGATGAGATATAGGCGAGATCCGTTAAGTCAAAAGTCAGATCTGTAAGTGAATCCAGATCCTGAAACAGTGATTCCTCCAGCTCAGGAGATGTATAGGAATCCAGACGCCCTGAAAGTTTGATGTTGAGTGAATGATCTGTCAGCTGTTTTTCAATTTGCATAATACGCCTCCCACTGCTTTGTCTATAGTCGGGTTATTCCCGGAAAAATCTTATCTATTAAATTAATTATATATGTATTTTGCGTCTTATGAAAGTTTTTCAGCAAGATAAAAACCGCGCAGAAAGGGCAGATGTGACTTTTAGTCATTATTAAATATCTTTTTCACAAAATGGTTGTATAATATTGTTTAACGGAGGAATAGTTCATGAAAAAAGACAAACTCATCAAATTACGGATCTTAGCAGGTTTTACGGTTGTTTTTTCATTGCTGGTATGCTTTGTTGACAGAGCCCGGATCGGTCCTAAAGGAACATCCGTAGGTTTCTCTCACATCAACGGGTTCTTCCGGAACATCTTCAAATTCAGCAATGCCCTGTACATCATAACCAACATTCTCGGCTATCTGGCCATTCTGGTATGCCTGTTCTTCGGTGCCATCGGCCGGCTGCAGCTGTTCAACGGCAAAAGTTTGAAGAAAGTCGACAGGAATGTCATTGCGCTGGGTGTTTTATACATTGTGGTTATCTTGCTGTATGTGATCTTCGAAAAGGCTGAGATCAACTTCCGTCCGGTCATAATGCCTGGTGAAACGGCTCCTGAAGCAAGCTTCCCGTCATCACATACCATGCTGGCGCTTACCGTTTTCTGCAGTGCCCCTCCGGTCTTAAGAAAATACGTTAAGGACAGGCAGATCAGAAAGATCATCAGCATCGTTCTGTATGTGCTCGCCGGTATTACGGTCGTAGGCAGACTGCTGTCAGGAGTACACTGGTTTACAGATATTCTGGCCAGCATCTTCATCAGTGCCACACTACTGTATGCCTTCTACATCGCTCTTGATGTGATCAGACCAAAGAAAAAGATTCATAAATAGAAGTACTTCGAAAGAAGTGCTTTTTTTGTGCTTGTTACTTTTTTGGAAATGGAAAAGAAGTTATTTAATGTTTATTTGACAGTGAATCAATAAAATGAAAGCAGATGAACTTTTGGAGGGATAATATGACCGCAATAAGAACAGTAGAAACAAAAGAAGTAAAGACCGGCGGATATCTGACGCTGATGAAAATCGAAGATCATGACATCTATGTTTACCGGCCGAAAGACGTAATGGAATCAGATATCATTAACTATGGCTACAGCGCACCGCTGATCCTGGTTTTCCCGGAAAGAAAGCTGAGCGAGGAAGAAGCTGTTGACTACGCTGAGGAAACAAAGCTTGCTGCGATCGCTTCCGAAAACGGAGGAACGGTGGTATTTGCCAATCCTTTAGGTGCCTGGGCTGACGAAAAGGAAGGTCTGTATGAGGCCGTTGTCAACAAGACCAAGATTTCTCAATGGGGCTTCAGTCATGGTGTTCTGTATGAAGACAAGATCCCTAAGAACCGTTTCATGGAAGCTGCCATGAAGAGACCTGGCTTTGACCCGGTTCCGGAATACTTCATTTTCGGTTCTCCGGTCGCTGCTTATGTTTACGGTAAGGGTGAAGGCGCTGACTATCTGGCAAAATACTATATGAAGGAAGTAAAGGGCAAGGCCGGCATGGGTGACTTGGGCATGGCTGATATCACTCTGACAGGCGTTACCCTGGAAAATGTTTCCGTTGTACCGGAAGTTGCTTTCAGCAATGTTTCCATCGTTTCTGTCGGCAACAGTCCGGAAGTAAACGAAGCACTGTTAAAGAGCGATAACAGAGTCGCTGTCTGCGATAAGCTGGATGTTATCGATCAGTATGACAAATATATCGGTGACTATAAGAGATGGGCGGGACGGATCAGAGAAGCCTTCAACTGCCGTAAGGAAGGACTTATCATGAAACCGGTCAGAACGACCGTCAAGACCTCTGATGACAACATCGGTCCGGGTATTACCAGACCGACTCATGATGTCGGCTATGTTCTGTTCTACAACAAGGATCTGAACGTTAATGATCCTGAACACCCGGTACCGCTGGTACTGTGTTTCCATGGCGGCGGGGATACAGCCATTGCCACAGCCATGATCGGTGACTGGCCAAGAATTGCCAGAGACAATAACTTCATGCTGTGTGCACCGGAAATGCATCTGGGTGTTACCGCTACCGAGACTCTGGAAATCGTTGATCAGCTGGCTGAGCAGTTCGCCATTGATAAGACCAGAATATATGCTACGGGATTCTCCATGGGCGGCATCAAGTCATGGGACTTCTATCAGGAATATCCTGACAAAGTCGCTGCCATCGCCCCAATGGATGCTACCGTAGATGTCGGTGAAAACTGTCAGTTTACCAAGTCATTCCGCGTCAATGACAGTGTACTGGTACCGGTATTCTATAACGGCGGCGAACAGTCACCTTTAGCTGAACTGCCGTTCCAGGACCAGAAGTGCGTCAACCGCATGGTCAATCTGTTTAAGATCAATAAGATCAGAAAGCCTTATGAATGTAAGTTTGATGACCAGGAAAACTGGGAAGACAAGATCTACGGCATCAAGGGTGATTACAACATTGAAGTAAATGACCCTGAATACCCTGAGAGCGTTACAACTGTCAGATGCTTTGAAAGTGAAGACGGCAACATCTATACCCAACTGGTATCAATTTCCAATCACATGCATAATATCAGACCTAATACCTGCCGCTTAGCCTGGGAGTTCATGAAGAAATTCAGAAGACTGCCTGACGGTACGGTTGAAATAACAGAATAATCCTGCCGCAGCAGGATTTTCTTTCTGTGTTATATAATATAAGCAGGAGAACATGAATATGAGAGTAATGGTAACCGGAGCGCCCGGACTTCTGGGCATGGAGATGGCGGATCTTTTTGAACGCCAGGGTCATGAAGTCATCAGACTGAACGGACATAAACAGCTTGATTTAAGAGAGAGGAAACCTGTCCTGCGCTTTGTAGAGGAAGTAAGGCCTGATGTGATCGTGCATACGGCGGCCATCAAAAACGTGGATGAGGCAGAAAAAGATCCCCAAGGGACCTATCTGACCAATACCACAGCTACAGCAAATGTGGCTATGGCAGCCAGTAATGTCGGTGCCAAAATGGTCTATATCAGCACTGATGCGGTATTTGACGGGGAAAAGAATTCACCTTATGTCGAATCTGATCCGACCGGACCGATCAATGTCTACGGTGCCAGTAAACTGGCCGGGGAACAGCGGGTAAAGGAACTTTGTGAGAGACATTTCATTGTCAGAACAGGACTGCTGTTCGGCTTAAAAGGGAGACCGGAAACCAATATGGCTCTTAATCTTCTTAACAGATGGCGGAAAGGGGAAAGAGTTCCTGCTGCCGTCAATCAGGCCTGTTCCAATACCTATACCCTGGATCTGGCCAGGGCTGTGGAGATAATGACTGATACCGAATGCTACGGCACCTATCACATCTGCAATAAAGGTCAGGCATCAAGATATGAGTTTTATACCAGACTCTGTACTCTTGCCGGTTATTCGGCTGAGCTGGTTGAACTGGCTCAGGCTGCAGCCATCAGAGTAGCCAGAAGGCATAAGAATACGGAGATGAGCTGTGCTCTGTATGAAAGGACATTTAATGATGAAATGAGTGACTGGCAGGATGCCGCCGCCCGTTTCATTCAGGAATATAAGAGGGAGTATTTACATGAAGAAGATTAAGTTCTACGCTTCACTGTGGGCTTTGGACCCACGCGAGATCATGGATTATGTCAGAGCATTTGAGGAAACAAAAACAGACGGTCTGCATTTTGACATCATGGATGGTCACTATGTGCCGAATCTGGCCATGGGGACTGATGAAGCCAGACTGTGGCACAGTCTGACCGACATTCCGCTGGATATCCATGTCATGGCCTACCAGCCGGAGAAAATACTTGAATACTATGAGTTAAGGAAAGGGGACTGCGTCAGTTTTCATCCCGAAACCTGCGCACAGCCATACCGTTTATTACAGGATCTCAGAAATAAGGGGTTAAGAGCCGGATATGCCCTGAGTCCAAGCATTTCCATGGAGTATGTCCGTGAAGCCTTACCGGTACTGGATCACATCAATTTCCTGTCCATCAATCCGGGATTCTTCGGTCAGCCGATGGTTCCCAATGCCATTGAAAAGCTGGAAAGACTGGCAGAGATATGCTCACATGCCGATCATAAGATCGAGATCACGGTTGACGGCAGCATCATTCCCGAACACGGCAGATTGTATGTACAGGCCGGGGCGGATGCCCTGGTAGCCGGGCCTTCCACCCTGGAAAAGGAAGGACCGTCCAGGTATGCCCAGCGCATGGCAGACTACTGCCGCGAGATCGGTGTTGAACACTGAAATAATGCATGTTGATGAAAGAAAAAAGAGTCTGTGTAGTATAATAAAGACAGAAGACTTACTTATAATAGGAGAAAACTGAATATGAAAAGAATAGTATGTGCTGTTTTAAGTGTATTGCTGTTTTTCGGCATGTCCGCCTGTACTCCATCCCAGACTCCTTCGGGCGGTGACAAGGAAGATGACGGTGTCGTAATATCGCCTCAGCAGTTCTTCAAAACCATGAAATATGATGAAGGCTACTGGTATTTCCCGGGCCGGGAAGTTACCTACAAACTGATTTTTGACGTAGCCGAAAAGAAATACATGGTTCAGATGGTGGAAATCGAAGCATCAGGCAATGAAACTGTCGATAACTTTGAGATTGTAGACATTACCTACAGTAAGGATAAAAAGACCTACACGGTCAGACTGCGTGAGGAAGGCCTGCGGCCTCCGGCAGTCAATTTCATTCTGCATGTAGAGACAGAAAGGATCGAAGAAGATCTCATCTATGCGGAAAATATTTTTGATCAGGAAAAGACTACTGAATACCTCTTTGAAAAGTCAGGCTCAGGACCGGATACCCCGGAGCCGGTAATCGGTGAAGCAAAGGTTGAGGATTTCATGAATGCCGTCATGGCAGATGACTATCACTGGAACTGTGCCGGTCAGTATACTTCTGACTACATTGCCTTCATCAGATCAGAAGGCAAGAACTGGTGCATGATCACTCACATCAGCGGTACGGATCTTGAAAATGACCTTTACGAAGTAATGGAAGTCAAGTTTGACATTACCAACAACACATATATCGTCAATCTCAGAGAAGACGGTTTTGACTATGTCAACTTCGTCATGCATGTTGACATCTCAGCGTTAAGAGCCGGTATCATCAAAGCCGAAAATCTGTTTAACGGTGAGGAAATCAACGAGTACATGATCGGTGAGGTCTATGCCTTGAGAAAATATGTCATGAATACCTCAGACACCATTGACCGGTATCGTCCGTCAGTTGAGATGTTCAGTAATGGCAGATATATATTCGTTGAGAACCTGTATGAAGGCATGGCCAATGTAACAGGCATCTATCATACCAACGGCAGCGAACTGTATCTGCGTGTTGTGGACAACAGCCAGATGCAGGGCTTTGCCGGCGATGATCTGAAGGAAATAGGCTTCACGGTCAGCGGCAACAGCATCTACTCAATGCAGGATGTCTGCTTCACCCGCAAGGGCAGCGAATTCTTCTCAGCACTGTAATTAATTGGGTAAAGACCCGGAAAGGATAATATTTTAAAATGCTACATGAAGTAAAATTCCCGTCATTTAACGAAAGAGACCAGGTTTACGGCTGGATCTATGTCCCGGCCTGCCAGCCAAAGGGCATCATTCAGCTGATCCATGGCTTCGGCGAACATTCACGCCGTTACCTGCACATGATCACTTCTTTCATGGAAGCAGGCTATATCGTAGCCGCTGACGACCATGTCGGACATGGCAAGACAGCCATTGAAAACGACAAATGGGGCGACTGGGGTGACAAGGGATACACCACCATGGTCGAAGATGAGAAGAGACTGCATGATCTGACTGTTGAAAAATATCCTGATCTGCCGTATTTCATGTTCGGACACAGCATGGGATCATTTATTACCAGAATGTACATTGCCAGATACGGTGAGGACCTGGACGGTGCCACGATCTGCGGTACAACCGGAGAATGGCCAAACCTGGCCGAAAACATTGCCCTACTGCAGCAGTTAGTCGATGAAGGCAAGGGTGAGGAAAGCGATCCGACCTTAGGCGCCAGATTCATGGGCTGGATGTTTGCCCGCTGCAAGGAAGGCGTCAGACTGGGCAATGAATGGATCTGCGATGATGAATATGTTCAGAATGACCATGCAGCAGACCCGTTTGATGCATTCACCAAACCTACCAGCAACCGTGCCTGGTTATACTTCAACCAGATGATGGAAGACATCACCGGCACACAGTGGGCCACCAAGGTTCCTGTTGATCTGCCGATCTATAATATTGCCGGCGACCAGGACCCTGTAGGCCAGTACGGTACAGGCGTTTATCAGACCGCCAACTGGCTGATCGATACCGGACATGAAGTCTCAACGGTACTGTATACCGGATACCGTCATGAGATCCATAACTACGCTGATCTGAAAGAAGAAGTAGAAGACGGCATCATTGATTTCTTTGACAGCTGTCTGTAAAAAAATGAATTAACAATAAATGCCCATTCAGGACATGGGCATTTTTCTGCGGGGTAATTAATAGGAGGAGTTTAAATGAATTACGTATGTCAGCTTCCGGCTGAAATGAAACTTCCGGCTGTTAAAAAAGGCACTGTTGAACTGTTAAGATATTCAAGCAATACCTATGATGATGAGGCACGCGTTCTTCACAAGAAGGCGTATGTCTATCTGCCATATGACTATAACCACGACAAGAGATACAATGTGCTGTACTTGCTGCATGGGGGCGGCTGCGGGGAGGATTTCTGGCTGAAATGGTTCCCTGATACCGTCAATATCCTTGATAATATGATCGAGCAGGGACTGTGTGAACCGTGCATTGTTGTAACACCAACCTATTATCACGGCAAAAATGACCGAAAACATGCCAATGAATTCCGTACGGAAAACTTCTGGAAGGAATTAAGATATGATCTGATCCCGGTGGTGGAAAGAAAGCTGTCATGTTATTCGGCCGGTGATGTATCCGAAGAAAACCTGATTGCCACCCGTGACCACCGTGCGATTGCCGGTCTTTCCCTGGGTTCAATGACTACATACCGTTCCGGTCTGTATCATAACTTTGATCTGTTTGGCTGGTACGGCCCGATGTCAGGATGTACCGGTCCTTTCGGCAACCGTGATGAGGAAGTCAGACGTATCTGCGAAACCTTGCAGGAAGGGCAGGCGAAAGGCCTGAAACTTGATTGTCTGTTCTGTTTCAACGGCGATAAGGACATTGCCTTTGAGGAACATAAGGAGATCATGGAAAAGGCTGAAAAGCAGTGTGATATTCTGCGTAAAGGCGAGAATTACGATTTCATGATCATCCCGGGCGGCAGGCATGACATGGATGCCTGGCAGCTGGACCTCTATGTGCTGCTGCAGGCAATATTCAGATAGAAAACGATAAGGACGGCAGACATGCCGTCTTTTCTTACATTTTGGGTATTAACCAAATAGTGTGTACACACAGTTTGGCAATGCCAAGCAATGTGTTAGGATAATACCAAATAGTGTGTGTAAAGCCGGATGAAGAATCCGGCTTTTCGTGTGGTCTGAAAAAATGATTATTGAATAGTAAAAC
>JAFWDT010000001.1 GCA_017516045.1 Erysipelotrichaceae bacterium
ATCAAACTCTCCGTTTGATATTATAGCTCTTTTTATTTTTTGCTTTTGTTATCCGATATCTTCCGATATCTTTGAGTGTGTTTCCACTCTTTTAAATTGACGTGTGTTTCTGTCTGATTCTCAAAGAACAACTTCGCGCTTTTTCAGCGCTTTTCTGTGCATACCGTTATCAGCGGTGTGCCTTAATAATATAGCACGAGCACAAACCGAATGCAACACTTTTTTTGTTTTTTTTGATTGTTTTTTTCTAACTTCAAAATGTATGCAAAAGGCCTCTTGCGAGGCCTTTAATTATACCATTTTAATGCAGATCTTCAAGCTGCTGAAGAACTACACCGTACTGCTGTTTATATGATTCCAGCTTTTCCTTTTCCTGATTGATCTTGGCTTCAGGAGCTTTTGAAATGAAGTTAGGATTTGACAGCATGCCCTCTCCTCTCTTTATTTCTCCTTCCAGTCTGGCCTTTTCTTTCAGAAGTTTTTTCTTTTCTTCTTCGAAGTCAACGATCTGTCCCAGATCAACAGTCAGTGAACCTCTGGTCAGTGGTCTTACTACCAGATTTCCTTCCAGTTTTTCTACCCATCTGACCTTAGCCAGTTTTTCATACATTTTGCTCATTTCCGGTTCAACTGCAATCACATTTCCATTTTCATCGTTGATTGCGATATCGAACAGCAGTGATGGCTTGATATTGTAGTCAGTTCTTAATGTTCTTACACCAGTAATGACATCTATTAATCTGTCAACATCAGCTACACCTGCAGTATCAATCTCTCTGATTCCCGGATACTGTTCAATGCACAGAGCCTTTTTGCCATGCGGAAGTGAGGCATATATCTTCTCTGTAACAAATGGTATATAAGGATGTAATATTTTTAATATATCTAATAATACGGTAAGCAGTGTGCTCTTGGTTGCTTTTACAACATTCTCATCCTCTGATGACAGAGTTGACTTTGTAAGTTCAATGTACCAGTTGCAGAAATCATTCCATACGAAGTCGTATACTTCATTTCCAGCCAGGGCAAATTCATACTTATCCATGTTGCCGACAACCTGTTTTACAGTCTTGTTCAGCTTATCAAGCATCCAGGCATCGATGTTATTGAGATTATTCAGACAGATATCCTCGAGTGAGAAATCACCAAGGTTCATCTGAACGAATCTGCTGGCGTTCCACAGCTTGTTTATGAAGTTCCAGGAAGCCTCAACCTTGGAATCAATGAATCTCATATCCTGGCCTGGTGTTGAATTGGTAGTCAGGAAGAATCTCAGACTGTCAGCACCGTATTTTTCAATAACATCTCTAGGGTCAACGCCATTACCGAGTGATTTACTCATCTTACGGCCTTGTTCATCTCTGATCAGGCCGTGGATAAGAACATCCTTGAATGGTCTGTCATTAGTGAAATGACGGCCGCAGAAAGCCATTCTGGCAACCCAGAAGAAGATAATGTCATATCCTGTTTCCAGACAGCTTGTTGGATAATAACGCTTGTAATCATCTGTTTCATCAGGCCAGCCTAATGTAGAGAAAGGCCACAGACAGCTGGAGAACCAGGTATCAAGAACATCTTCATCCTGATGCCAGTTTTCAATGTCTGCCGGGGCTTCTTCTGCACAGTAGATTTCTCCGGTTTCATTATGATACCAGACAGGAATTCTATGTCCCCACCACAGCTGACGTGAAATGCACCAGTCTTCGATATTTTCCAGCCACTGAATAAAGGTTCTTTCAAATCTTTCAGGATAGAAATTGATCTTGGTTTCAGGATCCTTCTGTTTATCGAGAACAGCCTTGGCTAACGGTTCCATCTTGACAAACCACTGGTCTGAAAGATAAGGTTCAACGATAGCGTCAGTTCTTTCTGAATGGCCAACCGGATGGATGATTTTCTCAATCTTTACAAGGTGTCCTTCTGCTTCTATTCTCTTTACCAGTTTTTCACGGCAGTCAAATCTGTCCAGTCCGTTATATTCGCCGGCAAGCTGATTCATTGTAGCATCCGGATTAATGCATACCGGTTTATCAAATCCGTATTTCTCCCCTATCTTATAGTCGTTAGGGTCATGAGCAGGTGTGCACTTCATGGCGCCGGTACCGAATTCGATATCAATGTAATCATCAGCTATGATTGGCAATTCTTCATGATTAGCAGGATTTATGACATGCTTACCGATAAGGTGCTGATATCTTGAATCATCAGGATGAACAACAACGCAGACGTCGCCGAACATTGTTTCAGGACGAGTCGTGGCAACTTCAAGGCTTTCTCCTGTCTCAACAACATCATACCTGAATGTATACATGGCACCTTCTGTGTCCTTATGTATAACCTCGATATTACTTAAGGCCGTCTGTGCTACAGGATCCCAGTTGATTATTCTCTTTCCACGATAGATCAAACCTTCATTATACAGCTGAACAAATTCTCTCTTGACTGCCTTTGACAGTCCTTCATCAAGGGTAAATCTCTCACGGCTGTAATCAAAGCCCAGGCCCATGGAAGCCCACTGCTTGCGAATGTGTCCGGCATATTCTTCCTTCCATTCCCAGGCTCTTTCCAGGAACTTTTCACGTCCGATATCATACCTGGAAATGCCTTCTGATTTCAGTCTGGCATCTACCTTAGCCTGTGTAGCAATACCGGCATGGTCCATGCCAGGCAGAGAAAGAACATCATAACCCTGTAATCTCTTATATCTGGTTATGATATCCATCAGAGTAAAGTCCCAGGCATGCCCAAGATGCAGCATTCCTGTAACATTTGGAGGAGGAATAACCATACTGTAAGGTTTTTTGCTGATGTCACCAGCTGTAAAATAACCTTCTTCTATCCAGTTATCGTAAACTCCTTCTTCAACTTTCTTGTGCTCATACTTCTGATCAAGCATATTCATTTCCTCCCAAAAAAATAAAAAGCGCCATCCAAGGACGCTTTAACGTGGTACCACCTTTGTTTATACTCATTGTTTGTTAACGCCAGCTACGGAACGTACTACTCTACTGTTTTTCATACGTCCAACTCCAAGTCGACCTTCATGCTGCCCGTTACAGCCTTTCACCATACGGCTGCTCTCTGGAAATCAGGTTGAGCACTACTCCTACTTTTCCTCGTTGTTAGTTCAATTATAAATAATATGTATTTCAAAAACAACTGTTTCTTTTAACAGAAATTCAATATGTTTTATTAAAACACCGGCATTATGAAAAATAGTATCTGCCGATACTATTTCTTCTTAATTTTCTTCCTGAAGATCAAACTGATGGCAATTGCCGAAACGGCTGCTACCGCGATCAGCGGTACAATAAAATTGACTTTTTCAACAACAGGTTCATCAACCAGGATGTCATTAAGTACTGGTAAAACATCAACGGTCATTTTCTCACCTACTTTTTTTCTTAAACAGGAACTTTATCGCAAAAACTCCAGCTGCAACAACAACAGCCAGCAACCCAACCAGCGGTACATTGTTAGTAACTACATCGATAGGATCTGGTGCAAGTGCGTCTCCCAAGACTTTTATAAGAAACAACTCCATATGATACCTCCTGTAAACGATGCTGCATTAACGATTATGGCAGCGTATAACGGATTCAGTTCCGTTTTCATATACTTTCTGATGTATGACCATTCAATGGCTACAACCGCCACTTCCAGAATCGTCATGCAAATATATCTGTTTAATATATTATACTTCAAATTAAGCTGAAATAGAATATTAGCCGGAATATTGGTGACAATGTTGATCATTGTCATAAGTAAGTAGTTTTCTTTTCCCCTTACCTTGCAAACATACAGCACGACATTCTCAATTATCACTGTCAGCAGCAGTGCACGCATGAGTCTGAACATACTAGCTTTCCTTCCTGCTGCCCGTCAATGGAAGAAGCAGCAATAACGAGATCAAAGATCCGGCAACACCAATAAGAAGTGTGTTTTCCACGAATACCGGGAACAGATATTTTATATAGAAACCGATGAAAAGGCCAAATGTCAGGATGCCAAAAGCAAATCCTTCCAGATGCTTCATTCTTTCCGCCAGCATGCATAGAGTTATCGGCATCGTCATATTAAACAGTAACAAAGCTGCCAAACCTAATGGAATAATACTGCCTGATAAGTAACACCGAGCAGCCGCTACAAGAGTTACTACAACCGTTTTACGGTACCCCAGAACAGGCTTTACAAACCCACCCAGAGTCTTACCTCCGGCAACGCAAAGCACCGCTAAAAAGCCTAAAAAGACGCCATGCTTCCATTCGAAGGAAACGGCAAAACCAACATACGATCTCAGTATTACAACCAGTAAAGTAAGGATTATCGCCTTCAAAGCTTCTTCGTCAATTTCCAAGGCAGCAGTCTCTCTTTCAGGATTATTCCTGCCGATTTCTGCATACAGCAGAACAAACAGAACAGCCATTACTGCTGTAATTCCTATTCTAAGGATAATACTGTTACCTGCTATTACCTGGCCTAAAAACAGACCGATGGCACCAGGAGCAACAAACGTTCCCAGGCCTCTTCCTTCATATCTGTTTTCATGATCCTTGTGAATTGTTATTATGCCCCCACCGACATGGAACAGAGCATTTCCAAGTCCAAAGACCCATACAGGGAAATTCAGCAGCCCTGATAAAGTAAGTGGTATGCTTAATCCGATAAACAGGATGGCGTTATCTTCCTGTCGTCTGCTTTTCAGGGCATCAGCCAGTAACCCCAGAGGCATCTGCAGAACAAAGGCGCAGAAATTATACATAACAACCCGAACAGCCTTACCTTCTGCAATCATGCTGTAGACCGCAAAGGCACAGATAAGATCAGTCATGAAATGCATGGCTGATAACAGGCCTATTATTCTGATGGCTGATGTTTTTCTGTCATTCATAATAAGATTTTACCATAACAAAAGAGCAGCGGTTACTGCTCTTTAGTGTTATTTGTTTAAGGCCAGATTCAGAACTTCATCAACAGTGCTTACAGGAACGAATTCCATGGCTTTTCTGACAGTTTCAGGTATATCATCAATGTCCTTCAGATTTTTCTTTGGAAGAATGATCTTGCGGATATCACTGCGGTATGCAGCCATGGTCTTTTCCCTTAAGCCGCCGATCGGCAGGACATTACCTCTTAAGGTAACTTCACCGGTCATGGCTAAGGAACTTGAAACGCTTCTCTGGGTCAGGGCACTGACTACAGCTGTTGTCAGAGTTATGCCGGCACTTGGGCCGTCTTTAGGCACTGCTCCTTCCGGAACATGAATGTGAATATCGTGGCTTTCGAAGAACTTAGGATCGATGCCGAATCTTTCAGCGTTGCTCTTGACATAGCCTACAGCGATTGTGGCACTTTCCTTCATGACGTCACCAAGCTGTCCGGTTATGATCAGACCGCCCTTGCCGTCAAAGTATGTTACTTCAATCGGAAGAATATCTCCGCCGAATGACGTGTATGCCAGTCCGGTTGCTACACCAACCTGGTCTTCTTTTTCCTTTTCACCGAATTCAAAGAGTTCCTTGCCTAGCCACTTCTGAATCAGCTCAACTGTAATGGTTACACTTTCGTGATCACCCTTGGTATAAGCGAGGGCTGTCTTACGGCACAGTTTTCCGATAGCTCTTTCAAGCTGTCTGACACCGGCTTCCCTGGTGTAATGACGAATGATGTAAAGTATCTCATCAGAATTCAGCTTGAACATCTCAGGAGTAAGTCCGTTAGCCTCAATCTCCTTTTTAATCAGGTGATCAAGAGCGATATGGAGCTTTTCGTCTTCAGTGTATGAAGACATTTCAATGATCTCCAGTCTGTCTCTTAAAGCATCAGGAATTGAATACAGATCGTTTGCTGTAGCAATGAAGAGAACCTTTGAAAGGTCATATGGTTCTTCAATGAAGTTGTCAGAGAACTGATTGTTCTGTTCAGGGTCAAGAACTTCCAGCATGGCACTGCTTGGATCGCCCTTATAATCAGAACCGAGTTTATCTATTTCATCAATTAAGAATACAGGGTTAATTGTTCCCGCACGTTTCATGCCCTGAATGATTCTGCCCGGCATTGAACCAAGATAGGTTCTTCTGTGACCGCGGACTTCAGCCTCATCTTTGACACCACCCAGAGAGATCTTGACGAACTTTCTGTCCAGTGCTCTGGCGATGCTCTTAGCTAAGGAAGTCTTTCCTACTCCAGGAGGACCTGCCAGACACAGAATAGGTGCATTTAATGAATTGGTCAGCTTCTTGACTGCGATGTATTCGAGGACTCTTTCCTTCGGCTTTTCCAGACCGTAATGGTCTTCTTCCAGAATTCTGGAGATTTCGTTAATGTCATCTCTGTCTTCTGACTGCTGCCACCAAGGGATCTTCTCGATCCAGTCCAGATAGTTTCTGATAACTGCGGCTTCAGGAGAACCTGATGACATCATTTCGAGTCTGTTGATCTCGTCTTTGGCTTTTTTCTTAACGTTTTCCGGATAAGGATTATTCTCAAATCTTTCTCTTAAGGCATCAATGTCATTAGCGTCACCCGGATCATCTCCAAGCTCTCTCTTAATGGCTTTCAGTCTTTCTCTCAGATAGTATTCCTTCTGATTTTCGTCAATGCTGTCCTTGACTCTTTCGTTAATGTCGTTTTCAACCTGCTTGATTTCTCTGCTGACTTCAAACTGCTGCAGAATGAGCATCAGTCTGTTATTGACGTCGAGAGCTTCTAGGATTTCCTGTCTGTCAGCCAGACTCATCGGCAGATACTGTCCGAACTGGTCTGCCAGTACGACACTGCTTACACCGGAAGAAAGATGATTAATCAGTTCCTTCGGTACAGCACCGAAATTAACGGAAATCTGTTCGAATTCCTCAAGGACTCTCTTAACGAGAACAGATTCTTCCTTATCATCGCCATAGATATCGTCTACAGCCGTGATATTGGCCATAAACATATCTTCGTTTTTCGTAATTACATTTCCCTGTGCTCTGGCTAAGCCATGAAATTTAACTTTCATGATGCCGCTGTCCTGACGGACATGCTTGATAGAGCACAATGTACCAAAACTGTAGATATCACTGATGTCAGGATCTTCTACCATGACATCTTTCTGAGTAACTACCCATATCAGTGATTCGTATTTTTCTCTTGCTTTGTTAAGAGCGTTTACACTCAACTTTCTTCCGACATCGATAATGATATCCTGTTCGGGAAAGATCAAGACTCCTCTGGTAACGATTACCGGGAAGTCAGCATTATTGTACATTTCTGAATATAAACTCATTTACTACGCTCCTTTCAAGGCTGGAATCGCAGATTATTTTGATTTCTTGTTCTCCTTTTTCAGAGTATCAAGAACCTTACGGATCTTGAGATCATCTGTCACGTAGCTTTCAGGTGCCAGTTCTCTGATCTTATCTACTTCCATGCCATATGTCTTGGCCATTGCTTCGTATTCTTCGTTGATCTCTTCTGCTGTAGGAGCGATCTTCATATCGTCAGCAATAGCATCCAGAACCAGTCTGATTCTGGTCTTCTTTTCAGCTTCAGGTCTTAACTGTTCCTTGAAGCCCTTTTCATCTGTACCCATGATTCTGTAGTACATGTCCATGTTCAGACCCTGCTGAGTAATACGTGATCTGTATTCAGCAAATGTCTGATCTGTTTCATCATCGATCATGATTTCAGGAATATCAACCTTGCATACTTCGCAGAGCTGATCCAGTAAGGCATCAGTTGCCTTCTGTTCTGCTTCAGCCTTACGCTGTTCCTTCATCTGTTCCTTAAGATGCTTGGTGAGGTCATCAACAGTCTTTACATCATCGCTGATCTTTAATTCACCAACGAATTCATCATTTAATTCAGGTAACACTTTTTCCTTGATTCCATCAACCTTGACATGGAAAACAACAGGCTGTCCTGCCAGTTCTGCCACACCGTAGTTCTCAGGGAAAGTAACATTGATATCCTTTTCTTCTTCTGTAGCCATGCCGATGATCTGTTCTTCAAAGCCAGGAATGAAACTGCCTGATCCGATTTCCAGAGGATATTCAGTTCCCTTGCCGCCTTCAAAGGCAACGCCGTCCTTGAATCCTTCAAAATCGATAACTGCAATGTTACCGTTTTCGACAGTACCTTCTTCCTTCAGAACTTCTTCGGAATGCTGTTTACGCAGGTTTTCAATTTCTCTGTCTACGTCTTTCTTTAAAACTGAAACCTTGTCTTCCTTGTATTCAACAGCCTTATAATCACCTAATTCAACATCAGGATAAACTGTTAATTTATAAACTAAAGTTGCAGCATTTTCATCGAGAGCTTCAACATCCAGCATTGGGCGATCAATCAGTCTGATATCCTTGAATTCTTCCAGACCATAGTTGAAGGCTTCCTGAGCGACGACATCAACGGCGTCGATCAGCACTTCTCTGGAGTTGACCCGTTTTCTGACCAGATCTGCAGGGGCGTGACCCTTTCTGAATCCTTTGATCTGAACGTTTGCGGCAATCTTCTTAAATGCCTTTTCCTGGGCCTGCTTCCAGGTTTCGCCATCAACAGTAACCTTTAATTCGGCCTGACTGTTTGCTTTGGTTTCATATAATGCTTTCATAAAAATCTCCTTTTATACACTGAATTATTATACATACTTTCTTTCCTTTATTGCAACTCATAAAGACAGCTGTCCAATTGCTTTTTCGTCAATACCATATTCGCTGATGTACCGTTGCCATCCCTCTGCATCCCGGATCGCTTCAAACACATATCTGACTATCTGATCAGTAAGTTTTTCAGCACTGTTTTCCATCTTTTCAGGGTATTTCAGGTAGGCATGCTGTACCAGTACCTGTCGGCACAGTTCCAGAAAACTGGGGTTGCTGTTCTCGAAGCGGGACGTCAGCAAGGCGGCGGTTTTCCTGAACAGTTCGTTGTCTGTTACATCTTCGATTTCAGACGGTCTCCGCTTCTTCCAGATGCCGTTATCACAGTACTGCAATTCGGTATTTACCCCCTGCCTGTGACACAGGTCGAACAGGATCGAAACAACCATTCTGTCAGCATCATCTTTCAGCATGTATTCCTGAATCACATCCAGGAATCCCCTGATATTTGCTTTCTTAAGAAAGCTGACTGCCTGATAGGCTTTTTCACCGCCAGCTGCCAGAAAAGCCTCTACCTGCTTTTCCGACATGAAAGCTGCTGACGGCTCCTTTGTAAGAAAGCCTCTTATCTCATCGCGGAATTCAATCAGCCTGTCATATGTATCAGAAGGTACATACGGCAGTTTCAGTTCCTCCTCAATCAGATCAGAAGCCTGCTGGTATTCCTGTCTTTGGATGTGTTCACTGATTCTTGCAATAAGTTCCTGATAATAATTAGCCAAGGATTTCTCCCCTTTCGCTTTACATTATAACATCCATTTTAGCACTGTCAAATTTAAAGTGCTAACAAGTTGAGATGTTGGTTTTTTTGCCAACGGAAAAAAGCACCGAAGTGCTTTTTCAAAACAAATGGCGCCCTCGGGGCGACTCGAACGCTCGACCGTACGCTTAGAAGGCGTATGCTCTATCCAGCTGAGCTACGAGGGCAATTGCTGTATGCTTATATATTCTATATAAAAACAGATGCATTTTCAAGCATCTATTTTTATTTTTAACCTCTCACAAAATTAATACTTATATGAATGGTCGCCAATCCTGTATTCGGTGCTGATCGTCTCATCGCTGTATTTCTTTCTGACTTCAATCAGATTGAGCACATCATAACCGTTTTTATTCAGCAGTCCAATCACCTGTTCATTATTTGGATTTATATAAATGTACAGTGTTTCATTTCCGTGTTCAGCAGCTACTTCCTCACATTTTTTCAACAACATTGTGGCAACACCCTGATTGCGGTATTCCTTTTTTACAAATATCGATTCCAGCCATACCACATCGTCATCTATTCTGCAAACGGCATAACCGATATAGGCACCATTCATGCTGGCCGCAAAAACAGGATAACGTCTTGAAAGATAGAAACCTATCTCTGATTCAGCGCTTTCCAGATCGGCATCGCTTTCGTAGTTACGCAAAGCTGCCAGCGCCTTACGGAATTCAATGTTCATGTAATAGATGGCATAGGCATTCTTTTCGTCAATGCTTACGATCCTGATTTTATTGCTTTTAGGTTTTTCAGGTTCCTTCTGCTGCTGTTCAGGTTTCCGGGTGACCTGATCTTCAAAATAATACTCAAATCCGTTCTGTTCACACCAGTAAACCGCAATGTCTTCATAACATTTTGACTCATAGCGATACCAGTCGTTGGTAATGCCGAAACGCTCGCAGGTTGCACGGAAACGGCGGAAAGCACCTTTTCCTGTCAGAGCATTTCTGAGCCAGTCCTGAATTTCTCCAGTCGTCTCTTCCTCCATGAAATCCTGCATCATGCGGTAATTGTTGATATCATAATGTGACGGCAAAGGTATGATCTCACCGTCATATTCATCAATATTAATGTCATCTTCATAATCTGATTTGTAAACAAAACGGTCCAGTTCCGGAAGATAAAAGACATCTGTCCGCTGATCAATCTCATACAGAGCATTCTTTATTCTTTCGATTGATATTTTCATAACATCACCTCATCATCTTCATTATACAACCAAAAAACCGCAGCTGCGGTTTTCTTAGTTTTTAGGCATTTTCTTCCAGTTTCTTCTTTTCTCTGAAAGCGTTCTTTCTGTCCAATGCAGTCAGATATCTCTTGCGGAGTCTGATGGCATCCGGAGTAACTTCTACCAGCTCATCATCATCAATGAACTCCAGAGCATATTCCAGAGTAAGCTGAATAGGCGGTACCAGTTTCATGGCTTCGTCACGGCCTTCTGATCTTACAGCCGTAGCCTTCTTGTTCTTGGTTGGATTGACATCCATGTCCATGTCCTTGGAACATACACCGACGATCATTCCTTCATATACTTCAGTCTGTGGTCCGATGAAGAACATTCCTCTTTCCTGCAGATTCCAGATTGAATATGTCATGGCTGTACCGTTGGCATTGGATACCATGACACCGTTGCCTCTGGTGTTGATTTCGCCCATGTATGGCATGTAATCTTCAAACTGACGAATCAGGATACCTTCACCTCTGGTCATGTTGATAAATTCTGTTCTGAAACCGATCAGTCCTCTGGTTGATACCAGGAATTCAACATTGGAGTAATTGTTTCTCTGTGTAATGTTGACCATCTCACCATTACGCTGATTAAGTCTGGAAATAACAGATCCTTCATACTGCTGCGGTACTTCACAGATAACTCTTTCAACAGGCTCATATCTCTTACCGTTGATGGTTTTGTAGATTACCTGCGGTTTGCTGATGGCCAGTTCATACCCTTCTCTTCTCATGTTTTCAATGAGAATGGTAAGACCAAGTTCACCACGTCCTGAAACCTTGAAGGTATCAGTTGTATCTGTCGGTTCAACTCTCAGGCCGACATTTACTTCAAGTTCTCTTTCAAGTCTTTCCTTCAGATTGCGGCTGGTTACGTATTTTCCCACACGGCCGGCAAATGGAGATGTATTGACCATGAAATTCATTGACAGAGTCGGTTCATCAATATGGATAGGCGGCAACGGATCAACATGTTCGATTTCGCAGATCGTTTCACCGATTGAAATGTCAGGAATACCGGCAATTATCGCAATGTCACCGCTTCTGGCTTCTGTTACCGGCTTACGCTTGATGCCGTCATATACAAACAGTTTTGTAATGGTGCACTTCTGCTGCTTACCATCATTCTTGCTTAAGACTACCTGTTCACCTGTTCTGAGAGTTCCTCTGAACACTCTGCCTATTCCCAATCTTCCAATGTATTCATCATAGGCCAGATTTGAGATCTGCATCTGCAGAGGTTCATCATCAAGATCGCCGAATGGCTGAGCATAATTAAGGATGGTTTCAAATAAAGGCTTGATTCCTTCATCAGGATCATCAAGGTTCTTCTTGACGATGCCTTCCTTGGCAATGCCGTAGAGAACAGGGAAATTGATCTGTTCATCATTGGCGTTACAGATAAAAGAACAGTTCATATACCAAATCGATAACCTCATCGATACGGGCATCCTTTTTATCTATCTTATTAATTAATACGATTGGTCTTAAGCCAAGTTCCAGTGATTTCTGCAGAACAAATCTGGTCTGCGGCATTGGTCCTTCAGATGAGTCAACCAGCAGTATGACTGTGTCAACTGTTTGAATAATACGTTCTACTTCACTGGAGAAATCAGCGTGCCCCGGAGTATCAACAATATTGATTTTATAATCCTTGTAAAATACTGCACAGTTCTTTGAGTATATTGTGATTCCTCTTTCTCTTTCCAGATCATTGGAATCCATAATCAGTTCGCCTACTTCTTCATTAGGTTTGAAAACACCGGACTGGTTCAGAAAAGCATCAACCAGAGTTGATTTGCCGGCGTCAACGTGAGCTATTACTGCAATATTTATAATCTTCTGTTTGCCCATAATTTCACCTTCCTGAAAAAACAACGGTAGTATTATAACACTTTTTTTTCTACAGTATAAAGACCCTGCTCATCAATATTTATAATTAAATAACCAGGTTCGTTCTCATCTCTGTTATATGCCAGAGAGCCGGGGTTCAGCAGCCTGACACCGTTAACGGTTTTGTCATAGAAACGATGCGTGTGTCCAAACACACAGATCTGACAGTGCTTGCTTCTGGCAAAATCAGACAGTTCTCTCTTAAAGTCCCAAAGTCCGTCACCGTGAACCATCAGAATATGGATATTGCCGCAGTCAACTACTCTGTAATTAGGCATATCATAATCCCAGTCACAGTTTCCTCTTACTATAAACATGTCGGGATAATTACGGCTGCTTGTGCACAGATCGCCGCAATGCAGAAACATATCTGCATCCTGTTCCATCATCATAACTTTATCTACCTTGGCATTTCTGCCATGTGAATCACTCATAACTACTATTTTCATGGCTATAATATAATAAAATAATATTATTTTGGCAATATGAAAAAATCCCGCAGAATTATCTGCAGGACTTTTATCTTAATACTTCTTTGATCTGTTTACTGTGGTACACAGAAATCGCAAGGATCGTGTCTGCCGGCATCCAGAGCTTCCTGAATGTTGCCTTCAAATACTATTGAAGAATTCTTAAGAGCCTGACAGTTTGGATCCAGGTGATATGATTTTCCGAATCTTGTGTAGTAAACGGTATCAGCTGAATGTTCGGCGATCGTATGAGTCATCTCCTCTTCACTCATTGGATTCCAGTCCCAGGAGAATAAACCGGCGATGACCAGAGCAGCGGCAGCAACAGGAATAAGGATATTCTTGGTCTTCTTGTCAAGATCCTTATTGGTGATCAGCAGGATTACTAATGGTGCCAGACATACTGCAGCGGCAATCAGACCCATCTGATTCCACAAGAAGAACTTCAAGCCGTTTTCACTGCTGGCAGGGTCAACATCGTTTGCCTTTTTCCAGAACTGTGCGCCAACGATAACGAGAATAGCATCAACAATGATGAATCCTAACTGCCAGTACAGCATGTTCTTTTCGATGTACAGCGTCTTGTTCAGCGTTAGGATGAAGGCTATTTCGCAGGCCAGAGCCAGGATCCAGAATACAAATGCAGCAATTCTCTTGCCGGTTGCTTTCTGCTTTCTTTCTTCCTTTGTTCTAGGAACTACTTCAACTTTTGTTTCATTGATTTCGCTTGCCTTTACAAATTTTCTTTCTTTTACAGCCATATCAAACCATCCTTTCCATGGATAAAATATTTATCAATTATTATAACATAAATATTATCTATTTAAAATATTCCTTTATTATGCCTGCCTGTTTTGTTCCTACGACCTTTTCCAGATCTTCAAAACTGGCTTCTTCTATTCTTTTCAGAGTACCGAACTCTCTTAACAGTTTTTTCCTGCGCTTAGGTCCGATTCCCGGAATGTCATCCAGCTGAGAATGAGTCATCTCCTTGCTTCTGACCTTCTTATGGAAACTGATCGCAAAGCGGTGTACTTCATCCTGCATCTTGGTAAGTTCAAAAAACAGTTTTGATTCACGGTCTATTTCAATGAGTTCCAGATCAGCATTCATCAGAGAGGCTGTCTGGTGCTTGTCATTCTTAACAAGGCCGAATATCTTCACGCTGTCCAGATGCAGACTGTCCGTGATTTCTTTAGCAGCTCTGATCTGCGGTTCACCGCCATCTACGATGATCATGTCAGGCAGAACAGTTCTTTCCTTGATTGCTCTGAAAAAGCGGCGGTAAAGCACTTCCTGCATATTGGCATAGTCATTATTGCGGTTATGTACTCTATATAAACGGTAGTCCTTTTTTGAAGGTGCCCCATCAATGTAAACGACCATGGCTCCTACGGCATATTCTCCTGAAATATGGGAGTTATCGTATAGTTCAATACGGTGAGCCGGACTCCCGGTCAGCGATGACAGTTCACTCACTATTTCTTCCCTGTCAGTTATTTCCTTATTGGCAATATCAAACTTCTGTTCAAGGTTTATACGGGCATTTTCAGTCGCCAGTTCAACCTGTTTTCTTTTCCGACCTCTTTCAGGCTGATGGATCTTGCAGGTGAGAACTTCAGACAGTGATTCCGTATCCAGTCCCTTTGGTACCATCAGGATCTTAGGTTCCGGATTACTCTGATAGTACTGCATCAGATAAGATGTGAAGGCTTCTTCAGGATCGTCATAAAGAGGTTTCAGAAACAGATGTCTGTGCAGCAGCTTGCCGCCTCTGTAAAGCAGACCGACTATTGAAATGAAACCCTTGTCAACATAATAACCGAAGATATCTTCATCACGGCGATCTTTTTCATTCTGAACCTGTGAATCAGAAGTAACGTGTTTGATAGCTTCCAGCAGTCTCTGGCAGCGTCCGGCTTCCTCAAATTTCAGCTCCTCGGCAAATCTGTCACGGTCCTGCAGCAGCTTGTTTTCCATGTCCGCTGTATCGCCCTTAATGAACTTTATAATGCCATCCGTTATTTCACGGTATACTTCTTTGTCAATATCGTATTCACATGGGCCTAAACATAATCCCAGATGATAATAGAGACAGACTTTGTCTGGCATCGTACGGCATCTTCTTAACGGATACAGTTCATGTATCAGATTAACCAGTTCGTAGGCATATCCTGCATTTGGATAAGGTCCGAAATACAGGGCATTTTTCATTCTCTTGGCATCCCTGACCACCTTAAGGGTAGGATAATCCTCGCTGGTCAGACGGATGTAAGGATAGGATGCATCATCCATGAACATAATGTTATATCGAGGCCTGTACTGCTTGATCAGATTGTATTCCAGTATGAAAGCTTCCTTTTCGCTGCCGGCTACGATGTAATCAAAATCGGCAACATTACTGACCATTTTAGTGGTTTTGTTGTCGTGGCTACCCACAAAATACTGGCTGACTCTGTTTTTCAGTTTCTTGGCCTTGCCGACATATATGACTTCCCCGTACTTGTTTTTCATCAGGTAGCAGCCCGGTGACATCGGAAGAGTTAACAGCTTGTTCTTCAGCATACTCTACTCCTTCAGCGTCACGATTGTGGCACCTGAACCGCCCTGATTTGATGGGGCGAATTCATACTTGCTGACAAAGCTGCATTTCTTCAGTCGGTCCCATACTGCCTTGCGTAAGGCACCGGTACCCATGCCATGAACAACTCTGACAAAAGGCGCTTTAGCCAGCAGAGCACTGTCCAGGAACTTATCCAGCTGTGGCATGGCTTCTTCAACAGTCATGCCGATCAGATTAAGCTCAACCTTGAAACTGACGCTTCTGGCAGCCTTGTTTCTGACAACGGCTTCCGCTTTTGGTTTCGGTCTGTTGGTTTTAACCAGGTTGTTCAGTGAAGACTTGATTCTTATTCCGTTGCACAGGACCGTAGCTCCTTTTCTGTCGATTGAAATTATCTCTCCATGCTGATTTGTCAGAGTTATTCTGACATAATCACCAACTTTGAAATTGCGGTCAGGATCATCAAAGGCATCGTCTTCTTCCTGAGCCAGTTCACTTAGCTGATGTTTTATCGTTGCAACCCTGTTAAGGTCGTAATTCTTCTGCTGTTTCAGTTCCTCTATTATTTCTTCTGCTTCCTGACGGGCTTTTTCAACTATTTCAGACGCTTCTTCCCTCGCCTTGTCAAATTCCTCCTGACGGCTGCGCTCAAACTTATCCTTCTCATTTTCAAAAGTCTCTCTGTCTTTCTGAAGCTCAGCAATCTGCTGTTCAAGATATTCGCGTTCCTGACTGACAGTTTCCAGCTGCTTCTGCAGATTCTCCATTACAATGTCTTCCGGAGCCTGCTGAGCCAGTTTGAAATCATAGGCATTCTGAAGGATCTCTTCATCAAAGCCATACCTTCTGGCGATTTCAATCGCATTTGACTGACCAACGGTGTTTTCAAGATAGCGATAGGTAGGTTTCAGATTCTGCTGGTCGAATTCCACGGAAGCCATCAGAATGTCATCATACTGCTGCCCGTAGGCTTTCAGCTTGGCAAAGTGTGTTGTAGCTACCGTATATATCTGATTGCGGCGGAAGTATTCCAGAACAGCACTTGCCAGCGCCTGTCCTTCAACCGGGTCTGTACCGCTGCCTAATTCATCAACGATTACCAGACTCCTGTTGGTGGCCTTGCGGCAGATCCAGGCCAGTTTCTTTATATGTGCTGAAAAAGTTGACAGATCATCCTGAATAGACTGATTGTCACCGATGTCATAGAAAATATTATCGTACAGCGGAATTGAAGCCTCACGGCAAGGCAGCGGCATTCCGCTTAAGTGCATTACGGTAAAAAGCCCTATCAGTTTCAGTGAAACAGTCTTACCTCCGGTATTAGGTCCGGTAATAAGAATGGTTCTGATAGGATCAATGATATGATAGCTGTTGGCAACTACCTTTTCAGGATCGATTAGAGGATGACGTCCCTTTTCAATAATAAGGTTCATATTGCTGCTGGTTTCAGCTACAATGGCATCCTTTTCTCTGGCCCACTGAGCTTTGGCAAATATGCTGTCAAGCATTCCCAGCGTTTCATTGTTGGCCAGATATTGAGAACCGTCTCTTTTAACCAGCTGGGAAAGATTGAACAGAATACGCTGTATTTCTCTGTTTTCAGCCTCCTGAAGAAGCTGTAATTCATTGTTGAGAGTTACTATAACCGCCGGTTCAATGTATGTTGCAGCACCTGAGGAACTGGTTCCATACTGTAATCCGTTAACGGAATTCTTATATGTATTCTTGATCAGAACCACGCTGCGGCCGTTACGCTGGGCTACAATATCTTCCTGAAGTAAATGGGCATTACGGCTGATAAACTCTGCCAGTTTGCCTGAAATGCTGGCCTGAGTCCTAATCTTCTGACGGCGCAAACGGGCCAGTTCAGCAGAAGCATTATCATTAATCTCACCGGAACGCGAGATGCATCTCGTTATTTCATCTGCGCATTTTTCCAGCGTTTCAAGAGTGTCCGTCAGTTCTCTTAACGCATCAGTTTCGTTCTGACAGCTCTTTATATAGACCTTAATGGCTTTTACGGCATAGCTGTGATCTGCCACCGTCAGCAGGTCAGCTGCTGTTAATGTGGAATCACGCAAAGCCAGCGAGACAGAATATGAGATGTCTCTGACACCGCCAAAAGGCATGCTTCCGTATTTTACCGTACACTCTATGGCCTGTCTGACCCTGTTGAGTTCAGTTATTACTGGGAGTCTGTAAAAGACAGGTTCGGCATTCTGAATTATCTGCTGACCAAGAGAAAAACTGCAGAATCTTATCATCTGCCGTTTAACTTCCGAAAACTGTAATCCGCTGTATTTATCACTCATCTGATTTGCCGATTTTATTTATGAGTTCATTGACCTTATTGGGATCAATTCCGTATTTTACCAGGAATTCCCTGATCTGATCACTTGATAATTTTGACTTCTTGAGCCAGAGCGTAATATTCTGAAGATCTTCTTCTGTCAGTGACAGAGGATCTGATATCATTTTCTGGATGGCTACATTTTCAGAGAATGAATTTGAAACAACTGCCATGGTCTTATGGCTGGCCATTTCAACATATCTGAAGAACGACTTGTCAACGATATCCTTGCCGTTGGAGATTACTGCTGAATGCAGAACATACAGTAAAACAACAAACATGATCAGTATTTTGACAACGGAAAAAACTGAGCCAAGTGAACCGTTGATCTGCTTGAGAACCGGTAATTCGGTAATTGCCTTAAACAGAGGCTTGATAATGCTTAACAGTATCAGCAGCAGGATCATGATTATGATGAACCACACTATGTAATTAAGACGTCCATACAGTATATCGCCTACACTGGTACCGTTGAAAGGTGCATAACTCTTTGGAAAAATGTAGATAACATCTGCCAGTCCCGGAGCTACGACCCAGGCAATGAAAATGGATACCAGGACGCCCAGAATGGACAGAATTTCCCAGATGAATCCTTTCTTATAGCCTGTGATGGCAGCTATGATAAGCCGTGCTATCATGGCAAGATTTATTAATGGTATGACATTTTCAGGTATTGTCATTTTTTCACTCCTAACTTTGTAACTTAAGTATTATAGCACATCTGACCGAAATTGCGAATAACCCTTACAATATGCTAAGATATGGATATGAATTACGTATTTAAAGCCAGTGAAGCAGACATCAGCAGAATAAGATCCTCATTTGACAGGAGTTGTTTTACTGAACCTGTCCCCTATTCAACTGATGTCATAAAGTACGATTCCTGCACCATCATTATTTATGAAAGCGGCAAGGTAATGTTCCAGGGTGAAAATGCCCGCATTTATGCTGCCTCTTTTTTCGGCCTGGAAGCCGTTGAACGGCAGGAAGAAACAAAGGAATCAGCTGATCCGGCACGCAAAACAAAGATGCCGCAGGCTGGCAGCGATGAAGTCGGAACAGGAGACTATTTCGGCCCGATCTGCGTCTGCGCCTGCTATATGGACAGTAAGATTTACAATTCAGTCAAGCATCTTAAGCTGATAGATTCCAAACAGCTAAACGATGCTGCTGTCTTACGGATGGGTGAAGAGCTTATTAAGAAAGTCCCTCACAGCCTTCTGGTTCTTGACAACGAGAAATACAATGAGATCCACGGGTCCCTGAATCTCAATAAAATCAAAGCCATGATGCACAATAAAGCCTACGTTAACCTGCAGAAAAAAGGATACAGACTGCCTGAACTGACTGTCATTGACCAGTTCTGTTCCAAATCTCTGTATTATAAATATCTTGCCGGGGAAAAGGAAACGGTACGCAACATCACCTTTGAAACAAAGGCTGAAAACAGTTATGTTGCCGTTGCCTGCGGAGCCCTGATTTCCCGTTATGCCTTCCTTAAGGAAATGGAAAAAATGAGTGAAAGATACGGCATGACCTTTCCTAAGGGAGCTGGCAGTCAGGTCGATGATTTCATCAGAGTTTTCACAGACAGATATTCTGTCGAAGAACTTAAAAAAGTTGCTAAAACAGATTATAAGAATACACAAAAGGCTCTGAACATCTAGTTCAGAACCTTTTTTATTTCATTTATCTGCTCCTGAATTCGGGAAAGATCGGGATGATTTTCAGGCAGTGAATCCCTGATCGTCTCCAGCTTGGCGATGCGTTTAGTGTAACATTCAACAAACACATCGCTTTTCTGCTGCAGTAAACACGGTCCGAATCTTATCTGCTGTTCGTCAAGCTGCATTTCGCCTATGCTGACTGTCAGGATCTCGTAGTATTTGTAATCTCTGATGATCGTTTCATCATCGATCCTGAATCCGTTATCCATCAGCCATCTTCTTAACTTATCTACTTCAGTATTGATCTGGATGATCATGCGTTTCCCTTCAAAATACTCAGGTCGCCCGCTTATGATCTTTGTTACGGTAGTAAAGCCCATGCCGGCCATGACAATAACATCAGCATCGAAATCAACATTTTCGACACCGTATGTCAGCCATACCTGAACGTCTTCAATACCGTTTTCCTGTAAGTTTCTAAGCGCATTCTGACGTGGTCCTTCTCTTAGTTCAGTGCATGCAATTGGCCCGCTGTGGCCGTTCTTTTTAAGCCACACAGCCAGAAAAGCGTGATCACAGCCCACATCAAGAACCCGTTCTTCCCTGTCAATCAATGATGCCAGGGTTTTTATTCTTCTGCTGATCATTATGATACCTTTACAAAAAGTGTACAGAAGTACACTTTCTATACCTTATCAATAAAATCCTTTAATCTCTTGCTCTTGGTAGGATGTTTCAGCTTTCTCAAAGCCTTGGCTTCGATCTGTCTGATACGTTCTCTTGTAACATTGAATTCCTTGCCTACCTCTTCAAGAGTACGGTTCTTGCCGTCAATAAGGCCGAATCTTAACTGCAGGACCTTGCTTTCACGTTCTGTCAGAAGCTGAAGGACATTATTGATTTCATCCTTGAGAAGCTGCTTTGAAGCGAAAACATCCGGTGAATCGCTGTCCTTGTCCTCGATGAAGTCTCCTACCTGGCTGTCATCTTCTTCGCCGATAGGTTTTTCAAATGAAACTGGTTCCAGCGCAATCTTCTGGATTTCTCTGATCTTCTCAGGCGGGAACTGTTCTCTGCCCATGACATCAGAGATTTCTTCAGCGGTCGGCTCACGTCCGAGTTCCTGAACAAGCTGACGCTGCACTTTAGTCATCTTATTGATGGTTTCAACCATGTGAACCGGAATACGGATCGTTCTGGCCTGGTCAGCTATGGCTCTGGTAATGGCCTGTCTGATCCACCATGTTGCATATGTAGAGAATTTAAATCCCTTTTCATAGTCAAACTTATCAACAGCTTTGACAAGTCCGACATTACCTTCCTGAATAAGGTCAAGGAACAGCAGCCCTCTGTTTGTATATTTCTTAGCCAGTGATACGACAAGTCTCAGGTTTGCAGTAATGAGCTTGTCCTTGGCTCTCTTTATTATTTCCTCGTTGTAGGCTTCGAGGTCTGCTATTTCAGCTGAATGATCTTCCTTGGACTTCTTAAGTGCGGCAATCTTCCGGTTGATCTCTTCATCACCTTCTCTAGCAAGCTTGGCTATTTCTCTTTCTTCATCGGCCTTTAACAGCGGAACCTGTCCTATCTCTTTCAGATACATTTTGACCGGATCAGAGACACGGTCAGAAAGACTATCGGCATAATTGGCCTGAAGATCCTGAAGATCAATGTCGCTTTCAACAGCAGACATGCTGTCAATTTCCTCGTCGATCTCCTCATCGAATTCCAGGCTGTCGTCAAGATCGATATCTGAATCGTCCAGTTCAGGGACTTCCTTTTCATCGAGTTCTGTCGGTCCCTGGTTGCTGTACCAGTTGATGATCGCATCTAGTTCTTCATCTGTCAGTTCCAGAGTTTCCAGGAATTCTTTTACCTGATTGATCTGATTGGTATTCAGATTGTATTTGTCAAGTTCAGCTGACAGCTTATCTTCGTCAATCATCTGTCCTTCCCGATGCATTGTCTTAAATAACTCTTTTACAGTTTCAAAGTTGTATTTTGCTGCCATTACTTTTCCTCCTTCTTCTTTAGCCGGTTTCTGAGATCTTTTATTCTCTGTGAGATCTCAGCCTGTACCAACGGGTCGCTCATCATGGATTTCTGCTGCTCCAGTATGGCTATTTCCTTGTCTGTTTCAATCTTTCTGAAATACAGATACAATTCCTGGATCGCATCGCTGAAAACCTCATCATTGGCTTCCTTGTTGATAATATCGTATTTTTTAATGTCGTCAATAACTCTTTTGCCATTTTCCGGTAATGAGGCATAGAATGCTTCCTCATCAAGGGTTTCGTGATCGATATAGTAATTGACAATTATACCTGCAAGCTCATTTTCCGTCTCATGGCAGAGCCTGTTAAGTTCGTTTTTGTATTCCCGGCATTTTTCGCGTGAATACAGCATGCCGTTTATTATTGTCCATTCGGCAATTCTTACCCCTGAAAAATTAACTCTTGTTGCTTTTTTCTTTTCCGGGGTCGGCTGTACAGTCTTTACCGGTGTGTTTCTGATCAGAGATTCAACCTTCAGGCCGGTTTTCTGTTCCAGCTGATTAATGTAGTTCTGCTTATCAAAGGCATCATGAACTTCGTTGATTTCCTCCATGACGGCTGACACATATTCCTTCTTGGATGAATAGTTGCTCAGATCATGCTTTCTTTCCTGATAGGCAAAGATGAATTCGATCCAGGTATAGGATTCCCTGATCATTTTCTTCAGGGCATCAGCCCCGTATTTATTAACTATTTCATCTGGATCATCCTTAGTCTTATTGTTGATGACCTTGACGGTAAAGCCCAGACTATTTGCCAGTTTCCCAGCCTTGAATATGGCATTCTGTCCGGCATCATCTCCATCATAAGCCAGTAAGAGCTGATTAGTGGTTTTCTTAAGCAGCCCCAGCTGATCTCTGGTACAGGCTGTACCGAGAGTACAGACAGCGTTCTCGATCCCGGCCTTGTTGAAGGCCATGACATCCATAGGCCCTTCAGCCATGATGACATATTTCCGGGACTTGATCGCGTCTTTGGCACGATGATAATTAAAGATGATGTTTCCCTTACGGAAAAGCGGTGAATCCTTGCTGTTGATGTACTTGCGTTCAGCATTAGGATCAATGGAACGGGCCGTAAAGCCAATTGGATGACCGTCACTGTCGTGAATCGGTATCATCAGTCTGTCACGGAAAACGTCCATGATTCCCCTGACTGTAAGTCTGGCCAGATCGGCAGATATTATATCCTTTTCCTGATGACCTTTCTGCGTAAGATAACGGAACAGTGCATCGTTGGAAGGATTATATCCCATTTCAAAGCGGTCAATGATGTTCTGACCAATGTTTCTCTTTTTAAGATACTCTTTTACCTTCAGGCCTTCCTTACTGTTAAGGGCATTGCGGCAGTACAGCACTGCTTCTTTCAAAGCCTTGTGCTCAGGAGTTTCAACGAAATAATCTCTTTTGTCAAATGTGCCGAAATCATAATCATATTTTATGAGTGAGGCAACTTTTCTGACGGCTTCTGCATACCCGATCTTTTCATAATGTGATACGAAACTGAAAACATCTCCTCCCGTTCCGCAGACAAAGCACTTGAAAAGCTGTTTATCGCTGGATATCTGCAGAGACGGATCATGGTCGTCATGAAAAGGACATATGGCCACATAATTGCGCCCTTTCTGCTGAACATCAATGTAATGGCTTATTATGTCTTCAATTCTGGCTTTTTTCTTTATGTCTTCAATTACCTGGTCGGGTATAAGTGCCATTTAATCTCCTAAAATTCTATCTGTTTTGCAATAAAGTCATGCAGATCGGCAATTGCCACTCTTTCCTGAGCCATTGAGTCACGGTATCTTACCGTAACGCAGCCATCGTTTTCAGTTTCGGAATCGATGGTGATGCAGAAAGGTGTGCCGATTGCATCCTGACGGCGGTATCTCTTACCGATGTTGCCGGATTCATCGTATGTGGCATCAAAGTATTTGACTACCTGAGCATATACTTCTCTGGCTTTTTCGGTTTCATTCTTGGTTAATGGCAGAACTGCAGCCTTGATAGGTGCCAGAGCCGGATGCAGATGCATAACGATTCTGGTATCCTGCTTGCCGTCTGCTCTGGTCAGTGTCTCTTCATCATAGGCGTCGCAGACAAAGGCCAGGAATAATCTTTCAACACCAACTGCCGGTTCAACACAGTATGGAACATACTTTTCGTTTGTATATGGATCCAGATACTGCAGATCCTGCTTTGAATGATCCATGTGACGCTTGAGGTCATAATCAGTTCTGTCTGCAATGCCCCATAATTCGCCCCATGAAATTGTCGGGAAGTTATATTCAATATCAGCTGTTCCCTTGGAATAGAATGCCAGTTCCTGAGGGGTATGTTCTCTTAATCTCAGTTTCTCTTCGCGTAAACCCAGATTCAGCAGCCAGTCCATACAGAACTTGCGCCAGTATGGATACCAGTAATCATCATCACCAGGCTTGCAGAAGAATTCCATTTCCATCTGCTCAAATTCTCTGGTACGGAAGATGAAGTTACCAGGTGTGATTTCATTACGGAAACTCTTACCGATCTGACCAATGCCAAACGGCAGTTTCTTACGCATTGTTCTCTGGACGTTCTTGAAGTTGACGAACATGCCCTGAGCTGTTTCCGGACGCAGATATACTGCATTTGTTGCATCTTCTACAACACCCTGGAAAGTTTTGAACATCAGGTTGAATTTTCTGATATCAGTGAAGTCATGAGCTCCACACTTAGGGCAGGCAACGTTGTTTTCCCTGATATATCTGACCATGTCATCATCCTTCATTTCCTCAACATTGACAGCACCGTTAGTGACCTGTTCAATCAGCTGGTCAGCACGGTATCTGGTCTTGCAGTGCTTGCAGTCAATTAACGGATCTGAGAAGTTTGCCAGGTGGCCTGTAGCTACCCAAACTTCCGGATTCATCAGAATTGCGGACTGTATTCCTACGTTGTTAAGATCTTCCTGGATGAATTTCTTCCACCAGGCCAGTTTTATATTTTTCTTAAGATTAACTCCCAAAGGACCGAAATCCCAGGTATTTGACAAACCACCGTAAATTTCAGAACCCTGGAAAACATACCCAGATGTCTTAAGATGTGTAACGATCTGTTCAAAAGTAAATTCTTTCATAATCCCCCTCCCGTATCACTGACTGCCGGATACACTGCGCCAGCTTCTTACAGTAAGCCCGCTGTGTGTCATCAGGAACTCCATCAGCAAGGCAGACAGCCGATACTCATTAAGGCCTAAGCCTTCTATTTTATCAAGCACCTTAAAGGATGCTTTATTAATAATTCTGAAGTTTTTCAGGAAGCCGGCATCTCTTGGCTTAAGATGCAGCTGCCTGTTGCAGTTTCTGCACACGAATCCTCCGTCAGAAACTGAAATGGTTTCAATGTTTCTGGTATCACCGCAAAGCACACAGCCGTCCACTTCCGGTGAAAGCCCCAGCAGATCAAGATATCTGACAACAAACAGTTCAAACACGGTAAATAGTTCCTTATGGCTGTCCAGCAGCTTTAGTGTCGTATCAAGAAGATCAAAAATATTATCTTCTTCCAGATACCCTGCAAGCTCTATGACAACCGAAGCCAGTGACAGTCTGTCATAATCAGATCTTATTCCCAGAAATTCCTTCTTCAATGTTGCTGACTTGAGCAGCTGCATTGATTTCATCTGATTCATCTCAATCAGAAATTCACTGTAATCAAACAGCTGACAGGCAAAGGCGTTTTTGCTGGTGCTTTTCTTTATGCCGCGGGCATAAAGTGAAACCACGCCGTATTCCTTTGTATAAACGGACAGAATGACATCATTATCCTTTACATCATTTGTCTTTATCACATAGCCGGTTAGAATATCACTCATCTTTTACACTGTCCCAATAACCGAATTCCTGGAGCTGTGAAGGTCTGTTGCGCCAGTCTGGCTCGACTCTGACAAATGTTTCAAGGAATACCTTGGAATTCAGTCTTTCTTCCAGTTCCTCACGTGCAGCCGTAGATATCTTTTTGATCATTGATCCATTACGACCAATGATAATAGCTTTCTGAGAAGACTTTTCAACAACGATAGCGACACGTACATAAACAACGTTAGGCTTTCTGGTTATTTCTTCTGTCTGCACGGCAATGGAATGAGGAACTTCCTCATCCGTAGCCATCATTATCTTCTCCCTGACGATTTCTGCAAACATGAAACTATCAGGATAGTCACTTATCATGTCACTCGGATAATACTGCACATCTTCCGGCAGATACTGTTTAATTGTATCCACCAGCTCGGTGATATTGCGGCTTTTCAATGCTGAAAGCGGTATGATCTCATCAAAATCATCCTGATTCAGATTACTCAGATACTCAAGCAGTTCCTGTTTGGTAACCTTGTCAACTTTATTGATAACCAGGAATTTCGGCTTCTTAATGTCTTTGATGCTTTCAAAGATTATTTCATCGCCCTTATTCCACGGCTTGCTGACATCAACAAGAAGCAGAATGACATCAACATCAGAAACAGCATCATAGGCACGCTTTACCATTGTGGCGTTCAGACGGCCTTTTGATTTATGAATACCCGGAGTATCAATGAAGATTATCTGAGCATCATCCAGAGTAAGAATTCCTCTGATATTATCTCTGGTTGTCTGCGGTTTCGGTGTTGTAATAGCGACTTTCTGCGATAACAGAGCATTAAGCAACGTGCTTTTCCCGGTATTTGGCTTGCCAATCAGGGCTACAAACCCAGCCTTGAAGCTCATCTATCGAGATCCTCTGGTCCAAACTGCAGCGGAAGCAGTTCTTTCATATTTGTTTCCAGTACATGTTCACCATCTGACAGTACTATAGGAGTATCCGGATTGAGAAGTTCACTTAAAACCTGACGGCAAATTCCGCACGGTGCGGCAATTCGGTGACCATCACATACTATAGCCAGTTTTTCGATATCATCCTTGCGGTAACCATTGGAGTAAGCTGCAAACACTGCGCTTCTTTCGCCGCAGTTTGTTGCTCCATAGGACGCATTTTCAATATTGGCGCCTAAGAAGTAACTGCCATCCTTGCAGGATACACATGCTCCGACATGGAAATTGGAGTATGGTGCATAAGCATTGTCCATGGCTTTGAAGGCCAGTTCAAGTATTTCCTTATTTTCCATTTATTCATCCTCCTGTAATGTGTCTTAGAATAAACATAATACCTACTATCAAGGCAAATACTGAAGCAATCAGAACACCGCCGGCAGCCATATCCTTGATATGCTTTACAGCCTTGGAGATTTCCGGTTCCTCCAGATTCATTATTCTCTCAATACTGGAATTGGTATATTCCAGTCCCAGAATCAGTCCGCAGAACAGTAACACGATGGCAAACTCTTCTGCCGTAAAACGGAATATCAGACTTACCAGGATGGCCAGTAAGGCACAGGTAAACTGAATTCTTATGCTTGAATCATATTTGATTCCGTGTATAACGCCATGATAGGCATATTTGAATTTTCTGATAATCTTATCAATCATTTCTGCTGACCACTTCATCCAGTATCTTCTTCTGAAGTTCTATCATCACGGCTTCATCTTCCTTAGTCATGTGATCGTAACCGCACAGATGCAGCAGACCATGAGTAAACAGGAAACATATTTCTCTCTTCACGGAATGTCCGTAATCTTCAGCCTGTCTCTTGGCTGCATCAATGTTTATGAAAATGTCTCCCAATTCTTCCTCAATGTAATCACCTTCAGTTTCATCATCACGTAAAGCAAAAGAGATGACATCTGTAGGTCTGTCAACATTGCGGTAATCTCTGTTGATCTGATGAATCTGTTCATCATCAACGAATATGACGCTTACAACCGTTCCCCTTTTCAGGTCCACGTATTTTCTGGCATTACTGAAAATCCTGGAAAAATACCGTTTGTATTTACTGTACCCACGTTCTGCAGTCTGATTGTAAACATTTAAAGCCATAGTAAAAAAACTCCTTGTGTGAATATTATATCACACTGCGTCTGACACTCACATAATATTTACCCCAAATAAAGCGAAAAAACCAGCGAAAAAGCCTCATTTCGCCAAGATTTCTGTCATAAATATAGACATAGCGTTCATCCCCGCCGGCTACCAGATAATAATGGCGATATAAGGCGTCATACATTATGTACGGGAATTCATAACATACCCTTCTGTCATAATAGGCAACACAGTCAAAACCGTTTCTGTTCATCACGTCAACAATATCCAGAACGGAAAGGCCCCTGCTGTTTACATGTGACTGCAGCTGCCGAATGATCTCACTGCCGTCATAGCTGATCAGTTCAAAGTATTTTCTGACACAGAAAATGCCGCAATTCATACCGGATCACCCCCAGTACTGTATTGCGGCACTAAATGTCTATTCCTTTTTTTCGTATGCCTCAATGATCTTCTGCACGACAGGATGTCTTACCACATCGTTCTTGTGCATCTCCACAACGGCTATTTCTTCAATATCCTTTACTATTTCGATGGCTTTCTTTAACCCTGACTGCTTGCTGTTAGGCAAGTCTATCTGAGTAACGTCACCGGTAATGATCATCTTGGAGTTGAAGCCCAATCTGGTCAGAAACATCTTTATCTGCATGGCAGTGGTATTCTGAGCCTCATCGAGTATTACCACGGCATCATTCAGCGTTCGTCCCCTCATATAGGCTAACGGTGCTATCTCAATGACACCTTTTTCCATCAGTCTTTCAACAGATCCTGTTCCAAACAGCGTGTCGAATGAATCGTATATAGGACGCAGATACGGATCTACCTTTTCCTTCAGATCTCCCGGCAAGAATCCCAGGGATTCACCGGCTTCAACAACCGGTCTGGTAACTATTATCTTTCTTACCTTTCCCTTTCTTAACAGATCCACAGCGTATATGACAGCCAGGAATGTCTTTCCTGTCCCTGCCGGGCCTGTTACCAGAGTAATATCATGAGTTCTGAAGGCATCATACAGTTTTTTCTGACCGAGGGTACGCAGATAGAATTTTCTTGAACCGTAACCGGTAATGACCGCCTCTCTGTAAAAGGAAGAATCAGCTTCGTTAACAACCAGATTTGTGACATCCTGGTATTCAAGCTCTCCTTTGTTTTGAAATACGGATACCATATCCTTTATGATCTTCCGTATCCTTTCAACGGTATGTTCATCCGAAGTCAGAATGTAATCTCCTTCCAGGAAAACCTTGCACCCAAGATTATTTCCTATCAAATCAAGATTGCAGTCTGATTCTCCGCAGATTGCCATTACAGTTTCAACATCAAATTCACTGACATCAAGTACCTGATACTTTTCCAATATTTGACACCCTTTCTACAAACCCAGTCTTTTACATGTTTCTCGGACAAAATCAATATCACTGTGAGGATACTTGACACCTTTCTCCTCCTGCCAGCTTTCATGTCCCAGACCGATGATTGTTATAATATCGCCTTCTTCGGCATTTTCAATTGCGTAGGTTATTGCTTCCTGACGGTTCTTAATCAGGAGGTATTTTGGTCTTCTTCCGACTTCCTTTTCAACCTTGTCAAACGAAGTCAGCGTATCCGCTGTGATCTTCTCATAGGTTTCCCATCTGAGATGGCCGGAAGTAATGATTGACAGGTCAGCCAGTCTGGCACTGGCTTCACCCATGCCATATCTTCTGTCCAGCGATCTGTTGCCGTCAGCCCCAAATACACATACTACTCTCTTAGGCCTGTATTCTCTTAAAGCCTTCAGATGATTAAATGTACTGTAGCCGTTATGAGCAAAGTCAACACAGACTTTGAAATGTCCGTTATCAAATACTATTTCAAAGCGGCCTCTGATAAGCAGATGAGTTAAGGCTTCATTTATTATCTCATAACCGATGTTTTCCATCTGGGCAATCGCCACACAAGGCAGAGCATTGTAGACATTGAATTCACCCGGCAGATTGACGCTAACAGTTCCCTTTGTCAGACCGTCAACATCAAATCTGATTCCCGGATAATTATCAAATGTTTTTTCAACATTGCTGAATACATAGTCAGCTTTCGGATTCTCACCATAATAATACAGTTTATTCTTTTTATTCAGATAACTCTCAAATCGACCCAGACTCTTATCATCAAGATTCAGGAAACCTATTCTGCTCTGGTTTATCATGTTGGCCTTGCAGCAGATCAGATCATCTTCATCCTTATGCTCAAGTCCGCCGATATGATCAGTGAAATCCAGATTTGTCCAGATTCCGTAATCGAACTCCATGCCTTCCACCCTGTGCATCTTCATGGCCTGGCTGGAAACTTCAATAATCACATGAGTGCATCCGCTTTCAACCATCAGTGCCAGATACATCTGCATTTCCATGGCATCAGGAGTGGTATTGGCAAGTTCATATACGTAGTATCCTTCTGTTTCCTCACAGATAAGAGGTTTGTACAGATCTGCATTCACAACCCTTTTATATGCATCTTCAACTATTGGCATGATGGCACCGTTGGTACCTATGGTTCCGCATTTGAAGCCCCGTTTGCGGAAAATATCGGCCATCATGTGAGTGGCAGTAGTCTTGCCCTTGCTGCCGGTTATGGCAACTGTCTTCATCTTACGGGCAGGATGATCATAAAATGCTGCTGCCAGCAACGGAGAAGCGATTCGGGAACTGGCCACCTTAATGGCACAGACTCCCTCAGGAAGCTTGACATCCTTTTCCACGACCAGCAGAGAAGCTCCTTTCTCTACTACTTCATCTATCAGATCATGGCTGTCAAACCTGGTACCGGATATGCAAATGAAACCTTCATGAGGTTTTAAATAACGGTTATCATGAGACAGCCCCATTACTTCCTCATCAAGGTTTCCCTGTAAGTATTCATAATCAATATTTTTTATTAGATCTCGAATTTTCATATTTTCATTGTATCACAGAATAAGCATAAAAAAAGTCAGTTTTAACTGACTATTTCTTTCTGGCCTTGCGTGCGGCTTCCTGTTTTAATTTGCGACGTACGCCTGGTTTTACATAATATTCTCTTTTGCGAGCTTCAGCAAGAGTACCATTACGGCTTACCTGTCTTTTGAAACGACGTAAAGCATCATCAAGCACTTCGTTTTCCTTAAGAACTACCTTTGGCATTAACTACCCTCCCTTCTGAAACCAGCAACTTAAATATTGCAACGCTATTATTATATACAAGAGAAAATTAAAATGCAACACTGAACGCGTCTTCTACCAGACAACATTTTTAAGGTATTTCATAAAATCATCTCTGTATTTGTCAATAAGAGTTGAATCCACAAGATACATCACCTGATAGAATCCGTCAGTAAGATGGTCATATAATCCAAATACTGCCGTATATCCTTCACTGGATACATACTCAGCTATAACATGCTGAAAATCAGATTCCACTATCTTGCTTTCAGTTACAGACGGTCTTCCCATAACATGTTTACAGTAATCTTCCAGATGCCCGCTCCAGCCCATTCTGTCAAGCTGAGAACGCGGTTGCAGATATACCTGAAGACTGACAGGTCCGTCTTCAAAGGCGCACTCACAGCCTTCTAATTGCGTCTCTTTGTAATCATATCCTGTAAACAGCTGGATGTTTTTATAGGTATGAGGAATGATGATGTCGTGTTTGACAACAATGGTTCCCCCAACCTGAATGAGATCAAGATCATATTCATCCCTTCCCGGCATGTCACCGCTGTTGTCTGCCGAGATCCTTATATTGCTGATCTTATGATTACTGTCAGCTGTCAGTGCCAGCTGATATTCTTCCGGCTTCTGAAATTCTCTTCCCGGAATCAGATAATCCATGAAATCCACAAGTACATTTACTGATTCAGGCAACAATGAAGCAGGAACAGCAAAGCTGTATACGTTAGTATTTTCCTTTTCTTCGATTGAGATGTTTTTCAAAGAAGAAATATTGTCAGCCAGAACATCGAAACGCAGACCTTTTTCATATGTTTCCGCAATCAGGGTTTTCAACGTATCGTCCGGTAATGGCATATAAGCTTCCGTGAACTGCCGATACAGTTCCCCCTCCAGATAATCAAAGGCAAAACTCATGTTTATTTCCTGAGGTCCGTTAAACTCCATGTGGAGATCCTGATAGTTTCTGTTACTGACGATGTGAACATCAAAAGGGTACTCACCTGCAACCTTATGGCTGGCTTTTCCGGTGATTTCACAGTTCAGATAATCATATTTGCTCTGAGCAGAAAGAAATTCTTTCACTCTGTCACTGTCGCTTTTCTGCTGACAGCCACACACTGAAAGAATCATGACCATTATCAAAAACAGAACTGCATGCTTACCCCATTTACTTCGCATTTTCTTCCTCCTCATAAAGCTCGTGAAGAATATTTCTTACGGCATTGACATCACCGATCCAGTATTCCTTTTCTCCATTGATGTCAAGATAGTTTTCATTTCCCTTGCCAAGAATCAGTACCATGTCTCCGGGGTTAGCCAGTTCTATGGCCTGTCTGATGGCTGTATAGCGGTCTTCGACAAAAACAGTGTTGGCATCACTGATACCCTCCATGATCTGAGCGGCAATGTCTTCCGCCTTTTCCATCCTGGAATCCCGTTCAGTCAGAATCACAAGAGAACATTCCTTATCAGCAGCTTTTCCATACTCAGCACGTCTTCCTGTTTCTCTTCCGCCCGGCAAGCCGAATACAGTGATGATCCTGCGGTTTTCAGGTGTTATGGCGGCGGCATATTCAAAGACTTTTTCAAAACTGTCAACGGTATGTCCGACATCAACAATGATGTTGAACGGCTGCGGGCCGCGGATATTCTGCATGCATCCTTCGATGATGTTGACTTTGCGGCATAAAGGAACAAGTTCTTCAAGAGGATAGCCGTCTTCATGCAGAATGGCTAAGGCATTAACAAGATTATAGATATTGAATCTGGCAATGAGATTTGTCTTGACCTCATATCTTTTCCCATCATGGATCAGAATGAATTCAGTATGGTCAGCCAGAAGCTTAACTCCGGCTGCACGGTAGTCAGCCCTGCTGTTAAAGCCATAGGTAATTACCTTACCGGCTGTTTCCCTGGCCAGTCTTAAGCCATATTCATCGTCCATGTTGATAATGGCCTTCTGGTCCTTGCTGATCATGCCAAACAGTCTCTGTTTACTGCTGAAATACTTTTCATCTGATTCGCTGAGATCCATTTTGCTGGTGTTGAGGTTTGTAAAGCTCAGGCAGTCAAACCTGATGTTATCGATATATCTAGCTCCGATGAAACGGCTGTCTACCTCAATTACAACAGCCGTGGAGCCCTCATTTTTCATTTCACGGCACATTTTCTGCAGGTATACCGCATTAACCATTCGGCGTCCAACTTCAATGTTAACATTGTCCTTGATGATGCCCTTGGAACCGATATAACCGGTCTTGGTAAAATGACTGCTGAGACACTGCACGATCAGTGCAACGGTACTTTTGCCGTCAGACCCCGCAATGCCGTATACTTTGAGATTCTTGGTTGGCTGACCATAAAAGACATCCGCAAAATTATTCAATGCCGATAACGTATCGTTAACCATGATATAGGTTATGCCCTTGACATACTCTGACAGTTCACGTGAATGAACGACACATACGGCACCGTTTCTTATGGCTTCATCAATAAAATCATGCCCGTCAAACACCATGCCGCGAATGCAGAAAAAGATTCCTGCCTCGCATTTGATGCGTGAATCAGTCATGATCGTTTTTACTTCAAGATTAGGTGCATTTTCGAAGATCTCTCCGATATTCATTTATTACCCCTCTATAACATGTCCAATCAGATATTCGCCATCCCAGCTGTCAAATTCAACTGTGAAGAACTGATGTGACAGGTCTTTATCACTGGTTACCTTAACCTCAATATACTCACTGTTATGGCCGGTATATAAGCCTTCTGTTCCTCTTTCAAACAGAACAGTGCCTGTCTTACCAACAAATCCCTTAACAAACTCATTATATAATTCAGATGAAAGTTTGGTCAATTCAGCAACCCTTTGCTTCTTAACGGTTCCATTGATCTGATTTTTCATTCCGGCAGCGACAGTATGGTCTTTAGCGGCGTATGGAAAGACGTGCAGAAAACTCATGCCAGACTGTCTGATAAACTCATATGTTTCCCGGAAGTTCTCTTCGCTTTCTCCAGGGAAACCGACTATTACATCCGTTGAAATGCTTACCGTACCGACTTTGCTTCTGACTTTGTTAAGACAGTCCAAAAACTGAGCTGTCGTATATGGACGGTGCATATCCTTGAGGATCCGGTTGCATCCGCTCTGCAGAGGTATGTGCAGATGACGGGCAACTCTTTCTTCTGAGGCCATCAGATCAATGAGTTCATCAGTTATTTCCGTTACCTCTATGGAAGAGATGCGCAGTCTTTTCAGTCCGTCAACTTCCCTCAGGAGTCTCTTTATCAGGGCTGTCAGATCTGTTTCGCCATCATGATACCTTCCAGTATGAATACCTGTTAACACAAGTTCGCTGTGACCGCTTCTGACAAGTTCAGAGGCAATCTCAACGGCTTTATCAGCTTTCAGACATCTTTCCCTGCCTCTGGCATAAGGTATCACACAGTAGCTGCAGAACTGATTGCAGCCATCCTGTATTTTAAGATATGCTCTGGTCTGATTGAACTGTCGTAAAGCCATCTCTTCATAAGGGCACTGCTTCAGATCATCAACCATGATGATCCTTTCTCTTGTTTCAATATATCTGTCTATCAGTTCCGGCAGTTCTTTTTTATGATTTGATCCGATGAGAATATCACAGTCTTCAAATATTTCTTTTTTGTCATATTCCATCTGAACATAACAGCCCACCACACATATGACTGCCTTTTCGTTCAGCTTTCTGGCTTTATGCATCATCTGTCGGGTCTTGGAACCAGCGGTATTGGTAACCGTACAGCTGTTAATAATGAATATGTCAGCCGGCTCATTACCAAAAGGGACCTCCTGATATTTCTCAGACAGCTGCTGAGCATACCAGTTAGCCTCATAGTTATTAACCTTGCATCCCAGATTGCAGATACTGAATTTCATCTTAATCCCTCTATAACACTTAATATGAACATTGTGGCTGTTTCCGCTCTTAAAATACGGTTTCCCAGGGAAACGGAAACAAAGCCCATATCATTTAGTTTATTAACTTCTTCTTTTTCAAAACCGCCTTCAGGTCCTACCACAAAGGTTATCCGGTCACTGTCAAGCACATCCCTGAGCCTGACTTCATCTTCATTTTCATAGGCAACCAGATTCACTTCCTGTTTGTACTTATCCAGCTGATTTATGACAGCTGGTCTTTCAACCACACAAACTGTTGTACGATTGCACTGCTGACAGGCTTCAACAGCGATTTTATTCCATCTTTCCAATTTACGTGAAATCTCTTTTTCATCAAGACGGATTATGGTCCTTCTCGTAATCAGAGGCACTACCCTGGTAGCACCAAGTTCACAGGCCTTCTGAATCATCAGTTCCCACTTTTCCTTCTTGATCAGAGCAGCCACACATATGACAGAAGGCTCTTCAAAGCCTTCATTTTCATACATTAGAGTTACTCCAACCTTGCCATTTTCAAAAAACAGACGGCCAGTAAAGGCTCTGCTGTCGCAGTCTACGATCCTGACTTCATCATCATTTTTCATTCTTAAAACATCACCTATGTGATGACTCTGATTCCTGTCAAAATAGTACCTGCTGCCCACCTGCAGCTTGTCACCGGCAAAAAACTGTCTCATTATTTCTCACCGTTTAGAGCCATTTCCCTCAGCGTTTTTATCTCATGAGGTTTCAGGCGGCGATAAGATCCTATCGGCATCTGATCGTCACGGACACATCCGTACTGCTGACGGTGCAGTTTGGTAACCTCATATCCCAATGCTTCCATCATTCTTCTTATCTGACGGTTACGTCCTTCAAAAATAGTTATATCCAGTGAGGTCTTGCCATTTGGAATATCCTGATTGGTAATAGTTACCTTAGCAGGCAAAGTCTTGATTCCATCATCCAGTACAACTCCATTAGCCAGTTTGAATACATCAGCCTTTTCAACCAGACCTTTGACGGTCACATGATACATTTTCGGCAGATGATAGCGCGGATGCATCAGCAGATTGGCAAATTCACCATCATTAGTCAGGATGATCAGTCCGGTTGAATCGTAATCCAGACGTCCTACCGGGAAAACTCTGACTGAAGTATCAATTAAGTCCGTGACCTTTTTACGATCATGTTCATCATTAGCCGTAGACACATATTTTCTCGGCTTATTTAAAAGATAGTATTCAAGTTCTTCATGAGGAAGCGGCTTGTCATCAACAGTAACCACATCCCCTTTATTTACCTGTGTACCTAAAACAGTAACGGTAACTCCGTTTACCTTGACTCTCCCCGCCGTTATCAGTTCTTCCGCTTTACGGCGGCTGGTCAGCCCTGATGCGGCTATTACTTTCTGTAATCTTTCCATATTATCCGAACAGCTCCTCATCTTCTCTGGAATTACCGTATTCCGGCAATTCAGGCAGCTCATCAAGACTCTTCAGTTTGAAGGTATCCATGAACTGTTCCGTAACCTCATAGGTAAACGGACGTCCGGCAACCTCCAGGCGGCCGGCTTCTCTGATCAGATTTCTGGCCAGCAGTTTTCTGATCATCATGTCACAGCTGACTCCTCTGATTTCTTCAATTTCCACACGGGTAATAGGCTGCTTGTAGGCAATGATAGCCAGGGTTTCCAGAGCGGCCTGTGAGAAAGGTCTTGTTTCCGTACGTTCAAACAGTTTCTGACAGTATGGGTGTGAAATGGCTTTGGATACCAGTTTGTAACGGCCTCCGTAATTCACCATTTCGATTCCTCTTGTCTCATTTTCCGTATATTCAAGCATCATCTTATCGAGCAGCTGCTGAGTCTCTTCCTCGCTTATTTCCAGGGTTTCTGCCAGCTGTATAACAGTAATGCCATCATCTCCTACGACATATAAAATACCTTCTGTAACGGCTTCCATGTTATTCATAAGCTGCTCCCTTCATAAAATAAACTTCATCTTTCCTGACCTTGAACGTCAGAGTTCCATCATGAACCATGTCCAGAAGTGAGAGGAAAGTTATAACTACCATATATACGCTGTGACAGTCTTCCATCGTTTTATTCATGGTAAAACTGCCCTGCCAATCTTTCATTTTCCGTTTCAACTGTTTTACGCGGTCATCAACAGTAATTTCCTTTGTCGTAATGCTGACTTCATACGGCTGAGACAGCTGCAGTCTTTTCAGACATTTTTCCATAGCCTTGATCAGTTCGTAAGGTGATGATTCCGCAAAGCTTTCATCGCTTTTCACCCACTCGCCGGCAATTTCCGCCAGTGGCTTGTCATGCATTTGCATTCTTTCCCAATAAAGACTTTCAAACTGTGAGGTTATTTCCTTGTATTTCTGATATTCTATCAGACGTTCAACCAACTGTTCTGATTCATCCTGATACTCATCTTCAAGTTCATCCTTAACATTAGGCAGAAGCTTCTTGCTCTTGTATTCAATCAGCGTAGCCAGTTCCACCAGATATTCACTGGCTATATCGAGATGCAGCTGCTGCATGGCATGAATGTAATTAAGGTACTGATCCGTCAGCTTGGAAATATCGAGATCAAAAAGATCCAGCTGCTCTTCCTTGATCAGGTGCAGCATCAGATCCAATGGTCCGTCAAACTGGTCGATAGTTACCTTAAAGTCCATAACAAAAAAACCTCAACAAAAGTATAGCATAAAACACTGTTTTCACAAAATAAAGTCTTTTCAGCAAAAAGGACGGTTACGAGAGTGGACCCCATTTAGTTCACAAAAATAAAAAGGTCAAAAGAAGTGATTGTTGAAATCACTTCTTTTTCAGTCTTATTCTCTCAGTGTTATAGAACTCAATCCAGTCCTCAACCAATGTGATATATTCAGCCAGAGATGTTATATTATTACTGTATAAAACTTCTTTCTTGAGTAAGGAATGCCAGCTTTCAATTGGTGAGTTGTCGACTGGCGAACCTTTAGGAGACATGGAGATTATTATTCCTTTGTCCTGACAGATAGTTTTATATTCATTGGACGTATATTGGAAACCCTGATCGGAATGAAGGATACAGCCATATACGTCTTTTCGTTTGGCCAAGGCCTGATTAACAGTGTCTATGACGAGTTTATTACTATTAGTCCTAGATATGACATAAGCTACTATCTTCATGTCATAGAGATCTATGATGGAAGACAGATAAGTTCTTTGCCCGTTATGTATCAGATAGGTGACATCAGTACACCATTTCTGATTTGGCTTGTCAGCTGCGAAATCTCTCTTGAGAAGATTTGGCTTCACATTCTCTTCCAGTCTCTTCTTGTTGGCATCATACTTTGGCTCTTTATAGTATCTGGGCTTCAGATAATACTTGCTCATTATCCTCTGGACCTTTTTGCGGTTGAATATTACACCATATTTAACCTGTAGACCTTCCGCTATCCTGCGAGATCCATATGTGCACTTGGAATCCTCAAACACTTCTTTGATCATCAGGTAATCGTAATAGTCCTTATCTTCACTGTTACGGTACTTATAGTATGTTCTTAGAGATATGTTTAAGACAGCACACATATTAGATAGCTTATATACGTTCTGATACAGATTGATGAACGCTACTTTCTCTCTCGTTGTGCCTTGAGGAAGGCCTGGTATTTTTTTAGAATCTCATATCTTTCTTTCCAGTCGATTTCTGAATTCTTAGGCCTGCCTCTCTTTTGTCCTGCGCCTAAAAATCTTTGTGGATTGTTAATTTTATCAATCCAATTGATGATAGTTTTATATGGTACATCATATTTTCGTGATAATTCTGTGGCTCCTGTGATGCCTCCATAATACTCGTTCAATATCATCTGTTTAAACTCTTCTGTATACTTTTTGAATTTCTGTCCTTTACTTGCCATAGAAAAACTATCTCCTTTCGAAGATAGTTTCTTATAATTACCCTTTTTTTACCAGTGAACTAAATGGGGTCCACTCTC
>JAFWDT010000010.1 GCA_017516045.1 Erysipelotrichaceae bacterium
CCAGCCGGACAACAGCTACCAGATGAGCGGCAATAAGATCAGCGTGAAGACGCTTGATTTGAACAAGGATTTCCCGGAGATTGCCGCACAGCTGAATGCTATCGTGGATGACCATTTTGGTTGACTTGTTTCCACGGACGCTCACTATCCGTAGATATGTTTCCCTGAACGCTCACGGTTGTCTGACTTGTTCCCTTGAACGGTTATGGCGTATCGGACACGGATACGAGAGTTCCGAGGCATGTGGAATCGGTCGCACTTATGAAGAGAAATAGATAATACAAAACTATAATATTGTGAAGGAATAACCCGTGGAAATAAGATGTGTATTGTTCTATACACTAATATCATAAGATGATCGGTTGAAAATAAATATAACAAAAGTAGCGATTGTCAGAATGATATAGTCTTAATATCTGAGGTTAATCGTTAGACAGGAAAATACACAGTAAGTGCTTACGAATTTGGTATAGTCGTAAGCGAAGCCGTAGATAGTGATTGATATTATTTTTTATGAACGATAAAGTTTCAAAATGGTATGAGAATACCAAAAACGTTGATGAAATGCTGGGCTGGAGTCCTGCATTGAAAGAATGGGAAAAATCAGTTGCCAAACTTTTTCCTCCCGGCGCAAGAATATTGGATATCGGTTGTGGTTTGGGACGTGAAGCATTTGCGTTGTATGATCTCGGCTTTGAGGTTGTCGGGATCGACATCTCAAAAGAAGTTATATCCCGTGTAAAGCAGTTGTCTGCTGACAAGGGATATAAGATCTCTTTTAGCGAATATGACGGGGAGCATCTTGATTTTCATGATAATTCCTTTGATGTTGTGTTGATCTGGGCACAAACTCTCGGATTGTTGTATGGAGAAGAGTTGAAGAGCAGATATCTGTTGGAATGCAAAAGAGTCCTTAAGAGAGGCGGCCTTCTCAGTTTTTCGACACATGATTATAACTATCTGAAAGAGAATTATCCTAATTGTCTTAAAGGTCATAAATTTTTCCCGTATGCAAAAGCAGATATCTATTGGGAGGCTTTTGAAGCAAATGATCTGATACAGTTTGCGAGCCGGGCGGGAATGGAGGTTATCCTTTGCGAAAAAGGGAAGATATACATACCAGAAGACGGAACGGTTCTGCATTGTCTATGCAGTAAACGAGTTTGGTAAATTATTATTTTTTTCGAGAGGAGATTGCAAGATGGATTAGGATTGCTTTCAATTCAGTTGAAAGTGCTCATGCATCCTGATAAATATAAGTAATAGTAGGAATAACTCCTACCATTTTTCCGGATACATCAAAATGATGAAAGAAGGGTAGAGGATTGCTAAACTCTGCCTTTTTTGCAAGAAAGAAGGTATAATCAAATCAATAAACATTAACTATTGTCCAGTGTTGATTAATCCTTCAACCTTTTACTAGGTTAAATCATTAGTCTTTCAACCTTGCACAACACACGTGGAATCGATTTGCTTACTTGAGCGTGAATAAGAAAACTGTCAGACAGGTTTAATAACTTACAGAATCGAAACAGAAGAAGTGAAACAGAATAGTTTCATTATTGTCCAACGGATTGATTTTTCATCCAAAATTGGTTATAATTGGACAAAAAGAGAAATTGTTGGACGAAAGGAGTTCGAATGAGATCGTTTGATTACAGCAGGCTCTACGATAAAGCCTGGGGTACAGATATTCTAAATCTTGTTGCGAAGATTCATGAATGTAAAGGAAGGCAGGATTTATTCATCCGTCAAAAGCCTGTGGAGTTGGATCGCCTTGTTGAAATTGCCAAAATACAGAGTACAGAGGCATCAAATAAAATTGAAGGCATCGTCACAACAAGTACACGAATGAAACAGCTTTTTGAGGGAAAAACCACTCCAAGGAATCTGGATGAAGATGAGATCATGGGATATCGTGACGTCCTAAATACGATTCACGAGAGTAATGAATACATTCCAATCAAGTCATCCTATATCCTTCAGCTTCACCGGGATCTTTTAAAGCGAGCAGGTTTGTCTTACGGTGGTCATTTTAAGAATGTTCAAAACTATATTAGTGAGACAAAGCCTGATGGAACGGAAGTTACAAGGTTTACGCCAATTGCACCTTATGACACACCAGATGCTGTTGAGAATCTGTGCAATGCATATGAACAGGCTATTGCAAATGAAAAAATAGATTCTTTGGTACTAATTCCGACTTTTATCTGCGACTTCTTATGCATCCATCCTTTTAATGATGGCAACGGAAGGATGAGCAGGTTACTTACATTGCTTCTCTTGTACAAGAACGGATACAGTGTTGGTAAATACATAAGCATTGAAAAACAAATAGAGAAAACGAAGGATCGTTACTACGATACGCTTGAAGAATCCGACGCTGGATGGCACGAAGAAGAAAATGATCCGACACCATTTATCAGATATATGTTACAGGTGATTTTGGCCTGTTATATTGAATTTGAAGAGCGCGTCGGACTAATGAGTGAAAGCGGAAAAGGGAGTACAGCATACGATATTGTAAAGAGATACACCGAAGAAAAAATTGGCAAGTTCACAGGTGCGGATGTTGTGGCTAATTGTCCGAGTATAGGAAGATCTTCTGCGTTGGCAGCACTAAAGAAGTTAAGTGAGGAAGGCTTTATCATCAGAGAAGGTGCTGGAAGAAGTACATTTTATGTGAAAGCAGACAGCAAATGATTTTTTGTCCAATACACGAAAAATATGGATGAATACAAGCATATGTGGACAAAAAAGGATAATCATTAGCATTGATAAGTGAAGGAAAGGGAGGTGTTTAGATGTTGTGGAAAGACATTATTGCTATTGCTTCTTCGATATTATTGAGTATAGGAGGAGCAGGTGTATTAATCTGCGGCTTTTCTAGCTTTCTTGCTGAAAGGATTGCAAAACGAATAGATAATAAATACCAACAAAAGCTTGACCAAGAACTAGAAACATTCAGAAGTCTGATGGAGCACAGAAAATTTGTATCAAAAACTCAATTTGATTATGAATTCCAGTTATACAAAGAATTATCAAAGGTGTTTTTTGATGTTGCAATAAAGTACTCTTCTTTTTCTTATGATCATAATAAAAAAGGCAATTTATCAATAAAAAATGGTGACATTACCAAAGAAGAAATAATAGCGATTATTAATGTAGCGTATAACGCCCAGAATGTACTATTTGAAAATGCTGCTTTTCTTCCTGAAGAAATCTATAACGCATATTACGAACTATACAATAGAATTAACATGTTTTTCTGGAAGGTAGTGGAGAGAATTGAAGACGTTTCACAGAAGAATCCTGAATTGGAGAACGTTAGTATTCAATGTGATTTATCATTTGCCGAAACAATAGAAACAGAGTTGTCAGAGATAAATAAAAAAGTAAGAAAGCGTATTGAGTCTTTTGTTGTTCATTAATAGTTATACCTAAACTGGAAGACCTGTGGTTCAGAGAAAAGCTTTTGGCTGATGAAGAAACCATGTCATATAACCATGCCTGGGGAGGAACAATCTCTTTCTCAGAAGAAAAATGGCAGAACTGGTATGATCGTTGGGTCATTAATCATGAAAATAAAAGATACTACAGATATCTGAAGGATGAGAAAGGTTTTGTAGGGGAAATTGCGTACCACTATGATCCTGAATATGACGGATATGTTGCAGATGTTATAATATTTTCCCAGTTCAGAGGAAGGGGTTATGGTTCTCAGGGACTGAAACTTCTTTGTGAAGCAGCTAAAGAAAACGGAATCAAAGTTCTATATGATGATATTGCGATTGATAACACGGCAATCAGTCTTTTCAAAAAGCAGGGCTTTTTTGAAGTAAATAGAACATATGAAAAGATTATTTTGAAAAAAGATCTATAGATGTCATTTTGTTTGTAGCTGGGTTTTTTCCTCACATTTTAATTTCTTAAGGTCTTGACCACAGGTAAACTCTATTGTGAGCAATAAGGTTACGGCAAACTTGTTGAATGTTGATCCTACTATAAAGTAGACCATTTCTTCTTTTTGCTTCTTCCTGCTCTGTATTATTTTCTCACATATTAAAATCACCTCTATAGAGATGATTTGTTATAGAAAAAGAAACGGTTGTACGCTAACCGTTTCTCTTAATCCTTTTTGAGTGATTAATCTGCAAAGTTAAATGCTGAATCTTCAGAACTCAGGTCTGCCAGATTCGGATATCCTGTAACTTCCCATCCGCCATCAACAACAAGTGATGTTCCATTTACATATGAAGCATGTTCTGAAACAAGGAACAGTGCCGGCTCAGCAATCTCGTCCGGTTTTGCAGCACGGTTGAGCAGAATTCTTTCCTTGAACTTTCCATATGTCTTCTCGTCGTTAAGAACATTGGTGTTTATTGGAGTGGCAATTAATCCTGGAAGTATGGAATTCACTCTGATTCCATAATGTGCCAGTTCCAATGCAGCATTCTTTGACAGCATTTCAACACCTGCTTTGGCTGCTACATATGCTGAACCGTAAATCATCGGAACATGGGCGTTGAGAGATGCAATGTTAACGATGGCGCCCCCATCCTTATTGTTTCTCATAGCTCTTGCCTGATGTTTGATACACAGGAATACGCCAATCAGGTCTACATCAAGTGTTTTCTTCCAATCCTCAACATCCTGATTAATAATGAGTTCAGTTTTGACGATACCGGCAACATTGAAGCCAAAATTTAACTGTCCAAACTTTTCAACAGCAGTTGCTACTGCATTTTCTACGTCTTTTTCGTTAGCTACGCTGCCTTTTACGCCTACAAGTTTGCCATCGTATTTTTCTGAAATTTCTTTTAATCCATCGTTATTCAAATCCATACTGATAACATTGACACCTTCTTCGAGCAGATGTTCTACTATGGCCTTGCCAATACCAGATCCACCGCCTGTAACCATTGCAGTTTTTCCAATTAATCCTCTCATCTTTGTCCTCTCTTTCTGTAAACTGATATTTATCATTTACCAAATAAACTTTACTATCGTTGCATAAAAACGGTCAAACAGTATGCTCATGTCTACATGGTTACAGACAAACAAAAAGTGACAGCTGTACAATTAACATTGAAAGAATTGTTTTATAAGGAAAAATATATGAGAATATTATTCGAAATGGATAAAAAGAATTATGATCAGTGCACGCATGTTTTCAGACGTGACTCTGCCAGAAGCATAATAATCAGGGATGGAAGAATAGCCATGATTCATAGTCAGAAATATGATTACTACAAGTTTCCAGGCGGCGGTATTAATAAGAACGAGACTCCTGTTGAAGCAATGATCAGAGAAACCAGGGAGGAAGCCGGTCTTATCGTTATTCCGGAATCAGTTAAAGAATATGGATATGTACACAGGATCCAGAGAAGTGATAGGGATCAGTCACAATGCTTTGTTCAGGATAATTATTATTATCTATGTGAAGTAAGAGATGAAAAGGTTCCGCAGAAATTAGATGGTTATGAAGCGAAAGAATCATATACTCTCGAATATGTTGAGCCTGATACTGTCATAAAAAAGAATCGCAGTGCGGTAAACAATCCCTATAATCCGCTGATGCTGGAAAGGGAAGCCTTAGTAATTGAAAAACTGATTAAGGAAAGTCTGTTATAATCGATAACAAGAATAAGCAAGAGAAATCTAATATAAGCGGGGAGGCAGTTATGAAAAGAATTGATTCAGTTGATAACTTCAGAGTGATCCAGTGGGTCAAACTTAAAGACAAGATAAAAAGAGACAGTGCCAGGGAATTTGTGGCGGAAGGTTATCATGTCGTAATGGAAGCCTATAAGGCAGGTTATCTGGAAGAGGTAATCACAACTGAAAACAAGGAGTTTTATGATATCCCGACATATTATGTCAGAGATGATGTCATGAAAAGAATTTCGTCATTGGCTACACCTACGAAAATAATTGGTATATGCAGACAGAAGGAACCTGAGAATTATAAGGGGAATGTACTGCTGCTTGATCAGATACATCATCCCGGAAATCTGGGAACCATCATCAGAAGTGCTGTTGCCTTTAACATTGATACGATAATCCTGAATGAGAGTGTTGATATTTATAATCAGAAGGTAATCCAGGCTACTCAGGGAATGATTTTCCATCTTAATATAATAAAAGCTCCACTTAATACAGCAATTCTGGATCTGAAGAAGAAAGGCTATCAGATCATTGGAACTGACGTCAGAGAAGGAGTAGACTTGGATGGTTTCAAGGCAGCTAATAAGCATGCAATTCTGATCGGCAATGAAGGAAACGGCCTTGGTGATGATCTTCTGAGCATGTGTGACGTAAAGGTTAATATAAAAATGAATCCTTTATGTGAATCTCTTAATGTAGGGGTTGCTACCGGCATAGTATTGTTCTGCCTGAAGTAAATCGGAGACTATTGATGATTATACGCAGGGCTTCAGCGGAAGAAATGCTGAAACTGTGGAACTACGATGACGAAAATACTGCATCAGCCACAGCCAGATTCTTTTATCGCAATATCAGTTCAGGAAATGCTGTTTTCTGGACTGTTGATAATGACGGTGAACTGATTGCAGAGCTTTATTGCTTTGAGAATCTTGATGATAATGATTTTGCGGATGGTATTAACAATGCTTATTTATGTGCCTTTCGTGTAAAGGAGCAGTATCGAAGACAGGGATTGGGAAGAGGACTGATGGAGTCTGCTTTCACAGAACTGAAAGAAAAAGGGTTCAGACGTGTGACGATAGGCGTCAACAGCGATGAACCGCTGAATTTAAAACTATACAGTCGCTTGGGTTTTACAGAAAAGATCAAGGATTGTCATTATGACCCATGCGGTCTGGATGACAATGGCCAGCCGGAATTTGATGAAAAGGGCTGGTGGCTGCTGTCAAAACAGCTGCAGTAGTTATTTGAGGGGACAAAATCATGAACGAAGTCAACAAAACATTATATATTCCTCTGTATGGAAAAGCGTATGTAAGCAGGCAGAATATCATCTTAGATGATACTATGGCTGAAAAGATCTGGGCTGCCGAATCATTTCCTCTTAAGAGAAGATCAAAATCGAAATGGCTGACATATAACATGGCTATGAGAGCACGTGTCTTTGATGACTGGACAGAAGAAATGCTGAAAAAAAACAGTAATGCAGTTGTCATACATATAGGATGCGGTCTGGACAGCAGATGCTTAAGAGTAAAACAGAAATACGGCAAGTGGGCCGATTGCGATCTGCGGGAGGTAATTACGGTACGTAAGCAATATTATTCAGAAACTGAATCTTATGAAATGATACCTTTGGATGCTTCCAATCCTGAAGAGACAGGAAAACTGCCGGAAGGGAAAACGGCAATAGTAATTATGGAAGGACTATGCATGTATCTGACAAATGATCAGGTTCATGATCTGTTAAAGGCATTGGAAGATAAGTACGAATCATTACATGTGCTAATGGATGTCTATACTGATTTTGGAGCAAAGGCGTCCAAAATTAAAAATCCAATCAGTGAGGTTGGCGTTTCAGAAGTATACGGTATTGATAATATCGAAGACATCATAAGCGATTTGAAGATATCTTTAAAAGCTGAACATTCTTTCACACCGGAAAAACTGATAAACGAGTTACCGGCATCTGATCAGAAAGTCTTCAGATTGTTATATACAGGCAGCTTATATGGTAAGATATATCGCCTGTTTGAATTAGAAGCATAATTTTTCGTTATTTGTGAGGTTGAATATGGAATATATACAAGTTACAGAAGAAAACCTGGAAAACGAGCATATCTGCTGTGCTATTTCCAACAACAATGATGTTCAGGTTGCTTCCAAGAAAGCCTGGCTGAAGGACCGTTTTGCGGATGGTCTGGTATTCCTTAAGAGTGTTGAAAGGGGTAAGTGTTTCATTGAGTATCTGCCTGCTGAAAATGCCTGGAATCCAATAATAGCTGATGGATACATGTACATAGACTGTCTGTGGGTATCAGGATCTTTTAAAGGTCATGGCTATTCAACAGATCTGCTTAATGAATGTATCCTTGACAGCAAGCAGAAGGGAAAGAAAGGTCTTTGTGTGTTATCCTCAGCTAAGAAAAAGCCATTTCTTTCTGATCCGAAATTTCTTCTGCATAAGGAATTTACGGTATGTGATGAAGCGGATAATGGAATTCAGCTGTGGTATCTGCCATTTCAAAATGATGCTGAAAAACCTAGATTCAGAGATTGTGCCAGACATCCGCATATAGATGAAAAAGGATATGTACTGTATTACACCAATCAGTGTCCGTTCAACGCAAAATATGTCCCGATTCTTGAAAAAGTTGCCAGAGAGGAAAATGTGTGTTTCAAGGCTATTCATATTACCAGTAAAGAGAATGCTCAGAATGCGCCTACACCTGTTACAACATATGCACTGTTTAATGATGGCGTTTATCTGACAAACGAGCAGATGAATGACAAAAGATTTCTTAAGTTACTGGCAAAATAAAACAGTCTCGTAAATGACTGTTTTTGCTTGAGAGATTGTATTAATGTCTTTTCTTCATGTAGCTGATGAGGGCACCAATCAGATTGGCATCATTGCTGAAGGCTGCCGGAACGATTTCAACATTCATGTTTTCAATGATTTTTGGTAACGGATGGATGGTGTAAAGCTCCATGAATCTGGCATTGATTCTTTCTGTTACTGCCGGCTGACGGCTTATACCTCCGCCGATGGCTACTTTTTCAACATCAAGCAGCCAGAACAGGTTATATATCTGTTTGGCAATGTTACCTGCCAGTATGTCTAATGCCTTATCAGCAGCCTCATCATGAGGAAGTCTTCTGAAGAATTCGCGGCCGTCAATTGTCTCATCAGTGCCTTTAATTCTCTTATACATATTCAGTAAGCCGGTAGTAGAGCATGCATTGCCTACAAAACCGTCAAAGTTATCAAACATATTTGGGTCAGCGTTAATGAAACTGAATTCACCGGCCTTGGAATGAATGCCGCGTATGACTTCCTTGTTGACGATTATGCCGCCACCGACACCTGTTCCTATTATAAATACGGCTGCATTCGTACAGCCCTGCAGTGAACCGGCAGTGAGCTCTGCCTGGGCAGCAGCTTTACCGTCATTTTCCAGAACGACAGGGCATCCGCATTTTTCTGAAAGCTGAGGTCCAACAGGTCTGCCCCAGTTGTAGCGTAAGGCACCGCTTCCTAATACGACACCGTTATCAACATCAATTATACCTGGAAGAGACATGGCGATTCCTTCAGTTTCTTCAGCATACTTTTCATAGATACGGTAGATTTCATCGGAAAAGTGTTCAAATGTATCGTGCGGGGTAGGGACAAAACCCTTTTGATAGATGTTGTAATTATCATCCATTAAGGCATATTTTATCTCTGTACCGCCAATGTCAAAAGTCATCAGTTTCATATTATTTATTCCTTTGTCTGTACAAAAGTATTATAGCAAGACGGTTAGTTTTCGAAAATAAAAAAAGGACCGTGATCTGATCACGGCCTTTGTCTTATTTCATTAGAGACAGGAACATTTCCTTGATGTCTTCAACAGTGACTGGTCTTGGGTTGCCAGGAGTGCAGGCATCCTTCAGGGCATCAGCTGATAAGGCATCAACATCTTCCATAGGAACTACGTTCTTTAAAGACATTTCAATTCCTACGTCTTCACCAAGTTTCTTAACGGCAGCAACGGCAGCTTTTCTGGCTTCTTCCAGAGGCATGGTGTAGGCACCTTCAACATCAAAAGCGTCAGCAATGTCTCTGTACTTTTCACCGGTAACAGGAGCATTGTATTCCATTACCGTAGGAAGCAGAGTAGCGCAGGCCTTTCCATGAGGCATGTTGTAGTAAGCACTTAATGTATGAGCCATTGAATGGTCAACACCTAAACCGACGTTGGAGAAGCCCATACCGGCAATATACTGTGCCAGAGCCATGGCTTTACGGCCCTGAGGGTCATTCTTGACAGCATCTCTCAGGCTCTTGGCAATCATGCGGATAGCAGTGATATGGAACATGTCTGACAGTTCCCAGGCACCGCCTGTGATATAACCTTCGATGGCGTGAGTCAGGGCATCCATGCCGGTTGCAGCTGTTAATCCTGCAGGCATTGATGACATCATGTCAGGGTCAACGAATGCTACTACTGGAATATCGTGAACGTCAACGCAGACGAATTTTCTTTTCTTTTCAACGTCTGTGATTACGTAGTTGATTGTAACTTCTGCAGCTGTTCCTGCTGTAGTAGGTACTGCAAAGATCGGAGTGCAAGGTTTCTTGGTAGGAGCGACGCCTTCCAGTGAACGTACATCAGCAAATTCAGGGTTTGTATTGATGATACCGATAGCCTTGGATGTATCCATGGCAGAACCGCCGCCGACAGCGATGATCACATCAGCGCCTGATTCAGCAAAGGCATTGACACCTGTCTGTACGTTTTCAATTGTAGGGTTAGGCTGAATGTTTGAATAAATAACATAAGGAATTCCAGCTTCATCCAGCAGGTCAGTTACTTTCCGGGTTACACCGAACTGCAGTAAACCTGGGTCAGAAGCAAGGAATGCTTTTTTGAAACCACGTGCCTTGAATTCGGTTACTATCTCTTTTATAGCACCGGCACCGTGATATGAAGTTTCGTTTAAGACAAATCTGTTAGCCATATTTTTCCTCCTGTATAACTACAATCATATTTTACATTAATAATTCTCTTAACTCTTTCCTGATTATTGTGAAAAAGTGTAAAAAAATGTCAATATATTCCTTATAAATGGAAATGCCCGTATTTACAAGGATAACGTTTTCCTTTAAAATTTAAATAAAGACAGATATAAAAAAAATGGAGATGATTTAATGAAAAAAGCTGGAGTTTTAATGCCAATTGCTTCTTTGCCATCACCATATCTTGTCGGAGATTTCGGACCGCAGGCCTATAAGTTTGCGGACATGATCAGAAAGGCGGGGTATGATCTTTGGCAGATGCTGCCTTTAAATACCGTTGGTTTCGGTAATTCTCCATATCAGTGTTTTTCCAGTAAGGCCATCGATCCGATGTATATATCGGTAGACCTTCTGAGAAAGGATGGCTTGATTAGGAAACAGTATCCTAAAAAAGAAACTGACACGATCGACTACATGGCTGCCAAACAGCTGAAAAATGAAATGCTTAAGGAAGCGTTTGGCAGATTCAAACCGAATGAAGAATACCGCGAATTCATAAAACAGCCTTGGGTCAGAAAATATGCCGTATTTATTGCTTTCAAGGAATTACATGGCAATTCATGCTGGAATACCTGGCCTGATGAATACAAGAATTATCCATTGACAGGTGACGAAAAACTGGCTGAGAGTAACTCTGAGGCAATAGATTTTCAGATGTTTGTACAGTATGAACTGTTCAGACAGTTTGGAATGCTGAAGAAATATGTCAATGATCTGGGACTGACCATAATCGGAGACATTCCTTTCTATGTCGGCATCGACTCAGATGATGTTTATTTTAACAGAGAGTACTTTGAACTTGATTCTGATGGCAGACCTGTCTGGATAGCTGGTGTACCGCCTGATTATTTCAATGATCTGGGGCAGAGATGGGGAAATCCATTATATAAATGGGATCTGCTGCAGAAGAATGATTACAGCTTATGGTTTGACAGAATTACTGCCAATGCCGGCATATTTGACATTTTAAGGATCGACCATTTCAGAGCGTTCGACACTTACTGGAAAATAAGTGAAAAGGAAGAAACGGCTGTTAATGGGGAATGGATCGAAAACTGCGGTGAAGATTTCTTCAAGACACTGTTCAAAAAGTATCCTGACATCAAGATCGTTGCCGAGGATCTGGGTGATCTGAGACCTGAAGTACATCAGTTAAGAGACAAATTCAATCTGATGGGCATGAAGATCATGCAGTTTACCTTCATGGAACCGGAAAAGGTCTGGGAACTGTGCTATATCGGTACTCATGATAATGATTCTCTTATCAGCTGGTACAGATCAGAATCCAGAGAAACACGTAAACGGATAAGAAAAATCGTCAGCAAAAAGTATCCGCATGACAAGATCTATGATGCCATTATGAAGTATACGCTGGGATTAAAAAACCAGTTTGTCATTCTTACAGTTAATGACATCACTCTTGATGACCGCCGCATAAATCTGCCTGGAACCATAGGCAGTCCGAACTGGGAATATAAGATTAGGAATTTCAGATCTCTGGCTCAGAGACTGAAGGTGATAAGAGGTGAACGCAGTTGATAAGTATTAAGGATGTTGCTGCTAGAGCGAAAGTGTCTGCAGGTACAGTATCCAAAGTTCTGAAGGGATATACCAATATCTCTGAAGAAACGAAAAAAAACGTCATGCAGGCTGTGAATGAATTGGGATATGTGCCAAACAGCGCGGCCAGCACCTTATCCAGTAAAGGCAAAAAGAAAATAGCCATTTACATCTACATTAACGACAAATTTCAGCAGATTGACGAGATAAACATGCTTTATCTGATGGGAGCTCTGGACAGATGCCGTGAACTGGGAATTGAAACGGTTACGGTATATAATGAAACCCTGGAACGGCTTCAGCATGATACATGTCTTTCGTATTTCAACTCTCTGTCAGCCGATTCAGTAATTGTCTTTGGGTTGAACAAAGATGACAGAATGATGCTTGACATGTTGGAAAGCCCGCGTTTCAACTTTGCCGTTGTTGATGCTCCGATAGTTAAGGATAATGTTTCATGCGTCTACATTGATCAGCGGAAAGCACAGTATGAAGTTGCCAGCCAGATCATTGAAACGGGAGATAAGGTTCTGTATTTCTCCGGAAAGAAGAACGGATATGTTTCCCAGATGAGACTGGAAGGAATAAGACAGCTTCAGAAAGACAGAAATTTTGAACTTACTGTAATTGAGGGTGAGTTTTCTGAAGCCATCGCGTATCATCAGACGCTGAAGCTGGCTAATCAATATGACTGTATAGTATGCGCCAGCGATATGATGGCGATTGGAGCTAAGAAAGCCTGTAAGGAACTTGGAATTTTCGTCAAGATCTCAGGTTTTGACGGCATCCGTGTGATGGGATATGTAGGCAGTTCTATTCCAACTGTCAGACAGAATTTCTACAATATCGGTTACAGATGCGTAGATGAAATAATCAGACTGAGAGACGGTGAAAAGGGTCAGAAAGTCATCATGCCTTTTGAAATAGACCGTATTTCATACCGGAGTGTCATTAAATAGCCGTATTTTATTGAGGCGCAAGTAAGAAAATGTGATAGGATATCTGTATATTCTGTCACTTTTTTTTGAAAGAATATATAATGATTTCTGGAACAATAGATATGCTGATTTTGAAAGAGCCGGAGTTAAAAGACAGTGAAAAACTGTATGAAGCAACAAGAAAGTTTCCTGCCTGGGAAAATGGCTTTGAAAACCCTTTTTTAGAGATGGACAAAAAACAGTTTGAAGAAGATGGAATCAGAAGAATGCAGGATGAATCAAGAGGCATAAATCTGAAACCCATGTATGTTCCGCAGACCTATCTGTTTCTCTGGGATGATGACAAGGTTGTCGGCTTATTTAAGATCAGACATTATCTCAACGTGTTTTTAAGGCATGGTGGAGGACATATTGGCTTTGGCATTATCAGTGATTACCGAAATAATCATTATGCCACTGAGGGGCTTAAACTGGCTCTGGAAAAGGCTAAGGAAATTGTCAGAGAAGATGTTGTGTATATGTCCTGCTTCCGTTATAATGTCGCTTCTTTGAAAGCCATGCTTAGTAATGGAGCCTGGATAGATCATGAAGATGATGAGATTTATTATACGAGGGTAAGAATCAGATGAAACAGGAAAGAACAAATGTAATGCGACTTCTGGATTCACTGCATCTGAAATTCAGTGAACACACTTATGAAAGCGACGGTTCACTTACGGGAACAGAAGTTGCTGAACTGATCGGACAGGATCCACAGCAGGTTTTCAAAACACTAGTTACTGTTGGCAACAGCGGGGAACATTTTGTTTTTGTCATTCCTGTAAATAAGGAGCTCAACCTGAAAAAGGCGGCTAAGGCCACCGGACAGAAAAGCATTGAAATGGTAAAAAGCAGAGATCTGCTGCCGCTTACCGGATATATACACGGAGGGTGTTCTCCAATCGGAATGAAAAAGTTCTTTAAAACAACAATAGATGAAACCGCTATTCTGTTTGATACCATCATATTCAGTGCCGGAAAGATCGGTTTCCAGGTGGAAATATCGCTTGACGAGTTAAAAAAAGCCATTGATTTCTCACTGGCTGATCTCGTCTAACAATTCTCTGCTGACATTTATAACTGTTTTAATGGAATCGTCGCGACGCGTTCCGACACTTGTTACTTCAATATGACCGTAATTAGTCAGTGTGTACCAGCTGTAATGCTGATACTGCTGGCTTTTTGTTTCGCCATAGACGGTATCGGGAAGATCGTCCTGACATTCTTCCATCGTCCAGCACCAGTTATTGGTACCGATGAGCCAGCTGTAATCCTTATCATCCGACTGAACATAATAATCTAGGCCGTTGTCATCGGTTTTCTTTTCAAGAGGGACGATATTCTTTATGTCATTCAGATTCAGAAGTCTGATTTTATAACCGTCTTTTTCCGTTAAACTTCCTAAATCTGCAGCAACCTCTTCTTCAAGGTATAGTTTCATGGCGCTGTCTTCATACCTGAGCTTGGCATCATTGAAGTGTCTGATCATGCCGAACATCAGGTCATAGTCAAAATATATGCTGTCAGAATAATCAAGTTCAGCACTTACCAGAGTATAGCAGGAATCGTCATAAGAAAGAACGTACCAGTCTTTCTCACTGTATGTTACATTGTCTCCAATAGTAAAAGCCTGATGTGGAACAACTGGATCTGCAGGGTGCGGATCATCCTGAGGCTGAGGTTCAACCGGTGTGCTGCAGGCAGAAAGCATGAAGCATATCAAAAGCATTAACAGTTTTTTCATGTTTTAATTCTATCATACAAGCAGTGAAATATGGCATTATCAATTCGTTTGTTATACAATTTAAACAAGATGTGTGAAGAAATTATATGGGAGATCAAACAGAAAGCACTGGATGACAGAGTTCCAATCATGGAAGATGAAGGAATGGTTTTTCTCTGTCGTTTTCTGCAGGAAAAAAACATCGGCAGTCTGCTGGAAGTAGGTACCGCAGTCGGCTACAGCTCAATTATGATGGCTCACAGTAATCCGCAGTTAAGGATCATGACCCTGGAGCAGGATGAAGAGCGTTATGCGGAGGCAGTTTATAATATAAAACGCTGTCACCTGGAGAACAGGATCAATGCCATATGCACTAATGCCAGGGAATATGATACAGATGAGATGTTTGACGTGATATTCCTGGATGGACCAAAATCCCATAATCAGCAGCTTTTTGAAAGATATGAAAAGAATCTTAATCCCGGAGGATACTTCATCATTGATGATGTATGGTTCCATGGCTTCATAGATAACCCGGAACTACTGCACGGGAAGAGACTGAAGAAACTCGTTTCCAAGCTGAAACGGTTTACGGATAACATGATGAATAATACAGACTATGAGTGCACCTATCTGAAAATCGGTGACGGTGTGCTTGTTGCCAGAAGGAGGGACACAAATGAATAACGCAGAAAAAATGATAGAATTTCTGAACAGATGCCACAGCGTCTTTCATGCTACGGCCTTAATGGAAAATGAACTGAAGGAAGCTGGTTTTACTCAGCTGTTTGAAAATGAGAACTGGAAACTTGAAAACAATAAGAATTATTATGTCAAGAGAAATGACACCAGCATAATCGGCTTCAAAGTTCCTGATATTAAAAATGTTAAGTCATTAAACATCGTAGCCTCACATTCCGATTCACCGACTTTCAAGATCAAGCCTATGGCTGACATGGTCGATGAACACTATAACAGGCTGAATGTCGAAACATACGGGGGAGCCATTCTGGCAACATGGCTTGACCGTCCGCTGTCAGTTGCCGGCCGAGTAATCGTCAGAGAAGACGGTGTTCTGACTTCCAGACTCATCGATTTTGACGAGAACATGGTCATGATTCCCAATGTTGCCATTCATCAGAACAGAGACATCAACAGCGGGTACAAATGGAATCCTCAGGTCGATCTGATCCCGATGATCGGTCTTGAAAAAGGCAAGGATTACCTTAACAGAAGAATTGCGGAAAAGCTTGAAGTTGAAGTCAGTGACATTATCAGTTTTGACCTTTTCCTGTATAACCGCTACAAGGGATTCGCGTGGGGTGAAAACGGTGAATTCATCAGTGCTCAGCGACTGGATGATCTGGCCTGTGCCTATACCTCATTACAGGCTTTCAAAAAGGCTGATAGTGCTAACGCTCTTAACATCTGTGCCGTATTTGATAACGAAGAAGTAGGCAGCAGAACCAGACAGGGAATGGCTTCAACTTTCCTATCAGATGTCATTTCCAGAGTTTTCGCTGCATTCTCCTGCAGTGATTCGGAAATAAAGGCCATTATGGCTAATTCATTCATGGTCAGCGCCGATAATGCTCATGCTGTTCATCCAAATCATCCTGAACTGTATGACAGAGACAATCGCTGCTACATGAATAAAGGCGTCGTAATCAAACGTCACGCCGCCCAGAGTTATGTAACTGATTCAGTCAGTGAAGCTGTACTGAAGGAAATGTTTGTCAGAAGCAATACCCCATATCAGTATTTCGCCAACAGAAGCGATTTAAGAGGGGGAGGAACTCAGGCTTCCATCGCCAGCATTCATATTGCTGCCATGGCCGTAGACATCGGCCTGCCGCAGCTGGCCATGCATTCATGCTTTGAAACGGCTGGCAGCAAAGATGTTGACTACATGATCGACATGTTATCCGAATTCTACAGCTGTGCCGTAGTACTGGATAACGATAAAATCAGAATACTGAAATAAAAAAATAGCTGGTGTTAACCAGCTATTTCCATAAATCATAAGGATACTGACCCTGAACCTTGTAGCTCGCGATCTTTCTTATTACGTTTTCCTTATCCTGAGGATAGGTAACGCCGAACCATTCGGATTCTGTTCCCAGAACTTCAACGGTGAGTTTGCCTTCATCGATAAGTTCGCCGATGGCAGTTGGAATTACATATTCTGACTTAGGAACTTCAATGTTCTTGTCAAGGAATTCCTTGAACTTTGCATCAAATACATCGTAAATTGCAGGAGTGAAACCCCAGAAGTTCATTGAAACGTAACCAGGTGGCAGTAATGTTTCAGTGCCGTCATCATCTACTGAATAAGCATCGTTATCGACTTTCTTGATTGATTTGGTTTCAACGATCTTGGTCAGATAGTTATCCTTGATGTCGCATACTCCTCTGGTAACGGTTCCGTTTTCTGTCAGAGTGTTCGCAAGCTGATAGCCTACCATTGAGTAGTGGTTGTCTTCAACTTTTTCAGTCAGATACTTGTACATTATTTCAAATGCTTCGCGTCCGTAGAAGTCATCAGCGTTTATGATGGCAAATGGTCCGTCAACGTGGCCTCTGGTTGACAGTAAAGCATGAACTGTGCCCCAAGGTTTCGTTCTTCCCTGTGGACATTCATATCCTTCAGGAAGGTCTGTGACACTCTGGAATGCGTATTCCACGTCGATGAAAGGTCTGATCTTGTTGGCAATCTGAAGGTCAAAGAGTTCCTCGTGTTCAGGTCTGATGATGAGAACGACTTTCTTGAATCCGGCTCTCATGGCATCATACATTGAAAAATCGATGATGCTTTCACCGTTGTTTCCAACAACATCAATCTGCTTTAATCCGCCATATCTGCTACCCAGACCGGCTGCTAAAATTACAAGTACAGGACTAGTCATTATGTAATACCTCCGTTGTTCTGATTACTTTTATTGTATCAGTATTGTATATAAATAATCAATAATTAGGGTTGCATGAAAGGGGTAAAAAAGTTTAAAATAGGTGTAAGGAAAAACAGGATACTTTTAATTTACAGGAGATTTTATGGGCATCGTTTACGCCATTGAAATATACACTGAAAAGGCCGAAAAGGCTTTGGGGGATTTAGCCACCTTGATGGTGGTTGCTTTCAAATCGGTAAACAAATAGGGTGCTTTTTTGTGAGCACCTTTTTAATACTTTGATCTGTAAAGGAGGTAAAGCCATGGATCAAAAGGTAACTAAGTTTTGGGATGCGGCTACAGTTGGTGACGTCAACATCATAAAACAGATGCTTGATGACGGCATTGACGTTAATCTAAGAAACGAAGAAAACAGAACGGCTCTGATGCGCTGCGCCAGAAGAGGCCGTAAGCAGGCAACACAGTTATTACTGGATGCTGGTGCTGATATCAATGCATTTGACGATAATCATAAGAATGCTTTGATGGGTGCAGCAAAGAAGGGACATCAGGAAATCTGCGAAATGCTGATTGAAGCAGGTGCAGATGTAAATGCCAAAGACCTGCAGGGAAGCACTTCTCTGATGAGAGCTGCTTTCATGGGTCATGAACAGATCGTCAGAAAACTGATCAAGGCGGGTGCCAATGTCAACGATCAGGATGACAAAGGCAGAACAGCTCTTATGGAAGCCTGCAGTGCCGGAAACATCAATGCCATTGATGTGCTGCTGGCCAGAAAGGCTGACGTAAATATTCAGGATAAAATGGGATGTACTGCATTGATGCGTGTAGCTTATGCGGGATATGACATTCTTATTGAACAGTTGCTGCAGCATGGAGCAGATAAGGATATCGTGGACAACGATGGCAGAAAAGCATATGATTATTATGTTACAAGACATCACAATCCTGATATTGAAAAACAGTTAGGTTAAAGGAGAGGGAAAATGAAAGAGTACGAAACCAAAAACATTAAGAACGTTGTCATTTTAGGACACACCGGTTCAGGAAAGACAGAAGTTCTTGAATCAATCCTTTTCAATAATAAGATCACTGACCGTTTCGGTAAGTCTGTTGATGGAAACAGTATTATTGATAGCGATGCCGAAGAAGTAAAACGTGGTATGTCTGTTTATACCCACGTTGTACCAGTTGAATGGAAGGGTCAGAAGATCAACTTCCTCGACACACCGGGTTATCTGGACTTCTCAGGAGAACAGACTGCAGCTATGGCAGTAGCCGATAATGCACTTATCGTTGTTTCAGCCAAGGATGGCGTTGAATCAGGTACGATGAAGGCTTATCGTTCTGTAATGGAAAAACATATGCCATTATTCTTCTTTGTCACCAGAGTTGATGAGGAAAACGCTGATTACGACAAGGTAATTTCTGAACTGGAAAGACGCTGCAAGGCTGTACCAGTTGTATTACCTGTATTAGAAGGTGGAAAGATCACAGGCGTTGTTAACGTACTGTCAAAGAAAGCAATCATTAACGGTAAGGAAGCTGCAATCCCAGCTAATCTGGCTGATAAGGTTGAAGAAGCTTATGCCATCTTAATTGAAGCAGTTGCCATGACAGATGACGCCTTAACTGAAAAGTATTTAATGGAAGAACCTTTCACTGATGAAGAAATCATTCAGGGTCTGGGACATGGCTTACGTCACGGTACAGTAACACCTATCTTATGCGGCAGTGCCACTAAGTATGTCGGTGTTGATACATTACTTGATGCCATCGTTGACTATGCCTTAAATGCCAACAAGGTTGTCTACAAGGCAAAAGACGGCAAGGGTGAAGAAATTGATGTTAACGTTGATCCAAACGGACCATTTGTAGCATTTGTCTTCAAGACTGTAAACGATGCATTCGCTCAGATCTCATATGTTAAGGTCATTTCAGGTGTCTTAAGTGCTGAAACTCCTGCTTTCAATGTCAACCAGGGCGAAAACGAAAAGATCGGTTCAATCGTTGTCATCAGAGGCAAGAACCAGGAAAAGGTCAACAAGTTATATGCCGGTGATATTGGAGCTTTATTAAAACTTCAGTACACTGAAACAAATGAAACTCTGGCTACAAAGGCAAACCCAATCGAAATGCCTAAGATCGAGTTCCCTCACGGTATGTTAGGCAAGGCTATCTGGCCTAAGTCAAAGAACGATGAAGACAAGATGTCTTCAGGTTTGGCTAAAATCCGTGAAGAAGACCTGTCATGCCAGGTTGTCAACAATACTGAAACCAGAGAACTGGTATTATACGGTATCGGTGACCAGCACATTGATGTTATCGTCAACAAGTTAAAGAGCAGATATAAAGTAGAAGTTGAACTGACCGAACCAAAGGTTCAGTATCGTGAAACTATCCGCGGTAAAGTTGAAGTTGAAGGTAAGCATAAGAAGCAGACAGGCGGTGCCGGACAGTACGGTGACGTATGGATCAGATTCGAACCATGCGAAGAATCAGAGGAAATGGTCTTCGAAGAAGCTGTTGTAGGCGGTGCCGTTCCTAAGCAGTATTTCCCTGCAGTTGAAGCAGGCTTAAGAGAAGCCATGAACAAGGGCGTTCTGGCTGGATATAAAGTAGTTCATGTTAAGGCTACCTTATTCGACGGTTCATTCCATCCGGTTGACTCAAAGGAAATCGCCTTCAAGTCTGCTGCACGTCTGGCTTACAAGGCCGGTATGCCGAAGGCAAGACCAGCATTACTTGAACCAATCATCAAGGCTGAAGTTACAATTCCAAGTGAATATGTCGGAACTATTTACGGTGACTTCTCAAAGAGAAGAGGCATGATCATGGATAACAGAGCCATCGATGATGAAACAACTGTAATCGTTGCAGAAGTACCAATGGGAGAAATGGTAAACTACGCTACAGAGTTACGTTCAATGACTCAGGGTAACGGTTCATATCTCCAGGAATTCATCAGATACGACTATGCACCTCAGATGGTAGCTGATAAGGTTATCGCTGAAGCCAAGATCGAAGACGACGAAGACTAATCCTTCAAAACAAAAGAAATATACCGCAGTTTATCTGCGGTTTTTCTTTGACCATAGTCTTAGAGAAACTCTAAAGTTATGAATTATAAAGCTTTTAATCCGAAATGCCTGTTAAGTTACCCAAAATTGAGAGATAGTGATAAAATGGAAGCATGAAGAAACGGTTATTACTGGTTATGGTATTGCTTGTATTAAGCGGTTGCCGTAAGAATATAGTATATGATCAGCGGGAAGGTGAACTTGCCGACATGAGCTGGTACCAGATTGAAGATGGCAGTTTTTATTATGCTGATATAGATAAGTTTAAAAGCCTGTTTGCAGATAAAAAGACTACGATTATTTACATTGGTTATGAGGAATGTCCATGGTGCCGGGAACTTTGTCCCGTACTGGATGAATATCTAAAGGATTATGAGTTTAAGGCATATTACTATGATATTCAGATTGGTGAAAACGGTTCAACTGAAAATCTTACTGAAATAGAACAGCTGCTGCTTGATAAACTGGAAAAGGATGAAGACGGTAAACCAATACTCTATTCTCCTACCATTGTATATCTTCAGCAGGGAAAGGTTTACCGGCTGCATGAAGGCACTGTTAACTCGCACAATGCCCGTGAGAGAAAGATGACAGAAAGAGAAATTGAAAGGCTTCGCTTCCAGCTCAGCAAGGAGTTTGAAGGAATGATGGGAAAATATGAGTAAGATTTATGTTATTGGCGGTGCCAATGTTGATATTTCAGCAAGAAGTTTTAATCAGATCGTAGAATACGATTCCAATCCCGGAAAAGTCAGCTACAGTTTTGGCGGTGTTGCTCATAATATTGCCCGAAACCTTTCCAATATCGGGTGTGAGGTAAACTACATAACGGCTTTTTCAAATGACAATTTCGGCCGACAGCTGGTTGAATCGATGAACAGCAGCAATATAAGTATTGATCATTCACAGTTCTTTGACGGTCAGACTACTTCGCTGTATCTGGCTGTCGTAGAGCCTGACGGAGACATGAAAGTTGCCATAGCAGACATGGAAATACTGTCGCATCTGGACATAAACAGGCTGGAGCCGGTCTTAAGATCCCTGCATAAAGATGACATAATGGTTCTTGACACCAATCTGACAGTTGAGCAGATCGGTAAGCTGATAGACATGGCTGACTGTCAGATATTTGTTGATCCTATCAGTACAGCTAAGGCTGTCAAGATTTCGGGATACTATGACCGAATCGACATGCTTAAACCCAACCGTCTGGAGGCTGAAATACTGTCTGGGCTTAAAGTTGAAAGCGAAGAAGATTATCTGCCTGTTTTAAACTGGTTTATTAAAAAGGGCTGTAAGAGCATTGTCATCAGCATGGGCAAGGACGGGCTTATCGGCAGCAATGGCAGGGAAGCCTATCATCTCAGCAATACGAAAGTTGAGATCGTGAATACTACGGGGGCCGGTGATGCCTTTATGGCTGGGTTTGTGTATCGGCAGCATAATGGCTTAAGTTTCCTTAATTCACTGAAATATGCGCTTGCCAATTCTGCAATTGCACTGATAAGTCTGGATACTGTCAACAGTGAAAACAGCCCGGAACTTCTGAATGAATATTATGAAAAGGTAGAAAACGAATCACAGGTAACGGTACTGAAGTAATGAGAATCAAGAGAATTATCCTTTTAATTGCCTTACTGCTGATAATGGCAGGATGCTCTAAGGGAAAAATAGTTGAAAAAAAGGCTTCTGATATCATCAAAATGTTTGATGATAAAGAGTCTTTTGTCATGTATGCCGGGACCAGCGACTGCGAAAACTGCAGGGAGTTTAAGGACATACTGGGACAGGTACTGAATGACTATAAGCTTACGGTATATTACTTCCCGGCTGACGATTATGAAGATGAAGATGTGAAGAATCTGATTTATAATTATCTATATAAGCTGCAGTGGACCCCGACAGTATACATTGTTGAAAACGGCAAGGTCGTTAACTTGAATGAAAATGAAGATAATACGTTAATGTCCATTCAGGCATTAACTACATGGTTGAAAAGCAATGGAGCAATTAAAGAAAGTTCTGACTAAGGATGACATTGTCAGAGGACTCAGAAAGCTGGGCGTAAAGGAGGAAATGATCATTGAGGTGCATTGTGCAATGCACAGTTTTGGTTATGTTCTTGGTGGCGCCCAGAGCGTTGTTGATGCCTTATTGGAAGCTGTTGGACCTAATGGAACGGTAGTAATGACCATACAGGCTTCAGATAATACTGAACCTTCTTTCTGGATTGCGCCACCGATTACCCGCAGTTTGTGGAAAACCGTCAGAGAGGAAACGCCTCCTTTTAAACCGGATGAGACTGAATTCAGAATGATGGGTTCTGTTGTGAGAAACTTTAACCGCAGAAAAGGGGTATGGTATTCAAAACATCCAAGCTGTGCCTTTGCAGCATATGGGAAATATGCCGAGATAATAACCAAGGAGCATGAGCTGAGTTTTCCTTTGGGTGAGAAAAGCCCGTTAGGTGTGATGTATGTTTTGCCTACGCAGATCCTGTTATTGGGAGTTGGATATGATAACTGTACGGGAATGCATCTTGGTGAAGTCAGATCCAATGTCCGCCGCATTTTCCTGCAGGGTTCCGCAATTGAGGAAAACGGCAAACGCAAATGGGTAAAATATGTTGACTATGCTCTTAATTCAGATGAATTTCCGGAGATTGGTCAGAAAATGGAAAAACGGATAAATGTAAAAAAAGGAAAGATCGGTGACGCTGACTGCCGCCTGTTCTCTTTTAAAGAAGCTGTTGATTTCACTGAGGAATATCTGAAGGAAAAGTATCCGCTGTAAGAAAAAAGGATTTGTTGACAAATCCTTTCAGTTTGTTGACAAAAGATAATAAACAAAAAGGATAGAAAAATAGTATAATAAAGAAGGAGCAGATAATCCTTGTATAACCAGCTAGAATTGTCACTGCTCCTTTTATAATGACAAAAATGGTATAATAAAGACGGTTATACAAGGAGAGAACAATTATGGCAATGACAAGAAGAAACAACGCCAAAGATTTTGGCTATATATTGGGAACGATCGAAGAATTTGTACCTGAGAACCACTTGGTAAGAAAACTTGAAGAGACGATAGACTGGTGTTTCATATACCCGTTAGTATCGTCTCTTTATTCATCAATCGGCAGGCCATCAATAGATCCAGTGATCCTGTTCAAGATGATATTCATCAATTACTGTTTCGGGATCAACTCAATGAGAAAGACCTGTGAAGAGATAAAGGTAAACCTGGCATACAGATGGTTTCTTGGAATATCGCTGGAAGAAGCAGTACCTAATTATTCAACCTGGAGCCAGAACTACATCAGAAGATATGGGGACAGCGAGGTGTTTGATGAGATATTCAGGGACATACTGAAACAGGCAATGGAGAATGGATATGTGGACATGACGACCGTATTTGGCGATTCGACCCATCAGAAGGCATCAGCCAATAAACGAAAAGCCAATGATAAGGAAGTAGAGATCGTTAAGAAAAGCTATGAAGACGAACTGTTGAAGGAGATAAACGAAGACCGTCAGCTTCACGACAAGAAGCCATTGAAGACAGTTGGTAAAGAAGAGCTGGATTTTGATGAGAATGGTGAGGAAATAGAGCTGACTGGCAAGACTAAGCACATCAAGGAAAGCACTACTGATCCTGAAAGCGGGTTGTATCATAAAGGTGAACATGAGAAGTGCTTCGCCTATAGTCACCAGACATTCTGTGATAAAAACAACTTTGTGCTGGCCAGTGTTACAGTACCAGGGAATGTCCATGACAGCGTATCATTTTATCAGGCCTATGCATTACTTAATGAGCAGTACAAGGATAAGATCAAAAATGTGTGTTTAGATGCCGGATATAATGTAGGACACATCTGCAGAGAGATCATCAAAAACGGGCAACAGCCGATAATGCCATATCACAGGCCAATGGGCAATCAGAAAGAAGTCAGGAAGAAAGACTTTGAGTATGATGAAACAAACGACCGCTACCTCTGTCCAGAAGGATGTGTGCTAAGTTACGTTACGACAAACAGAGAAGGCTACAGACAATACCGTTGTAAGAATTGTGAAGGATGTCCACTGAAAGATCAGTGCACGAAGCAGAAGGAAAAAACACTGTTCATCCATATCTGGGAACACTACCGCAAACAGGCAGATGAGTACAGGCATAGCGATGGATGGAAGAACACTTACAAGTTAAGAAAAGAGACAATCGAAAGAGTATTCGCGGATGCCAAGGAAAACCACGGGTTGCGATATACAAGGCTAAGAGGTCTCAAAAAGAATCAGCATCAGGCGCTGATGATTTTTGCGTCGCACAACTTAAAGAAGATAGGGTTATGGAACTGGAAACTTGAGGAATTATATCCTTCTGTTTCTTTAAACATACTGGTATTACTGCGATTCTGAGCAGCAAATATTGAGGGATCTGTAATCCATAATGAAAAGCCGATCTTTATGAACCAGATCGTCCATAAAAATCGACTTTGTCAACAATCAGAAAGGATTTGTTGACAAATCCTTTTCTTTTTTATGCAGAGGTTTTTTCCAGAGACTTCTCAATGAGGTGAGCTATTATCTCGAGATACTTCTGATCAGTTTCATCAAATCTTTCCAATAGCGGAGAGTCAATGTCCAGTACTCCATACAGTGTATCATGAACATACAGAGGGATTACTATTTCTGAGTTGGAAGCACTGTCGCAGGCAATGTGCCCCGGGAATTCATGGACGTTTCTGACAAGTACGGTGCGGTTTTCACTGGCAGCCGTACCGCAGACTCCTTTGCCCATCTCAATGACTTCACAGGCTACTTTTCCCTGAAAAGGACCCAGAATAAGTTTACCGTCAAGATAAAGGTAGTATCCGACCCAGTTAAGATCATCGAGATTATCCATTATCAAAGCGGAAGTATTTGAAAGCAGGGTAATTGCATATTTCTGATCAGCAGTGATTCCTTCAGCCTGAAGGACCAGGTTTTCATATATTTCGTTTTTCATAAAAAATATTATATCATGAACAATCATGATGTTGGATTAATTTGAATAAGAGTATATAATTGTAAATGGACAGGGGTGCGAAAGCTGAGAGTTACCCTTAGTACCTGATCTAGTTAGTACTAGCGTAGGGAGTTCCTTGTAACCCCCATAGGAGGTGTTTTTTTATGAAAAATAACAGTACTAGAGACATCGTCTACATGGCAGTATATGCTGCATTATTTATTGCCCTGGATTTCATTACCAATACGTTTAACCTGCTGCCAATGCCGCAGGGCGGACATCTGGGACTTGGCACAATAGCTCTGATTCTGTCGAGTTATCATCTGGGCTGGAAAAAGGGTGCCATTGTATGCTTGGCCAGTAATTTTCTGATGTATATAACCGGTTCAATGAATTTTTACGGCAGTATCATTTCACTGTTCTTCGATTATATAATTGCCTACACGGCTTACGGTTTCAGCAGCTGTTTTCCAAACATCAAGTTCTTCTACAGCGGAATCATTATTACCAGTCTGATCAGACTGGCTTGCTCCACATTCAGCGGTATCGCTGCCTTTGGATCTCCTTTCATGGCTTCACTGTCATACAATGCAAGTTACATAATTCCAACTATGATTGTTGATGCCATTGTCGTTCCGCTTCTTTACGAAAGACTGAAACCTGTATTTAAAAAATAGGAGGAAACATGGTCCCTCAAGAAGGAACATATGTAAGCATTATAAGTTATAAACATGACGGTCATATCAGGCGTAACTGGGATCAGGGCTTTGTTCTGGAAGCAAACGATAAGCAGTTCATCATCGTTACCAACAAAACATGGGTTCAGGATGATGACGGTCATAAATGGTATACCAGAGAACCTGCGATCTGCTACTTTTATACGGACAAATGGTATAACGTCATAGCCATGTTAAGAGAAACCGGAACATATTACTACTGTAATCTGGCGTCTCCTGTTCTTTATGATGGCAAGGCTGTTAAATACATTGACTACGATCTGGATTATAAGATCTTCCCGGATGGAACTACGCTTCTGCTTGATGAGGATGAATATCGGGAACATTCCCGGCAGATGAATTATCCGCCGGAGATAGATGGGATCCTGAAAAAATATCAGAAGGAACTGCTTGAAATGTACCGGAAAAGAGCAGGAAGCTTTTCACATCGGGATAATGAGGAAAGATTCAGGCAGTATTTGGAAAAACTGTCCAAATAAGATAGAATAATAGCAGAGGTACAAGATGAAAAAAGTAATAGCCATAGTTGATGATGAAAGAGATCTTAATGAATTGATGAAGAGCTATCTTGAAAAGGAAGGATATGAAGTAAGATCATATTATTCCTATGAACAGGCTCTGAAGCATGTTTATGATGACGACATTCATCTCTGGATGCTTGATATCATGCTTGATGAAAAGAGCGGCTTTGATCTTTTCGAGATCATAAAGAAACAAGGACGCGAAGTTCCTGTCGTTTTCGTCAGTGCCCGTGATAAGGAATTTGACCGTATCATCGGCTTGGAAAAAGGCAGTGATGACTATATCACTAAACCATTTAACATGAAGGAAGTTGTGCTCAGAATCAACAACATCATGAGACGTTCTTACCGTGAAGACATGCTTCTGGAAGTTGACGGTTATCTGATTGACGAGAAGCAGAGAAAGGTTTCATCACCAAAACTTGACGCTGATATCGAACTTACCACCAAGGAATTCGAACTGCTTGTTCTGTTTGTACATAATAAGGGAAACGCTTTTTCCCGCGAGGACATTCTCAACAAGGTATGGGGATCAGACTATTTCGGCTCTGACCGTGTCGTAGATGACACACTGCGCAGATTAAGAAAGAAGCTTCCTGATCTCAGCATTCATACCTTATATGGATTTGGATACAGGTTAGATTAATGAAACGCTTTTTTAAAGCAATTACCGATCTCAGTTTATTTCAGCAGCTCAGCGTAATCTTTTTTACGTTTGGTTTCAGCCTGCTGATTTTTTTCAGTGTTTATCTGAGAGGCAACATCAATAACTTCGTTGACAATCAGGTAATCAACATCCTGACCATTTCGCAGAACAGGGTCATCAGCATTGTTGAAAGCCAGTCATCAATTGGCAGAAACGTTGGAGCTGATGCACAGGTAATGCATTTTGTTTTCAACAGGGATATGCTGCAGCTGTCTGTTTATGAAGGAACTTTTTCCAAGGAATTCATTGATGAAGTGCAGCAGCTGGGTTCTACGATCGAAGATATGGAAATAAAAGGCATGATCGTCATCCAGAATCAGTCATATTACTATCTGGGATCGCGAATCGATAATAACAGAAGGATAGTATCACTGCTGACAGCAACATATGGATTGCAGATGGAAGGAGCTCTTTCAGCGAATATTTCCAATACTACGGCAGTGGCCATAATGCTGGTATTCCTACGGGTGATGATCTGGACGTTTACGATAATAACCCCATTGCAGCAGATACGTGATTATATTAATAAGGCCAGACGTGGAGAGGCGGCTACCCTGAAGATAAACCGCCGCGATGAGATAGGGGAGCTTGCCAGAGAGCTGGTCTCACTGCAGGATGAACTAAAGCATCAGGAAGAAACCAAGGAAGAGATGGTTCATAATATTTCTCATGACCTGAAAACCCCGATTGCAACCATAAAATCCTATGCCGAGAGCATAAAGGATGGCATTTATCCATACGATACACTTGAAAAGAGTGTTGACGTAATCATCGACAATGCCAACAGACTGGAGCAGAAAGTATACAGTCTGCTGTTCCTTAACAGACTTGACTACATGATGGAACAGGAACAGGAAACGGATAAGACAACTGACATGAAAGCTACTGTCGAAACAGTTCTGCTGTCACTTAAGATGATCCGTCCTGATGTCAGCATTGACTGTACCCTGGAAAACTGTACTTTCAGAGGTGATGAGGAAAGCTGGCGCATAGTGGTGGAAAACCTCATTGATAATGCCTTAAGGTATGCCCGGAGCAACATCACCATAACACTGAAGTCTAATGAACTTTCCATCAGCAATGACGGACCTGCGATCTCTGAAGAAAGAATGGCCAGACTGTTCAAGCCGTTTGAAAAAGGAACAAAAGGTAAGTTTGGTCTTGGCTTGAGCATCTGCAATAAGGTATGCATTGCCTATGGCTATAACATAGATGCGGAAAACCTGGAAAAAGGTGTGGTTTTCAGAATTTCCGACAAGAAAAAACCTAAGAAGGAAAGTAAGCTGTCCAAACTGATTAATGATGCTAAATCAATTGAATCAAAGGACAGATTATGATAGTTTATAAATAGAAAATCATTGGAAAAATAATATGAGTGTAAAGGAGGAGATTCAATGAGTACACCACATAATTCCGCCAATAAGGGTGATATTGCCAAGATCGTTTTAATGCCGGGCGATCCGCTCAGAGCTAAATTCGTAGCTGAGACTTATCTGGAAGATGTTGTTGAATTCAATCATGTCAGAGGTATGTTAGGCTTTACCGGAACATATAAGGGACACCGTGTATCCGTAATGGGAAGCGGCATGGGTATGCCTAGTATCGGTATCTATTCATATGAGCTGTTCAATGAATATGATGTTGATGCTATTATCAGAATAGGTTCAACCGGATCCATGGTTCCGGAAGTTCATGTATATGACATCATACTGGCCAAGTTTGCCTACAGCATGTCAACATACGGCAGAGTTCAGAACGGAGATACCAGCGATATCAAGTATCCTGCACCTGAACTGAATGAAATGATCCTCAAGTCAGCTGAAAAACTGGGCTATCCTGTTGTTCATGCTCCGATCAACTCATCTGACGTATTCTACTGCTCAGATCCTGATGAAAAGAAAAAAGCTTTGGAATATGGCTGCGTAGCTGCTGAAATGGAATCATTTGCCTTATTCCATAATGCCAAGCATCTGGGTAAGAAGGCAGCCTGCCTGCTGACAGTATCAGATTCAATGGTTACTCATGAAGCAACAACTGCAGAGGAAAGACAGACATCATTCACCAAGATGATGGAAATAGCTCTTGAAACTGCAATCTCATTTGAATAATCAAGAGTACAGAAAAACCTTCCGGGCTCATACCTGGAAGGTTTTTTCAGTACTTCTTTGTTGAACCTGTTGACGTTGAATTGCCGTACTAAATATAGTAGAATATGATAGTTGTGAAGGTATTATATGGCAAAGAAGAAAAAAGAAAAAGTTCCTGTCAGTACAGGAGAAAAGATATTACAGATCATTAACCTTGTAGCCATAGTTGCTGTACTGGGTATTCTGACCTACAGAGCCTACAGCTACAAGGCGTATTTTGACGGTCTGCTGGATGCTCAGGCTCCGGCAGAATCAACCCTGGCAAGTGCCCTTAAGGAAAAGGCTGAAGGTAATTTAAGTGTCTTTAAAGATGAAAATGACGATTATTATTACATCGACGATCCTGACAACAACTATGTTATCTATTCAGGTAAACTGTTCAGGGTTATCAGAATTCTGAAAAGCGACATTGTTAAGATGGTAGCTGAAGATACTGTTGGTATATCGGTTCTGAACAGAAGTGAAAGTTTTGATCAGTCAGCCTTATCAAGATGGCTGAATGCAGACAGTGAGAATCCAGTCAGCACCGGCATATTTGAAAATTCTCTCAGAGACGCCCATGCTTTTCTGACAGGCAGTACTTTCTGCATCGACAGGATCGATGACGCCAGTCACATTGCCTGTACCGTCAGTTCACCTGAAGTGGATGTCACAATGCTGACGCTTGAAGACTATCTTTCAACAGGCGGTGCCAAGGGTTTCCTTAACAATGGTCAGGAATACTGGCTGGCATCAAATACAAATGATTATCAGTACTGGTATGTTAACAGTCAGGGCGATCTTTCAATATCTGACTATGATACCCAGCTTATAGGCATCAGGCCAGTTGTATTCGTCAATTTCAATGCTCTGGTTGCTTCAGGCGCCGGAACGCGGAAGGATCCTTTCGTATTAAAGGGAGATATTGTAAATCCAGCCAAGGCTTCAGAATTATCCGGCGGAAAATATGTCAGCTACAGCGATAAGCTCTGGCGCGTGATCAGAGTTGATGAAAACGGTGCTGCTGAACTAATTTTGCAGGATTATGTCCGTAACAGTGACGGTCAGGAAGTATCAGTATCATACGGTACGGCTTCATCATACAGCAGTTCATCAGGTGCAGGGGAATACCTCAACAGTACTTTCCTGCAGACTCTTGACAGATATGAGGAATTCCTGGAAGTTCACAAATGGTATTATGGCGGTATTAAGCAGGCTGACGGATTTGATTATAAGGGTAATTTTGACTACAGTACCGACTGTTATGTTGGAATTCCTAATTCTGCAACCATGTACAATGGCGGTTTCAATGGCATCTTCCTGTCTTCATATGATGCACATAACACGGATACCATCTACGTCTTTGACGAGAATGGAAACCTGTATGCAGACTTTGCATGGAAAACATATAAACTGAGACCGACAGTGGCCTTGAAAGGTGAGATTTCGATAACCGGCGGCAACGGGACAGCAGATAATCCTTACACATTGGATATCGCTGCCGCATCTGGTAGCGGGGAGGTAAGTCAGTAATGTCCGAAAACAATATTGCAAACACTTCTGAAAATACAAAAGTAAATGAAACACTTCCTTCTGAAGATACAAAAGGTTCAAATAAGAAGCCAAGAAGAAAAGTAAGCCTGCTGACAAAGCTTTTACTGGTAATTGATATAATTGCCATTGTCTGCTTCTACGTCGTCTACGGGCCTGTAGAATCACTCAGGGAATGGTATATCATGACTGCCATTAACACCGGCAAGCATAAATACCTCGCTTACATTTTCTATGACAATGATACGATTGGTGAAGTAATCAACAGAAACAGAGTCATGTACTCTGGTGAAACAACAAATCCTGATCTGATTCACATTGTTGATAATCCTAATACGGGTGTCTATGCCAATGCCTATGACAGAGAGATCCTTGAGCATGATCCTGATCAGAAATTTAAGGTTATCACCATTGATGAAGACGGCATGTATGGCTGGCTGACCGTAATCTATCAGCCTAAGAACCTGAGGCTTGTAGTAACAAATACTACTCAGGGAGAATACATTACCGAATTCGCTGACAGATTCAACTCTGATGTTGTCATTAACGGCGGGGGCTTCTATCTGACAAGCAACTATACCAGATATAACATGGGCAGTATCATTCTCGACGGACAGGTTTTCAAGGATACAGGAGAAGTTGAAAATCAGATAGCGATGGATTACGACGGCAGACTGCTGTTGCTGAACGCCAACATCAATGAGGTTGCCAAGCATAACGTTAAATGGTCACTGTTCTTCTATCCGTTCTTTATCGTTAACGGAGTAAAGACACAGTATGGTCCGGGATCTAATCCTGGCGGTCTGGAACCGCGTACAGCTATCGGACAGAGAGCAGACGGCATTGTCATCCTGATGACGATCGATGGACGTGGCGGTAACGGTTCACGCGGTGCCAATTTCAGACAGATGACTGAGATCTTTGACAGGTATTCATGCATCAATGCCGCTAATCTTGATGGCGGAGGCAGTACGATGCTGGCTATCAATCATGAACTTGTCAACTCTCCGGTATCATATCAAGGAGCCGGCGAAAGATACATTTATAATGCAATAGTATTGGAATAATCTATAAACAGACTCTTAGCAAAATACTGTTAAGAGTTTTTTCTTTGGTGCTATAATAAAAAAGTAAGTGAAAAAAGGGGATATTATAATATGAAGTCTTATATTGGAATTGATTTGGGCGGAACAAATGTCAGAGTTGCTAAGGTAAGTGCTGACGGTGAAGTACTGGCAGTTGTCAAGGGACCGTCATACAGTCAGGACGGACCTGCCAAGGTAATGGCAAACCTGAAGAATCTCATCCGTAAGATTCCTGACTGGCAGGAATGTTCAGGAATCGGTGTCGGTGTACCGGGACCTGTTGATGCCGTAACCAGAACCATGGTTCTTTCAACAAATCTGCCTGGTTTTACCGGTTATCCAATGGCAGCTGAACTGGAAGCCGAACTGGGAATTCCTACATATCTGGATAATGATGCCAATGTTGCCGGTCTTGCTGAAGCGCTGGTAGGCGCCGGTAAGGGATTGAAAACTGTTTTCTATACAACTATATCTACAGGTATCGGCGGTGTTCTGATCGTAGACGGTAAAGCAGTTTCAGGAAAGCATGGTTTCGGCGGTGAGATCGCCAATATCATAATTGACCGTAACCGTGATAAGGTTAACTATCTTAATGTCGGTGCGATTGAAAATGAAGCCAGCGGTACAGCATTAACCAGAAAGGGACGTCGGATATTCGGAGATGAAGTGAAACATGCTGGTAACGTATTCGATCTGGCTGCTAAGGGCAATGAAGATGCTGTAAAGATCATTGATGAGGCTGCAAAAGACCTCGGCCAGCTGTTCGCAACGATTGCATGTGTCTGTGACCCTGATATCTTTATTATCGGCGGCGGTATGATGCGGTCAGCCGATTCATTATTACCTGGTGTAGTGAAGAATTTTAAGGAAATGTCACATACTGCTTTGGCTGATACCAAATTCGTCATTGCCGGCCTGGATGAACCAGGTGTTATCGGTGCCGCAATGCTGCCGGTAAGCTACGGTAAGTAAAATAAGAAAAACCGCTCAGCTGAGCGGTTTAATGTTAGATGGCGTCCCCGGCAGGACTCGAACCTGTTACCTACTCCTTAGGAGGGAGTCGCTCTATCCTGGTGAGCTACGGGGACACAGATGCTCAACTATTATAACACAAATCAAAATCGTATGTTAAAATAATTGAGGTGATAGAATATGAGAAATGTATATTTAAATCAGATCGTCGACATAACAGACAGTAACTGTGAATTCATCAAGGAATTCGACCATGAAATAAGGAAATACGGTGCCGTTGTATACAATCACGAATATAACTCGTACCAGTTCATAAAACATTTCAGGCAGATAGACTTTAAAAAGGAACTGCTTCCTGATTTCATAAAAGTTGAGAATTCAAACCCTGTCCTTAAGGCACTGACGATTACGATTCATTATGAATTTGACCCTGAAACAGAAGAGGATGAAGAGAATCTTGACATCTGGTCTGAACTCTCTCAGATCGATCTGCCGATTTTCGGCTATGAAGATGACGGTGAGATCTTTGTCAAGGATGACCTGAAGATGAATGTTACAGCCAGTAAGCATACGATATGGTTCCTCAGTGAGGAAAGCTACGATTATATGATGGATCTTGATCTTCTGCTCTTTGATCCGATAATCAAGAATTTCAACATAGCACAGAAGCTGATCAGAGAGTATGGCATACATCCTTTTGAAACAGACTATGATGAGGATGATCTGGATGATTATGAAGAACCGGACGTCAGTTCTGTGACGGTTGATCACAGAGACTTACGGTGATTAAAAAATAAAGACAAACAGAAAAAAATGTTATAGAATAAAATTAAAGTATAATTAACTTTTTACACAGGAGGATAATATGGGAAAATTTGTGGTTAAGGAAGTTAAGACCGGTACTAGATTTAATTTAGTAGCAGGAAACGGCGAAGTTATTGGTGTTTCTGAAGTTTATGCCAGCAGATCTGGCTTACGCAACGGTATCAAGAGCGTAATCAAGAATTCTCGGATCGCTAATGTTGAAGACCAGACAGTTGAAGGCTATGAAAAAGTAAAGAATCCTAAGTTTGAAATGTATGTCGACAAATCAGGAGAATACAGATTCAGATTAAAAGCCCGCAACGGTGAAATCATTCTTGCCAGTGAAGGCTACAGCCAGAAGGCAGGATGCAAGAACGGTATCGAAAGCGTCAGAAAGAACGCAGCCGATGGCGTTATTGAAAAAGTCAAGGAATAGCATTTACGGATAAAACGCTTCATAAGCGTTTTTCTTTTTGAATTCATCAGTATCATTTATAATCATATACAGTGATAAATATGAAGTTCAGAAAAGCGGATAAACGGGATTTTGATAATCTTCTTTCATTGTATGACGATGTTATCGAACAGCAGAAATATGATGAATACGGAGCCAGCTGGACCAGAGGTGTATATCCTACAGATGAAGATATCAGGTTGCATCTGGAAAATGGGGAAATATACATTGGCGAATCAGAGGGCATAATTGCCTGCAGCTGTGCGGTTGTAGCTGGGGAAGAGGAAATGTATAAAGGGGCAGGCTGGAATCTGAAAGTCGCACCTGAAGAAGTAGCTGTTGTACACCTGCTGGCAGTGAATAAACGTTTCAGAGGAAAAGGGTATGCCATGAGCTTTCTTGAATTCCTCAGGAAGGAACTGACAGGCCATTTTAAGGTTATTCATCTGGACGCGCTTGTCAGCAATCTTCCTGCTGACAGATTATACAGAAAATTCGGCTTCAGATGCATAGGACGTTATCCGGTCTGGTATGAGGATCTTGGAAATACTGAAGTCAGTCTTTATGAATACGCATTATAAAAAGTATGGAAATTGAAGTTCCATACTTTTTTGTTTTTTATGATGATCTGATTAGTCGTCCATCTTGATAGTCGTTGTTGATGGTTTAGGGAGGAATGGGATCAGTCTGCCTGCCAGGTCTTTTGCTGTCATTGTCTGTAACCAAACCTTACCAGGTCCTGTCAGAGTTGTTAAGAACAGTCCTTCGCCACCGAATAAGGCATTCTTGAAGCCCTTGATTGACTCAATGTCATATGCGACACAGTCTTCAAACATAGCAACGTTACCGCTGTCAACTTTAATTGTCTGTCCAGGTTTCAAATCAATTTCCCTGATTGAACCGTCAAGTTCAACAAATACGACACCGTCACCTGTCAGATGCTGCAGGAAGAAACCTTCGCCGCCAAACAATCCAGCCCAGAATGAATTGGTTGTTGCCATATCAACAGTTACTCCCTGAGAAGCACCAAGGAATGCGCCTTTCTGTGCAATGTAATGATGGTCATCATCGATTGTCATTGGAAGAATGGTTCCTGGTAAGCTTGCAGAAAGAGTGATTTCCTGATTGTCACTTTCAGCAATGTAATCGGCGATGAAGATTGAATCACCGGAGAGCATTCTCTTGAAACCGGCAAGAAGTCCGCCTTTGACATTGGTGTCCATTGTGATCTGATCTGACATCCATGCTAAACCGCCTGCCTGAGTATAAATGCTTTCACCGCGTTCCAGAAAAACTGTTACAGCTGGAAAATCGCCGCCAAAAATTTCATATTTCATGTAAAATATTACCTCCGTGAAAATTATATCACAGGGAAATGCATAAAGTATAGTATCTTAGAGCAACTCTAAAAGCCGTTCCATTTACAAAAAAAGCTGTTATTACAGCTTTCTTAATTAGTGTGATCTTATTCTGATTCAGACTTAACCATCTTTTCAGGAGCACTTACACCTAAAAGGTATAAAGCATTCTTCAGAGTGATTCTGGTTGCTTCCAACAGAGCTAAACGTTCAGCAGATAACTCAGGATTATCCTTGTCGTTTACCTTGCAGGAGCCATAGAATGAATGGAAATATGAAGCCAGTTTCTGAACGTAATTACAGATCAGGTTAGGGGCTCTGCTGATGGCGGCATCTGCAACAACATCAGGGAATGATGAGACATGTTTCAGCAGGTCGATTTCTTTGGCTGTTGTTAACAGTGAGAAGGAATCTTTAGGCTGAGGCTTTGTTTCTGCCTGACGCAGTACTGAACAGATACGAGCATAGGCATACTGAGCGTAATAAACCGGGTTATCATTGGTCTGACTTCTGGCCAGTCCCAGGTCAAATTCAAGATGAGAATCCAAAGCCTTGGAAAGGAAGAAATATCTGGCAGCGTCAAGTCCGATGTCGTCGATCAGTTCACGCAGAGTGATGGCATTGCCGGTACGCTTACTCATTTTGACTTCCACGCCGTTTTCAACCATTCTGACCATCTGACACAGGTCGATAAGCAGATTGTCTGAATTATAGCCAAGTGCTTTCATGGCGGCTTTCATACGCGGAATGTATCCGTGATGGTCAGCACCCCAGATGTTGACCAGTACTTCATATCCTCTGTCATATTTGTATTTATGGTTGGCAATATCAGGTGTCAGATAAGTATATAAGCCGTTGGATTTTCTTAAGACACGGTCTTTTTCGTCACCGTATTCGGTAGCTTTGAACCATAAGGCGTCATCCTGTTCATAAGTAAGTCCTTTAGCGGTCATTTCTGCAACAACGGCATCAACCATGCCCTGACTAACAATCCATTTTTCAGAGATCCATGAGTCAAATTCACATCCGTAATACCGCAGATCTTTCTTGATTCTTTCAAGTTCCATGTTTCTGCCGATTTCAGCCAGTTTTTCAACAGCTTCTTCTTCAGGTATTGTCAGATAGTAATCATTGGAATCATCAATTATTTCTTTGGCAATTTCTATTACGTCCGGTCCGTGATAACCGTCTTCCGGAAGGGTAAAGTTCAATCCAAAATGTTCTCTGATTCTGGCGTAAAGTGATAAGCCGAGATTGTGTATCTGAGCACCGGCATCATTGATGTAATATTCTCTGGTAGCGTCATAGCCGGCAGCCTTGAGAATGCGTGCGCAGCTGTCACCCCATACGGCCCCACGGGCATGACCGCAATGCAATGGACCAGTTGGGTTGGCGCTGACATATTCCTCTAGATACTTAACGCCTTTGCCGGTATTGCTGTGGCCGTAATTGTCACCCTGAGCGATTACATTGTTGATGACATTGGCAATGGCATCTTTTCTGATCCAGAAGTTGATAAAACCAGGACCGGCTATTTCGATGTTTTCTACTTCGCTGAGGCGTGATAAAATTTCCTCTTTGATTTCAGCAGCTATTTCCTGAGGTCTTCGTCTGAGTAATTTGGTTAAACGCATGGCAAGGTTAGTTGAATAGTCACCGTTTGCATTGTCTTTAGGAATCTCAATCATGACCATCCTGTCATCAGGATCAATACCGTACTTATCGGTAACGATCCGCTTAAGTGTTGTTATTAATTTTTCTTCAACCTTCATATTCTTACCTCATTTCCTCAGCAGGATAAAACTGCGATGCTATACATACTTCGCTATTATATTATATACAAAACTGACATTCAATTGTGAAAAACATCGCGTTCTTTCCGGATAAATAAGCTTATGAATTACTGAGAAATCCAAATTTGTAATTTTTCTGATGTAAAATACAATTACCTGATATATCTGAAAGACTGAAAATGGTACTATATAGTAGAAGCATATGGTATTTTTTTGTGCCGTAAAAAGAAAGGATACATTTTAATATAATGAAGGGTATTCATGTAACCAGTGAAATCAAACCACTGAGAAAAGTATTACTTCATCGTCCTGGCAGAGAATTGCTCAACATCACTCCTGATACGCTTCAGGAACTGCTGTTTGATGACATTCCGTTCCTGAAGGTAGCGCAGCAGGAACATGATGCTTTTGCCCGGGTCTTAAGAGATAATGGCGTGGAAGTTGTCTATCTGGAAGATCTGATGACGGATGTGCTCAGACTTAACCCCAAGCTGATAGAACCATTCCTTTATCAATGGCTCTATGAAGGAGACATCAAGACCAGAAGGTGGCAGGACAAACTGTACAATTACATGGTGTCAAGTTTCAAGGGAAAGGACCTTGTTCTTAAAACCATGGAGGGAATAACCCTCAAGGAAATGGAGGAATATACCGGCAAGACGATCAAAGCATATTCGCTTCAGGACAGAATCGCCCCTAATGATGATCTGGTAGTTGCTCCAATGCCAAATCTGTACTTCCAGCGTGACCCATTTGCCTCTGTGGGAAATGGTGCATTTGTTAACCGAATGCGTTATGCGACCCGTAACCGCGAGACAATTTACGCGGATTACATTTTCAAGTATCATCCGGATTTTGCCGGATATGTAAAGAGATATTATGACAGGGATTTTCATGCCTGCATTGAAGGCGGTGACGTGTTCAATCTGACAGAAACCGTACTGGCTATCGGTATTTCCCAGAGAACCTCTCCGGATGCAATTGAGACGGCTGCGCTGAATCTGTTCAATGATCATGAATGCAATATCAATACAGTGCTTGCTTTCAAGATTCCTGAATCTCGTGCCTTCATGCACCTGGATACCGTTTTTACCAGAATTGACGTCGATAAGTATACTGTTCATCCGGCTATAATGGGGCCGCTGGAAGTATATGAGATCACTCCATCGACTGAAGCCGACAGAAAACCGGATGACCTGCATATCAAGCGACTTGACGACAGTCTGGAACATATTCTGGAAAAATATACCGGAGTAGAAAAAGTTGAACTGATATACTGTGGTGGTGATGATCTGATTGCCGCAGCCAGAGAGCAGTGGAATGACGGTTCAAATACATTATGCTTATCTCCAGGTGTCATTGTCTGTTACGAACGCAATGACATCACCAACGCCATTCTGCAGGAAAAAGGCTTAAAGGTAATTACAATACCGAGTGCTGAGCTTTCCAGAGGCAGAGGCGGTCCAAGATGTATGAGTATGCCGTTATGGCGTGAAGATTGAAATAGATAGGAGAATATAAAATGCCAAGAAATTTATCAGGACGTAGCTTTTTAAAGCTATTAGATTATTCAACGGAAGAGATCCAGTATTTATTGGATCTTGCCAGACAGTTCAAACAGCTGAAACTGTCAAATACTCCTCACAAGTATCTGGATGGAAAGAATATTGTACTTTTGTTTGAAAAGACATCTACCAGAACCAGATGTTCATTTGAAGTAGCAGGCCACGATTTAGGCATGGGTGTTACTTACCTTGATCCGGCTTCATCACAGATGGGACATAAGGAAAGCCTGGCTGATACTGCCAGAGTATTAGGCAGAATGTATGACGGCATTGAATACCGCGGATTTGATCAACAGATCGTTGAAGATCTGGCTAAGTATGCAGGTGTTCCTGTATGGAACGGCTTAACGACTCAATTCCACCCGACACAGATGCTGGCTGACGTCATGACAGCATATGAATACTTTGGCCACTATAAAGGCCTGAAATGGGTCTTCTTCGGTGATGCCAGAAATAATGTTGCCAACTCTCTGTTAGTTGTATGTGCCAAGCTGGGCATCAACTTTGTTGCCTGCGGGCCAAAGGAAAACATGCCTGATGAAGAGCTGGTCAAGACCTGCAGAAAAATCGCAGAGGAAAACCACTGTACGGTTACACTGACTGATGATGTCAAGACGGCAGCTAAGGGTGCCAATGTCATTTATACAGACATCTGGGTATCCATGGGTGAACCAAAGGAGTTATGGGCAGAAAGAATCAAACTGTTATCTCCGTATCAGGTAAATAAGGAAGTCATGAGCATGGCAGATCCTGACTGCATCTTCTTACACTGCCTGCCATCATTCCATGATCTTAACACTTCAACAGGCAGACAGATCTATGAAGAATTCGGTATTCCTGAAATGGAAGTTACCGATGAGGTATTTGAATCAGCGCAATCAAAGGTATTTGATGAAGCCGAAAACCGTATGCATACGATCAAGGCAGTTATGTATGCAACTTTAAAGTAGTATGGGAAAAAGATTAGTTATCGCTCTGGGAGGAAATGCCTTAGGCAATTCTCCTAAAGAACAGCTGGAATTAGTAAAGGAAACAGCCAGCACCATCGTTGACCTGGTTGAAGAAGGGTACGATGTTGTTGTCGGACACGGCAATGGTCCGCAGGTCGGCATGGTCAATCTGGCATTTGAAAATTCACATAACAAGACAGGGGGAACTCCGGAAATGCCTTTCCCTGAATGCGGAGCAATGACACAGGGATACATTGGCTATCATCTGCAGCAGTCAATAGGCAGAGAACTGAAAAGAAGAGGCATTGACAAACCTGTAGCAACCGTTATTACGCAGGTAGAGGTATCCAAAGATGATAAAGCTTTCCAGAATCCTACTAAGCCTATAGGTTCTTTCTATACAAAGCAAGAGGCTGAAAGAATAGCTGCTGAAACTGGCTATACATTTGTTGAAGATGCCGGCAGAGGCTACAGAAGGGTCGTTCCTTCACCGATACCAGTATCGATAGTTGAACTTGATGTAGTAGAAACACTCGTCAGAAAAGGGACTGTCGTTATTACGGTTGGCGGTGGCGGTATTCCGGTAGTAAAGTCAGAAGGCTGGTATGAAGGGGTTGCTGCTGTCATTGATAAGGACAGAGCAAGTTCCAGACTGGCACTTGATCTTCATGCCGATATGCTTGTTATTCTGACGGCAGTAGACAGAGTATGTCTGAATTACAATAAGCCTGATCAATGTGAACTGGCTGAAATGTCGGTTGCAGAAGCCAGAAAGCATATAGACGAAAAACAGTTTGCTCCTGGCAGCATGCTTCCGAAAGTCGAATCATGCATTGCTTATGTTGAGAACACGGAAAACGGTCAGGCTCTGATCACTTCATTGCACAGAGCCAAGGAAGCTTTAAGAGGTGAAACCGGTACTATTATCCATAAATAAAAACTGAAAGCCTTTCCAGAGGGGGATTGGTATGATAAACAAACATTATGACAATTATCTGGATCTGACTCTGGATACAGAGATCAGAAACTGCATAAAGGAAAAAGACAGTTATCTTTATGAATTTGAAGATACTGTCTTCTATTTTGAGAGCGGCGGTCAGCATTCAGACCATGGTACAATCAATGGCATTGAGGTCAGTGATCTTGTTGTAAGGAACGGTCACTATTTCCACGTTCTGCCGGAAAAACTTGAAAACGTTGTCTGCCACATGGAGGTTGAAAGAGATTTCCGTCAGAAACAGGCTGAAATACACAGCGCTTCACATCTTCTCTGTTCCCTGATTAACAGGAATTTCAATGCACGTACGATAGCATTCTATAACGACTCTCATGAAGCTTATGTTGAGATGAGTTTTGAAACCATGAACAGAGAGACAATACAGAAAATAGAGGATCTGTGCAACGAATATATTCTTAAGGATATTCCAATAGAAATAGAATATCCGGCATATGAGGAAGTAAAAGATAAGTTTACTGATGCTAAGCTGGCTCATGACATTTTGCGTACGGTCAGAATTGACGGCATTGATTATGACATGTGCGGCTGTACTCATGTTCCTTCCTTACGATATCTGGGAATGCTGAAGATATTTGATTTTGAGAAAACATCCCGAGGTTATAAGCTGTATTATCTTGCCGGAAAGATGTTAAGGGAAAGAATTGCTCAGTACAATGATATTCTTGACAGCATGTCTGCTGATTTCGCTGTACCAGCAGAAAAAATACCGGAAGCTGTCAGCAGGATCAGGCAGGATCTTCGTGACAGCCGACTTGAAACAGAAGAATACAAAGAGTACTATCTTGAATCTGTTGCTGAAAGATACATAAACAGTGATGAAAGAATTGTTTTCGGTCAGTTCGATTTCGACATCAAGGCTCTGAATAAACTGGCAACGATGGTTGTCAGCAACAGTTCCAAGCTGGTGTTCTTCATCTCCAATCTGGGAGAGAAAATGCATCTGGTCATTGCCCGCAGCAAGGACCTGGAAATAGATGCAGAATCTATTTTTAGGGATATTGCCTTAGCAAATGGCTTGCGTGGCGGTGGTAACCGGACATTTGCGCAGGGTGGGGGCTTAAATGACCCCGGATTGCTGTTTGAGCTTACTGCCAGATATGGTAATATTGAACTAAATTGATTTTTCAAATAAACGGAGGAATATCTATGAAATTTGCCGATTTTGAATATAAGCGTCCTGATTATAGTGAACTCGAAAAACAGTACAGAGAGCTGATAGAGAGACTCGCAGAGGCTGACAACAAGCAGGCTTTCATGCTGGTCTACAGAGAAATCGAACAGCTTAACTCCCATATCAGTACAATGTCTACTTTGTGTTCAGTGAGACATTCCATTAATACTGCAGATGAATTCTACAGTGCCGAAAGTGATTTCTGGGATGAACACTGGCCACTTATCAATGTATATCAGAACAGAATAGACAGGATCATGTTTGAATGCCCGTTCAGAGAAGAACTGTACGATGAGATACCTGAAGTCTATTTCCAGCTTGTCGAATGCTCACTTAAGTCTTTCGACGAAAAGATCGTACCGTTATTACAGCAGGAAAACCGTCTTTCAACTGAGTATGGCCGTTTAAAGGCTTCCGCACGTATTGAATTCCGTGGAGAAACATACAACCTGTCAACTATTACGCCGTTTACCGAATCACTGGATGAACAGACTAGAAAAGAAGCCAGTGCTGCAGCTTTAAGCTTCTACAGTGATAACGAAGCCGAATTTGACCGAATTTACGACGAAATGGTCAAGGTAAGAACGGAGATGGCACATCAGCTGGGATTTAAGAGTTACACTCAGCTGGGATATCTACGTATGAACCGCATAGACTATACTCCCGAAATGGTAGCTAATTACCGCAGACAGATACTTGAAGATCTGGTTCCGGTAGCTAACAGACTGTATGAAAGCCAGGCTGCAAGACTGCATCATGATACGGTTGCATATTATAACGAAAAGATGGAATTCCCTACAGGAAATCCGGTTCCAAAGGGTACATATGGTGAACTGATTGAAGCTGCCAGAAAGATGTATCATGAAATGAGCCCTGAAACAGGTGAATTCATCGATACCATGATAGCTGGCGAATTATGGGATCTGAAATCCAGACCGGATAAGGAAATGGGAGGCTACTGTACTTCAATTCCTGATTACAAGGTTCCGTTCATTTTTGCTAACTTCAACGGTACCAGCGGTGACGTAGATGTCCTGACGCATGAAGCCGGTCATGCCTTCCAGTATTACATGTCAAGGAACATTCCAATTGAACCACTGCAGTGGCCTACAATGGAATCTGCTGAGATACATTCCATGAGCATGGAATTCAATGCCTGGCCTTGGATGAATCTGTTTTTTAAGGAAGATGAACCAAAGTATAAGTATCTGCACCTTGGATCAGCCGTCAAGTTCATGCCTTATGGAGTACTCATTGACCATTTCCAGCATGAAGTCTATGATCATCCTGAATATACACCGGAACAGAGAAAACAGTGCTACAGAAAACTGGAAAAAATGTATCTTCCTCATAAGGATTACAGTGAAGCACCTTTGCTGGAAAAGGGTGGATGGTGGTTCCGTCAGGGACATGTCTTCCAGTCTCCGTTCTACTACATAGACTATACCCTGGCACAGATATGTGCCCTGCAGTTCTGGGTTCGCAATCAGCGTCATGACCCAGACAGCTGGAAAGACTATCTGCATTTGTGCACATTAGGCGGAACAATGCCGTTTACAGGCCTTGTAAAAGAAGCAGGATTAATTTCGCCGTTCGCCGATGGATGCGTAAAATCAGTGATAAATGAGGTTGCAAAATACCTCGATAACACTGATGATAAATCATTATAAAAATTCGTTATTTTAGTGAAGATTTTCATTGACTTTAATATTTAATACAAATAAAATATTAAGTGGCACTTATAATGTAGCCCCGGAAACTACATTTGTAAGGAGGAAAAACTATGCGTCAAACAACGATGCTTAAACCAAAAGAAGTAGAACGTACATGGTATGTTGTCGATGGAGCAGGAAAGACACTCGGACGCTTATCAACCGTAGTGGCTTCAGTCTTAAGAGGCAAACATAAACCTACGTACACACCAAATGTGGATTGTGGTGATTATGTTATCGTAATCAATGCTGACAAGATCGTCGTAACCGGTAACAAATTAGACACTAAGAACTATTACCATCATTCACAGTATCCAGGTGGAATGCGTATCAGATCAATGCGCACCATGAAAGAAAAATACACTGTAGAGTGGGTTGAGAAGTCAATTCAGGGTATGTTACCTCACACTAAGTTAGGTGATGTACAGCGCAAGCACTTATTTGTTTATAAGGGCAGTGAACATCCACATGCAGCACAGAAGCCAGTAGAGCTCAATGTCGACTAGGAGGAAAAGGTAAATGGCAACTAAGAAAAAAGAAGTAGTTAGATACCAGGGCACCGGTCGTCGTAAGAGTTCTGTTGCAAGAGTTTATTTAACTCCAGGCAGCGGTGCTATTACCGTAAATGGTAAGCCATTGGATGAATATCTTCCATTAGAAACATTAAGAATGGTTGTTAGAGCACCATTGGAAGTTACTGAGACTTTAGGCCAGTATGACGTTAACATCAACGTCTACGGCGGCGGTCATGCAGGACAGGCCGGTGCTATGAGACATGGTATTGCAAGAGCCTTATTACAGGTTGTTGAAGACTATCGTCCAAAATTAAAAGCAGCTGGATTCCTGACAAGAGACTCACGTGCTAAAGAACGTAAGAAGTATGGTCTGAAGGCAGCTAGAAGAGCTCCTCAGTTCTCAAAGCGTTAATCATTCAGTGTTACAAAAAGTCCGTATACATCGCTATGCGGGCTTTTTTGTTACAATAATATTGAGGTAAGCTGTATGATCATTGGCAATAGGGAAATTGATATTTATCGCAATATAACCGGAACAAAGGCACCGGCGGTTATGGTAATCGGTGAGCACCATGATGTTGAAGAGATCATGAAACATATAGACAGTGACAATTACATTCTGATTAACATTAAAACGGTAAACTGGAATGATGATCTTACACCATGGTACGTGGACAGACTCTTCAGATCTGATCAGCCTTATAACGGCAAGGCTGATTGTTTTATCAGGGAAATAGAAGAGATTATCATTCCGGAACTGCATAAATTATTAGGTGATTTGGTTTCATATTACGCGATAGCGGGTTATTCACTGGCAGGACTGTTTGCCGTCTACAGCATCTACAGGACAAAAGTTTTCAGAAGGTTAGCATCAGTATCAGGATCACTTTGGTATCCGGAATTTGTGAATTATGCTGAAAAGGAATTACCGTGTGCTGAACCGGAAAAGATCTATTTTTCTCTGGGAGACAGGGAAAACAAAAGCCGCAATGCTTTAATGTCTACTGTAAAAGACTGTACAGCCCGTTTAAGAGATTTTTATGCTGAACGCGGAATAGACACTGTATTTGAGGAAAATCCCGGCAATCACTTTCAAAACGCTGCTGAAAGGCTTGCCAAGGGAATAAGCTGGATTTTAAAATAAATCTGCAATATTAGCACTCTATGCTTGACAGTGCCAAAATAGTTTGTATAATATAATTAGCAATCTAACATTAAGAGTGCTAATTACATTGTCAAAACAAAGGAGTGTGAACAATATGCTTAATTATTTTTTAAAACCAGTCAGGAGATACAATACAGATAGAACTTTATGGGACGAATTCTTCAATAATGATTTCTATCCACAGACCTTAGGACAGATGAAGACAGATATAAAGGAAACCGAAAAGGAATATCTGTTAGACATTGAAATGCCGGGATATAACAAGAATAACGTTGAGATAACTGTCAATGACGGATATCTAACAGTAACTGGCACCAAAGAGGAGAAAAGAGAATCTGGCGAGAAGGAGTATATCACCAGAGAAAGATATACAGGTAAAGTTTCAAGAAGCTGGTATATCGGTGACGTGAACATTGAAGACGTGAAAGCCAGTTTCACTGATGGGATCCTGAAAATCAGTGTACCTAAGGAAGACAGAAAAAAGGAAATCAGCTATATTAACATTGACTAGCAGTGAAGCCGGATCTTCCGGCTTCCGGCTATTTCCTGATATAATATTATTCCTGCAAAAAATATTGAAAAAAACATCAAATTATATCCAAAATAACCTTGACTAAGCAGATAAGTTACTGATATAATAAACAAGCCGTTAAGATGGTCCGTTGGAGAAGCGGTTTAACTCACATGCCTTTCACGCATGCACTCACGGGTTCGAATCCCGTACGGGCTACCATTTACAAGCAGCGAACTATTTGCGAGAGTAGTTCGTTTTATATAGATAGTTGCTTGACGTCTTGAAATGATGTTAAGTAAATGCTACAATTACAGTGCTGCTTTGATAGCTCAGATGGTAGAGCAACTGACTCTTAATCAGTGGGTCTAGGGTTCGAGTCCCTATCGGAGCACCATTTGTTATATGAGGCTTTATGGAGGATGCAGTTATTTTTCATAAGGCCTTTTTTATTCTTTATGTAACTGCATGGTAGAAATGAGGTGCTATATGTTTAATTATCAAATTCTAAAATCAAGAATCATTACAGTATTTGGCTCTCAGAAAAACTTTGCCAAAGCCATGCGTATTAATGAATCCACCTTGTCAAAGAAAATGAACGGTGTATCATTCTTTGATCAGGATGAAATTGATTCAGCGATTTCCTTGCTGGGAATACCTCGTGAACAGATCGTTGAGTATTTCTTCACAAAGGAAGGTGCTCCTGTTTATTCACATTAACATCAGCAAGCATTACTGCCACGAGTTTGCTTGAATATTAATCTAGTGGTATAATAAAGACAATCAGAGGATTGTCTTTTTATGTTGGATAACAGAACATATTTATGCATTGACCTTAAATCATTCTACGCATCAGTAGAATGTGTTGAACGCGGCCTTAATCCTCTGACAACCAATCTGGTAGTAGCTGATGAAAGCCGCACTCAGAAAACGATCTGTCTGGCGGTATCACCGGCTCTTAAAATGTATGGCATACCAGGCAGACCGCGTCTTTACGAAGTGTATCAGAAGGTGCGGGATGTCAACAGAGAGAGAAAACAGCTGGCCTACAGGCACAGATTTACAGGCAAATCACGGGATTTTGTGGCTTTGCAGGCAGATCCTAATCTGGAACTTGATTTCATCGTTGCTGAGCCTCGTATGCAATTCTACATGGATTACAGTGACAGGATCTATAATATTTATCTGAAATACATGTCACGGGAAGACATTCATGTCTATTCTGTGGATGAAGTATTCATGGACATAACCGGGTATCTGAAAAAGTATAATAATTCACCGCATGAGATGGCAATGACAATCATAAAAGACGTTCTGAATGAAACCGGTATAACTGCCACTGCGGGAATCGGGACAAACATGTATCTGGCAAAAGTAGCCATGGATATAGTTGCAAAGCACGTTCCTGCTGATGAAGACGGTGTCAGAATAGCCAGCCTTGATGAAATTTCATACCGTGAAAAACTGTGGGATCATCTGCCTTTAAGAGATTTCTGGCGAATCGGTAACGGAATTTACAGACGCCTTGATAAATATGGCCTGTCTACGATGGGAGATGTTGCCAGATTTTCACTGGAAAACAGTGCCGTGTTATTTAAGGAATTCGGCATAAATGCGGAGTTGCTGATAGATCATGCCTGGGGCTGGGAACCGTGCACAATACGTGACATCAAGGAATATGTTCCTCAGAATAACAGCCTGAGCAGTGGACAGGTTCTGTCTGAACCTTATCCGTTTGATAAGGCAAGAATAATTGTTACTGAAATGACAGATGGTCTGTCTTTACAGCTTAACGAGAAAAAGGTCGTTACTGATCAGCTGGGACTGTTTCTTAATTACGATACTTCCAACATCACAGATGAATATGATGGGGAAGTCGTACTTGATTATTATGGAAGACCTGCTCCGAAATCTGCCGGTGGAAGCATAAATCTGAATCAGTTTACCGCTTCATCTTCAGTTATGATGAAAGCCATGCTGAAACTGTTTGACGGCATAGCAGACAGAAATTTGACCGTCAGAAAAATAACCGTATGTGCCAATAAGGTTCTGCCGGTAGATAAGCTGGACGATTCATACAGACAGCTTGATCTTTTCACTGATCCGGAAGAAATTGAAAAGAGCGAAAAAGAAAATATGGTGCAGTCAGAGAAGGATGCCAAAGCACGGGAAGCAGTACTTAAAATCAGATCCAGGTTTGGCAAAAACGCTGTCATAAGGGGAACAAGCATACAGGAAGGTGCAACAGCCAGAGAACGCAACCGTCAGATTGGCGGCCATAAATCATGATTATTTCATATAATCTATGCTAAAATGTTCATAGAGGTGATCGAATTGCCTAGTTATAAGGGAACACTGAATGTAACAGCACACGAGCTTTACATTGCACTGCTGGAACAGTCCATCGCTGAGATCAAACAGATAACAGGAAAGGAACTGACCATAGACGAACTTGAAAAAGGTTATAAATATAAAGCCAAGAAACAGGTTGGCAAGGAAATAAAAGACGCTACCGTTCATTTCAAGAAAACTGAACCCGACAGAAGAATTCATGTAACATATTCTCTGGAACGGTATTTCTATGAAATGAATTATATACTGACACCGTTAAGTGAAGACAGTACAGAGTTTTCATATAGTCAGACAATGAATAATGAAAAAATGAACTTCATTCAGAAAATGATGTTTGAAAACAAAATGAAGAGATGGATGAAAGCATTGGAAAAGGTAATTCTGAATAAGAGACGTACTGGCAATGTGGGGTAGTTTATGGAGTTGTTAGACAGAATATCAGAACCTAATGATATTAAGAATCTGCCTTCTGATCAGCTGGATCAGCTTGCAAAGGAAATAAGAGAATATCTGCTGGTAGTAACTAGTCGAAACGGAGGACATCTGGCCAGTAATCTGGGAATCGTAGAGATAACGATCGCATTGCATCGCTTTCTTGATTTTCCTAAGGATAAACTGGTTTTTGATGTTGGGCATCAGTCATATGTTCATAAGATCCTTACCGGCCGTAAGGATGCAATGATGAGTTTAAGACAGCTGGATGGCATAAGCGGTTTTCCTGATCCTTCGGAAAGTGATTGTGACAGTTTCGTGGCAGGTCATGCTTCAACTGCTGTTTCAGCTGCACTGGGATTTGCTCATGCCAGAGAACTTAAAAAGACAGATGAAAAAGTTGTTGCTGTAATAGGGGACGGATCACTTACAGGTGGCATGGCTCAGGAAGCCCTTAATAATGCTTCTAATCTTAACAGCAATATGATCATTGTTCTTAATGATAACGAAAGAAGCATCTCACGAAATGTAGGCGGTTTATCAAATTATCTGGGTAAGATCAGAACAAGCAAGAGATATCTTGATGCCAAAAGAGCTGTAACTGAAGGACTTCGTAAGGTTCCGGCTGTTGGCGAAGCCATGATTTCAAGCCTCCGCATAGCCAAGGAATCCATAAAGAGACTAGTTGTTTCCGGAATGTATTTTGAAGATCTGGGACTGACATATATCGGACCAATTGACGGGCATGATATTAAACAGGTTTATGAAGCATTGGTAAATGCCTCTAAAATAGAAGGACCTGTCATAATACACTGTCTGACAAAGAAAGGTAAGGGTTATCTACCGGCTCAGCAGCATCCTGCCTTATATCATGGGGTTGATCCGTTTGATATCAAAACAGGAGTTGTTAACGGTAAAAAGTCACAGAAGAGCTATACAGATATCTTTTCTGAAAAGATAATACAGCTGGCCGGTAATAATGACAGAATAGTTGCGGTAACAGCAGCAATGCCTTTTGGCACAGGATTATATAACTTCAAAAAACAATATCCCGATCGCTTTTTTGATGTCGGTATTGCCGAGGAGCATGCCATAACATTTGCTGCTGGGCTTGCAGCAGCAGGAATGAAACCGGTTGTGGCATTATATTCAACATTCCTGCAGAGAGGATACGATCAGCTGCTGCACGATGTCTGCATGATGCAACTGCCTGTAGTTCTGGCAGTAGACAGAGCCGGACTGGTTGGAAATGATGGTAAAACTCATCAGGGTATATTTGACGAAGGTTTTCTCAGTACAATTCCTGGTCTGACGGTAATGTCTCCTAAAAACGGACAGGAACTTGAAGATATGCTGGAATTTGCGATGAATTATGATAAACCGGTGGTTATCAGATATCCTAGAGGAAAAGTCAGTGATTTGTTGGATAATTACCGTCAACCTGTGAAACTGAATGAAAATGAGATTATATTACAGGGCAAAGATATCTGTATAATGGCTGCCGGTACAATGGTATCAGAAGCCTATAAAGCCTGTGTAATACTTAAGGATGAAGGATATAAACCTACTTTGGTTAATATCAGATTCCTGCATGACATCGACAGGGAACTGATTTTGCAGATGTCTGAAACACATTCGCTGTTTGTTATTGCTGAAGAAGTTGTCTATACCGGAAGTTATGCAGAAAGATGCCGCGCTGCTTTCGATAATATAAGAATTGAGGCTGTAACTTTACCTGATAGATATATTGAACATGGTTCCGTTGATCAGCTGAGAAAGAGATATCATATAACTGCAGAAGATATTGTAAATAAAATAAGAAAAGTGTGATAATTTCACACTTTTTTGTTAAACAAGACGCATTTACTGATACTTGGCAGTTAATCTAATGTTTTAAATATCATATTTTGTTATAAATCAATATATTTACAAATCACATGTTATAATATGATTAATTGTATACTTAATATAATAATTACAAATTTATAAGGAGGAGTTTATGAAGAAACACATTTCATGTATTTTACTTGTGGTTTTGTTCCTGACGCTGTTTACCGGCTGTGGAAAATCACCTGCTGAACCAGAACCGCGGCCAGAGCCAGAACTGACTGATATTAAAGGTTTGTGGATTGCACCTGATTATGATGCTGAAGGCATAATACTTGCTGCAAAGATTGATGATGAATATGTTGGTATTTTTGAAGTCGATAAAGAAAATCCTTCCCGCTTATTTGCTTTGTTTATGGGAAGTGTAGAAAACGGTGGTGCTGTAGCGGAAGATGGCTCGTGGATATCAAAGCCTGCTAAAAACAATGCATATCTGAATGCTGAGGAACATACAATTACTTTAAAAGAAGGACAGCTGCTATTTGATGTCAGCATAAAAGAAAATGAATTTGATTACACAGAAGAAACAGTGTTCATCCGTGGCGAATGGGATGATTCAAAGATGCCATGGTCTGAATGGGGAGAGAATGCAAGCTTGATTAAAGACCTTGAAATCAAAGATTCAAAATGGGCGCTTGTCGATAACCGTTTATACTACTATATGGAGATTTACAACCCAAATACCGACATAATGGTATCTCGTCCAAGATACCTGATAGAGGCAAAGGATGCTTCTGGAAATGTACTCGATACTACAAGGCCGGAATTACATCATATCAGTCCTGGTGAAGAAATCATCTCAGTGGGATTAATTTCGCTTAGTACAGATATTTCTCCTGCGACTGTAACATTTACACAAGACTCGTATTTTGAAAAATACCTGCACACCGGAGAGTTTACGTCAATAGCCCCTCTCGAGATAAAAGACATCAGTTACGGCAACTACACCGTAAGCGGTAAGGTTGTAAATACCGAGGGTGGGGAAATACGTGAATATACCGTTGCTGCTATTATTTTCGATGCTAATGGGAATATTATTGATATTGATACAATAGGAGGAGATGTTGCTGCGAACGGTGAAAGTGCGTTCAGTCTTTACTTGCACAGTCCGGATACCGGAAGCGCCAAGGTATTTGTTTGTGAAAGATCAGGGTGGCTTCATTAACGTAATATTTTCTTATATAAGGAATTAACATAAAACATACTATTTTCTAGCAGAGTAACTAGTAAAAAAGGAAGTTGTTTCGTAAAAAATATCTTCCTTTTTTTGCTTAAAGAAGGTCGGAATACGTGTTAATTAAAAGCATGATATTCATTTTAAAATGAGACATCATTGTTTCATATCATTAAGATTATTTAAAACTTTACTTTATAACTGATTTATCGGCAATTATGTCGATAGCCTGATGAACCACTTTGAATTCTATTTCGTCTGGGTTTCCTCCGTATTCACCGTCAAGAGACCATTCAGTATTGGAATCAGCATATATTCTGCATCCATTTATTTTTCTGTATTCAATGAATGGATTACTTAAATCACCATTAAGCAGGGAAACCGCAAGTCCTGTAACATCCTGGATATGATCCGGACATTTAACCAGAAGCAGTTCAAATTCTCCATCCGTCAGGTCAGATAAAGTAAGATTACTAAGTCTTACACCTGCAATGGAAAGGGAATTGCAAATGGCACCGAAAAGATAATCTCCTTCAAAAAACTCGTTTCCCGTGTCTATCTTCAGATGGCATTTCATTGATAACATTTCTGGCAGAAGTGAAATGCCGTTGAGAATGTAGGCAGCATATCCCACAACATTCTTAAAAGTCTGGTCTGTGCTGTAACTGACTGAAGACAATGAGCCAAAAGACGCTACATAAGAAAAGTAAGAGTTGTTAAAATATCCAAGGTCATAGTTTATGACATTATTATCACGGATAATGTTACAGGCTTTATAGATATCGGTAACAAGTCCGAGATTTTTGGAGAAGTCATTTGTCGTACCGGCTGGTATATAGCCTAAAACAGGCTTATAATCCAATGACATTATTTCATTGATAGTTCTGTTCAGGGTACCATCACCGCCTACACATATGACTCTGTCATATTCTACAGCAGTAAGATACTCACTTAACTGAAGATGAGAGTCTGCACTTATCGGAAAAACAGTCACACTGTTATTACCGGTTGAAAGCATGTCAATAAGATCAAATGTATTGACCTTGTTACGCCCGTTTCCGGTGATGCTGTTTATGATCAAAAGAGTTTTATTCATCAGATTCTCTCCCGTTTATTTCAATTAATTATAGCATGATATCAGTCTCCATATGATTTCAAAGCATTACATATTCACGTCAAAACAGGTGAGGATAGCACTTAACTGGAATAAAAGCTGCTATATGATATAATCATGCTAAGTTCTGTCAAGTGCTTTTTTGAGAATAATAAGATGATTAATCAGCGCATAATGAAAAAGCGGATTTCATAATCCACTGAAAAGATGGAAGCTGATTATTGAACCTAGCAGGTTAGATTATCA
>JAFWDT010000029.1 GCA_017516045.1 Erysipelotrichaceae bacterium
ACAAGTAGTCCGTTCACGGACAGGCCAAGTAACGAACTGCGGGATGGCTTGAACACAAGCCAGCGCCTTAAGACGCAGGCTGGCACTCCTAGGGTTATACCCTAAGTGCAAACCACCCGTTTTCACGGGTGGTTATGATTATTTAAACACGTATTTCTGCAGTCTGTCGAATGCTTCCTTGACTCTGCTTAATGGCAGGGCAAGGTTGATCCTGATGTTGTATTCACCGTGGAATGGACGTCCATCCTGCCAGTAGACGCCGTACTGCCAGCCTTTGTAGAAGACATCATCAAGTGTGCAGTTATGTTCCTTACAGTAATCTTCGCAGTCAATGAATAACATGTATGTTCCTTCTGGCTTGATGACCTTTACACCTGGAAGGTTTTTCTTAATGAAATCACAGGCATAATTGACGTTTTCTGATAATACTTCATTAAGTTCTTTTGCCCATTCTTCACCTTCAGGACTGTAGGCACCGATAAGAGCGTGCATTGACAGAACATTCTGAGAATTATAGTGAGTCAGGGATTCTTCCTTTTCCATTCTTCCCTTGAGCCATTTGTTGAATATGACATGATATGCACCAATCAGACCGGCCAGTGAGAAGGTCTTGCTAGGAGCATACAGTGTAATAGTGTGTTCTCTGGCATAATCGCTTACACTCCGGGTAGGAGTCTGCACGTTGCCGTTAAGAACAATGTCAGCCCAGATTTCATCAGATATTACATAAATGCCCTGTCTTTCGAAAATTTCCATGGCTTTGGTCAGTTCTTCCTTAGTCCATACTCTGCCGCTAGGATTGTGAGGATTGCAGATGATGGCCAGTTTTATCTTATTTTCAACGATTTTCTTTTCCATGTCTTCGTAGTCCATGGTCCATGTATTACCATCATTGATCAGCTTGGAGTGAACAATGTGGTAACCGGCATTGCTCAATACACCTGTAAAGCCAACATAGGTAGGGGAATGAAGCAGAATGCTGTCGCCCTTTGAAAGAAGAACATTGCAGGCACTGGCGACACCGCCAAGCACACCGTTTTCATAACCGATGTTTTCAGTCTCTACTTCCAGACCGTGATGCTTTTTCAGCCAGTCCTTTATTGACTTGAAATATTCCTTCCTTGGCATATAGTAACCGAAGGTTGGGTGCTGTGCTCTGGCAATGATGGCTTCTTGAATTGATGGAGCAACAGGGAAGTTCATGTCTGCAATCCACATTGGAATTACATCAAAGCCTTCTTCTCTTTTAACCTTGCCGTAATTGCCAGCATAATCAGTAGGCATGTCTATGGCGATGGCATCATGACCGTATCTTTCAAGTATTGTAGTAAAATCGTATTTCATAACAGAATTCTCCTTAAAAGAATTATAAACCAATGTTATTTTGAATTAAATAAAAAAAGCTTAACTTCAGAGAAGCTAAGCCCGGGTTGGTGGAACGATCTTGAAGGTCTTGGCTAACAGCAGAGCTTCGGTTTCGCTCATGCCGTAGAATCCGACAATGTATCCTTCGTTACGGGTTTCGTCAACAATACCCATGTTCAGACAATTGGATTTTTCGTTATAGAAAACAGGCCCGATGAGTCCCTGCTGGGTTGGATATGTTTCGTACAGTGAAGAAATCAGTCCGACAGGACCTTTCATGATGGCAAAGCTTCTGCTTCCCCAGGTATAGGAAACCAGGTCAGATTTGTCATTCTTCTGGAACATTGGCAGCACCAGATATGAAAGGTTTGAAAAAGTGTCCGTGTTCTCCTTGTATAAGTAAACACCGAGACCTACCAGTGCACCCAATTTTAACAATTTGTTTCTCATTATTATCACCTCCCGTATCATAGATATTTTAGCATCAATTAAGGTACAAAATATTTAATATTTATCGAATATTATGTGATTGTGAAAAAAACATCAAGGTTAATTTCTTTGGCAGAAATGGCAACAATAGTGTATACTGTTGTTCTTGGAGAAGTGACTTATGAACGAAAGAAAGATTGAATTTGAAGGAATCAGAAACTGCAGGGATTTAGGTTCTCTGGTAAACAGGGAAGGAAAAACAATCAGAAAGGGCAAGCTTATAAGAAGTGCCAATCTTTCCAATGCTACTGATAAAGACCTGATAAAACTTGAAGATATGAATCTTAAGAAAGTCGTAGATCTCAGGTCTGTCAGAGAAGTAAGATTTTCTCCTGACAGATATCCTGAAAACACGGAATACGTTCATAATTATATTTTCGCTGAAAACAGAGATGGCATTTCTCATGAAAAAGATGAAGAGAAAAAAGGACCGGATGATCCTTCCAGATATAATATGATCAACGCCTATGCACATCTGATGAGCGAACCGATATGTATCAGACATTTTGGGCAGGCTTTACGAATCGTCATGGAAAATGATTACAGTGATGGCTGTGTGTTATGGCACTGCTCAGAAGGAAAGGACAGGTGCGGACTGTTAAGTGCCTTTGTTCTAACTGTACTTGGTGTGGATGAAGATATCATCAGGCAAGATTACCTGCTGACGAATGAAGTAAACGGTCCAAGAGCCGAGTACTTCTATAACATGTATAAGGAAAACGGCCGCAGTGAGGCAGACTGCATAGCGGTCAGAGATGTTTTCCTGGCAAAGGAAGAATATCTGAATATTGCTTTGAAAACCATTATTGACGGTTATGGAAGTATGGATAAATTCATTACTGAAGGAATGGGCATCAGTCAGGAACTGATTGACAGTTTCAGAGTTCAGATACTGGAATAAACTGCTGTTAAATCAGCAGTTTTTTGGTGGTTCTAGTCCTGTGTCCAATACATACATATAAAAATATGCTATATTGCAGATAAGGGAGGAAGTTAACATGGACCAGGAAAAGATTGGCAGATACATAGCTGAGAAAAGGAAACAGCTTAACATGACGCAGCAGCAGTTAGCTGACAGGTTGAGTGTCACCAATAAAAGCGTTTCCCGCTGGGAAAATGGTCTTAACATGCCTGATGTATCCCTGTTAAGTGAACTGGCTGAAATACTGGATACAGATATATCATCTCTTCTTAATGGAAGTGACACTTCAGATACTGAAAAAGATACTGCCAGTCGGATAATTGATTATTCCCGGCAGTCTGTCAGAAAGGAAAGAAAGAAATATCATATTATTCTATATGCCTTTGGTATTGTTGTGGCTTTTATGATTGGAGTTTGGCTGCAGGACAGATATGATACTGCTGAACTTGTAAAACAGGAGTTTGTACCGGTCAGTTCCATCATGCCGTTTGCTTCACTGGGAGACAGTGATCTTGTGGATATTAAACTGTATTCTGCTGATGGCAGTCAGATAAAACTGACTTCTCAGGAAAAGCAAACCATATTCAGACAGATACAGCTTATTAACTATTATTACCTTGATCCAAGGAATTCAGTGGATAGAGCACGTGCTGATCACCGGCACATAGAAACCCGTAAAGGCAGTTTTGATATTTCTGTCGATTCTGACCGTCTGGTTATTATGGGCAGAGAATACGATGCCCCATGGAAAAATCTAAAAGGCATTAATGAATACATGAATTATTTCAATTTCTCTGATCTTAACAGAATTTACTGTATTCAGATGCTGTCTGTTCAGGCTGAAAGCCTTGATTTACGCAGGCGGGAACATCTTTATGTATATGTATGGACACCTGATGCTCACAGTTACAGATGTTATGTAACGGAAAAGAAAACAGATAGTATGGATTTCCTGATGAGCAGTTCTGCGACCAGCATTGAAAGCATCAGAGATGTATTTAAATTCTATGGAATAAAAGAGGATAAGGCAGAGATAATTCCTGTTCAGCATCCTGATTCAACATACAGCTGGCCTGATCGTGAAGAGCCAAATACACTAAAAATGCTATGTCAGAAGTTAGGACTTGAATAGAAAACATGTACTTCACAGTACATGTTTTTTCATATAATTGTAAACTCTCTTATCAGTACAATATCTTATCTTTTCATAGTCATCAATGTTCTGCCTGATGAATGAAGAACTGAAGTTAATGTTTCTGACTGGCAGGATAGTGTAATTGCTTTTCCCGTATCCTTTCATCAAACTCTCGAGATCATCAGAATCGATATCTTCACGCGGTATGATGATGAAATCGTACTGCAGCAATTCCTTATATTCTTTCCAGCGATCAAAGGTCGGAATATTATCCCGCCCGATGATCAGTATGAACTGATCTTCAGGATGTTCTTCTCTTAATGCGCGGAAGAGCTGATAAGTGTACTGAATATCGTTGTGAACATCGTCAATCATGATGTTGTCATTTTCAAAGTAACGCAGCATTTTTATGCGATGGACAACAGGAGGCAGATTCTGCTTGTCCCAGTAATTGCCTGTTGGAACAATCAGCACTTTGTCAGCCAGATCCTTTTTCAGAACTTCTCTGACTATCTTTATGTGACCTTTATGTACCGGGTTGAATGAACCGCAGTAGACGCCGATCCTCATTCAAACATTTCCTTTATTTCATCAAGATACAGAGGTTCGTCGTATTCACAGCTGTCTTTGTCAAATAAGGTGACATCAGGATACTGCTGATACTGATCAGTATAGTACTTATGAATGCTGATCTCGCTGTTCATTAACATGATGATTTTTTCAAGTGAATACTTCTTAGCGAATTCTTCAGCAGTATAGCCTTTAACCCAGTGTCTGCCGTCAACATGATAGCGCCAGTCAAAGCTTCCTTCGTGATCAAGAGGGTTTTCAGGATCAAGCGTAAACAGCCAGCAAGGCTGATTGTCAGTCTGAGGATATGTTTTTACGCTGATCCGCTCCGGATGAGGCATCTTGAACTTATGGAGTGAGCCGTTATGCAGCTTCATGATCTTGTTATATTCTTCTTCTCCCAGATCACCGTATCCGCGGATGATCTTGGCAGCGTCGGCATATCTTACTCCCATCTTTTCTTCATCTGACTGTCCTGACAGACCGTCATCTGGGGTTCTGTAAAGAACTTTCGGTGGAACACCGACTACTTCACCGACCTTGATTACTTCTTCAACGGTCAGGTGAGATATAAGTTCAAAGTCATGGGCACTGTCACCGAATTTGGTGAAGTAACCTAAGAAGAGTTCAGCAAGGTTGCTGGTGCCAGGCACTAGATATGCACCGCCCTTAGTGGCTGACAGCAGGGCTGCCATGTAATAACATGTAGCCATTCTTAAACGCGGCTTGAGATTTATGTCAGCGTTTTTCTTCTGCTCATCAGTGAATGTTCCCAGTTTGTCAATTTCCTTAATGAAGCTGTCAAAAGTATCTGTAAGATCGATGTTAAGCATTTCAAAACCGAATTTCTCTGCAACCAGCTGGGCATCAGCGGCATCACGTGATTTAGAATGGCATGGCATGGTGATGCCAACAACGTTCTCAGCACCGATGGCTTCGCATAACAGACCCGCTACAACGCCTGAATCCTTACCTCCTGAAATGCCCAGTACAGCGCCTTTCAGATGGTTTTTCCGGTAATAGTCTCTGACAAACCGGATGATATTGTCTCTTTCCTTTACTGCATCAAACATTATTTGTTCACCTCATTCTCTAGTCTCCAGTTAATGCTTCTCTGTAAGTAATCTACATAATCCTGATTCTTGCACATGCCCTTACCGTCAACGTCGGAGATCTTGGCAACATCCTGGCCATTGCATCTGGTGACCTTCATGACAATGTTAAGAGGTCTGACAGAAGTGTCATTGGAGATATATGTGCCAATACCGAAGGCGACCTGGCATCTGCCCATGAAATGCTTATAAATGTCAGCAGCCTTATCAAAGTTCAGGCTGTCTGAGAACAGCAGGGTCTTATTCTTTGGATTGATGCCGAGTTTTTCATAATGCTTCAGCATTTTTTCACCCCATTCGATTGGGTCGCCGCTGTCATGTCTGACACCGGAGAACAGGGTAGCGTAAGTCAGATTAAAGTCTCTTAAGAAACAGTCAGTTGTGATAGTGTCTGTTAAAGCAGTACCGTTAAGAACTCCATATTCCTTGACCCAGGCTTCCAGTGCGAAGTAGTTTGAGTAAGCAGGGTTGTTCTTGTGGTTGCCCTGACCAACACACATGATCCATTCATGTGCCATTGTTCCCACTGGGGTGAGATTGTATTTTTTAGCCAGGTAAATATTGGATGTACCAACACAGTTGGAACCGCAGATTCCCCATTTTACATCTTTCAGTTCCCTGACAGCCAGATCTTGAGCTTCAGCAGAAAGTCTTCTTCTTAATCCGAATTCAGAGAAGTTGCCGATGCTGCAGTTGTTCAGCAGTCGTTCCTTCTTTTGGGCGAGTTTCTTCTTGAAATCCGCGAAAAGCTTATCATAATCGTAAGCCATGCGGAAATATACTTCGTTAACAATAGCCAAAGTTGGTATCTCATACATGGAAGTATTCAGCCAAGTTCCGGTAGCTTCAAGAGCCAGTCCTGTTGGATCGTCAGTTGAAATATGGAAATCCTCATAGCGCGGTTCCCACAGTCTCAGGAAGTCAACGTAACTTCCCTTGATCCATCTGATGTTATTAAGATATTCAAGCTCATCTTCAGTGAAGCGTAATGAACAGTATAGCTTAATCTGTTTTTTGATTTCTTCTACCATTTCAGGTGTAAAGAAGACATCTGTATTGCGGCATTTAAATGTCCAGGTTGTCTTATAGTCACTGAACTGGTGATAGATGGCCTGTCCCATGGAGATTTTATATAAATCTGTTTCAAGTAAGCTTGTTATTATCTGGTGCATATGTTTTCTCCTTACATGACTTTGATCTGGCACATTTTCATGGTTTCCAGTGCTGCAGTGTGGCTGGCAGGTGTAACACCGGCGCAGCAATCAGCCAGACAGCGGATCTCGATTTCAGGTACGGCTGCCTTAATCAGAAGGGCATTGGAAACAACGCAGATATCTGTGCATAAACCGACAAGTGTAATGCTTTCGATACCGTCAGTTTCAGCCAGTTTCTTAATTTCTTCAGCCAGTTTTTCTGATCCGAAGGTTGGCTTGTTGAAAACAATGGCATTATTCAGCTTTTTATAAGCTTTTTCAACTTTGCGGTCGAACTGCCAGCCGTCAGTGTTTTCGACACAGTGAACTACCGGCAGGTTTCTGCCTTCCTGAGTTTCGAGATAATTGACCTGATGAGTATCTTTGGTCAGATAAACTACGTCATAGTCTTTTTTCATTTCTTTAACAACATTATCGACAATTGCCACGGCTTCAGCAGTACCTAAGGCACCATCAACGAAGTCTTTTTGCATGTCAATTACTACCAGAACCTTTTTCATGCTATAAATCTCCTTTCAGATATTGCAACAACGGATTGAAACTGTATAATTCAGCTTCTCTGTTATAGGTTTTTACTGTTTTGCCGGTTGGTACCAGCATCTTTAATATATCACGTCGGAAGTTAGGTGTATCCTTTTTTGTTCCACTGATTATTTCATATACATTCTGTACCTGCTTCAGGGTGAATTCTGCTGGCAGGAGGTTGAATATCAGACCGCTGGATATCACATGCAGCTGCAGTTCATCCATCGCCATGTTGATCATTTTGATATGATCTTCATACAGACATCCGGCAGAATTTTCCAATAAAGCGGAATCCTTGCGTATATAGTTTTCACAGGCTTTATCTTCAATACGGTAACTGATAACATGGTCTCCATCAGTCAGGCTTAACAATGATTCTCTGATGCTTCCGGTCTGTTCAATGACGTCCTTGGAAACAGTGAACCATTTATTCTTTTCATTGTCCTGTTCCAGAATGTTTTCCTTTGGCGTCAGACAGATATAGAAGGTTGTAACTGTTCGCTGTCCTTTGCCGCGGTCAGCCTTGCCCAGGGTATACAGCTGGCGGAAATAACTGACTTTAGATGCTGCCTTTTCAAGGAGGTTTAAAGCTGTATCATCCAGACTGCTCTCGGAAGTTATCTTCTGTTCCGGAAGACCCCAGCATCCGTCTCTGTGTCGCTGCAGCAGGATCTGCAGTTTACTGTCCTGTATGGCTACCAGTACAATTCCTACGGTATTAAGAACCACTGTGATCACCTCCCAAATATATTATAGTCAAATTGACAATAAAATAAAGAGCTTCCGTCATAAAAATTGCTAAAACAGGATGATATAATTAAAAAGAGGTGATAGACATGAAAACAGTTCTTATAACAGGGGCTTCTTCAGGCATCGGAATGACATTTGCCAGAGCGTACGCCAGAAAAGGATACAGAATTATAGTCTGTGCCAGACGAGAAGAAAAACTAAAAGAACTATGCCGGCAGTTAGATACGGAATACAGGATCATTACAGCGGATCTCTCTGAAGAAAAGCAGTGTTTCGACCTGCTGGAACAGTTAGAAAATGAAGATATAGATATATTCATTAATAATGCTGGCTTTGGTCTGGCTGGAAGTTTTCTGGAAACTGATCTGGAAAGGGAACTTAACATGATCAGGGTCAATGATATTGCCATGCACATTCTTTTTAAGGAAATACTGAGGAAAATGAACAAACGGGGAAAGGGAACGATCCTAAATGTCGCATCATCGGCAGGCCTGTTCCCGGGCGGTCCTTATATGGCTGGATATTATGCCAGCAAGGCTTATGTTGTTTCGCTTACCAGAGCAGTAGTTCAGGAACTGAAGGAAACCGGCAGCAATGTTTATGTCTGTGCTCTGTGTCCTGGTCCGGTTAATACGGAATTCAATCAAAATGCCGATGTTGTATTTACCCTGAAAGGCATAAGTCCTGAAAAGTGTGTGGAAGACTGCCTTAGACAAATGGAAAAACATGTAACCATCATTGTTCCGTCTGTCCTGATGAAAGCAGCGACATCTCTTTCATGTCTTGTCCCGAAATCGCTGTTGGTCGCAATGACAGGAATGCAGCAGAAAAGAAGGGTATTAACCAAATAGTGTGTACACACAGTTTGGCAATGCCAAGCAATGTGTTAGGATAATACCAAATAGTGTGTGTAAAGCCGGATGAAGAATCCGGCTTTTCGTGTGGTCTGAAAAAATGATTATTGAATA
>JAFWDT010000011.1 GCA_017516045.1 Erysipelotrichaceae bacterium
CATTCTTATGGAAAGTACCACACTCGCAGCGGCAACCTCTGTTTTTAAGTCGGACTTCTTTATAGACAACATTTTTATGGATGAATTCGTTATTAACTTCAAATTCATCTTCATTAACATTAGAAAACAACATACAATATAGGTACCTCTCTTTCTATCGGTTATTCCAAACACATCATAGAAAAAGAGGCCTTTTTTATACAAGACCTCTGCATATTTACCCACACGGTAGTTTAACCTGGGGGTGCAAATCCACGTTAGTTTAACCTGTCCTCGTTTTCACCCACACGATAGTTTAACCTGAGGGTATAAATCCACGTTAGTTTATATTACCAGAGGACGCGGAATTAGAAACTTGAATTGAACCTGAATATTAAGGTTCTTTTCATTTGGTTTGACAGAAAAGTGTATTACTTATATAATACAGTTGAAAGGAAAATATTATATAATTTGTGATTTCATTTGAAGGGTTTCGTGCCATAGAGGGGGTACCTATCTATCTGCAGATTGTAAACCATATAAAAAGAGGCTGCGTGGCAAAGACAATAGTAAATGGTGATTCACTGCCTTCCAGAAGGTATCTTTCAGCATTGCTTAGAATTAATCCGATGACGGTACAGAAAGCCTTCAGACTACTGGAAGAAGAGGGACTGATCAGTTCGGTTCAGGGGTCTGGTTCGTTTATCACAATAGATAATGAAAGAATTATAAGAATAAAAGCAGAACTACTAAACGATGAAATAAGAAAAATGATAGCTTCTCTGAAACAGATGGGAATATCAAAGGATGAGGCAGTGGAGCTGATAGTCAGGCAATGGGAGGAAAACAGTGATGAATAAGGTGTTTTCTGTATTAAAACTGTATTTCAGAGAGACAGTCAGCAAGCTGATCATGATTTTACTGTTGATGACATTGTCAGAACTGACTCTGTATTTTATGACCGCAACAGAGATGCGCAGTTTTGCAGGGCTGGTTGAAAAATGCCGCATTTTCTATATATATGTTATTGCCTTTGCGGCTATGACATTATTTAACAGTATAAGAAGTAGCAGAAAACATAAAACCGGATATACACTCCAGAGAATCCGTATATCTGAAAGAGCAGCGTTTTTATTGCAGTGTGTGGCTGATACGGTTAACGTGCTGATCGTATATCTATGGCAGATAGTAATAATATTGATTCTTTATCGACTGTACAAGCAGCACGGTTATCAGTCTGCTGCTGATATTTATCAGGACTTTTATATAAGTAATACGCTTACCATGCTTATTCCTTTATATAGAAAACAACAGTGGGTCACTAATGCTGTAATTCTCTTGTCAGCAGGCGCAGAAGCAGCCAGTATAGATGTCAAAGTCAGGTACGGTCAATATGTACATCTTGGCATTATAGCGCTGTGGCCTTCTGTACTTGACATACATGATCCATATCTTCATTACTTCTTTCTGAGATTCATACTGGTTGTTATTGATTTCTGCTGGGCATATCAGCTGACTCATAATGGTAAAGGGAGACAGTAACAATGAAGATTAAAAATATGATGCCGCTAGTCAGCAGGAAAGTTATATGGACAGAAATCATCGGTACCGGCCTGATTATGCTGGTGATGCTTGCAGATAATCATCAGCGATTCAGCAATGACCTTTCCTATGAGTTGTTTATGGCAGGAATATACAGTGCTTCTCACAAAATAGCTGATATTAATGTGATGCTGGCCGGAAGATTCAGAATGATTCTGTATTATCTCGTACTGTGCGTTTTTCTGGGGATTGATAATTATTTCTTCTACTACAGAGGATCTGTATCTGCTTATACAATGAAAAGAATAAGTAATCGTAAAGAAATGTATGTACGCTGTTTTACGTTGCCTGTCTTTATGTTTCTGATAATGCTGATACTGTCAATGCTTCAGTTAGCGGTATTTGTCAGTATGTATTTGAATTATACACCGGCGGTATTTCTGCCTGAGTATCATGGTATAGATTTCTGGAGGTTATTTATATGATTGAGATAAAAAATGTCAGTAAATCATATGGAAAAGTCAAGGCTCTTGACAATGTCAGCCTGAATATTGACAGAGGAGAGATTATTGGTCTTTTCGGTGAAAACGGTGCCGGGAAGACGACGTTAATCAAAAGTATTCTTAACTTTATCTCCTATAAAGGAGAAATACTTCTGGACGGTGAAAGAATTACCAGAAAAAATATAGGGAAGCTGTCATTTGCGACAAGTGAACATTCCTTTTTCCCGGATCTGGATGGAAATGCTCACAGAGAGTTCTACAAAGAACATTTTGAAACCTTCAGGGAAAGAAGATTCGACGGGCTGGCTGAATTTTTCAAACTGCCTTTGAATAAGCCGATAAAAAAACTGTCTAATGGACAGCAGAATCAGTTTGAAGTAATACTGGCATTGAGTCAGGGAGCGGATTTCATTCTGATGGATGAACCATTTTCGGGAAGTGACATGCTGAACAGAGAAGATTTCTATAAAGTACTGATGGGTATTATTGAAGAAAATGAGACAGTTTTTCTGTCTACTCATCTTATTGAAGAGGTTTCGGGATTTATCAGCCGTGCAGTACTGATCAAGGAGGGTCAGATAGTAGGAAATATCAGCATCGATAAACTGGAACAGCAAGGAATAACACTGACAGATTACATTAAGGAAAACTATCATTATGAGGAAGACCGCGTCAGCAAAGCACTGGAAAACATGCTCGAAGGAGACAGAAATAATGAATAAGGCGTTTCTCATTGTAACAGCACTGCTGCTTGTCAGCGTTTTCGGTGCCTATGAAACAGTAAGGGAAGTATCAAGGGAAAGAGATAATGTCATGTTTACTAAGCATGATATTTATGGAGATCCATCTGTTCTCAATGGTCTTGAACTGAAAACAGACATATGGGGAGGTCAAAATAACATTATCTGGCATTCAGATCTGCAGTTTTCCGCCACTGGTTTCAGCAGCAGCACAGAAACAGAGTATGTAACATCGGAAAATGCCGGATATCGGGAAAGCACCCCGGTAAGTCTGCAGCTGTATGATGACATAATGCCAGACAGACCTGAACTGGCTACGGTAATGGGCAATTACTATTATGAGTACAATCAGGGAAAATACTACGATATGAAGATCATGCTGAAAGATTATTTCAGATATTATCCTGTGAAGCTGCTTTTCAGTGAGGGTACTGAACTGGCCATGAAGTATCCTAAGACTGTTTTTTATGATAAGGAACATGAAAATGGCAGTGTTGAGGAGTATAATAACGAAAAGATAAACGGCTACTTAAGGATAAAGGTGGCAGATGATGACTGTATAGTTATGAAGACGAATGAAACTGCCGGCATATACACCGATGCATCAGAAATGTATCACATATCAACCAGAAGTACTGCAAATGATGATACAGTCTTCTTTTATATAAGTAACAGAACAGCTTACAATGGTCAGAGAGCTGATAAAAAATATGAAATTGAACCAGGATATGGTATATTCAGCATTCCTTATGGTTATATTGACCAGTATGACTATAAGGGAGTATACAGATATAGTGGTGTGGACATTGATGTTGATAGTATTAAACTGATTTATTCGATGGATAAGGACGAGCTGCTCTGGGATATGCGCAATAACAATGTTACTGAATCACTTGAGCTTATAATCTGGAAAGAGGGGGAGTATATTTTAAAGGTTATTTCCTATGATGGACTGCTCAGACAGGAATTAAGTCTGGGGTTTCTTTCAGATATTCCTGAATTTGTATATCAGAACAACTTTTTAATTGAAAGAATAAAAGGGACATCTTTGAATCTATACCAGGTTATTAAGGGCAGGTATGAACGGGTTCTTTATGTGGATGCTAGCATATTTGAAAATATAAAATTCAAGCCGGAAATATATGGTGAAAATGTTCAATACAGAAACATGCACTACTATTATGATGGGATCCATCTTGTGGCGGTTGGATGGATGCCAAACGGAGATGACTTTACAGTTGGTTTTTTTGATGAAAAACAGCTTATTTATGCAGGCTGGTTTGAGACAAATGTAAACGGATGTTTCCTTTTTGAAAAAGATATAAATATCGGGTGGAAAGAATAGTCCACAGGGCTGCTTATATCATAATAACATTTACAGTATGACTGTCTTTTTGACAGTCATTATTATTTTGATTGACTGGAAAAAGTGCTAGAATAATACCAATTATTATATAGGAGGGATTATATGCAGGAACCGTTGATATTCAGGGAAGCAGTTTCTGAGAAAAGACTGCTTAATGTAGTAAAGGAAGTATCCAACTTTCATAGAATTCAGGCTTCTCCGATGTACAGAGAGGCTGCTGAACATGTGATGAAGATATGCAGGAAGTATGGACTGAATGCCAGACTGCTTTCATATGAAGCAGATCCTGATGTCTGGTATCTTCAGAGCAAGATGTTCAAGGAATGGTCAATCAAGGAAGCTACTCTGGATCTGGTTGATCCGGAAATGCGTCTGGCTGATTACTCAGCTGAAGCTATTTCAGTCATCCAGAAGAGTTATCCAATTGACAGAAGAAATGATCCCGTTGATCTTGTCCTGCTGGATAAAGGCAATGACCCTTCAGCATATGAAGGTCTTGACCTGACAGGAAAGTTTGCTTTCTTCAGAGGCAGTGTCAGACAGTCTGAATGGATCTATGAAAAGGGTGCTATCGGTATCGTTACTGATTTCATCATGGAAACTAAAAACAGAACACGTGCTGAACTTTATGATTCACTGACTTACAGCTCATACTGGCCTGTTCATACCGAAGGCGAGCCAGAAGGAAGAGGATTCGTTCTTTCACCTAGAATGGGTGATAAGCTGGCTAAGATGTGCCGTGAAAAAATGGAAAAAGATGGTGGTTATCTGCAGGTTAAACCATATATTGATTCAGCCCTATACAATGGTCATATTGAAGTCGTAGAAGTTACCATTGAAGGTAAGGATGATAAGACAGTATATCTGTCTGCTCATTTATGTCATCCGAGAAGTTCATGCAATGATAATGCTTCCGGTGTATCAGCTACATTAGAAGCTATGAATGTAATGAACAGACTTATAAAGGAAGGCAAGATCGAACAGCCTCAGCACACTATCAAACTGACTCTTATACCTGAGTTTACGGGTACATTTGCTTATCTGAGTGATCATACCGATTATGAAAAAGGCCTGGGTGCCATGAATCTTGACATGGTTGGCGGCAAGCAGACCAGATTCTACGGTCCAATCACCCTGACCAAGACACCTTTCAGCACACCGGCACTTAATAATGAATTGTGCATGATTGCCATGGATTATGCCGGCAGAGAAGCTTATTCACTGTCAGATGATCCGGTAGCTCTGACTAATCACAGAGTAGAGCCTCATTCAGGCGGCAGTGATCATACGGTTTACTGCGATCCGACCATTAATATCCCATGCTGCATGCTGGGACAGTGGCCTGACATGAACTATCATACCGCTACTGACACTTTGGATGTTATAGATCCGGCTGTATTGAAGTTCTCATGCCTGACAGCCATTAACTTTGCCTATAATCTGGCTAATATGAAGGCGGAAGACATACCTTATCTGTTTGCCAAACTGGAGGAGAGTATTATTACGGAAAAGAACCGTTTATATACTGAATGCCTCAGTGGCAAGATCGATAAGACAATGTTCGGATCAGCAATGTTCCGGCTGAAGGATTACTTCATGGCCTGCTGTGACAGTGCTGTCAAGCTGGTTGAGGGATATGACGTCAGTGCTCGGAAGGAACATGTAGCTTCCATGTTTGACGAATGGATCAGAGCTTATGAACTGAAAGACGAGTATCCTTTGGATGAAAGCCTGAAGACAGTATACAAGCGTGATTTCGTTGGCCCTATTCAGCAGCTAAGCGACTATAAGGCTTTAGGTTATGGTGATGTGCTTAATGAATTCGTGAAGAATCTGGGATCAAATCCGTTTGCCATATTCGGCGTACAGGATAATGTAATTAATGCCATTGACGGTAAGAGAACCGTAGGAGAAATCATCCGTAAGGTTTCTCTGGAGAAGAGAAAAGATGTCTCTGAAACAGTTAAGCTGATGCTGAAACTTCTGGAAGACATCAAACTAATCTCTCCTGCAGATGACTATTTCTTAATCTAATATTAAAGAACAGACAGGGAATCGAACCTGTCTGTTTTGTTATAATGACTGTAGGAGGCATGTGATATGAAAAAGCATAAATTGCTGCTTATAGTTGCTACATGTGCAGTTCGGCTTATTGGATACATGTATCTGCCTAAATACTGTGATATTACCTTTCAGGGGCTGAAACTGGTAAAAGTGCCAATGAAGCTCGTTATAAAGAGTGAAAGTGATAAAAAAGGCTACTATCGGGATGGAGAAAATGTCAGTGATTTCTTCAGAAAAACCATCACGGACATAACCATTGAACTGACTGATCAGAGTCATGATGAATTTATCCGGGAAAAAGAAATTTACAGAACCGGGAAAGGACAGGTAGCTACAACCGGAAAGCAGGAATATACGGAAAAGGAAACCAGACAGTTTGAAATCTACTATGCATACTGTGATGCCGGACCAAGTCTCTATCATGCCAAGGTGTATTCAAAAACCAGCGGAAAATGCTGGTTCATAAGATTCAGTAATTTCTCTTCGGCTCAGATCAGTACGATCTTTGGATTCATACAGGAAGAATAAAAAACTGCTGAGATTATTTCTTCAGCAGTTTTTTCAGCTGTGTGATCAGTTTTGGCAGGATCAGAGCATATATTACAGCCAGTATGAATCCTGTTGCGATTTTGATCCGCAGAGCTCCGAATACCAGTTTGTTTGAGTAATAGCCAAACAGCTTTGAGTCTACATAAAGAGCCAGAGTATTCAGGGCTGTTACCGTAAAGGCGCATATTGAAGCAATACTGATAACATTTATCGTTGTCAGATGCTTAACTGTTCTGCCTAATAAACCTGCCAGTAAGCCATTAACGGCATGTGGCAGTATCCATAATGGAGTAGTTGCCGTTATGCCGTATGATGATAAGAAAATCTGATAAATCGCACTGCCGGTAAATCCGACAATCAATCCTTCAAGCGGTCCCATCAGCAGGCCGGCAACAAGTATCGGGAAAGCTTCAAGTGTGAACTTGAAGTTTATTACCTTTATAGGTGTCAGAATGCTCAATACTACATATATGGATGTTAGCATGGCAAGAGTCGTTAATTTACGGGTCGTCATTTAGTCATCTCCTTTGTAGAGGCTGCGGATCTCACTGACAAAGTACAGAGAACCTGTTATCAGAATGGTTCCGTCATTGTATTTGTTGATGGCGTAATCCAGAGCCTGGTGGTAGTCGTCTACGGCTGTAACAGCGTTGTCGCCCACCAGTTGATCCAGTGGAGTGCTGCGGCTGCTGTTAAAGGTCGTAATGACCAGTTCATCAGCCAGCTGATTCAGCTTTTTTATCATTTTATCATATTGCTTGTCAGACAGGATACTGGCAATTATGCACAGCGGATGAGCAAGGTTTCTGATGCTGTCTTCTACGGCAGTAATGCCATGCTCATTATGAGCGCCGTCTACTATGACAAGCGGTTTGTCATTAATTACTTCAAATCTGCCAGCCCAGGCAGTATTCTGCAGGCCGTTTACTATGTCGTTTCTACTTAATTGTATAATGTTTTCTGTTCTGAAAAAGTCAGCTACCCGAATAGCCAGTGAGGCATTTTTAGCCTGATAGAGAGCCATTGTTGGCAGGGTTATATCATAACCGCGGTAACTGAAAAACACTCTGTTATTGATAAGCTGTCCTTTAGGGGCTCTGATTTTTGTGACAGAAGTATGCTTTTCCCGGGCAACTCTTTCAAATACTTCCAGACATGATTTCTTGGTTTCTCCAGTGAAAACAGGAACATTATCTTTAATGATGCCGGCTTTTTCAAATGCTATTTCCGGCAGAGTATTACCTAAATAAGCCATGTGATCAAAACCGATATTAGTTATTATACTTACCATAGGAATGATTACATTGGTAGTATCAAGTCTGCCTCCCATTCCTACTTCATAAACAACATAATCAACTTTATTTTCCAGAAAGTAGTAAATGCTGATGAGCATGTCGATCTGGAACATTGACAATCCGTACTGATCATAATAGGACAGGAATCTGTTGCCATAAGAAAGCAGGTCGTCATCGGATATGTATTTGTTGTTTATTCTGATGCGGTCATTGTGAACGACCAGATGAGGACTGGTAAAAGATCCGACTTTATAACCGTGACTCTGCAATATGCTTCTGAGGTAATCGGTCGTGCTGCCCTTACCGTTAGTTCCGGCTACATGAAGACATTTCAGCTGTCTTTCAGGGTGACCCAGGCTGTCCAGAAGCGTTCGAAAACCTTCGCGGTTGTCGCTGGTCGTTTTTCTCGTTATGATAAAATCAATGAATTCCTGTGCTGTCTTAAACATTTACATAGTCACCTAAACCATTTTACACCATCCTGGGAGGTTTATGTATTATTTCGCTCCATCATAATAAATAAATGCTGATATTAAACTCCGTTGAACGGTTTAATCTTCAAAGAAGGGCTCAATTAAGAGCCCTTTATAACCAGTTCTTTTCAGTTACAATGCAGTCGTATCCGTGAATCTTGAATTTGTCGCCAATGTGCAGCTTGCCTTTCTTTACCAGCATGTAACCATTGTTGACATCTTTTACATAGGAGTAAACCATCTTGGATACACGTCCGATTTCTTCTTCCTCACCGTCAATGAAGATAGGCTCACCAGGTCCGCCATACTGTTTAGCACGGATATAGAAGTCTTCATTTTCATCAATTACTTCAAATCCCAGCATTTCTCTCTCAGGACCGTTTTCCTTTATTTTCAGCAGAGCTTCCTTGCCGATGAAATCCTTGTCCCAGTTGATGTTCTTTTCTAGACCGACTTCAAAAGGATTGGTGTGAGCCAGGTCTCTCATGTAGTAGAATCCGGCTTCAGTAGGGAGAGTCCAGGCAAAGACCTGGAATTCTGTGATTTCCTTGCCACCAGCTTCCTTTACAGCCCGGTCAATGGCATCCTGAACATCATCAGCATCATCCACACCGCAGTAAATCTCATAGCCGAATTTTTCACCGGTAAAGCCTGCACGGTTGACAATTACCTCAATACCGTTGATTTCATCAGTTCTGTTCTGGAAGAACTTCAGATCATCCACACCGTTGCTGAGGATGCTGTTGAGTACTTCCTTGGACTTAGGTCCCTGAATGGAGAACATGTGCCAATCTTCGGTGATCTCATATGTTTCAACATCATATCCTTCTGACTTGTAATAGAACCAATCATCAGCCTTGGTTCCGTAAAGGGTAGATACCCAATACCTGTCTTCATCCATTCTCATGACAACGACGTCATCAATGATTTCACCGTCTTCGTTAAGCATGGTAGTATATCTGTCTCTGCCTACTGCTAATGTAGCAATATTGTTAGGGAAAACGTAATCAAGGAACTTATTGGCTTCTTCCCCTGTTACTTCCATCAGCTGATGGGTAAACAGATAATATCCGACACATTCTCTGACTGCCATGTGTTCAGAACGTTTCCATTCATCATTCTTGAATATATTCTTAAACATAGATGCACCCTCCTTACATGAACTTGTCAATCTTTTTGGCAATCTTGATTCTCATCTTGCCTTTAGGTGAATCTTCTTCCCAGACTGACCACTGAGCATTTACAAGAGTCTTGACCATGCCGTTCCACATGTATAAGTGAGCTTCACACAGCGACTGAGTTCCGGTAATAGCCAGATCAGCTCTGTTAATTACATAGATGACTTCATCTTTGTTGAAGGCTTCTATTTCATATCCGCATACCAGTGACTGCAGCAGCATCTCAATGACACCGCCTAACAGACGTCCGTCTTCTCCAATGGTATTTGGAACACCTAACCATTCACGGCAGGCTTTGATGGCATATCTTTCACCGAACATGGCCTTTCCGGCTGCTTCCAGAACGCATTTTTTGATCCATTCGGCGTTTTCAGCAGTGGTATAACCCAGTTTGACAGCATTATCGATTGCCGGTAACAGATATAATGAGGCAGCAGTGGAGAGGTTGACCATCTGATTGGATGAATCAGTTTCATTATTTGTACCGTTAACGAAGTGATAATCACATTCTTCACGGAACATCATTGATTCAGCAACACATTCCTCTTCCGGAGTAAATTTCTTATATTCATCGGAAACCGCTGGACCAAACGATTGCCAGAGTTCATGTTCAGGTGCCGGGTATTTTTCTCTGCTTTCAGCAATGATACGGCAGTGTCTGTCACCGCAGCCTTTTGCTTCGACCATCAGATAATCCAGCTTGTGGCCTTTGCGGTGTCTGGTTTCAGTAGCATCAGCCTGTCCCTGCAGAGACATGGTTGTTGCACGGCAAAGCTCAGATCCGACGATATCCCAGTCACAGACATCAAGTTCCTTTTCGCATCTGTAGGTACCAAAGTCCTGGCATCTGCCGCACATTAACAAAGCATCATCGCCCTTGTCGCCTATCAGGGCACCAGGGTATGATCCACACATGAAAGGGTGAATTCCAAAACCGTCATCATTTGGATAATACAGGCCTGTCCGGTACAGTCTGGCATATGCTTCCTTGCACATTTCAGAAGCTCTGGTTGCATAATCAGGTATGATGATCCTGTAAGCCTGTGCGACAGCCGCACTTAAGACAGCTTCAAATCTTGAGGCATAATGCAGTGCATCCTGATAGGACATGAGTTTGTTCCAAGGTGACTGGACTGCATTAAATGTTTTGAAGCCGGCGCCTTCACCTGAGTTTGCAGGTATTCTTTCGTCTATTTTCTTAGTCATAAGGTCCTTTCTAGTCTTCAGGCGGGTAAGCATCAATAGCTGCCTGATATTTAACAATGTTATGTGAAGCTCCACCATCGACAACTACCGTTTCACCGGTAATGCCATCGGCGACAGGAGTACAGAAGGTATAAGCCATGATACCAACTTGATCAACCGGAAGCTGACCGTCAACCTGCCATACCATTAATTCGTCATAGAATTCATCCTGCTGTTCTTCGGTTAATCCTTCACTTGCCAGATTGCCTGCAGCACCTGGAGTAACCATTCCGCCCGGAGCAATGCTGTTGACATTAATGCCGTAGCGCTTCAGTTCTTTGGCTGCTTCAGTAGCCAGGCCCATGACTGCAGCCTTGCTGGAAGCATAATGAGGGTATCCTCCGAAAACAGGATAAGGAACAATTGGGCTGTTTGAAGATATTAGAACAATTTTGCCATGAATGTTGTTTTCTTTCATATACTTGCTGACATGCTTGACGCCAAAGAAAGCACCATATACATTGGTTTCAAAAACCAGCTGGAGATCTTCTTTTGGAAGGTCGTAGATTTTAGCATAGTTCCAGATCGCAGCACTGTTAACAAAGATATCCAGCGAGCCGAATTGTTCTACTGTGAAGTTAACCAGTTCTTCTACTTCTTCTTCATTTCTGATATCAGTGAAATGGAAAACCACACTGTCACCATAACCTTCTTTCTGCAGCAGATCAAGAGCAGCTTCTTCTTCAATGTGAGAGTTTGATGCTATTACTACCTTAGCACCGCCTTGAAGTAATCTTAATGTGATATCAAAACCCAAGCCGGAAGAGCCACCTGTTACCAGGGCAACTTTTCCCTTAACTGAAAACATGTCTGTGAAGGGGCGTGCTTTATCGATATAACCCTGAAGCATTCCCTTATCATCAGGTGTAAATGCCATAAATAAAAGTCCTCCTTAATGTACGATTAAAATTATATTCCCGGGATTGAATACATTTTAATGATAAATAAATGAAATAAAGTCAAAAATACAAAAAAATAAGGTATTTTCAGGACGCTTACTGAACTATTTGACGGGGCATTTTCCGGCAAATGGAAAATGATTGATAAAATGAATGATTAATTCGGGAAACCTGTTTTCCCACACGATGTTATGTTTGTTTTGAAAAATACTGACACCTACAAAATGACGGGTCGCAAATCCGGAAATGTGCTATAATGAACTGGTAAAGAAGGTATAAATAATGAAGCTGAATGCGGATATCATCTATAACGGGCTGTCCAGACATTTTCAGTGTGAGATGCACGGGCCACGGTTAACTGAACTTACTCTGGGACGAGCGGAGTTTTATCTGGATGGTGAAACATCGTTTGTGAAGGACCGTCTATATCTGGCAAGTATTGATCACCTGCCGCAGAGGCCCAACATTCAGAAGGGGTCGATGCTGATCTGCATCGGAGACGGCTTTACACTTAATTACTATAAGGAAAGAATGACTGTCCTGGTTATCAGAAAGAAGCAGGACTTTTTCACGGTATATCAGATCCTTCAGAACATATATGATCAGTATGACAGCTGGGAAAATACTCTGTACAGAGATCTTGCCAAGGACTATGACATTCAGGCCCTGATAACTGATTCAGCGGACATCTTCAACAAGCCGCTCTATGTACTGGACAGTACCATAAAGGTAGTGGCATCGACCAGCAGAGATAATGAGGACTGGAACATTACGGACAGCGGTTCGCTGAACTTTGACTCAATGGGTAAATATCTGTCTGCTTCCGATCTGATGTTCGACAGGAAGAATGCCATGAGAATCGATCTGTACGGGGTCAAGACATTATGTGTAAATCTCTTTAATAAAAATGATCAGTATGAAGGCTGTCTGTGCATCAATTCCCGGAGTACGGGATTTGTAGATGGGGAAGATAAACTGGCTGAATACCTGGCTTCCATGATCGAGATAGCCATTGAAAGGAATCCAAACATTATAAATGATTCACGGCCTTCACTTAAGAAGGTCATACAGGCTCTGATTGAAGAGATGCCGCTGTCGCATTCTCAGCGCATGATCATGTCCGGAAGCAATGAAAAAAGCGAATACGTCTGTGTCTATATGCGCTATGGAAAAGGACATAATCATCTGCCTCTTTCCTATATAAGTGATGTGTTCGAGGAAACCTTTGTTCAATCATATGCCTTTGACCGAGAAGACTGCCTTATCGGACTGATAAACATTGATGAACTGCGAGACGAAAAGAATCCTAATTACCATGTTCTGCTGAACAAGAAACTGGGTGAATTCGTAAAGGGCATGCATCTGTGTGCCGGAATATCAAATGAATTCAGTGATCTGTATAATGTGAGAATCCACTACATGCAGGCTCTTGCCGCCGTTGAAAACGGACTTATGCTGAACAGGGAAAGTGATTACTTCTATTTCTCCAGTTACGCATTAACGCAGATGGTTGTAAACTCTCTGGGTTCCATGCCTCTGGAGGCCTATTTCCCGGCAGGACTGAACAGCCTGATCGAACATGACCGTTCTTCCGGTGTCTCCTATCTGGAAACACTGAAAGTGTTCCTGGAAGAAAGCATGTCGTACACTTCGACGGCTCAGAAACTGTTCATTCACCGTTCCACTCTGATAGACAGAATTGCCAGAATAGAAAAGGAACTGAATGTTGATCTGAAGGATTACGATCAGCGCCTGCAGCTGGAAATGCTGCTGAAGGCGATAGATCTGGAGGAGACCCTCAGGCAACAGTAAAAGGCATCCAAAGATGCCCTTACATTATCAATTATGATTTAGATGTTATCTTGAGCAGGCCTTCAGATCGGCATCGATTTCATCTGCATGAGCAGCAACTTCTGCTGATTCAGGATAGCTCAACAGCTTGCGGTAAGTTAAGCCGCCAACCAGTTTCATGCGTGGGTCCTTGGTTGAACCAGGTGCATACTTTTCCATGACTGCTTTTCCTTCAGGTGATCTCATGATGTCTCTGATTTTTGAATCTAATGATAATGCCATAATGTCCTCCTTATTAATGTTTAATATTATGTTTCTAATTCTTTCCCGAGAATCTAATTTTATGATAAAGGGGGAGAGGTGAATAATAAATCCTATAAAAAGCGGTTATTTTAAATGAAAAACCATCAAAACATACGTAATACAATATTACGAGATAATAACCCGTAAAAACCTACAGTTTGAGGATAAAACTATTACTGATGATTAAATAAACTATAAGTAGAGTTATAGAAATATGAGGTGGAATAATGTTAACTGATATTGAAATTGCACAGGCCAGTGAAAAGAAGAAGATCACGGAAATAGCTGAAAGTCTGAACATACCTGAAGAGTATGTTGAACTTTACGGTAACTACAAGGCCAAAATCGACTACAAACTGCTGAAGGACTATGCGGATAAGCCGGATGGCAAACTGGTATTGGTTACAGCCATTAACCCTACACCGGCAGGTGAGGGAAAAACGACAACAACAGTCGGACTGGCTGATGCCTTAAGGCATATTGGGAAGAAGTCGGTGGTGGCTTTAAGGGAACCTTCCCTGGGCCCTGTATTCGGTGTCAAAGGCGGGGCAGCCGGGGGTGGATATGCCCAGGTCGTTCCGATGGAAGACATCAATCTGCACTTCACCGGTGACTTCCATGCCATTGGGGCTGCCAATAATCTGCTGGCAGCCATGCTGGACAACCATATTCAGCAGGGCAATGTACTGGGAATTGATCCGAGAAGGATCACCTGGAAGCGTGCAGTTGACATGAATGACCGCCAGTTGAGAAATATCGTAGACGGTCTTGGTGCCAGAACCGATGGCACGCCAAGACAGGATGGCTTTGACATTACGGTAGCTTCCGAAGTCATGGCTGTATTATGTCTGGCATCCAGCATTACTGACTTAAAGGAAAGACTGGCAAGGATCGTTGTCGGTTACACCTATGATAACAAGCCGGTTACAGCCGGTGACCTGAAGGCACAAGGCGCCATGGCAGCTTTGTTAAAGGATGCACTGAAACCTAACCTGGTTCAGACTCTGGAACATACACCTGCCTTCATTCATGGCGGACCTTTCGCCAATATCGCTCATGGCTGCAACTCTGTAACAGCCACCAGAATGGCTCTGAAATTAGGTGACTATGCCATTACCGAGGCCGGATTCGGAGCTGACTTAGGAGCAGAAAAGTTCCTGGACATCAAGTGCCGCATGGCCGGTCTGAAACCAAATGCCGTGGTAATTGTCGCTACCGTAAGAGCATTGAAACATAATGGCGGTGTAGCCAAGGCTGATCTGGCAAAGGAAAACCTTGAAGCTCTGGAAAAGGGCATGCCAAACCTGCTGCAGCATGTTGACAACATTACCAATGTCTATCATCTGCCTTGTGTGGTAGCCATTAACAGATTCCCAAGCGATACGGAAGCAGAGCTGAAGCTGATTGAAGACAAGTGTCATGAATTAGGCGTTAACGTTGCCTTAAGTGAAGTGTGGGCTAAGGGCGGTGATGGCGGTAAGGCACTGGCTGAAGAAGTAGTCAGACTATGTGAACTGCCTAACGATTTTGAATATTCATATGATCTGAATCTTTCCATCATGGAAAAGCTTAACACAATTGCGACCAGGATCTATCACGCTGATGGGGTTGATCTGGTAGGCGGTGCTGTCAAACAGCTAAAGCAGCTGGAAGAACTGGGATATGGTAATCTGCCTATATGTATGGCAAAGACACAGTATTCATTCACTGATGATCCATCTAAACTTGGAGCTCCTAGAAATTTTAGAATAACAGTCAGAAACCTGAAAGTATCAGCAGGGGCAGGATTTATTGTAGCCTTAACAGGTGATATCATGACCATGCCTGGACTGCCAAAAGTTCCGGCTGCTGAAAAAATAGATGTAGACGAGAATGGTGTAATTACCGGACTGTTCTAAAGGAGGATTTGATTATGCTTGATAAAAGTATAAGGGAATTCACGGAATTATCTGCCAGTAAGGCTCCCGTACCGGGAGGCGGTGGAGTAAGTGCCTTAGTGGGATCACTTGCAGCGTCGCTGGCGGAAATGGTTACCAACCTGACCACAGGAAAGAAGAAGTATGCTGAATATGAGGAAGAAATTCAGCGGATAATGAAAGAGACTGATGAATTAAGAATTAGTCTTCTTAGCTGTGTCAATGAGGATGCTGAAGCCTTTGAACCTCTGGCAAAAGCCTATTCAATGGATAAAAATGACCCTGATTATGCTGAAAATATGGAGAAATGCCTCAAAACGGCTGCCGGAGCTCCATTGCATATTCTGCAGTTATGCTGCAGGGTAGTTGAACTGGACGAAAGACTGGCAATTATAGGCTCAAAACTGGCAGTTTCTGATGCTGCTACATCAGTCATGCTGGCTCATGGAGCCATTTACGGTGCTTTCATAAACATTAAGGTAAATACCAGACTGATGAAAAACAGGGAATATGCTGTGGAACTTGAAGATAAGGCAGCAGAAATGCTGCAGGAGTATGGTGAAAGAGCTCTGAAGTGTTATCGTTCCGTAGAAAAGAGGCTTTCCAATGGCTGAAATATTAAAGGGCAAACCCGTAGCCGCTTCTATGGATGAAAAGACTGCACGTAAAGTAGCAGAGCTGAAGGAAAAGGGTATAGATACCACACTGGCCATACTCAGAGTTGGTGAAAGAAATGATGACATTTCATATGAAAGAGGAGCAGCGAAAAAATGCCGGAACGTGGGGATAAAGGTCAGAAACGTTATTCTTTCAGAAGATGTCAGCTGTGAGGAATTTTACGGAGCGCTGAACGAACTCAACAGCGATCCGGAAGTACATGGCATTCTGATGTTCAGACCGCTGCCAAAACATCTGAATAATGAAAAGGCCAGGAACTACATTGATCCGCTTAAAGATGTTGATGGCTGTACAGACAGTTCACTTGGTGATGTTTTCATTAATAAGGAGATTGGATATGCTCCATGTACTGCTGAAGCAGTAATGGAAACGCTGAGATATTACAATATAGATGTTGCCGGTAAAAACGTGGTTGTGATTGGAAGATCACTGGTTGTAGGCAAACCTCTGGCAATACTGTTGATGAACCGGAATGCTACGGTAACCGTATGTCACAGTAAAACGGCAGACGTTCCTTCTATTACCAGACAGGCAGATATAGTAATCTGCTGTACCGGCAGGATGGAGTCAATAAATGCTGAATATGTCAGTGAAGGACAGACTGTCATTGATGTCGGCATACAGTATAACGAAACCAAGCAGAAGCTGTGCGGTGATGTGCTGTTTGAAGAGGTTGAGCCTCTGGTCGAAAAGATCACACCTGTTCCGGGAGGAATAGGATCGATTACGACCTCAGTTCTTGTCAACCATGTTGCTAAAGCGGCTGAGAATCAGATAAGATAACCTGACGGTTATCTTTTTTTGCTATAATTTTATTGTGAGGTTGCTAAGATGAAAGAATATTATATTAACAGTGACGGCATTCGTCTGCACGCTAAACTTGAAATGCCGAAAAACTTTAATGGAAAGTGTCCTCTGGCCATTATTTTTCATGGCTTGACAGGGCATATGGAGGAACTGCATATTGCCGGTGCTGCAAGAATCATGAATGAAGTAGGTATAGCCGCCTTAAGAGTAGAACTGTACGGGCACGGACAGAGTGAAGGCAAGTTTGAGGAACATACGCTTCTTAAGTGGATCAGCAATGCCTTGGATGTTGTTGATTATGCTAAGAAACTTGATTTCGTGACAGATCTGTATGTGTGCGGTCATTCTCAGGGAGGATTACTGACAATGATCATCGGAGGATTGAGAAATGATGATTTCAAAGCTATTATTCCAATGTCTCCGGCAACAGTTATTCTGGATGCAGCTAAATACGGTATGTTTTTTGGCGTAAAGTTTGATCCTGATCATATTCCTGATGAACTGGATGCCGGGTTGTACAAGATCAATGGCAACTATTTCCGTACGGCCCAGATGATTCATATCGAAGAACTGATTGATAAATATACAGGGCCGGTTTTCATTGTTCATGGTGATGAGGATGAAGCAGTTCCGCTGAAATATGCTGTTGATGCACAGAAGAGATATAAAAACTGTAAACTTGAAATTATCCCCGGAGATGATCACTGCTTTACCAGACATCTTGACAAGATGCTGTCGGCGTTAAAACAATTCATGCTCGATGTAAATAAATAAGACGATGCTTACTAAGCATCGTCTTTTACTATTCAGATATTCTTTTGTTTCTGTAATAAATCAGCAGGTTAACTGTCAGACTTAACAGGTTTATGACGTATACAGCCAGAACATACCATTTTGTTGATATGCTTGCCATGTAGTTTTTGTTAAGCAGTTTTGACATGATGCCGGCAACATATCCGGTAAATATCAGTAACAGAAACAGTAAACTTGTTCCTTTTGTGCTTCTTGCCTTGTAGGCTTTGATGGCATTAATAGGCCACGAAGCACCAAAACATACTAACATGATGATTTCGCATAATTCTGCCATGGCTTGATCTCCTCTCAGTCAGATATCTGATTTTTACTTCGTTATGATACCACTATGACAGAACATAAGCAATCAGAGAACCAAAATTGAAAATATTTTACTGATTTTTCTTTTTTTTGAAAAATTTCAGAAATAATATTGAAAAATTCAGTCAATATGGTATGGTTTAGTATACATTTCCTTTATAATGTGAGTAATTCTTAAAAGGGGGACACATAATGACTGCCGGAAAATATGTGGGAGATAAAAAGTTTTATTCAGATGTCAGCCGCTTAGCCATACCAAGCATGCTGCAGCAGCTGCTTTCAAGTGCCATGGGCATGGTTGATACAATGATGGTTTCGGCTATCGGCATGGTTTCTCCTGTTGGTGTGGCATCCCAGGTTGGCCATGTCTGTTCCTGTATTTCCTTTGGCGTCATGGAAGGCACAGGTATCTATGCATCCCAGTTCTATGGTGCTGATGATAAGGAAAACCTGCAGCGTACTTTCGGCATGTCAATTATTCTGTCTTTAATGGTAGGATTACGGTTTTTCGGCCTGATAGCTTTACGGTGTATACCGGTCATCAGATTCTATGTCAAGGATCCTGATGTCATCAGTTATGCCAAGATATATCTCGATCTGGTTAAGTTTTCATTCCCTCTGAACACAGTTGCTCTGGCATATAACTATTTCTACAGATGTATCCATAAGACAAATGTTTCCATGTGGATCTCAACAACGTCAATGGTTACCAACGCTATTGTAAACTACATTCTCATTTACGGTAAGCTGGGATTTTCACCTATGGGGGTTGCCGGTGCAGCATGGGGAACAATTGCTTCGCAAGTTGTAGCCTTAGGTCTGTACATGGGTTATTCCATTCTGAGCAATGCTGCTTTCGTGGGAAATCCTAAGATCATGTTTGATATCAGCAGGGATTTCTTCAGCAAAGTCATGATCAGAACCTATCCAACCATCATTAATGAAACACTGTTTGGTTTCGGCACATCATTATACATCAAAGCCTATGGTCTGCTGGGAACAAAGGTTACAGATTCATATTATGTAGCGAATACCATTACCAACATGTTCTTCTCCGTATGCAACGGCTTATCTGTATCTGGAAGTATGCTGCTGGGTGCTGAATTAGGCAAGGGAGACGTAAAAAAAGCGGTTATGGAAAGCCGCTGGTTCCTGTATCTGGGTCTGGCACTGGCTGCTGTTACCGGTTCAGTAGTTATTGGAGCTGCCAAGCCTTTGGTTGATCTGTTTGGATTAACAAATCCAGATGTTTATGAACTGTCTGTTGCCATCGTCAGAGTTTCTGCATTCAGAATTGCTCTGAGAATGATTGTAGTAGTTATCTTCTCATCATTAAGAGCAGGCGGAGATTCCAAGATGTTAATGGTTCTGGACTGCGGTATCGTATGGTTTGTAGGTATCCCTCTGATTTACGGTATGATATCACTGCTGCATATGGAAAACTTTGCCCTGATTTATTTCCTGGCACAGTTTGAACTGGCAGTCAGGATCCTGATTGGCTTAAGAAGATTTACATCTAACAGGTGGGCTGTTAACCTGACGAATGAGATCACTGCGGAACGGTAATCAGATAAAATGATCTATTAATGCCAGCACATAAAGGTGGACCGGATAGTATAACAGATATACCGGTTTGAACCAGGAAGGCATTTTCCCGTACTGACCGTTGTAAAGAGTTAGTAAAGGTACTGATAAAAGAGTATAAAGATTTGTAACACTGTAGTATGAATGATGACTTATCATATACTGCAGTGTTTTTCCTATACTGTGGAAATGCAATGTATATCCGTCGATCTGTTCCAGAAAAATCAGCAGTAAAACAGCACAGAAACAGTATACAAGTCTTATGATAAAGGACTTGTTGAGAAGATGTGAAGTGTATACATGCATCAGCAGCATAAATATGATACCGGCTGCGAAATATCCCACGGCACCGGAAAAATTAATGAATATGATCAATACCCACAATACTGCAACAGTTACCATGTTGTTGTTCTGTTCCTGGGAAAAATAGACAGTCAGGGCATACAGAAAAAACTGTAGGATCTGATTCTGCATTTCCATAGCCGGAATCTTCTGATAGAAACAGAGGTCAAAACCTATTTCAGAAACAACTGCCAGTATTGCCAGCTGAAGTATATAACGCAGAAAGCGTTTATTATCGTTTTTAAGATGGTTGCAGGCTTCTGTGATCATCAGGGCATACAGAGGAAAAGCTATTCTTCCTATGTAGCGGTAAGTCTGCGGCATATTAAAGACCACACCGACGTGATCGATAGTCATGGTTATCATGGCGATGATCTTGAGAATTAAAGCATTCATGTCATTATTATATAACAGAGGATAAGAAAATAGCCATCAATAGATGGCTCTGACTTTTAAATGATTATTTGAGAAGCTCGTTAACCTTTGCCTGTACAGCATAGTAATCATAACCGGCAGCGATCAGTCTGTTATATCTGTCATCACCGTTGCCCCAGTCGCCTCTGATAACTTCCTTGGCTACTGTTACGATATCCTTTAAAGCTGGTTTTGGTTCTTCTTTCTTTACAGGAATCTTAGCTGTGGTAGGAACTGTAGGTGCTCTGCCAGCCAGCAGATCGTTTACCAGAGTCTGTACTGTATTGTAGTCATAGCCGGCTGCAGTCAGTCTGTTGTATCTGTCATCGCCATTGCCCCAGTCGCCTCTGATAACGTTCTTGGCGATTTCAAGCAGGTCAACTTCCTTGTATTCAGGTTCAGTCTTCGGTGCTTCCTTTGGCTGAGAAACGATGCTGTCTACCATGCTCTTTGGTCTTTCAGCCTTAAGTGGTTCAACAACCTTAGTTACGGCTGCGTCAACCATTGATTTTGGTTTTTCTACGGCAGATTTAACTTCTTCAGCAACATCGCTGGCTACATTCTTAACTGAATCAACCATTGATACAGTTTTTCTCTTTACTCCTTCTTCAGCTTTTTCGGCAGTATCAGAGATGTTCTTCTTGATTTCTTCTAATTTTTCTTTTAATCCCATATTATTGTTGCCTCCATTTATATTTAATTATATTATATATCTAAATATGGAAGATTGCATGAAATCTTGCTAAAATAGAATGTGACGAAAGAAGAGGTAAAGATATGGTAATTAGTATTGGTATTGATACAGTAACTATCAGCAACGTTGAAAGATTTCTTCATAATCAGCAGTATGTAGATGACATTTTCACAGAAGAAGAACAGAGACAGGCTCGGACCAGAAGTTCTCTGCTTGATACATATGCACGTCATTTTGCTGCCAAGCAGGCAATTAAGAAGGTGCTGGAACACTTCATGAACACTGCAGACTTTGAATACAAGCAGGTTGAAATTCTATTTGACGAAAACAAGCTCGTATATGTCAAACCTGATGAAGAGATTAAAGCTGTATTAGACAGTAAAGGTGTTAAGAACCTGATGCTGAGCATCACCTCAGAAGGTGACAACGCTACAGCATTCGTAATTGCTCAGCAGTAATTAACAGAAGAAAAAAGGGAGAGATCCCTTTTTCTTGTGGTTTGTTCAGGGTTAACCCGGTTGAGATCAAAGAGCGAAACGAACAACTACCCGCTATGCGGGTAGAGAAAGCAAAAGGTGATCTTATAGAAAGATCACCTCAACTAACATAAACTAGAAGATGTTCAAGTCATTCTAGCAGAAAAGAAAGTTGAGGTGATAAAGTGG
>JAFWDT010000012.1 GCA_017516045.1 Erysipelotrichaceae bacterium
TACCCGGCACTTTCACTGCGTATGCCTACGAAGGAAAGGCCAGGAACAACTGGTATTCCTGACCTCTTTATTCTAATAGTATTTCATTTTCTCTTCTTAAATCAGGCTCAGTGTGTTCCTGATTTTATAATAGAAAAAAAGGCAGTACCTAAGGTACCGCCTATTCATTAGCTTCTTTCATCAGTTCACAGATTTTATTTGAAAAGGCAACCGGATCATCCAGTTTAAAGCCTTCAATCAGCATCGCCTGCTGATAGAGAATATCTGTATATTCATCTATCTGTTCCGGCTTTTTATCATAAACTTTCTGCAAAACCTTGAAAATATCATGATTAGGATTGATTTCCAGAATCTTTGTAGCTTTTGCCTGCTGATCACCCGGTAGCTGGGAAAGATACTTTTCCATTTCCAGAGATATTCCTTCATCAGCAACAAGACATACCGGATTATTCTTCAGTCTTGATGAAATGCGGACATCCTTTACTTTATCGCCAAGAGAAGTAAGCATTCTCTTAAGCAGACTTTCATTGCTCTTCTGAACTTCTTCCTTATGTTTCTTTTCCTCTTCAGTCTCTCCGATTGCTTCAGCCTGCTGAGCACTCTTGAAATCCTTTCCGTCATAATTACGCATCATCATTAATGTGAATTCATCGATTTCATCAATGCAATACAGGATTTCAAATCCCTTATCCAGCAGTGTTTCAATCTGAGGAAGCTTTTTAATCTGTTCAATAGACTGACCTGTACAATAATAGATTTCATTCTGGTCAGGCTTCATTCTTTCCTTATATTCCTTCAAAGTGACGTATTTATCTTCTTTTGAAGAGTAGAACATAAGCAGATCCTGCAGTTCTTCCTTTTCAGCGCCGAAGTTCTGATAGACACCGTATTTCAGAGAATTACCGAAAACCTTAAAGAATTTTTCGTAGTTTTCCCTGTCCTTGATCATCATGTCTACAAGGGTACTCTTTATACGTCTGCTTACCGACTTTCTTAAGGCCTGAAGCTGTGAATCCTGCTGAAGGATCTCACGGGAGATGTTAAGTGAAACATCATCACTGTCGACCAGACCTCTGACAAATGAATAGTAATCAGGCAGCAGATCCTTGGCATGCTCCATAACGAAGACGCCTTTAGAATAAAGCTGTAGACCAGCCTCATAGTCCTTCGAATAGAAGTTATATGGAAGTCTTGACGGAATATACAGCAGTGCCGTGTATGATACATTTCCTTCAAGAGAATAATGTATGGTCTTCAGAGGCTTTTCCCAGTCATAGAATTTTGAACTGTAGAAATTGCTGTAATCTTCTTCGGATATATCCTTCTTGTTTCTCTTCCATAAAGGAATCATGGAATTAACTGTCTTTATTTCCTTAACTGTTTCATATTCATTTTCGGTATTTTCCTTAAGAACAGTCTTTTCTGTTTCCATTTTGATCGGGTATCTTACATAATCAGAATACTTCTTGACCAGTTCTTCGATCTTATAGCTGTCAAGATAATCGGAATACTTAATGTCATCTGTATCTTCTCTTAACTGAAGAATAATAGATGTACCGGTTGAATCCTTATCACTTGGTTCAATTGTATACCCGTCCTGACCATTGCTGATCCATCTGTTAGCAGGCTCATTTACTGTCTTACTGTCTACAGTTACCTGACTGGCAACCATGAAAGCGGAATAGAAACCTACACCGAACTGACCAATGATATCCGCAGTATTGCCGGTATCATATTTCTGACGGAACTCTTCTGAACCGCTGTGAGCAATGGTTCCCAGATTCTTCTCAAGTTCTTCTCTGTTCATGCCGATTCCGTTATCAGTAATGGTAATGGTTCTGTTTTCCTTATCAATATCAATTCTGATCTGGTATTCATCAGCTTCATAATCCTTATCAGTTAAAGCCATATAGTGTCTTTTATCCAGAGCATCTGAAGCATTGGATATCAGCTCACGCAGGAATATTTCCCTGTTAGTGTAAATAGAATTGATCATAAGATCCAATAATCTCTTGGATTCTGTTTTAAACTGTTTTTTAGCCATAATAATCAGCTCCTTTTTAGCACTCTTCATCTGTGACTGCTAACATTATAAAACCATTTATTCATAATTTCAAGTCAATAAAAAAGACTCCTGTGACAGAATCTTTTCTCATTTATGATGTCTCTGACGGTAAACTTCAGAAGCAAATACAACAGCGGCACTGGCTGCGTTCAGGGCATTTCTGAACTCATTGTCATAAGGTATATAGGCAAAGATATCAGAATTATCAAGCACTTCTCTTGATAGCCCTCTCATTGGACCACCTATGCATACAAGAATAGGACCCTCGCTCATGTCAGTCTCATATAAAGGCGTTGTATTACTGCCTCTGTAGGCACTTATAATACGAAAATTATTGTCATGAAGCGTATTTAGAGTTACTGCCAGGTCATCTGTAAGGTGAATCGGAATGAACTCGCTGGCACCTGCTGAACTCTTCACCATTGTTCCATCTTCAAAATCCCATTCTCTGCTGGGCAGAATGACACCATCGCAGCCAAAGGCATAAAGACTTCTCAGAATGTAGCCCAGATTGTAACTGTCTTCCACTCCTTCAATTAACGCCAGAAACGGATTTTCCTTCATCATGAGTGACGTTATTGACTGAAATCGTCTCTGCTGTACTTCAGCTATAATGCCGCCATGAGTACGGCCCAGAGCGTTTTCCTTTATGAAATCACTGGTACACCTCTCTACATTGACACGGCATTTATAGGCTTCATGAACGATGAAAGCAACATCCTGCGTATGTTTATCCTTATCTATATATATGGTTTCAACCTTACGGTATTTGCTGTCCATTGCTGCCTTTACGGCTATAGCACCTTCAATAATCATATGTTACTCCCTGATCAATCTAATAAACGTATATTCGTTAACCCGTACCGGTACTTTTATTCTAAGTAACTGAAGCGGCCTGTTGGCTATTTCAACTTCGTTTCCATCCATGTCGAACATGGCACATACTTTAAATGCACAGTCATCAGTATATGGATTCATTACAGCCAGAGTGTCATTTTTACGGAAGTGATTTCTAACTTCAATAACAGCTTCCATCTTTTCACTGTCAAATTTCATAACCCTGGCTACGAAGTTCTGTGAGGCCGTCTGAGTGAGATTATACAGCTGTCCTTCCTCTATACTGTATCCTGGATAAAAGCCTGGGAAACTGTCTCTGTTTGTCCCTGTTTCAATTATGCTCTGACCTTTCAGCAACTGTTCATCGCTGATATGACCATACTTTTCGTAACAATCCAGAAGATAACGGTATCCCTTTACTATGCATGCGATATAGAAAGCCGTTTTCATACGTCCTTCGATTTTCAGTGAGGCTACATTTAAATCCAGCAGGTCATTAAGGTAGCTGACTGCACACATGTCTTTTGAACCCATGGAGAACATGTAGTCTTCACGGTCCAGTAATTCTTCATTATGCCAGAGATGATAATTCCAACGGCAGGAATGTGCGCATCCGCCTCTGTTGGCATCACGGTTAGTAAGCATGTTAGATATAGTACAGCGGCCGGAATAATTGGCACACATGCCGCCATGAATGAATACTTCCAAAGGAATATCAGCCTGTCCGGCTATTTCCTTCAGCTGTTTAAGATCAACTTCTCTTCCCAGAACTACTCTGTCAGCCTTTTTATCCTTCCAGTACTGCAATGCAGCAGTATTAATGGTAGTCTGCTGTGTTGATACATGTCCTTCCAGTTTAGGTGCAACCTTTTTGCATAAGGACAGAATTGCCTGTGAAGCACATATAATTGCATCTACACCGTACTCTTCCAGCTTCTTAAGATAATCTTCAAGTCCCTCAAAATCTCCGTTGTGCGGGATTATGTTAACCGTAACATATACCTTTCTGTTATAACTGTGAGCAAACTTTACAGCTTCCCTGATATCATCAAGAGTAAAATTCGAAGCTCTTGAACGCAACGAAAACTGTTTACCGCCAAAGTAAACCGCATCAGCACCGTAAATGATAGCTGTTTTAAGTCTGGCCATGTCTCCGGCCGGTGCCAGTAATTCCGTTTTCATTTTACTCCTTATCAAGCCAGGTTTCCCTGATCTCTTCCATACCTGTATATTCTGCATCAGGTAATGCATCTATCAGCAGCTTTATCGCTTCTTCCTCTCCTATTCTGTTATCCATAAGAGCAGAATAAATACCTGCTGTTTTAACAGTATAATCATCTTCGTAAATAACACTGTCAATGATGAATCCGGCAAATTCCTTCCGGCACAGTTCTCTGATCGTTCTGATGCTCTGAAGTATCTTTCCGTACAGCCAGCTTCCGTATTCCTTTTCAATAATTGGCAGTCTGGTATCCCTTGTTTCTTCCTGCAGATAATAGCCTTCAAGATACTCGCTTTCCTTATGCAGATAAGCTGAAATGTATTTGCGTCTGGAATATGCCAGCAGAACTGGACCGTGGATCCTGATGTAACAGTAACCAGGACATTTATTCGCAATATAGCAGACATCATCAAAGGTAATGTCTTTTGAAATTACACAGTTATCTATGCCGTCATTTCTGATTTCATTAATATCATACCAGTTTGTCAGAAGCGTTTCAGGAGCATAAATTCCTTTGTATGATACATTTAGTTTCTTCATTAATGTGAATACGCCGATATCAGTATATATGATCCCATCTACACTGATATTATCCAGTTTCAGCAGATATTCCTCCAGCTCAGGAAGCTGAAACTGCTGATAGAGACAATCTGCTTTCACATAAGCCTTATATCCCCCATCGTGAATGATTCTGACAGCTTTTTCAATGTCACATTCATATGCGGATGCAGAAAACATCTTTTCGGCAATAATAAAACCTTCAATATTACTGTTATTGAATTTCTTTATGTTTTCAGGATCTTTAATGTAAATCAACAGTTTATTCATTTTGCATTTCAAATAATATCTTATCAATCTGTTCTATCAGGTCACTGGCCAGCAGTGAATAGCTGCTGTGTTCCCTTACCCAGTAATCAGCAGCCAGTGAATGAATGTATACTGCTGCAATGACTGAACTTACGTCAGGTTTCTGTGCAAAAAGCCCGCCCGTCAGCCCGCAGAGAACATCTCCGGAACCTCCTTTAGCCAGCGCGTTATTTCCAGTCCTGTTTACAGTAATATGACCTTGATATGCTATCAAAGTGTTGACGCCTTTCAGAACAGTTATAAGTGTAGGATATTTTTCCGATAAAGCAGTCAGATCAGACAAAATCTTATCCTGATCATATTCAAAAACACGTTTATACTCTCCAAGATGCGGAGTTATTACAGTAGTTTTTGATCTGTTAAGCAGATCGATATGCTTTTTCAGATAATATAACCCATCAGCATCCAGGATTACATCCCTGTCCTGTTTCAGAACATAGACAAGCAGTTTTTCGGTAATCTCATTTCTCCCTGCTCCCGGGCCAAATACGATCAGAGAATAATTATCCATATTCAGTTCAGACAGCTGACTTTCAATTATTTCAGGATTCATTGTTATGGTCATAGCCTCGGGGAGTACCTCATGCGCTGTCCTTACAGTTTCCGTATATGACATTATTGTCAGCAGACCGGCACCGGACTTAAGGATCGTTCTTGCGCACATTATGCAGGCCCCAACCGTATTGTCGTGTCCCCCAATCAGCAGTACTTTTCCATAATCGCCTTTGTGAGAATGTTTATATCTGACCGGAATCATATTTCTGATTTCGTCATAATCATAACTCACGGTTTCAATCTCATCATTCTTCAACATGTTTTCCCCATCAATCAGTTTATATCTTATCTGACTATTAAACAGACTTTTTCTAATTCTTCGGTTTATAGAAAGAACGGTTATCCAGAGAGAAGATCTTCTTGGTGAATTCACCATTTTTCGTTTCCCTGAGTTCTTTTTCTATCATATTGATTTTGGCATCAAGATCATCGATCATATGCAGCACTTCAGCCTCAAGGGTCATTGGAAGTACCGGAGAACCGAATTCTCTTTTGCCGTGATGTGCCAGGATTATATGTCTGAGAACAGTGACTTCTTCAGAATCAATGCCAAGTTCCCGTGCTGTTTCCCGTACCATGGTCTGAGAAATTGAGATATGACCGAGAAGTTTGCCTTCAGTAGTGTATTCAGCAATATTGCTGCCGCCTAATTCACATATCTTACCGATGTCATGGAGCAGGATTCCGGCAATCAGATAGTCACGGTTTACCCGAGGATATAACTGACATACTGATTCTCCAAGTTTAATCATGCCCGAAACATGTGTAGCAAGTCCGCCAAAGTATTCGTGATGATTCTTGGTAGCAGCCGGTGATGAATAGATCTTACGGTCATACTTTCTGTAAATAGCCTCGACGATTTTCCTTATGTTAACGTTTTCTATCGATTCCACAGCTTCGCTTAGAGTTTCTCTAAGAACATCCTGAGGTACAGGTGAAGCGGTAATGAACTGACTCATGTCAAGATTTTCCGTATTGACAGGAACAATTTCAAGCACTTTCAGCTGCAGCTGATCTTTGTAAAGCAGCGATGTTCCTTTTACTTTAACAAATGTTCCTACCTTTACAGTCCGGACATCTTCACCTGTTACATTCCACATCTTGGCTACTATTGAACCGGTATTATCTTTCAATTCAAGATTAAGATATGGCTGGTTGCTGTTTGATACTCCCTGATTTGCCAGAGTTACCAAAGCCATAAACTCCACTCCCATGTTTTCCCTTATATCTTTAATCTTCATTTTCTACCTCCCGTAATTCCGCAATGACTTTTTTAATATCATCGCTGCTGTATCCTTTTCCATACAGGTATGAATACATCTTCTGTTTCAGATCATATCCACTGAATTTTCTGATATATTTTCTATATCCTTTTTCATATTCCTGTCTCAGATTACTGTTTTCTGCTTCTTCATCAGGTATAAGCTGCAGTCGTTCTATTATTTCATCAGCCGTTGAACTGTCATATCCTGCACCTATCAGTTTGGTTTTAAGATTCATGACTGTTTCACGGAATGACTTGTCACGAATCCCCTTAAGCAGCCGCTGAGCCTTTTCCATGCCTCTCTTGATTTCAAACGATTCATCAATTTGATTTATGTATTTTTCAACCAGTTCTCTGTCTATTCCTCTTTTCAGCAGATTAAACTCAGTCTTTTTTCGGCCTATAAGTTTTATCTGGTCATTTTCTATTTCATTTTTTACCAGCATTTCATCATTAAGATAACCACTGTCAGTGAGTTCCTTCATTATGCGACGTTTACCGTCGGCATCAAGATGCCGTACTCCATCAAGCAGATCACTTATCTCTCTGACGCTCTGATCCTTATAAGCCAGTTTCTTTATGGCTTTACGGTATCCGTAAGCATATGCATGAAGCTTTGTCAGAAGATTGTACTGCTGTTCCGTAATACCCTGATCCTGTGCGATTTTAAGATCAAAATAATCAGATGTGGTTATTACAAAAGCCGTTTCAGTATCATTATCCGTTACATATATTCTTGTATAGTCATCATCTACTCTCAATCTGGAAACAGTGTATTCCTTATTGAAATCATCCATTATCTCACGATAAACATTCATAACAGCCTTTCCAAAGTTTTCAAGTGAGTATTCATCAGCCTTTATTCGACTGGCTTCTCTCATCTTCGTTCTATCTTCTGCGTTCATATCCATTAACATCTCTGTCTTTTCGACCAGATCTGTAACAGACTGGAAATAATATCCATTATAACCATCAATAAGCACATTATTAAGAGCTACTTTATCTCGCGCCAATACCGGTAAGCCGGCAGCCATAGCTTCTATAAAGGTCAGTCCCTGTGTTTCGGTAAGGCTTGCAGAGATAAACCGGTCAGCCATGCTGTAATATCTGGCTACCTCACTGTGTTCAATTTTACCGGCAAATTTTATACTGTCGTCAAGTTCTGCCTTTTCAGCAAGCTTTTTGATTTTTTCAAGATCAGGGCCATCACCGATAACTGCAAGTGAAACATTTCTGTTCTTTCTTTTCAGCAATTCCATGGCATCAATCAGAAAATCAACACTCTTTTCTTCTGCAATACGGCCTACGAAAACAAGAACAAAACTCTCTTCCCGAAACAGCGGTTCTGAATCATTTTCTCTTTGAAACTGTTCCAGATCCAATCCAGTCGGAACAACAAACATTTTATTATAAACTCCATATCCTTCAAGAGCTTTTTTCGTTTTAAGTGTCGGCACTATCAATCCATTGACGCCGTCGCACCATTTTTCGCTTAGAATTCTTATGCTTAATCGCCCAAGCTTTTCCAATGCTCTGATGTTAAGAGGATTCACATAATGTGTATAATCTTCATAAAACGTGTGATAAGTTGCGACAACAGGAATTCGATGTCTGCGGGCAAACTTTCTTCCGAATTGTCCTATGCCGAATTCCGTATGTACGTGAATCATTTCAAGATTCAGTTCCATTAACATCTTTTCGGCTTTACGGTGATTTGCAGAAGCAATTGTATATCCATATATCTGTCTGACTTTGATTCCCGGAATTCTGAGTATTCTGTTATCCCAGGTAACCTGTTTTACTTTATTTGACGGACAGATCACATAAACATCATTACCAAGTTTTTCCAAGGCCAGACGCAGAGTGTCAACAGAAGTGACTACACCGTTTACATCCGGAAGATATGTATCGGAAAAAAGACCGATTCTCATCTGTCTTTCCCCCATTCAATAAGCTTCTGTCCCTTTACAAGATAACTTTTTCTGGCCAGCATAGCCATTGGTGTATCACCATATGAATCACTGTAGAATTCTTCTATTTCATCTTTGTCGTATCCCTCTTCAAGGAATCTGACGACTTTCTGCTCGCCATTGCAATTGAGCCCTGTTACCTCACCTGTATACTGGTCAACTTCAGAGCATATCACTCTGGTAATGTTAATTCTTCTGCAGGCTTCATTAACCAGAAAATAAGCTGAGGCGCTGATTATGATGTCATCATCTCTGTGCTGTTTCAGATACCATTCATTGATTCCCTTAATATGTGAATCCCAGAATATCTGTACTTCCTTATCAATGTCTTTTACACCTTTAAGATAACTGTAAAAGTAATTCTTCATTTCAGTCTTGTTAATAACCTTCATAAAGTACAGCAAAAAGCCCAGCCGCTGCTTGGGAAGAAATCTGATCAGCAGCGGATTCTTTCTTAACTGATAAAAAAAGAAATCAACGGTACTGTCATGATGGTAAATAGTTTTATCAAAATCGTAAACGTTCACATAATCACCAATACTATTCTAATCTAAAACAAAGATATTAGGCAAACAAACATCACACGATTTCACACATATTAACTGTAATTCAGTGATTTATTATTGTTATATTATAATTGCAAATATGAAAAAGATTTGCATAGAATTCTCCTTTCTATTTTAAAATTATCCCCCTTAACAAAAGTGCCCAAAAGGCAAAATCAGGATCTCTGAAGAGATCCTTTTTTTCACATTATTTCACATATCTTAACAGAATTTCGATGATTTATTATTGCTATATTATAATTGCAAATATGAAAAAAGATTTGCATAGAATTCTCCTTTCTATTTTTAAAATTTATCCCCCCTTAACAAGAAAGGAAGAAGGACTTAGATCCTTCTTTCTTTTTTCTTTTCTTCAACAAGTCTGTGATAGCATTTCCAGCACAGTCCTTCATAGCTTTCATTACCTCCGATGAATACCTGTGCACCTTCTATCTGAATTTCACCTTTATCATCAAAACGGGCATTAACAATGGCTTTTGATCCACATTTGCAGATGGACTTTATTTCAGCAATGCTGTCAGCCAGCTCAAACAGCCTTTTCGAACCTGGGAACAGATGAGTAAGGAAATCGGCTCTTAAGCCAAAGCATAATACCGGAATGTCCTTATCTGTAGCTATGATCCTTAGATCATCGACCTGTTCTTCAGTCAGGAACTGGCATTCATCACATATTATTACATCAATGTTATCAGGACACAGTTCCAGAATACTGTCAGTTGTCTTTAATGCATCACATTCAGCACTTAAACCAATACGTGATTTGATAATCTGCACACCATCTCTGTTATCAATGGCAGGCTTTATCAGCCAGACTTTCTTGCCTTTTTCTTCATAGTTGAATTTTGTCATCAGTGCATTGGCTGTCTTAGATGAATTCATTGCACCGAATTTGAAATATAGCTTAGCCATAAGTATTTCTCCTCTATTTACTGAACAGGTTGATCATATCCTGTAAATCATTAAGATCGCTTTCCTTAATATCCTGGAAGCCGTAAACATTAATGCTTCTGAGGTAACTTTCATCAGGTTCTGCAATGTTTTTAAGAATCTCTGTCAGAGCCTGCAGATATCTGGAACTGATGTTCTTGCTGCTGTAAACAATAATATCATTATGGATCAGTGGGGTGACGCCAATGATTTTGATGAAATCATACATGTCATTAAATCTGTTTCCGTAACGTGAATAAATGATTTCGTCAAATCTGATCTCTCTGCGCATGTCTGCATAAGCAGCAATTACATCACACTCATCATTGATCAGAGCACTCATCATGTCAAAGTATCCCATGTATCCCGTAACATCATCAAGTTCGGCGACAGTTCTTCTGGTATTGCCAAATCCTTTGCCGAAGTTTTCATTCAGCCAGAGACTCGGCATCAGATAAGTGTCCAGAGAAACAGGAGATCCGATATTCCATCTTAATGATGCTATGTCATTCCATTTCAATTCATTCTTCAGGGCTTTCTCATAAATGTAGCTACCGTTATCGGTTGCAGTGTTTACATATATGAATGAATAATAACCGGGCGCTTTTCCCACAGTGATATTCTCCAGATTATCATTCACTTCCTTCAGATCAGTGCTTTCAAGAATGCAGTCAAGAGTAAGAGAAACCAGCAATGGTTTAACATGACTGTCTTTGTATTGCAGATATCCATATGGAGAAATGAAACCGACGTCGATATTTCCCTGTTCTATTTCCCGGCAAAGCGATTCGTTGCTGCTGGCGAAAACAATTTCAATTTTATTTACTTCAACGTTTTTTTCGGCAAGTTCTCTTTTTATATCGTTTATGAAAACGCGTGAAAATTCCTGTACTTCTTCAGCATCAGTCTTAGGTGTGAAACCTATGACCAGACGTTCAACCGCTTCAGTCTTTTCCTTGCAGCCCGGCAGATTTATGATCATTAACAGACACATTAATAATGTAAATACTTTTTTCATTCTCATTGTCATGTTTGAATCTCCATTACTTATATAATATAATTTTGTTGAGGTAATTTCTATGAGTAATTCCATCAAAACCATTTTGATCGCCACACTTGCCGTTACAGCCTTGCTTTCGATATTCATGACATTCAGATTCAGAAAACTGAGACAACAGGTTCTTCTCAGTAATGACGAGCAGTTTCACAGACAAGTAAACAGAAAAATAAAAGCATATACTATCTTCATCATGCTGGTTCTGTCCTGTCTGATCATTATGACTGTTTATCTCTTCATCGGATATTTTTAACATTAAAAAGCCCCCAGGGCTTTTTTATTTTTCTATAACAAACAGATACATATCATGAAATCCATCTGATAATTTCAGATGATTTTTTATTATTCCTTTACAGGTGAAGCCACATTTTTCCATTACCATTCTTGAAGCGATGTTATCAATTTCACATCCGCCTGAAAGTCGTTTTACCATAATGGTATTCAGGCATAAATCTCTGACAGCCATCAGGGCTTCAGTCATGTATCCGTTTCCCGTATATCTTTCATCAATTGCATAACTGATCTCCGCCGTTTCATCAGAGTTATTCATTTGAAGATTAATGGAACCAATGATCTTTTTATTTTCTTTAAGAGTTATCAGCCAATTATAATAACTTAGTTCTTCATATCGTCCTTTTATTTTTTTCAATAAGTCAATTTCTTCCTGAATAGTTATTTCCGACTTGTTGGCATAATACAGAAAACTTTTCTGATTAACAAATCCTTCACACAGTTTCAGAGCATCATTTTCAACAAATCTTCTCAATAAAAGTCTGGTCGTTTCCAGGACTATGGTTCCGACATTTTTCATAGTATCAGCGCCTTTCCAAAACAGTTATGCTTTCACAATGTGGTGTATTAGGAAACATGTCGTATGGAATGATATCTTTTACACTGTATCTTCCTGAAAGATCTCTGATGTTACGGGCTAAGGTAGCCGGATTGCACGATACATAGATGATTTTTCTGATTCCGCTTTTTATAATGCATTTGATAAAATCATCATCAAGACCGGTTCTAGGCGGATCTACTACAAGCAGATCTACTTTTTTCCTTTTTACCAAATTGATCATTTCACGTGTAGCATCATTACAGATAAAACTCACGTTTCTGATTCTGTTGGATTTCATGTTTTCGCGGGCTGACATAACAGCATTTCTGTCAATTTCAATGCCGATAACTTCATTGCATATATCATGCAGCATCATTGACATGATACCGATTCCGCAGAATGCTTCTACAGCAACATTATTACGTTCTCTGACAAGATTTCTTACCTTGGAATATATTGCTTCAGCCTGTTCCTTATTCAACTGGAAAAAGGCTTTAGGATGCAGACTGACTTTATAGTCAGATATCTTTACTTCAATTGAATCTTTCCCAGACAGAAGCTGTATTTCTTCAGGCATCAGAGATACTGCATTCTTCTGAGTGTTTTTTCCCTGATAAAGGCTGACTACACCTTTTATGTTCATTATGCCTCTGATAACATCGTCAGATAAAACATCTTCACCGGTTATTACTGTTACCTGAAATTCGTCAATACCACGTATTACAAGACCTCTTATGCCCTTATGTGTACGATTATCATATTCCTTCAATCTAAAGGTATTAAGAACCATGAGAACTTTCTTTCTGACGTTTTCCAATTCTTCCGTATGCAGATAACACTTTTTAATCTTTACCGGAATATTGGAGTTAGCTTTATACATGACATTATAAAGATAACCTGATCTGTCCTGTTTTACAGCCATTGACAGCTTATTGCGGTAATTAAACTGTCTTGATGGAACAAATTCAGGAACGGCAATTTCAAGACCGCTGTATTTATTCAACGTTTCCTGCATTATCTCTCTTTTGTACTCAAGCTGCTTTTCATAGTCAAGTGTAATAAAAGGACAGCTGCCGCACTTTGAATAATGGTTACATGGACTTTCAGTCCTGTCTTTGATGGCCGATATGATCCTGTTCAGAGAGCCTTTATAATATGTCCTGTTATCCTGAGAAATCGTAATATCGGCAATTTCACCAGGAAAACAGCCGTCTACAAAAACCGGCTTTCTGTTGTAATAACCTATTCCCTCACCGTTGATTCCTGTCTTTTTGATTTCAATTTTCATATAGATATTCTACCACAGAAAAATGTCTCCTAAGAGACATTTAATTGCTGCTGTTAGCCCAATCAGGAATTGCAGATCCTCTTCTGATGATTACAGACTTCTGGAAATCTGTCTGATTGAGGAACCCCAGAATATCACGCTCTTCCTTTTCATTGCATCCTACCAGAAGTTTTACTTCTATATCTTTGTTAAGAATATCGGCACAGACGACCATCGCTTTGATAGCACTTGCCTTTTCGCTGCCTCTGTAACATGCAATGTGTTCGGAATTCTGTATGTCCTTCAGATGTCCGTAATCAACCGGATAAATAAGATTTGAATAAGACGGATGACTTGTACCTTTTGGACGGTCGATAATGAGATCTCCGGATAAATACAGGGTATCCAGTTTCTGCCAGAAATAGGCATTGTTTTCTAATTCCATATTATTAAATCACCCCTAATATTCACATTATAGTTACTTTCATTTAATTAAACAAGTAAATTGTATATTTTTCACTAATATAAATTTCTTTTACATTTTAATTTCAGAAAACATTCTGACTTTTGTTCCTGTCTTCTGCAGAAGTGCTTCAACATCATATTCATTAAGCATTTCCATGACTGATTCCACAATTGCCATGCAACCGAAGGCATCACTGCCGGCATGATGATGATTCAGTTCAAAGCCTACATATTCGCATACTGTATTGAGCTTATGATTTGGCAGATTAGGATACATTTTACGTGAAAGATATACTGTATCAAAGAAAGGAAAATCATCCATTTCGATTCCATACAGCCGGTTTATGCTCATTAAAACCTTAAGATCAAAAGGAGCATTATGCGCAACAATGATACTGTCGTCAAAATATCTGTAGATTTCATTAAATACATAAGGCCATTGGTCTGCTCCTTCACAGTCGCTCTTCTTCAGTCCGTGAATCATGGTATTTCCGGCAGAGAAAAAATTATAGCGGGAATGCGGCCTAATCAGGATCTCTTCCCGTTTGATGATTTCCCCATTCTCCCATAAACAGTACCCGATAGAACAGGCTGAGCAGAATGAAGCGTTTGCAGTTTCAAAATCAATTGCCAGTATTCTCATGTTTTTACCTATAAAAAAAGTGCTATCCACTTTTGTGAAAATGGCAGGGGTGGAGGGAATCGAACCCCCATCAACGGTTTTGGAGACCGTTGTTTTGCCACTAAACTACACCCCTATAGCACTTTATATATTAGCACAATAAATTCTCTTTTAACAACAGAAATTAACCTTCTTGATATTTTGGAACAAAATTAGGTTCATGCAGAGCTTCACCGGAATATTCAAAAGTTATCCCCTCTTCATCATTTAAGCCTAATATCCTGCTTTCATACTCGAGCACTTCAGGAACTGCTCCTACATAATAGAAGAAATGATCTTCAACAGGAATTCTGTACACAATGTCTTCACCTTCCGGAACATAGAATGTAATTTTGACATTTACGGTATTTTCATCTCTGGTTGCTCCGTAAATGATATAGTAATTATCACTGTTCTCAGTTTTCAGAACACCGTAACAATCCATTGGAATATATACGTCACTTGTAGCAGTACACTTGAAATTGGCAATCAGATGAGGCAGATCAGAATCCAGGGTTCCGACATGAGCCTTATCTCCGCCGCCGTTTTTGCTTCTGGTGAAGAAAAGCAGAGAGTCCTTATCAAGATATTTATCTATCATAAGTCTGTATGTTAAAGCGCCTGCGCTTCTTTCAGTTTCATCCAGTACTCCAGTCGGATAAGGGAAAATGAAATGATAAACGCCAGCCATGATCAATACATATAAGAGAACAAATGCCAGTAATACATACACAGTTTTTCTTAAGAATCTCATATGCGCCTCAACTTTCATTAATGATTATACAGTTTCAAAACTTTTATATCAAGTGCGCAATTCTTAACTATCCTTTAATCAACTATTGTATAATATAATCTAAGTGAGGTGAAACTATGGTAATACCAAAATCTTTTGAAGACGGCTATGATTTTGAAACAATGCTTCTGACAAGCATTCTCGGCACATTTGTAGCCCTTAAGGAAGATCTGATCTCCTACAGACAGGCAGAAAGCTACTGGCTTTCAGACCTGACAGCTGAAATCTTTGAGGAACTTAAACTGTCACAGGAAATAATTTCATTGATACAGCAAGGCATGGAATTAAAGGAGATGGATGTCGATTCTGATGAATTCCAGAATAAGGTTGACAGTCTGATTGCCAGCAGTAAGGAACTGATTTCCCGTCACTACACAGAATATGACAGTGAAATACATACAGGTATTATTAATTAGGAGGATAAATTATGACTATCAAGGAAAAGGTTCAGGAATATACACCTGAATTACTGAATAATCTGAAGGAACTTGTTTCACATCCTTCGGTATACAGCGATGACGCTCCCCCTTTCGGCCAGGCAAATATTGACTGCCTTAACGCTGCTCTTGAAATGGGCAGAAAACTGGGATTCAAAGCTGTAAGTGTGGATAATTATGCCGGCTACATTGAAATGGGCCAGGGTGATGAGACCATCGGTATCGTCGGACATCTTGACGTTGTTCCGGTTTCTGATACCTGGAAAACAGATCCATTTGAGATGGTTCAGGTTGGTGACAGATACTATGGACGCGGTACATCTGACGATAAGGGCGGTGTTGTATGCGGTTTAATGGCCATGAAGATCCTGTCTGAAATCAAGCCTGTTATCAATAAAAAAATCAGACTTATCATGGGATGCAATGAAGAAAGCGGTTCAGCATGTCTGAGACATTATCTTGAAAAGGAAAAACCTGTTGACTGCGGTTTTACTCCAGACGGCTCCTTCCCTATCGTTTTCGGTGAAAAAGGAATGATCTTTGCCGGATTTACCGGAAAAACAGAAAAGATACTTGATGTAAAAGGCGGTACTGCTCATAACGCGGTTTGTGGAAAAATCACATTCACTTTGGAACCTGACTGCTTTGACATCAGTATTCTTGATGAATTCCTTAAGGAAAACGGTCTTACTTATACATTTGAAGATTATACGCTGACTGTTTTCGGAACGGCAGCTCATGCTTCTACCCCGGAAGAAGGACTAAATGCTATGTCCTATGCCATGGAAGCGTTATATCTTGCAGGCATCAATGACAGTTTTGTGACAGCATATCATGAAAAGATCGGTACAGGATATTATGGAGAAAAAATGGGAGTTGACCTTCACGATGAATATGGACGTCTGACTTTCAATATGGGAGTAATCGGGAAAAAGGATGACAATGTTACTGCTTCAATCGATATCCGTTTCCCGGTAACCATGACAAATAAGCCGATTATTGAAATGTTAATAAAAAACGGTGAAGGACATGTAATCAATGCCGGTGGAGCTGACCCTTTATTCTTCCCTCTTGATCATCCGATGATCAAAGCCATGCTTAAGGCATATTACGACGTAACAGGAAGTGATAAAGAGCCAATTACCATGGGCGGCGGAACTTATGCCAGAACAATGCCAAACATTGTCGCATTTGGCTGTGATACCGGTGAGTACAACTGGCACATTCATGATGACAATGAATTTGTAACTCTCAAATCACTGCAGCAGCAGACTGAGATCTATACGGAAGCTCTCCTTAATCTATTGGAAATCTGATTGCCTATGAATATCGCCATACTTACCAGATACTCGGAAATGCCTTCGGGAAAATTCATCAATAAACGTTATGTTCTGACTGGACAGTTTCAGGAAATTGCTGAAGAAGTCGGGTTTAACCTTATTCCCTTAATGCCAATGGACGATTATTCAGAGATTCTGAGAATCACAGATGGATTGATCGTTCCCGGAAGCAGTACCGATGTTGATCCAAAACACTATGGTCAGATTCTTGATCCCAGAACTCAATGCAGTCTCTATGACATACTTGAAACTGACCGTAAAGCCATAATGGCTTATATCTCAGCAAACAAAAAAGTATTAGGCATTTGTGCCGGACTCCAGGAATTAAATGTCATTCTTGGAGGAACTCTTCATCAGCATATAGATAATCACATGATCAGAGGTGAAACTCATCCTGTAACATTAAACAGAGATTCAAGACTGTACAGGATGTATGGTACTGACAGGATCTCTGTCAGTTCTACTCATCATCAGTGTATTGACAGACTGGCACCTGATGTATTGCAGCGGGCTGTAAGTGATGACGGTATCATTGAAGCATTTGAAAAAGGTAATATAATTGCTGTCCAATGGCACCCGGAAGCACTGCTTGATCCTGTGATATTCAGACACTTCTTTCTTGAAAAAGCGTAAGTCTTTACACCTTGAAGGCACAGTCCTATAATTAAGGAGAAATCTTCAGGGACAGGTGAAATTCCTTACCGGTGGTCATACCCCACAAGCTGTAAAAGCAGATATGGTGCAATTCCATGGGCGACAGTAAAGTCTGGATGAAAGAAGAAGCATTCTTTTATAAACTGGAGGTTTTGATGTAAAAAAACCTCTTTTTTAGAGGTCAGGAGGAAATCATGAATAAACTTGACATCAAAACAATCGCAAAAATCGCTATTCTGGCTGCTATCTCTGTAGTAATAATGATGATATCATTCCCGTTGCCATCAATAGCCCCTACATTTTACAAGATGGATTTCAGTGAAGTAGCTGTACTAATCGGTACCTTTGCCTTAGGGCCTGTCAGTGCCATCATAATTGAAGCACTGAAAATACTGCTGAACCTTCTTATGAACGGAACTAATACTGCCTTTATCGGTGAACTTGCCAACTTTCTGATGGGCTGTGCTCTGGTAATACCTGCTGGTATCATCTATCAGAAAAACAAGACCAGAAAAAGTGCCATTACCGGTATTGTTGTTGGTGTGCTCTGTATGGTGATTGCCGGTGATCTGCTTAACTATTTCCTGTTGATTCCGGCATATGTTAACATTGCACATTTCCCTCTGGAAGCAATCATCGCTGCCGGTACCAAGATCTTCCCATTCATCAAAAATACACTTTCCCTGGTTCTGGTATGCGTTACTCTTTTCAACCTTACCAAGGGAATAGCGGTCGGTATTGTTACTCTTCTGCTTTACAAGAGAGTATCTCCATTACTTCATAAATAAGCAAAACGGTTCAATCGAACCGTTTTTTAGTCATCTATCATATAGAAATCTTTCTCAGTATCGTCATCAAGCATGAAATCCATGACAGGCTGTGTTTTCATTTCCTTAATAGCTTCATCGTCTTTTATGCGTATGGCGACAACTACAGCCCAGGTCATTATTATTAAGACAAATACATGAGAGATTATATCGAAAGTCCAGTTTGAATAACTGAATCCTTTTTGTTCAATAAAATACGTCATAAGCCAGGTATCGGTCAGATACATAAGAAGCGCTGTCATAAACCAGAATGCTTTCTTCTTTGACATAACATAACACAACATATATAATCCTATGATTCCGACATCAAATACTGCAATATAGAGATTTTTCTGACTTTCATCCGCCAGATAAACACTGTAATTCATGCCCCATGAAGGAACAAATGCTGAAAAAGCCAGATTCCTCTCAATTCTGAAATATATCAGAATTGTATTGATCAGAGAAAGCCCGGCAACAGCCGCAATAATGGTACGCAGATTCTGATACGTCCTGTTTTCCAATAATCTGTTCATATGAAAGATAATAGCAGAGTTTCTTTTCTAAAGCAAATTATCACAGTTTATCGTATTTGGTATTACGTCCTTTAGCCTTTTCAACCGGATACTTTTCAATGTTCTTCTGAAGCTTTTCCAGAAGTATCTCTTCCAGATCAACTCCCAGTCTGTCAGCCATTACAATACAATAGTTAACCACATCAGCGAGCTCTTCGCAGACTGCCTGTTTGTCATATTTATCGCCCCACTGGAAACACTCGAGAAGTTCTCCTGCTTCAATGGAAATTGATTTAGCCAGGTTAGCCGGTGTATGAAACTGATCCCAATCCCTTTCCTGATTGAACTTTATGATCGCCTGTTTTGCTCTTTCCATTTTATAAACCGTCCGTAAAACTTGTTGATGGACCTTTTTCGGTTTCAGGATATCCAAATTCAAGTCTTCCCAGCTTGATTGCCTTCAACATGAAAGCCATGTTATGTCCCAGATTCCTTAACGTTCTTAAGCCTTCAATATCCTTTTCAACATCTTCGGCTTTAAAGCCATGTACTTCATTCCAGTAATTGCTTGATACAATTGGCATCTGTGATATCGTAAAGTACTTGTTGATTTCATCAAATGCGCTTGTTGAACCGGCTCTGCGGCTGGATACAACGGCTGCCCCTACTTTCATCTTCTTATCAAAGCGCGTTGAGAAGAACAATCTGTCAAGAAACGAAATCACATTACCGTTGGCATGTGCATAATATACCGGTGTACCGACGACGATGCCATCTGCTTCTTCAAAGATTGGAGCTATCTCGTTAACAGCATCATTAAATACACATCTGCCGGTCTTTCTGCAGCTATGGCATGAAATGCATCCTCTGATGTCCTGATTTCCTACATTATAGGTATTTACTTCAATGCCATCTTCCTGTAAAGCATCAGCCACTTCTTTCAAAGCTCTTGCAGTACAGCCATTTGTTCTTCCGCTTCCGTTTATGATCAATACTCTCATTCTTCCTACACCGCCTTTCAGATAACGATAGCCATTAATTTCTAATTCTTCACCCTTCATGCTTCTTTTCTCAGTGTAAACATATCTGAAACCATTCTTCTGTATCACTTTATTGCTTCCGATATTGTCCTTGGCTGCTTCGATAACGATAGTGTCATATTTTTCCAGAAGCATGTTTTTGAAAGCGTTCAAGGCCTCAGTCATATATCCTTTATTCCAGAAGTCTCTGTTTGAAACATAACCGATAACTGGATTTCCATGATGATATCCAACCACATCAATCATGCCAATCAGTTCACCGCTTTCTTTCAATTCGATACCATATCTGTAACATTCTTCATTTTCATAATCCTTAAGCCATAGTGCCAGAATGGTTTCTGTTACTTCAATGGATCCATGCGGATTCCATGTAAGATAGCGTGTAACTTCCGGATCACGTGCCCACTTGAAAATCGCCTCAGCATCTGATTCTTTCAGTTCTCTTAAAATAAGTCTTTCTGTATGTAAATTCTTATGCATATTTGAATTATACCACAGATAGTGTTCTTCTTGTTGTTTTTACAGTAAACAATATAAGCTTAGAGTATATCTAAGCAAACAAAAAAAGCTGTTTTAAACAGCCTTGACATGATACATTGTGAAACTTGCTGAACATATTATTTCGTTGTTTTCATTTCTTATTTTCGTTTCTATTACTTTTGTGGTTTTCCCATTATGAATGCATATTCCCTCTATGCACAGAATATCACCCTTATAGGAAGCCTTTATATAATTTATATTTGACTGCAATGTAACTGAAACAGACCCCAGTGAATATGCTGTGATCCCTGCCGTATAATCGCAGAGTGTATAGAGGAATCCGCCATGTGCCATCCCATAAGGGTTAAGCCCATTCTCACTAACAACAGATCTGATTACTGTCTTTCCGGGTTCATAAGTAACGATTTCATAATTGTCGAATGCCGTGATTGATGGAAGTTTTATTTCAGGAATCATATTTTTCTCCTGATTAAAGCCCTCTTACAAGGGCTCACTATGTACTATGGTAGCCTGTACGGGACTTGAACCCGTGAATGTCGCCTTGAGAGGGCGATGTGTTAGACCGCTTCACCAACAGGCCATGTGCAATTATTTTAACACATCCTTTCATAATGTTAAAGTAAAAGTGACATTGTTGAAGATATTTATTTTTATAGATAAAATTAAATTATAAAAATATTTTTATGAGGTGAATATCATGGCAGTAAAAAAAGTTGCAGTTCCTAGACGTTATTTTCCAAAGGATAAATGGAAAAAGAAAGATCTGCAAAATCATACATTGATAACAGGAAACAATTCATTCTGTCTTTCATTAGCTGAAGAACTGATCAAAGAAAAAAAGCCAGTCACCATTTTATGTACTGATGTATCCATGCTGCAAAACATTGAAAACAACAGTTATCTCAGAATCATTCAGAGTGATCAAATTAATACAGATGTTTTACAAGACTGCATATACCCTTCTTCAAGAGTTATGGCAATCAGTGACAACGATGCGGATAACATAGTTGTTGCCATAATGGCCAGAAAAAAGTTCAATATTGAAAATGTATTTATCACTCTTAAGGATTCTCAGTTTAAAATTCTTTTTGAAGATCAGGATATTACAGTACTGGCCACTGACAATGTCACCGAAATAATTGAAATACTCTTCCCGGAGAGCAAATAAAAAATCTGTTTAAACAGATTTTTTAATACAGATCAACTACTTTATCAAGCATGCCGATCAGCACATAGCGTTTGCCGGTATTCTGACCCTGACATGTAGACAGTGATACTACTCGCTTATTGGTATCAGCAGCAATACCCATGTCATAATACTCTTCAGTCTTCAGTTTGCTCAGATAATCAGCATAATCCAGCTTGCTAGGGAAATAAGATGTATAAGCATAACTGGTTGAAGATGTATTAATGAAAGCATATACCTGATATACATATACCTTTTTGTCCGTATATATGTAGAATTTGTCATTTTCCTTGCCAAACGATTCTCTCCAGTACAGGTCCAGCTGAGCAAACATGGTATTATTGTTCATATGATGACCATAGATTATGGTGTTATAATCACTGAAATCAGAACTGTTTCGGTAATCCATGAACAGAGCTCCGGCATATACATACTGGCCTTCAAAGGTCTTATGCAGATATTCATTATTGTTGGTAGACTGTACAACCGGATAACTGATGTTAGTCCCAGGAATATCCAGCCAGCATACGAAATCACTGTTTTTTTCTTTTAAACCGGCATAGTTGATTTCAAGATACGGACTCTTTTCAACAGCTCCCGGGGTTGTAGTATCAGGTTTCTTGACCATGTCCTTGCTGATACCCTCATATTCGGTAACGCTTTTGTTATAATCCTGCATTATCGTAATGATCTTATAGCCGCTGAACCCGGCTACACAGATAAAAATAGCCATTAAGGCAACAATGATTTTCTTTTCCTTAAGTTTCTTTTCTGTAATTCTAGTCTGTGTTTTCTTTATCATTTCCTCAATCCCGTATTATGTCTTTAAACAGAATTCATGTCCATTTTCAGGACAAACATGATATATAAATGAAAGTCCTCTGATGACTTCAGAAGACAGATTATCAAATGGCGGAGAGCATGAGATTCGAACTCACGGTAGCTGTTAAACTACGCCGCCTTTCCAAGACGGTGCCTTAAACCGCTCGGCCAACTCTCCATAGCAGTTAAATTTTAACACCTTTTTCTATTTGTGTATAGTTTAAAAATAATAGACAAAATAAAAAGGAAGTGTCTTTACGACACATCCTCTTTTGTCAGTTCTACTGTTATTTAACTGTACTGTGAATCAGATCCAGAACTTCACTGCTTGTTGAGCAGCCAACAGCCTTTAAGGCAAGATCTTTCATTTCTTCATAAGATAATGAATTAGCGATCTTTCTGGCTCTTAAGATACTTGTAGCACTCATGGAGAATTCATCAAGTCCAAGTCCCATCAGTACGCTGATAGCATCTGGTTCGCCTGCCATTTCTCCACACATGCCAACCCACTTACCTTCCTTATGAGCACCATCAATAGTCATTTTGATAAGTCTCAGCAGAGATGGGTTGAATGGCTGATATAAGTATGAAACCTTTTCGCTCATTCTGTCAGCAGCCATTGAGTACTGGATCAGGTCATTAGTACCAATTGAGAAGAAGTCAGCAACCTTTGCAAACTGATCAGCCAGAACTGCAGCTGCAGGAATTTCGATCATCAGACCGATCTGAATGTCATCTGCTACTGCGACACCTTCAGCAACGAGCTTTTCTTTTTCTTCAAATACCATTGCCTTGGCTTCATTGAATTCATCTAATGTTGCGATCATTGGGAACATGATGCACAGATGTCCGTAAACGCTCGCTCTTAACAGGGCTCTTAACTGAGTTCTGAATATATCCTTGCGGTCAAGGCACAATCTGATGGCTCTGTACCCCAGGAATGGGTTCATTTCAGGATCGATTGGCAGGTAAGGAAGTTTCTTGTCACCGCCAATATCCAAAGTTCTTACAACTACTGAATGTTCCTTCATTGCTTCAAGAACCTTCTTGTAAGCAACGAACTGTTCTTCTTCAGTAGGCAGAGCCTGTGAATTCATGTAAAGGAATTCTGTACGGTATAATCCAACTGCTTCAGCACCGTTTGCCAGAGCACCTTCAACATCGTCAGGAGTACCGATATTTGCTGCCAATGTGATCTTATGTCCGTCTACGGAAATAGTTTCCATATCCTTGTAAGCTTTTAAAGCAACAACTTCAGCAAGGTATTTTTCTTCTTTTTCTTTATATTTGGCAACGGTTTCTTCATCAGGATTGATGATTACATTACCCTTTAAGGCATCCAGAACGATTAAGTCACCGTTCTTAACAGTTTCCATAATACCCTTTGTCCCTACAACTGCAGGAATTTCAAGGCTTCTGGCCATGATAGCTGAGTGTGATGTTCTGCCACCTATTTCAGTTGCAAAGCCTTTGACAAACTGCTTGTCAAGCTGTGCAGTATCACTTGGTGTCAGGTCATGAGCAACAATAATGCACTCGCTGTCAATCAGAGACAGGTCTGCAGGTTTAACACCGACAAGATGATATTTGATTCTGGTAGTAACGTCTCTGATGTCTGCTGCTCTTGCTTTCATGTATTCATCGTCAAGAGATTCAAACATGGTAATATACATATTAGCAACGGTTTCAACTGCGAATTCTGCATTTACCTTATCATTTGTGATCATGTTCTTAACTTCATCGCCAAATGCAGGGTCTTCAACAACCATCAGGTGTGCATCAAAAATAGCCAGTTCTTCGTCAGACAGTCTGCCTGTAGCTTTTTCCTTTATGGTCTCAATGTCATGTTTGCTGTCTGCAACAGCTAAATCAAACTTATTGATTTCGACTTCCGGATCAGCATCTTTTCTAACGATTTCAATTGCCGGGGTCTCATATTTGTAAGCCTTTGCAATTGTAACACCACTACTGGCGGCAATTCCTTTTAACATTTAGATAACTCCTCCCTTTGCTCATTATTGTATCTAATTAAATTACACTTTAATAGTATCATTTATTAGTTTTCATTTCAATTTTTACCATTTACTTAGACGAATAAAATTCTTCAGCGCTTTGCCTTTGATTCGATAGTACCGTGACTTGGAATAGTAATTCTGCCACCAGTAGCGAGGCATCCTGTTAATAAATTCATTTCTCAGAATAAACCGTTCATCTTCATCCATGTCTGCAAGAATATCATCAATAATCATTACCAGCGGATGAAGTGGTGCATCATTCAGGGTGCCATTAATAACATAATGGCTTCTGATGCGGAAAATATATTTTACTAATATTTCATTTTTCTGGAATTCATTGTACTTACTCATATTCATCCTTCTTATTACTTAATAGCCGAAAAAAGAAACAAATCCTGAATATTTATGATAAAATCATAACGGTGATATGAGGATGAACAAAACTATTAAGGAAAACGTAATATACGAAGGAAGAATATGCAGATTCACTCACAACGAGGTTGAATTTGAAGACGGTTCTACTGGCTACAGAGATGTGCTTCTTCTGGCAGGTGCTGTAGCCATACTGGCATTTGATGACAACGACAATACTTTTCTTGTTGATCAGTACCGTCATGCAGTAAGCGATCAGCTTCTGGAACTTCCAGCCGGTATGCTGGAAAATAACGAAGATCCTGTTGAAGCTGCCTTACGTGAACTGGAAGAAGAGACAGGCTATAAGGCACATGAAATAGAACCATTATGCAGTTTCTATACATCTCCTGGAGTTGTACATGAAAAAATCTACATTTATGTTGCCAGAAACCTGGAACATACTGCTCAGCATCTGGATGCTGATGAATTTCTGAAAGTGAAACGCGTCCATATTTCCGAACTGGAAAGAATGATTCTCAACAATGAAATAACCGATGGAAAAACCATTCTGGCATATTCACTCTATAAACTTAAAAAATCCCAATAAGGGATTTTTTATGGTAATATAAACTAACGTGGATTTATACCCTCAGGTTAAACTATCGTGTGGGTGAAAACGAGGACAGGTTAAACTAACGTGGATTTGCACCCCCAGGTTAAACTACCGTGTGGGTAAATATGCAGAGGTCTTGTATAA
>JAFWDT010000013.1 GCA_017516045.1 Erysipelotrichaceae bacterium
GTTCAATATCATCTGTTTAAACTCTTCTGTATACTTTTTGAATTTCTGTCCTTTACTTGCCATAGAAAAACTATCTCCTTTCGAAGATAGTTTCTTATAATTACCCTTTTTTTACCAGTGAACTAAATGGGGTCCACTCTCTTGATGATATCCTTTTTTACATATTCCAGTTATTTACGGTTTTTATAATTAAACCTGTTTTCCTTATATCAAGTTCAACCGGAATTCTTTCCTTATCTTCCATGACTGTTGGCGGATCCATAACCAATGGATCATTCTGCAGGAAATCAAAGCCGCATCCGGTAACCTCTTCTGACAGTTTTCCTGTCAGCAGTCTGCACATTACACAGGCAATCAGGAAATCACCGTAAGGTCCGGCATGTTCTCCATCACGGAAATACAGTTCAATGTCAGGATAATTACGCTGTACACTTTGCCATATTGCTCCAACAGGTGCCAGTAAGGCACTCTTTTCTTTTGCAAGGTTGGTGCAGGTATTGATCATCTTCTGCTGATTTTCAGGAAATCTTTTCTCTGCCCACGTCATATATACCACAGGCTTTACACCGTATTTCTGACAAAGATCTATTATCATTCCGCCATATTCCATGGTTTCTTCAATTGGCGGATAAGGATGAGCGGCCTGCTGCAGTATGCAGTAATCATAACCGCCATACATCAGGTTAAAACGTAAGGCAAAGTATTCCTTACGGTGCCATTTATAATCTCTGCCGCCATATGCCAGCATGACTACTTCCGGTTTTTCACCGGTTGTCTTTTCAACAAAACGGGCAAACAGTTCCGGCATATCATTGAAAAATGTATGGCTGTTACCCACAAATAATACTTTCATATAATCACTCCACCTTTTCTATGATCAGCTGTGCCGATCCTTTTTCCAGAGAATTGTACTCATCATAATGAACATGCATTCCCATATCCATTTCAGCCATATCGGAAAGCTGCTTTGCCAGAGAAAGCAGACCCTCTCTGTTTGCCGAGATGATTACTTCATCATTTTCAACACTTACCTTTATGGTGAACCCATTTATCCATTCAATATTCATATTATCACCTGATCTTTCAGCATTATTTTATTCTATCATGTTTCATGACCTCAGCATCTGCTGACACATCATAAAAGAGTATCATCTGATACTCTTTTATACTATTTCCTTTTCTTCTTTGGAGACGGCAGCTCATCATACATGGCTTCAAACAGTCCCATCAGAAATTCTCTGTTATCTATGTCTTCAACCAGCATCATTTCCTTAGCACCTTCATAAGGTATCTCAAATCTTGCTTCAGGCATCATGACAACTGCTGACTTTGTTGGCTTTACCAGGAAACGGTCATCGTATATTCCCCCAATGACCTTTCCGCCATAATAAATGATATATTCACCCATCATCGGTCTGTAAGTTACTTCCTCCAGACCTGACAGCTGTTCCAGTACGTAGTCAAGTAATGATCTTCCTGATGCCATATTATCTACCTCGTTCTTATGATTATTTTAGCACAAAGATGTTACAATATAACTGTCAGAAAGGCCACGGTGATTACCATGCTGTTTAAGAAGAAAATCAAGCAGAAATCTTATGATCCGGTGAAAAGAAAACCGGCCATCAGGGCCAGCATCTGTACCGGTGAACAGGTCGCAGGATTCATTGATCTGGAATCAGGAAAATTCGAAGAGATCCTGCTGATAAGAAATCCAAAAGACCTTGAAGAATTCAAAATGACCTACGGTATCACCGGAGATCTTCAGATAATATATTAAAAGATGGCTGAGCCATCTTTTGTTTTATTCAGGTTTCTTTATGAATTCTCTGATGGCATCCAGCTGCTGTAAGGCCGTCTGTCTGCCAATATCATACACTCTACGTAATTCATCAGGATTCTTTTCAATCTTGCCGATATTCAGACTTTCAGCAGGCCTGATGATATATGCCTTGCCTCTTCTGGCATCCTTTTCAACCTCCGCTGCCTGATGATTGTAACGCAGATGCCTTACAGCCATTACTTCAGCGATTTTAGGATATTTTCTGTTCAATGTTCGAAACAGCGGAAGAAGTTTATTGCTCTTTTTGACGAAACCTTCAGGCTGGGTAAGGATAACAACATTTCTTTCATATCCCTGAGATACCATGAACTCATAAGGTATTGAATCCGTCATGCCGCCATAAAGATAAAGATGGCCGTTTATTTCCACCGGTCTGGATACCAGAGGCATTGAAGCCGAAGCTCTGAACCATAAGGTATCTTCTTCCATACCGTCATCACATCTGTGATATACGCACTTACCGCTTTCAATGTCCGTAGCCCCGACATAGAATTCCATTGGGTTTTCCTTAAACGCCTTTGTATCAAACGGATCAAGAACATGCATTATCTGGTTATAGCAGAAATCAGCACCATACAGATCTCCGGTCTTTATCAGGGAACTGAATGAACAGTAGCGCGGATCATTACAATATGTCGTATTGTAGCGTAACGGTCTGCCAATCTGTCTGGATTTGTAATTACAGCCAAACACTGCACCGGCAGATATACCGACCGCACCGTCAAAAACAATGCCGTTTTCCATGAAGACATCTATTATTCCACAGGTGAACAGGCCGCGCATGGCACCGCCTTCCATTATAAGTCCGCTTTTCATTACCTTGATTATATCATCATTCCCATATGTACAAAAGCAATATACCTTGGGGAGTATATTGCTCTGATTATAAATATTCTATTTACTGTTTTTCTCAGTTTCGACATTGATCCAGATGCCAATGTCTCTCATGATTGAATCCGGTATGGCTTTGTAGAAAGATTTGGCTTCATCGTTTGACGCCGTCAAGCCGATAAGCGTATTGATTCCTCTTTTTCCCAGTTCTTTTCTTAACTCAGTCATCAGTTTCTGAGCAACGCCTTTGTGACGGTAACTCTTCAGAACGCATATCCAGTCCAGATAAGCCTTGGTCGATCCGTCGAAATGACTGCTGATCATGGACGAATCTATTCTGCCTACGACCTTGCCGTCAGCGTAAGCAATTAAGGAAACGGAATCTTTGAAAGATTCATCATAAAAACTGTCCCTGACTGATCTGATGTATTCTTCATTGATTTCCCAGCCCCAGAACTGTTCTTCCTGACGAAGATCATTTTCAAACTTTACCACATCGTCAATTCTGTCGGCAGTATATGGAGTAACACTTATTTCCATACTGAATCCTCCTTTTATTCATTAACTATATTGTATATATGTCATTATTTCCATTCAATTAAAAAAGCCTCTGCAGCTGCAGAAGCATTTCTTGTCAGATTCGTATAAGTACCTTTGTACCATCCTTTTCCTCAACTTCAACCAAATTGAAATGCCCGAATTTCCTGACATATTCTTCCAGAACAGACGTGCTTTCTGAAATCATGTTTCTGTAATTCATGACAGTTTCTTTCTGCCGATTGTCAGTATATTTCAGAGCCAGTCTCCAAATCCATCTGGAACGCAGGACTGATGTAGGGAATATCAGCTTGACAGGAATAGGAAGTTCAGGTGTTGACACCTCTATTCTCATCTTATTCAACCGTTATTCTGACATGTTCACCATCAGCACTGTCCACTGATACCAGCTCACCAATAATGCCCTGTTCTACCAGAGTGTAGATCTGATTGAAATCAATGTTTTCCAGAGCTTTGTTTCCGCTGAACAGTTTAACTGAATCGTTATTCAGAAAGATCTTAACTGCGGCCATCGGAAGATTGACTCTCACCTTATCTCCCTCATTACTGTCTACAGTTATCCTTAAGACCATCTTGTTGATGTCTTTTCTTTCCTCTGTCGGAAGATATATAGGCTCCTGTTTTTTCTTACCCAGCAGTTCATCAACAGTAATATTGAAGATGTCGGACAGCTTCAGCAGTGTATCAATGTCAGGAGAAGTCAGATCGTTTTCCCATTTACTGACTGCCTGTGCTGAGATGTTCAGTCTGTCTGCGATATCATTCTGAGTAAGATTATGTTCTCTTCTTAAGTCTGCAAGTCTTGTTCCAAAGCTTTCCATGTTTGTACCTCCTGCTTTTCACACTGTCATTTTCCGTTTTTTTCTATCTGAAATGAAGCGTTCAAACGTTGATTTACTAACTTATAAGTTGTTTTTTCACTAACCATTTGGTTGAGTTGCTTTAATTATACACTTTTCTGCCTGGAAACAAAAAGAAGCGGATAGATATCCGCTCTTCTTTAGTATTCAGGAATTGCTTCAGAATCAAGCAATGTTGCCTGTCTTGATTCTTCAAGTATTCCAGTCAGGATTTCAAGGAATTTGTCAACTTCTGCTTCATTGTTGTAAATGCCAAAGCTTACTCTGATCATGCCCGGTGTATTTCTGTCAATGCAGTTTTCATAGTTGGCAGCTTCCTCATCTGAAATACCCATCATGCGCCATACATATGGATGAGCGCAGAAGGCTCCACGACGTGTAGCTACGGCACCGGTATTAGACAGCTGCTGAGCCAGAACGAATGAGTTGATATCCGCAAAGTTGAAGGTTACAACACCGACTTTATCATCAATGTTTTCCGTATCACCGTAAATGATGATGTTATCAATTTTCTTTAATCCGTCAATAAGTCTGCGGTTTAAGGTTTTTTCGTGTTCGGAAATGGCATCAAATCCAACTTCCTTTAAAACCTTCATGGCTTCAGCCATGCCTACGACACCGGCATAGTTAGGTGAACCAGCCTCATATACTTCAGGTGCACTCTTATATGTAACTTCATAGTCTCTTACGATCTTAACAATACCGCCGCCATAGAATTCAGGCATATGGTGAATTAGTTCTTCCCAAGGACCTACAACTGCACCGCCGCCATAAGGTGAATACATCTTATGAGCAGAGAAGACGAAGAAGTCGATATCTTCATCAGGTGTTGCACCCTTCATTGAGAACTCACGGTGAGCCACGATCTGAGCACCGTCAACGATGATCTTGGCGCCATGAGCATGAGCCATTTTGGCAACTCTGTGTACGTCTGTTACATAGCCAGTTACATTGGAAGCTGCGGTAATGGTAACATATTTTACCTTGCCTTCATTTTCCGTTAAGAGTCTTTCGATATCATCATAGATGACACGGCCCTTCTCATCGACTTCTGCATAAATGACCTTGCAGCGTTCACGCCATGACAGGTCATTGGCATGGTGTTCGATACGGGTAGCCAGAATGATGTCGTCTTCACTTTCAACCAGAGCACTTGCCAGTTTGTTTAATCCGTCTGTCGTACTGTTGACATAGAAGCATGTATAAACATCAGGATCAGCATTGAGGAAATTCAATACTGTCTCACGCGTTTCATTATAAATATCAGTAGAGTAGTTTGATTTCTGTGAGAAACCACGTCCGATTGAACCGTACATCTTCATTTCCTCGTCAACTCTGTTCATGACCGGTACTAAAGGTGGTGTAGTAGCAGCATTATCAAAGTTGATCAGCGGCTGTTTGGTTCCGTCTGCCAGTTCTACCGGTTCATCGACACCGACAACATAGTTACGGATATTGTCAATCGTATAAACGATTTCTTCCGGTGTCGGTTCTCCTGAAGGTTCAGGTGTTGGCTCCGGATCATCAGGTTTCGGCGTACAGCCTGCAATTAATGTACAGCATGTTAATACTGCCAGTAAAATGCTTAACAGTTTTCTGCATGTTGGTTTCATAAATTAATCTCCTTCTTAGTAACCTTTTTTATTATATAAATATTTCATTATTATCTACAATAACTTCATTGATTAATCCTGATCAAAAAAAAAGAAGTGATTTTCAGCAATCACTTCAGTCAATCCCTGTTTTCTAACGTCTTATCTTACTTGGTAACTTTAGTCATATGAACGTTAGGTACATTGTACCAGTACAGGAAGCCTTCAATGTCAACAACATCACCGATCTTCAGACCTTCAACAGCCTTGTATACATCAGTATTGTTATCGCAGAGATAGAATTCAACGCAGAATTCATATTCCTTGCCGTCCTTGTCGAACTTGACATAGAGGTCATCGGTCTTGTTTTCAGCGTTCTTATATTCGAAAGCCTTACCGTTACCGTAATCCTTGACTGTCAGTCCCTTCATTGAAACAAACAGGTTCATCTTTTCTTCCAGCTTATCTGTGCCTAACAAACTGGTAACATCCAATGGCTTGGCAACATACTTGCCATCCAGGATCTCATATGTAGCATCAATGATTTCAACTTCACCGGCCCATGTTGACTTCTGACCTTTTACTCTGATCTTTGTGCCAGGTGTCAGCTTATTGTACTCTTCCTCTGAACAAGGCATTCCATACAGGAAATATCCGCCTTCTCCATCCTGAGTATAGAAAGTACCGGCGTTGTCCCACCAGCTCTGCTTGGCCTGTACATAAGTTTCAACAGTTACTTCTGTATCATCCTTAGCAGCTGCGAACTCAGCATATGTCATGACGCCTTCGCTCTTTTTATTTGGATCTTCCTTCTTGCATCCTGCAAAGCCGAAGATCATCGTCAGTGATAATAATGCGATTAATAATTTCTTCATTTTTCCCTCTCCTTTGTTTTGGAAACATAACTATTATATACTTTGAGGCTCTAAATCTCAATAAAGCAGACTGGCTTTATTATGAACCATTTTTATGTCTTTCCTTAAGCCAGCCGTATCCGGCAACTATGCCCAGGCTCACCCATACAACACCCAAAGTACTTAACAGGATCACTGCCGTCTGAGGCAAAGGTCCCAGATCTGTTTTTTCTGCTGAAGTGTTGTTCAGCTGATCAAGACGGTAGAGTGACGTGACATCACTGTAGAGTTTCTTCATGAAGGCATCATCAATTGTCTGACCTCTTCTGACACCTTTGGTCACATTTTCAATCAGCTGTCCCGCAGCATCTCTTAATGAGGCTGAACCGTTGAAAACCGGTGTTACGAATGTGTTGTCCGTATTGTTTATCAGCAGTTCCGTAGCCTCGATCTTTACTTTGTAGTGATCTTCATTATCCGTACCCTTTAATGACAGGTACTGCTGGTACTCAGGAGTCTGTCTGGCTTTTTCCGTTACCGGAACATAGCCTTCCGTTTCCGCATAGGCTATCTGAACCTCATTGGTCAGCAGATACTGGGCAAACAGCCAGGAAGCCAGTACTTCCTGCGGATCTCTTTTGTTGAAGACACAGATGCTTGGACCCTGGGAGATCATCTGCGGATGATCAGGATCGAACTGCGGTACCGGCATGACAACCGTTTCAAAGTCCACCAGATTTTCCTCACTTATGTCCAGCAACGGTGCCTCGCTGCCCATCCAGGTACTTCCGGCGGTGGAGTCTATCGCAAAAATACACTGACCGGCATTGAGAAAGTTAGCCGGATAACTGGAAATCTTAAACGTGGAAAATGCACCAAGCTTTACGTGATCAACCAGATCATAGAGCAACTGTTCAGTTACGTCATTGAAAATTTTTATTTCTCCCTCATCAGTGGAGTAGCCTGCATTCTTCTGTTTCAGCATCTGGATCATCATATTATCCGTACTCTTGTAAATAAACGGGATCATGACCTTCTGGCCGTTGACCAGATAGTTGCCTTCTTCATCTTTAGCCGTTGCGGCATCAGCCACTTGCCACACGAAATCCCAGGTCAGCTTGTCAGGGATTCTGAAACCAAGTTTTTCAACATAGGTCTTATAGATGTAACAGGCTTCAGTGGAACGCATGTACGGTATTGCATAGTAATGGCCGTCAATTATGCCTTCATTGAGGAACTTGGCTACTACTTCATCTTTTTTCGGTGAATCAAACAGAAGCTTGCGGCCTCCTAATCCATAGTCCGGTTCTGTCAGCAGGTCATCCAGTGGAACGACTGTATTGATACCGGTAAGATAGGTGGCGATATGGTCAGGATAGGTAATGCAGACATTAGGCGTTGTATTAGTGGCTATATTGGTTATGACATCGTTGTAGATACGCCCGTAGTCCGTATACAGACGGATATTTACATGAATGTTAGGATACAGTTTCTGAAATTCATCAATGGCCTGTACATATATCCGGGACTGCGTCTTGTTGGTATCGTTTTTAGCCCAGAAAGTGATTTCATACTGTCTTGAGGTGTCAAATTCTTCCGGTATTTCAAAAGCTTCCAGGCCTTTGGAACCATGGCATCCTGTCAGGACAATCAGCAGAGACAGAGAACATAAGATGACGGCAATAAGTTTTCTCATCCCTTAGTACCTCCTCTGGAAACGCCTTCCATGATTTTTTTATGGAATATCAGAAACAGAATGATCAGCGGAATGGAAATAACCACTACTGCTGCCATCATGGCCGGAATGTTTTCCCTGCCCATACCGTTCTCTCTGATTTCCTGAATACCGTTGGAAACCAGGAACAGGGCCGCATCGTCAGTGATAAGTCTCGGCCAGACATAAGAATTCCAGCATTCAATGATTTTCAGGATCGTAACCGTAACAATGGTCGGGCGGCAGATTGGAATAAGAACCTTGAATAAAAACTTCAGGTCACTGGTTCCGTCAACCTTAGCCGCCTTATACAGTTCATCAGGAACCTGAGCAAAGTTTTCTTTCAGAAGATAGATGTAGAATACCGACGTAATGGACGGCAGGATCAATCCCCAGAAGGTATTGCGCATGTTCCAGTTGGTTATGGTAACGAAGTTCGTTATGACAACCAGTTCGTTAGGTATCATCATCAGCGCCAGAAAACCGGCAAACACCAGATCTCTGCCCCTGAATTCAAGTTTGCTGAAAGCGAAGGCTGCAAATGTAATGACTATTAACATCATAGCCGTTGTAGCCAGAGTAAAGATGACTGTATTGCGCAAATATTTCAATAACGGTACAGCCGTGAAAACATCAATGTAGTTCTGTATGGTAGGTTCAAGAGTAAAGAACTTTGGTATGTATTCCGAACTGTAGGAACCGTAGCTCTTAATAGAAGTAAGTACCATCCAGTAGAACGGAAACAGTACGATCAAAGCCCATAACACCAGAGCGGAATAAACAAGGATGTTTTTGATTTTGCGGCGCCTTACGGCTGCTCTTTCTATCTTTTCATAATCGAAATTCTGATCCATGTTATTACCTCTAGTAATGGACGTGTTTTTTACTTACCAGCAGGTTGATGCAGGTAATCGACAGCACAATCGCAAAAAGTATGATGGCTGCTGCAGAAGCATAGGATGGATACCCACCGCTGTTTCCATACAGCATGTCATAGACATATCCTACAATGGTATTCATGCCGGCAGCATTAAGGTCTGTACCAAACAGAGCAACAGCATCGCTATAGGCTTTGAAGGCGCCGATGAAACCGGTAATGACCAGATAAAAGATCATAGGAGAAATCATTGGAATGGTTATCTTGTAGAAAATACGGAACGGTGAGGTTCCATCAACTTTTGCAGCATTGTAAAGGTTCTGATTTACACTGGCTAAGGCGCTGGTAAGTATCAGTACCTTAAACGGTAATACTACCCATATCGTATAGAAACACAGTACAAACATCTTAGCCCAGTATGGTCCGTCGATGAAATCGATGCTCTTCCCTCCAAACCGGTTTATCAGCAGATTTATCATGCCTTCGGTATAGGCTGTTTTCTTAAACAGGATCATGAACACCAGACCAACTGCCAGAGTATTGGTAACATACGGCAGAAAGTAAATGGTCTGGAATAAATCCTTCAGTTTTTCTATGGAATTCAGAGCCAGCGAGATCAGTAAAGCCAGCCCTGTGGACAGAGGAACGGTTATTAAAACCAGTATGATAGTATTCTTAACCGCCTGTAAGAAATATGTGTCATGAAGAACATAACTGAAGTTGTACAGTCCTACTCCGAAGTAAGTCTGGGAAGCTGAATTGTATCCTTCTTCAAGGGAATAGACAAAAACGTCTATCAATGGATAAACCATGAAAATTCCCAGGAAAATCATTGCAGGCAGAAGGTACAGCCAGCCTTTCAGTTCCTTTTTACTCATTTGAGAACACCTTCCTCAAAATAGAGACGCTTTTCATCTTCCATGCTGAAGAGATGAACTTTATATGGTTTCAGAGAGAATCTGACCTCCTTACTGGAAGTATCGACCTTGTTTTCAGCACTTATAATTGAACGTATTGAAACACCGGTCATATTATCGTTGAAGGAAACCACACTGGTATCACGGCCCATGACCTCTACTGCACTTAAGCGGCAGTGTAAAGGTCCGTTTTCATCCAGGATAAAGCCTTCCGGGCGTACGCCAACATAGACTTTCTGGTCACTGACACCAGTAGTTTTTAAAACCTTATCCTCACCTATATACAGCCAGCCGTTTTCCACTCTTCCCTTAAAGGTATTGATCTGCGGAGTACCTAAAAACTGAGCAACAAACAGGTTAACAGGATCATCATAAACATCCTGTGGCTTGCCTATCTGATGTACAACGCCTTCCTTCATTACAATAATGAGGTCGGATATGCTCATGGCTTCTTCCTGGTCATGAGTAACGAAAATAGTCGTTACTCCTGTTTCCGTCTGGATCCTCCTGATTTCCTCACGGGTCTGCAAACGTAAACGGGCATCAAGGTTGCTTAAAGGCTCGTCCAGTAACAGAACATTAGGTGTCTTTACCAATGCTCTGGCGATGGCTACACGCTGCTGCTGACCTCCGCTCATTTCGCTTGGCTTGCGCTCCATCAGGCGTTCGATCTGGACCAGCCTGGCTACTTCCAGAGCTTTGGCTTCCATCCGTTCTCTGGTCATCTTCTTATCGCCTTTAAGGTTCTGTAACGGGAAGATGATGTTTTCCAATACCGTCAGATGCGGGTACAGGGCATAATTCTGGAATACCATGCCGACTCCTCTGTTTTCAGGAGGCAGCTTGGTAACGTCATTATCGCCAAAGAAGATCTGTCCGCTGGTTGGTTCAAGTAAGCCGCTGATCAGATTCAGCGCTGTGCTCTTGCCACAGCCACTTGGACCTAATAGGCCGACAAGCTTACCGTCAGGTATCTCAAAATCAAAATCATTGACCGCAATTACATCGGGAAGATTCTTGGTTATGTTCGGAAAGATCTTAGTCAGATGTTTAAGTACAACTTTCATAATGTTATCCTCTGTCTTTATGTTTATTATAAAACATATTGGAAAATGGTGTTCAAGTTTCAGCCTTATGTGAAAAAGAAGTTAAGTGTATAAAACTTAACCTCTTTTTTAGTATTACAAGATTTATTTATTCTTTTGGCTCAGGAATAAGGTATGCAGCACCGCTTCGCCCATAACCATAGTTATCTGCGTTCATCACGACAGCTCCTGCCGCACATGAGAAACTCAGGGCTTCAGCAACCGGGAAACAGAACCATATTGCATTGGCTCCAAACAGTCTCGGCAGCAATAGTGTGGTTGACATACGGAAGACAAAGTTTCTTAATACCGACAGAATTGTTGCCACTTTCTGAGCTCTGACAGCTACAAACATACGGTTGATCATGATACAGCCTGCTGTGAATATCGGAGCGAACAGTTCTACCGTCAACCCGAAATAAGTTAAGTCATAGAATGCCTGAGTGAAGGTTTCCGGATTCATGAACAGGGAGATCAGCGGCCGCTTCAGCAGCTGACCAATTATCATCATGCCCGTACAGCCAAAGAACCATACCTGCAGATTGATAGTCAGTACCTTTTTCAGCATCTTCGCTCTGCCGGCACCGTAGTTATAGGCAATTATCGGACCAACCGTAGACGCATAGCCTATGAATGCCGAATTAAGTATCATCCTCAAGTCATTCACAATGGCTCTGGCCGCAATTCCATCAGAACCCAGATAATACAGAATCGTTCTGTTAACAACAAATGTCGTAAGACTCATGGTCAGGCTGTTGGTAACCTGTGATACGGAATAATGGAATGATTCAAACAGAGTCTTAACATATGGTCCTTCAGGTTTTGTGAAACGAATATCGTTTTTACCGCGCATGTAGAAAATGATTCCCACTATGAAGTTGGCGATAAAGCCCAGACTTGTAGCAATGCCGGCACCGGCTACCCCTAAGCCCATTACTACTATTGTTACGTAGTCAGTGATAACATTGATAACACCTGACAGAATGCTGTTAAACAGACCCATTGATGGTTTTCCGGCAGCTGAATAGAAAGCTCCGAAACACATGGAAGCCAGTTTAAACGGCAAAGCCACAAAAGTAATGGCCACGTAAACTTCCGTGTACTGGATGATATCTCTTTCAGCTCCCAGGAAATGCAGGATCTGATCATCAAAGGTTATCATGATAGCCGCAATGACACTGCCGAACAGAAGGCCCAGTAAAATCATTCTGGTAAATATCCTGTTAGCTTCCTGTCTGTTTCCTCTCCCCATTTCCGTAGCGGCATAGGTGCTGGCACCTAACCCGAAGATATGAGTCAGGGCAAAGACCAGACCGTCGATAGGCATCAGGATCTTAATACCGGCAAGTGCATTCTGACCGACAAAGCGCGAAACAAAAAGCGCGTCATCAAGTGTCTCAAACAGACGTGACGATAAACTTGTTAACAATCCCGGCAACGCAAACTTAAGTAAGGTCCCCAGGGTAAAATCCTGTCCTATGCGCGAAGTTCTGTCTTTATCCATACTAATTATTTTATAGATATATTTAAAAAGTTTAAAGCAAAGTAACTGTTTTTTCGTGTGAAAAAAGGAGAGTTCATGTGCTCTCCTTAATTACTTCTTATAAAACCATCTTATCTACGTCTGATCGCATTAAGCATGATGCTTTCGCTTTCTGGTTCAATTGATACGAATTCAAAGAAGATCGTACCGTCATCAGAGGCACCATAGATATCAAATGCCACATATTTTGCCGTTTCTTCATTGAACCAGCAGAATGATCTCTGAGAACCGACCTTCTGCGGATCGAACTGATAATATCCCCGTTCTTCCAGAATTGGAATGTACTTGTCAAGGTACCGCTCAGCCCGGTCAACACTGTCAAATGGCTGGTAAACCCTCTGGAACAGTCCGTTAAAGCCAATCAGTTCATAATAATATCTTATATGATCTCTGGCAGAAAAAAGTCAGAAGAGGTGAATAAAAAAACAGAACAGATTCATTTCTCTGCTCTGTTTTCTGTGCATTAACTAATGATTAATTGCTTATTCTACAACCTCTCCGTTAATGAATACTGTCTTAACAGCAGTATTACTGACCATTGGATCGCCATCCGTTATGACGATGTCAGCATCCTTACCGGCTTCAATTGATCCAACTCTGTCAGCGATGCCGATCTGCTTAGCCGGATTAATGGTAATTGCCTTGAGGGCTTCAAACGGATCCATGCCTGCCTTAACAGCTAAACCTGCGCATAAAGGCAGATATTCCTGCGGAATTACCGGTGAGTCGGTAATGATTGAAACCTGACAGCCCTTGCGAGCTAAGATTCCAGGAGTTTCCCAGGACTTGTTCTGTAACTCAAACTTTGAAGCATGGGTCAGGCTAGGTCCGACAGCCAGAGGATAAGGGCAGTTTGCCAGCTTATCAGCAATGATGTGTCCTTCTGTTACGTGTTCAATAGTCAGATTAACGTCAAATTCCTTAGCCAGACGAATGGCTGTCAGAATGTCGTTAGCCTGATGGGCATGTATCTTCAGAGGAATTTCCTTCTTCAGTACCGGAATCATGGCTTCACACTTGAAATCAAATCCCGGCTGTTTGAAGATGTCATCTCCGGCTTTTTCCTTCTTGGCCAGATATTCCTTTGCCTTGAACATCATATTGCGGATGACAGAAGCTGTTGACATTCTGGCAAAGTTGCCTTTGTCACGATAGCAGCGCTTAGGGTTTTCGCCAAGTGCGCACTTCATGGCAACAGGTGTCTTGATGATCATGTCATCAACGCATTCACCCACTGTCTTTACAGCGATCCAGGTACCGCCAATGGCGTTGGCACTTCCCTGTCCGGTAGCTACGCTTGTAACACCGCCCAAGGCAGCATTTCTGACACTTGGGTCCTGAGGATTAAAGCTGTCTTCAGAACGCAGATGAGGTGTACAGATGTCACCGGGTTCATTATAGTCTGCGCCTTCAAAGCCAATGCCCCAGCCATCAAGGCCAAGGTGACAATGTGCTTCAACGAATCCAGGATATACGCTTAATCCTGTAACATCTATGACTTTTTCGTTTTCAGCAGCTGTAAGTGACTTGCCGATTTCCTTTATTTTTCCTTCTTCAACTCGGATATCGGCAACATAAGGTTCACGGTTTACGACGTCATGAATCAATCCGTTCTTAATTATCATATTGTATCCTCCCTGAATTAATTATCTGAAGTATACCATTTTGCCGTTTACATTCCTACTGAAGTACACCGACTGTTGCAGTAATGCAGAAAAATGCTGTAAATGGTACTCCTGCAATCTTCTTTCAGTCCTTTCTAGTAAAACACCAGGGCATCAAATACTTTTCTTTCACCGGTCTTATTAAATCCAACCGGTGTATTGATTAGCTCATTGTTTATAACCAACGCTGTTGAGCCGCCTCCATCCAGATTAGCCGCATTTATGCAGCCATAACGCCGGAATATTTCCGTCATGTCACTAAAATTAATACCCAGAGATCCATCAGCACCTCTGCCATTGATGGTAAGCAGAATGATGATACCGTCAGGTCGCTGACCTATCGCCGTACGGGGCTGCTGACCTCCGGCATTCCCATTGAAAACACTCTGCTGTCCGTTGACGATCAGAAAAGGTTCAAAGCACACTGCCCAATCAGTCTCGCCTTTTTCAGCCAGATTCTCAACGCTGTCATAGGTAAGAATTAGCTTACCTTCATTGTTCATTGTGATAAGACTCTCTGTCTGCCAGCTTTCAAACATTACTTCTCCATCCACCAGCAGACCGCCGCTGCTTGTTTTTTCTCTGCTGCCCAGAGTGTATCCTCCGCCATTTACCGCTACAGTTGCATTATAACGGCTTGCCAGAGTTGATACTTTTGCCCCAGAAGAGCTGGAAGAAGTCACAAGATGAATTCTTGTAGGATCATAGATCACTGTTACCCAGCCGTTATAGCCAACCCCGGAAATCTCAAATACCTTATAATCCTGATTCCGGTCATGCTCAGTTATCTGGGCTTCATACTCACTGTTTACGGCATACATTTCTGAACTGTCAAAGGTAACCAAATCAGCATCACTGTCATCTTCTATGACCAAAGCCTGGTTTCTGTCCATGATCTCTTCAATCATTTCATCACTGTAAAGAATGTTAGCCAGATACCGGTGTGAACCTGTAGACAGGGCTGTAGTAACAAACCAGTTCTGAAATCCCTGCCATGGGCCGTAAATGCATGTCAGTACCAGAACTGCCGCAATATCCAATATAAGCAGTACTCTTGTTCTTAATTTTGTCATAGCTGCCTCATTACCACATAATAAATGGCCCTGAATGTATAGAATACTGCCAATGACAGTAAGAATGCGGCGCTGATTATCTGAAACCAGTTTTCAATATCTTTCCCTTTTTTGTTCATTGATAAACCTCCTGCTATGTTTAAATCGTATATCATGGTTTTGAACATTTACTGAAGTACTGATAAAAAAACAGTGATGATATATTAAAAATTCTTATCTTATGCAAATAACTGCCCTATGTTATTTATGTTATAGTTAATCTGTACAGGAAGACAGAAGATGACATTTAAGCATACAGACCGCAAGGGATTCTGGATAGGTTTCATAGACTTTTTCACAGCCGGCATTTTTCTTCTTTTTTACATGCCGCGCGGTCTGCAGGACGAAATAGATGAAATTCTCGGTCATAAAACAGAGAAATATCATATTGCCTATCTCAAAGGCATTCCTGACTTCTTCATCTATACCCTGGTCTGGATGGCCAGAATATCGGAAGAGCTAAAGGACAAGGCCATTGAACTCGATATACCCGGACCATACACTTCCTTTAAACACATGTTTAACTGGAATGTTTTCGGACTACTGCTGATGGGGCCGGCTATCGCAACCTATCGCTTCTTTGATACATTGAATAAAGTTGAAATTGAATTAAACAGAAGATCTGACACTATATGAAAGGATAACCTTATGAGCAAGAAAATTGTTGTCGTCAATGCAGGACCAAGAAAAGGATGGAACACTGATACCATCATTACTGAAGCAGCCAGAGGAGCTGAAGAAGCAGGAGCACAGATCATTCGCTTTGATCTGTTCAGACTTGAAAAGTATACCGGATGTATTTCCTGTTTCGGATGCAAGAAAGAAGCCAACAAAGCACATTGCATCTGTAAAGACGGACTGACACCGGTCCTTGATGCCATCAGAGAAGCAGACGGTCTGATCATAGGATCACCAAACTATCTCGGAGAAATGACTGCTTCCTTCCGTGCGCTTTACGAAAGACTGATTTTCCAGAGTCTTACCTATAACAGAGAAAATCCATGCTGCAATGAACACATGATCCCGGTATTACTGGTCATGACCTGCAATTCTCCAGACACCGGCTATCAGACTCTGCTTCAGAATTACCGTAACTCTTTTAACCGTTTTGTCGGTCCAACCAATGTATTTGTCAGCGGAAATACTCTGCAGCTTAAAGACTACAGTAAGACTGACTGGCCATGGTCCATGTTTGATGCGGAAGCCAAGATAAAAAAACACGAATCAATTTTTCCGCAGGAATGCCAGAAGGCATATGAGCTGGGAGCATCAATGCTTGCCTTATAATTACAATTCAGAAAACAGCTTCACTAATGGTCTGACAGTCTGAATTTACGAGGCGACATTCCATACGTTTTCTGAAACAGACGATAAAAGAAACTAATATTCTCATATCCCACATTATACGCTATTTCCTCTATGGTCAGAGGAGTATTTTTCAACAGGAAACATGCCTGCTCCAGACGTTTTGTCTCCAGCAGGTTTTTAAATGTTTTCCCTGTCTGTTTTTTGATTATTCTTGACACAGTATATATATCCAGATTTTTCTGTATTGAAAATTCAGTCAGAGTAGCATTTTTATAAAAAGTATCAATATAACGCAATGTTTCAAGCGTAATCTGCTGATCATAGGATTTTTCTGAAATGGAAATCTTTTCCGAATGGTTGATAATGGAAAGAAACAGAAGTCCCATGGTTATCTGATTAATGCTTCGACGGTTTGGCTCATCTTCCAGAAGGTTCCAAATCAGGTTTTCCAGCAGATTTTCAACTGGAACTATTCCTGTTCCTCTGAAGTGTATGTAATTTGATTCAGAACCGTTTTTGGTCAGACAGCTTATAATGAAATCTCTGAGAGAACTGTTTTCAGCAGAAATCATCTTAAACGCCTCATCAAAAAAGGAAGGAAGTATCATGAAATTCACGGCAATATCATTCTGGCCAGCAGGCATTATTTCCTGTGTGGCATGCTGGTTCATGAACAGCAGTTCTCCTTCATTGAGAACAATTTTCTCGTCATCGACAAAGTGCGTCGTTGAGCCTTTGGCCATGTAGACAAATTCAACATAGTTATGAGTATGCTTAGGGAAATGAATGAAACGGGTATGAGGTCTGATATCAATCAGTTTTCCGTTTTCCAGAACGCGGGATGCATCTATTTCACTGCTTCGTTCACTTACATAGTAAAGATCACGGTTAACTTTATTCTGACCGTTCAGTATTTCCTGTTCTTCATCAGTTATGATACTCAGTTTTTCCAACAGTATTCCGTTCATATCTTCATTATATTCTTTATTGCAAGAAAGGACAGTTTTTTATTAAAAAACTGTCATTATTATTTATATGGAAAATTAATACAATTTAGTTGTAAAAAAGAGAGGTAATAATAATGAGTACTGGTTTTAATGAAGCAAAGAGAAAATATGAAAATCTCGGCATCGATGTTGAGAAAGCTATCGAAACCCTTAAAAACGTTTCAGTAAGCCTGCATTGCTGGCAGGGTGATGATGTCAGAGGTTTTGACACAGATCCTAACAAACCATTAACTGGTGGAATTCAGACCACTGGTAATTATCCTGGCAGAGCCTCAAATCCGGAAGAACTTATGTCTGATATTGACGAAGTATTAAAACTAATTCCTGGTAAACCGAAAATGAATCTGCATGCATCATATGCCATTTTTGAAGATGGACAGTGGGCTGACAGAGATAAACTTGAACCAAAACATTTCCAGAAATGGGTAGATTTCTGTAAGGAAAGAGGACTGGGCTGTGACTTCAACCCTACATTTTTCTCTCACGAAAAGTGCGATCCACTGACACTGTCTTCTAAAAATGAAGAAACAAGAAAGTTCTGGATTGAACATGGTAAGGCATGTATAAGGATTTCCAACTATCTGGCTGAAGAGCTCGGTGAAAAATGTGTTATGAACATCTGGACCGGAGACGGATTAAAGGATGTTCCTGGTGACAGAATCGGCCCAAGAGTAAGATACAGAGAATCAATTGACGAAATCTTAAGTGAACCATATGATTTCAGCAAGGTTAAGCCATGTATAGAATCAAAGGTCTTCGGCATTGGCGTGGAAGCCTATACTGTGGGTTCCGCTGAATTTGCCTTAAGCTATGCTGCTTTCAACAGGGACAAGTGCATTCCGTTAATGGACAATGGACACTATCATCCAACTGAAGTAGTCAGTGATAAGATCCCTGCCTTACTGACATTCTTTGACGAGATCGCCTTACATGTTACTAGACCTATCAGGTGGGACAGTGATCACGTAGTATTATTTGACGATGAAACAAAGGAAATTGCCAGAGAAATCGTAAGATGCGGATTAGATAAGGTCGATATCGCTCTGGACTACTTTGACGCTTCAATCAACAGAATCAGTGCCTGGACAATGGGATACAGAAATGTTCAGAAAGCTCTGCTGTTTGCTTTATTACAGCCGACTGATGAATTAAGAAAATTACAGGACGAACACAATTTCAGCAAGCTGATGGTTGCTCAGGAAGAGCTCAAGACAATGCCATTCAATGAAATCTGGGACGAATACTGTGCAAGATGCGGAAAGCCATTAGACGGTGAATGGTTCCCTGAAGTTGAAAGATACGAAAGAGAAGTTCTTTCTAGAAGAGGTTAATATGGAAACAAGACTGGTAAGAGATTTTGTAAAGACATGTACTGACGGCTGGCTGCAGGGCTGGCACGAAAGAAATGGTGGCAACCTTTCATACAGAATGAAGGATGCTGAAGTTGAAGAAGTCAGAGAATATTTAAATGAAGACGCCGAATGGAAAGACGTTGGTACCGAAGTACCTGGTCTGGCAAATGAATACTTCATGGTTACAGGCTCAGGTAAATACATGCGCAATGTACAGCTTGACTTTGAAGACAGTGTTGCCATTATCAGACTGAATGAAGACGGTACCAGGTATAAGATCGTTTACGGACTGATAAATGGCGGACGTCCGACATCAGAACTGCCTTCCCATTTAATGAATCTGGAAGTACTGAAACACAGAGATCCTGAAATGAGGATTGTCTATCATGCTCATCCGGCTAACACAATTGCCTTAACATTTGTTCTGCCTCTTGATGACGCTGTATTTACCAGAGAAATCTGGGAAATGGCCACAGAATGTCCGGTAGTATTCCCTCAGGGAATCGGTGTAGTACCTTGGATGGTACCTGGCGGCAAGGAAATCGGTATTAAGACTTCTGAAATCATGAAAACCAGAAATGTAGCAATCTGGGCTCACCATGGCATGTTTGTCTGCGGTCATGACTTTGATGAAACATTCGGCTTAATGCATACTGTTGAAAAGAGTGCCGAAATTCTGGTAAAAGTTATGAGCATGTCCGACAGAAAGCTCAATACAATTACCCCACAGGACTTCCGTGATCTGCAGAAGCCTTTCAATATCACTCTTGATGAAACTGCTCTCTATGAAAAGAAAAGCAATAAGATAGGTGAAAGATAAAATGAAATATACTCTGGCTATAGATATCGGAGCTTCCAGCGGCCGTCATATAGTCGGTTGGCAGGAAAACGGTGAACTGAAGAATAAGGAGATCTATCGTTTCAAAAACGGTGTAGAGGAAAATAACGGACATCTTATCTGGGATATCGATTATCTTCTTGAGCAGGTAAAAGCAGGAATTGCTGAGGCTCAGAAGAATTATCACATCGAATCTCTGTCCATTGATACCTGGGGTGTTGACTACGTTCTGCTGAAAGGTGATGAGGAACTATACCCTGTTTATGCCTACAGAGACAGCAGAACCGAAAAAGTCATAGACGAAGTACACTCAATTGTTCCATTCGAAGAACTGTATGAACATACCGGCTGTCAGTTCCAGCCTTTCAATACCATTTATCAGTTATATGCCGATCTTAAAGAAGGACGACTTGAAGGTGTTACGGATTTCATGATGATTCCGGAATATCTGATGTATAAGCTGACAGGTGTTAAGAAAAAGGAATTTACCAACGCTACTACTACAGGTCTTATCAATCATGATTCACTGGAGTTTGATCATGACATTACTGAAAAACTTCGTCTTCCAGAACAGCTTTTCCCTAAGCTGAATCAGCCTGGGGAAACGGTCGGCTATTACAACGGAACAGAAGTTTTATTATGTGCTACTCATGATACAGGAAGTGCTGTAGAAGGAATACCAATGGAAGGAAATGAACTTTACATCTCTTCCGGTACCTGGTCTCTGCTTGGGGTAAAAACTGAAAAACCTATTACTGATATCGGTTCAATGAAAGCCAATTATTCAAATGAAGGCGGTGTAGGTTATAACAGATATCAGAAAAATATCATGGGAATGTGGATCGTAAATGAACTCCAGAAAGAATTATGTCCTGACGAAAACATTGCTGAGATAGTAATTAAGGCAGAAGAAAGCTCATATGATCTGACACTGGACGCTAATCACGAAAGTCTGCTGGCACCTGATAGCATGAGTAAGGCATTTGATGACCTGCTTATTGAAAAGCCAGAAAGCAAATATGATTACTTTAGATGTGCCTTTAAATCATTGGCCTTATCATATAAACAGGCAATTGAAGAGCTTGAACATAACACAGGCAAAACTTATTCAAAACTGTATATTGTAGGCGGCGGTGCTAAAAACCAGTTCCTGAACAGATTAACTGAACAGGCTACCGGTAAGAAAGTCATTGCCCTGCCTATTGAGGCTACAGCAATCGGGAATCTCAGAATACAGCTTGAAAGATATTAAAAGCATACCTCACATGAGGTATGTTTTTACGTATACAGACAGTTTTTTCATATATGTTAGAATATATATTGAATTATGTTACGAAGAGTAACAGTCATGTTACAGGTATTCCCTTGTTCGTTACCGTCAGGGAATCTTAAGATGAAGTCGTAAGGATGACCACATCAGTGGCAAAGGAGGACTTAATCATGACATTTGGAGAAAAACTTAAAAACGCCAGAAAGGAAGTCGGATTATCTCAGGAACAGCTGGCTGAAAAGCTTAGTGTATCAAGATCAGCTGTCGCAAAGTGGGAAGCAGGCAATGGTATGCCTGATGTTGATAATCTGAAGGCAATGGCTGTTCTTCTTAACACCAGCATTGACTATCTTCTTGACGAAGATGAAAAGATTACTTTCAATGAAACCATAGAACCTATTGAACTGGAATCTTTTGAAAAAACCGGTAAATGCAGAGATAAAAAAGATGCAGCTGCTTACTGGAAATATAAAGACGCAGATGCAATATATCCGTTAATTCGTTCCAAGAAACTCAGTACAAAAGAGTTCCTGCTCGATCTTGTAACATCATGGGGCGTAAGCCAGCTGGCTGATTATGCCAACAATATGGACGGTTATTATCTTGTAGAAAAAGGCAGCAAACAGTTTTTGGTAAGAGTTTCAAAAGATTTCATCTCTTCCAGTGAACTAGCTAACAGAGTTGATCCCAAGAAATTCGTCATAGGCAATAATGTATTTAAAAAAACTGCTTATCAGTTAATATAATTATGAGACATTGACAGTCTCATTTCTTTAAAACAGGCATTTGCTCATTTCGTGTCCTGTTCTTAATCTGTCCCCGGCAGTATGCTGAGGGTGTAAGGGAGGTTGACATACCATGGATATGATGAAAATCGGAAAGAATCTTCAGGAATTACGCAAGGAAAAAGGAATGACTCAGGAACAGCTGGCTGAACATTTCAATGTTGCCCGCCGTACGGTATCCCGCTGGGAAACCGGCAGCAACATGCCTGACCTGGATATACTTATCGAAATGGCCGATTTCTATGATGTCGATCTCCGTGAACTGTTAGATGGAGAAAGGACGGAACAGAAAATGGAAAAGGAATTAAACGAAACAGTATTAAAGGTTGCCGAATACAGCAACGAGGAAAAGACAAGATTTATAACAAGACTGCATTGGATGTTTGTCGCAGGTCTGATTGGATTCATTGTATTTGCAGTAATTTCAATGCTGGGACTGGAAGATACAGCCCCATACGAAGCAATCGCAAGTTTTGGCCTGGGCATTGCTTTCGGAATGGTCATTATCGGTGTTATCTTTACAAGCAGATATGCATCCAGGATCAGAGAATTCAAGATGAGATTACTCAATAAAGCTAACTAAAGCCAATAATACTTCAGACAAACAAAAAAGCTGGATTTGATTCCGCTTGGCGAATGGATATTTATTTATATGATAAAAAAATAATAATATTCAGTTAAAGGTTATTATCTGTTCAGAAAAAGTTCATATTAACGGAATAGAATACAGATGTATTAAGGGAGGGGTAACATGAAAAACCTTAATAAATTCATTTGTACGTTATTATCAGTATTACTAATATTAACTCTGTTTACAGGGTGTTCCAGCAACAATCAGGAGGATACACCTCCGGATATACCAAGCGGTCAGGAAGGCTCTGGTGAAACTCCGCCTGATATGCCGGATGGACCGGGTGGACCGGGTGGAACTCCGCCTGATAAACCAAATGGACAGGGTGGTCCTGGCGGAATGCCTCCGGGAGGGCACTCCTCATCAGACATCAGCTATACTGCTTCTGTAACAATATCCTCTTCAGCCAGTGAATCTGGAAAGACATATTCTTCTGTCACGGCTGATGAAAGTGCCTTAATGATCAGTACTGCTGAAGAAGTTACCATCACAGATCCTACGGTTACAAAGGCTGGTGATTCCGATGGCGGAGACAACTGTAATTTCTACGGACTCAACGCAGCAGTATTGGTAAAAGACGGATCCAAAACAACTATAACCGGTGGAAGCATTTCCTCATCTGCGGATGGTGCTAACGGAGTATTCTGTTATGGCGGTAACGGCGGTCACAACGGAGCAACCGGAGACGGTACTACTGTTATTGTCAGAGATACGGAGATCACAACTACCGGTAACGGTTCAGGCGGTATCATGACTACAGGCGGCGGCATTACCTATGCCTACGATCTGAAGGTTTCAACCAGCGGCAGATCTTCTGCAGCAATAAGAACAGACAGAGGAGGCGGAACAGTCTATGTCGATGGCGGTACTTATACCTCCAGCGGTTTAGGTTCACCAGCCATATACTCAACGGCTGACATTAATGTTGCCAATGCCACACTGGTTTCCAATCTGTCAGAGGGCGTCTGTATTGAGGGTAAGAATTCCATTACACTAACGGATTGTGATCTTACAGCCAATAATACCAAGTGCAATGGTAACGCCACTTTCCTGGACACCATCATGATCTATCAGTCCATGAGCGGAGATGCTGACAGCGGTACTTCTGCGTTCACGATGAGTGGCGGAACACTTACAAGTAAGAATGGTCACGTGTTCCATGTTACCAATACCAACGCTATAATCACCTTAACCGGTGTTAACATCGTTAATAAAGACAGCTCTCAGGTTTTACTGTCAGTCTGTGATGACGGCTGGAGCAGTGCCGGTAACAAGGCTGCCTTAAACGCTGATAATCAGAAGTTAGAAGGAGCAATACTTGTTGGAAGCAATGCCACACTGACTTTAAACCTTACTAACAGTTCTGTTCTTACAGGGTATGTTGACGGTAACATTACCAATGCCAAGGGTACTTCTGTTTCTACCTCTGTGGGAATAGTAAATGTAACAATTGATGATACCAGTACCTGGAAACTGACAGCTGACACTTATATAACATCTTTTAACGGAAATGCCTCCAATGTAATTTCCAACGGCTATACCTTATACGTTAACGGCATAGCCTTAATAAATAATTAAAAATCACGTAAAAAGCTCCCTGCGGAGCTTTTATTATCGATGGAACATGTTACGACCCAAAGTCCTTCTTGTTCTGGAAGTTCAATTCCTGCTTTTATATTTGCTTCTAAAAATTATCTACTGTTCATCTTTTACAATGCGAACCGCAATTCTTTCTTCAGGGTCATCAATGCCGTTATCATTAAGAGCCTTGCTGCAGTGTTCCAGAACATCAAAATAGACATCCCAGTATTTTTCTGCATCTACCCATACACGTACGGTATAGATATAAGTATCATCATCTACGGCAGACAGTCTGGTAAACGGTTTAGGCTCGTGCAGAATACCCGGTGTATTGCTGGCAGCTTCCAATAAAACCTTTCTGGCTTCATCACCATCACAGTCATTGGTGACCTTGAAATCAAGATCGATCCTTCTGATCTTTTCAATGCTGTAATTGGAAATGGCAGAATTCATCAGGTCACCGTTAGGAATGCTGATGCGGATATTATCCAGAGTGACAATTATCGTATAGAAAATGGAGATGTCCTTTACAATGCCTTCAGCTCCTGAACATTCAATATAATCACCTACTCTGAATGGCTTGAACAGAATGATCATTAAGCCGCCGGCAAAGTTTGTCAGTGCTCCCTGCAAGGCAAGACCAACAGCAAGACCGCAGGAAGCTATCAGAGCCATTACACTGCTCATCGGTACACCCAGTATTTCAATAATACTGATACCAAGTAAGGCATACAGCGCTATGTTCAGTGTATTCTTGACTACTGATTTAAGTGTCTTGTCAACATTATCTTTATCAAGAGCCTTTGACACCATTTTCTTTATGGTTCTTATAGCCAGTGATCCAATCACCAGCACTATTAAAGCCAGCAACAGCTTACCGCCATAACTGACCCCAAGTTCCATTATTTTGTTGACTAGTTCTTCCATAGAGACCTCCAAAGATGAATATAAAGATATTATATGTATATTTTAACTGTTTATCATCACGTTTAATCTTTTCTGTTATTACGATAACACCAATCGGCAATTTCAGAAATCAGATCCAGAGGTATTTCTTCATTGTTTGGAAACTGTATTGCTCCTTTACTGGTTTTATATCCCTTAAGTTTATCCGCAAATACTCCAATTGCTTCGGATCCGGGATAAACGCCAATATGATTCTTCATAGCTGCAAAATGAATGATATTACGGCCTTTCCAGAAAGTAGGCATTCCATAGGAATAGCGTTCTTCCGCTGCAGGAACAGCTGTTCTGATTGTTTCATATATTTCATATAGGCGCGGCTTTATATCAGCATCTTGTTTTTCGATATATTCTTTTATGGTCATTTCATATTCTTGAACACTGACATGAATGATATCACCAGCTGCTTTATTCAGTTGTTTTCTGATTGATTTGAGTACACCAATTATATAGCATATTGAACCGTCAGGATTCCTAACGCCCATGTTTACGATACTGCCATCATAGGGAATACCGTCAAATTCAGCATGGACCCTTACGCGACCCTTGCCAAATTCTTTTCTGATATCCCATGGAAAAACAACATACGCACCGCCGTCATCCATTACCTGTAACTCTGTATCATATTCGTATTTCATCTTAATATTTTCTCCATTGCCTTGCCTTTGGCAAGTTCATCAATCAGCTTATCCAGCCAGCGGATCTTCTGCATTAAAGGATCTTCGATTTCTTCGACTCTGACTCCGCATACTGTGCCTTTTATCAATGCCGCATTCGGATTCAGGGCTGGAGCATTATCAAAGAACTCACGGTTTGTAGCCTCCGGATCCCACTGTTCCGTTTCATATCCGGTAAGCCATTTTATTATTTCATCTACTTCTGCTTTTGTTCTGCCCTTACGCTCAGCCTTCTGAATATATAAGGGATAGATTTTGCTGAATTTCATGTCATATATGCTTTGTTTCATAGTAGCTTATCCTTTTTTGAAGTCAGTTATATTCTAACATATGCATACATGAAAAATCCCATCCATAAGGATGGGATAAGCTTTATTAAATTACCAGTCAATGATCGGTGATTTGTAGAACTTTCTGGTATCAAGATCGAGTATGAGTTTAGCGCTTCCGTATTTCGTTCCTGTTACGTCATACTTACCCCATACATCTTCACGTACATAACAGTCAGTGTGTGCACTTACCGGCCTGAGATAGTAACCGCCGTTTTCACGATTCAAGCCAAGAATGGCTCTTAACGGTATTACAAACAGATTGCTGGAAAGCAGAGGCACAACGTCATTGATGTCACCAAGACGCTTGATCGTACCTTCACGGAATCCTGCAGCCAGTAATGGTGAACCAAACGTTACAACGTTCAATATGTTGTAGCGTGCCTTAATGGTAGCGTCAGCTACAACCTGCTGAGCAATCATACCGCCCAGGGAATGTCCGGCAAAGACAAGATTAGCTCCCTTAGGAATGTTATTTAGAATTACGTTAACTACATTATAGTAATAGGCATTCTTAAGGTTGAATCCTGAGAACAGGTCTGTCAGTACTTCTGTTGACTGATTAAAGACAAGTTCTGTTCCTGACAAGGTAATGAAATATATTTCCTTGCTTGAGAACGTCTTTTTCAAAGTACCCTTGGTAATTGTAATAGGCCCCTTTGTCCCGTTGTTATAACCGGCATCAACCAGCTGGGCAACTTCAGCAGCATTAGTATAGGTGTTTACATCGGCTGCATCCACTTTGATCTTTCCAGGGAATGATGAAAAGACCAACAAGACTGCCAGAATCGCTGTCAGTAATCTCATACTCTTCTTCATGATTATATTATCCTCCATTATTTTTCCTCTGTAATATTATGGCTCAGAGGTTATCTTTATTTCATTATAGCATTAATAATCTGAATGAAAGGTACAATTCCAAAACAAATAATCCTGTTTTCTTCCGAAAACCTGTACAATATAAATAAGATAGAAGTATGGAGGCTTACAACATGAAAAAACTGATGTTACTGCTGCTCGTCCTTACAACAATATTATGTGTTTCGGGATGTAAGAAAGAAGGTATTGAAAAGTATTACGGTACATATAAACTGGAAGATCTTGATCCGGATCCGATTTATACAGAAGAAGACAAAAAGAGAGTACTCGATGCTTATCAGGGTATGACAGTCATTATTGATAAAAACGGATGCCAGATCAGCCGTGATGGAACGAACTTTAGTGATATAACCATAACACTTGGCGAAAATGACGAAGGCAAATACAATGAAGGAGATTTTGAGGGTTATTTATTCTTCAAAGACAACAAGCTTTATTTTGACGGTTCTCCGCTGGCTGTATACTTCATTCTGGGAAAACAATAATCATATTAATATTATTTAGTTCGCAAAAAAGCTATCTTTTTTAGTGCACCTCCTTTAGTTGGTTCAACTTTTGGGGTTCACTTCAGAAGATAGCTTTTATTTATCGATTAAAGTATCAATTATTCGTTGGCTTTCTTGCCTACCTTGAACTCATAGACCTTACGTCGCATTTCATCATCCATGTTCCACAGGAATTTAAACGCTGCCCATGATCCAAGTACCAGTATTCCCGGTAACAGTAAGGTTAAAACCTTTATACCGCTGATGGTTGAGGCTTCCTGAACAGCGGCAGTACCGTTATATCCGATCCAGCCAAGTAATAACATGGCGGCTGAATTGCCGATGGTCTGGCCTACTCTTCTGCTGAGGTTGAAAGTACCGTATATGGAACCCTCAGTCCTCTTGCCGGTAATCATCTCATTATAGTCAATGGCTTCACCTACCAGACCCCACTGCATGTAAATGGAAATGCTGGCAACGCCGAGAGCGGTATTGCTCCAGATAGCATACATCCACGGATTGATGTTGGTCAGCATCATCATGGCAAACAGTGATACGTACAGGAAACAGCTTGCCAGTAAGCCGTAGCGGATCAGTCTTTCCAGACCGACCTTTTTGGCAACCATTGGTCCGCAGATGAAGATGATGAGCATGAACGGTGCACTGAGTAACGTACCGTATCCGGAAATGGAAATATCTCCCAGTACATCCGAATACATGTAGCTGCTTAAGGTAGACCCGACATACTGCATCATGCAGATAAACAGACCATGAACACATAAGGCTACAAACGGACGGTTGACCTTAACGACCTGCAGAATATCAGTAACCTTAATATTATCAGCGTCTTGAGAACCTGTATTGTTATTGTGTCTTTCTTCCGTCATATAGTAATGTGCCATGCACATTGCAAATCCAATAAGTGCACATACAGTTGCCCCAATGGCATATCCTGTCGGATTCTGCTCACCGAACTTCTTCAGGAAAAGCGGCATGATGAACATGGAGATACCTGTTGCCAAAGCACTGCCTATGCCTCTGGCTGATGACAGTGATGCTCTTTCCCCGTCAGTATCAGCCATTGCTGAAAGCAATGAGCCCATCGGAATGTTGAACATGGTATAAGCACCCTCATAGAGGATCTTGAGGGCAAACAGAACACACAGTCTGACCATTCCCTCTACCAGAGAAGGTACTGACCATAAGGCAATGAAGGTTATTGCCAGTAATGGCGTAGATCGCAATATCCAGGGGCGGAATTTTCCTTTAGGATTGGTACTTCTGGCAAAGGCCTTGTCGATCCAGGCACCCATTAATGGGTCATTGATGAAGTCCCAGACGTTCCATATCAATAACAACAGAGCCAATGTACCGGGATTGATGCCTAAGGCATCGGTACAGTACATGGAAAAGGTACTGCCCATTAAGGCGAATGTCATTACACCCCCGCAGTCTCCGATCCCATAGCCTACCTTATGCTTAAGTGTCAGAGTATTATCATTTTTTTTCTCTTTCATGAATATTGTCTCCTCATTTATTCCTCAGTAAACCATACCGCCATTTCATTAATGCTACAGCTTACTTTAACTGTTGTTTCTCCCTTTAATAAAGGCCTTTCTCCTCTTAACCTGAAACCCATAGTACTTTTTGGCAGTTTTACAGTTATTTCATTAACACCTTCATCAAATACCGGACAAACCAGTATTTCATCGCCACACATGAACCAGTCAGCTTCCCTGTCGTAATCAGGATCCCTCAGGAACACAGGTCTGATCAGAGGTTCATCACATTCAATGCATTTATCCATCTGTTCCTTCAGATAAGGAACCAATCTGTCTCTTAATTCAAATATCGGTCTTACCACATCCATCATGTCCGGATAAAGCCAAGGCATCGTGGACGGTTCTCCCGGTTTCCAGGAATGCAGTACAAATCTAGGCAGGAAGACACCATACTGCAGCCAGCGAACAAACAGTTCCCTGTCAGGACTTGGTCCGGCAAAACCGCAGATGTCCGGTCCGAAGAAACAGAAACCTGACAGTGCCATGGTCATGGCCTGATAATGATTATATCTTAACTCCCTGAAACTGGTGTAATTGTCACCTGTCCAGGTCGTGCATATTGACTGGCTTCCTGCCATGGCACATCTGCTTATTATGAATGGATCTGAACTGACTTCTTCGCAGGCTTCCCTGCTGGCCTTTGTCATCAGATAAGAGAACAACGGCTTTATTAATCTTGCCGGTATCTCTTTACCAAATCCATGAGCATATACATCTTTGTCATGGATGTCATATTCGTTATTATCATTCCAGATATCCGTATAACCATTTTCAACTAGAACTTCCCTGATGCACTTCTTCCAGAATTCATAGGCACTCGGGTTGGTAAAATCCAGGTAGCTGGCGTTGCCTCCCCAGAACGGGAACTTAGCCACTGTACCGTCCTGATAATGCAGGAACCAGCCGTTAGCGGCAATCTGTTCATACAGCGGATGATCATCAAGAAAGGCCGGCTTTACATTTGGTATTATCCTGAGACCCTTGCTTCGGAAGTAATCAGCCAGTCCCTTCGGATCAGGAATCTTGTCTTTATTCCAGTGGAAGACATAGCGCTTATCCTCTATCTGAGTATAACCGCTGGACATATAGAAACCTCCTGTTTTTATACCATTGGCTTCACAGTTATCAATGAATGACCTGAGTCGCTTGTCAGCATCCGGGGCATCAGTATATTCCATCGTAGAACCACAGTATTTAAATGCCCATTCAGGCACTGTAGAGATACCGCCGGTCATATGAACGAAGCTTCTGATTATGTCCCTGACACTTCCTAAAATCAGGTAGAAGACCATGTTCTCTTCTTCATATCTTACTGAATTAAACAATTCATAGTAATTATCATGTTCCCTGCCGAAGTCTATTTCGCCTTCACTGCAGGTATCATAGTATATGCCGTAACTGCCGTTTCCGTTTTCACATATGTAGAATGGCAGATGTTTGTATAACGGATCACTGTACTCAGCCTTATAACCCATGGAATCATCGGTATCCAGAATATAGCGCTGATGATTCTTGTTAATGCTGCCGGATTTATCTCCCAGGCCATATATGAACTGATCTTCCTCTCTGGCAGTATAATGAACAGAACCGTCACCCAATTCCCCGGCAAAGTTATATGCCAGGCCATTACGGTCCTGATAAATAATTCCTTTTTCATTTCTGACGGTCACGCGGAAGTTAAGCAGTTCAACAGTAAAGTCATGACCGCAATGACTGAATCTGAGAGTATTGTCATCTTCATGTATTTCAGGAGAGCACAGTTTAAAACCATCAAGGGAAAGCTTGCTTCTTCCAGTGTTGCCTAATTCCTTCTTATCAGGATTAATGCTGAAGGTCGGCAGTAAGTCCATGTTTCTGATCAATGCCACCCTTAACATGTTATCAATGAAGTCAATGCGCATGAAAACACCGTCGCTTTCATAAACGCGGGTATTATCATCAGCTTTTCTTAATCTGAACAGATGTCTGAATTTCATGCTTTTGGATCTCCTTTGGTCACCATGTTCCTTACCAGTTTGATGTAAGACGGTCTTCCCATCCCGATATTCCCATGGCTCAGGCACATTACTTTGTTATTCTTATTGATTCTGTCCCACTGCGGTAAGCCCTTGCTGTTAGGATCACCATTACGAGCAAAGCTCACCAGGTAGCCTGTCAGTATTGCTGATATTTTCCTGTCCCCGTTACTGAAAGTACGCCAGGAAGTATCCAGACGGCTGAACATGTATCTTAAGTCACTGGAATGGAAGGCAGCGTTGTCATCTCCCGGCTGATCAACATCAAAGAAGTAAACATAGCCACCATTATCCCTGGCAAACCTGTTTCCGATATATGCCATTACTGGAGCGTACATGTCATTATTGGTATAGCCAATCATGTATTCGATTTTCAATGGATCTTTAATCAGCTTATCTATGTCATCTTTTATCAGATATCCGTCAACTACCGGCATCATATTGTATACGCTGTCCTTGCGTCTGCTTCTAATAGTCTCATAGGCGTCATGAACCTTAAGAATGTCAAGATCCTTAAATTCCTCAAAAGTACTGCATCCGGCAATATCCATCATCTCATGCCAGTAATCATATGTTTCTTCTGCTTTCCTAGGCAGTGCATACTTTGGAAACAGGCCTGCACCTGACATCATTACCGCTCTTCTGAACAGGCCTTCATTGTCATGATTAAGGCAGAGATACTGAATTGAAATGGCTCCTGCACTCTGACCCATTAAAGTAATGTTATCAGGATCACCACCGAATTCTGCGATGTGTTTTCTGACCCATCTGATGGCCTGTAACTGATCATCCAGACCAAAGTTTCCGTTACGTCCATATTTCTTCTTTATTTCTTCATGGCTGAAGTATCCCAATACTCCTACCCTGTAATTGGCAAAAACAGTAATAATTCCTCTGCCTGCGAGTTCAAAGCCCCTAAATGGTTCCTCAGAATTAGCTCCCGAATTAAAACCTCCACCATGGAAAAACAGAATAACCGGACAGTTTTTAGCTTTTGTAGGAGCATAAATATTCAGATTCAGACAGTCCTCATCATATTTGAACTCAATGCCTTCCCTGAATTCTCTGAAATAGAAAAGGCGTTCCGGAACATCAAGATGCGGATTGAACTGACGGTATTGCGGACAGGCATTACCCATTTCACGGGCATCCACGGTTTTCTCATAACTGTCTATAAGTTCGCAGTATTCAAATCGTCCTGCCCTGGCATAGGGTACACCTAAAAACTCCACAACATTGACTTGTTCATTGCCCAGAAAAGTACCGATATCTGTCTTAAATGTAATCTCATTCATTATTATTCTTATTCCTGTTCTTTGTCATTTTAATATATTGACCAAAACTCGTTAACCCCTGCAATGTTTTATCATAACTTCATCTGCCATATAAAAAACTATCTCCTTTCAGAGATAGTTCCGTATAAACTCTATCTTACTGCGTTTCTTTTCATCACGATTTTCATAAATACAGGTGTAAGTATAAAACTCAGAATGAAAGCTGTGATGAAACTGATGATTTCTGACTTAAGAAGCATTGGACCAAACGGAATCCTGGCACCATGAGAAGCTGCTTCACGATAGGCAAGGTATACCATGACAAGTGTCATTAACGGTGAATACAGCACATCAGAAACCAACGCTTCCAGTATTCTGGCTTTTAAGGTTCCCGGTTTGGCATCGCATTTTCGCAGCACTCCATCACTGACTTTCTTCATCGGTATTATTAATCCGATGATCATGCTGATGACAAAACTGATCAGAAAACTCTTTAAAAAACCAGGAATCGTAAACCGTTTAGCCGTTAACATACCAACCAATGTAAGTATGCAGCTCATTGACAGTCCCATCAGCAGGCTCATTTCATGCCCGACTTTTTTCATTTCCATTAATCTTTACCAGCTCTGAGAAGTCCAGTCCTGAAGTTCCTTTTCACTGATATTGGCTGGCAGCCTGTCACCTTCCAGTACTCTGGCACGAGGAATAAGTTTTCTGAAATTATCAGCTGTTTCCCCCATCTTTGAACTGCCTGATGTCGCAAACGGTACTACGGTTTTGTCGGTAAAATCATATGCTTCCAGGAAAGTATCAATGATTGACGGTTCCCTGTACCACCAGATCGGGAAACCAACATAAACCGTATCATATTCATCAAAGTTATTCAGAACAGCCGCGATCCGCGGTCTGGATGATCTGTCCCGCATCTCAACAGAGCTGCGGCTCTTCTTGTTCATCCAGTTAAGGTCAGCCTTTGTATAAGGTTCTGTCGGTCTGATTTCAAATATATCTGCATCCAAAACTTTTGCCAGTTTAGCTGCTACTTTAGCGGTCTTTCCGCTGGCACTGAAATAAGCTACCAATGTTTTCATATGACCTCCCATATATTTACATTATATTTATTATCTATATTCTAATACTTTTATGCTGTATATAGTAAAATATGCTTAATAGAAGATCTTTTTCAGGGAGGCTAATATGAAATTCAATTGGGTTGACGGATTCACAGTAAATGTCAGAGAAGATGATAACGCTGTTGTCATATCTGCTAATAAGGAAGGCCTTTTGTCATTGGCTAATCATTTGATAACTGTTGCCGTCAAAGAACCAGGCTGTCATTTTCACCTTGACCAGTACAATTCACTGGAAGACGGATCTCTGGAACTGATAATTGAAAAAACAGAATAAGCATTCAAAACATATTTCCAGTTGCCTACTAAAGTAAAAAAAGCAAAAATCATGATTCATTTTTGCTTTTTTATTTTAAATTGAAAATCTGTCTATAAAATGTGGATCATTTTTCTCTTCGTAGATAGTTTTTGACAGAATGCCATTATCATATACGAACCGCTGAGCACTTGCATGTTCATAACAATTCAGTTCATTATTTATGCATTCGCACACAAAGGATAATGATCCGGCAGTATAATACGGTTTTCCTTCAAAATTACCCTCGTAAGAATGGTGAGTATGACCATTAAGGACTGCCAGTATATTACTGTTACGGATAATTTCCCTGAATTCATCACCGTACTGTGCCACAGGCATATCAAACTGAGAGGATATCAGATGATGATGTGTAAGTACAATTGTCGGAATGTCTTTTTCTTCAAGGCTTTTTCTTAACAAATTACAACTGTCAGCAGTAATTAAACCATCATTGGCGTTCTCATCTGAACTGTCAAAGCATATAATTCTGAAACCATTAATACTATGTTCTTCATAAAGAGGATCACACTTTTCTTTTCCTAAGAACCCTTGTATGAATGCTTTTCTGTTTTCGTGATTTCCACTGACACCAATAACTTTGCATCCAAAATATGCTTCAAGCCAGTCATGAATGAATCTGTATTCTTCCACTGTTCCGTATTCACATATATCACCGGTTACGCAGACAAAATCAAAATCCTTTTCTACATCATCAAACAGCTTTTTTACCTGCTCTAATGGTGAAGTCATTTTTTTCATCATTCTGCAGAAACGTTCATCGCCCTTATCATATGAAAATGAAAAATGCAGATCGGAAATGTGCAGGAATTTTACTCTCATGATTTTGTCTCCTGAGCTTTAAGTGCCTGCTTGATTTTGTTTTCTTTCTTAGCCTTTACATAGATTGAACTTACTATGCTGGCAAGAATTGTTGCCACATAAGGGATTGCTCCGGTAATCTGTCCTTTGAGACTTGTCTGCTGTAAGAAACTACCTACTGACTGACAGATACCAAAGAACAGACTTGCTGCTGCTACACCGATAGGATGTGAAGCACCAAGATTATTTGCAGTCATGGCAATATATCCCTTACCGCTTGAAATATTCTGAATAAACAGCGTAACTGAACCCATCGATAACAGCACTCCAGCCAAACCACACAGAATACCACTGCATGTCATTGTCAGGAACTGATACTTCTCAACAGGTGTACCCAAGCTTCTGGCGGCTTCCTTATTAATTCCTATAGCTCTTAAACGATAGCCTATAACAGTCTTATAAAGGAAAACATATACTGCAATTGCCAGAATCCAGCTTAAATAATCCACATATGTAAGGCCGTAGAAACAGCTGGCTAATTCCGGCAATGATTTTGAGAAAAACGGTGTTACTTTTGTCAGGCCTACAAGTGAAGGATCCTGGAACAGACCTTTTCTGCCGAAGAACACATACATCAAATAGATTGTAATACCATTCGACATTGTATTAATAGCCATACCGGCAATAACAGGAGAAGCTTTCAGCTTTATGATAAAGAAAGCCAGAATACCGCTTACTATCATTGAAGTTAAGATACCGGCAAGGATAGAAAGTATTACATTACCATGCGTATAATAATTCACAACGATTGAGAAGAAAGCACTTAACATCATGCAACCTTCCATTGCCACATTGAATACACCTGTTTTTGAACACATGGCAGCTGCCAATGAGCATAACAGAATTGGTGAACAGGCACGGAAAGTAGATGAAATGATTGCACTAATATATGTCCAACTAATGATCATTATTCAGCACTCTCCTTCCTTTTATTCAATTTGCTCCAGTCTATAGCAATTTTAGCCGTTATCAACATAGATATTACACCTTGAATTATCTGTGTTATTTCACTTGGAATATTCATTGTCAGCTCAATTGAGGCACCACCTACCGTAATTCCAGCCAGGAAGATTGAGCTGAATAGTGTACCTATCATATTGTAATTGCTCATAAGTGATGCAGTGATTCCGCTCCAGGAATATCCAGGAGAAGTAATCATTTCGTCAACATAACGGAATTTAGTACCTAAGACTTCACAGGCACCGCCTAATCCGGCAATTGCACCTGAAATCATCAAAACCATATACATGGTCTTGCGTGACTTAATGCCACCATATTCAGCGAAATGAGGATTTAATCCACCCATTCTGGCCTTATATCCAAAGCTTGTCCTTTTTACCAGAAAATTAACAAGTATTACAACAGCTAACGCAATAACAAAACCATAGTGTGTAGTGTACTTAGACAGGATACGCGGCAGAATTGAACCTTCGATTTTCTGAGTTTGTATTGCCAGTTTATCTAAAGCATATGGATCCAGGAATACATAGTTAGTCAGATATGAAGCAAAATAATTAGCCACATAGTTAAACATAAGAGTAATTATGAGCAGATATGCATTGAACTTGGCACTGACAAATGCACTGCATAATGAAAACAGAGCTCCAGCTACCATCGAGCACAATATAGTCAGAATTACTACAAGCCAGTCCGGCCCAGGTAATCTTGGTGCAACAATAGCTGCTGTTATAGCACCCATGATCATTTGACCCTGAGCACCCATTGAGGAGTAACCACTTCCCCAGGCCAGAGCAGCACTGACTCCACAGAAAATAATAGGTGTTGCTCTGGTAAGAGTTGAGGCCAGTGAGAAACCTGTAAGGTATCCCCCTTTCAGTAATCCCCAGATGCCAGAAACAGGATTTTTACCAGTACTCATTATTATAATGGCACCTATAATAAGGCCTGTCAGAATGGCCATCAACGGATAAGCCAGAGAGCTTAACAATCTCTTTACTTTATTCATTGATTTCACCTCCCAACATCATTATTCCCAGCTTACGATCATCGATTTCACCATGCCTGAATTCATGATTCAGATGACCTTCAAACATAACATATATGCGGTCACTTAATTTCAGTATTTCGCTTAATTCAGACGAAACCAGTAAAACTCCACCCTTGTTTTCTTTTTTATTAACTAGTCTTTCATGAACAAACTCCATGGCACCGATATCAATACCTCTTGTCGGTTCACAGGCGATGGTTAATGGAACATCTCTTTCTACTTCTCTGGCGCAGATTATCTTCTGGGCATTGCCACCGGATAATTCTTTCATTTTCTGTGAATATGTATCAACCTTAACCTTGTATTCTTTTATAAGCTGATCAGCATGCCGATCAATTGTTTTCTGATTAAGAATACCGTTTTTTGAAAAGGCCTGACTGTCCTCTTCTCCCATTAACAAGTTGTCTGACAGTGATGCTTCAGTAGCACTGCCCCACAGATAACGGTCTTCTGGAATATAGGAGAGTCCGGCTTTTCTGACGACATCTACTGTTTTATTGGAAACATCGTGACCATCAACCAAAACTTTTCCTTCATATTCCCTCTCCAGCCCAGTAATGCAGCGAATCAGCTCACTTTGTCCGTTTCCGCTGACACCAGCAATTCCAACGATTTCTCCCTCATCTACATGAAGGTTGACATCGTTGAGAACTTTCTTTCCAGATTCACTTCCCATTGTCAGCCCACTGACTGATAACAGCGTTCTGCCTGTTTCAACAGGTTTGATATCCAGATTCATTAACTGTCTGCCTATCATCATGTATGACAGTTCTTCTGTTGAAGTATCAGTTTTATCCACTCGTCCGACTACTACACCGGCTCTCATGACCACGACTCTGTCTGCAACTTCCATGACTTCGTTCAATTTGTGAGTAATGATTATCAGACTCTTACCGGCTTTTGCCAGATTTTTCATTGTCTTAAGCAGATCGTCAACTTCACCAGGTGTCAGTACTGCACTAGGTTCGTCAAAAATGATAGTATCAGCATTCTGATACAGCGTCTTCAGAATTTCAACACGTTGCTGTGTGCCTACTGAACAGTCTCTGATTATTGCTTCCGGATCAACATCCAGTCCGTATTTTTCAGATAACTCTCTGACTTTTTCAATATTTTTCTTTTTATCCAGAAAACCGTATTTCCGCTGTTCATTGTTATATACAATGTTTTCAGTAACAGTCATTGGCGGAAAAAGCATGAAATGCTGCTGAACCATGCCAATACCCATTTTCATTGCATCGGAAGGACTATTAAAGACAACCTTCTTTCCTTTAACATAGATTTCTCCGCTGTCTGGTTTTTCCAGACCATACAGTATTTTCATGATAGTAGATTTTCCGGCTCCGTTCTCTCCAACGATAGCCAGGATCTCTCCTTCATTTAAATCGATGCTGACATTATCATTTGCGACAACTCTTCCATAAGTCTTAACAATGTTCTTCATTTCAAGAATCATAACAACTCTCCTCTTAACAGTTGTGCGGAAATAAATATTATTATTCCCGCACAGCTTATTTTTATTTAATTATTATTTATTATTCTTTATAGTCATCTTCCATAACATATGGGAGAACAACTTTACCGCTCTTAAGATCTTCAGCGGCTTTACGACCGGCTGCCAGAGCTTCATCAGTAATGATTTCAGTATTACGGTAATTTGCATCAAAGTTTACACCGACAACACAGAAGGCATCCTGAACAACACCTAATGTTGTAGCTCCGCCAGTTACCTTGCCATCTTCAAGGAAATCTTCAACGATCATCTTCATAGGAATGGCAGTATTCTTTGTTAATCCTGAGACAATATATGGATTATCAGGAGTTGTCTGGTCAACGCTTAATCCTGATGTATAAATCGGTTCTGCACCATCAGCAATTCTGTCTAAAGCATACTGATAGATACCTGCATTGGCACTGTTGGCAACACTGCCCATGATGAAGTGTCCGTTTGCACCTAAAGCAGCAGCGACCTCAACAGCCTTATTGTAAGTTGCGCTTGTGTCACCGTATGTATCTGCATATGCTGAAACAAACTTGGCATCTGGCTTAACAGACTTTACACCTTCCATGAATCCATACTTATATTCAAAATTGGACTGCTGCTGGAAGTTACCAATGTAACCAAATACTGTATCATCTGGGAATGCTGTTGCAATCATAGCACCCATTACATAACAACCATCAGTTGTATTAAAGTTCATACTCTTGATTTTTTCATTAGCAGCGATTGTGTCAATGACAGCAAACCGAACGTCTGGGAATTCATCCTGTAAGGTGCTGAATGGAGCTGCAGCGTTCCAACCTACACCAACGATCAGATTATAACCCTGTTCGCAGGCAGTACGTGTTTTCTGCTCCCAGTCATCAGTAGTCATACATTCAATAATGCTTTCGTTAAAACCATATTCCTTAGCCATAGCATCCAGCTGATTTTTAGCCTGCAGAATAAACTGGTCTGTACCAACTGTACTTGATACCATAGCAACCTTATAATCTGCATACTTGTTAGTCTGTTCGCCATCAGGCTCTTTCTGACCACAGGCAGCCAGGCATAATACCATTGTCAGTGCCAGAAACATTGCGATTATTTTTTTCATATTTCCTCCTTCAGGTTTCCCTGTTTTCAATTAAATTATCATACAATTCTTTTTAGCGGTTATATGACATATGTCACATTAGTGTTATAATAATTACATGAAAATAATAAAAAATAACAACACAAAAAAAGAATTCATCAGAACTTCAAATGTCAATTCTGTTTTCAGCAATGACATAACTGAAATCTGCGAATTACTGCTTTTTGAAAAAGGGGATTTTCTGATTAAAGAAGGAGACGTTCAGAATTACCTGCTATTTCTTGTAAAAGGTGAAATCATAATGACCATTCTCTCTCACAAGGGTTTTGACTATGCTTTGGGAGGGTCACATACCTTTGAAGTTTATGGTGAGGCAAGTGCCCTCTGGGGCGAAATACCAGAAAACAGTATTTGGGCTGCAACCGATTCTTACTGTTTAGGAATACATTTGGGTAAATACAGATCTTTATTGTTGAATGACGCTAAGTTTTTAACATATATTGCGCAGCTGCTTTCAAAAAGACTAAAAAAACTATCCAAAAACATGCTGACACATCTGGAGAGTAATGCTGAAAATGTCCTGGCTGCATATATATTGCAGAATCAGAAAAACAATGTCTTTACCAGCAAACTAACCATAACAGCCGAAGCAGTTGGCATCAGTTACAGACATCTGATACGTCTTCTTAACAGTCTGTGTGAAAGAAATCTTCTCAGAAAAGAAAACCGACATTACCATATAATCAATTATTCCAAGCTGTCAGAACTATCCAGTAAAGCTTATCGTTTCTACAGTTAAATATCATTTCACATCAATGACATGCTTTTTATTCCATCATTTCTCTTGCCTGTTCCAGCAAGTCAGTTATGTGCAGATGCTGAGGGCATGCACCTTCACACTGTCTGCACTTAATGCAGTCAGAAGCTTTATGTCCTTCAGGTGCAGCAATCGCATACGCTTCTCTGGCTTCTGCCAACTGTCCGTTTCCAAGCTGTTTATTAACAGCCTTAAAGATTTCCGGAATATTGATTCCCATCGGACATCCTTTTGTACAGTAGCTGCAGGACGTACATGGAATTGTTGATGAATGACCCAGAATACGCTGGGCTTCCTGAATGATTTTCTGTTCTTCCTCATTAAGAGGTTGGAAGTTCTTCATGTAAGACAGATTATCCTTCATCTGATCAACGTTGGACATGCCTGACAAAACAGTTATGATGCCGTCCAATGAAGCCACAAATCTGATAGCCCATGAAGCATATGACATATCAGGATGATAATCCTTGAACAGTTTCTTTACGGCTTCCGGAGGATTGGCCAGTGTACCGCCTTTTACAGGTTCCATTACGGTAATGGATACACCGTGTTTTCTGGCCACTTCATAATTGGCTCTTGAGTTAACTGAAGGTCTTTCCCAGTCTGCGTAGTTGATTTGCAGCTGAATGAAGTCAACTTCCGGATGTTCCGTCAGCAGCTTATCCAGCAGTTCAGGTCCGGCATGGAATGAGAAACCGAAGTGTTTTACCAGGCCTTTTTCCTTCAGTTCCTTAACAAAATCCCAGATGTGGAATCTGTCATACTTGGCATAGTTATTCTCCATTATCGAATGAAGCAGGTAATAGTCAAAATATCCCGCACCGGTTCTTTCCAGAGAGGTATAGAATTGCTTTTTACATGCTTTTTCAGTTGGAGCCAGAATGAATGCATTTATTTTATCAGCCAGAGTATAGGTCTCACGCGGATATCTGTCTACCAGAGCTTTCTTTATTGCTGCCTCTGATCCCGGATAAACATAAGCCGTATCAAAATAGGTAAATCCGGCTTCCATGAACAGGTCGACCATTTTCTTAACCTGCTCAACATCAGTTATTATTCCCTTTCGCGGCAGTCTCATTAAGCCAAATCCCAGTTTTGGCGTTTCTTTTCCAAAATAATCTGACATTTTCATTCTCCTTTTTCAGGATCGCTGATTGTTACGGTTGTTCCTTCCGGCACATCAAAAATCAAGCCGCCCTTACCGTCTTCTCTCACTGTTATTTCATCACTGATGGTGACTGTACTTCCTTCAGGAGCATCAATAACCAACCCGCCTTTTCCGTCTTCCCTGACTACTACTTCATCAGGCTTTTTTACTTCTGCCCCACAATATGGGCAGAACTTCGCATCATCAGGTATTTTCTTTCCACACTTATAACAATACATGTAACTTACCTCACTTTTTTTCAAAAGATACTGTCATCATTTTATCGTCTTTGTTCAACAGAACAGGTATCCTGTTTTCCGTAACGGTATCAACACCTGACTGAGCTGATTTTCCATCCTCTGAAGCAATGCCCAGTTCCAGTACCACTGCTTTGCCGTTTATCGTTATTTCAAGTTCATGAGCCACATCATATCGGACATCCACACTGCCGTGTGGCGGCAGATCACCTGAAAGAAAGACATATTTACCCTCAGTCTCGCCTGCCGGTAAACCGGTCATATCCGCTAACTCCTTATTGAAATCGATGACAATGCTTTCACCGTCACCGTTAAACATCATTGTTCCGTAATCAGAATCAAATATTCCGATATGAGGATCAGGTGCCGGTGTATTTGGTTCATATGGGATGTTTTCCGGTTCTACTGGTCTGCATCCTGTCAGTAAAATCATCATTACTGTCAATATTACAGCCACTATTCTTTTCATTTCATTTCTCCTATCTGATGTCCGCATTAGGACAGTGACGCTTTATATATTCATATACAGGAATAAAAGCTTCATCATCAACATATACCTGATTCCTCATAAACCTGCCGGTCAGGGTAATCAGATGTTTTTTCGGATAAGCTCTGATTCTTCTGACATTGGAAAATCTGGAATACAGCGATCCGCCTGCGGCAGATAATAAACCGGCTGCCGTCGTGGTTCTGCTTTTAGCCGCTACTCCCGTAAAGGTAACCAGCAGATCAAGTGCCTTAGCCTTATCGGTTTTTATCTGTACATGGTCTATACCGGAATCATCCATTTCAAACAGCACCGTATATTTTCCGTTATTGGCTTTGGTAACAATGTAGTAAGCCGGGATGGACAACACCAATAGGATTGCCATCACCAGAGCAGTTAATTCCAGATCAAACAGCAGTCCCTGCAGTCCGCCTCCTTCGGCTAAACTGACACCGAGCATAAAACAGAAGACCGCAAAGGCTGAAACTGCCAGAACTTTCCACACTTCAAACAGCAGGAAAAAACTGTTCAGCATCGGAAGTTCATAAACCCAGCGATATTTGCCGCTCTGGTCCGTAAAAAGACTTCTGATCACCAGATCTTCCAGTTCCTTCTGCTTTTCCTTAATCATAACATATTGTTCCATGGATACACTCCTCCTGAAGACGTTATATAAATGAATTATAAGTACTATATTCTTAATAATATTATTATACAAAATAAGATTGCTGAGTACAGTACCTGAAGCTCTATCGGTTCTCCATAATCCCTGCCTTCAACAAGTTCTTCAGGATCTATCATTCAAGGGTCTTCTTGAATCATGACCACCCGTGAAAACGGGTGGTTTGTTCTGAGGCTATAAGCCTCCTGTCCCCTCACCTACGTCTTAAGCCGTTCTTCGCCAGCGTCGAAGTCACTTTGTGTTTTCAACTGTTACTGGCCGTCAACGGCCTTTTTCTTTCCCTTCACGTTTGGTTTTCTGTTTTCCTTGTCTTCCCCAAACGGATCTTCATATTCTTTCACGCTCAACTTATCTTTCGCGATATCGTCTTTTTCCTGCTCTGCTATATACTTCCTTACTGTCTCCTCGTTCAATCCTACTGTGCTGACATAGTACCCATCACTCCAAAAATGCCTGTTCCCATATTTGTATTTTAAGTTTGCATGGTATTCAAAAATCATCAGTGAACTCTTTCCTTTCAGATATCCCACAAAACTTGATACACTCATTTTCGGCGGTATTGATACTAGTATATGTACGTGGTCTGGCATCATATGCCCTTCTATTATCGTTATTCCTTTGTACTTACACAGTCTCTTGAAATACTCCGCTATGTCTTTCCTTAGTTGGTTGTATATTACTTTTCTCCTGTATTTTGGCCCAAATACGATATGATATCTTGTATAATATTTTGTGTGGGACAGTGAATCATACTTTACTGCCATACTTTGCATCCTCGCTTTCTAATAGTGACTTCGACAATCCTATTATATTGCTTGGATGCTTTTCTTTACAAAAAGCATCGTCCCTCCACCTGCCTAGCAGGTGGGTTTTGATTTCGCACTTTGTGCTCAACCGTCTTAGAAGACGACTAAAAAAGCAGAGATTATTCTCTGCTCGAAACTTATGTTTTTTTTATTGCTGATTATTTCGCAAGAGGAAGAAGCTTTTCTCTTATGCATTTCTTGAATTCTTCCGGGCAGTCTCCCAACGGGTTATGACCGGCATTTTCAAACCAGATCAGATCCTTGTCCGGAGCTTCCAGTTTTTCATAATAATCCTGTACCAGTGATGCAGGTGTATTGTTGTCCAGTCTGCCATCGAAGATATAATATGGAACATCAATCTTCCCTTCTGTTTCCTTAAGAAGATTCAGACTGGCAACTTCATCCCACATGTTTCTTAAAACAAACTGGTATCCTTTCACGAATCCGACAATTTCCTTAAAGCTGTATTCGCCGCTTTTTAATACCGGAACAACCATGGAACTGAAATATGAACGTTTAGCCTTATCCTGAGAATATCCGCCATATTTCATCATAATCTTTCTCTGAGCCATCATACCGTCATAACCATCTTTATATATACCATTAACTGGTTTGCCAATGGCTTCAAGTTTTCTAATGGCATCCTTGTCGTCATGCTTAACCGCTTCATCATAGGCAAATTTATAAGAAAGTTCTTCATTAAGAGGACCGTCAACAAGCTGACCAAAGCCAATATACGCTGCAATATAATCAGGATGGCGTTTTGCCAGCAGTGTGCCCAGACAGCTTCCCCAGCTGCCGCCAATGATGAAGAGCTTTTCCTTGTTATATTTACTGCAGAGATGCTTTACCAGTTCGTTGGCATCTTCAACGATTGAAGAAACCGTAAGTGACTCTTTGGTACAGCCTTCATAACTGCCGCAGGTACCTCTCTGGTCCCAGGCTACAATGGTAAAATCATCACAGAGATCGGAGTTACTGCCTATGACAAAGTGTCTGTTTGTTACTCCGGGTCCCCCGTGAAGAAACAGCAGAATCGGGTTGTTCTCATCAGTTCCCTTAACATGAATTCTCTGCATTAATCCATTTAGTTTTACATAGTCTTTATAGTCGATCATAATTATTCTCCTCTATTCCTGAGCTTTATTCAGCCGGGTAAACAGATTGATATAGGCTGTTATGCCTTCGTAATATGATGATAGTCTTATGCTTTCATTGTTTCCGTGGATAGCCTGTCTTTCCGCACCGCTCATTCTGAACATTGCAAAACGGTAGACATTCGGGAAGATACGGTGGAAATTACGTGAATCGGTTGCTCCATTCTGAATATATGGGCAGCAGTACACATCATCATAACTGCTGTATACAACATCGGTTATCAGCTTGAACGCACTGTTATCTATTGAGGATACCGGTGATGCTTCTACACCTTCATCAGAAGTTACTTCAACTCTTGAATCATTGATAACGGAGACAAAGTGATCAATGCATCCTTTAACTGTATCACCCGGAGCAATTCTGACACTGTAGCCGGCCCGGGCAGTTGGCGGAATGATGTTGATTGCCGGTGCTCCCTTAAGCTGTGTTAAAGCCGCTGTTGTTGCGACCATGGCTGCCGTTTCCTTATTTGATTCAAGTACCTTTATGACTATCGGTCTGAACAGCCACATGTTACCGAAAATGAAACGGTACAGGAAACTGGAATGAGATCCGTAGATACTCAGCAGTTTTTCCGTTACCGGATGCAGTCTCTTGGCAAATGGATGTTTTGACAGATTATTGATGGCATTTACCAGCATGAATGTTGAATCAGTCTTATTTGACGGAGTTGATGAATGCCCGCCGATACCGTTGGCGGTAACGGTTACATTGAGACAGCCTTTTTCACTGACACCGATCATGGCAAATTCATCTTTGACGCCTAATGGGGCATCATTGATAATTGCTCCACCTTCATCCAGAACAAACCACGGTTCGATATGATTTTCCTTAAACCACTCCACTATCTTAGGTGTTGTAGGTCCACCTGTTTCTTCATTATTGGTAAATGAGAAATAGATGTCTCTTTCCGGTTTATATCCCTGAGCCAGCTGATAATCAGCAGCTTCCAGCAGTCCGGCAATGATGCACTTGGTATCAGCCGTGCCTCTGGCATAGATTGATCCATCGACAATTTCAGCACCGAATGGAGAATGATCCCAGCCTTTTTCGTCAACGGCTACAACATCATAATGGGCCATCAGAACGACTGGTTTCTTATTACCTGTCCCCTTCCATTTAAGCAGAATGCCATAGTCATTAATCACATTGACTTCCAGAACTTTGAATACTTCCGGATAATCCTTTTTCAGCATCGGCAGGAAAGCCCTGAATTCTTCATAGTCAGGTTCACTGTCTTTGGGCCACACTGTTTTTTTCTGCAGCATGTGGCGGAATCTTTCGACAGCTCTTTCCTTATCGAAATCATAATCGGTTTTTCTTTCATACTGACTGATATCTTCAGGTTTCATTTTTATGGCATTCCAGATCATGAAGCACAGAAGTACAGCCAGGGCAATAAGTATATAGATCATACTATTCACCTGTTTATTTCAGTTCATATTCCCATGATTTGGACATGTCTCCAAATGAGAATATCTTCAATGTCTTTTTATTAAGATTATATACGCAGGAATACTGGGTTTTACCGCGGTCCATGCCATTGTCAGGATCCTGGACTACCAGCGAAAGCAGTCTTTCGGCATAATCCTGTCTCATACCATTTCGTCCACGGAAAACACCGGCTTTCAGACATTCATCACGTCCGCAGCCTTCTGGATAGAAAGGATCTTCCTTGCCAACATAATGATTTGTGGCATGATTAATATCCGTAACAACCATCCTGTTGTCGATCCATTCAATCAGTCTGGATTTACCCGTTGAGTCAGCTACCATGATATGATAGTCTGCCCCCGGCATGGCACCTTTTACATTGCTGTTGCCAAACAGCATCAGTGCTTCATCGACATTTGCACAGTTATCAAGTACCAGACGCATCAGTACCGGATGCAGATAAGTTTTCTTATTTGGATCAGTTGTCTGAACTAATGGCTGAGAAGCTTTCCAGGCTTTTCTGTCTGCCTTATTGACAACAACAGAACCATTAGAGCCATAAATCCAGTATGGGTCAGGTAGCTCTCCCGGGTTCTCCAGGAACATATTGATCTTATTTGGATCAAGGATCTTCTCATATTCATCAAAGCTGATGTCTTCATAGTCGCTCTTAACGCTTAAGGCCAGGATACTGATAGCCAGTCCCTTTTCGTTCATGCCATCCATGCAGAGATATGGTGAAATGATGAATGGTGACAGATCAGTCCTGCCGTCATCAAGCATGCCGTTTACCGCTGAGCCGTTTTTAAAGTCTACCCAGTAAGTATCGGCAGCACCAATGGAACGATATTTGGCCTTGGGATTATTTCCCTCTATGACCATGTTAAGACCGGTGCGCGGATTGCTACGGTCATTAAACTGGAAATGGGAATAGTCGTAGTTGCGGCAGAACAGTACTTCTCCCTCCGGATTTTTAACCACAAAGGTTGAACAGCCGGCTGATAGCATGACTGTGAATACTTCCGGAAGGCTGTAGTAGTCATAATTGCAGACCATATGATAAAGATAGCCTTTATCATCTACCCTCTTTATGGATTTAAGGGCTTCAATCTGTTTTTCGTCAGTGATATATGCATAGGGATTCATTATTTCTTCTCCTCTCTGGCAGCTACCGATTCTCTGTATTCCTTTTCAGTATCAATAGTCGCACCGAAGATCATCATCATTACTGCAACTAAAGCCGGGATCCAGCCCAACAGAGCATTGATGGTATTCTGAGTGGCTACATTCTGCAGCTGTCCCTGATCAGCCAGCCGTGCTGAGAAACCAGCCGCAGCCAGAGCTACAAGGAACAGTTTGTCAACTGCTGCTTCAGCGATCTTGCTGGCCAGGTTGTCACCGGTGGAAACCATGGTATCCAGACGGCGTCCGTTCTGAACTTCAACAATATCAGAAATTGAGTTTCTATTGGTATTGAACATAACGAAAGTAACTGTTAAACCTATGCCGGCTGCAGCTGCATTGATATAAGCATTTATAACATTGTAAGGATTTATAATAAACGGGATCTTGCCGATAATCTGAACGATGGCAGCCGCAATCATAGTCTTCTTACGGCCTAAGATCGAGTCAATCTTCGGAGCCAGAATTGAGAAAACAATCGAGAATACCAGATATACAGCCATTATCGGAGTTGACAGTGAGCTGTTGTTCAGAACATAGGCACAATAATAAGTGATTGACGATGTTAACAGGCATGTTGAAATACCATAGGACATGACATAAAACATGTTCTTGACCCATGACTTGCACTTAAACAGCATTCTGTATGTTTCTTTAATGCCGATCTTTTCCTCATTGTCTTCAACCTGTCTTACCCTTTCCTTAGTGGTATAGTAATGAATCAGACAGCCGATGATGATCAGAACACCCATGAAACAGGCCGAACGGAAAATGGCTGGTGAGTCAGATGAATTGATTACTTTGTGATCTTTCAGGCCGCCGAACATCTTTACGATAAGAGGTACGGCTACAGCACCGATGCCTGATCCCAGACAGCCGCCCAGTGAACGGAAGGCATTGATTGATTTACGGTCAGAGTCATTGGAAGAAGCAAGAGCTCCCATGCCGTTGTATGGAATGCCTCTGAAGGTATTGGCTATTTCATAGAAGAAGAATACGACGAGGCCCAGAATGATATCCCATCTTTCTGAAACCTTGAAATCAGTGAACAGCAGCACCATGCCTACTGCATAAGGAACAGCGATCCACAGTAACCACGGTCTCACTCTTTCTCCTGATTTGAAACGCACGTTATTGGCCCAGACACCGATCAGCGGGTCATTGACAATATCCCAGACGGTACCGATCAGGGCCATGTTGGAAGCAGCCACCGGATCGATCAGCAGGATCGATGTCAGGAAATACTTGTAATAAGTGCTCTTGAAGTTGAATACGATGTTGGTGGAAGTTGAAAAACTCATGAATCCCAGTTTTTCAGCCAGACCTACGGTTTTCTTCTCTTTTTTATCCATAGATATACTCCTTCATTGTCTGTATGACAGACTTTTTATTTGAAATTATTAAAAACTGAATCTAATTTAAATCCATTATATAATCTTTTATCCAACTGATACACAAAAAAGAGAGAATTAAAAAAGCGAATCCCTTTTAGTTCCCTAAAAAAACATATTGTTCACTCTGTAGACATTGGAAGGAGCTAAAAATTCCTTATGAATTCACTGGTATGCTAAAATAGAAATATGAAATTGAGATCCCGCAGACAATATATTGAAACAGAAGCCGGGAAGATGAAAATCATTGTTCTTTTCCCGGATAATCAAAGTGAAAAATTACCAGGCATACTGTGGATACATGGCGGCGGTTATACTATGGGCATGGCTGAAATGGTATATGCTTCCTGCGGCAGAATGCTGGCCAAGAAGTTCGGTGCAGTAGTTGTTGCTCCGGATTACAGGCTCGCTCCTGATAATCCGTATCCAGCCGCACTGGAAGACTGTTATGCGGCTTTGAAGTACATGCATGACAACATGGACGCCTTAGGCATAGATCGATTAATTGTTGGCGGTGAAAGCGCTGGTGGGGGTCTGACTGCTGCCTTATGTATTTATGCCCGTGACAAAGGTGAAATCAGCATAGACATGCAGATACCGCTTTATCCAATGCTTGACTGTTTTGATACGGAATCATCAAAGAATAATCACGGTAAAGTCTGGAATACGGCAAGAAATCATCACGGCTGGGAAAAATATCTTGGTGAGTTAAGCGGAAAACAGGATATTCCACCATATGCATCACCGGCACGTGAGACGAATTATACAAATCTTCCTCCATGTTATACCTTTGTATGTGACGGTGAACCGTTCTGCCGGGAAACTGTCACCTATGTCAGAAAATTGCAGGAAGCTGGCATAAAAGCAGCTGTTGATGTCTATCATGGAGACTTGCATTCTTTCGATCTGTTAACCCCATGGACCGCTAAAGCCCGCAAAGCCAGAAAAATACTCTGTGACAAATACAGAGAAATCATATACAACACACCTGCAGGAGGATCACTATGAACAACATTATGGAGCTGATGAGATCCCGTCATAGTGTCAGACAGTATCTCGACAAACCCATACCTGAAGAAATCAGAAAGCAGCTGAACGAATACTGTGAAGAGTTGAATAAACAGGGAAACCTGAACATCCAGATCATTTATGATGAACCCGAATGTTTCAACAGCCGTATGGCTCATTATGGACATTTTGAAAACTGTTCAAATTACATCGCTGTGATAGGCAGAAAAGCCGCTGATCTTGATGAAAGAAGCGGTTATTACGGTGAAATGCTGGTGCTTAAAGCTCAGGAACTTGGGCTGAACACCTGCTGGGTAGCCCTGACACATGGCAAAAGCAAGGCCATTATTAATAGCGGTGAAGCTGAAGTAATACTCATTTCCCTGGGCTATGGTAGAACACAGGGCACCGCTCACAAGAGTAAAGCTCCTTCTGATGTCAGTAACCTTACCTCCGAATCACCGCAGTGGTTTAAAGATGGAATTGAAGCTGCCTTACTGGCTCCTACAGCTGTTAACCAGCAGAAGTTCAGATTTACTCTTGACGGCAATAAGGTTACTGTCAGACACAGTATGCTTGGCACCTGCCTTGCCATCGATCTGGGAATCGTAAAATGCCATTTTGAACTGGCAGCCGGAAAGGAGAATTTCGAATGGGTATGAAACAGTATATTGTAGATGCTTTTACCGATACACTCTTCAAAGGAAACCAGGCAGCAGTATGCGTAATGGATAAATGGCCTGAGGATCAGCTGATGCGGAATATTGCCATAGAAAATAATTTTTCCGAGACAGCTTTTACCGTCAAAGAAGGTAATGTTTATCATTTAAGATGGTTTACTCCAGGCGGTGAAGTTGATTTCTGCGGACACGCTACCTTGGGTACATCATACGTTTTATTCAATTTCTTTGAGAAAGAAGCTGAAACCATAGAATTCATTACGCAGGTCGGCAGACTTTCCGTTAAAGAAACGGTGATCTTTATGTCATGGATTTTCCTGCCTATACGTGCAATAAGATTGAGGTAACAGACCGGATGACTGATGCCATTGGTATCAGACCCCTGGAGGCATATATTGACAGAGACCTTCTGCTGGTGCTGCCATGTGCCAATGATGTCAGAAACCTGAAGCCTGATCTTGATAAGGTAAGTAAACTGGAAGGATTGACCCTGGCTGTTACTGCCTTATCAGACACTGAGGACTTTGACTGCGTAAGCCGTGTCTTTGTTCCTAAACTTAATGTTCCGGAAGATCCAGTTACCGGCAGTTCACATTGCCTGATTGCTCCTTACTGGGGTTCCAGACTTGGCAGAAAGGAACTTACATGTCTGCAAGCTTCACGGCGTTCAGGCATCCTTTATATTACCTGTAACGAAAACAGAGTCAGCATAGCCGGAAAAGCTGTTCTGTACTCTGAAGGAGAAATATTAAAAGATATATAAAAATATAGGGGTAAGAAATGATTTTAGTTATTGAAAGTGTTGTATTATGTTTGCTGTTTACCGTAATGGTTTATATCATGTCACGTGAACCAATAAAGACCTTATATAATTATCCGCCTGCGATCCAGGAAAGAGTGAAGTCGCTTGATGAATATAAGGATCAGGTACCGACGCAGAAAAACAAGCTGACAGCCAAGTTAGGTGCTATGGTCCTGTTTGTTATCATACTGAGTCTGCTTTTAAGATACGTTAACGGATATACCACTTTTAAAGAAGGATTCGGTTACGGTTTTCTGTTATGGACCATCGTAAACCGGTATGATGCCATAGTACTTGATATTATCTGGTTCTGTCACGATCCGTATTTTGTATTTAAGGGAACGGAAGACATGGTAAGTGACTACCATGATTACTGGTTCCATATCAAAGGATTTTTCATTGGTGAAGCACTGGCACTGATCGTATGTCTTATGGCTGGGCTGGTAATACAATACATATTGTAAAAAGAGGAGGCATACATGCAGATAAGAAAAAATCTTTACCTTGTTTCAGGTGGAATCTATGGTCAGCTGGGAAATGTCTGGATGATACCTCACGAAAAAGGCTGTGTTCTCATTGACTGCGGCAGCCCGGATTCTTATCAAACCATCTGCAGAAATCTGGAATACTGGGGATACGAAAGCACTGATGTTACAGATGTTCTGTGTACACATGGACATGATGATCATGCCGGAAGTGCTTACCTCTTTCAGAAAAATGGCGCAAAAATAACGGTTGGAGCCGGTGATGCTGTGATGATGAGAAGAGGCGACCTTGGTGAAGGATCTCCTTTTCTGAACCATAAAATGCCTGTATGCATCCCCGATAACCTGATAGAGAAAGACTGTGTTATCAACATAGGCGATCTGACGATTAAAGTTATCACTGTACCAGGGCATACTGACGGATCTGTTCTGTATTACCTGGAAAAAGATGATGAAAAATGGCTGTTTACAGGTGACATGTTCTGCTGTGAAGGTGAAAAAGGTGATATCGCCGTGACATGGTGGAAAGGCGATCTTAATTACAGTTCAGAAAAGCTGGGTGATAGCTTCAGAAAACTATGGGCTTTGAACCTTGAACCAAATGTTATAGCCGGCGGACATAATAACCCGCGAATCGGCGAAGAAGCCAAAGATATGATCATGACTGCATATAAATACTATATGCTGAATAACAGATAAGTATTTCTGTAAGGAGACTGTATGATAAAGGCAATTATATTTGATTTTGACGGAACCCTCAGTAACGGTGAAGAGTTTGACTATGATAATCTCTATGATTTTTTCAGGCCATATTTCCCCGGTGTTGAAGGCATGGAATATGATGCAGTAATACAGAATCTCAACAGCAGTTCCATCCACGCTACCGGTCCACAGAACTTCCGTTACAGAGTACAGCAATACCTGAAGAAATATGATTTAGATGGAAAAGTATGTGATCTGCTGGAAGATTACTGGGAAAAAGACTCTTATAAATATGCTGTTTTAAGAGAAAACGCCATGGAAGTTCTGACTGAACTGAAGAAAAACTATAAGATAGGAATATGTACCAATGGCGGTTCAGAGAGACAGCATAACAAGCTCAGGCAGACCGGACTGCATGATTTTGCCGATGGTATATCTGTTTCTGAAGATGTTGGATCTGTTAAGCCTGATAAAGGCATATATCTGGATATCTGCAGACAGTTAGATGTGAAACCGGAAGAATGCATCTTTGTGGGTGACTCCTTTTCAGGAGACTGTCTTGGTGCTTACAGGATAGGAATGATGCCGGTCTGGATGCAGAGAGATCTTGACAGGCCGACCAGAACGGATATATTAAGAATTACTGACTTAAGTCAGCTATTCGACATACTTGAACGGCATAAATAAAAAGGAAATTATCAATGGATTACAGTGCAGAAAGTTATTTTGTTAAAACATATATCAGAAAGGAAAGACAGGAACGTCTTCTCTTTCAGCTGACTAATTCAAGAAAACGCTATGAAGGGCTGGACCGTTTCTGTCATAATTCAGCTGATCTTATTGATAAACGTAAAATAGTCCTGAAAGGCGATGACCTGGACAGACAGAAAGATTTTCTGAAATTCGCAGACAAAAATGACAAGCCATGTCTCGTCATTTCACCTGATTCCTTCATTGACGGTGAAGTCATGAATCTGAAGGAAGCCTTAGCAGTAGCCGTTAATTTATTTGAGGCTGTTATCATTATTGGCAATGGCTTTGCCCTTGTGTTCGGTGAAGTAGAAAAAGGCGGCCGAGAGAAATATCTTCTGGCTGAAAAACAAAATGTCTGAGGAGATTGCCGTATGATTGTTTATTCAATTATCCTGATCGCAGTGGCAATTGTTCTGGCAGTGATCGCCATAAGAATAAACAAAGGCCAAACTGATCTTATAATCAATTACCATCAGTCACGAGTAAAACCGGAAGAAAAACTGCGGTATGCCAGGGATTTTTCCAAAGGTATATTCTGTTTAAGCAGTACTATGCTTATTGCAGGTATTACAGTACTTATTACCAAAGTCCTGATAGCAGACATTATTCTTGTTGCGGGTATCATTATCTCTGTCGTTATTCTGATACGCGTACAGAACAGATATAACAAAGGAGTTTTTTGATAATAAAAAAGCTTTGAATGATCAAAGCCCATATTAACAATCATGGTTCAGCGTATACTGAACTTTTTTAAAATACTATTCTGATTCCAAAAGCCAGAGCTACGGCAATTACCAGTGCTCCAATTGTACTGAAAATATTGGTGTGCAGTACGACTACTGCCATGATAAACGCAAAAGTATCAAGAATACTCTTGATATCAAAATACCAGAATCCTACTCCAAAACAGGTCAAGACCATCACAGATAAGATTATTCCACTAAGTAACATTGATACAAATGACCTGCTTCTGGCATACCAGCAGATAAACGCCAGTATAGGGGAAGCTAATGTGATGCCATACCAGATCATCATATATCCCATTGGATTAAAGCCACTGAAGATTACCGTATAGATATGATAACTGACTGTCATGCCCAGCAGAAACAGAAAGACGTTTACGGCAGCAGACAGTGGGGCATTGCTGAAAACGGCAATAATCAGGGAAAGCAGCAGCCAGATACTGAACCCGGACATGAAGTTTCCCAGATCCAGCAATCCAATGAAATGCTGCCACCAGACAGTATCATCAATAGCCAGATTATCAAGCCATTTTGAGAATATTCCCAATATAATGCCAAGAACAAGAAAGACCACAGCATTGAAAATGATGCTGTTTTTACTTATTTCCTGCGGTGTTCTGATCTTATTAAGTTTCTTTCTTAACATATACAAATATTATAACTTCATTGTCATTTCATTTACAGACTGAAGCAGAAAAAAGACCATGTTATTTCATGGCCTTTATTTCAGCGAGTGTCTTTCTTACTGTTTCCAGTACTTTTTCAAAATCCTCAGGATCAACATCATGCAGAGCAGCTTCAAATGGACCTTCCTTAGTCTTGGCTGGATTCAATATCATTTCCACCAGCTGATCACAGTAAACCGTGATCCCTTTTTCACAAGCAATATTCATCGCACTCTGTGAAACAACATCAGCATATATCTCGCTGATACCGCAGTGTGCTGCAATGATTACTGCTGCCTTGCCAATGATCCTGTCAGCCTGATAAACAGGCTTCAGCCCCTTTTCCTGATACAGTTCAAGGAACTCCAGCATTGGAACAATGCCTTTTTTATCACTCTTGAAAATAATTTCGTTCTCATCTGCAATGACACAAGTCAGTTTCTCACTGTGCATTACATCTTTACAGATCTCAGAATTCATTTACATCACCTGCCCTGACCTTACTAATATATCAGTTAAAATCAGAACATGTAATTGATTTGCTTTTTATAATACCTTTGTTGCCTTCTTAAGCAGTTTCAGATATACGATGTAGCTGATCAGAGACAGTACCAGAGCAACAACTCCAATAATTGAAGCTATAGTTGTCAGAGTATCATTCTTCTTCATGAATATTCCGATTAACTGAACGATAACAGAACATACTTCAGCCCGCAGAATGTAGAAAATTGACTTGTTGCACTGATTCTTAAGATCACTGTTTCCGATTCTTTCAGCAACTTCCAGTATGCCGTTAACAACAAAATAAGTAGTGAAAACATCAAGAATGCTGGTTGCGGTTCTGATTCCGTCAGAAACAACGTTATTCTTGGTAAAGAATGTGCCTGCCAGTGATAAGGCAACGTTTAATGCAGCAAATACAAGAGCTGTACTGAACTTACCGCCATCCTTGCTGGCCTTTAAAACACCTAATACCTTCAAAACATTTCCAAGTGCTGTAATTAACATGGTAGCAATCAGGCCAATGGCAGCAATAGTCATGGCTTTATTGTAAGCCTCAGTGTTTCCGGCCTTCTGCATTTGCTGTCCAATAGTTCCAGCTACTGATAAAACCAAACCAGTAAAAATTGTCAGTAAAATCAGCAATTCACCGGTACGGAGCTGTTTAAGTCCTTCTTTTACATTTTTAAATGTCATTGTATTAATCCTCCCTTAAATTGGTAAATAACTTTACTATGAGTTATTTTACATCTTTTATTTTTCTTTCTCAACTTGCTTATAGACGAGCACTGCGCAGTGAGCTGGCAGTTTTTCCTTAAATTCTGCTGAAGACATTATTCTCTCTCCTTTAAACACGTACTCTCTGTTCGACATGTTTACTATCAGTTCATATCTGCCCCTGCTAAATGTCAGTACTCTTTTCTCGTTTCTGATATCCATATGCGGTTCCTTCAGATCCGGGATTTCCTTTCTTAGCTGAGTCAGTTTGCGGATGAAGTTATAAAGTGAATCTTCATCTTTCATTTCACTATTAACGGACATGTCATTATCTTCGCTGAAAGGCAGATAAGGAATACATTCCCCATCACAGAATCCATGGTTTGGCTTTTCACAGTTCCAGATCATTGGGATACGGGTCCCTGTTCTCTGGAAACCTCCATCCCTGGAAGGTATGTCAGCTGTTTTTATACCGATTTCATCACCATACAGAACAAAAGGCACTCCTGGAAGTGTGAACAGTATCATATAGAACACCCTGAGATCCTTATCATCAAGATAATTGGCTATTCTCCAGGTATCATGATTACCGCTGATAAGCGCCAGATATGAATCAGTTTTCTCTGCTTCAGCAAATCTTTCCTTCATATCCCTTAAGGCAAATTCCATGTCACCTTTCCCTGTTATTAAGGCATCTCCGCGAGATGTATCATTGCTTCTGAAGAAACGGTGATAGAAGTTGTCCCAGTGATCAAGTACGAAGTCAGCATCAAAACCGGCATCAAATGACTGCTTTGGATTTGACCATTCACTGACAAAGAAAGCTTCAGGATATTCCTTTCTGATTCTTTCAAACATCCAGCGCCAGACCTCTGCAGTGGCTTTTTTATCGTCGTCCTTCTTAACCAGTGAATCCGCCATGTCCACACGGAAACCGTCGGTTCCCTCTTTCAGCCAGAATCTCATGACATCCAGCATGTAATTTCTGGCCGCAAAGGTTCTTTCATCCTTATATGACATCTGCCATTCCGGATGTTCAACTACTTTGAAACCGTAATTAAATGCCGGCTGATGGGCAAAGAAGTTTACCATGTAACAGCCGTGACGCTGATACATTCCGGAAATGAACCTGAATTCTCCGTCAGGCTGCCATGGATTATCGTTCCAGATGAACAGATCGCTCTTATCGTTTCTCTGCGGTTCGGCACTTTTCAGAAAATCCTCATTCATAAATGAAGCATGTCCAGCTACCAGATCGATAAAGATCCTGATTTCCCTTTTATGGGCTTCCCTGATCAGTTCCCTGTAGTCATCCATCGTTCCAAAACGCGGATCAACCGCAAAGAAATCCTCAACATCATATCCCCCATCCTTAAACGGAGACTTGTAAAAAGGATTAAGCCACAGCGCGTTAAAACCGCTGTCCTTTATATAATCAAGTTTCTGAGTTATGCCCTTAAGGTCACCGACACCGTCATGATTGGTATCCTTAAAAGATGTAGGGTATATCTCATATACAATTAGATCTCTGAATGATTGTCTGCTCATAGTAAACCTCTGTTATTCCGTTAAACTCATTATAACAAAAAAGGGCTTATGTAAGCCCTATGTTATTATCTGGTAATGCGCCGTAAGAACCGGTCAATCTGTTCATTACTCATGCCAGCCTTAAGCAGATAACTGTGGGCATAGCCTGATAGTTCCGCAGTTTTAATATCCACCTTTTCGTCACCAACAACAAACTTCAGCATGGCATCCAGGTTCTTTTCCAGTATGACCTTGTATTTCCGAGAATCTTTGACTTCATTTATTTCATAATAGTTATCATATGTCACCATGTAGTCATCAGCGATTTCCTGATATTCTGCACCTGCCAGAGCCTCTATCAGCATGCATACAAAACCAGTTCTGTCCTTGCCTTCCGTACAGTGAATCAGATAAGGTCCTTCCTTCGAACTGATATCGATGAAACCCTGAGCTATCTTAGAGGCAAACTCATCTGAAAGATAGTTCATGTTCAAGGCAATCGGATAAACATTTCCCTTATTATATAGTTCAGCAAAATATGGAGAATTGAAGTCATCCTTTGCCATGTATTTTTCAATCTTTGCGTCGTTATCTGACAGGTTGAGAATGCAGTTTACACCAGCTTCCTTTATCAGGGCATCTACATACGGAGCTCTGTTGTGCTGATTGTCACAAGGAGAAGCTGAACGGTACATGACGCCTTCCTTAAGATCACCCATTGCGAAATTACGGAAATTCGCAAAAACAATGTCACTAGGGAACTTGGATCTTTCATCAGGATAATGGATATCTCTGGCTTCCTGAACATCAAGATATTTCCCTGCTTCCTTCAGTGTAACAGTTGCCTTTGAATGTTCATCCAGAGCTGCCGTGCTCCATAAGGTTGGCTGATTGGCAGTTGCCTTCAGTCCGGCTCTTTCCCACAGGTCATCACCATAGTTGATGGCTACCTTTATATAATCATATCCTGGATAGGCAATCAGCAAAGCCTCACCGGCATCAACATAATAGCCGTTGTAATAAGGAATGTCTTCCAGCTTGTAACCGTTGGAAAATTCCACATCAACACTGTCACCGTATTTAAAACCTACCTTATTGAAATCCTCAATGGTCATGACAATGTATACGCCGCCAAATTCGGTTTCATGCTTAACTTCAAGATTTTCTACCTTAACGGTCTGTTCAGGTACATCAGGTTCCTTTTTCTGACAGCCAGTCAGTATAAGAACCAACACCATCAACAATATCAATAATCTTTTCATTTTCGATTACTCCTTATGCTGTATAAATCATCAGCTTAATGATAACATTAAAATATATCTTTAGTAAAAAAGGTGATTTACATGAATTCAGAAACTGAAAGAATAGAAGAACTGCTCGACAGTCCATATTGTGTAATTGATTTTCTTCCCTATCAGGTACCGGCGCGGAGCGCAGGACAGTTTTTTGCCGTAGAAGAACTTTATCTGTCAAAATCCCACTATCCTGAACTACTGCATAAGTTTGCTGATATCCTGCTTAAACTCAACTGTTTCTATGACTTCAAGGTTTACCGCAATGATTCATCGCGCGGATATCTTAATCCAAAACCTGAATCACTTGAAAAATGGCTCATGGAAAACCCGATTGTGCTGAATATCCTGATAAATGAAGAAAACACACTTATCTCCTTTACCCGTGACAGTACCTGCATGACTCTTTACAATCCATCAGTCACAGTTCTCAAATATGCACAGACTCTGGCTGCCGCTAACGGTCTGTTTGTCTGGTTTCCACGGCAGTATGACATTTAATGCATGAAAACACCTCTCAAAGGAGGTGTTTTTTAACGGGAAAAGCAGATACCCGCACATAGTATCTGCTTTCGAAAAGGAGGTTTTGATTTTCTATGAAGAATTATTCTTATGCTTCTGTTTCTATAATTATTATAACAGACTCTATTTATTCCTTGTACCCCTCTGATGCATTTTTCAAATCTTTATTTCCGCGTTCTGCTAAGATATTAGATGAGGATGTCTGTTATGAAGTATGATGTAAGAATTGCAAAATTTGAAGACCTGGATACCGTTTCAGCCATTGAAAAGGCAACCATGGGAAACTATACCTATGTTGATACTGCCTGGAATTATTTCTTTAATACCAAGGGCGATTTTCTTTGTGCCTGTAACCGGGATGATAAGATGGTGGCCATTGCTCATCTGGCCGTTCTGCCGGATAACAGCTGCTGGTTTGAAGCCTTACGTGTTCATCCTGACCATCAGAACCGGGGAGCAGGCAAAGCCCTTTATGAAAAAGCCCTGGACCTGGCTCAGAACAAATATCACTGTACAGCCATGTCCATGTATACCGGACCTCGCAATGTCCGCAGTTCCGGCCTGGCAGCCCGTTACGGTCTTAATAATGTATACAACTATAAGGAATATACATTAAAAGTAACTGCTGAAGGCCATAAAAGCGATTATCATTATGCAGACTGGAGAACAGCCTGCAAACTGGCTTTACCGTTAAAAGAAGAATACGGTGACTTCATTTCCATAAACAGAACCATGTGCCGTATTAACCGCGACAACATTGCCGCCCTGGCAGACAAACGGCTGTTTTATGAAGACAGTAACGGCAGTTTCATCTGCATAGGCAACAGATTCCAGCATGGTAACAAACTTTTCCTGGTCATGCTGGGTGGCGATTATGAAAAAGGGCTGGAATTTGCGGTAAACCTGGCCAATGCCCACAACATCCCGGAGATCACCTGCACCTTTACTTCCGTAAATGAAAAACTTGAAAAAGCTCTTCAGAAGTACGGGTTTACCTTTGTGGCAGATATCATAACCCGTGAGAGAATTTTCTGACAAACGAAAAGTGCATTAATTAATGCACTTTTATTATGTCTCAAATATCCATTAATGTGGCTCGGCACGGTGATCCATCACAACCTTTAAGATTCAATGGAGCACAGTTAAGCAGGTAAAATCCATCACTTACAGCAGACAGTCTGATTCCTTCCAGCAATACCACTTCCGCCTTAAGCAGTTCGACATGAACCCGCATCGGTGCATCATCAGGTCCTGTTGACTGTGTTTCGTTTCCCAGAAGATCTATGCCGTATCTGGCAAATACTTCAGCAGCCTCCAGCGTTATTAACGGCAGACCTTTTATCAGTATCTTGTGGGCTGCATTTTCATAAGCTGTCTGGACCATCTTTTCAGCATCTTCTGTTGTTAAATCACCATTATGACTTACTACATAGGCTTTGCCTACAAACTTATCCAGACAGATCTGATCAACAGTCTTACCGTCATTTATGAAATGAAACGGAGCATCGATATGTGTCCCGTTATGAACACACATTGTGATATCAGTAAGATTATATATTTCACCTTCAGAGATCCTTCTGACCGGTTTCATCTGCGGTACGGTATCACCGGGATATACCTCACAGCCAAACAGCGGCTGAGTAATATCATATATCATAATTCTTACCTCCTGTATTATTCATTATAGCGCATAATTAAAGGCATTCCTCTTTTACTGAGAAATGCCTTTATGTTTTTTAATAAGGATCTGCTAGAGTGTTTCGTAGAGAGCCTTGTATTCTCTGGCTGAATTGTCCCAGCTTACGTCTACAGACATAGCCTGTTTGATCAGCTTACGCCAACCCGGCTTGTTGTAGTAGTAAACATTGATCGCATATGCCAGAATGAACATCATTTCATCGCCCTTGAAGTATCTGAATGAGAAACCGGTGCCGCTGCCGTCATATTCATTGAACGGCTTGACAGTATCCTTCAGACCGCCTGTTTCTCTTACCAGAGGTATTGTGCCATATCTCATGGAAATCAGCTGTGAAATACCGCATGGTTCAAACAGTGAAGGCATTAGGAACAGGTCACAGCCGGCATAGATGCGGTGTGAGAGTTCTTCATTATATCCGCAGTAGAATACTGCTCTGTGCGGATATGTTGCTTCGATCTTCTTCAGTTCACTTTCAATGTAGTTGTCACCTGAACCCAGAATAACAAGCTGAACGTCCTGATTCATAATGTTGGTCAGTTTATCAAGGATAAGATGCATGCCCTTCTGCCATGTCAGTCTGGTAACGATACCAATCAGCATGACATCATCAGCGACTCTTAATCCTAACTGATACTGCAGACTTCTCTTGCAGGCTTTCTTGTTTCTGATATCGGTTGCCGTATAGTTCTTATACAGCGCAGGGTCCTTGGTTGGGTTCCAGTTTTCAACGTCAATACCGTTAACGATACCAACAAGGTTATCACCCTTCTGAGCCAGTATGCCTTCCATTCTTTCACCGTATTCAGGTGTCAGGATTTCCTTGGCATATGTCTGTGATACGGTTGTGACCTTATCGGCATAGATGATGCCGGCCTTCATGAAACTGATGCCGTTATCAAATCTGATGTCGCCGTTATTGTAGTAATGATCAGAAATGTTGAAGCACTGTAAGGTTTCCTTAGGGAAGTTACCCTGGAACAGCAGGTTATGAATAGTATAGACATGTTTGTATCTCTTATACTCTTCACCTGTATATTCCTGCTTGCACAGAATAGGGATCATGCCTGTCTGCCAGTCATTGCAGTGAATGATGTCAGGTTTGAATCTGATATGCGGCAGCATGTCCAGTACGGCTTTGCAGAAGAAAGCAAATCTTTCACCGTCATCTGCATATCCGTACATTCCGTCACGATAGAAGTAGTCATCCTGGCGAATGAAGAAATACTGAACTTCTCCGATCTTGGCACCATAAACGACTGCCTGCTTATTTATGACACCGCTAGTGACATGAAATGTACATAATTCAGTTAATTCAGGATGCTGTTCAATGGTCTTCTTATACATAGGAAGAACAACGGCAGCACCCATGCCCTGTTTGGTCAGGGCAACAGGTAAGGATCCGATTACGTCAGCCAGGCCGCCGCTTTTGCTGTAAGGCAGGCCTTCAGCTGATACTAACAGTATGTTTTTCATGGTTATACCCTGTCTCTTCTCTTGATGTAAATGATATTGTCCTTAGTGCCGATGATTTCCTTCTTGTTTTCTACACGGGCGTGCTTGTCAACGATAGCATATTCAATATGTGAATATGGTCCGACATAAGTGTTAGGCAGCAGTAATGCATTCTTGATGACACTGCCCTTTTCTACATGAACACCACGGCCGAGGATACAGTTCTGCAGATCACCTTCAATGATACAGCCATTGGCGATCAGACAGTTCTTGGCATGTCCGGTGCTTGAATAGAATGCCGGTGGAGAATCGTTGGTCTTGGTATAGATCGGCCAGTCGCTTCTGAACAGCTGGCTGAATACTTCAGGATTCAGACCTTCCATGTTGATTCTGTAATATTCTTCCAGTGTATTGATACAAGCCAGATATCCTTCATACTTGTAGCCCTTGACATTGAGAGTTCCAAGATGGTGCTTGATGATATCGATGAAGTTGAACAGAGGGCTGATTTCATATGATTTTTCGATCAGTTCAACAAACAGTTCTCTCTTCATGACATATGTTTCTGTCAGAATGTTAGCCTTTGTATCATAGCCGATATTGTTATTGATTTCATAAATGCGGCCATACTTGTCAAGTTTAGGGCTCTTGCAGCCGATGAAGCTGACTTTACCTCTCTTGGTTTCACCGTAGACACAGGTAATATCGGCTCCGCTTTCCTCATGAGCCTTGATGACATCGTTATAGTCAATTGTACAGATCATGTAGCTCTGTGAAATGACAACATATTTACGCTTTGAAGACTTGAAATCCTCAATGTTCTCATTCATCAGATACATGTCGTGATAGTAAGCATCGCTTACTGCCTGATGGTCAGGATACAGCATATCAATGAAACCATGTTTAGGATTGATGTTATACTGTGTGCCGCTGCCCAGATGTTCTACTAATGATCTAGGCTGTTCTCTGACCATAACCTTAATGTTAGTGATACCTGAATTGACCATGTTGCTCAGAACAAAGTCAATAGTGCGGTATCTGCCCAAGAATGACATGGCAGCGATGGTTCTGTAGTTTGACATTCCCTTGATCTTAACAGCGTTGTTAGGGAAATTGACAATACCTAAAGCATTAATCATTTTTCGTTACCTGTCCTTTCTTAGCAATCAGCTGAATTTTGCTTCTGTCTCCGATTTCCATGTCTTTTGGAACGGTCAGGCCTTCAGCTACGATGCAGTTCTTGACAACTGCTCCTTCTTCCACAACAACATCAGGGAACAGAACTGAGTCAATGACTTTAGCTCCCTTGTTAATGTGAACATCTCTGAACAGAACAGAATTCTCGACAGTACCGTCAATTACGCATCCCTGGTTGATATAGGAACGTTTGATCTTGGCTTTTGGTCCGATAACCTGAGGAGTTGTAGGAACATCTTCTGTATAGATCTTCCAGGTATCGTCATTCATGGTCAGACCATTGTTTTCATCGAGCAGGTCCATATTGGCCTCCCATAATGAATCGATCGTTCCAACGTCTTTCCAATATCCCTTGAATCTGTATGCCACGATCTTCTTGTTATTATTGAGCATGTAAGGGATAACGTTCTTACCAAAGTCATGAGCAGACTTCTCATCAACAGCGTCAAGCTGCAGGGCTTTTTTCAGTTCCTTGTATGAGAAAATGTAAATACCCATGCTGGCAAGGTTGTTCTTCGGATGAGCTGGTTTTTCCTCGAATTCAACAATGCGGTCAGTTTCATCTGTATTCATGATACCGAATCTCTTTGCCTCTTCGTAGGTTACTTCCAGACCTGCAACTGTCAGGTCTGCTTTCTGTTCTTTGTGGAAAGCCAGCATCTTGGCATAATTCATCTTATAGATATGGTCACCTGACAGAATGAGTACATAGTCAGGATTGTACATATCCATGAAGTCAAGATTCTGGTAGATAGCATCGGCAGTTCCCTTATAGACACCAAAAGCAGTATCATCTTTTTCTCTCGGTGGCAGAACGAAGACTCCCTTGCCTCTTCCTTCCAGGCCCCATCTGGAGCCCTGTGAAACATAAGCGTTTAATTGAATTGATTCGTACTGAGTTAAAACGCCAATAACATCAATACCGGAGTTGGCACTGTTACTCAACGGGAAATCGACGATACGGTACTTGCCACCATAATAAACAGCAGGCTTTGCAACCTTATTGGTTAAGTCCAATAATCTTGTACCTCTTCCCCCCGCAAGTATCATTGCGAGCATTTCAGTTTTCACAATATTATTCTCCCTTATTTTTTATATATTTTATTATAACATCATAATCTGATGTTTTGTTTATACTATTAGTTTTTTCACAAAAGATTTAATGTTTTGAGAAATTCTTTTACATATTCGGCATAACTTTCATGGTCCGTAAAGACTGAAGCAGCATGATCAGCATCTTTTATCAGATGAAGTTCACTGTATCCCTTTGTAGTCTTCTGCATTTCTTCGCTGTTTTCTGGAATGATGAATCTGTCTGCAGCGCCATGGATAAACAGAATCGGAATCTCATTGTCTTTCAGAGCATCAACTGGTCTCATTTTACTGAAAGGTATTCCATATTTTATACCGGCACAGAAAACGGCAACATCCACCATAAACTGCGGCATATGCATCATCTTCATACCGCCTTTAAGAACTTTGGTAATATTACTGAAACCGCAGTCAGATACCACAAAATTCACTTCAGGATTATATTGCAGACAGGCTATGGATGTGGCTGCACCAAGGGATTCTCCATGAAGGCCGAATACCTCTGCATCCTTATATCTTTCTTTGCTGTCATCGATTAGTGCGATCAGATCCTTTGCTTCCCTGACGGAATAACTGCAGTATGTTTTCTCATTAAGGCCATGACCCCTCAGGTCATATACAATAACATTGAAACCCAAATCAAGATATATATCGACATATTTAAGCGAGCCGATACGGTTATCGGTGTAACCATGGGAAATCAGTACGTATTTTCGGCTTTCTTCAGCGTTCTTAATTAACTGCACGTGCAGAACATATCCGTCATAGCTGCTGACGGTATAATCTGTTTTTTCAACATTGTCATACCACGATATGTCACCATGTTCCTGCTGCCATTCCCGGGCTTCTTCCAGTGTCTGAGGCTTAATGCTCATGGTAGTATCAGCCATTCTGAATCCTACCGCAAATAACAGTACTGTTATTACCGCCAGTATGATTATTATCCATTTCATATACAAATATATCTCCTTCTTTATTATAAAGATGATTTGTCAAAACAAGCGCAACACCATGCTAAATATGTAGTGCTTCAGACGGTGTTAGGTAGTTAATGCATTTCCTTGGCCTGTTGTTCATCAAGACCAAGTTATATTCAAGTTCAGTTTCATCAACTTCCGAAAGA
>JAFWDT010000014.1 GCA_017516045.1 Erysipelotrichaceae bacterium
GATGGGGTATCTTAAAGAAACAAACGAATTGATCTGTTATGACGTGATCAATCCCATACAGTATATCTTTCATGAAGATACAGAAACCTTCACGCTTGTCTATACGGAATACGATGAAGATTATGAGAAATTCTACAAAACGGCTCTGCGGGATGCTGAAGAGGCAAAAAAGACCAGAGAATACGGTTTTGATATTATGAATCATCCCAACTGGTTTGATGCGTCATGTATACCGTGGCTGTCCTATGATTCCATGCATCTTGAGTTGCCCGACGTTCATATGTTTTTTGCGCCGGTTATCAATTGGGGAAAATACAAGGAAGAAAACAGCCGACTTGTCATGCCTGTGACCGTTCGCTTGAATCATGCGATTGCTGATGGTTATCTGGTAGCAAACGTATTCCGTCTCCTGGAACAGGAGATTGAGGGATTCGTAGAGCTTTAATCGACAAATACCTTAGAAAATTAAAGAGTCATGTGTCAACAGAAAAGTCAGCAGCTATACTGTGCTGACTGACCATGGCTCTTTGATTGAATTGAACTAACACGCGGTCTGATTTCTTATGGATAAAAGTAAAGCTCCCTCACATAGTGGAGAAACAGTTTCAGTGATGTTTTGACAGCAGGATTATAGCATCTTAACTGTCTTTGTGTGTACTGTTGCACGACGAAAACACCGGCAGCGCCGGTTGATTAAAAACCGGAGGTATTATTCATTCGCGAAGCGGGAATGAACATGGAGTCCACAGTGGTGATCTGCATACCGGACATAACCGGGGATCATGTCCAATCATTCTTGTGAGAATCTTAATCTTGTCAATTACATACTCTTTCTTTGGCGGAGTATCAGTAATACCGCACAGCGATTTGATACGCTCTTTCTTGCCGGCATTGGCGAGAAAACCATAGTGTCTAATCTTCATGAAATTCTTCGGAACGACATGAAGAAGAAACCGTCTGACAAATTCTTTGGCTGTAACGGTCATATTTTTGATCTTACAGTGATCGCGGTAATCCTTGTATGAGAAAGTGACCATGCCGTTATCGAATGACTTAATACGGGCATTGGAAATGGCAATGCGGTGTGTGTATCTGCCAAGATAACTGATAACAGTATCAGGGTTGTCAAATGGTTCCTTTGTATAAACAAGCCATTCTTTTCTGTAACAGGAATCGATCACCTCGTTAAATGTGCTGATATCTTCAAGTCGTCTGTAATCAAAGGATCTCCTGAATTTATCCAGAAACTTTCCTCTGAACAATGAAGAAAGAACAAATACAGGAAAAATGAAATCGTCTTTGGAAATCCATCTCATATCATCGGTATATCCGCCTCCGGAAAGAATCACATGAAGATGAGGATGGAAAGCCAGTGTGGATGACCAGGTATGCAGAACGGCTGTAAAGCCGATTCTGGCACCAAGATATTTTTTATCTGCGGCAAGTGTATTCAGCGTCTCAGAAGCAGCTTCAAACAGGATGGAATAACCTGTCTTCTGATCTAAAAGAATGTAAGGATTCAGATCATCGGGCAAAGTAAAAACCACATGATAGTACTTTATGTTCAATGTATAGTACTCCTGTTTGGCGGCCCATACTTCACGATTAAAAGCCTGACACATCGGACAATTGGGATCACGGCACGAATTGTAATGGATGCGTTTATATCCGCATTGTTCACAGGTTTCCGCGTTTAAGCCTTGTGATGATGTTCTGCATACACAGATATTCTGCACAGCTTTGATCTGTTTGAATGACAGGTGACTGTAATCGATCTGATCATGATCCTTTGCATAACAAAAAATATCCTGAATATTCGGCTGATGTACAGACATCAGGAACGGATATGATGGTCTGAAGGTGAGGCGGATTTTTGAATATCAGAAGTACTGATACGGACATAGCGATTCGTGGAACTCAGGCATGAATGACCTAGAAGCTTTTTCAAAGTAAAGATATCGCAGTCATCATTGCGCAGGGTTGTGCCGTATGTATGGCGGAGACAGTGGAAGGTAAGACGATCTTCCGGGCGGATATTTAGTTTTATCAGCAGCTTATGAAAAAGAGCCGCCGGATAAAACTCTCCGATGTGTCCCTCGACTTTACCCGGAAACATCCAATCAGAAGGTCGGTAAACCTCCCAGTAATCCCGAAGAGCCTGAAGACACTGCTGAGACAGCTTGACATATCTGCTTTTTCCCCTCTTGGAGTGAACGATGTGAAGAAGCATCTTCCTGGAATCAATATCTTTGATTCTCAGCCTGGCAACTTCAGAAGTTCTCAGGCCGCAGTCATATCCAAGATAGATCATAGCTCTGAGACGGATATCCGCATTTTTTAAAAGCAGAGCAATTTCAGAATCTGTGAAAATCTGGGGGTCATCCAATGTATACTTTACATTGGGGAGACGGCGGATAGAAATCGGTCTGTTCATTATCACATCGTAAAAACATCGAAGAGAAGAACATAAAAGATTGATACTGGAAGGTGACCATTGTGACTCGGAACGCAGTTTGAACACAAAATCTATAGCGTGCTGATCAGTCAGTTCAGAATAATCGAAGTCGGTTGGAAGTGATTCGGAAAATATTCTGAAGTTGTAGAGGTAGTCAGTTACAGTCCCTTTGGCGTAATTGCGGAATGTAAGCCACTGATGAAATGAATTGTAAGCTTCGTCTTTAGTCATAAAAAACCGTTTCCTCCTTTGTATATGACAAATTCAGAATACGGTATTATTACGTGTTCTTATATATTTTTGTGAGCCGGGCTCTCGCTCGCAAGAGCGTGTTAGTTCAATTCGGATCTGACGAGGTGGATCGTGAATAACAAAGAAATAGTTAAATACTTTTATGAGGATGTGGTTTCAAAAAACCTGATTGACGAGGCTGCGCATTTTCTGTCAGCAGAGGATGTGGAAGAAATGTGTCAACATCTTATAGCTGTCCGAAATACATATCCTGATTACACAATGAGTATCACCCGACAATTTGAAGATGGCGAATATGTTGTTTCAGAGTTTGTCATGCGAGGCACTCATAGTGGTGAGTTTTTAGGAATAACGCCAACCAATAAGACCATAGAAATCAAAGGTGTAAATATAGATAAAATAGTAGATGGAAAAATCACCGAACATAGCGGAGTGGCAAACACTTTTGAAGCCTTTTGGGAAAATGGTTTGATTAAGTCAGTATGACAAATTCCTATTTATCGATGAGATGATAAGTGGGGTTGGCGATTGGTAACTATCGAAAAACGCCGTAAAATAAATACTTTTTTGATGCAAGGGTTCACTAAACCTATGCTCCACCATATGAAAATCAAGGACCGAATGCTTTCTTTTATTTCATATAATATATTTACTTCAACAAATCAACATATTTGGAGGATAAGTAATGAATTATCTTGACGAATACTACAACAATCATGATGAGGAAGGGCGTCTTCTTTCACGTCATGGGCAGGTGGAATACCTGACCAACATGAGATATATAAAAGAGTGTCTGAAAAGTGTTTCAAATCCAAGCATTCTTGAAGTTGGTGCAGGCACAGGACGCTATAGTGTAACATTGGCAAAGCAAGGCTTACAAGTAACGGCAGTTGAACTGATTGAACATAATCTGGAAGTACTCAGATCCAAATTAAACGGTACGGAACCTATCAATGTGCTTCAGGGAAATGTGCTTGATTTGTCAGCTTTTGAGAATAATTCATTTGACCTGACAATGGTTCTTGGACCGATGTATCATCTGTTTACTCGTGAAGATAAACTGAAAGCACTTAGCGAGGCAGTCAGAGTAACAAAACCTGGCAGATATATACTGGTTGCTTACTGTATGAATGAGCCAACGGTAATTCAGTATTGTTTTGGTAAGGGCAATTTGCAAAGAGTGATTGATGACAAACTGCTAACAAGTGATTGGCACTGTATAAGTGAACCAAAGGAACTGTTTGAATTGGAAAGAACCGAGGATATCGAATCATACAATGCAGTCTTTCCTGTCAAGAGAATAAAGCTTGTTGCAACGGACGGTGCTACCAATTATATGCGCCAAAAGATTGATGAAATGGATGATTATACTTTCGAGAAATGGATGGACTATCACTTTGCAATTTGCGAACGACAGGATTTGATAGGAGCATCCCACCATACGCTGGACATTCTAAGAAAGAATGATTAATTTGAATGTGTCTCTATGAAGACGGGGGTAAATGAATGGATCGAATAAAGAAATTGGGAAAGTATCAGAAAGCAGTTTTATTAACATTGGTAGCTATAATTGCTGTATTTACTGTTATTTATGCTGTTACAATCCCAAGAGTTGGATACCTGTATCATGAAACTATCTTTGTTCCTGAAGAGGCAGATGGGGCAACTATTTACTCCGCAAACTACCGTGGAAGCAAATGCAGGTTTATTGTATCTGACAATGATACGATAGTGTTTGAGACAGCTAGTTCAAAATATGGCCCATATTACTTCAGAGAAGATCCAACTGCGATACCAGCTGGCAGTGGTTTTGCAGATATTATGAAAGGACTGGAAGTTAAATACGATAATAAAGTCATTTTCCGTGGCGGCGTAGTAAAGGCAAGTGACAGACAATACTGGGTCTACAATGAAGATGGTACACTGGCAAATAAAAGTTCTCCACTTGATGGAGACGATGAAGTCATAGTAGATGGCAATGGAAAGGTGATTGATAGAAATACATTATTTGTCTGCGGAATAACTGATCTGATGCTTGGCCCTGAGTTGACGCATTTAGGATCATGGCTGGCATGGTTTGGCAATGTTGTATACTGTGCTATCATAGCAGCCAGCGTTATTTACGCAGACGAATTATTCCGTTGGAATCTGTCGTTCAAAATAAAAAACTATGATAAGGCAGAACCTGCTGATTGGGAAATAACAGGCCGCTATTTTGCCTGGGCAGCTTTTACAATAATGGCAGTATACCTGTTCATGTTGGGACTAAAACCTTAATAATATCATCAGAGTTTTTTTGATACAGTATTTATAAAAACAGGGTTAGTGTCAGTCAGATTCAAAAAGAATTTGAGTAAAGGTATCACGGGGATACTGCATCATCAACATACATAACGATTCAGAGAACCTCTTTTTGTTTAAGCATATGATACAATGGTTTTAACAATCCTTACAGTAATTGGAGTAACAAAATGACAGAAGAAAATAAAAAAACAATACACATTGCTCAGCGTGATGACTGGAAAAATGAACCAATGCCTGAAGCGCATGAAACTTTTGTGCTTAACAGGTCTTTTAGCGATGAAGAAATGACTGCACTTCATTGTGGCAATGTTCCACAGGCTATGGAGGATAAGTGGTTCTGGTATATGGAAGATTCAACTCTTTGGGCACATCGTAGCTGGACAGGATATTGTATTTACCAGATAGATTTCAAAGAAGATGATAATCATATTGTGACGGTCAACCGTGATCCGGAACAATATACACGTACCAGCATCGAAGAAGATATCGAATCCATAAACAAACTTCTGGACTGGTGGACCGAGATTCCTTATGATCACTATAATGAGTGGATTTTGGAAACATACGATGCTTTGAAGAAAGCGAAAAAAGAAAAAGAAAGTCAGATCAATCAGTAATTGAAGAATCATCTGCAGACGAACCAAAGTATAATTGATGGCTGATAGAAAAAACTGCTGAAAAGCAGTTTTTTAGTGTTGAAATGCCATGATTATTAATTGTTACTTCAAATTTGTGCTTTTTATCAGATCATATACTTTATAACCGCCGGAAGAAGTTGGGGTTATGCCTCCGTTGCTTTCGGATTGGCTTCCTATAAAGTAGAAGTTTTTAATTGGAGTCTTGTGAGGTGGATTGACCTGACCGTCAGCCGGTACCAATCCGCCGAAAGAAAAGAAATCGGTATTGGTGTATTCCTTGTAATAGTCAGCTGTTATTACCTTTTTGAACACGATATGCTTATGCAGTTCAGGAAGATGTTTTTCAGCTAAAGAGATAAGACGTTCTGCATATTCTTCTTTTTTCTGTTCCCAGGTACTGTCTTTGATGATATTTGGCGCAACTGTGTAAATGGTAATACAATGTTTACCTTCAGGTGCAAATTCAGGGGCATGAAAACTGTCGATGAATATCAGAAAGCCGTCATCTCCATTATGATAGATATTGTTTCTCAGTCTGTATGTTGCACCTTCCAGATCGGAAGTTCCATAATAATATACCAGAGCCTGTTTCTGATACTGCATTGGATCATAATCTACTCCCAGATGCAGCATGAAGACTGCTTCCATTCGATGCAGATTCTGCAGAATGTGGTCATACTCATCCGTAAGATACTCTTTGCCGATCAGTTTGTAGAATACCTCATGCGCACCGCCTGAAGATACTATTACATCTGCATCTATTGTTTTACCATTGTCAAGAAGAACTGACTTGGCAGTATTGTTTTCAATGTTGATCTTTGTAACAGTTGTGTTGTAAAGGAAGGTTCCTCCATGTTTTTCAATATATTCAGCTAATGCTTCCGGTATTTTCTGAACACCACCGGTTACATAGTTAAAGGCCGGATAATACTGTCTGCCTTTATGGTCATATATATCAATACGGTCGTCAAAAGCTGTTTCGGCATTGACGAAAGGGATACTGAAGCAGTTGATTTCTTTAGGGTCAACACAGAAATCTGCCAATATGCCGGTATATACAGCCCTGAGATCGGGATCACTGAAAAGAGCTTTTGTAAATTCGTCACAGGACATATGCTGGTATTTCCTGATAGACATGAAGGTCAAAGCGGTTTTAAGTTTATTGAAAAGGGAAGGTTTCTGAAGCGATAAGAAACGAATGCGCATTAAAGCTTCATAAAAACGATAGTATTCATCTATTCCAGCTGCATCCTGAGGAAAGTATTTTTTGGCCAGTTCCCTGCGCCAGTTCTTTCCCTCGAATCTGTCAGGTTTTATAAATCTGTAGTCTTTTAAAACAAGCCCTCTGTCACACCTCTGCGTAGGAAGGGTGACATTAATGGACTTAAGAAGTTCATACATGGCTTCTTCAGGGTTCATGTCTCCAATGAGCAAAGGCCCCTGTTCAAAACTGAAGCCGTTTTCCTGATAAAGAGCCATCACACCGCCAGGTCTGCTGTTCTTATCAATAACTATGACTTCGTGATGATCCTTTACCAGCTGAACAGCCAGAGTTAATGAGGATATGCCTGCACCGATAATTATTATTTTCATAATTCGTTCCTTAAAACTATTATATAATAACTATGAGGAAAAGATTATGAAAGATAATAGCACAGAAAACAGAATGCGTGAGCAGGAAGAGATTTCCAGACTGCAAAAGGCTAAGAATAAAAAAGGCGGAAAGTATTATTTTATTGTACTAATCGGTCTGATTTTACTGGTGGACATCATAGATAACATTACAACAAACGCAACCGGATCAGTGACCTCTGCTTTTATCAGAGAATTCTTCATTGAAGGGCATCTTTTCGGTAATACATATGATCTTAACAGTGGACTGGCATTGCATAATACGATAAATCTTATTGGTTATGTCATTGGACTGCTGACACCTTTCTATAAAGCTCAGGCTGACAGATATGGCAGAAAACCTTTATTTGTCATTTCAACGCTGGGCATGACTGTTGGACTTTTAACTGTCTATTTTTCAAAGAGTTATTTTGTGTTCCTGCTTGGTAACTTCATAATGACCTTTTTCCTGAGTCATGACATACAGATCATTTATCTTCTGGAAGAAGCTCCATCAAAATACCGCGCAACTGTATACAGTTTCATAAAGGGATTGGGCGGTTTAAGTGCCATATTATTGCCGCTAATGAGAGATTTTCTGCTTCATAATGATGAAACCCTGTGGCGTAATATTTTCCTGCTTCCGGGTATTGCCGGATTAATAATCTGTGTCCTGGTATTCCTTTTTGCCAGGGAAACGGAAACCTTTGTGGATGGCAGATTGGCATATCTTCAGATCCCGTATGAAAAGAGGCAGAGACAGAAAGAAGAGCTTAAACAACAGAAAAAGGCTGACAGTAATAAAGCCGGTATCATTAATGCCATAAAGTTCATATTCTCAAATAAGGAATTAAGAAATCTGATTATCATAAAGACTATTTTTGATGCTGCTATAATAGCTGTCACAAACTACGAACCAATCATGACTGAGGCAGGAATGACTCCTGAAAACAAAACAATTGCCCTGTATTTCTATCCGGTCATCTACTGTGTGTCTGTCATGATCTCCGGAATACTGGCAGACCGCTGGGGCAGAAAGAAAACAATCGTTCTGTTTGGAACGATATGTTTCATCACTTTCGCCCTGTTTGTAGTATCGGCCAGAAAACTATGGAATCCTCAGATCGTTGGGCTTATGTATGGTCTTTATCTTGGAGGATACTGGATAGGCAGAGACTACATGGAAATAGTTTCTACTGAGATGGTTCCGACGGAGATCAGAGCTTCAATAGTTGGAGCAGAAGGGTTGCTGGTGTATATTGGCATGGCTTTAGGATTTGCATTTGTCAATGTCGGAATTCTGTTTATGCCAATCTGGCTGACCTGCCTGGTATTCATAGTTCCTTGCGTTTCTGTTTCAATAGTGCTGTTCAGCCTGAAGGTTAGAGAAACCAAGGGTATTGATTACAGATCAATACAGTAATTCTGTTAATACAGTATTGATGTTAATAAATATTAATGATAATATATATACACCTATGAAGAGCACACGAGAGACAAGCTCGATGACTGTGCAGCAACCTGTGTAATGCAAGGTGCTAATGCTTGAACGATGGGTGACAGCATTGTTAAAGTTGATCTCGTCATAGGAATGACGGGATTTTTCTTAGGTTAGAAATGAGGAAATAATGAAACTTTTCAGTAATGAAATTGTATTCAGGGGACACCCTGACAAAGTGTGTGATCAGATATCGGCAGCTATTCTGGATGAATGTCTCAGACAGGATCCGGACAGCAGATGCGGAGTTGAAACGGTAGGAGGAAAGGGTAAGATCTTTATTACCGGTGAAGTTACCAGTAAAGCTGTCTTCAGTGTCGAAGAAGTTGCCAGAAGAGTGTTAAGAGATATAGGCTACAGAGATGACTATGAAATCATAGACAATATTGGCAAACAGTCAGCTGATATAGCACTTGGAACAAATGAAGAAGCTGGTGGGGCTGGAGACCAGGGCATGATGTTTGGCTATGCCTGCAATGATACGGAAGAACTGCTGCCGTTAGCCATGGTAATTCTGCAGAAACTGGCCTTGAAATACGATGAACTTGTACATACTCATAAGGATTTTTATCCGGATGGCAAAGCGCAGATCACGGGCGAATATGATGACGATTTCAATTTGGTCAAAATCAGAGACTTCACTGTTTCATATAATAATTCTGAGGAAAACAGAAGTGAAACCGACAGGATACTGATTGATTACATCACAGAACTGTGTAACGGTTACGGCATAGAGATTGAACAGTTCCTGATCAATCCAACAGGCAAGTTCCTTATTGGAGGATTTGAGGGTGATGCCGGTTTGACCGGACGCAAGATAGTTGTTGATTCGTATCAGTCTTTTGCCAATGTTGGCGGAGGCTGTATGAACGGCAAGGATCCAAGCAAGGTCGATCTTTCCGGTACCTACATGGCCAGAGTATATGCGGTCGAACTGTTGAGAAAATATAACTTGAAGTGGTGTGAGGTACAGCTAAGCTATGCAATTGGCTTAAGGAGACCGCTGGCTATCTATATTGACTCAGATAAGGGCAATCTTGAACCTGAAGAACAGATGTATGTCAGGGGAGAACCTAAACACATCATAAATGAGCTTCACATGAAAGAGATCTGCTATGAAAAACAGGCCATGTATGGGCATTTTCATGGCTGGTCTATATAATAGTGAAATATTATAATAAATAATAAGGAGGAAAAGGCAGATGGATAATTTAAAGGATTTTTTCTCTAAAATCGGTGTTCAGCTGCTTGCCATTGTAGTTATCTGTATCATGGCAAAACTTCTGGTTTCCGCTGTTTCCGCCTTTGCTACAAGAGTAATTAAAAAGAACGAGAACACCATTAACAATAAGCGAATTACTACTTCCATGACGATGTTCAGAAGTGCTTCCCGCTATGTCGTGTGGTTTCTGGCAATTCTGGGAAGCATATCAATAATCGGTGGTTTCAATGCTAACAACGCCTTATTGACAGCCGGAGTTGGAACAGTTGTCATAACTCTTGGAGCTCAGAACCTGTTTTCAGACATTCTCAGCGGCATGTTCCTGGTTTTTGACCGTCAGTATGAAGTAGGAGATTATGTGAAGATCGGTGAATATGAAGGTGTAGTCAAAGCCATCTCGATCAGAGCAACCTATCTGGAAATGGGTGGAAGAAAGATGATCATACCTAACGGGCAGGTAAAAGATGTTGTTAACTATGATAAGTTTATTACCTGTACAGTTACAGTACCAGTCAGCTACGAAAGTGATATTAATAAAGTTAAGGAAATTCTTAACGGCATATGTGATGAGTATTTTGAAACACATCAGGATCAGGTGCTGGAAAAACCGCGGGTATTGGGAATTGATGCCTTTGGAGAAAGCAGCATAGACTTCAAGCTGTTTGCCAAGTGTTATCCTATGAAGCATTTCTCTGTACCAAGACAGTTAAGAGAAATGATAAAGATCAGATTTGATGAAGAAGGCATTGTAATACCATTCTCACAGGTCGATGTACATATTACAGAAAACAAGTCATCTGGATAGATGACTTTTTTATGCTCGTATATGAAAACCTCACCGAAGTGAGGTTAATTGCATAATTCCTTATATCTGGCCAGGTTTTCCCGCGAATTGCCAATCAGCAGTTCCGGATTGAATTCCTGAAGCTTTTCAATTATATAGTCATAAGATCCGCTTTCGCTCGAACTTGCCAGTGCCAGCTGAGCCTTATCTCTGGTATATCCTATCAATACCTGACGCCCTTTTCGGTTGGAAGGGGTAACCAGCAGAATGTCAGGACAGTAAACAATGGTCTTCAGTTTTCTGTTGATCAGGAAATGATCGGTAAAGAACAGATTGCTGCTTCTGCCTTCTATAGCCAGTTCCTCATTTGCCAGAGTCATAACATTTGCTTTTTTAAGGTGCCTTCTGGAGGCGAAGGTACTGAAAGGAGACAGTATCAGGGCAATCAATGAAAATACCGCTCCCAGAAAACTCATTCCCAGTAAAGCCGTGCATATGTTATCCATTGTATCTGATCTGGATACCCTGACATTAAGTACTGATGTACCAAATTTGGCATAAAAATCGTCAATTTCTGTAATGCTCATGGCGTTGCACAGCTCTGCAATCAGATCTGAACTGGGCTTTTGGACTTTGCCATACAGTCTGAATGGCTCACAGTGTACAGAAGGGTCACTATAATGTGCTGCCTGATCTGTCAACATGTCAGCAGTATCATAGCTCATGATTACCAGATACCAGTAAAAATCCTTGTATACACCTTCGTCGTTTACAATGTAATAAGTATTTCCGTCAGAGAGATAAAACGGAGAGCTTACTGATGTGACATCAATATAAGCCTGTGACCCAGCCTGATTTTCCACATCAAGGAAATCACGGTAGTTTTTTTTCTGGGAAGCAGGAACATAGTTGTTAGTAAAGTGTGCACCTAATATTGCTGACATGATAAAGATAATAAAAGAACAGACTAATGTCACTATTATCCATTTTGGTACTGATAGAATCTGTCTGACATATCTGTTCATATTGACCTCATTAATGGCGGAGGACGTGAGATTTGAACTCACGCAAACATTACTGCTTCTAGCAGTTTTCGAAACTGCCCCCTTCGACCGCTTGGGTAGTCCTCCGTCATATGCCTATTCTATCATATTTGATAATGCAATAACTGATAAATGTTAACATAACTGTTTTTTTCTGTTGTTGTGTCAAAAAAACGTGTTTGAATGTATCTTTCTGAAAAATGAAAAAGTTTTCATGAAATTTTTTCAGTAATATCAAAAATATGTGAAAAGATAAGGCAGTAAAACCTTTGAAAGTGTTGACATATGTTTTTGAAAGTATAAAATATTATTATTAGGACTCGAATCCTAAGTTTTCATGAAGGGAGAAAATGAATTTATGAAGAAAATGTCAAAGATTCTCGTTGCCCTTTTGGTATTATGCATGGCATTAACTGCTTGCTCAAAGCCAAAGACAATTGAGAAGGATGATCGTTTAGCTGCTGAAGCTTATCCAACTGACACAGAATTATTCAATCTTGATAACTACACTGCAGAATCAGATGCACTGTACAATGCTATCATGGGTGACTTCAACACTTTATACGATCAGGCAAAAGCTGCTGACAACAAGTCAGAAAGATTTGCTTTAATGGCCTTAGCAGAAGCTAAGATGTTAGGCCAGGGTATCTTCTTACCATTAGATACCAATGGCGGTAACTATGCCATCAACAGAGTTGTTCCAAGAACTGGTTCAACAGTATTCTGGGGAAATGACAGCAATCATTTCTACACAGTATTAGTTGCTACTGAATTCTTAACACCTGATGACAGAACTGCTGTCAGAAATAAGTGGGAAGAATTAAGAGGCACTGGTACATTCCTCGACTGGGCTAAGGGATACATGGCTGAAAAGGGTTATACTTTAAAGGATACTTATAACCTGGCTTACAGCACAGACCCTCAGACTTGGGATATCTTAAACACTTATCGTTCAGCTGATGCTGAAAAGATCTGGCCTACATTATCAACATTATTAACATACAATGCTGAAAACGTTCAGGTTCCAGCTTTAGCAGAAAGCTATGAAGTTTCTGAAGACGGTTTAACATATACTTTCCACATTAAGCATGGATTAGTATGGACTGACTCTCAGGGACGTAAGGTTGCTGATTTAACAGCTGATGACTTCGTAGCAGGCTTCCAGCACTTATTAGATGCTCAGGGCGGTCTGGAATCATTAGTTGCAGGTGATGCTATCACTGTAAAGAATGCTCCTCAGTACTTAAACGGCGAAATCACTGATTTCAGCCAGGTAGGTGTTAAGGCTACTGATGAATACACAGTAGTTTACGAATTAGAAGAACCAGCTGACTTCTTCCTGTCAATGGTTACTTACAACCCATTCTGCCCATTGAGCAGATCATTCTATGAATCTCTCGGTGGTAAGTTCGGTGGCGAATTCGACGGTGCTGCTGAAAGCTATTTATATGGTAAGAGCCCGGATACAATCGCTTACTGCGGACCATACAGAATCACTAACTTCACAGAAAACAGCACAATCGTTTATACATTAAACGACACATTCTGGGATGCTGCAAATGCTAACATCAAGGTTTGCACTTGGTTATACAACGATGGTTCTGATACATTAAAGGCTTACAATGATGCTAAGGCTGGCGTTACTGATGGTTCAGGCTTAAATGCTTCTGCAATCGTTTCTGCTAAGACTGATGGCTTATTCGACAAGCATGCATATATAACAGATACAGATGGTACAACATTCTGCGGTTTCTTAAACGTTAACCGTAAGGCATTCGCTAACTTCAACGATGCTACACAGGGCGTTTCAACTAAGACAGTTTACGATGCAAAGAGAACTACATTAGCTATGCAGAACACTCATTTCCGTCGTGCATTCTTAGCTAGCATCGACCGTGGCGATCGTGAAGCTCAGGCAGTCGGCGAAGATCTGAAACTTACTGCTATCAGAAACAGCTACGTTCCAGGTAACTTCGTATCACTTCCAGAAGAAGTAACAGTTAAGATCAACGGCAAGGATACTACATTTGCTGCTGGCACATACTATGGCGAAATCATGCAGGCTCAGTTAGATGCTGATGGCGTTAAGGTAAAAGTATGGGATGCTGACAACTTTACTGGTGACGGCTTCGATGGCTGGTTCAACCCTGAATATGCTAAGGCTGAATTAGATGCTGCTGTTAAGGAATTAACTAAGGAAGGCGTTGAAATCACTAAGGAAAACCCAATCGTCTTAGACTTTGGTTACTATGCACCTTCAACAAACAATACTAACATGGCTAACTCTGTTAAGAAGTCAATCGAGACTGTTACAGATGGCTTAGTAAAGATCAACTTAGTTGCATTCGATGATCAGTATGCATACTACTATGCTGGTTACTATCCTGATTTCGGTTATCAGATGAACGCTGACTTCACAGCTATGTCAGGATGGGGCCCAGACTATGGTGATCCACAGACTTACTTAGACACAGTTTTAGGTAACCCAGGCGGAATGATCAAGTCTTGCGGTTTATACTAAAATACTGATTGCTTAAAGATTAAGTTAAACAGATTTAAGGAGAGCGGTCGCCCCGCTCTCCTTAACAGTCATTAAAGATGGGTAGGATGAATTAATATGGGAAATTACTTATTAAGAAGAATTGTACATGGTATTCTGTCTATTTTGGCTGTTCTTGCTATTGTTATGTTGCTTATATATTCTCTGATGAACAGAGACCTGATATTTGCAATGGATACAAATTATACCAAGATGGCTAATAACCAGAAAGTCGTGTATAAATATAAGAGATGGCAGGAGTATGGATATATTGACTATATGTCATACACTGATTATCTCCAGAAAATGGTCGATCAGGGCGAGATGACACGGGCACAGAAAGAAGCGGTTGCTTCCATTGCTGTCACACCTGATAAAGACAAAAAAGAAACAAGACAGTATATCGCTAAATTTGAAGAATACTGTAAGGAAAATGGATTTGAGGTCACACGTCTGAACGCTGTATACGGCAAAGGTAACAGACTTGTTCAGGGCGGATCACAGCAGTTATTTGCATATCGCGACCGCTCATTGTTTGGTAGATTATTTATTTATTTACGCAGCATCTTAAATGTTGACAATATCCATAAAACTCCAACCGTCGTCGGTGAAAGAGGGCTGACGTTTGTTTTGCGTGATCCTGCATATGGCGGCGAAAAGATTGCACCTGCAATTATTGGCAACGGTACTACCCACAAGTACTTATTATACGTTAACGACAAGTTCCCATTTGTCCATCAGAATCTGTTGTCATTGAATTTAGGTAAATCTTATGTTGTAAATAAAGGTATTGATGTCTTTACAACCATGACTCAGACACAGGGCTCATTCGTTATGCAGACTACTTACTATCCAACAGGTTTGGTAGAACAGTCAGCTGACGATTTGCATACTGCTGTTTATGTTGAAAATTCATTAAAGGGCAATGTTATTAATGAAGCAAGATACGTCGATGATTATACCGGTGTTCAGACCGTTAAGGCCGGAAGATCAAAAATGGGTTACTCATTTATCATTGGTATTATTGCTACGATTCTGGCTTATGTGCTTGGTGTTCCATTAGGAATCATTATTGCCCGTAATAAAGATAAATTAATTGATAAGATCGGTACAGTTTATATCATCTTTATCATGGCTGTTCCTTCACTTGCATATATTTTCTTATTTAAAACTATAGGTGCTCTGATGGGATTGCCGACAACGTTTAATATGGATTCACTTAACTGGACATATTATGTATTACCTATTATTTCTCTGACTCTGCCTTCTGTTGGTGGATTAATGAGATGGTTAAGACGTTATATGATTGACCAGATGAACTCAGACTATGTCAAGTTTGCCCGTTCAACAGGTCTGTCAGAACAGGAAATTTTCTCAAAACACATTTTGAAGAACGCAATCATTCCAATCGTTCATGGTATTCCGGGAAGCTTACTTGGTGCCATGACAGGTGCTATTATTACTGAGCGTGTATACGTTGTACCAGGTGCAGGTAACCTGCTGACTCGTGCCATAAACATGTATGACAACAGCGTTATCGTTGGTATGACATTGTTCTACGCAGTACTGTCAGTTGTATCAATCATTCTTGGTGACCTGCTGATGGCTGCTGTCGATCCTCGTATTTCATTTACGAGCAAGGCAAGATAGGAGGGGAAATCATGGATAACTTTAACGAAAAATATGGTTTATCTGATGAGGAACTTTTCTCTCATGTCGATCACAACGAACTGGAATCTGAAAAGATAATTGCTCCTAGATATTCATATTGGGGCTCAGTATTCCGTATCTTCTTCAAGAACAAGGTCAATATATTCATTCTTACAGTAGTAGGAATAGTACTGTTCCTGACTTATGTATATCCGTTACTGGTAGACTATGACCAGTTTGCCAATATTTCAAATTCAGCTTCAAAGCACTTAAGACCGCTTGCTGCCATGCAGATGTTTGGTTATTCACTGAGCTGGTGTCTTGGAACAGGAGCTGCCGGTCAGGCAACATTTGATGCTGTATGGTTTGGCGCCCGCATTTCCATTACTTTAGCTCTGGTATGCGCAGCCATCAACATGACCATCGGTATTCTGTTAGGTGCTGTATGGGGTTTCTCAAAGAGAATTGATATTGTTATGACTGAGGTCTATAACATCATTGGTAATGTACCATACGTATTACTTATTTCTGTATTGGTACTGCTGTTCTCACCTGGCTTCTGGACAATGGTATTTGCCCTGACTGTTACCGGATGGATCGGCATTGCGTACTTTATCCGTACACAAGTTATCATTATCCGTGACCGTGACTATAACCTGGCTTCACGTTGTCTGGGTACTCCGTTATTCAGAATAGCTATCAAGAACATACTGCCATTCATGACATCAGTTATCGTTACATACGCAGCTGTTGAAATTCCTTCATACATTTCATATGAAGTATTCCTGTCATATATTGGCATGGGTCTTTCTGAAATGTCTCTGGGAAGACTTATCTATGAAGCGCAGAGTGCCATGACAACTCCTGGTTGGGGATTTGAATTCTGGAGTCCGGTAGTTGTATCCGCCATTATAACTGTTTCATTATATGTAATGGGACAGAACCTTGGCGATGCTTCTGACCCTAGAACTCATATGTAGGAGGTAATAATATGGAAGAAAAGAAAGTATTATTATCTGTTAAGGATCTGGAAGTTAAGTTCCGTGTCCGCAGCCGTGTATTAACGGCTATCCGCGGCATTTCACTGGATATTTATGAAAACGAATCCATCGCCATCGTTGGTGAATCAGGTTCCGGTAAATCCGTATTTACCAAGACATTCGCCGGCATGCTGGATGAAAATGGATTTATAGCAAATGGCGATATTATCTTCTATGATGATCTGGAAGATACATATGTTCCTGTCAATGATGCAGGCAAGAAAATCATTTCTGATTCTCTTGCCAAATTAAATGAATATTCCAAGCTTGAACCGGGAAGCAAGACTTTCCTGGCAATGAAAGCATTGGAAGAAGAAAAAGTCAAAAAGGGATTGCTCACTGAAGAAGAAGAAAACAGAATGACTGAAGAACTCGATCGGATGGTTTTCGAAAGAACTGAAAAGAGCAATTACCGCATGGTACTTGATCCTAAAAAGGACAAGGAAGAAATCAAGCAGATCACTGCTGAACTGAAGCAGATGGATGCTGCAATAAAGCGGAAGCAGAACGAAAAGAGGGAAGCTGTTAAGGCCCGTAAGGAAGCTGCCAAGAACGATACAGAGTTCAACAGCTATTACGAGAAGGAAATGGCCAGACTTTCTGCTCAGTACAAAGAAGAAACTTCAAGGGAAATTTCTGACGATGTAAAGGCCAGAAATGAACTGATTGCCAAGGAAATCTATCTTTCTGTAGGACGTTACACCAGATTCAAGCGTGCCAAGACTGTAAGACTGCTGTTAAAGGCACTTAAGGCAGCCATGGAAAGAGGTAAGGATCTGTCAGATACGGATGTCCGCAGAGAGGTCTTTGGTGAAGAGGTTCTGTATGTAAAGTATCTTGATGAAGACAAGGAAAGATATCATGGTGAATGTGTTCTTAACCTGGCTAAAGTCAAATATGCTGATGACTGGACACAGATTCGTGGTCAGAAGATCGCTACTGTATTCCAGGACCCAATGACTTCGTTAAACCCAATCATTACAATTGGTAAGCAGATTTCATCTGTTATTATGAAACATCAGAATATCGGTGAAGTTGAAGCAAGAGAAAAAGCTCTGGAGTTAATGAAGAAGGTTGGAATTCCTAACGCGGAAAACAGATTTGAGGATTATCCATTCCAGTATTCTGGTGGTATGAGACAGAGAATAGTTATTGCTATCGCTCTGAGTTGTCAGCCTAAGATTCTGATCTGTGACGAACCTACAACAGCGTTGGACGTTACTATCCAGGCTCAGATCTTGCAGCTTATCAAAGACCTGCAGAAGGAATACAATTACACAATCGTATTTATCACACATGACCTTGGTGTTGTAGCTAACGTTGCTGACAGAGTAGCAGTATTATATGCCGGTCAGTTAATTGAGCTTGGAACAGCAGAAGAAGTCTTCTATGATCCTAAGCATCCATATACCTGGGCATTACTGTCATCACTGCCACAGTTGGCACAGAAAGATACCGAGCTGTATTCAATTACCGGTACTCCTCCTTCACTGTACAATAAGATTGTCGGTGATGCTTTTGCACCAAGAAATCCATACTCACTGAAGATCGACACATTGGAAGAAGCACCTATGTTCAAGGTTACTGAGACCCACTATGCCAAGACCTGGCTGCTGGATCCTCGCGCTCCTAAGATTGAGAAACCTAAGATCATAGAAAACATCCATGAAAAGCTGATCGATTCAATGAATATCTAAGGGAGGGAGAATTATGGCAAAAGAACAAAAAGTTAAAAAGGTTACTGTGTCACAATTCCCTGAACACGGACCGCTTGATGAAAACGGCAATGAAATATTGGTTGAATTAAAGAATGTTGACATTACATTCGGTAAGGGTGATTCTAAAGTTGAGGCTGTAAAAAATGCCAGCTTCAAGATTTTAAAAGGAGAAACTTTCTCATTAGTTGGTGAATCCGGTTCCGGAAAAACTACTATTGGCAGAGCTGTTATAAGAGTTAATCCGCTGTCTGCAGGCGAGATTCTGTATAAGGGTGTCAGAATTTCAGGAAAGATTCCTAGAGAGCTGGACCGTGCAGTTATCAGAAATCTGCAGATGGTATTCCAGGATCCAGCTGCATCATTAAATGAACGTGCAACTGTTGACTACATTATTTCAGAAGGTCTGTACAACTTCGGATTATTCGAAAATGAAGCTGACCGTGTAGCCAAGGTTGAGAAGATCATTAATGAAGTAGGTCTGCTGCCTGAGCATCTGACCCGTTATCCACATGAATTCTCTGGTGGCCAGAGACAGCGTATCGGTTTAGCACGCGCAATGGTAATGGAACCTGAATTCGTTGTAGCAGATGAACCTATCTCTGCATTGGACGTTTCAATTCGTGCTCAGATCCTGAACCTGCTGAAGAAATTCCAGAAAGATATCGGATTAACATATCTGTTTATTGCACATGACCTGTCTATCGTAAGATACATTTCAGATCACATTGCAGTTATCTATAAGGGTGATATCGTGGAGATAGCTCCTACACAGGAACTGTTTGATTACCCGTTACATCCATATACACATTCACTGATTTCAGCTATTCCAATTCCTGACCCTAAGCTGGAAAAGATGAAGGTCTTATATACATATGACCCGACAATGCATGATTATTCTGAAGACAAGCCTGAACTGGTTTGCATCGGACATGAGCATTACATCTACGGTAATAAGAAGGAAATTGAGGAATATAAGAGAAGAAGAGAATCTAATGAGGTAATCAAGTCAATTACCATAGCTAAGGATGAAGAAGAACTTGCTAGACTGAACGCTGCTAAACGAAAAGTTGACGAAAATGTCAAGATGGCCAGTGGCGATTATATTCTGGACCGTCCAATTGGTGATACAGGTTCCGTTTGGCTGGCAGTTATATCATTCTTCCTGCCGTTACTGGGATTACTTGCCGCAGCAATCTACCGCAGCAAGAACTATATCCGTAACTATAAGCAGTGCAAGAAGGGTTCTGTTTACGGGCTGATATTCCTGGCTGTAATAGTTGTTATCTTCCTGATACTGTTAGGATTAGCATTGATTTAAATGAAAGACCGCTGCATAATAGATGTGGCGGTTTTATTATCATGAAAAAGAAAAAAGAAGAAATCTATGAACTGAAAAATATCGAGAATCCGAAAAAGAGATTACGCATTGTAATCCTTTTGCTCTTGCTCGCTGTAGGTTTCTTTTCTTATGGAATAATAAGTTTTCTATCCCGTCAAAGTGGATGGGAACAGATATATACCAATGAAAACACACCTATTTCGGGTGAATTCAATCTGCAGTATAACCTGGGTAAAAATGCAAACGCTGATTTCCGTCGGGTCACACTGGTATATACAGATGCCATGAAAAAGGCATATGGTATTTTCGGTATGGAAGAGTCTCAGGTCTATAAAAATGTGTTTTACATTAATCAGAATCCAAATAGAGAAATTGAGATTGAACCTGAACTGTATAACGTCTTTGAACAATTTGCCCAATATGATAACAGATCCTATCTGTTGGCACCGATCTATAGTGAATATGACAAGCTGTTTATGTGCAGCGAGGACTATGAAACGGTTGAATTAAATCCGTTCAATAACACTGAGCTGCAGAAGTATTTCAGTGTAGTTCTGAATTTCGTCCATGACAGCAATTATGTAGAACTACAGCTGAAGGGCAATAACAGGATTGAACTTTTTATCTCAGATGAGTATCTGAAATTTGCGGAGGCAAATGGCATAGAAAAATTCATTGATTTTTATTGGTACCGTAATGCTATTATTACAGATTTGGTCGCTGCTGAGTTAAGAAATAACGGACTTACCAAAGGATATATCACCAGCAACGACGGTTATGCCGTACGTTTGGATGACAGTGGTGATGTATTCTCAACATATGTTTATGACAGGGAAGGCAATGTCATAAGGGATGTAGCAACAATGGATTATGATAAACCGTTAAGCATGGTTTCATATCATAGCTATTCTCTCAATGACAGTCTTACTGACCATTATTATCAGTACAGCAATGGCAATACCGTGAATGGTTATGTTGATTACAATGACGGCTTAAGCAGGAGCGCTCTGAATGATCTGGTAGTATACTCTTATGACAGCAGCTGCCTGGATATTGTACTTAACAGTGCTGAATGTTACATCACAGATATTTTTCCGTCAGATGTAACAGACAGGCTTAAGGATAGCGGAATCTACAGTGTCTATACAATAAACAGAGAAATATATCACAACGACAGCCGTGTAAAGTTGAAAGATCTCTTTGATAAAAACGGCATAAAATACACCTTGCATTAGAGAAAAAAGGGCAGATTTCGTACAGTAAAATCTGCTTTTTTTATGGACAAAAACTGTGAAATGTGCTTGTTACAACATGTGAAAAAATGCACTTTCACAAGCGTGAAAAAGGTAGAAATTTTCATGCTTTTTTCAGTTATTTATATGGATATTTCATGTTAAATAATATACAATATTTTGTAGAAGGTTGGATTTCCAACTAAAGGGGTTTTATGCGCAATCAGAATAATTTCTTAATTAACATTTCTGTTTTGTATCGTTACACTCAGAAGTATTTTGATCGACACCTTGCTCAATATGGAATAGGTTCCGGTCAGATGATTTTCCTGCTTCTGATCAATGAGCATGAAGGCATAACCATGCAGCAGCTCACCCTTATTGCAGATTTTGACAAGGGTACAACTACGAAAAATCTGCAAAGACTGGTCGAACAGGATTACATCACAATACAGACAGACGATGCTGATAAAAGAGTTAGGCGATTATATACCACTAAGAAGACCAGGGACATTATCAATAATCTCTATGAGATCCGCAATGAATGCTGCAATCAGCTGATGAATGGACTTGATAATGAGGCAGTTGAAAAACAGATGCAGTTAATGACTGAAAACGCTCATGACATTGCACCTGATGAGAGCTATAATCAGCTGCGCCTGGGCGGCTTACAGAAACTGACATTGCTGGACTATCCGGGTCATGTTTCCTGCACGGTATTTACTGCAGGATGTAACATGAAGTGTCCATTCTGTCATAACCGAGATCTGGTATTCATTCCGGAAAACTTTGAGTTCATGAGTCCTGAGAGCGTCTTCGATTTATTAAGAAAACGCCAGGGTACCCTTGATGCGGTAGCAATCACCGGCGGTGAGCCGCTGCTGCAGAAGGGATTGAAGGATTTCATCATTGAAATCAGAAATCTGGGCTTCAAAGTGAAACTGGACACAAACGGTTATTATCCGGATAAGCTTAAGGAACTGATCGATGAAGGACTGATTGATTATGTGGCCATGGATATTAAGGCGCCACTAGCTAAATATCCTGCTACTGTTGGTTTGCCTGAAATCAATTTCAAGGCCGATCAGATCAGAAAAACGATCAAGTATCTGATGAGCGATGTCGTCGATTACGAATTCAGAACGACAGTTGTCAGAGAACTTCATACCAAGGAAGACATGGCGGCTATCGCAAAGATGATTAAGGGATGTAAGCATTACTATCTGCAGCAGTTTGTCGACAGCGGCAGATGCATAGAGCAGGGATTTACTTCATATACCAAGGAAGAGATGTGTGAGTTAAGGGACGAGGTTGCGAAGTATGTACCGGTGGTTGAGTTAAGAGGAGTTAAATAGGGAAAGGGAATAATATGTACAGAGTAGTAAAAAGAGATGGCAAGATCGTAGAGTTTGATATAAAGAAAATTGCAGATGCCATCACCAAAGCTTTTGAAGCAACAAACAAGAATTATCATCCGTCAACAATTGACATGCTGGCTTTAAAGGTTACCAGTGATTTTGAACCTAAAATCAAGGATGATCTGATTGGAGTAGAAGATATTCAGGACAGTGCCGAATCAGTACTGATTCAGGCAGGTTACGATGATGTAGCCAAGAGCTATATTCTTTACCGTAAGCAGAGAGAAAAAATCAGAAATGTCAGCGAAACAATGCTGGACTATAAGGAACTGGTAGACAGTTATGTAAAGGCTATTGACTGGAGAGTTAAGGAAAACTCAACAGTTACCTATTCTGTCGGCGGTCTGATCCTTTCCAACTCCGGAGCTATCACAGCCAACTACTGGCTGAGTGAAGTTTACGATGAGGAAATCGGCAACGCCCACCGCAATGGCGATATTCATATCCACGATTTAAGCATGCTGACAGGTTACTGCGCTGGCTGGTCTTTAAAGCAGCTGATTACGGAAGGTTTAGGCGGCGTTCCGGGCAAGATCACTTCTTCACCTGCAAAACACCTTTCAACATTATGTAACCAGATGGTTAACTTCTTAGGTATCATGCAGAACGAATGGGCTGGCGCTCAGGCTTTCTCAAGTTTTGATACTTATCTGGCACCTTTTGTAAAGGTTGACAATCTTGATTACCATGAAGTAAAACAGTGCATTCAGAGTTTCGTTTACGGTGTTAATACACCTTCAAGATGGGGCACACAGGCACCATTCACCAACGTTACTCTCGACTGGACCGTACCAGATGACCTGGCTGAACTGCCATGTCTGATTGGTGGCAAGGAAATGGACTTCAAGTACAAAGACTGCAAGAAGGAAATGGACATGGTCAACAAGGCTTTCATCGAAATCATGATCGAAGGCGACGCTAATGGCCGTGGCTTCCAGTATCCTATTCCTACATATTCAATCACCAAAGACTTTGACTGGTCAGAAACTGAAAACAATAAGCTGTTATTTGAAATGACAGCCAAGTACGGTACTCCATATTTCTCAAACTATGTAAACAGTGATATGGAACCAAGTGATGTCAGAAGCATGTGCTGTCGTTTAAGACTTGACCTGCGTGAATTAAGAAAGAAATCAGGCGGCTTCTTCGGTTCAGGTGAATCAACAGGTTCAGTAGGTGTTGTTACCATTAACATGCCTAGACTGGCTTATCTGGCTAAGGATGAAGCAGACTTCTATAACAGATTAGGCAAGGTCATGGACTTAAGCGCCAGAAGCCTTAAGATTAAGAGAGATGTTATCACCAAATTACTGGATAATGGCTTATATCCATATACCAAGAGATACCTGGGTACATTCAATAACCACTTCTCAACAATCGGCCTGGTAGGCATGAATGAAGCAGGACTGAATGCTAATTGGCTGCAGAAGGATATGACTCATCCTGAAACTCAGAAGTTTACTAAAGACGTTCTGAATTTCATGCGTGAAAGATTATCTGACTATCAGGAAAAATACGGTGACCTGTATAACCTGGAAGCCACACCGGCAGAAAGCACATCTTACAGACTGGCTAAGATCGATAAGAAGAAATATCCAAATATCAAGACTGCTAATGATATGGGCGATCCGTACTATACCAACAGCTCACATCTGCCAGTAGGATATACTGACGATATCTTCTCAGCTCTGGATGTTCAGGATGAACTGCAGACTCTGTATACTTCAGGAACAGTATTCCATGCCTTCTTAGGTGAAAGACTGCCTGACTGGAAAGCAGCAGCTTCACTGGTAAGAAAGATTGCTGAAAACTACCGTCTGCCTTATTACACAATGTCACCTACTTATTCAGTATGTGCTGATCACGGTTATCTGTCAGGTGAAGTAGATGTATGTCCATATTGCGGACGTCCTACCGAAGTCTACAGCCGTATTACCGGTTACTACAGACCTGTACAGAACTGGAATAAGGGCAAGGCTCAGGAATTCCTTGACCGTAAGACTTATGCTTTTGCTGGCTTAGGTAATTACAAGGAAGAAGCAAAGCCTGTTAAGGAAGTAAAGCAGGAAAGTGAAAAGGCTGAATCATTACTGCTGTTTACCACCAAGACATGTCCTAACTGCAAGATCGTAAAAGACATGTTAGGTAAGAAGGGCATTGAATATACAATCGTTGATGCCGAAGAAAATGTTGATGAATGTAATAAGTTTGAAGTCAATCAGGCTCCTACACTGATAGCTGTTACGAAAGACGGCTATGAGAAGTATGCCAACGCTTCCAACATCATCAAATACATCAACAGAAACTAACAATTAAAAATGGAGAACTGAAGGCCTCTACTCATATGACAATATGAGAAGAGTATCTGTCAGTCAGTGAGTGGGAAAAGAATTACAGTTATGGAGTATGAGCTCTGTAGCTGTTTTCTTTTTGTCATTATTCAACGTTGAAATAATCAACCGTCCGTTGATTGGACATGTTTGAAAATGGTATAATCCCCTTAGTAAGTGATAATCACTGGAAATGAGGATCAACATGGCTCTTTCATATAACAGGTTGTGGCATGTCCTTGTAGACAAGAAAATGTCAAAGACGGATCTAAGGAGAGCAGCTGGATTAACTACCAATGCCCTTGCTAAGTTCGGAAAAGACGAATCCGTTCCTCTGGAAACATTGGAAAAAGTTTGCAGGGTATTGGATTGCACCTTTGATGATGTGGTTGAGATAGTTCCGGATAAAGATGAATCTGGCAGGATTATTGAATAGGCAGTTTTGATTTAATGATTATAGATTTATCCCGATTGTAACGGGACATGAATTTTAGCGAACATGTACTTTCGATAACTTCAGCTTATCGGAAGCAGGAGGATAGATATGGGAACAATCCTACCAAAGAAATTAATGAGCGAAGAAGACATAAAGCTGAACTATATTACTCCGGCTCTGCACTCTCGTGGATGGCAAAACAAAATCACCATGGAAACAGCTGTCAAGTTCACAGACGGAAAGATCAATATCCGTGGAAACACTGTGGCCAGAGAAGCTCCGAAAAAAGCCGATTATATACTTTACATAAACTCAAACAATCCGATTGCCGTTGTTGAAGCCAAAGATAACAATCATTCGGTATCTTTTGGTCTGCAGCAGGCGATGGCTTATGCAAAAATGCTTGATGTTCCCTTTGCATACAGCTCAAACGGCGACGCTTTCTACGAACATGATTTTCTGACCGGATTTGAAAGGCAGATTGATCTTGATGACTTTCCGACATATGGCGAACTGATTGAACGATACAAAGCTGAATCAGGGATGACGGATGCAGAAGCTGCTATCCTGGATCAACCATATTACACCAATGTAAACACATATCCTCCTCGCTATTACCAGAGAGTGGCTATTAACAGAACTGTCGATGCAATAGCAAAAGGTCAGGACAGACTGCTTCTGGTCATGGCAACCGGAACCGGCAAAACATATACGGCATTTCAGATTGTTTACCGCCTGCTGAGAGCAGGGATTAAAAGAAAGATTCTATATCTTGCGGACAGGAATATCCTCGTTGATCAGTCAATTCAGCAGGACTTTTCTCCCTTGGAGAAGACCATTCATAAGATCAACTTTGCAAAGGATGATCCTACTACCATTACATCACATGAGGTATATTTCTCCCTTTATCAGCAGTTATCGGGAAATGACGATACAGAGGAAGAAATCGACGATGATGCTGTAGGAAAGCTTGCGGCACTGTTCAAGCCTGATTTCTTTGACCTGGTTATCGTTGACGAGTGCCACAGGGGCTCTGCCAAGAAGGACAGCAACTGGCGAAAGATCCTTGAATACTTTAAGTCAGCCACTCAGATCGGCATGACTGCAACGCCAAAAGAAACGGCATATGTTTCCAATATCGATTATTTTGGAGAACCGATCTATACATACAGCCTGCGCGAAGGTATCGATGACGGATTCCTCGCTCCGTTCAGGGTTGTCAATATCACCACAGATATCGGAGATGGATGGAGGCCATACAAGGGCCAGAGGGATATCTATGGACAGGAAATCGAGGATAGGATTTATAACAACAGCGACTATGATTACAACATCATTATTGAGGACAGAATCAAACAGGTCGCAGAGGAAATAACAAAATATCTGAAGCAAACGGATAGAATGGCCAAGACCATCGTTTTCTGCGCTACTGAAGAGCATGCCGAAAGAATGAGGATTGCTCTGATCAATGCGAATGCAGACATGGTGAAACAGAATCTCGATTATGTGGTTCGCATTACGGGTAGCGATGCTTACGGCAAGAGCAAGCTCGATTACTTTATTTCCGTATCAGCGAAATATCCGGTGATTGCGACCACATCAAAACTGTTATCCACCGGTGCAGACTGTAAGATGACCAAACTGATCGTTCTGGATCAGATGATCAACTCCATGACTGAATTCAAGCAGATCATCGGCCGTGGAACACGAATCAGGGAAAAAGAAGGCAAGATGCACTTTACGGTCATGGATTTCCGTGGTGTATCAAGACTGTTTGCTGATCCTGATTGGGACGGGCCGATTGAACCCGACCCTGATTATGATCCGGATAGACCGGGACCAGGCCCGATCATTGATCCACCACCTCCGGGACCGGGACCAATAGATCCTCCTGTAACAAAATACAAGCCTGTGGTAGACCGCAACGGTTGCAGAGTAGAGATTATAAACAAAACCGTAGCTATCTATGATTCGAACGGAAAGCTGCTGAGACAGGAAAGCATCATCGATTATACAAGGACAAACATTACCGGCGAATATGCATCATTAGATAACTTCATTCAGCGGTGGAATGCCGAAGAAAAGAAAGAAGAGATCCAAAAACTGTTACTCGAAAGAGGAATTGATCTTGAAGCCATGAAAGCCGAACAGGATATGACAGATGTGGATGACTTTGATTTCATCTGCCATGTCGCTTATGACCAAAAACCTTTAACACGAAAAGAACGTGCTGAAGGTGTAAAAAAACAGGACTTCTTCAGCCAATACAGCGGTGTGGCAAGAGAAGTGCTGGAAACACTGCTGGATAAATACATGAACATGGGTATTTATCAGATTGAGAATCTGGACATCCTCAAGACCGACGATTTCAGGAAATTTGGCAGCCAAGCTAAGATTGCCAGTTATTTCGGGGGCAAAATCGGGTATCTGACTGCTGTCCATTCTTTGGGGAATGCAATATACGGAGTAGCGTAATATGAGTAATCTATCAAGTTTTGTAAAAAGAATCAGAGACATCATGAGAAATGATGCCGGTATCAACGGTGATGCGCAGAGAATCGAACAGATTGCCTGGATGCTGTTCTTGAAGGTATACGATGCCAAGGAACAGGACTGGGAATTCAGCGAGGAAAACTATGTCTCTATCATTCCTGATAACTGCAGATGGTCCAGTTGGGCGGTTGATGATCATTCCGGTAAAGCAATGACCGGTGATACACTTTTGAACTTTGTAAACAACACATTGTTCCCGACATTGAAGAGCATTGAGGTTACTCCGGAAACACCAATAAAGAAATCCATCGTCAGGACAACTTTTGAGGATGCCAACCAGTATATGAAGGATGGTGTCTTGCTCCGCCAGGTAATCAATGTCATTGATGAGCTGGATCTCGGTGATTATGAGGAAAGCCATGCGTTCGGTGAAATCTATGAGTCTATCCTCCGAGAACTGCAGAGCGCCGGATCATCTGGTGAATTCTATACTCCGCGTGCAGTGACGGATTTCATGGCAAAAATGATCAATCCGCAGATCGGTGAGCAAGTCGCGGATTTTGCCTGCGGTACCGGAGGCTTCCTAACCAGCTGGCTTAAGGAATTACAGCCAAAAGCTCAGACTGCCGATGATCAGGCAAAGGTAAACAATTCGATATATGGCATAGAAAAGAAGCAGTTCCCATATATGCTGTGTATCACGAATATGCTGCTCCACAATATCGATATTCCTAAGATTTACCATGATAACTCCCTTATCAGAGATGTTTTGGACTACACAGAGGACGATCAGTTTGATGTTATCCTGATGAATCCTCCTTACGGCGGATCAGAGAAAATGGAGGTAAAGAACCACTTTCCAGCAGACTTGGCAAGCAGCGAAACTGCGGATCTGTTCATGTCTGTTATCATGTACCGACTGAAAGAAAACGGCAGAGCAGCTGTAATCCTTCCGGACGGATTCCTGTTCGGAACAGATAATGCTAAAGTGGCCATCAAAAAGAAACTGCTGTCAGAATTCAATCTGCATACAGTGATCCGTATGCCTCATAGCGTCTTTTCACCATATACCAGTATTACAACGAACATTCTATTCTTTGATAGAACGCATCCGACCGAGGAAACATGGTTCTATCGCCTGGATATGCCTGAAGGCTATAAGAATTTCTCAAAGACAAAACCGATGAAGTTAGAGCATTTTGCTCCGGCAATGGAATGGTGGAACAACAGAGAAGAAATCACCATCGATGGTTTTGATAAGGCGAAAAAGTATACTGCCGAAGAGTTGGCATCCAGAACATACAATATCGATCTCTGCGGCTATCCTCACGAAGAAGAGGAAATACTTCCGCCTAAGGAGCTGATACAGCAATATCAGGAGAAGAGAGCAAGTCTGAATGCCGACATTGACCGCATCCTTGCTCAAATCACTGAAATCCTTGGAATTGATCTTACGGGAGACGAAGAATAATGAATGCACAACAGCTGAAAAACTCAATATTGCAAATGGCTGTTCAGGGCAAACTTGTTCCACAGGATCCAAATGACGAGCCAGCAAGCGTTTTACTTGAGCGAATCCGCAAGGAGAAAGAACAACTCATAAAAGAAGGCAAGATTAAGAAGGAAAAGAATCCGTCTTATATCTTTCGTGGTGCCGATAATACTCCTTATGAGAAAATCGGCAATCAGGAACCGGTAAGTATAGCAGATGAAGTGCCATTTGACATTCCAGATTCATGGGAATGGTGCAGACTCTTTTCTGTAAACGATATGTACACTGGAAACAGCATTAACGAAACAGAGAAAAAACTAAAATATACTGGTTTATCTTCTGGTTACTATTATATTGGCACAAAAGATGTGAGCTTTACTCAAACAATAGATTATGACAACGGTGTTCGAATACCAACCGATAATGATAAGTTTAGGATTGCTCCAAAGGACAGTATACTACTCTGTGTTGAAGGTGGAAGTGCCGGAAGAAAAATAGCATTTACTAATCAAGATGTTTGTTTTGGTAATAAACTATGCTGCTTTGTTTCATATGGAATAGATTACAAGTTTTTGTTTTTCTATTTGCAGTCTCCGATGTTCCAGTCTGCATTCAAAGAGAACACTACCGGTATTATCGGTGGTGTTAGCGTTAATGTTTTGAGGAATATGTTTCTGCCAGTTCCTCCGCTTTCTGAGCAAAAGAGAATAGTAACTGAAGTAGTTAAATATCTACCTTTGATTGAAGAATACGATTTAAAGCATACAGAATTGGATGAGTTAAACAACTCTTTCCCTGAACATCTTAAAAAGTCCATTTTACAGCTAGCTATTCAGGGCAAATTGGTTGAGCAGGATCCAAACGATGAGCCAGCATCTGTACTTCTGGAAAAGATTCATACCGAAAAGGAACGATTGATTAAGGAAGGAAGAATCAAGCGTGACAATAACGAATCTGTCATTTTCAGAAGGGATAATTCTCATTATGAAAAGCAAGGATGTTTTGAACGCTGTATAGATGATGAATTGCCTTTTGACATTCCCAATTCATGGAAATGGATCAGATTAAAAGATATTGGCATTTACAAGAAAGGACCATTTGGGAGTAGTTTAACAAAATCGATGTTTGTTCCTAAGGGCCAGAATACTGTTAAAGTATACGAGCAGAAAAATGCTATTCAAAAAAATCACACGCTTGGAGATTATTACATAACTCAAAAATACTTCGATGAAAAAATGAGGGGTTTTACTGTTTCCCCTGGTGATATCATAGTCAGTTGTGCAGGCACCATCGGTGAAACATACGTTCTACCAGATAATATCGAACCCGGTATTATTAACCAAGCATTAATGAAAATGACTATCTATGCTCCAATCAATATAGATTACTTTCTGATGTATTTTGATTATGTGTTAAAACAATCTACGAAGGACTACAGTAACGGATCAGCAATAAAAAATATACCCCCATTTGAAATATTCAAAAAACTTCTCCTACCTCTACCACCACTGAATGAGCAGGAAAAAATAATTAAAAGAATCCGTGAACTGAATGTGCTTTGTAACGATCTATGATTGACATTATTCTCATTATGAGAAGTTGAACGGTATTGAACACTGTATTGATGATGAGATCCCTTTTGAAATTCCTAATAACTGGTCATGGAGCAGATTAGGCAGCATATGTAATATTGCTCGTGGAGGATCACCTAGACCAATCAAGCAATATCTAACAGAGAGGTCTGATGGTATTAATTGGATAAAAATAAGCGACTCAGATAAAGGTGGAAAATATATAAAATCCACAAAAGAGAAAATTATTCCAGAAGGGGTCAGCAAAAGTAGATTCGTTCATGCCGGAGATTTTCTGCTAACAAATTCCATGAGTTTTGGAAGACCATACATACTTAACGTTAATGGGTGTATACACGATGGATGGTTGGTATTAAGCGATTATTCCTCAATATATGACAAAGATTTTTTATACTATATGTTGTCATCTACCTTTGCTTATTACCAATTTTGTGATGTGGTCAGTGGTGCTGTTGTAAAGAATCTAAACAGCGATAAAGTTGCAGAATCATTGTTTCCTGTTCCACCATTGAACGAACAGCGTCGCATCGTAGCAAAAATCGAAGAACTGCTACCCATTATCAAAACCCTTTAACTCGTCTTTCTTATAATTTCCGGTGAAAGGAGGTCTTTCACCATGACAGAGAAATTTGAAAGACATTTGAGAGATCAGAATCTCTCAGAAAACACAATCTCATCGTATCTGTTCGCTGTAAAGCAATACAATGACCAGTATGGTGAAGTTACTCAGAAAAATCTGAGATCATACAAGGTGTGGTTGATTGAAAATTACAAGCCGAAGACCGTAAATCTTAGACTTAGAGCCATCAACTGCTATCTTGAGAGCATTGGCAAGGAAAAGTGGAAAATGCCATTTGTCCGTGTCCAGCAGAAAGCTTTTCTGGAGAACGTAATCAGCGAGGCTGATTATGAGTATTTCAAGAATTGTCTCAAGCGTGACGGAGAATTGTTTTGGTATTTTGTGATTCGATTCCTTGCAGCAACCGGAGCCCGTGTAAGCGAGCTGATACAAATCAAAGTTGAGCATATCAAGTTAGGTCACTTGGACCTATATTCCAAAGGAGGAAAACTCCGAAGGATCTACATTCCGAATTCATTACAGGAAGAAGCCCTGTCATGGCTGGCAGATAAACAGCAAGACAGCGGCTTCATTTTTTTAAACAAGTATGGGCAAAGAATTACTACCAGAGGTATATCCGGGCAACTGAAAAAACTTGCAGCAAAATACGGCATCAACACCGCGGTAGTCTATCCTCATTCTTTCAGGCACAGGTTTGCCAAAAGCTTTTTGGATCGCTGCAATGATATTGCTTTCCTGGCGGATCTTATGGGTCACGAAAGTATAGAAACAACCAGAATCTATCTCAGAAAAACCTCTACCGAACAAAGAGAAATTGTTGATAAGATTATTGACTGGTAACGAAATAGCGGTATGCATATCATTGTGCATACCGCTATTCTTATAGTTTGTCACAATATGGGAATAGCTCTTCAATAGCACGAACAATTCTGTATTGTTCTTCTACTGGAGGAATGGCGATTAGTGTCTTTGCAATATCTCTCATAACCCAGTTTTTATTTCCTACACCTCTAGTGTTTTCTTCGGCTTGTTTCTGAACTAAAGGGGAATTGATTAAATGCAAAAGATATTGGTTGTAAATAAGAGTTTGATCAAATTTAAGCAGCGCAACACTGACAAATAACGAAAATTCTTCCTGTGTATCCACTATAACTGGAATTCCTGTTGTTCCTACTTTTGTTAATAATAAATCCCCGAATTCCGGATTACACCTTTCATACAGTTCTTTGTGTTCGGCTTCCGATATATATTTGCAAGACAAAAAAGATAAGACTCCAGAACTTACATCTTTGACAGAAATAAACGGAATGCCATCTTCAACGTATTTTGGTGTGGAATGTGTTCCGTCTGATAGCTTATTTAATATGTTCCCAAGCCTACTCCAAGCCCATGAATTCGGTATTTCGAACGGTATTTCATCATCAATACAATGCTCAATTCCGTTCAACTTCTCATAATGAGAATTATCCCTTCTGAAAATGATAGATTCGTTCTTGTCGCGCTTAATCTTTCCATCCTTTATTAGTCGCTCCTTCTCAGCTCGTATGCGTTCCAGAAGAACACTTGCTGGTTCATCGGACGGATCCTGTGGGACAAGTTTCCCCTGGACAGCCAACTGTAAAATAGATTTCTTAAGTTGTTCAGGGAAGCTATTATTTAATCTGGATAATTTTCCTTCGATCAAGCCATATTTAGAGGCATATGGAAGAATTATATCTAGTTTATCGACAATGCGTTGCATTTCATTTCGGGGTGGAAACGGAACCGGAAGATTCATCAATAGTTCCCTGGACATGTTATAGAAAGCCTGTCCGGATTTATGAGTGATGCTTCTGCAATTGTCACGATGATGCTTCGCTGAAAAAGCATATAAAAGGTACCTGGAAATGATATCGTCGTTAAACAGAGGCAACAACATCAGCACGAAGCCACCAACCACAGTGTCAGTATAGTCTCGATCAATAAGAGCTATTTTCCCAATATGTTCTAAACTGCTCACAGCGGGCGTTATCATATAATTCTTGCGAAGATGAAGCTCTGGCTTTACAAATTCAGAAGAAATAAATACATCATCTGCTTTGAAAGAATAGCTTTCATCGCTAATATTGCCACCTCTAAGTACTCTGATCATAGAATCAGTTTTTTTATTCAGGGCTTCTTTTTTGTATGCAAGCCCTGACATATTTGTGAATAGATCACCAACTCTGCACCATTCCCATGATTCTGGGATCTCATATGGTGCCTTTTCAGCTATACTCACTGGTTCGGAGTTACCTATTTTCTCATAAGGAGTATTATCAGTAGTTAAAGAGCAAGATCCACCATGTATTACAAAATATAAACTGGTATCCTGCTCTTTTTGATTGTCGGAATCTTGCACTATCCTAAGAGCAAGATTCTCCTTGTTAAACAGAAATTCGTTTAACAGGTCATGACCAGTGTGCTGAATCCCGCTCTATTTACATTAGAGCAAGATTCACCATGTAACACGAAAATTCATTTTTCCTGTCAGAGCAAGATTCTCCTTGTCTGACGAAAAATCATTTCCGTGTACTGGTCATATTGTTGGGGATACCGCTCCCCAAACCCTTTGTCGTTATACTCGGCTCGTTTAAAAACTCACAGTAATTAATAAAAGAATACTGCTTTTGGGTTTGCAATTATAACAGTCTTTATGACTTGACAAAATGATAATAACAAATTATAATTCGCAGTGTAAAGTATACAACGGAGGAGGAGCCAAAATGAAAGGAACATTGAGTGAGAGGTTATCGGATATGATATCAGCAAGAGGCATGACACAAAAAGAACTTGCAACAAAATCTGAGGTAACTGAAGCCGCTATGTCACATTATATCAAAGGTGATCGTACCCCAAGAGCAAGTGTGTTGGGGAGAATAGCTGAAGCACTTGGGACAACAACGGATTATCTGTTATACGGTGATGCGACAGACTCGAAAGAAGAAATTGCATACGCCAAAAGATTGATTGCAAGAAATGTTTCAGGCATGAGTAAAGAGGACAAAATGAGTATCATGAGCATCCTCTTTGATGAGGAATAAAAACCGATGAGACTAGATGACGAAACATATGAATACATCAAAAACGAAGTGATAGATTTGTTCGTCCGCTATGATGTCAAGTGTATTCCGATCAGTGGTTTTGAACTGGCATCGAAGATGGGAATAGTACTAGTTCCCTACACTTCTTTATCACCCCAAAAATATTCAAAAGCATATGAAATCAGCGAAGATGGGTTCTATGCGGAACCAGGTGACGGTAAGGAATATATTTTCTACAATGACCTAATAAAATATAGGCGATGCAATATGACGATCTTACATGAAATCGGACATGCTGTATTAGGGCATTCGGAAGATACAGATCATGATATTGCGGAAGCAGAAGCAGCATTCTTTGCAAAATATGCACTGGCAGCTCCGCCGTTGATTCATAAGCTTCATGATAAATCTATTGAAGCTATATCTGAGGCATTTGATATCAGTTTGGAAGCAGCGATATATGCAGCGGATTATTATAGAAAGTGGCTTAATTATGGGCCTTCTAATTATCTTACCTACGAACTGATTCTGATCGATCAGGTACATATGATCAGTTAGGAGGTGATTGGATGCAAGCAACAATAAAAATTACCGGCTGACTACTGCAATAGTCAACCGATAATTCCAAGTGGTATTACACTTGATAACTGGAATTTCATTGTAATACTTCTTGGAATGAAAATCAATACGGGTACCGGATACTCGCTTCATTATCCAATTCGAAAGGAGTGAAAATTATGTTTTACGAATTTAGGAGTTATTACAATGAAAAGAAAGAAAAACTTAAAGAAATTGCTTAATCTAGGCATACTAGATTACACAAACTTAACAACGAAAATTGGCGAATTAGATATGCCTTACGTTGTTTGCAATGTGGTGCCAGAAATCGATTATATTGCACTGTATGGTCAGCCAAGTACGTATTGCAAAACTGAGAATACCGCTGTAGCCTTCTTTGAATACGACATTGTATTTGACGGATTATATGGTCTGTATAACGGAATTAGGTATGAAGTCAAAGAAATACAGGACTTTTATATCGAACGATTCAGAAATGTGAAATACTTCATCGGACCGGATTATTCCAAATGCGGCGATATTCCGGAGGAAGAAAACATTTACAGGCAGTTTATGTCAAGAATTGTTTGTATCTGGCTTTCGATGAACACAAATGCGGTAGTAGTCCCGTTCGTCTCATGCGGTACTTACAGGCAAATGAATTACATGCTTGACGGTATGGAAGACTGTATCGTTGTGGCAATGAATTTGAAAGGCCCGATGGGCGATCCGAAGCAACTGATAATCTTTATAGAAATGGTTGCGTATACAGTCGATCACCTTCCAAAACTTCAGTGCATTATTGTATACACAACATCAACCAACACTCAAAAGATTCAAGATGTTATCCGTTATGCTACTGATAAAGGAATTAGAATACTAATTCCCGACAATATGCTCCTTTCAAGGAACAAATCACTGAAAGGAGGAAAGTCAGATGGCATCAACAAATAATTCAGGGCTGGGGCATGGTTCGAGCGGTTCACCGCAGTCTACTTTAGAAGAAAGCACTTATGCGAACAAGGTTGCCCAAAATGAATCTTCTTCCAAAAGCGGAGTGCCAATAAATAAACCCGGTGATCTTAGATACAGTAAAAAGAAAACTGAGGGCTATCTTCTGAACCCAAATCATCCTCAAGGAAAATCGAAAGCTAAGTTTATGAAAGATGTTCTTGGTTACGAGCAAACAGATGCAAAACTGTTTCACAAAAACGTTGTTTCGGCCGTATTAGGGAAGACTCCTAATGAAACGAAAAAAACACCGCATGGATTGAAACACACATATAACGTACAACTTACTGGTAAACACGGAAAAACTGTTAAAGCGAATGTAGTTATTGTCATTCAAAAGGATAATAACCGAACAACCTATAAGGTTGTCACTGTCTACCCAGACAAGAAGGAGAAATAAGATGAAAGAATTGGATGTTGTAAAATTGCTAAGCGATTATGAAGGCGTTCTTAAAGGAACGGAAGGAACAGTCGTTCTCGATTATGATGAAGAAACATGCGAAGTAGAATTCTTTGACACTGACGGAAACACAATCGATGTTGTCACAACACCAAAAAATCTTCTGGAAGTGGTCTGCGTGTATTCTGAAACTGAATAATCGCATATCAAAACAATCTTAATGAAGATCCGTATGTTTTAGTACACTAGCTGAATCATACGGATTTTTCATTTTCCATGAGCCAAAACCACATCAGATCGTCCCCTTCATATAAGTGAGGGGGCTTTGTTTTTATGGAGAAGGCATCAGTTTCATTTAACGGGCATAAGTGCTTTAAAACTTCAGAAACAATAAGAGTTTTTTTCGAAAAGTTTGACCAATTGATGATTTTTATCCCCCCACAGAAAAGTGAGGGGATATGAAAAACAATCATCGCAGCTGTGCACAACTTCGATGTTTTCTGTCCCCTACATATAAGTGAGGGAGAAGTTAAAAAACTTAGCCAACTTCATTCCAAACAGTCCCCACTGTTAAGTAGAGGGACACCTGTTCTTTGACAACTGAATGACCGTCTGAATGAGGATATGTTTCCGGCAAAGGATTGCGATGACATGAGCGATCCCAGGGAAACGATACGCCGCTGTAGTGGGGGCAGGAACTGCATTCGGGGAAAACGGCAAACACCAATCAATTACACAAAACGGAAAGGAGATGATGCGATGAATGATTTGGGAAATGAGACTTCCTACATCAGGAAAAACACCAGGATAAAGCACTATCTTCCGTTTCCGATATTCTTACTTGATCTTGATATATCCCAGAGCGCAAAGATCCTGTATGCGCTACTTTTAAACCGAGCCACACTGTCACAGAAGAACAACTGGTTCGATGAATCCGGCAGGGTCTACATCATGTATGCGATCGAGGAAATGGCAAAGGAATTACACAAAAGCAAGACCACTGTCAAAGCCGCTCTCTATGAACTGGAACAGGCGGATCTTCTGGAAAGAAAGCGATCGGATTTCGGTAAGCCGAATGTCATCTTCCTGAAGATGATGAAAGCAAATACACAGTGGGACGGAAATCCGGCTTACAGTGAGCCGGAAAACAGTCCTACTGACGGCCGGTTTTCCGACCTACTGAGGGACGGAAAACTGACCCCTAATAACTATAATAAACAAACTGAATATATAGCACCTGATGGATCTAAGGAAAAGCGCAGCGCCTACGGTCGATATCAGAACGTGTTTCTCTCTGAGAAAGAATACAGTGTTCTGCAAACTGATTACGGCAACGATACCAGCCGTTTCATAGAAGAACTCAGCAGCTACCTGGCTGCCACCGGCAGGAAATATAAAAACTATGAAGCCGGTATCAGGCTATGGGCATCAAACAACAGAAAAACATCATGTCATAAAACGGAAAACCAGGATTATTCCTGTGAGGAAGGAGAAAGCTATTGAATATATCAGAACTGATCAAAACCCCAGTTGTTGAACCGGAAAAAGAAGATTACATCGGTGAAGACGGATTACTGCACTGCGGTATCTGCCATGAGCAGAAGGAGTCGTATTACCCACCGGAACTGCAACGCCCAGGCTGGGAGAAACATCCTTCTGAGTGCCAATGCATGAGGGAAAAGCGTGAAGCGGAGGAAAAGGAATATCGGGACTACCTTCACAGATCGAAAGTGAGTGAACTTAAAGGGAAATGTTTCCCATCAACAAAGATGGAATCTTGGACATTCGATAACTGTATCCTGGATGAAAAGAAGATCCGTTTCGGGGAAAAGTATTCCGAAAACTGGACAGAGATCGAGGCCGGCAATCATGGCTTACTGCTATGGGGACCGGTCGGTACCGGGAAGACCTATTTCGCTGCATGCATCGCAAACGCACTGATCGAAAAGGAAATCCCGGTGAGGATGACCAATCTCTCCGCAGTCATGAACTGCAAATTCGATGAAAGAGAGGATTTCATCAGAGATCTTTGCAGGGCAAGATTACTGATCATAGATGACTTCGGAATGGAGAGAGATACCTCCTACGGACTGGAAACAGTCTTCCAAATCATAGACAGAAGATATATACAGCAGAAACCTTTGATCCTGACAACGAACCTGTCATTGAAAACGCTGGAGCATCCGTCCGATCTGGAACGCCAGAGGATCTATGACAGAGTGTTGGAAATGACCGCCCCGGTAGCATTCCTGGGGAACAGTCTGCGACCCGGTATCGGCAAAGATAAAAAGAAACAGCTTGACGAAATACTGAACGGATGAAGGGAGATGATACATTGAGCGAAAGCATGAACAAGCCATTACTTGTGATCGATGATTACACCACACCGGTGATCGTAAAGGATTTCCTGACCAGACAATACAAGGAAGAAATCGATGAAAACGGAGAAACTGTCCTGAGAGAACTTCCGGTCAGCGTTCTTCCCGACATTGAACTGTATGTCAATATCGGCGGAACAAACTACTATGTCTCCGGAGCATATACCGGAACAGGCAGCGCGGAAGATAAGATTTCACAGATCCTGATGCGTGATATGGAGGTGTAAGGTAGTGACTGAGGATATTCAAAACGGTATAATTGAAAGTGCCACTCCTGTACTGACAGTTGCCACAGATAAGGAGGATTTAATGGCAACTGAAAACAATACAAAGATAACGGCACTCTATTGCAGGCTCTCACAGGAAGATGCCCTGGAAGGCGAAAGTAACTCCATATCCAATCAGAAAAAGATCCTGATGGACTATGCCAAACAGAACAAGTTCCTGCATCCCAAGTTCTATGTGGATGACGGTTTCTCCGGAACCGACTTCAAAAGGCCGGGCTTCATGGAGATGATGGCGGATATCGAAGCAGGCAAAGTCGCAGTCTGTATCTGTAAAGATCTCTCTCGTTTTGCTAGGAATTCCACTATGTCAGGAATGTATATCAACTATACGTTCCCTCAGCACGATGTGAGATTCATAGCGATCCATGACGGCTTTGATACCATCGATCCCAACAATCCCAATATTGACATGGGAGCCTTCAAGAACATGTTCAATGAGTTCTTCGCAAGGGACACGTCCCGCAAGATCAGAGCAGTCACCAAGGCAAAGGGAAACAGAGGTGAACATCTCTGCACGGTTCCGCCATACGGCTACATCAAAGATCCGGAGGATAAGAAACACTGGATCGTTGATGAGGAAGCAGCCGAGGTAGTAAAGAGGATCTTCAAACTCTGCATGGAAGGCAAAGGACCCTCCCAGATCGCCGATGTCCTGACAAATGACAGGATACTAACACCCAGCTCCTATCAGCGCTCCAAGGGCAGGAAAACGCCTCACCCGGAGAAAAGCGATCCGTATCGCTGGACTCCGGACACGGTGGCATACATCCTAGAACAGCGCAGCTATACGGGATGTACGGTGAATTTCAAGTTCTATACGAAATCCATATGGGACAAGAAAACACGTATCAATCCTTTGGAGAATCAGGTGATCGTTCCCGATACCCAGGAAGCGGTCATCTCTGAAGAGGAATTCGAAAAAGTCCAGCAGATCAGGGAGAACCGCCATAGAAGGACCAAGACAGGCAAGACGAACATGTTTTCCGGACTGGTCTTCTGCGGAAACTGCGGAGCGAAGCTCTACTTCTCTACAAGCAACAGTTTCTCTGCCAACCAGGATTTCTTCACCTGTTCACATCACAGACTCCACAAAGACGAATGCAGCGGTCATATCATCCGAGCATGTGTTCTGGAACAGCTTGTATGGATGCATATGAGGGAAGTGATATCCTATGTTACCTGTCACGAAGCATATTTCCGCAAACAGGTGGAAGAGGAACTGTTTATCAAGAGTGCCGAAAAGAAAAAACAGCAGAATAAACTGCTGGATGAAAAACAGAAAAGATTCGAAGAACTGGATATCATCATCCAGAAGCTCTACGAATCCAACGCATTGGGAAAGATCAGTGATGACAGGTTTGTGAAGCTGTCTCAGGGATATGAGGCTGAACAGGCAAACCTTGTCTCTGACGTTGAGACCATTAAAAGCGAGATACAGTTACAGGATGAACAGAACAGATCTGTTGAACAGTTTATCGAAAAGGTCAAGGAATACTCCGATTTAAGGGAATTAACTCCCTACGCCTTACATTCATTGGTGAAAGCCATATATGTAGACGAGTATCCGATGGAAGGCAGAAAGCACAGGGAGAAATCTGTCAAGATCGAATACGATATTCCAAGAGAACTCAACCTCGATAAACTGATGAAACCATAAGGAAACGGCACAGCTGTTATGCCGTGCCGTCCAAATTACATAGATATTGTCTTACGGGGAGAGCGCTGAAGTTCTCCATTTTTTTGTTGTTTAACTTAATTGTTTACCATACTCTGACCAGATCAAGGCATTTGTCAGGCTCATTGGCATAAAGGGATGTCAGAACAACCTTGTCATCAAGATGTTCTTCCTTAAGCATTTCAGCCAGTACATCCATGAAGATGCCTTTTCTTTCGACCAGACACCGCTGGTTCAGCGTTTCCTGCAAACCGGTTCTGCCTTCGAATGAGCCGTACCAGTCTGCCTGACAGGTATAGTCAACACCACAGGAAGGGGATCCGTCAATACCGACGATTCCCAGTACTTCAAAGGAGTCATTGCTGAGATATTCCTTCAGCTGCTGAATGAATGGGGTAAGAATCTTACGGCTGTGATCACGGAAGAATGGATTGTCAAACTGATTGGAAACATGTCCCCAACGTCTTGAACCGTAAAGGGTAAACTCAGGACATGGCAGCTGTACGATCTGAATTCCGTTTTTCAAGGCTGTAGAGACAAATTCCAGACGTAGAGCCTCTTCAGCATCTATTTCTTCCTGATTATAAAGAACAACTTTAGAAGCTGTATTAAGAATGCAGTGTGAGACAAATATTATTTTTTTCATGGTTCAATACCTCTTTTCCATTGTAACACAAACAGCCGTAAATGAAATATTTATCAAAACATGACATTTGTCATGTTTTTGTCGTGTCTGCAGATTATAGAATGAAAGCAGAACAATAATGGAGACAATAATATGAAAAAACTGTATGACATTGAATCAATCAGAGCAAGAGTACGTGAGATTCTGTTTGACGGTTCTCTCACCCATGAACAACAGATGATGCAGCTGGCTATGACCGCTGAAAATACGATGCCTTATCCGGAAGGAACACCTGAGAATTTTGAAGATTTGTATGATAGTCTGCAGATATGTGATCTGTCAGAAGGACATGCCCCTTACTGTCCACGTTATATTCTGCCAGACTATGATCTGCTAATGGAGAAAGGGTGCAGTTTCCTGAGACTGGATCCGCCAACAAATCTGTTTGAAGCCTTAAACACTTTACTGATTTTCTATCGCAATGTTCCATCAGTAACACATTTCCCGGTATATATGGGACATATAGACAGTCTTCTGGAACCGTTTGTTACAGGCAGCGAAACAGACAAACAGATGATAGCTGGTTTCCTGAACTGCTGTGACCGTACATTTGGCTCAAGCTTCTGCCATATGAATCTTGGACCATATGATACTAAAACAGGACGTATCATTTGTGAACTTTTACCAAAGCTGAACAACTCAATTCCTAATATGACGCTATGTTATGATCCAGAGATAACTCCGGATGATTTTGCAGAAAAGGCCATTGAATGTTCATTAAAGACTGCTAATCCGGCTTTTGCTTTTGATCCTATCTATAAAAAAGATTTTAATGGTGGACGTTACGGTATTGCCAGCTGTTACAATGGGCTTCCATATGCTGGCGGTGCATTTACATTATCAAGAGTCAGACTGAACCGCATAGCTGAGAATTCAGGTTCACTAGATGACTTTATGAACGGACAGCTTCCTTATGTTGTTTCATCATTATGCCAGTTCATGGAGGCCAAAATCAGATTTGTCGCTGATAAGATCCCATTCTTCAAGACGCATTTCCTGGTTAAGGAGGGCTTTATTAAGAAAGATAATTTCGTGGGTTTATTCGGTGTTGTAGGTCTGCATGAATGTGTAGAAATACTGCTGCAGAAAGAAGGAAAGAATTACCGTTTCGGTCCTGATGAAGAAGCCAATAAACTTGGTGTTGAAATTATGAACCGTCTGAAAGAACTGGTAGAAAGCCATGAAAGTGCTTATTCTCCGGTATGGAATCATCATTTCATGCTGCATGCACAGGTAGGTGCTGAAAATGACGATAATACCAGCCCTGGTGCCCGTATCGCCATTGGCAAGGAAATAGATCTATATGATCATCTGCGTCAGGCCGGTCTGTTCCATCCTTACTTTACCAGTGGCATAGGTGATATATTCCCGTTTGAAACAACCGCGAGAAATAACCCTGCTGCTATCCTTGATGTCTTTAAAGGAGCTTTCAAAGTTCACATGAGATATATTTCAACATATTATTCTGACAGTGATCTGATCAGAGTAACAGGTTTCCTGGTGAAAAAGAGTGAGGTATTTGCTCATGAAGCCGGACAGCAGGTCGTTAATGAAACAGCAGGTGGATCTGTTGATTCATTAAGAAACAAGGGGATTCTGGACAGAAAAGTACGTTCACTATAAACAAAAACAAAGGCTCTCAGGAGCCTTTTTCCTATACAAGCTTTGAAAATGAGTTTTTCAGTTTCAGGTATTGCCGGTTAGTTATGTACAGTTTGTTTCTGTTACGACTTAACAGTCCGTCTGATATGAACTCCTCAATATATCTGTATAGTGTTCTCAGATTAAGATGGGAATTCCGGGCAATCTGTTCTCTGGTTTCCCTGATGTAGTATGGCATGGCTTTTGACTGACAGCTGTTAAGGAGGTATAATCCCAGCCTTTCACGGTTATTAAGTATTAATCGTGATTCTGATTCATTCATATTCTGAATGGCGAGGGAAGCAAGGTATGGAGACAGAATACGGTAACTGTCAGGGTATTCCATTAGTGTTGTGTGGAAGAGTTCAACAGGTATTTCAATGACCTGACAAATCCCGTCAGCATAGACACTGGCTCCGAAAACTGTCATTTTCTGTAAGAATTCCGTTATTCCCAGGATCTGAGGTTCTGAAAGAGAGGCGATTATCGCATTGTCTCCACTTGTTGAAAATGATTTGATCCTTACGGTTCCTTTTGCCAGAACAAAAATACTGGTGATATCATCACCCGCATGAATGAAGGTTTCATCGCTGTAAAAAGTTGTTTCAGTATTACTTACTGGCAGTAATTTCTGTTTGTTAAGGACAGCTGTCAGAAGCTGGTAGCAGGATTCTGTATTCATTGGTTTTCTTTCTCTTTAATTACAGTATAAACCTGAAAATGACAACTGATTAAGCGTTATGCAATGAAACATGGTTCTTTGTTTGAACTTTACGAAAACAACATTTTGTGATTAAATAGAAAGTAGTAAAGATGTAAAGAAAGTAAAGTATGGAGGGATATTTTTATAATCTTTATCATTAAAATCAAAGGAGAATAATATGACACAGAAAAAACGTTCAATTAAGGATGATTTTACAATGCTTACAATTCTGCTTATCCCTATCGGAGTAGCAGTAAACGTAGTAGGCGGAAACCTGGCAAGCCTTTTAAAACTTCCAATGTATCTTGATACAATTGGTACTATCTTTACAGGCATTATTGCAGGACCATGGGTTGGTGCCGTTACCGGTTTATTAACAAACATCGTTACAGGTATTACAAACCCTGTTAACTTCTGGTTCATCCATGTTAACGTCATCGTTGGCTTACTGACTGGTTTCATGGCAAGAGCTGGCTGGTTCACTGACTGGAAGAAAGGCTTATTAGCTACCGTTATTCAGTCTGTTGCTTCAACAATTGCTTCTGCCCCTCCAGTAGTATATGTATTCGGTGGTGTAACAGGTTCTGGTACTTCTCTGATTTCAGCAGTTATGATCGCTGCTGGAAAGAGCATCTGGACTTCATTCCTGAGTGTTGAAATTGTCTGGACAGTTATCGACAGAATCATTTCTTGGCTGATCAGCTTAGGTGTAATGAGGGTTATCCCTGACAGAACACTGGTTAAGTTCCCATTAGGTAACTTATATCTCAAGAACAAGAAATAAGCAATAAATAATCAGGGGGTAGTGGTCCCTCCCACACCCCTTTTTTCACTTTTTTAGGAAAAGGACTTTTTAATATGGATAAATCTTTTTTAGAACAGGTACAGATTCATAAGAAGAATAAGCTTGACGGCCTGCATTCGAAGACCAAAATGATTGTTCTGATATTGTATGTAATCTGTACGTTTATTTTAGCTGTCAAAGTAACCAGACTGCAGCTGCCGTTATATCAGATTGCCTGGTTTGGTGTACTGCTGGTGATTTTTGCATTGTCCGGACAGTTTGCCAAGTGTTTGAGAGGCATGAGAGCTGTTTTCGTAGTATTTGCCGTAATTGTAATTGCTCAGTCATTAATTCAGCCAGGCGGTGAGATCCTTTTCAAGCTTGGTCCAATAACGATTGAGGAGCACGGTTTACAGAAAGCCTGCAATCTGGGATTTATGGTACTGGATGTTGCCGGTATTTTCGTCTGGTTCTTCCAGACCACCAGTCATAAGGAAATAGCCGCTGCCTTACGGGAAGCCGGCGTTAATGACAAGATTGCGTACGTTTTCGTTTCAACATTGAAGATGATCGATGAAATGGGTAAGAATTCCCGTACGATCATGAATGCTCAGCGTGCCAGAGGCATTGAGACTGAAGGTAATCTGATGGTCAGAGCCAAAGCATTTGTTCCATCACTGATTCCTCTCGTTCTGACAGCCATTACCGGTGCTGAAGAAAGAGTAGTTACTCTGGAAGCCAGAGGCTTCTCAGTAAATGCTCAGAAGACAAGTGTCTTCAAATTAGAAAAATCAGGCGCTGAAACATTAGTGCTGATTGTAAGCTTATTAATAACTGTTGCGTTAGCAGCCTGGAGGATCTTCTTAGCATGAGTACAATAATGGAATGTAAAAATGTCACTTATCAGTATCCTCTGACTGATAAACCGACTTTGAAGAATATTAACATTAAGATTGAAAAAGGCAAGGTGTATGGCGTTGTCGGTGAAAACGGTGCCGGTAAGACAACTTTCTGTGCCGTTTTAAGAGGATTCGCACCTAGTTTCTATCAGGGTGAATTACAGGGTGAAGTGGAACTGGAAGGAAAAAACATCGTTGAGTACGGTGGTGATATTTCAACCAGGATCGGTTATGTCTTCCAGAATCCATTTACACAGATTTCCGGTGTTAAGGATACAGTATATGAAGAAGTATGCTATGGCCTGGAAAACTTCGGTGTACCTGTTGATGAAATTGACAGACGTGTGCGTGAAGTAATGAAGCTTACCAATATTGAATCTCTGGCCATGCAGAATCCGTTTGAGATTTCTGGCGGCCAGATGCAGAGAGTTGCCCTGGCTTCAGTTATCGTTCTGGAACCGGATGTACTGGTAATTGACGAACCTACCAGCCAGCTGGACCCGGAAGGAACCGAAAGTGTCTTTGAAGTTATCAAGGCCATGAAGGAAAAACATAAGACAATCGTTCTGGTTGAACATAAGATTGACCTGATTGCAGAATACGCTGATGAAGTCATCGTCTTTAAGGATGGTGAAATAGTAGCACATGGGCCAACAGAAGACATTCTGTCTGACATGTCACTTCTGAAAAAAGGTGTCAACCTGCCTCAGGTAGCAGTTCTGTGTTCCAAACTGAAAGAAAAGGGACTGCCTCTGGAAAAGATAGCTGTTACTGATAAGGAAGCTGTTCGAGTAATCGAAAAAGCTCTGAAAGAGAGGGGTTAGTTATGGCTGATATAGTAATCAAGAATGTAAGCTTTACATATCCAAACGGCCATCTAGCTGTTGAAAACATCAATCTTGAAATAAAGCAGGGTGAAAACGTGGCAATCGTTGGACAGAACGGTGCCGGTAAGACCACACTGGTAAAGATGATGAACGGATTGAATAAACCAACTCTGGGTGATGTTTTTGTTGGTGATAAAAATACCAGAGATTACACTACTGCACAGATTTCAAGAAGTGTAGGTTATGTTTTCCAGAACCCTGATGATCAGATCTTCCACTCAACGGTTGAAGAAGAAGTCCGTTTCGGACCTGCATATTTCAAGCTGCCTTTGGAAGAGGAAAACAGAAGAGTAGAGTATGCCTTGGAAATCACGGGAATGGATGAATTCCGTAATACCAACCCGTTTGACCTTCCATTAAGCATTCGTAAGTTCGTAACCATCGCTGCTGTTATAGCCATGGATACTGATGTAATGATTTTTGACGAGCCTACTGCCGGCCAGGATATTGACGGCAACAGACGTCTGGCGCATATTCTGGAAGCACTCCATGAAAAGGGAAAGACTGTTATTACAATTTCTCACGACATGGAATTCGTGGCCAGCTATTTTGACAGAGTGATCGTCATGGCTACCAAGCACCTTGTAAGAGAGGGAACTCCTAAGGAGATTTTCTGGGATTTCGATTCTCTGGAAAAGGCTATGCTGAAACAGCCGTATGTTTCAAGAGTATGTAAGGCATTAGGTATAGAAGGAAATGTAATATCTGTTGATGAAGCAGTCGACAGAATACTGAATAAGTAAATGAGTGCCAATAATAAAAAACTGGCATATCTGGCATTTGCTCTGTACTTCATATCAGGTGTCATCTGCATGCTTGTCGGCAGCAGCATGTCATCATTAGTAGAACTATATGGGCGTCCGCTGGAGAAGATAGTGCTTTTCATCGGTGCCTTTGCGACCGGCAGAACCCTGTCAGTCTATATGATAGGAAAACTGGCTAAAAAGGACCCGATGAAGGTCCTTTTTGCGGGAACTGCTCTGTTAATGATTTATCTGCTGGGAGTAGCCCTGATTCCTGTATATTATATAGGATTTGCATGTGCTTTCCTTGGTGGTATTGGCATGAGTGCTCAGGATGCCATATGTCCGTTGTTTCTTTCAAGAGTTTATCCTGAATCATATTCATCAAGTCTGAGTGCTGGCCAGGCTCTTTATGGGCTGGGAGGTTTTGCGATAAGTGCTCTGACCGGCTTGATGTTTCACGTTCATCTGCCGTTTTATGTAGCTAATATACTGCTGGCATTAGTGGGGGTTTCCATGCTGGTACTGATACCTTTTACCAGGTGGGAAAACATTGAAGCTGAGGAACAGGTTGAAACGGTAAAACCCCTATATTCACAGCATAACAGACTGGTTCTGATTCTGCTAGGTGTTGTCTGCTTTGCGTACTGCAGCATCTGTAATGCATTGGGCTCTTACATGTCCAGTTACATTGAAACACTGGGTGGCAGCAGTGAGGCATCAGCATATATTCTGGCTGTATATAATCTGTTTATAGTAATAGGGGCAGTAATATTCATTGTAATACTGAAAAAACTGAATGAAAGAACTGTTCTGCTGGCCAATTCAGCGATAATATCAATAGCGCTTTCTGCAGGACTGATCATCAACTCGATTAAGGGATATTACATCAGTTTTCCAGCTGTGGGATTTTTCCTGGGAGTGCTGTTTACGATCATAATCGCCATAGGTACCAGACTGGAATACCGCAATATTTCCGTTGCCAGTGCCTTTATAGCTACGATTGGCAGCTGCGGTGATATTTTTACCCCAATCGTTACTTCCCGACTGATTACAGGTCTGGGAATCAAATCTGTTTTATATTACGTAATTGTTTTAATGGTTTTACAGACCGTTGTAAGTTTTATTGTTTACATACTGACAAAGGAGGAAGTGTAGTATGGCAAGAATTCAAAGTAAAGAAGTTTTAATGGATGACGGCAGCGGCAGACAGTATCACATTCATTGCAAGAAGGGTGATGTAGGCAAATATGTACTGCTTCCGGGTGACCCGTTCAGAACGGATATCATCGCCAAGCATTTTGACGATCCGCATCTGGTAGCTCACAACCGTGAACACAAAACCTGGAGCGGGTATCTTGATGGTGAACTGGTATCAGTATGCAGCACAGGCATGGGCGGTCCTTCAACTGCTATCTGTCTGGAAGAACTGATTCACTGCGGTGCAGAAGTTTTCATCAGAGTCGGTACCTGTGGCAGAATCTGTGAGGAAAGCTATGATCCTGCCTTGGAAGGCTGCGTCATTACCGGTGCCATCAGAGATGAAGGCACTACCGTTCACTATATTCCTATTGAATATCCAGCTATCGCTGACAGAGAAGTTACCAATGCATTGGTAAAGGCTGCAAAGGATCTTGGTTATCCTTTTGCTGAGGGCATTGCTCAGTCTAAGGATTCATTCTATGGTCAGCACGACCCTGACAGCATGCCTGATGCTCCAAGACTGCATGAAAGATGGCAGGCTTGGGAGAGAGCAGGAGTCATGGCTTCTGAAATGGAAACCAGTACCCTGTTTGTTGTAGCAGCAATCAGAGGAGTTAAGTCAGGAGCTATCATGGCTTACGGCTCTATGAATGATCACACAATTGAAATTGCCTGCCAGGCCATAAAGAATCTGATTAAGGCAGACAAGGAGAAATAATATGGGTTTCTACGAAGAAACTTTAGCGCCTATACTACACAAAACCGCCTATGAAATAGAAAAGACAGCGCACATGCAGGATATTGTGCATGGGACGATGTCTGAGGAACGTTTCCGCTTTCAGATAAAGCAGAACTATCAGTATCTGCTTGATTATACCAGATGCTGGGCTTTGGCTTTAGCGAAGTGCCGTAGTTTTAAGGAAATGGAGATCTTCTATCCGATAGTTAAGAATACCATGGAATCAACCGTCATGATCAACCGTACTTACTGGGCTGATCAATTGGGATTATCTGTTGATGACATGGATAAGGTTATTGAAGCTCCAGGCAAACGTTCATATACAGCTTTCCAGCTGATGACCGTTAACCAGGGCGGTCTGGCTGAAGCCATGATGGCACTGTTTCCATGCAATATCATCTACCGCTATTTCGGTGAGGATCTGCTGGAGCAGTGTAAGCTGCCTAAAGACAATATGTTCTATAAATGGCTGGAATATTATACTTCTGATGAATATATCCAGAAAACAGAAAATGAAATCAGCATAGTTAACAAGCTGTGCCGGGATAAAAGCGAAAAGGAAAAAGCTTGGCTGCTTGAAATCATGTGCAACAGCTGCAATTATGAAATACTGCAGTGGCAGGACATGTATCATAATATGACAACCTGGCCGCTTGATGACATTTATCCTGAAAAATTCACTTCTTTTGAGGAGTAGATAGTTATGTCTGATAAAAGAAAAAAGCTGATTATTGATACAGACTGCGGATCTGATGATGCTATGGCCATTGCCATGGCTCTTAATGACGAAAGATATGAGATCATCATGATCACAACTGTATCCGGCAATGTACGCATGAAACAGGCAACATACAACACCTTGACAACCCTTAAGGTAACTGACAGCTATTATCCTCCTGTATACATGGGAACTGATGAAATGCTGGTAAGGGACTGGGTCGGTGCCGCTGAAACCCATGGCAATGACGGCATGGGTGATCTGAATCTGGTTGACTATTCGCTTAAACCTCAGGAAGGAAATGCCGTTATCAAAATGCTGGAAGCCCTGAGAGACAGTGAGGACGGGGAAATAGACATTATAGCCTTAGGACCTCTGACTAACCTGGCTCTGGCTATCAGACTGGAACCGGAAATAATGAAAAAAGTCGGCCGCATTGTAGTAATGGGAACTGCCGGCCTGGGAACGGGAAATGTTTCTCCGGTTGCTGAATTCAATATCTGGCAGGATGCTGAGGCATGTAAAGTTGTTTTGGAATCAGGTATTGATCCGCTGATCTTTGTTGGATGGGATGCCTGTCTGGATGAGGCCATGCTGAATGCTGAGGAGATAAGAACAATCAGAGAAAGCGGACCGCTTGGAAGATTCTGCATTGATTCAAATATCACCCTGCAGGTAATGAACCGTGACCGCTTCGGTGATGATTATCTGGATATGGCTGATCCGGCTGCCATGGCTGCTGCTCTGTATCCGGAATGTATTGAAAACTGTGATAAATACTACTGTGAAGTAGAAACCGGAAAGGGACCAAGTTATGGCGGTGTCCTGGTTGATTTCTATCATTTTTCCGGTAAGGAACCAAATGCATATATCTGCAGTAAGTTAAAACCTGACCTTTACAAACATTATATTTTCAGAACGTTGAAGGTCAGTTAATGGGAAAGGAATAATATGAAAGAACTGAAAGTTAAATTCTTAATGGGGCCTGCTGACTGCAATGACCCTAACATTCCGCACTACAGTGATGAATTCCTTAAATCACTGTCTGAAAAACTTGGTGTCAATGTAGTATTAGGTGAAATGGATGAGGTAGCTGCTCAGCCTTTACCTGTTTATTTCATTGCTTCAGGAGGAGCTGAAAACGGATTTAAAGCAAATTATCAGACAACCAAGGAACCGTATATCTTACTTACTACACCTGGTTATAACTCACTGGCTGCTTCCATGGAGATCATGGGATTCCTGGCTGAGCATAATCTGAAAGGCGAGATCCTGCATGGTGATTTTGATACGCTGGCAAAACAGCTGAAAATCAAACTTGCTGTTGCTGAAGCCAAAGAGGCCATGAAGCATCAGCATTTAGGCTGTTTCGGTGAACCGGGCGGACTGATTGCCTCTGACATTGATTTTGCCAAACTGGAAGAGCTGACCGGAGCAAAGTCAACACTTTACGAACTGGATGAATTGATTGCTGAATATCATAAGGGCGGTTATCCGGAAAATAAGTGGACTGAAGAACTTAAGAAAAAAGGCTTCAGACCGGAAGAAACTGAAAAAGCTCTGAATGTTTACGGTGCTTTAAAGAGATTAATTGCCAAATATCAGCTGACAGCTGTAACTGTAAGATGCTTTGATCTGCTGGAAGCTATCCATACTACCGGATGTCTGGCATTGGCTATCCTGAATGCTGAAGGAATTCCTGCAGCCTGCGAAGGTGACCAGAAGTCACTGTTAAGCATGGTTATCATGAGAGTACTGACCGGTAAATCAGGTTTCATGGCTAACCCAAGCACCATGGATCCAAAGGCCTCCGAAATCATTTTTGCTCACTGCACTATTCCAATTGACATGCCGGATTCATATTATCTGACAACACATTTCGAATCAGGCATAGGTGTTGCCGTAGCTACAGACATTGAACCTCAGGTCATGACAATCTTCAAGTGTAATGGTGACTTAAGCAGACATTATGCTGGCAGAGCTGACCTGATTGAAACAATGCATCTTGGTACATTATGCCGCAGCCAGATGAAGCTGAAACTGGAAGATGGCACTGAATACTTTGCCAAGAGACCAATCAGTAACCATCACATCATCTGCAAAGGTGACTATAAAGAAGTAATAGACGCTTTCTTTGAACAGTATTAGAAATATCACGGAGAGGACAGGATGAGTTTATGAAAAAGATAATGATTTTAGTATGTCTGTTTTTTTGCATGACTCTGACTGCGTGCAGTAAGTATGACAGAATAGAGGTAAGAGTTTCTGAAGGTGACTGGACTGTTCTTGATAAGGAAGAGGCTGAAAAAGCTTACCGGATAATTGAGAAATTTGAAAAGGGAGGTTACCGGGAGATTACCCCTGATGATATGGGCAAAGGCGGACTGGATTTTTACATCCGTGTCAGCAAGGGCAGCAGCCAGACGGTATATGATACCCGAGGCCCTGAGTGGGCTAAGGCAATGCCAGATCAGAGATATCATGCTTTTAAGGTCAATTCTGACTTTTACAGTGAACTCGTCACTTTCTATGAAAACTATTTTCCTGTGTTATATTCCATAGAGTATTCTCCTGCTGATCCTTTTGTTTATTGTGAACATGATGGCAGATTTACACCAGATCAGGAAAATATTTACCGTTTGTATGGAGAGATACGCCAGTCTGCTTGGCAATTTCCGTCCCGGCCACAGTATGAGGGAAGTTATGATGATGAAATCTGCCGGATCTTTTATGACGATACTGTTATAAAGGAAACAATTCATCTGTTTAGTGATTTCAAGGTTATTAACGGCAGAAAACTGCCAGTAAATAATACTGAACTGGTAAGATTTATTCTGCCGGATACGGAGATACCGGATGCTGGAACATATTCTTCCAATGCTTATACACTGATACTGAATGAAGACAGAACAGGTGTTTTCAAAACAGGAGATATGGAATATGATATTAAGCTGGATATCTCCAGACAGGTTATAACAGGAATAGATGAAGAAATCCCTTACCGCTATAAGGATCAGATGATCAGTTTTGAAGGTATTGGCGGACGTATTTATCTAAGAAAGGAATTTTAATGACAGTAACCAGCAGCTGTTGAACAATGGCTGCTGGTTATTAGTGTTTTTGTACTATACTGAATAGAGGTAAAGCATATGAATAAACTGATTGAGAAAATCAAAAAGATTCCAAAGTGGGGCTATGCAGCCGGACTGTTCTATTTTGGACTGCAGTATGGGATGTACCGTCTGGGGGAATGGCTCAGTGGTATTATTGGAACCAAACGGAATGCTTTTGAATGGAAGATTCCTTTCATTGATGACCGGATCCCGTTAATTCCGGCATTTGTGATCATTTATATTTTTTCATATGTTTTCTGGATCTGCGGTCCCATTGCCGCATCTCTTACCAGTAAAAAGAACTTCAGGAAATATATCATTGGTCTGACGCTGGCTTACATCATAGGTTTCCTGTTCTTTGTCTTCATGCCTACCTACATGGACAGAGTAAAGGAAGGACTGATGGAACAGGCCGCCAAACCGGGTGTATTTAATAAACTTCTGGCTACAGTTTATGGAGCTGACGGCAGTGAGATGGCTTATAATCTGGTTCCGTCTTATCACTGCCTGATCAGTGCCTACTGTTATCTGGGTGTTCGCAAACAGCCTGAGATCTCCAAAGGATTCAGAATATATTCTCTGATCATGGCTGTTCTCATCAGTATTTCTACCGTCTGCACCAAGCAGCATTACATCATTGATGTTGTAATGGGTGTTGGAATATCTATTGGCTGTTATGTTCTGATGAACAGAATATATGCAGATAAAGACTAAAAAACAGGATCACTCCTGTTTTTTGTTTTAGATTAATTCGAAATAATAACCGCATTCAAACACCTGACCAGGCGGCAGCAGATTATTCTCTGTGTCATCTCTGAAGGTGTTTTCCTTTGGCAGATTATTGTCAGGGAACCAAGGTTCAATGCAGACAAACGGTGCTTTATCGCTGGAATGCCAGAAGCCTACAGAAGCAAAACCTTCAATGCCAACTCTGACAGTGTGGCGGCCATTAGTCAGCTGAGCCCAGCTGGATTTCAGCTGATGATCATGATAGAAGAATGAAGGGAACAGGCTGACATCTCTGAGTGAAAAACTGTTTCCGTCAGGAATATCTCTTTCAGGATGGCTCAGGTTTTCATTCTGTTCAAATTCAATACGGTAATTCTTATAGCTTTCTCTGTGGTCCATAGGACAGTTGAAAGCAGGATGGAAACCTATTATGAAAGGCAGCATCTTTTCATCTCTGTTGGTTATTGTGTAATTGATCAGCAGTTTATGTCCCTGAAGTTTATACCTTACTTCAACAGTGAAGATAAACGGATATACTCTCAGTGTATTGAAATCGGACTGCAGTACCAGAGCTACTTCATCTTCCCTGACTTCAGTAAAAGTGAACTCGGCATCTCTGGCAAAGCCATGCTGACCGCAAAAGTATTCCTTGCCGTCATAGGTATACTTGCCATCCTTTAATGGACCGGCATATGGGAATAACAGCGGATTGCAGTTACGCCAGTGCTGCGGATTACGTGACCAGATGGTTTCAATACTACTTCCGGCTTTTCTGAAGCTGATAACTTCAGCAGCGTGGGAACTAACGGTTGCCTGTACAAATTTGTTTTTAATTGTGATTTCCTTACTCATTGTCTGAGACTCCTTTCAGTTTTTCTGTTTCTTCAGCTGTCAGCTCACGGTATTCACCGACAGCCAGATCTTCTATGTCAAGAAAAGAATAATTGGTTCTTTTCAGATAGGTAACATTACAGCCAAGATATCCAATCATTCGTCTGACCTGATGGAATTTACCTTCATGAATGGTCAGGTATCCTGAGTTTTCACTGATCAGTTCCAGCTTTCCCGGCAGGGAAATGAAATCAGAAAATTCTATTGGCTTTGACAGAACAGCTGCTGCATCTGCAGGCAGAGGCTTATCGCATTCAAAATAGTATTTCTTATCAACATGATATTTTGGCGATATCAGCTGATGAGTCAGATGACCGTCATTTGTAATGATCAGCAGTCCTTCAGTGTCCTTGTCAAGTCTCCCGACAGGATTAAGGTCCTTATAATAATTAGGAACCAGTTCCATTACATTAGGTGAACCGTCTTTGGTACACAGATATCCTGCAGGTTTATTCAGCAGAAAATACTGATACTGCTGATAGATTAAGGGTTCACCTTCAAGGCAGACACTGGATGATTCGTCAACCTTATGATCAGGCTTGGTAATGATTTCATCATCTACGGTGACCAGACCGGCCAGGATCAGTTTCTTTATTTCCTTACGTGTGCCGATTCCCATATCGGCCAGATATTTATCTAATCTCATACTTTAATTCTACAGTTTTCTGTGTCCGGCCTCAATTTTGTTTTTAAGTTTATTTCCCTCTGCTTTGGCAAAGCCTAAAGGATAACCGTCCACACATACCAGGACCCAGCCGTGATATGAGTTTTCAAATTGAATTGTTTCTCCCCTGAGATAACGTTCAGTTCTTTCGTCTTTGGCAGAAAGATTTACTGTCTGGCTGAACTGAGTGATCTTTAGTGACATTGCCAGATGCTGGGAAGGTTCAAAGCGGTTCTTTTTGAGAGTTCCCAACAGCAGGCCTGAACGCAGTGTCATTATTCCGGACGTGTTCATTCTGCGGTTACTGTAATATACTTTATCACCGATCGTGAATATGGAATCTCTGGAATAATCCAGATTTATCAGGCTCAGAAACTGCTCCAGTGCTTCATTTTCAAATAACGGGTATATTATGTCTTCTGCTTTTTTTGACTGTCCCTGCTTTTGCAATAAAGCCATGAAATGGCCTTCACCATTAAGTTTGAAAGGATATAATCTGGCACATTCTTCCAGACCATTAAGACCGTCCGCAAACAGCGGATGCTTATTCATGTCTATAAGCGAAAGTTCAGGATGCTGTGATAAAGTGTATTGGATGACCTCTTCATTTTCATTTGGATTAAATGTACAGGTTGAATACAGCAGCATTCCTCCTTTTTTTAAAAGGTCAGCAGCTTTATCGATCAGCTCTTTCTGTATCGGCCGGTAATATTCATGGTTTCTGCTTTTCCATGAGTTTATAAGTGAAGGATCCTTGCGGAACATGCCTTCACCGGAACATGGTGCATCAAGCAGGATCTTGTCAAAGGTGTTCTGCGGGAAAGCTGATATATCGCTGCTGGTGACCCATACATTCTGAAAGCCATGTCTTTCAACATTTTTCAGAGTGGCCTGCTGACGGGATGCGCTGATATCATTGCTGATGAGAAGACCGTTCGGTAAACGGCAGGCCAGCTGTGTGGTTTTGCCGCCTGGCGCAGCGCAGCCATCCAGAACTACATCATCAGGTTCCAGAGGCAGGAAAGCTCCCGGTGACATGGCGCTTGGTTCCTGCAGATAATAAAGACCTGCATAATAATATGGATGAGTTGAAGGCCTGTCTTCTTCCTGGTAATAAAAACCCTCTTTGCACCATGGAACAGGTTCCAGATGAAAAGGGGATATTCTGAGAAAATCCTCAACTGATATTTTTGATGTATTGACCCTTAAGCTACTAAAGGCGGGCATGCCTAAAGATTCCGCATATTTCCGGAAATCATTTTTAAGCAACTGCTTCATCGCATTAAGGTATTCTTCTGGTAAATTCATATTTCTTCGTATAGTGGCAGCATTCTAAGTTCCACAGTATCCATGTATCCCTTATCTGTAAGCTTGAGGAAAGGCATGCATGTCAGAGACAGCAGGCAGAGATTCATTACGGTATTACGGTGTACATATCCCTGCTTTTCAAAAGCGTTTCTGATGGAAATGAACTGTTTAGCTGCCTTTTCAACAGAAAGGTTGCTCATCAGTCCGGCAATCGGCAATGAAAGCTGACCGGTTATTTCCCCGTTATTAACTGCTACAATGCCTCCGCTAATATCTATAATCGTATCAACAGCCTTTTTCATATCTTGCGGATTACAGCCCATGACGATCAGGTCATGGCTGTCGTGATTAAGTGAGGAAGCGACAGCTCCTTCCTTCAGCCCGTCACCTTTAACAAAACCATAGCTGATATTTCCGTTTTTACCGTGTCTTTCAAATATCATCAAAAGACGACAATCGGTTTTCTGCCATTGCAGAGTATTGTCAATGACTTCCATTTCTACAAAGCAAGGGAATGTAACGTTGGTGTTTCTTCTGATTTCCATGACACGTACTTTTACTTTACGGTCGTTACCTGGAACATGGACTGTGAATCTGTTGATGTCAGGTTTTTCCAGTCTGACAGTATTTTCGTATTGTTTACCTAATGAATAAGTTCTGTTTTTATTTTTTTCTTCCGTAATGTCAAAAACCTTACGTCCGTTTTTATATGTTTCTCTGATAACGAATTTGTTTATGTCATCAAGAAGCAGGAAATCAGCCAGTCGACCTGGAGCAATGACACCGCGGTCACGCAGATTCATGCGGGCAGCCGGAGTATATGTTGCACAGTAAATGGCATTTTCAGGCTTCATACCCATGGAAATGGCTTTTCTGACCAGATAATCAAGATGTCCCTTCTGGATCAGTATGTCAGGGAAGGTATCATCTGTAACAAAGCTGAAATATTCATACAGATTGTTTTCCATGATGAAATCAATTACTTCCTGCTTCATCATCAGATCCTGGATCTGGACAAACATACCGTTTTCAAAACGTTGTTTAAGTTCTTCAATATCATGTTCGCAATGATCTGAATTAATACCGCGATACAGGAATTTAGCCAGTTCAGCATCCTTAAGTTGCGGACAATGTCCTTCAAGTATGTAATTTGGATCAGTTTTTCTGACAGTTTCAATGAATTTTCCGACTTCAGAATTGTTTTCCTGAGTTATTTCCATGTAATTCATTACTTCTCCGAGACAGATTACATTTTCAGTATCCTTAAGTTCCAGCATATCCTGACATGTAATAGCCCGGCCGGCTGTTTCATATTTTTCAGGCATGACCGGCACATTGCTCGGGATTGCATAATAAATGTCATAAATGGCGTCTTTGCCGTCTTTGATCATGGCTTTAATGCCATCCTGACCGCATACGTTAGCTATTTCATGCGGTTCAGAAACAATTGTAGTCAGTCCGTTGGAAACAGTGTAGTCAGCAAAAGCAGCAGGGGTAACCAGAGAACTCTCAATGTGCATGTGAATATCAATAAGGCCGGGAATCATGAAACGGCCTGAGGCATCGATTTCGTTGTCAGCGGTTATTTCATTTTGTCTTTTCTGATCAATGTAAAGAAATCTGCCATCTTTTACATACACATCGGCATCATTGAATCTTCTGAAATAGGAATTGTAAACTCTGGCATTTCTAATTACCAGATCGGCTCTGCTAAGATCTTTCATAACTGTCTCTCCACAGTCATATTCTACCATAAAAAAGAGGAATACTATGATTCCTCGTTCTCGTCAATTATATAGATTTTGTCTTTTCCATGACCTGATTTTATCAGGATGTTCAGTATCAGTCCCAACGGCAGGAAAATGATACTGACGATCAGCGCCTTGATCAGTCCGTTAAGAATTCTCTTCATCATTCCTACCTCCCGTATGACAGTTTATCACATTATTCTGATTTGAAAAGAGGTTTAATCAGTTCTTAAGGAATTGGCAAGGGATAATTAGAGTCTGCGACTGAATAAAACAAAAACTGACAGTTTTCATGTCAGCTGATTCCATTCTGGTGCTCGAGGAGGGACTTGAACCCTCAAGGGTTTGATCCCGGTGGATTTTGAGTCCACTGCGTCTGCCGATTCCGCCACTCGAGCATGTAGAAATATTTTAACGTATTAGCGATGAAAAGTAAATAACGTTAACTGCGGTCAAATCTTATTTCTATTTCAATCTGTTCTCCGTTTTCAGTAAGTGCGTTTCTTATCAGTTCTGATATGACTTTCTTGTCAGCTTTATGGTCAAATGGGATCACAATATCAACAATATAACGGTTAAGTTTCCGGTTGTAATGGAAATCGTGAAAATCTGCTTCCTGATCATACCGCTTAAGAACAGCAGTTAACTGCTGCTTCAGTTCTGAAAGGTGCTGATCGTCTGCAGAAGGGTCAGCGTGAAGTGTCATCTTGATACCTGTTTTCTGTGCCACATCGGTTTCCATGGCATCAAGGATATCATGAGCCTGAGACAGAGTCATACCGGCATCCAGATCTATATCCGCGGAACCGTAAAGAATATCAGGACCGTAACTGTGTATTCTCAGATCGTGCACGCCCCTGATATCAGGATATTCAGACAGTATTCTTTCCACTTCATCAAATGTGTTTTTATCGCCCGTAGTTCCTGTCAGAATGGATGTCATTTCCAGGAAGATCCTGACACCGTTATACATTATGACAGCTGAGAGTATCAGACCCAATATCGCATCCAGATAAGGAGAGGTTAAAGGGGTCAGCAGATAACCAATGATGATTACAGCTGTTGAAGCAGCATCGGAAAGAGAATCAGTTGTCTGAGCTTTCAGGGGAATTAATCCGCTTCTTTTGTAAAGGGTGTTATAGTACATGGCCAGTCCCCGTTTGGCAGTCAGTGACAAGGCCAGGATAATGACGGCTATGAGGTTGAAATCAACGGATTTAGGCGTTATTATGCGGGATACTGATGACTTGAACAGCGAGAAACCCACAATGATAATCACAGTGGCAATACCTTGTGAAAGCATGTATTCGATGCGGCCGTGACCGTAAGGATGTTCGCGGTCTGCCGGCTTACTGGCAAGACGGTAACCGATGAAAATCAGAACCGCATTACCAATGTCAGTCAGATTATTGAACCCGTCAGAAAGAATGGCAATGGAATTTGTCATGAATCCTGATATCAGCTTTATGGCACATAAAACAATGTTGACACATATGCCGGCAATACTGGCTTTTCTGCTTATGCTTTCTTTATCCATAACACCTATTATAGTACAAAAAAACTTCCTGAGAGCAGGAAGTTATCTTACTTTACAGTTACTTCAGCAAAGACCTCATTGGTTTCAATGTCGAACCACTTGAAGGTTCTATCTTCAAGAATCATGTAGCTGTTATGAGAACCGTCTTTTGGCAGTGAAACAGATCCCGGATTCAGGTATATCCAGTCTTCATGTTCACTGCAGGCCGGTACATGGAAGTGTCCGTTGATCATGATTTCATGATTATGCAGTGGCAGAGGTTCCTTTTCATTATGTCTGTGACCATGAGTTGCATATATGGTCAGTCCATTGATTTCCAGCATGATGTAATCTGCCATGATAGGGAATTCCAGCACCATCTGATCAATGTCAGCATCACAGTTACCCTGAACAGCCATGATGTTGTATTTTTCCCGGTTTAATGCGGCAAACACCTGTTTTGGAGCATAGTCCTTTGGCAGTGGATTTCTGGGGCCATGATAAAGAAGGTCACCCAACAGGAGCAGTTTATCGGCCTTGGTTTCCTTAAATCTCTTGATCATCAGATCACAGTAATATGATGAACCGTGAATATCAGAAGCTATCATTAATTTCATGTCTTTATACCTCGATTGCATAATATCCAAATATTTGCACAAAGTCAAACAAGTGAAGTCATTAACGTTGACAAATAACAATTATGTGGCAATAATGTTGATGTAACTGTCCCAAATGGGACAAATGGAGCGATATGAAACTAACTGATGTTACAAGAAACCAACTGTCAGATATCTGTTCGACATTCATGTTTGAAGGCATGGACAACGAGACCGTTCTCTCTGTTCTGCAGGATGACAGAGTCGTCTGTCAGAATTATCTGAAAGGGGAAACAGTATTCAGACCTGAACAGTACAGCCGATCTCTGGCATACATTCTGAAGGGCAGTGCAGGCATTTCCATGGAAACGGGAAACGGTGAGAATTTCCCGATGCGAAAGATCGAAGAGGGTAATTTCTTCGGTGTTGCCGCTCTGTTTAACGAGGAAACAAAGTATGTAACAGAGATAAGTGCAGTCAGAGACATGAAAATAGTTTTCTTCAGGGAATCACTGGTTGAGGAATGCATCAGAAATCATCCGGATTTCGCCATGAACTATGTTCGTTTTCTGGGCAGCAGGATCCGTTTCCTTAACCGTAAAATCTCATTACTGGCAAACACTTCGTCCGAGAGTTCTCTGATGGGCTATCTGATGAATGCAGCCAGCCGCTTCGGTGAGGAATTCAGAATAGAAGTGTCCTATTCACAGCTGGCCAAAAACCTGAACATGGGCAGAAGTTCCCTGTACAGGGCTCTGGATAATCTGGAAAGCAGAAACATCATTCGCAGATCAGGCAGAAACATTACGTTGGTTAATTATGAAGCTTTAAAGAACAGTTAGAAAAGAAGGGGTTTTTATGAAAAAATTACTTACAGTCTTAATGACATTATTATTGGCCGTGACCATGTTGTCCGGATGCAAACCAAAAGAAGAACCAGCCGTCAGATATGATGTCAACTTCGGCGTTTTAAAGGGACCTACAGGTATTGGTGCCAGCTATCTGCTGGAGAAAAACAGTACCGGTGAATCACTGAATAACTATAACGTAACAACAGAAGCAGAAGCCAATGCCATGATTGCCCGGATCGCTTCCGGAGCACTGGATATTGCTGCAATGCCTACCAACGCTGCCAGCGCTCTTTATAACAAGACAAATGGCGATGTTAAGATCATTGCACTGAATACAGCAGGTGTTCTTTATATCCTGGAAAAAGGCAACAGCATCAACAGTGTTGCCGATCTGAAGGACAAGATCATTTATGCTGTTGGACAGGGTTCAAATCCTGAATATGTTCTTAAGTACATTCTGGAACAGAATGGTTTGAAGGAAAATGAAGACTATCACATTGAATTCAGAGACAGTGCTACAGTCACAACTCAGGCTGCCAGCGGATCCATTGAAGTATGCATGCTGCCTATTCCGGCGGCAACAACCGTTCTTGTGAAGAATAAAGACATGCATGCTGCATTAAGCCTTTCTGAAGAATGGGATAAGCTGAATAACGGCAGTACACTGACCATGGGATGCGTTGTTGTCAGAAAGGAATTCTACGAAAATAATAAGAAGGCTGTTGAGCAGTTCTTAACAGAATACGAAGAATCAATCAATTATGTTAAGGCAAACCCTCAGGATGCCGGAGCATTATGCGAAAAATATGAAATCGTACCTTCTGCGGCAATCGCTGTCAAGGCCATTCCTGATGCCAATCTGATTTTCGTATCAGGCAAGGATATCAGACCAGCCATCGAAGGCTACTTCAAGGTTCTCTTTGATGCTGATCCAAAGTCAATCGGAGGCAAGTTACCTGGTGATGACTTCTATCCAGGAGAATAAATTACTTAAAAACGCAATATCACGGGTTTTCTGGCTCCTGTTATGGGAACTGGCAGCCCTTAAGGTTGGTAAGGAACTGATCCTTCCCAGCCCTTTTGCCGTTATGAAGGCTTTAGGAGGACTGGTTGTTACAGGCTCCTTCTGGGCGAATACCTTTATCACGATAGGACGTGTACTGTCTGGCTACTGTCTGGGAGTTATTACGGCAGTAATACTGGCAGTACTGACCTGCAGTAATGAACTGGCCGATTCCTTACTGTCACCTGTGATCAGAATTGTCAGGTCGACTCCGGTTGCCAGTTTCATCATTCTGGCTCTGCTGTGGATGGGGAAAAATAATGTTCCGGTTTTAATGTCCATGCTGATGGTAATACCGGTTGTATGGGAAAACATTGTTGCTCAGTATCAGGCAACTGACAGAGATCTGCTGGAAATGGCAAAGGCATATAATCTTTCTGGATGGAAGAAATTCAGATATATTTATGTTCCTTCAGCGTTTCCAGGTTTTCTTTCCGGATGTCTGTCTGCTATGGGACTGGCCTGGAAAAGCGGTATTGCCGCTGAAGTATTATGTCAGCCTTCAAAGGCTATCGGTTCAAATCTGTATTATTCAAAAGTCTACCTGGAAACCCCGGAGCTGTTTGCCTGGACGGCAGTGGTAGTCATATTGAGCATGTGCATTGAAAAGCTTATTAAGAAACGGCTTTTCAGAGGTGCCGGAAATGAAAATAAGTAATCTGTGGTTCAGTTATGAGAATAAACCGATATTTGAGGACTATTCTCTCGAACTGTCTGACGGCATAACATGTCTGATGGGAGCCAGCGGAATAGGGAAGACCACTCTGCTGAAACTGATGGCCGGACTGCTGACACCGGATGCCGGAACGATTGACATCGGAAACAGAAAAGTTTCATTCATGTTTCAGGAGGATCGTCTGCTGCCATGGCTTAATGTCAGGGATAACATTCTGCTGGTAACCGATAAGGAAAAGGAAGCAGATGAACTGCTGGAGGAACTGGGTATTGATGGCAGTCTGAAAACAGCAGAATTATCCGGGGGAATGGCCCGTAGAGTTGCCATGATACGCTGTCTGTTATATGAAAGTGACATGTTGCTTATGGATGAACCTTTTAAGGGAATGGATGAGGCTTTGATTAAAAAAGCAGCTTCCATAATCATCCGACAGAACAAGCCAGTTGTTATTTCAACACATTCAACTGATGAAGTTAAAGCACTCGAAGCTGAAGCAATTATACTTTAGCGAAAGTGCTTTTCTTTAATATGACTTTTTTCTATAATATATACGTGATAGTACGCTATTATTAATGGAAAGGAAAATAATATGGCAAAACTTAGTGCAAGTGCAACTGCTAAAATCCTTGAAATCTGCGATCGTTATACGGATGAAAAGACTCCGTTAATGATGATTTTAAGTGATATCCAGAACGAATATGGCTATATTCCTCTGGAGGTACAGGAACTGGTTTCTGCTAGAACCGGTATTTCAGTTGCTGAAATCTATGGTGTAGTAACCTTTTATTCATTCTTCTCCCTTACTCCAAAGGGAAAGTACATTGTTGGCTGCTGCTTAGGCACAGCCTGCTATGTAAAAGGTGCACAGCAGATCATCGACAAATTTTCAGAAGTATTAGGCATTCAGCCTGGTGAAACAACGGCTGACGGCTTATTCACACTTGATGCATTACGTTGCATCGGTGCATGCGGCATTGCTCCAGCTGTAAGTATCAGCGGACAGGTTTATCCTAAGATGTCTGTTGACAAGGTAAAAGCAATCGTTGATGATTACCGTGCAAAGGAAGGTGCAGCTGCATGATCAGAACAGTAGAAGAATTAAACGCAAAGGCAGCTGTCTGTACTGCTGAACTTGAAGCCAAGATCAATGGTACTGATGGAAGACGTCACATCGTATTATGCGGTGGTACAGGATGTTTATCCAGCCATTCAGATGAGATCAAGGCAAGATTTGAAGAAGTCTTAAAAGAAAGAGGACTGGAAGACAGAGCAACTGTTAACCAGGTTGGCTGTTTCGGTTTCTGTTCTCAGGGACCTTTCGTCAAGATCTATCCTGAAGACACTCTGTATCGTATGGTAAAGATTACTGATGTTGAGGAAATCGTTGAATCAGACATCGTCAACAATACAGTTGTAGAACGTCTGTTATATGTTGACCCTGTAACAAAAGCTAAGGTTTCAAAACAGGACGAAATCAACTTCTATAAGAAGCAGAGACGTATTGCCTTACACGGCTGCGGTGTCATCAATCCTGAAGACATCAATGAAGCTTTAGGTATGGGCGCTTATGAAGGACTCAAGAGAGCCTTAACCATGACCCGTCAGGAAGTTGTAGATGAAGTTACAAAGTCAGGCTTACGTGGCCGTGGCGGCGGTGGCTTCCCAACAGGACGTAAATGGCAGTTTGCATTAAATGTTGATGCAGATCAGAAATATGTAGTATGTAACGGTGACGAAGGTGACCCAGGTGCCTTCATGGACCGTAGTATCCTTGAAGGTAACCCACTGGCTGTAATCGAAGGTATGGTAATTGCCGGTTATGCTTTCGGTGCTTCAGAAGGTTACTTCTACGTACGTGCTGAATATCCAATCGCTGTAAAGCGTTTGAGAATCGCTATCAAACAGGCTACAGAAATGGGTCTGTTAGGCGACAATATCTTGGGAACTGATTTCAGTTTCAGATGTCATATCCGCTTAGGTGCCGGTGCTTTCGTCTGCGGTGAGGAAACCGCATTACTGAACTCCATCGAAGGCAAGCGTGGTATGCCAAGACCAAGACCACCATTCCCTGCAGTAAAGGGTTTATGGGGCAAGCCAACATGCGTTAACAACGTTGAAACACTGGCATGTGTTCCATATATCTTAAGAAACGGTGCTGATGATTTCGCATCTGTCGGTACTGAAAGATCAAAGGGAACAAAGGTATTCGCTTTAGGCGGTAAGGTCAATAACGTAGGTCTGGTTGAAGTACCAATGGGAACAACCTTAAGAGAACTCATTTATGATATCGGCGGCGGTATTCCTAACGGTAAGAAGTTCAAGGCTATTCAGACAGGCGGTCCTTCAGGCGGATGTCTGACTGAAGAATTCCTGGACGAACCAATCGACTTCGATAACCTGGTAGCCAAGGGATCAATGATGGGTTCCGGTGGCGCCATCGTCATGGACGAAGACAACTGTATGGTTGACGTAGCTAAGTTCTACATGGAATTCATCTGTGACGAATCATGCGGAAAGTGTACTCCATGCCGTATCGGTACCAAGAGAATGCTTGAGATCCTGACCCGCATTACTGAGGGCAAGGGAACCATGCATGACCTGGAAGAACTTGATGAATTAAGCCAGACAGTTAAGGCTAACTCTCTGTGTGCTTTAGGTCAGACTTCCAGCAACCCTATCACATCAACACTGACTCATTTCAGAGATGAATATATTGCTCATATCGTTGACAAGAAGTGTCCTGCACATGTCTGCAAGAAGTTAATGGAATACCATATCGATCCAGACAAGTGTATCGGATGCGGTATGTGTGCACGTAACTGCCCGGCCAGCTGCATTACCAGAACAGATTATGTTGCTCCAGGTCACAAGTTAGCTTCAATGTCTATTGATTCAAGCAAGTGCGTAAAGTGCGGAACTTGTATCTCATCTTGTAAGTTCGGCGCTATCTCAAAGATATAGGAGGATCCCGACATGTCATTAGTAAATATTAAGATTGAAGGCGTTCCATATCAGGTTGACAGCTCACTGACTATTCTGGAAGCTGCCAAGAAGTGCGGTTACGAAATTCCTTCTTTATGTTCATTCAACCATGGTGAATGCAACGTCGGTTCCTGCCGTGTCTGCTTAGTAGAAGCTACAGGCGCCAGAGGACTGGTTGCTTCCTGTGTATATCCGGTATCTGAAGGAATGGAAATCAGAATTTCTACTCCAAAGGCTACGGAAGCCAGAAGAAGAAGTGTTGAATTAATGCTGTCAAATCATAACATGAATTGTCAGCAGTGTGAAAAGAACGGTCACTGTGAACTGTTACATGTTGCACAGATCACCGGTGCCAGAGAAGGCGCATTTGCCGGTGTCCGTTCTGAAACATATCTTGATGAATTAGCACCGGGCTTAATCAGAGATACATCAAAGTGTATCCTGTGCGGCAGATGTATTGCCAGATGCTCAAATGCTCATGGTTTAGGTATTCTGGGCTTTGAAAACAGAGGCTTCAAGACTGTTGTCGGACCTGCTGAAAACAGAAGCTTTGCTGATTCACCATGTATCCAGTGTGGACAGTGCGTTAACGTATGCCCAACTGGTGCCTTAATGGAACATTCAGAAATCTACAAGGTTGATAAGGCCTTTGCTGAAGGTAAGCATGTCATCGTACAGGCTGCCCCAGCTGTCAGAGCTGCTTTAGGCGAAGAATTCGGTTATCCTGTAGGCACACCTGTCACCGGTAAGATGACAGCAGCCTTAAGAAGACTGGGCTTCGAAAGAGTTTATGACGTAAACTTCGGTGCCGACCTGACTATCATGGAAGAAGGCACAGAATTATTACACCGTTTAACAGAGGGCGGCGTGCTGCCAATGATCACTTCCTGCTCACCAGGCTGGATCAACTATGCAGAATACAATTACGGTGATTTATTACCGCATCTGTCAAGCTGCAAGTCTCCTCACCAGATGCAGGGTGCCATTATTAAGTCTTATTGGGCACAGCAGCACAATGTTGATCCAAAGGATGTCTTTGTCGTTTCAGTAATGCCTTGCGTTGCCAAGAAGTTCGAAAGACAGAGAGAACAGGAAATGGTTGACGGCTTATACGATGTTGATGCAGTCATCACAACAAGAGAACTGGCCAGAATGATCAGACGTGCCGGTATCATCTTCAACCGCTTACCAGATGAAGACTGGGATCAGGATATCATGGGTGATTACTCAGGTGCTGCAGTTATCTTTGGTGTTACCGGTGGTGTTATGGAAGCAGCTTTAAGAACTGTTTACTACAAGCTTACTGGTAAGGAACATGACAAGATCACTTTCGACGAAGTCAAGGGACATGATGCAGGAATCAGAGAAGCATCTCTCGATATCAATGGTACAGTTGTCAATGTTGCCATTGCTTCAGGCATGAAGAGCGCCAAGATATTGCTTGACGATATCCGTGCTGGGAAGTCAAAATATCACTTCATCGAAATCATGGGTTGCCCAGGTGGATGTATCAATGGCGGTGGCCAGCCATACATCAGACCAAGCTTAATGCCTAATGAAGCAGATGATATTCTTGATACATACAAGGAAAAGAGAGCAAAAGCTCTGTATTCTGAAGATGAACGTCAGGTAGTACGTCAGTCTCATAACAATCCTCAGATCATTGAGTTATATGAAAAGTTCTTAGGAGAACCTAATTCTCATAAGGCTCATGAATTACTGCATACAACATATGCAGCCAGAGAAGGATTCAACGAGGTAAAACGTTAATCTAAAGAACATGGGAAATCCCATGTTCTTTTTTTGCGGCTTCGGTCCATTTAATTGCCTGGCAGATTAAAATATGAAAAAATATAGACGGAGGCAGCAATCATGAATATAGCAATAATAGGATGCGGTCACATAGCGGTAAGAGTTGCACAGGGCATCATGTATTCCAAAGGAAATCTCTATGCGGTGGCAGCCAGAGATAAGGAAAGAGCCAGACAGTTTTCTCTGAATTATCCTGACTGCAAATACATGAATTATGATGAGGTTTTTGCGGATGAAAACGTTGACATGGTATATATTGCCACTGTAAATACAGCTCATTTCGGACTGATAAAAAGAGCACTTATGAGTCATAAGCATGTAATATGCGAAAAGCCGATGCTGGCAAATGAGGATGAAATAAAGAAAGTTTTTGAACTGGCACGCCGGCAGGGATGTTTCCTGATGGAAGCACATAAGACCTGCTTTACGGTTCTTAACAGACATCTCAAGCCGATAATCAATGAAAAAATCGGCAGAATAGAACACATCTATGGACAGTATTGCAGTCTGGCAGATTTCGGTAAACTCAAGGAATTTAATACGACAGAAAAAACCATGGGCGGATGCCGGTTTGACATCGGTGTTTATCCGATCTGTTTTGCCAATTATTATGCAGACAGTGTCATTAAGAATATTGAATCAGTTAAGATAGAAAAAGGAGAATATCCTAATGACATTGACATGACTGCTCAACTGCTTTATGAAAATGGCATTACTGCTACAGTCAGATCAAGCTGGCTTGACGGTTCTGTCAACAAGGGCATCATATATGGTGAAAAAGGCCGTGTTGAAATCATCAATTTCTGGAAAAACACGGAGGCAGAAATCTTTTTTGAGGATGGAACTTCTGAAAAGGTAAAGGTTGAGCAGGACAGTGATTTTACCGGTGAAGTTAATGAGGCGGTAAACTGTGCTGAAAATGGATTGTTTGAAAGTGCAGTTATGTCTGAAAAGGCTTCACTTGAGATAATGAAAGTTCTGAAAAAGGTCAAGGAATATTAATTGGCGAAGAACTGTTAAGAGATTACTTTTTGAAAACCGCTGCAGATAGTATAATAACTATGTAGCGTTTTTTTCATGAATAGGAGGAGGACCTATGAGTATTCTAAAGCTTAAGCCTGCATGCAAGGATTATCTGTGGGGCGGGCATCGCCTTGTTGATGAGTTTAATTATGAATATGACGGTGATGTCTGTGCTGAAGCCTGGGTACTGTCCTGCCATCCGGATGGCCCGTCAATTATAGCTGAGGGTGAATATGCGGGAAAAACATTAACGGAGTATATCGAAAAAGAGGGATTTGAAGTTCTGGGAACTAACTGCCGACGTTTCCGTGAATTCCCTATTCTGACCAAGTTTATTGATGCCAGAGACAATCTTTCAGTACAGGTGCATCCATCTAACGGATATGCCTTACGGTATGAGGGTCAGTATGGAAAAACTGAAATGTGGTATATTCTTGATGCTGAACCAGGTGCGTTTCTTTACCAGGGATTTAAGAAAGCCATCTCCAAAGAAGAGTTCAGGGAAAGAATCGAAAACAATACTCTGCTTGAAATACTGAATAAGGTGGAGGTTCATAAGGGAGATACGGTCTTTATTGAATCCGGTACACTACATGCCATCGGTAAGGGAATCCTCCTGGCGGAAATCCAGCAGAATTCCAATGTTACCTACCGCATATATGATTATGGCCGTGTTGATAAAAACGGCCGAACAAGGGAACTTCATGTTGATAAGGCTCTGGCTGTTACCAACCGAGTACCTCCTGTAAAAGGGAATAATGCTTTTCCGCATATTGCTGACTGCGATTATTTCACAGTTGACAGGATCAATCTCGACGGTGTTGTAAGATACAGGATGCAGGGAAGCGTTACTGAAAAATCCTTCCTGTCTGTACTTATTCTGGATGGTGAAGGCACCATTTCTTCAAAAGGTGAAAAGAAGTCATTCAGAAAAGGTGATTCTCTGTTGCTGACTGCAGGAAGCGGAGACTACCAGATTGAAGGTACTTGCAATGCCCTGATGACAACCATTAGAGAAAAAGAAGCTCCTATGAGAGTAGGAGTAGTTATAGGCTCGTATGAAACCAGAATTGGTCTGGTAGATGAACATGACAGCATAGTATCTGAAGAAAGATTCCTGACACACCCTGAAAGAGGCTATAAAGCCGTTCTTGAAGAAGTGTCTGAAGAAGTACTGTCGATCCTGGAAAACCACGGCGTGCCGCTGGAACAGTGTGTTGGTGTAGGTGTTGGCGTACCGGGAACAATCGACAGGAAAAAGGGTATCGTCAACTATTCCAATAACATCAAATGGGATAATGTGGATCTTGTTGAGGAACTTGGCCGCGTAATACCGTGTCCTGTCAGAATTGCCAATGACGCCGACTGTGCTGCTTTAGGTGAAGCCATTGTAGGTGCAGGAAAGGAGTACAGTGATGTTGTCATGTTTACTCTTGGTAATGGTGTCGGTGGAGGCATTATCCTTAATGGCAAGGTGTTTGAAGGCGGCATGATCGGTGGCAGTGAACTGGGTCACATGGTTGTCAAAGCTGATGGTTTGCAGTGCAGCTGCGGACGCAGAGGATGTCTGGAAGCATATGCATCTATACCTGCTTTGCTAAAAAATGCCTTTGACGTTACAGGAGAACATCTTTCGGTAAATGAACTGTTTGCCAGATATGACAAAGGCGACCGGAATGTAAAAAAAGTCCTTGATGAGTATATGGATATTCTTGGAACCGGCGTAGTCAATGTTGTCAATATTTTCAGACCGCAGCTAGTTCTGCTTGGTGGCAATCTGTCCAATCATCTGGATGTCATGCTGGATACTATCAGAAAAAAGATGGCAGATGAATGTTTCGGAAGCCAATATGCTGCCATACCTGAGCTGGCTGTAGCTCAGTTAGGAGCCGAAGCCGGAATCATTGGGGCAGCAAATCTGTAAGTAAAAAACAATTAATAAGAGAGTCTGATATTCCAATAACATTGAATCAGACTTTTTTATATGCCGGAAGGCTTTTCACAACTGCTAAAGTGATGTATAATCATTTGTTTCTGGTTTATAATTAAATTAATAAGGTTATTTATAATCCCGACATGAAAAGAGAGGTTTTTAATATGACACATAAGGTTAAAATAGAAAATCTTAATATTGAAAAGGAATATGAAGGTGTTCCTCTGGCAGTAATACAGAAAGATATAGAAAGCCAGCTTCCTTACCCGGTATATCTGGCTAAACTTGACAACGCCTACAGGGCTTTAACGCACCTGTTAAACCATGACTGTACAATAGAGTTTCTTGACTTAAGAAATAATGAAGCCTGGCTGGTATATCAGAATTCGCTTGTCCTGATCTTCATTAAAGCTGTTCATGATGTGCTGGACAAAAATGTTCTTGTAAATGTCCGCAATTCTTTGAACAAAGGTCTGTATATTACTCTTAATAAGAAAATATCTGATGAGGAAGTAGCTAAGGTTACGGAAAGAATGAAGGAACTGGTGGAAATGGATCTGCCAATAAAGAAGGTTCATGCCACAAAAGACGGAGCCCTGAAAATAGCGAAGAGTGCCCGTCAGGAAGAACTGATCAAGCTCATTGACAGTGTTACCAACATTGATGACATTGAGCTGTATTCACTGGAAGAAGAAACAGTAGCTTTCTATAACCTGATGGTTCCGTCTACAGGTTATATCCGTTTGTTTGAAATCAATCTGTACCGCAATGGTCTGATCCTCAGCTTCCCGCATCCGGGCAATCCGGATAAGCTGGTTGAATACCAGGAACAGGACATGTTATATGCCGCTTTTGGTGAAGCAGCCCGCTGGGGTCAGCTGATGAATGTCAATTTTGTCAGCGATCTGAATGAAAAGATCCTTTATGACAAAATCGATGATATCATTCTGATGCAGGAAGCTCTGCATGAGAAAAAGATCAGCAACTTCGCTGATATGATCTGCGAAAGAAAAGCCAGATTGGTTCTGATCTGCGGTCCAAGCAGTTCAGGTAAGACGACTTTTGCGAAACGTCTGTGCATTCAGCTGGGCGTCAATGGCAAAAAGACACTGTATATGGGAACTGATGACTATTACAAGGAATTAAGCGAACGTGTATATGATGAAAATGGCAAACCTGATCTGGAAAGCATCAGAGCCATTGATACAAAACTGTTTGTAAAGCATATCAATGCCCTGCTGGAAGGCGAACAGGTAGATCTGCCTACTTATGATTTCAATCATTCATGCAAAATCTATGGTAACAGAATCACAAAACTCGATAAGGATACGGTCATTGTCATCGAAGGAATTCATGCCATGAATTCACTGTTGACTGAGGGCATAGATGATGACATGAAGTTCAAGATCTACATTTCACCGTTTACTCCGATTTCCATTGACCATCACAACCGCGTATCAACAACAGATGCCCGTATGTTAAGAAGAATAGTCAGAGACTATAAGTTCAGAAACAGCGAAGCTCAGAGAACCATAGATATGTGGCCGGATGTCCGTAAGAGTGAAGATGTCAATATTTTCCCTTATAACTCAGAGGCTGATGTATTCTTTAATTCCAACTGCATTTATGAACTGGCTGTATTGAAAAAATATGCGGAACCACTGTTAAAGAGGATAAGAAGAAGTGAACCTGAATATGCCGAAGCCAGAAGAATGCTGAACTTCCTGAAGTATTTTGATTCAATCTATGATGACTCCATGATTCCGAATAACTCTATTATGAGAGAGTTCATCGGCGGTTCTGTTCTGCTGAAGTAATCATGAAGAAGATACTTGTTATTGGGTGCCCGGGAGCCGGAAAATCCGTGTTCTCACGTCGCTTATCCAAAATCCTGGGAATACCGGTATATCATCTGGACATGGTATATTGGAAACCGGATGTAACGGAAGTTTCCAGAGAAGTGTTTGATGAGAAAATTACAGAGATAATGAAACGTGATGAATGGATCATGGATGGTAACTATGGTCGAACTCTAAGGTACAGGCTTTCATTTGCCGATACGGTTTTCTATCTTGATCTGCCAATTGAAGTCTGTCTGAAATCAATTCAGGAAAGAATCGGTACGGCAAGAGATGATCTGCCCTGGGTAGAGGAAACTCTTGATCCGGAATTCCATGAATATGTAAGGCAGTTTCCTGACAATCAGGCTGTCAGAATAAAAGAAGCGCTGAATGACAGCAGAAATGTAAATATCATACGCTTCACCTCACGTGAAGAAGTAAACAGTTATTTAGACAGATTGGAAAATGATAACAGAAGTATTTGACAGTGTGGAAAAACTGCATGAGGCAGTTCTTAAGTATGGATTTCTCCCTTTTTTCGAAAATGAAATAAAGGGTTTTTCCATCGAGGAACATACCCCGGCAGATCGCTGGTTTACCTCAAATGAAGGTCCATGGGAATGGAAAGGGCCGGTTTTGAGAATGGGTGACGTTGTCTACGGTAAATTCTTTAATAACAAGGCTGGTTACATTTCCCTGAAATGGTATTCTGATTTTGCTAATTTCCGCAGGGATGGCTATGATTTTGATGCCCGTATCGATGATGGCCTCAAGGTTGATGGCGCGGACATCAATATTTATGAGGAACTGATCAGACATGATGCCATTCTTTCCAAAGGACTGAAGAAACTGACAGGTTACTGGGGGAAGGAAGGTAAGAGCGGTTTTGAAAGCATCATTACCAGACTGCAGATGCAGGGATATGTACTGACAACTGATTTTGAGTATGAACTCGACAAAAAGGGCAAACCCTACGGCTGGGGAATTGCCCGATACAGTACACCTGAACAGATGTATGGAAAGAGTTTCATAAAAAAGATGTATAAGCGTTCACCCCAAGAGTCCTATGAACGAATGTTCAGATATCTGGTGAAGCAGTATCCTGATGATGGCAGAAAGATTGCGAAGCTGTTAGGATACAAAGGCAAAACGGAAAAAAAGTGATGAAAATAAAATGAATCGGTGATCTGATCACCGATTCATTTTTATCCTTCAAGATATTTGATGTAATCCTCCATTGTCATTTTCGGCTGGAAGTTCTTTTTTATGTATTCGACTTTTTCTGGATCCTGAAGCAGATCGATTATTGAACCTGCCAGTATCTTGGTCTGCAGAACATAGACTTCGTATGGATCTTCCACCCTCATGTCCGCACCGTGGATTCTTCCAGAAATTCCTGTATAACCGTACTGAATTATAGGCTTGAAAAGACAGATGTCTCCGACATCACCGCCGGCGACTGATGTTTCATTGTGTTTTATTGTCCTGGCATCAGCGTAATCCAGAATGTTATCCTCAACTACACGGCTGAGGTTTTCATCCTGAATAAGAGGGAAGTAACCAGGGATGTCTTCTACAATGCAGGAACCGCCGATTGCTGCTGCACAGTGATGAGCTGTATCTGTCAGCTGTTTGTTAAGAGTCTGCAGAATATTGTAGTTGGCTGTTCTGACATAGCATTCATAGACTACCTTATCCGGTATTGAATTGACGGTATTCCCGCCGTCATCAATTATGCCATGGATCCTGACCATGTCTTCATCTCTGAAGGTTTCTCGTAAATAAGCGACGGCATTGAGGAAAAGGGCACATTCGTTAAGAGCGTTAACACCAAGGTGCGGCATCATGGCGGCGTGAGCTGCCTTGCCGATGAAGGTGATCTTCTTATAGATGAAACCGGCCAGGGTTGAGCCGACTGAGAAACGGTATTCGCTGCCGCCCATGGCGTGGAGATGGAGTATGCAGTCAACATCTTCAAACAGACCGTCAACCAGCATGTTTTCCTTGCCGGAAAGGTATTTGATCTTTCCTTCTCTGATCAGACCCTTGCGATACTCCAAATCTGTAAATTCTTCAGCTGGAGTATAGAAGAGGGTCACGGTTCCCTTTAACTGACCAATTACATGATTTACGGCTTCCAGGGCAGCCAGGGTAGCTGTTCCCTGCGTTGAGTGTCCGCAGGCATGAGCGGCAGTAGTTTCCGGATCAGCACATGGATGTCCCTGAGTCGGGATGGCATCCATTTCGGCCAGTACTCCGATGTGAGGGCGTCCTGAACCGATTGAGATGGATAATCCGGTATAGGCATAATGCTTATCGATTTTCAGGTTATGCTTTTTCCGGTATTCCGTGATTATTTCAGCGGTTTTGAATTCTCTGAATCCCAGTTCGGGATGCGTAAACAGCTGATTACCAAGCTCGATTATTTCATTCTGATGTTTTTCAATGTATTCAGCTACTTCTTTCTTCATTTCATTTATCATAACTGTTCCAGTCCTTTCTCAGCTTTTTCAGTGCCTGCAGATGAACCATGTCATAGTGTACAGGAGTCATGACAGCGTATCCCTGCATCAGAGCATAGATATCATGATCAAGATCTTCGATTATGTCATTGAGAACGACAAAGCCTCCCGGAATTACATAATACTGTGAGTCTTCATCTTCTCTGATGACTTCATAATGAGCATCAAACGAGTGGAAGCCTCCGCTTTCCGCTATTACAATGCCCTTGAAATCATCCTTTATGTTTGGAAAGTTCACGTTCAGGGCAAATTCCTTATTGTAAGGCAGACCCATGAACCATAAGGCAATTTTTCTGATTATCTCTGAACATTTGTCATAATCAAATTCTTCGCCGACGTCCAGTGAAGTGGCAATGGAAGGGATGCCGTTGATGAATCCGGCAATGGCACCTCCCAGGGTGCCGCTGGAAACACAGTCATTACAGATGTTAGGCCCTTCGTTTATGCCGGTTACTATCAGGTCAGGACGGTGGTCAAGAAGGGCATCTACTGCCAGATCTATGCAGTCCTTGGGTGTTCCCCAGACAGCAAATCCCGGTATGCCTTCTTCAAAACATCTTTTCTGGACACGAATTTCATGACCGATGGTGAGGCTGTGACCTTTGGCGGTCTGCTGTGTGGCAGGAGCCACGACGGTTACTTCTCCGATTTCCCTTAAGGCTCTGGCTAAGGAGTGTATTCCCGGAGCGTTTATTCCGTCATCGTTTGATACCAGTATTCTCATTTGCGGTCCTCGTTTCTTCTTTTAAGCATTGAATCCAGATAGTTGTTATAGAATGATTTGACATTGCATTTAAGCAGAATGCCAAGTACGTTAAGAAATATTGATCTGGTGGCAGGAGGATATGAAATCAGACGGTTTGTCATTTCCATCATGACGCGTGTCGGATGAGTGAAAATCTTCCGGGCGTCGGTGTACCCCAGGTCCATCAGGGTGTCATATGTTGTATTAATGAATACGATCTTCTGTTCAAGTGAAAGTCTGTCATTCCAGTCATCAAAGACTTCTTCCATAAAACCTGAACCTCGGGTATTCTCGTCAGTGGTATACAGTCTGTTAAAATCAACTTCCCAGTTTATGACGTTATGCTGGAACAGCATGCTGTCACCGCTGCTTTTGACAATGTATGTCTGATTATTGCTGTTAAGCAGGCGGCCGATTACTGAAGACTGTGGGATCCAGGTCGTTAACCTGAAGGACATTGCCAGATACTCAGGCTTGTTTATGAAGCTGTTTGTAAAACCAGGTCCGTCAAAGTTATGAGCTGAGATGATCTTATTAGGTCTGCTGCACATTACAGCAGCATAGAAAGCGAGATTTCCACCTTTGGAATGTCCGCCCAGGCGGAACGAACGCAAAGGTGATAAACGCCGGTTCAGATAGTCCAGAGCGGCTTTCTGGCCGGCAGTAGGGCACATGTAGGTCATGTTGAAGTTTTCCTTCCAGCCGATCAGATTGTGCTCAGTTCCTTCATACGCTATGTAATATGTACGGTCAGGCAACTGAAAGAACATTGCACAGAACTGCAGCTCATCTTTCTGAGAGAGGATGGCTGTGTAATCTATTATTTTTATGTCTCTGAAACGCAGCGTATCACCGGCACGCAGAGCAAGTTCATATCTTTCGGCTTCCACCTGTGATATTGATTCACTGGTCTTAATGTAATCACAGGCTTCTGCCAGTGTGACAGGCTTGCCGGTTATTGCTTTACTCCAGTCAAGATAAGGAAGCTGGGTCAGTATAAGACTGTCCAGCTGATTGAATGGTGACTGAGACATCGGTATATCGCCGCGCCATTTTATGTAATCGTATATGTTCATTCTGCTTCAATCATCTTTCTTATGTTATTTTCCATTATGTCTATAAGCCTGCTGACCTGCGGATTTTCCTGTTTCTGCAGGAAGGTAAAGTTGAAAACGTTGACTGGCTTGATGATGGATTCGATCCTTTCGCCGCCGCTGAACTTGAGATAGCCCTCCAGATCAGGTGACAGATAGTAACTTGCGAAAAGATGCTTATGCCGGAAGTGATATTCGTCGAACCATTTATGATAGCTGGCATGAACAGGATTCTGCTCGTTGTCCAGATCATAGAGAACAAAGGTTCTTACGCCTATGTTATTCAGGAAAATGAAGTAAAGAGGCATGGTTGATTTACCCATGCAGTTTATGAAACCAACCTGATATTCATTGACCCAGGTTGGATTAACTACGTTCTCAATGTAGTCAAACAGAACATCTTCGCTGGCTCCTTCGCCTAGGATCATTGACTGAGAAAAGAAGATGTTGATGATGTGATCACGGAAGGCTGTGATAAGATAGCTTTCCAGATCATTTTCCAGCAGTTTTACCAGTCCCTCGTCCATGTGACTGGAACGTGAGAAATTGTGTTTCAGATATTCATCCTGATCATAGAATTCTCTGATTCTTTCCATGATCAGCTGCATGTTGATGAGGTTGGCCTTCAGCAGCCCTTCAGGTGTTTTTTCCACTTTGACGATTTCTTCAAAGCGTGTGAAGAAGCGCGATACCACATGTTCACTGTGGGTTGATATGATGACCAGACAGCCGGCCTGCTGCAAAGCCAGAAGCACGCTGACGATCTCATCCATCAGTAATGGGTGAGCATACAGTTCAGGTGTGTCGACCAATATGACATGGTGATGGTTGTTTCTTACGGCATTATCAAGTATTTTCTTTAGTATTACCAGTCTGGTAATGGCGAAAGGACTCGGGTCAAAATGCTTGGCTTCAATTGCGTATTTCAGTGTTTCCAGAGCATCTTTAACGAGTTTTCGCATCAAAGGTCTTTCCAGCCTGAGATAGACCTTTTCCAGGAAATTCATCATGACTTCCTGGGCGTTTTCCATGGTGATGTTTGGAAAAAGCTCATGCATGAGTCTGGAATTTGGATAATACTCATCAGCGTTTTCCAATACATTCATGGAAAGCAGAAAGCGCCTGTCATATTCATACGGCGCATCTTCAATTACGGCTTTATTAAAAAAGACAGCTTCAAGCGTATTCGTCTTTCCGACACCGTTGGCACCAAGCAGAATGAGCTTATTGTTGACAACGGGGATGGTCAGGTCATGAATGTTCTTGTAGCTGTCAATTCTGATTTTCATTATTAATACCTGTCTTTCAATATTATTATACAGATATTAATAATATTATGACAGTTTTCTTTTAAGAGCAGCGTGCTGTACAGCGGTCTTTCTTAAGGCAACGGTTACTGTTGCAGTCAGGTTTACACTGCCCATTATGACTAACAGCAGCCAGAAGCCTGTAAGGACACCGGGAGCCATACCGCTAAGGGTGATCTTAATGATAACATCTGAAATGAGAGTTAAGATGACAAGAGAAAGGAAACAGATGTTATTGATGAAAACTGTTCTGCCCAGCTGTCTGTTATTAGCCTGCAGCAGGGCATAGGTGTAACAGATATTGAAGATTATGAGTAAACCGGTATTGATCATAAACGGAATGCCTACTTCAATGAAACTGTTGATGCCCATGATGAATATCAGGGTGCTGATGACACCTGAAGCCAGAGCAAATGGGAGGCTTTCAGGATGTCTTCTCTTCATCAAAAGATCTTTTATCATATAGCTTCCAAGCATAAGAGGAATGAAACTGCCTGCAAGCGTATTGTTTATAGCCAGAGCACTGGCCATTAATGAGAGCCCGTATGTAATTGATAATCTGATTTTCTGTGACATGCTGATCACCTCCGACACCAATATGATACCTCCATGCATAAAGAGTCATGTACAAATTATTGGACAGTGCTTCATTCAGTGCTATAATCATTTTAAGGAGATCACATGAGCAAGACTCGAATAATAAAGCTTCTTAACATTCTTAGGGAAAAAACCGATGAAAACCATCCTCTCAACAGCGAACAGCTGATCCCTTTACTGCGGGAAGAGGGTGAACAGGTAGAGAGAAAGACCATTTACAGTGACATAAAGGCTCTTAATGACATGGGTATTTACATTGAGTCAGTCAAGGGAGAGAATACAGGTTATTATTTTGATGACGAACTGTTTGAAAACAGTGAACTGCGAATACTGGCTGATGCCGTATCTTCATGCAATTTTGTTACTGATGCCAAAAGCGATGCTGTTCTGGACAAGCTGCTGTCACTGACAAATGAATATAACCGAAACAGAATAAGAAAGACTCTTTCTTACAGACGGACCAAAAGCACCAATGAGCAGATATTCTATAACATTGATGCCATCGGTGAAGCCTTATATGAAAAAAAGAAGATAACATTTGACTATTTTGATGTCATGATTACCGGACACCGCAGAAAACGCCGTGAAAAGAGATATGAAACAGTACCATATGCCATAATAATGCAGGACGAAAAGTATTATCTGATCGGCTATTCCGAACATCATGATGATTATGTGCATTACCGCATTGACCGTATGGAAGCTATTAAAAGTGAACCGACGGAACATGTATACCGACAGCTGGATGTGCAGAGTTACATAGAAAAACACATTATGATGTACAGCGGTGAAGCTGTGATGGTAAGATTGAGATGTGCAAGCCGCTTTGCCAGTGACGTACAGGATCAGTTCGGAAGCTCACTGGTAGTAAGAAGCAGCAATGATGAGTATTTTGCATGCAGTGTCAAAGTGGTCATTTCCAGGCTGTTTTTCTCCTGGCTGCTTAAATATGGTGACGGAATCAGGATCCTTTCACCGGATTCCGTTATTGAAGAATATAAAAAAGTCTGTCTTGAAGTGATTGGACAGTATGGGGAGTAGTTTATGGAAATCAGATACGTTAATAACAATGAAGACATGAAGCAGCAGGCAATGTTGAGAGAACTGGCCAGCGAGGAATACAATGACGATAACAGAAGACTGGTCAGAATGTATCAGATAATGTCAGGCCTATTGGCCTTATGGGGACTGATTCAGATAATTATTTATCTAAACAATAAGGAAAATGCGGCAAGTCTGTCTCGCGGCATATCCTTCATATTCATGGCGATATTCATGCTGGGTTTTGCCTGGGCAGCTCCTAAGGTCAAGAAGTTCTTCTTAAAGCGCAGGATCAGCAGAGAGTTTTCCGATGTTAACAGACAGTATCCGGAAAATGTACTGACAGTTGACAGTAAGAACATAACCTGGCAGCAGGGAAAGGAAAAGATCAGTCATAAGCTGACGGAAGAATTAGGTGTTCAGGAAACAGAAAACTGTTATCTGATTGATCTGAAGAAAAAGCAGATCGCTGTTCCAAAAAGGATATTCAGTGACGCACAGTTCGCTGAATTTGACAAATTGTTTAAAATAACCGGCAGACTGGCGAAGACTTCCGGTAAGAATAGTGAAAAGAAGGGATAATATGAGTTTACTGATTATTTCCGGTTTATCCGGTGCCGGAAAGTCGCTGGTTTGTAACAATCTGGAAGACATCGGCTATTTCTGTATTGATAATCTTCCCCCTAAACTTCTGATTCCGGTATGCCGTCTGCAGCTTGATAACCGGACGACAAAGAACATGGCCATCGTTGTGGACAGCCGTTCCCAGGAAATGTTTGAGAGTTTTATCACGGAGCTTGATGCCCTGAAACAGCAGGGAATAGATTACCAGCTCATCTTCATCAACTGTGAACGGGATACTCTGCTGACAAGGTTCAAGCAGACCAGAAGAAAGCATCCTCTGGTTTCAGCTAAACTGCCTTCCCTGGAACGGGCTATCAATAAGGAAATTGAGATCTGCCTGCCGGTAATGGAAAGAGCCGATATCGTAATTGATACTACGCATCTGAAAGCAGGTCAGTTAAGACAGAACATTATTGATGCCTTCAAGGACGCCGATTATGGCGGAATGACCATCAAGCTGATTTCCTTTGGTTACCGTAACGGCATTCCAAATGAGTCAGATCTGGTTTACGATGTCAGATGTCTGCCTAATCCTTTCTATATTGAGGAACTGAAGCATAACAGCGGCCTTGACGATAATGTTTATGAGTATGTCTTTGGCTTTGAACAGTCTGTTTCCATGGCTGAGAAAATCATGGATTTCCTGTATGAATTCATTCCATACTATCAGAGAGAGGGTAAAAACGAACTGGTAGTTTCCATTGGCTGTACCTCCGGTCATCACCGCAGTGTCAGCTTTGTCAGATACATAGAGGAAAAACTGAAGAAGACTCAGTACCGTACCGTTATCGTTCACCGTGATATCGATAAGGAATACTGATAAGCATGAAAAAAGACAGTGATTTTGTTCTGATACTGATCATGTGTCTGATGGCAGCCAGTTCTGTTGGCCTGTCCATGAACTGTCCGGGAGCCTTTTTCGGGCCGGTTTCCAGTGCCCTGAACGTTAAAAGGGGAACACTGGCTTTTTACTCTACGATTGGAAGCATAACTACGGGATTTTCAACAATGATAATCCCTAAGATACTTAATGAAAGGAATTTCAAGCCTGTACTTATCAGCGGCATGCTGTGTAACATACGGGCTATTTTCTGTATGTCCTTCTGTACGCAGGTGTGGCAGTTCTATGCTCTGGCAGTGATTATGGGTATTGGAAACAGCTGTTATTCCACGGTTATCATAACCATTATCATTAACAGTCTTATTCATGAGCAGATCGGCATGAAGACCGGACTGGTCCTGAGTTTTTCCGGGGTAGGAGGGGCCATTTTCAATCCGGTACTGTCTTCAGTTATTGAAAGCCGTGGCTGGCAGACAGGCTACCGCCTGATGGCTGTGATAATGTTATTAATGTGCATGCCGTCCATGGTATATCCGATAAGATATATTCCAGCTCGTACGGTCAGTAAAGAAAAACGCCATTCCCTTATCGACGGTTTCATGCTCATGACTTTCCTGGCAGTAGTCTTCATTCAGATCGTTCCGGCTTTAGGGCAGCACCTGATAGGTCTGGGTACTGATAAAGGCCTGTCGGCTTCGTCCGCCGCCTATCTGACATCAGCGTGTATGCTGGCCAATCTTCTTTTCAAGCTGGTAGCTGGTTTTCTGGCTGACAGGATCGGCACATTAAAAACAATCGCCATCATAGCGATTGTTAACTTAACAGGTGATGTACTGCTGCTGACAGGAAGTTCATTCCCTGTGCTGCTGATGGGCTCCTTTATGTTCGGATCCATCTTTGCCATAACAGCACTGCTGATATCGTTAATGTGCAAGGATCTGTTCGGACGTGACAGATACAACGATACCTATCCGGTCGTTTCCTTTGTTTCAACCGTAACGTACGCCGTATACATCAGTGTAGTGGGATATATGTATGACTTTACCTCTTCCTATGACCTGACCATATCAGTGATAATACGGTTCATGGTGATCGGCACGGTCATGCTGGCAAATCTTTACCGTCTTAAAAAGTCACGAAATTCCTGAGATATTCAACATTGATGTCAATGTAGATAGTATTGTATTCACTCATGGATACCAGTCCCAGTTTGGAACCAGGTATCTTTTTTATGTGTTTTATCAGTGTGTAGTTGACAGGTATGGAACTCGATTCTCTGGCTTTTGAGTACCAGGCTGCCAGCTGGGCACACAGACGGATCTCTTCCTCGGAAGGATGGGAAGTCGTTATGACGACATGGGCACCGTGAAGATCCTTGACATGGAACCAGGTATCAATGCGTCCGGCTTTCTTGAAGGTAATGTAATCATTCTGAATGTTGTTTTTGCCGACATAAATGAGTTTATCATTGAAAGGTATTTTCAGAAACTGCGGTTCAGTTGGTTTCTTTTTCGGCGCTCTGACTTTTTTCCGCCTGATGTAGCCGTTTTTCTCCAGCTCCTGACGTATTTCCCGGGCAGTCCGGAAATCAGCCTGTTCGAGCTGCTGCTGAATCAGGTTGAAGTAACTGAGGTTTTCTCTGGCATTGTCGAGCTGTTCAATTATGTATTTCTGACCGGTAGATCCCTTGCGGTATTTCTGGAAACACTTGCGGGCATTGCCTTTGACATCCAGTCTGGCATCTAACGGAACAGTCAGTTCGTTTCCCGAATAATCTGTAAGGGTTACTGTTTTCATGCCTTTGACTACTTTATCCATGTTGGCGTAAAGAACATCGCCATACTGGCGCCAGATGTCACAGTTGCGGGCTTCTTCCAGCGATTCATCCAGTCTCTGGATCTTGGTTTCGATTTTCTTTATCTCACGGCGGGTGAATTTGAAAAGGTCACCTGTCTGCTGACGGATCCTTTCCTTTTCTTCCTTGCTGAAATAGATCTCATCAAGACCTTCGCAGATCGGATAGCTTACATAAGGCATGTTCAGATGAGTAAGAGGAATGCAGTGGAACATGTCGTTGCTGCTGATGCAGACACTGTCAGACCGGGCGATCTCACGCATTATTTCCTTATAAGTCTGCCCGTGATTCATGCGGTATCTGACTTCATCCGATAACAAAGGTGAAAAACCAACCAGCTTCTCAAACAGATTATCACTGTCGTTCACATCTTCAATGGAAAAAGGATCAATCTTACCGGTCTGGCTTTCGGTTACCTTGAACCGGGCTCCGGGATGGATCGTACGCTTGGTATTCTCAAATGGAGGTATGCGTTTCAGTGCATCGATGATCTTATTGTCAGAAACAAGTATCAGGTTGGCATATTTTCCCATTAACTCTACATAGATATCAAGTATTATTCTGTCACCGATTTCATTGCGGTTGGCAACTGAAATGGTCAGATAACGGTCCAGACCGGCCTGTTTTATGGATGTTATGGTTCCGCCTTCCAGATACTTTCTCATTATCATGATGAAGTTTGAAGGATTTGTTCTGGTAGGATAGTTTCTTTCTGTCAGATGGATGCGGTTATAACTGGAATGACATGATACCATCAGCTGATATTTTCTCTGCGTATACAGGTTGAAAAGGATCTCCGTATCGGATATCTGGTATATCTTATTGATATGTGAGTTTTCAAGAACCTGCAGCTGTTTTACGATCTGCCTCAGAAAGATACCGTCAAATGCCATTGTTATAACCTCTCTGTTATTCTATCACATTAATTATTCCGGACGAAGGATTTTGATGGCTTTGGATTGACCTTGACTCTAAAGTGGTGTTAAATAAAGGCAAGAGGTAGGCAGGATGAGCAAAAGGGGATTATTAGTCGTTATTTCCGGCCCGTCAGGGGTAGGAAAAGGCACGGTAAGAAACGAGTTCATGAAGAACGAGGATCTTAACCGGTGTTACTCTGTTTCCATGACATCCAGAGGCATGAGACCTGGTGAACAGGATGGTGTTGATTACTTTTTTGTGACCAGAGAACAGTTTGAAAAAGCCGTAGAAGAAGGAAAACTGCTGGAATGGACCGAATTTGTCGGTAATTATTACGGAACACCGCTGGAATACGTGGAAAAACTGCGCAACGAAGGAAAGAATGTAATTCTTGAAATTGAAGTGGAAGGGGCAGCACAGATAAAAGCCAAATGCCCTGATGCACTGACGATATTCATAACACCCCCAAGCATGGAAGAACTGGAAAGAAGGATCAGAGGCCGTCGTACAGAAGCGGAAGAAATCGTTCAGCAGAGACTGGCTAAGGCCGCCAGAGAAATGACCATGGTCGGTCAGTATAAATATGTCATCTGCAACGAAGACGTATCGCTGGCAGCTGAACTGATCTCCGTTATAATAAGAAGACACATGGAAAAGGAAGACGCTTAATAGCGTTTTTTCTTTTGCGTAAGTTATAATAATGACCACATTAATATGTTAAAATATAATATATGCGCGTAGTTAATGTTTGGATAGAGCATCCTGTCATGGATCTTAACAGAACTTTTACCTATGCCCTGAAGGATGGCATGAATGCTTCCCGCGGGGTCAGAGTAACGGTTCCTTTAAGCAGCCGGTTTGTAACTGGCTTTGTTGACAGTGTGGAAGAGAATGATCTTTCCTTAGAGGAGTATTCTGAAAAGGCTGGATATGAAGTCAGATATGTTGATAAGGTAATAGATGAAGAACCGATACTGAATGCTGAACTATATGAACTGGGCTTATGGATGGGGCATGAAACGGTGTCTCCAAACATAGCCTGTTTCCAGAGCATGCTGCCATCCAAAATGAAACCCAGAAGCAACCGTAAGGCTTCGGTTCAGGAGTACTATGTCAGACTGCTGGATGAAACCAAGGCTACCAGCGAAAAGCAGAAAGCTGCTGTGGAAATACTTAAGAATGGTGATGTTCTGAGAAGTGAACTGAATAAGGCTTTTACCGGAATAACCGCAATACTGGAGAGAAAAGGGATTGCGGAAGTATACAGTAAGGAAAAGGAAGCCGGTTACAGTGAGCTGGATATCAGAGAAGCGGATTATGAGCTGACTGAACAGCAGAAAGCAGCTATTAAAAAGATAAATGAGAGCGACAAGGATGTCATTCTGCTTCATGGTCTTACCGGCAGCGGCAAGACAGAAGTATACATGCAGCTGGCAGCGCAGAAGTGCCGCGAAGGCCGACAGGTCCTGATCCTGGTCCCGGAAATCTCACTTACACCACAGATGGTTTCCCGCATGGTAAACCGTTTCGGTCACAGCATAGCCATCTATCACTCCAAGCTGAATGATCAGCAGCGCTATGAACAGTATCAGCTGGTCAGAAATCATCAGGTCAGTATAGTGGTCGGTACCAGAAGTGCCGTTTTCATGCCTTTTGATAATCTGGGACTGATTGTTCTTGATGAAGAACATGACCATTCATATAAACAGGACAGTTCACCGCGTTATCACTGCCGTGATGTGGCCATTCACAGAGCGCAGTATCATCACTGCAAGGTAGTGCTTGGTTCAGCTACACCAACCCTGGAGAGCTATGCCCGTGCCATAAAGAATGTTTACGAACTGGTAGAACTTAAAAACAGGATCCATCAGAATCTTCCTTCTTCTCATCTGGTAGACATGCAAAGTGAAATGAGGAAGGGAAATTACATCATTTCCTCTGTTCTGGAAAAAGAGATCAGAAAAAGACTGGATAACCATCAGCAGTCCATACTGTTGTTAAACAGAAGAGGGTATACGACCATTATGAAATGCCGTAAGTGCGGCAAGGTCATTCAGTGTCCTCATTGCGACATAGCGATGAGTTATCATAAGGATGAGAATAAACTGAAGTGTCATACCTGCGGCACTGAAATGAGTGCTGACATGGTATGCCCGGATTGCGGCAGTAATAACTGGCTGCATCAGGGCCTGGGAACGCAGAGACTTTACGAGACGATTCAGGAGAAGTTCCCTGAAGCGCGTATTCTGAGAATGGACGCTGATACCACCAGAAAGAAAAACGGCCACCAGGAGATCCTGGAAGCCTTTGAGAAGGGGGAAGCAGACATTCTGCTGGGAACCCAGATGATAGCCAAAGGCCTCGATTACCCCAATGTTACTCTGGTTGGCATTTTTAACGCTGATGCCTTGTTGGGCAGAACGGATTACCGCAGTGTAGAGGTGACTTTTGATCTTATCGTACAGGCTTCCGGCCGTTCAGGAAGAGGTCACAGTGCCGGCGAAGTATATATTCAGGCGTATGATACTCACCATTATGGAATACGTCTGGCAGCCCGTCAGGACTACAAGAGCTTTTTCCAGTACGAAATGGAATACCGTCATGTAGGTGATTATCCTCCTTATAAGTATCTGGCTGCCATCAGCTTCAACAGCCGCAATGAGGAAAAGGCAAAAACCATGGCCTGGCAGCGGGCTGATGAATTCCGTAAAAATGAACAGTTCAAAACACTGGGTCCTTCACAGCTGGCCCGCAGTTTTGATGAATATAAATACCGTATTGTGTTGAAAGGAGCGAACAGGGATCAGCTGATCGAAGCCGTCTGGAACTGGTATGATTCCATCCAGTTTAACAAACAGCAGGTAAAGATTCAGATTGATATTGATCCTTATGTGTTAGACTAATGGCCAATGTCAGAAAAACAGCTTTTGAAATACTTAAGGACGTAATGCTGCATAATGAATATGCATCTTTGAACATGCGTTATGGCAGTTATGATCTGAATGAAAAGGATCAGGGACTGCTGACACAGATAGTGTATGGTACCATCCGTAATTACCGCTATGTACGATACCAGTGGGAACTGTATGTTGACCGCAAGGTCCCTGATGAAATAGCGGTGCTTCTTGATGGGGCAACTTATCAGCTGATACTGCTGGATAAGCTTCCGGCATATGCCGTTGTCAATGAAACCGTAGCCATTGCCAAGGATGAATATCCTAATTATGCCGGTTTCGTTAATGCGGTATTAAGAAGAATAGCAGATAAGGGTGCACAGGCCATCAAGGGTGATGATGAAGTCGACAAGTTTGCGATTGAAACTTCACATCCTACCTGGCTGGTAAGAATGTGGAATGCTCAGTATGGAGAAGAAATCTGTGACAGCATCTGCTGGGAAAACCTGAAAGACGGACGTGTGGAATTGGCTGTCAATACACTGCTGACGACAGCTGATAAACTGCTTGAAGATGAAAGGTTCCACAGAACGGCAGAAGGAAACGCTCTTATTTATGATGGCAATATCTTTGCCAGTGAGTATTTTAAAAACAATCTGGTTTATGTCCAGTCTGAAAGCAGTCAGCAGGCTGTGGAAATACTTGATCCAAAGCCTAAGGAAAGAATTCTGGACATGTGCCGGGCACCGGGAACCAAGACGGTTCAGATTGCCATGAAGACAGGCAATGATGCCAATATCTACAGTATTGATGTCTATCCGCAGCGTGTGGAGCTTATTGAAAACGCGTTGAAAAAATACGGTATTACCTGTGTTACGACCATGTGTGAGGACAGCCGCACTCTGCATACCAAGATTCCTCTGTATTATTACGATAAGGTTTTGCTTGATGCTCCTTGCAGCGGGCTGGGTACTCTGAAACACAAGCCGGAGATCAAAATGAGCATTAAGCCTGAAGATATTGATGAAATAGTAAGGCTGCAGTCACAGCTGCTTGATTCAGCGGCTTTAATGGTGAAAGCCGGAGGATGTCTTGTTTATTCAACCTGTACGCTTAATACAAAGGAAAATGAAAAACAGATCAGGATGTTCCTGTCTCAGCATACGCAGTTTGAACTTGTCGAGGAAAAAACCATTATTCCTGACAGCACTCATTATGATGGGTTCTATATATCAAAGTTAAGGAAAACATGCTAGAATTAGTAACGGGTAGTTATGAAGTCTATATACGATTTTGAGTTAAGTGAATTAACCGAACTGATGGAAAACAATGGGTTTAAGAAATACAATGCGACCCAGATTTTTCAGTGGCTTTACCGTCAGAAGGTTAGTTCTTTTGATGAGATGACTAACATTTCCGTTAAGTTAAGAGACTGGCTGAAAGAGAATTACACCTGTGAAGGTCTGGAAACCCTCAAGCTGCAGGTTTCCCGTGACGGAACCAGAAAATATCTGTTCAGACTTCATGACGGCAGCAGCATAGAATCGGTGCTGATGCATTACGATTACGGTGATACGATCTGTGTTACTTCCCAGGTGGGCTGTAACATGGGCTGTACTTTCTGTGCTTCGGGTCTGCTGAAAAAACAGAGAGACCTGACTTCCGGTGAGATGACCTTGCAGGTTCTGGAAGTGCAGAAGGATGTTGAAAAAATGGGTGTCAGGGTTTCTCATATCGTGGTGATGGGAACCGGTGAGCCTTTTGATAATTATGATAATGTCCTGGCTTTCTGCCGTACGGTAAATCATGATCTGGGCTTGGGAATCGGAGCCAGACATATCACGATCTCCACCTGCGGCCTGGTTAACGGCATCAGGAGATTTGCGGATGAACATGTTCAGTATAATCTGGCCATTTCGCTTCATGCTCCGAATAACGAGATCAGAAGCAGGATCATGCCGGTAAACCGCCGGTATCCAATTGAACAGCTGATGGATGCCTTAAAATATTACTGTGAAAAGAATAACAGAAGATTAAGCTTTGAATATATTCTGCTTAAAGGCGTTAATGATACCGACGAATGTGTAAGTCAGCTGATAGAATTAACTAAGCCATTTGATGTTTATGTCAATCTGATACCGTACAACACGGTTGATGAACATGGCTATGTAAGCACTGACTATAAGACAGCCATGGAACTTTACAATAAACTTATGAAGAATAATGTACGCTGCACATTGCGCCAGAAACATGGCGAGGATATTGATGCGGCATGCGGACAGTTAAGAAGCAAATATGAAAGGGGGAAAATCTGATGCGCTATTACGGCTTGACTGACAGAGGACTAACAAGACCTCAGAATCAGGACAGTTTCCGTATCGTTCAGCAGGATGATACTGTACTGGCAATAGTATGTGACGGCATCGGCGGTCATCAGGCTGGAGATATTGCCAGCAGAATGGCCTGCGATACAATGGTCAGATGTTTCCGCCGTCAGTATGATAAAAACCCTGAAATATGGTATACCCGCAGCCTTGAAAAAGTTAACAAGGTTGTTTATGAACTGGCTAAAAGCGAGCCAAAATATAAAGGTATGGGAACGACAATGGTTGCCGCACTTGTTGATAATGGCGGCAAGACTTTCCTGCTTAACATAGGTGATTCCAGAGCTTATCTGATCGATAAGGACTGGAAAATATCACAGCTTACAGAAGATCACAGTCTGGTCAATGAGCTTATCAAGAGAGATGGCATGTCAGAAGACAAGGCCATGGAGATCGGCCGGCACGTCATTACCAAAGCCATAGGGATCTGGCCGGTTATTGAAGGCGACATATACGAACTGGACGAGGATTTTAATTATCTGATGCTTTGCAGTGACGGCCTTCACAACTATGTTGAAGGAAACAGGATTGTGGAAGTTCTGCAGGATAAGGAAACAACCGGAAGACAGAAATGCGAGAAACTGGTGGAATTGGCAAACGAGGCCGGCGGTTATGACAATATCACAGTTATATTAGTGGAGAAATAGTCTATGGATGGAATGGTAGGAAACCGATATGTGATCCGCCGCTCCATTGGCGAAGGCGGCATGGCAGATGTTTATCTGGCTCAGGACACTATTTTAAGAAGAGAAGTTGCCATTAAGGTATTGAGAGGGGAACTGAATGAAGATCCGGTCAATCTTCAGCGTTTCCAGAGAGAGGCAAATGCCATAACCAATCTTTCGCATCCGAACATTGTGGAAGTATACGACGTTGGAGAAGCGGACAAGAAGAATTACATAGTAATGGAATATGTTCCCGGCAAGACGCTCAAGCAGCTGATAAAGCAGCGCGGAGCTCTCAATCCGACTGAAGCCATCAACATCATGAAGCAGCTTGTTTCCGCAACTGCTCATGCTCATCATAATGACATCATTCACCGTGACATAAAGTCACAGAACGTTCTTATAAAAGATGACGGTACCGTCAAGCTCTCCGACTTCGGTATCGCATCTACGGGAGACTCTTCCCAGCAGCTGACACAGACTGATACGGTTATGGGATCTGTTCATTATCTGGCTCCTGAACTGGCCAGAGGCAAGGCTGCAACGGCTCAGAGCGACATATATTCTCTCGGTATTGTATTCTTTGAAATGCTGACGGGAGATGTGCCGTTCCATGGTGATACGGCTGTTCAGATCGCTCTCAAGCACATGCATGATGACATACCGAGCGTACGTGCTTTCAATCCGAACATTCCTCAGTCTGTTGAAAACATTGTTTACAGAGCTACAGCAAAGGAGGCTGAACAGCGTTATTCCTCAGCTGATGCCATGTATGACGATCTGATCACCTGTCTGGATTTCTCACGCAGCCATGAGGCTAAGGTGACATTCGCTTCTACTCAGAAGGCGGCTGAAAAGAACACTGAAATCAAGCCGGTAGCCAGAAAGGTTAAGAAGAAAAAGAAGACAGAAGACAATAATACTCTGGGAACGATTGGAGCTGTCATTGCCAGTTTGGCTGCTCTGTTACTGTTACTGATCGTGTCAGGAAAGATATCACCGCCTGCCAAGAAGGTCATAGTTCCTGATGTCATAAATTATGAAGTTGAAGATGCCAAGACCGTTCTGGAAAGCTATAAGCTGGTAATTGACAACATTATTTATGAAGCAACAGAAGATGTTGAAAAGGGCCATATTATCAGAATCAATCCTAAGGAAGGCAGTGAAGTCAATGAAAGTGAATTTATCACACTTTATGTCTCCAGCGGTAAGTTCTATACAGTAGCTGACTATACCGGCAAGAGCATTGACGATATACAGCCTAAGCTGGAAGGTGATGGCTTCACTGTACAGGTAAGCTACGTTGAAGATTCAAGCAGATCACCGGGAACCATCACAGCCCAGGATGTGGAAGCCGGAACGATTCTCGATCCGACGCAGAAAAGAAACATAACATTTACGGTAGCCAGTGCAGTTACGATTCAGATACCTGATTCACTGATTGGCATGACGGTCTCTGATGCTGAAAAGTATCTGACTGATAAGGGCATCAAAGTCAAGACCACACAGCTTCCAATTGAACAGAATCCTATTGATCCGAATACGGAATCCTACACTTATAAAACAGGTGTCGTTGTTGAAGTGTCACCTAATGCGGGTACGTACTATACCCAGAAAGAGGGCACTTACATCGAGCTTAAGTACTATTAAAGAATGACAGGACTGATTATAAAGATTATTTCAAACCAGTATACCATCCTGACAGAAGAAGGTCAGGAGGTTTTGGCTGTTGCCATGGGCAAACTGCGCCTGGGCAGTAAACCGCTGGTTGGAGACAAGGTGGAATACGAACTGCTGGATGGCCGTTATGCCATTCAGAAGATACTGCCGCGTAAAAATTACCTGGTCAGACCGGCAATTGCCAATGTTGATCAGGCTATGATTGTCATGTCAGCTGTTCAGCCTGTCTTTTCACCATTACTGGTAGATAAGCTGATTTTCCTGATAAGCTATCGGGACATAGAACCGGTGATAGTGATAACCAAAATGGACCTTGTATCGCCAAATGACCGCATAAACACTTATATTAATGATTATGTTGAGAGCGGCTATCAGGTTATCGCTGTGGGGCATGACAGAGACGTAGAAGACGTTAGAGACGCTCTCAAGGGAAAGATAACCGTACTCACCGGACAGTCTGGAGTGGGCAAAAGTACACTGCTTAACAGATTGGACAAAGACTTTGCGGCAGCTACGCAGGAAATATCAAAATCCATGGGAAGAGGCAAGCATACGACCAGACATACCCAGCTGTTTCCGGTTGGTGAAGGCCTGATCGCAGATACGCCGGGATTCTCGTCACTCGATTTCTCGCGAATCGATGCCCTGACTCTGGCAGGAAAAATACATGATTTCCGCAATGCCGGAGAATGCCGCTTTAAGGATTGCAAACACGTTAATGAACCGGACTGTGCGGTAAAGAAAAAGGTTGAACTGGGTGAAATATCCCGCATACGTTACAATAATTATCTTGAAACAGTTACACTGTGTAATAAAAAGGAGGACTGGGAATAATGACTATTATTGCACCTTCAGTTTTATCAGCTGACTTTTATGATCTGAAAACACAGATCGAAGAATTGAATAAAAGCGAAGCCAAATGGATCCACTATGATGTCATGGACGGGCACTTTGTTCCAAATCTTTCATTTGGCCCAGACATATTGAAACAGATCGGCAAGCATACAGACCGTGTTCTTGATGTTCACATCATGGTCTCAAATCCGCTTAAGGTCGTTGACTATTTCAGCGGCTGCCCTGTTGACTATATGACATTCCACAAGGAAGCCGTTGATGACAACGTGCTAATTCCGACCATTGAAAAATGCCGTCTTAAGGGATGGAAAGTAGGAATTTCCATTAAGCCTGGTACCAGACCTGAAAGTCTGATAGGCGTTCTTGAACTGGTTGATATGGTCCTGGTCATGAGTGTTGAACCTGGTTTTGGCGGCCAGAGCTTCATGCCTTCAGCACTTGACAAGCTTGACTGGCTTGACAATTATCGTAAGCAACATAAGCTGAATTATCTGCTGGAAATTGACGGCGGCATTAACCGGGAAACCGGTAAGCTGGCTGTTGAGCACCATTGTGATGTACTGGTAGCCGGAAGCTATGTTTTCAAATATCCGGAAGGAATAGTTGAAGGGGTCAAGTCACTGCTTTAAATGAAGAAACTTTTAGTGATATTAGCGGTTCTGCTGGTTATTACCGGATGCAGAAAACCTGATGTGCCTGAAGCAGATGAGTTTGCCAGAGACTATGAAACCGAAGAGGGAATAGGAAGGGCTCTGGAAGATGCCGGGGACATCATGGAGAAACTAACAAATGGAACACATGTCGTTCTGTTTGCTCATCCTGATGATGACGATAAACCGATCGTGCAGAAACTGGCAGCCGCTGTAAAGGAATACAGTGGCATGGCTGTTTACTATTACGACATGGAAAAGGTTGACGATAACCTGGCAAATGAAATCCATGGCCGTATTACTCCATGGAACTCTATGGGATATTTTGATACCGATAAACCGGTAATATTTTTTATAGGAAATGGCGAACTTATAGATTACATATGCTCCTTTGATGCGGAAGAGACCTACATCAAGTCGATGAATGACGCCCTGAAGGTCATGGCAGATAATAAAAAGCCGGCCTGCATAGACGCCTGCTAAGAAATAATTCGCTTGAATACTGAAAATTAAGGCGCAAAAAAAGAAAGCCATAAGACTTTCTTCAGTTTGCGTTTTTTCTTTTCCAGGCGTAGTAGGCATCGTCTTTTTCACTGTCAATGCCGTCACTGTTTGGAATATAAAGATAAAGCTGTTCCCTGACAAACAGATCCCTGAATTCGTTGAGAGACAGTTTGTAGCGGGAATTCGGAGTGTGGACGGTTATCATGTCACCGTCCAGATAGAAGGACGTACGATTGCCAGCCAGTACTATTTCACCGTCTTTCAGATAGGTGATGGCTTCCTTAAAGGTAATACTCTTCATAGTAATAAAAAAGTTAGTTGCCTAACTTTATTATTTTCCCTGGTGTGCTTTCAAAGTTTTTAGAGCTCTAGCAGACATCTTAACTGTCTGTGGTTTTCCATCGACCATAACCTTAACCTTCTGCAGGTTAATGTTCCATGAACGACGAGTGGCTCTCAGAGAGTCAGAACGCTTATTACCTGTGACTGGGCCCTTACCAGTTACTACACATACTCTTGACATTCCATGACCTCCTTTCAATCATACGCCTAGATATATTATCATGTAACACTCAAAAAAGTCAAATAAAAAAACGCCAAAATTATAAATAATATATATCAAAAGGAAGCTGAAATATGATAAAATAAAAGTAATTTATGGGAGGCCTTTGTAATGGCAAATAAACAAATATTAGCAGCCTTACAAATAGAGAGCAATGAGGTTCGTCTGATTGTCGGCGAGATTTTTAATACACGTTTAAATACCCTCAAAAGAGAGTGTGTTCCATGCAAGGGAATGGACGGATTAAGAATCGTTGACCCTAAGACTGTTGCCAAAGCAGTGAGGGAAGCCGCCAATAATATACAGTCTCATTTCGGAGTAGCAATCGAAAGTGTTTTACTGGCTATTCCTGCATATCGTTTCAAAAAAGAAACCAGAAGTTTTTCCAAGGTTATAGATAATGTTGACGGCAAAATTTCCGCTGACGACATCAGGGATATATATCAGAAGGCACTGGCTGTAAATGTAGGCAGAGATTACGAAATTGTAAATGTTACATCCAATATGTTTAAGACCAACGGTATTGTTTACCGCAAGATGCCGATTGGTGAACCGTGTGATGTTCTGGAAGCAGATGTTGATCTGCTGTGCTGCGACAAGATGACAACATATGACTATGCTTCAGTAGTAGAACTGGCAGGTCTGAAAATCGTTGACGTATGTCTTGATAACTATGCATTATGCAAGGAAGCAGCTCTGTTTGAACAGAACCTCAGAAACTATACATTACTGATCCAGATGGAAAAGGATCATTCACAGTTCTCACTGGTATATGACGGCAAGATCGCCATCAGTGAAAACGAAAACCTCGGATACAGCACGCTTTCAAGAGCTATTTCCGAGAGATTCAGACTTCCTGACAGACACAGTTCAGCCTTACTGCTGAAACACGATATTGTCAACAGGAAGGAATTCAATTACAGACCAATCTATTCATGGACTGCAGGTGGCATTACAAATACCATTTCCGACAGAGAACTGTATGATTCAGTTCAGGAAAAACTGCAGTATCTGGTAAAGGATTTCAGCAAACTGTGCGGACCGATCCTTGCCAGAGAAAATACATCTGTAATCATCTGCGGTGATGGAGCTGAAATCACGGGCATAGAAGAAGTATTTGCCAATAAATTCAATCGCCCGGTTAAGTGCTATTATCCTGAAACGCTGGGTGCCAGAGGTGCCAAGTGGGCTGTAGATCTGGGCATGTTCTATGCCTATATCGACCAGCAGGTAATTCATCAGGATTTCAAGTCAAGTCTTGATATCCTGCATTATCAGCAGAACATGCGGAAGAGAGTTCACAATGCTGAAAAAGAAGAAGGCTTCACAGCCAGACTGAAGAAAATGCTATTTACAAATCAGAAGAATTAATTGAGGTGAATATATGAGCGAATTAACTTTGAACAATGTCACAAGAATTAAGGTGTTCGGTGTCGGCGGCGCCGGCTGTAACGCTGTTAACAGAATGGTTGAAGACGGTGTTGCCGGTGTGGATTTCTATGTCTGTAACACAGATTTACAGGTCATCAGAACTTCAAAAGTTGAAAACAAGATCCTGTTAGGTGTCAATACCACTCATGGCTTAGGCTGCGGCGGCAATCCGGAAATCGGCAAGCAGGCCTGCCTGGAAGCTGAACGGGAATTAAGAGAAGCTGTTAAGGAAGCCGACATGGTCTTCGTTACAGCAGGCATGGGTGGCGGAACCGGTACAGGTGCTGCTCCAATTCTGGCCAGATATGCCCAGGAAGCCGGAGCCCTGACGATCGGTGTCGTAACCAAGCCTTTCCCATTTGAAGGCAGAAGAAGAATGATGCAGGCTCTTGATGGTCTTGATGAATTACGCAAGCATGTAGACTCAATTATCATCATTCCTAACAGTAAGGTAGAAAAGATCCTTGGTGATATTCCATTTAAGGAATCATTCAAGGAAGCTGATAACATTCTGCGTCAGGCTGTCCAGACAATTACTGACCTGGTAAGCTTCCAGGCAATAATCAACCTTGACTTCAACGATATCAAGGCAGTCATGAGCAATCAGGGTGATGCTCTGATCGGTATCGGTATGGATGACGGTCCTAACAGAGCTGTTGAAGCAGCTACAAAAGCCGTTAACTCACCGCTTCTGGAAGCAGATATTGCCGGTGCAAGAAATGCCATCATCAACATTACCGGCGGTAATGATCTGACGATCAATGATGCCAACGCCGCTGTAGATTATATACGTACAGCTGCCGGCGGTGACATTGACTGCATCTTCGGTGTTGCCTTTAACGAAAATCTCAACAGCACAATTATCGTAACGGTAATCGCTACTGGATTTGAAAAGACCGATGAAGAGAATGTTGATAGTACTGTTATAAAGGGTAATAAAGACGAAATCGTAACGGATACAAATGATGAAGATGTCTTCTCTGAAGTTGATCTTCCTTCATTCGATACTCCGTCATTCTTCAAACAGCGTTAAGAAAATAACCCGCAAGGGTTATTTTTACTAATAGGGAATTATGCAGAAATATAAGAAAGAATTCGATTATTCCTATGCTCTTGGTACTGAACTTACTCTGGAACTGCTATTAAGCCATCCAAAGGATACCATAGGTGTTTATGTACACTCAAAGCAGAAGGATAACGAAATTTATCAGAGGATCATGGCTCTGTGTCAGAAAAACAGAATAGAAGTTATCCGCAGCGATAAGGCTTTTAACATAGTCAATGCCAAGGAAAACTGCTACATAATGGGAGTTTTCCGCAAATTTACCAACGACATTGATTTCAGCAGGAATCATGTGGTACTGGTTAATCCGGGAAACATGGGCAATGCCGGAACGATATTAAGAACCTGTGTGGGTTTCGGAATCAATGACATAGCCATTATTTCGCCACGGATCGACATATATGATCCCAAGACCGTCAGAGCTTCCATGCGTGCTTTCTTTACCGTCAGATTCAGTTACTTCAGTTCGTTTGATGAATACCTGAAGAAAGCTGTTAACAGAGACATTTTCTGTTTCATGCTTGACGGGAAGGTTAATCTGCAGGATGTCAGCATCAGTGACAGAAATTATTCCCTGGTATTCGGAAATGAGGCAACTGGTTTGCCGGCTGAATATCATGAATATGGAACATCAGTATTTATTGAACAGCTTAATACGGTTGACTCGCTGAATCTTGATAACGCTGTCAGCATAGCTGTATACCAGTTTGTTAACATGAAACCAAATAGATCAAGGAGCTGATAACATGCTTAAGAAATTATGGCCGGTAATTAGTGCCGTACTGATTATCGGAGCCTTCGTAATAGGTCTGATGCTGGGTAAGGGACTTAACCCGGCAGATCCAGATCCTGTAATTGAACCTGATCCGACTCCGGTGGTCAGCAAGATAGATGAAGACGGCGTTTATGACAGTAAGGAAGATGTGGCACTCTACATCCATACTTATAACAAACTGCCGTCAAACTATGTTACCAAGGGAGAAGCTCGTAAGGCAGGCTGGACCGGTGGATCAGTAGAAAGGTATTTTCCAAACTGCTGCATCGGCGGAGACTCGTTCGGTAACCGTGAAGGGCTGTTGCCTAAGAAAAGCGGCCGACATTACTATGAATGTGACATAGATACTCTGGGTAAGAAATCAAGAGGTGATAAACGCATAATATATTCCAATGACGGACTGGTATATTATACGGATGATCACTATGAATCGTTTACCCTGCTGTATGGGGAGGAATAGAAATGAATATCATTATTCTGGATGGGGCTGTAATGACCTCAAGAGAAAAAGCGTACAGTCACATAGCCAAAGAATTCAGATTACCTGATTATTTCGGTAAGAATCTGGATGCTCTGTACGACATGGTCATGGATAACTACGTAAATGAAGATACCATCATCATTCTGATGAATTATCAGAAGATGAAAAAGAACCTCAATGAATATGCTGATAAGATCGTATCCGTATTCAGTGATGCCGTAGAAGAGAAAGAATTCATTTTTATCGTTAAGGATTAAGGAAACCAACTGTAAAAAGACAATGAAGTATCAGGGAAACCTGATACTTTTTTGTTTCCCTGACAGGAGGATTCAAATGCGATTACTGCGAAAACCAATTATCATGTTATTTTCAGCTCTGTTAGCTTTATGTGTGCTGCCAAAAGAAGTGAAAGCCCGGGAAAATGAACCGGCCGGTAATTATATTACGGTTTCATTACAGCTTTCTGAAGGAGATGTAAGTCTTCTTGAAGGAACAGAGTTTGAAATCAGTTCAGCTTCAGATGAAGCATTTAAAGCAGAAATGAAAGCCGGCAAAGACGGAAGATGCTATGCCGGTAATAAATGGTATGTTGATAATCTGTCACCCGGCACATATGTCATATCTGTGAAGAATCATAAGAAAATGATCCGTTTCAAACAGGAAACGATGGAAATATCCATTGAAGACAAAACGGTTTTGCCTCAGCAGATAGAAGTCAGCTTCATAGGACATGTTTACGGTGTAGACCATAATGGTGAAATAGTCGGTAACGATGGGCAGGCATCAACGATAATCTGGGATACCACCTTCGGAACCGGTCAGTTCTACTGCGGTAATTCCGATGCCAAGGCTCCGGCAGCCGTAGGAGGAGTTGAAAACATCGGCACGTCCAGAAATGTTGATACTGCAGGTATGGTATTGTATAACGGCAGTGACTATGACTGGATCAGCAAGGTTCTATATTACGGCTGGAAGGGACCAAAACAGTGGGAAGGCTTTACTTCCGGCAGATATGCCTTGCCTTACAGCAGTTTTCTGAAAGTTGACATCGAAGGACCGCAGATAAAGGAACTGAACATTCATGAAGAAAGAGGTCTTGGTCAGTTCATAACCCATGTGGCGCTTAATCATTATCACAATGAGGGCAGAGACTGGTGGGGAGCAGTAAGTCCTACAGCTGCTGAAAAGCAGGATGGTTTTTCTGACTTCATGGCTTTTTTACAGACACAGCCTTTACCGCCGGCAGATTTCAAGGTTTATGTCTGGGAAAACTATGAAGGAGCATGGACAGAGGGCAATAAAAGACCTCTGCAGGATATGTTTTTCACCAGGATGTTTGCCTCTGGCGACTATGACAGAAAGAATGTCATATTCAGTGCCGAGATAGTACCGGCAAAACTGTGTATCAGGAAAAACTACGCAGATGATCCGGATCAGCAGATCTACTATCCGTTAAACGGGGCGGTTTACCGACTGTATTATGATGAAAAAGCAGAAAAACCGGCTCTGGATATTAACGGTAAGGAAGTAGTCTTTACCATCCGGGAAGACGGCCTCAGCAATGAAATTGAGCTGTATTATGGGGAAACATACTATCTTAAGGAGTCATCAGCACCTGAAGGATTTGTCCTGGATGAAACAGTGTACAGGATAATCATGGATGAAACTGATGTGATAAAGGATGTCAGTGAACAATGGCAGAAGGTCAGACTGGTTTTACAGAAAAAAGACAGCGAAACAGGTGAAAGAAAGCCACAGGGGTATGGCAGTTTCAAAGGTGCTGAATACGGCATTTACAAAAGGGAACTGGAATTAAGAGGATTTACTCTGGTTGAAAAAGTCATCACTGATGAAAGCGGCAAAGCGATTTCAGGAGTTCTGCCGGCAGGAATCTATTATGTTCGCGAACTTAAGGCTCCTGAAGGATATCTGCTTAACGATGAGCAGATTACCGTCGAAGCTTACGGTGATAACTCTGGAAGGGCGGTACTTACTTATGATGTAGATCTTCCGGAAAAGCCAACAACTGTTACAGTAACCAAGGTTACATCTGATTCGTCAGGAAAGGATATCGTTGTTTCTGGTGCTTTGTTACACATTGAGAATGAACAGGGCAATGTCATTGTGCCGCAATGGAAAAGCACAGATAAGCCATTCGTCATTAAGGGACTTACTGAAGGAAAAACACTTTATGTTGTTGAAGACAGTAATCCTGAAGGATATCTGAAACTTGACTCCAGACAGGCTTTTACGGTCGCGGACGGAGATGTAAAGGTATTTAATGAACGAGTTCCTGCTATCAGAACAAAAGCTTTCTTTTCGGATAATGAACTCAATGTACATCTGAAAACAGAAAAACTGGATATTTCGGATGAAGTAATGCTCAGCAATCTGACAATTGGCACTCAGTATAAGATCAAAGCCAGCCTTGAAAATATGGATGATGGCAGTGTGATCGGTTCAGAAGAAAAAATGCTTAAGGCCGATAATACTGAGCAAACACTGATAATGAATTTCAAGGGTATCAGATGCGAAGAAAGGATGTGTGTTAACGAAGAACTGTACCGCATTAACGCTAACGGTAATTATGATCTGATCAGTACGCATAAGGGTATTGACGACCCGGCTCAGCAGATCTTCATTCCATACCTTTCCACGGAAGCTGTTGATGACAGCGATGAAGATCATCTGCTGTTTAACTCGGGAACTCAGGTCATAAGAGACACAATCAGATATCATAATCTGGTAGCCGGAAAGAAATACGATATCAGAACAGAGCTGGTTTATGCTGACACGGGAAAAGCTGTAACGGACACTAATGGAAAACCTCTCATTTTCAATAACAGTTTTGCAGCTGATGACAGTGACGGTGAAATGGTCGTATTGATGGAAATTGATGCCGAGAGATTCAAAGGTAAAAGTATCGTTGTTTATGAAGAAATCAGCCTGGAGGGAAATGTCGTAGCTGTACATAAGGACCCTAAAGACAAAGCTCAGACAGTAACCATACCTGATCTGCTGACACAGGCTTCGTTCACTAATGTCGAAGGCAGCAGCGTACTGTTAAGCGATGAAGTCGAACTGATAGGTTTTACCAAAGATACTGAGCTGGAAATAACGGCGACGCTCATGGATTATGCTACAGGGAAACCATTGATAAACAGTGAAGGGGAACCTTATCAGCAGAAAATGACTGTTACTGCTTCCGGTGAAAAGGAAAAGGTTAATGTATCCGTAAAACTTGACGGAACAGAAATTGACGGCCGTAAACTTGTATTCTTTGAAGAAGGAAGAGATCCGTCAAGCGGTGAACTGCTTGTGGTGCACAGAGACTGGGACAACAGAAAACAGACTGTAGAGTATACCCATCCGGTGGAAACAGGTGATATCAGCGGGCTGATGTTCTATGTTGGACGGTTAGGTTTATCAATGATAGCCGCTTCAGTTATCATGACAGCCTCAGGTTTTTCCCGAAAGAAAAAACCAACCAGATAAACAAAAAAGCTCAGTAAATTTCTTACTGAGCTTTGATTATAAAAATGGAGCAGGCGACGGGAATCGAACCCGCATACTTAGCTTGGGAAGCTAATGTTCTGCCATTGAACTACGCCTGCGCATAATCAATTATATCATAACTGTTATTGTGATATAATAAACATATGAAAAAATTGATTATTTTGCTTATGATGATGATCATGATCTGCGGATGCAGCGAACAGCCTGCCAACAGAAATGATGCCATCAGGTTTAAGAATGAATATGAAGCATTAAACGGTCAGAGTACCGCAAGCGGCAATATGTACCGTGAGATAGAAATAAATGAAGATAATCCTTTTGTATATTCCAGTGCTGAAGAAATAGCTGCCATGATGCAGAAGGGAGAATCTTTCATTGTTTATTTCGGAGCAAACTGGTGTCCATGGTGTCGCAGCATACTGCCGTCTTTCATAGAAGTATGTCACGAGAATAAGATGGACACAGTGTACTATGTAGATGTCAGACCTGATAATGATCCTGAGAAGGAAATAAGGGATGTATACAGCGTTGATGAAAGCGGAAAGATATATTTATCCCATGAGGGCAGTGAAGGATATCACCGGTTTATAAAACTGGCAGCAAACGTGCTGGCTGAGTATTCCCGTGAAGATGTTAAGACGCTTGACGGAACGGAATTTGCAGGGGCCAAGAGAGTAGGGGCTCCAAACTTTGTCATTGTTAAGGATGGAAAGGCTGTAAAAATGGAACTGCTTATTCCGGAGTCATTATCTGATCCATACATGAAACTGAACGATAATGTTATCAGAGATATAAAAAGAGAAACAGAGGTATTCCTAAGTGAGTAAGGTTGAACTGTTAGCTCCAAGCGGTAATTTTGAATGTGTTAAGGCAGCAGTGGCTTCTGGCGCAAATGCGGTATATCTGGGAGGCCAGCTGTTTTCAGCGCGTGCCTATGCCAATAACTTTTCAACAGAAGAATTGGATAAAGTCTGTGATTACTGTCATGGGTATGGGGTTAAGGTATATGTTACAGTTAATACTCTCTATAAGGACAGCGAGTTTGAGCAGCTGATCAGATTTATTGACGATCTGTACCGCATTGGTGTTGACGGTCTCATAATGCAGGATCTTGGTGCCATTTCACTGGTCAGAAAATGTTATCCTGATCTGCCTGTTCATGCCTCAACACAGCTGACAGCCAATTCACTTGATGAAGTAAAGGCTTTTGAGGCAATGGGGCTGACAACTGTGGTACTCAGCAGAGAATTGTCTCTGGAAGAAATAAAGTATATCTGCAGCAATACATCAGTTCGTATTGAAGTGTTTATTCACGGCGCCTTATGTGTCAGTTATTCCGGTCAGTGCTACATATCTTCTGTATTAGGCAACAGGAGCGGAAACCGCGGCAAATGCGCGCAGAACTGCCGACTTGAATACACTTTATCGTCTGAAGGAAAAAAGCTCGCAGAAGGGCATCTGCTGTCCACAAAAGACATCTGTACTGTAGATCATCTTAAGGAATTACTCGACTGCGGCGTTGCTTCTCTTAAGATAGAAGGAAGAATGAAAACTCCTGAATATGTAGCCCAGGTTACATCAGTTTACCGTCATTACATAGACGAATATTATAAAGGCAATTACATGAAGATATCTGCTGAAGATATGCTGGCCTTACAGTTCAGCTTCAACCGCGGCGGTTTTTCTGAAGGGTATCTGAAAGTCAGGTCAGGCCCTGAGATGATGTGTCCCGTACATCCGCGTAACTGGGGTGTTTATGCTGGCAAAGTCATCAGTTATGATGCAAAAAGAGAACGGGTTACGATCAGATTTAATCGTGACATGAATACCGGTGACGGTGTAGAGATCTGGAGTGATGATGAGAACGGAACAGGTTTCTATGTTAATAAAGCTGTCAGAAAAAATGAGACAGCAGTCTTTAAGGTAAAGGGCAGGATCAGGAAAGATCAGGCAGTTTATCAGACATTTAACAAAGCACTTAATGATGCCATCGATCATGAGTATAAAAACAGTCATAGAAAGATTGATGTTAAATGCCAGACTTCAGTCAAGGCCGGCAGAGAAATGACAATGACTCTGAAATATGGTGACATGGAAGTATCAGTTAACGGCATTATTCCTTCTGTTTCCGTTAATCAGCCATTAACGGCTGAAACAGTGCTTAAGCAGCTCTCTAAAACAGGGAATACCAACATTAATTTCAGCGAAATGAATCTTGACCTTGATGAGGGCTTGTTTGTCAACAGAGCTGATCTGAATTCACTCAGGAATCAGGCTGTAGATAAACTTAATGAAGCAATTATTGTCAACTCCAAGAGAAAATCTGCTGGTGCTGTGCTGCCTGAACTGACAAGCCGTAAAGCTGATGGTGATTACAGAGTGAATGTGCTTGTCAGAAACATGGAACAGCTTAAGGCAGTAATAAATGATGAACTGGTTGAAACGGTGTACCTTCCTTGTCGCAGTGATTTTGATCACGCTGAAGCCATAGAATTACGGCATCTGAAAGGTAAAAAGGCTGTCATAAAGCTTCCGCGTCTGTGGCGACAGCATACTCAGAATACTTACGGTGAAGTACTGAAGAAAGCGGCTGAATCATTAGCAGATGGATTCATGATCCATAACATTGGGCAGTTCCAGCATATGAAGGCTATCGGTAAGCCCCTGTATTTGGATTTTACCGGAAATGTGATCAACAGTTATACCCGGGCTTTTTGGAACAGGATGGAAAGAGTGTCGCTCTCAATTGAGGCAAGCATAGAAGAAATTGAAAAGCTGGCTGATAACACAAAGGCAGAAGTACTTGTATATGGAAGACTGCCACTAATGATAACGGAACAGTGTCCTGTAGGTAACTATGCTGGAAACAAGAAAAGGATTTTCTGCCGGAAAAAGAATTCCCCGGATAAGTATTATCTGGAAAACGGGGGCAACAGATTCCTGCTGAACAGAGACTGTGAAGACTGCATCTGTACAGTTGAGAGCAGTGAAACGATGAAACGGTTCTCACTGATAAGGAGAACTTCAGTCCCGTATTATCGCATCGACCTTTCAGATGAAACTGCCGCTCAGACAGCAGCACTTCTGAAGGAAATAAAAAAGGCCACAGACAGTGACCGGGATGCTGATAACAGACTTGCTCAGATCTATTACCGCAGCATTGCCTAATTAGCAAACGCAAATCCGAAATAGATATACAGCATGTAAATGAACACACGGCCGAAACCGATGATGTTCAGAATATCCGTGGAAACAGGGATGTCAATATAACCAAGTGAATAGACTACCAGGACGATAAAAAGAGCCAGGGAAATGAGCTTTCTGATCCAGGTAGTTTTTCTTATGATTCTGGATGGAGTATTGAGAAAATACCCGAAACCAAAAAGCATCAGTGATGTCAGAACGGCAGTGATCTCATCGATCATAGGTATCCGGACATATGCCTTGATGATGCCTAAAAGAAAATTACCTGCTATAAGAATGATAAGCGGGTTCCCATATTTCTTCATGTTAAGTCTCCTAGATTATTCTTGAGTTGTGAAAAGCGAGAATCAGGGCTACGGCGCGATAGCCAATGTTCCATAAGCTGCTGACACCGTTGGTAAACAGCAACATGATCATCTGAAGGTTTCGGAAGGTTGCCAGATCACCGATAATAATAACCGCAGCTGTCAGAATGACTGCCAGAACAGAGAACTGGATCTGAACACCCTTGCCAAAGCGCTGGATGACATATGATATTAAATATCCTGCCGGAATGAACAGTACCGGCATGTAAACACCGATTATATTTGAAACCACCCAGAAAATGCCGATGCATACTAATGCAGCAGGTATTCCTGTAACTAGAGCGTTAATGAAACGCTGCTTTCTGGTAACGGCATATGAGTTGTAAATCTTCAACATAAAAACTCCTTAAAAAATACTATTGACATTATATCATAAAAAATGTGAAAATAATTAGGCCCGAGGACGATAAATATCCTGATGTTTATTGACTTGAAAGGGTAAAGTGTGATAAAGTATTAAAGCACGGTAAGTGGAGGTTTAGCTCAGTTGGGAGAGCATCTGCCTTACAAGCAGAGGGTCAGCGGTTCGAGCCCGTTAACCTCCACCATTTTATTTGCCGGATTGGCGTAATTGGCAGCGCAACTGATTTGTAATCAGTGGGTTGGGGGTTCGAGTCCCTTATCCGGCACCATTTTTTAAATCTTGGGAGGGTAGCGAAGTGGCTAAACGCGGCAGACTGTAAATCTGTTCCTTCGGGTTCGGCAGTTCGAATCTGCCCCCTCCCACCATTTTTTTAAGAAGTGAAAAAGTTTGGGACGTAGCCAAGTGGTAAGGCACCAGACTTTGACTCTGGCATTCCGGTGGTTCGAGTCCACCCGTTCCAGCCATATGACCCGTTAGCTCAGGCGGTAGAGCATTTGACTTTTAATCAAAGGGTCGGGCGTTCGAGTCGCCCACGGGTCACCACTTAAATGCGGGTGTAGTTCAATGGTAGAACTTTAGCCTTCCAAGCTAACCACGCGGGTTCGATTCCCGTCACCCGCTCCATTAGATATATGATCAGTCAGTGGACTGATTTTTTATTTCCCAAATGAGCTGATATACCATAAAAAAGAACACCTGTGATGGTGTTCTTTTCACTTGAAATTCCTGTTTTACTTGAACAGCTGTGTCCAGTCAAAACTGAGATTGTTTGAATCGTCCTGGGCAGTGCTTCCGCCGGCAGCGTTCAGTATTCCGGTAAGAAGATCAGTCAGAGTAAGACCGTTATTGGAAGTATTGTTCTGATTTTCGGAAGTTGTCTTTCTCTTACCGCTGGTAGTATTATTCAGTTTTCTGACATTTGTCTTGTAAGATGGATCCATCTTAAAGGAACTGACAAAATTCAGGAACTGCTTGGAAACACTGTTATAGTCTTCTTCCGCAGTGATAAGTCCGAATATGAGCTTGCTGCCCCAGTGAATATACTGACCAACATTGGCATTATTATTCTGACCGGTAACTAATGTTGTCAGCAGGCTGACAACATTATTGTTGTTGGCAGCAGGGCCAGCCAGACGGAATTCATAAGCACCCAGGTCGGTACCCAACAGCATTACATACTTCGTTTTGTTTATTGTGTAGGAATACTGTACAAGTTTTGATTCGGTAACAGGAGCGCCGGCTTCAAAAGTAAGATTGTTGTTCTTGAAATATGATGAGAACTCCGTTACTTCCTTTGCCATATCCTGCTGGAATACCTTGGCATTCTGAGCATAGTAGCTAGGCAGCTTGCTGACAGCCTTGGCAGTCAGCTTGGCTTTTGTTACATATTCAGGTGCAATGGTGTTGATGTAGTTTTCAGTTGAATCAAGTCTCAGCATTGGAATGTTGAAATATTTGTTCATTTCTCCATCCTGGTGTGTTTCGTTAGGGTTTATGCCATTGCGGACATCCAGGAAATTATCGCCTGTCTTGACAAACATGACGGCACTGCCATCGGCTTTCTGAACCTGGCATACACCCAGATGCTGAACCAGCAGACTCTGATTATAACTTTTTACGGTAGCGCCATACTGCCAGCCGTCTGGAATTGTTGCCGTAGCGATCTTTATCTTACTGTCAGGATCAGTGAAGGTGACATTGTAATACTGACTGTTCGTGTAGTTATTTACAGTGGTGGCAGATGGTTTGGTAACATATCTGGCAGTTGAACCGCAGATAGGGCAGAATAAAGCGTCACGGTCGCTGTTATAAGTGAAGGTCTCGCCGCATCTGGTACATTGATAAGTTCTTGAACTCATATAAGTTCCCTCCCAATATTATTTTTATTAATTCTAATTTTAATTTATCATTTTTCAGATATTTATTCCATCATATAACAAAAAAAGAGCCTTACTGACGACGGTCAGAGAGGCTCTTGATTTTATTAGAATGTAAAGATTTCGTCCAGCTGGTCCTTGCAGTTTTCGATGGCATCCTTATTGCCTATTACGCAGACATTGTCATTTTCATTGACTGTTTCCAGCAGAGATACAGCTTTGGAGATCTCTTCCTTGTTGCATGACAGAATGGCATCAAGGACAGCCTGTTTTGATTCATCATCGAAGTCGGTGAAGTAATCAATGTCGCTGCGCTTTGCCATGGTCTTGACTGTCATCAGCGGATCGAAGTCGCCCATGGTACCAATGATGTATTTTTCAACATTCTGATCACTGTTACAGAAATCCTTCAGATAATTAACGGAATTCTTGAAAATGTGCAGAGAGTTTGCCGGATTAGGGTCTCTGTATGACATGAATCTTACAGCATTGCCTCTGACGGCAAATCCGGTACCGTAGGCACCGTTTTTAACTCTGACATTATTCCATAAGTAATCATATGTCAGAATGTTTGAAATAACGTACATCGTACCAAGATCTTCGTTTGGAAGTCTGCCGGTGCATGCGCCCATGCAGGCATATGAGATGTTGGCAGGTACGATGATTCCTTCACGTCTGTGTCCTAATGGCTTTCTTTCAGCCTTTGGACCAATCGTTCCTTCCGGTGCATCGTCCAGAACAGCCATGACGATTCTAGGCTTGGTGGCAGATGCGATACCGATTGTCAGACGGTCTCTGATGAACAGGGAAGAATACAGCTGTTTCATTTCACCGATTGCTCTTTCGGCTTCACTGTCCCAGTTTTCTTCCAGATTCTTTATGAATTTATAGAACTCATAACCGTTGACGTATTCAGCAGAAACACCCGCTTCACTGTCATATGAGCTCACACGCAGAACTCCCATCCGGTTACCGGCAGCTATGAAGGTCTGTTCCATGGTCGTCTTGATCTGTCTGACAATGTCTCTGATGGCTTTCTGGTCATCAAGTCTGGTATTGTACATGATCTCTTTTACCAGATCGACGCCTTCCAGGTCGTTTCTTTCCAGAGTGCTCCATGTTACTGTCACGGCTGAAGTAAGTTCATTCTTTTTATTGGCAGCGAATGATACTCCGGCTCCGAATTCACCCAGAGTAGCATTGATTGCCTGTGTAAGGTGTATGGTGTCGTATTTTTCCGTACCTATCTGTCCCAGAAGGTTGGTTAACAGAGACAGAACGGAAAGCTGGTGCAGATCAAAATCTGAAATGCTGCTGTAGAGTGTAACGTAACTGATACCGTTTGTATCAAGTTCGTGTTTCAGAACAACATTGCGTCCACCGTGCCTGCAGACTTCCAGAGGAAGCTTTGTAGCAGTTTTCTTGAGGTCTGAGATATGAAGTACAGGCAGAGTAGCCTGCTGCTCAGGAGTGTCCTCAGTGGCCTGCCACACAGCGAGTTTCTTATTCATGTCAACAAGCTGTTCGATGTCTTCCTTGCTCCAGGCAGCCTTGGCAGCGGCCAGTTTCCGTTTTTCTCTTTCAGCCTTGATCTTACCTAAGGTACCAGATGGCTTGAGCAGGATCTTGGCATGATGTCTGCTGTCAAGAATCAGTGACTGCAGCAGCTTCTCAAAGTAATCTGTATCCATCTTTTCTCTTAACTGAGTGTAGATGTCATCACGGATCATGCCGTTAACCGGATCGCCTCCATACAGCCATGTATCAAGAGATGACAGGGCGAACACCAGTCCCTTAGGGGCATTGCCGAAATCTCTTTCCTTAGCCTTGAATTCAGCCTTGCTCAGAACGGCATTGAGTTCCTGTTTGTCGATGCCTTCGCTGATAATGCGTTTCAGTTCGTTAGTGATCGTTTCAGTGATCTGCGGTTCCTTTTCCAGATCAGTATTTATTACGTCAATTTCAACAAATGACTGCAGTAATCCGTCTTCAATTGAGAAATAGACATCTTCACCTAGTCCATTGGAAATAATGGCTTTCTTCAATGGTGATTCGTTTGATCCGCATAATACCTGAGATAAAAGAGCTAAGGCAGTATTTGAAAGACGGTCATTGTAGTCGCCGACAACATAACCGTAGGCTACCTGAGCCTTTCCGGCTGGATTGTCTTCAGCAGATATCTCATATTCAATGACAGTATCTTCGCTTTCAACTGGCTTCTGCATTTCAAAAGTGATTTCATCACCGTCAGAAGTATAACCTGAGAGATATTCATCATCGATAATACGCAGGGTCTCATCTATGTTGAGGTCACCATCAAGGAATATGAACGAGTTTCTTGGACTGTAGTATTTCCTGTGACTGTCACAGAACTGCTGATAGGTCAGATCGGTAATGTGATCAGGATCACCGCCTGATTCATTGCCATAGCAGGTATCAGGGAACAGTGAATGCATTATGTAACGGCTTCTGACACCGTCAGGTGAGGAGAAGGCGCCTTTCATTTCGTTAAATACTACACCTTTGTAAATAGGATCTGCCTCAAGATCAAGAAGTTCATAATGCCAGCCTTCCTGTCTGAAAATGTTAGGATTCTCAACAGCCAGCGGTTTGAAGACGGCGTCTAGATATACACGCATCAGGTTGATAAAGTCCTTATCATTGCGGCTTGAAACCGGATATACGGTTTTATCAGGATAAGTCATGGCATTAAGGAATGTCTGCAGGGAACCTTTTAACAGATCAACAAACGGTTCTCTGACCGGATAGCGCTGTGAACCGTTAAGAACTGAGTGTTCAAGAATGTGGAATACACCGGTGTCATCCACAGGGGTGGTTCTGAAGGCGATGGCAAAAGTCTTGTTTTCGTCATCTCTCTTCAGCCAGATGGTTCTGGCTGAGGTTTTTTCATGAACCATCTCATATAAATCTCCATTGATCTCATCGATGTGTCTGGCATTGATCACACGGAAACCATGGATGATATCATTGATATTCATATTTGTAATCCTCCGTCTGACATATATTATAACCCAATAATCTCCATAAGGTAAAAAAGAACACCTGTTGACGAAAAAAAAGAAAATGTATATGTTATTTATTTTATTTTTCTTTCTTTTTATTCATTTGTCTGTTTAAATATAGCCAGGAGTATTGCGTATGATTAAAGGTGTATTTTTCGATCTTGATGGTGTAATTGTTGATTCCGAAACATATGATCAGCAGATAACGGCTAACTGTATCAGAGAGTATGGGTTTAAGACCGATCCCCGGGTTTTCAGAGTATGGATCGGTGCATCACCGCAGTTTGATGCCTGGAGTGTTATCAGATCAATGATGCATCCTGATGATGATCCGGCATTCTTTGAAGAGACTATTAAGAAGTATCATGAGATAAAAAGGGGAGAAATATACTTTCCGCCTCTGGCATATCCTGATGTTGTAAAAGAGATAAGATCTCTTAATGACAGAGGATATAAGATGGCCTGCTGTTCAGCCAGTGAACCATGGTACATTGAACGAGCCTTACAGCAGTTAGGTATCAGAGACTGTTTTGAGGTCGTCATTTCCGGTAGAGATATTGAAAGAGCCAAACCTGACCCGCAGATTTATCTGCTGGCTCTTGCTGAACTTGGCCTGAAAAAAGACGAAGTCATCATAATTGAGGACTCTACCTTTGGAATTAAGGCCGGTAAGAATTCCGGAATCAGGACCATCGCCAGAGTTGATCATAACTTCGGCATGGACCAAAGTGAAGCTGATGACTTTATTGATTCACTTGAAGAAATCGAAAACTATCTGTAAAAAAAGCCCTGGAATCCAGGGCTTTCATATGTTTTGTTTTAGTACATGCCGGCAGGAGCTGCAGGTGTATTATTGTTTTCAGGCTGAGGTTTTTCAACGACACCTGCTTCAGTTGTTATAAACAGAGCAGCAATACTGGTGGCATTAAGAATGGCAGATCTGGTAACCTTGGTAGGATCAACGATTCCTTCCTTGAACATGTCTACCCATTCACCGCTGATGGCGTTGAATCCGATATTGCCTTTCTTGTTTAACTGTTCCTTGACGATGTCATTTCCATCATAGCCGGCGTTTTCAGCTATCTGATACAGCGGCTGCAGGATGGCTTCAAATACGGCATTGATACCTTTCTGTTCATCAACGGTTGCACCTTTCAGGGTGTCTTTATGCTGCTTGTAGATCTTGGCAAGAGCTGCACCGCCGCCGATTATGATTCCTTCAGCAATGGCTGCCTTGGTAGCGTTAAGAGCATCTTCGATTCTTAACTTCTTTTCCTTCATTTCACTTTCAGTAGCAGCACCGACCTTGATGATGGCTACACCGGATGTCAGCTTGGCAAGTCTTTCGTTCAGTTTCTTCTTATCATATTCTGATGTTGATTTTTCAATCTGATTTCTGATTTCAGCGACTCTGTCTTTCAGCATCTCAGGATTACCGTTGCCGTGAACGATTGTGGTGTTGTCTTTCTTTACGACGACCTTATTGGCTGTTCCCAGGCTTTCCAGACCGATTTCCTTAAGATCCATGTTAAGTTCCTTGGTGATGAATTCGCCGCCTGTCAGGATGGCAATGTCCTGCAGCATGGCTTTCTGAGTGTCGCCGAAGCTAGGAGCCTTGGTTGCCACAACATTGAAGGCACCGCGCAGCTTGTTGACGATCAGAGTTGTCAGTACTTCATTGTCAATGTCATCGCAGATGATAAGCATTGGCTTGTTGGCCTGAACGATCTTTTCCAGAACAGGGAGGATCTCCTGAATTGAATTGATCTTCTGGTCAGTTACCAGGATATATGGGCTTTCCAGTTCAGCCTGCATCTTCTCTCTGTCACTGGCCATGTATGGTGACATGTAGCCCTTGTCATATTCCAGACCTTCAACAGTTTCAAGTGTGGTTTCAAATCCCTGAGATTCATCTACGGTAATAACACCGTCTCTGCCGACTTTTTCCATGGCCTGGGCAATGTAACGGCCGATTTCTTCGTTACTTGAAGAAATGGAAGCGACCTGAGCGATGTCCTTTGAAGTTGATATCTGCTTTGTCTGCTTCAGTAATTCAGAAGCAATCAGATTAGCTGCCTTTTCCATGCCTGCTTTTAACAGAACCGGGTTGCTTCCTTTTTCAACACAGGCAATACCGTTATGCATGATAGCCTGAGCCAGAAGGGTAGCAGTTGTGGTACCGTCACCGGCTACATCATTAGTCTTGCTGGCAACTTCGTATACCAGTTTGGCGCCCATGTTTTCGAACTTGTCTTCCGGTTCGATTTCCTTGGCTATTGTTACGCCGTCGTTAGTGATAAGCGGTGAACCGTAGCTTTTTTCCAGGACCACATTACGTCCCTTAGGACCTAAGGTGATCTTAACTGTGTTAGCCAGGGTATCAACACCGGCCAGCATCAGATCTCTAACTTCTTTTGAATATTTAACTTCCTTACTCATAAAAAGCCTCCTAATCTATTACAGCGTAGATCTTTGCTTCAGGGATCAGTAAGAATTTTTCTCCCTGATATTCGATTTCATTTGCTGCATATTTATCAAAGATTACTTTGTCCTTTACCTTTACTGTCATCGGTACCCTCTGTCCGTCGACCAGCTTTCCTTCGCCAACGGCGATAACGACACCGATATTCTCTGCAGTGTTTTCGTTAGTTGAAAGAATGATTCCACTAGCTGTCTTGTTTTCTGCTACTTCCTTTTTCAGTAAAACATTGTCATTTAATGGTTTTATCATATTAAACTCCTCCTTTAGCACTCTAACGTTTTAAGTGCTAACTACATATTATTATAGTATACGAACAGATATTGTCAAGAATTAATCCGGGCTTCGTGATATAATTAAAACAGGTGATTTCCTATGTTCAAAAGAAACAGTTTTCTGGTCATCATGATGGTACTTCTGGCAGCAGGGATAGCGGCATCCCTGTGGTTTTATAATACTTATATAGTACCTAATGCCCAGATGTCCTCAACATACATGGAAGTTTATCAGGACCTTGATGCCAACGAAATAAGATCAGTCAGCATTGATACCATTAACCACAGAGTTAATGTCGTGCCGACTGATGAAGATAAGGTAAAAATCAGCTATTTCCAGAGAACAGACAGTGCCAACAGTTTTGTCATTAATAACAGAGATGTTTCTCTTAAGATAATTGAAAGAGCTGAGGAACCAACCAACAGCTTCATTACTTCAACCAGACAGATTGATACCATAACAATATATCTGCCTTCACAGTCAGCAATAGCAGTCACCAACAAGACCATTGAAGGCGTATTCAATGCCGAAAACGTAACAGCTGAATCATTTGTTCTTTCATCCATTTCCGGAGCAGTAAACTTCAGAAATGTCATTACAGGAAAGCTGGACATCAACAGTAACTCAGGAGTGGTAACTGTCAGCGGAATTGAATCGAATCTGATCAATATCCTTGAAGTTACGGGAAACGTTACCCTTGAGATTAACGATTCACTGACGTTGTATAATCTGAACATTCTCAGCAATAACGGCAGACTTACCGTCAATGAGAATCCCGTCAGAGTAATGATTGATGATAAGGAAACAGTCGTCAATTACATTGAGGAACAGCGAGAAGGGGTTACACGAAGCATCAGCATCAACAGTCTGCGCAGCAGCATTGATGTTTACAGCCATGAGGAACCCGTACAGGAAACAAATGAAAACGTTCAGGAGTGATTACCTGAACGTTTTTTATCCATTAATGTCTTTTACGATCTGTTCCATATCATACGGTTCATGATTTGGCCTGAATTCAGCTATCAGACCGTCATCACTGCCATATCTAGGTATGATGTGGAAATGAACATGCATGACAGACTGTCCTGCTATTTCATTTGTGTTGTTAAGAATGTTGCAGCCAGGAGCCTGCAGGTTATCAGTGATCTTTTTAGCCAGCATTCTGGTAACCTTTGCCAGATGAGCAACAGTTTCATCATCACACTCCAGGATGTTGGCAAAGTGTTTCTTAGGGATTACCAGTGTATGTCCTCTGGTTACCTGGGCTAAATCCAGAAATGCCAGACACACATCATCCTCGTATACCTTGTAGCTTGGAATCTTTCCTTCAGCGATGTCGCAGAAAATACACATATGAGTTACCTCCATAACTAAATTATAGTTTCTTTTCCAGTTTTATGTAAATCAGTTCCGGCTTATTGTTGAGACGGAAAGGGAACAGAGAATTGCCGATGCCGCGGGAAACAATCATCTTTGTTTTTCCTTTACTGTATAGGTTTTCAGTGTAAACAGGGAACAGACCCTGATTCGGAGAAAGCACAGCTCCTATTATCGGCAGTCTGAACTGACCGCCATGAGCATGTCCGCATAGAATAAGATCTATCTCGTTATCACAGTAGGTATCAAATAATTCAGGCCTGTGAAACAGTACCAGATTGAATCTGCTGTCATCTTTCAGTTTCTGATATCTTTCGGTAAACAGGGTACTTCTTTCACTGTATGGAACAGTGTATAAATCATCCAGGCCAATCAGATTAAGGCCTTCTGTAAGTATGCTGGTATCATGCATTATGATCATGTCGGTTTTCTCAAATGCTTCCATGATCTTTTCATATTGATTGGATCTGATTTCATGGTTGCCAACAACGTAATACACAGGTGCAATCTCAGTCAGCTTCCTGGCAAAGGCAACGGCGCATTCTATATCCGTGCGGCGTGAATCGATCAGATCACCGGTGACGAATATGCAGTCAGGTCTGTTTTCCTTAAGACTGCTGATTATTGAATCCTGCAGAACGGTGTTGTGAGTATTATGAAAATCTGATATTTGTGCAGTAATAAGATCTTTCTCCAGCTTTTCGGAAGAAACGGTAAAGTAACTTACTGACAGATCAGTATTCTCATGATGCAGAAGAAATATAAGGGCTGCTGCGATAATCAGAACAAGTATATAAATCATAATGATATTAAAGCATAAAAAAGGATGTTTTCACATCCTGTTTTACTTATCGATTCCCAGATAGGAAGGATAATTGTTCTTAATTGTGTTGTATACGTCAATGTCGTATACCTTGAAGTTGTGCTTCTTATAGAAGAAACCGTAAGCCTTGTCAGTGAAGGTTGTCAGTGACTTCAGATAAGTGATCAGATCCTGTTTCAGCTGTTCCTGGTTGGTAACTGTAACCTGTACTACATAGTAGCCATTGGCAGCCTTATTGACGATGACATCTGATAATGTCGGATTCTGAACAGTTGCCAGATATGCCAGTACATTGTAATCAAGAGTTGAATTGTCACGTGTGTACAGAGTTTCCTTAGCAAGATCTTCTTTGCTGCTGTATTCAGCGGCAACTTCCTCGAAAGTCTTTCCGGCCTTGATGGCAGCGATTGCTTCTTCAGCTTTCTTTCTTCCTTCTTCATTGCCGATCTCACTTGCATCGACGAAGATCATCTTAGCCTTAACAGGAGCGAATTCCTTCCAGATTTCATCCCAGCCGTCAGTAATGTACTTTTCAGCAAGTTCATCAGCCTTGACGTTTGTCAGACAGTACTGCTTGAAGGCATCAACTGATTCGTAACCCAGATTTTTGAGAACTTCTTCAAAATCACCCTGAGTTTCCAGCTGAGCCTTATAGCTTTCGAACAGTTCCTGAGCCTTGGCTTCAAGGGCAGGTGTAGTTTCGATTTCAGCAGCTGTGATGATTTCCATGGCTTTGGAGATGATGGAATTTGTGGCATCATCTTTCATCATTCTGTCGTAAAGATCTTTCTTGGTGATTTTTTCCTTGCCGATCTGAACGATCAGTTCATTAGGATTACTTACTGTAGCGGTTGCATCCTTGCAGCCGGTCAGCAGAGTGCAGAAGCATAAAGCGACAACAATAGCTTTTAATAATCTTTTCATGTCTTAATCCTCGCTTTCTACATTCAGAGACTTCATGATGATGTTCTTGATCTCATCACTGCCGAAAGTAACACCTAATTCATTTGCGGTTTCCCACAATATCTTGCTGGAGAGACCCTGCTGTGAAGACATGATTGAGTTGGCAAATGCAGTTTCATTCTTGATGTCATCGAATTTTACTGAATCAACCTTGATCAGGTAATAACCGAATGTTTCAGAGAATGTCCATTCGGAAACCTGTCCTTCTTCCAGAGCTAATGCTGTATTCAGGAATACTTCATCAATGCCTGAAGTCTTGGTATCAAGATAACCGAAGACACCGCCTGTTGATGCATTGCCGTCTTCTGAATACTTTTTGGCAAAATCAGCGAAATTATCTGCGCTGTATTCACTTGATGCCCAGGCATCCTGTGCAGCCTTGACCTTAGCGGTTTCTTCTGCAGTTGGATTTTCAGGATCATCCAGAGTCAGAACGACATAGCTTACGATACGAGGCTTATATTCCTTCTGGAAATCTTCTGTGAAGTACTTGTCGCCGTTTTTGCTGAAGTATTCGGTATAAAGCTTCTGAGCTTTTGTGGAATAATTCATGTACTCATAGAAAGTGTCATAACCATAATAAGTCTTGGCGATATTGTCAAGGTAAGCAACATCATAACCATAATACTGCTGATATGCAGCTACTGTATTCTGGTAATTCTTGTCTAATTCAGCCTTAAACTCATCAGTTGACTTGATGGCGCTGTCAAGTAAGGCAACCTGGAACATAGTGGCTACTCTGTCGTCATGATAAACTTTTGATAAATCATCATATAACTGGTCAGCTGAGTAATTTGTATCATCAACAGAGAACACTATCTGCTGACCGTTAACTGTTTTTCCCGGTAGTTTTCCCTTGTTCTGATCATAGGCAAAGAATATGGAGACACATACGAAGAATATGCCTACAAGCAGAGGGAACCAGTACTCTTTTAATTTTTCTACCATAATTAAAACCTCCTGGCGCGAACTTAAATATTATAGTTTATTTGTTTTTTTTATGCAACATAAAGAAAAGAGGTATATAATAGGCACGTTCTGAACTGTTGTGCTATAATACAACGTGAGTGAAAAGGGGTGAGACATATGTCAACACTGGAAATAAGAAATCTCCATGTCAATGTTGAAGATAAGGAGATCCTTAAAGGCGTTGATTTAACGGTCAATACTGGAGAAGTCCATGCACTTATGGGACCTAACGGCAACGGTAAAAGTACGCTGTTAATGACCATCATGGGCCATCCTAGATATAAAGTCACAGAAGGTAGCATTACCTTTGACGGCCAGGATGTTCTGGCAATGAGTGTGGATGAAAGAAGCAAGGCAGGTCTTTTCATTGCCATGCAGTATCCACAGGAAGTTCCTGGTGTCACCAATTCCGATTTTCTGAAGGCTGCTGTCAATGCGCACAGAGATCAGCCGATCAGACTTTTTGAGTTTATCCGTCTGCTGGATAAGACCATCGCTGATGTGCAGATGGATCCGGCAATAGCCCACCGTTTCCTTAATGAAGGTTTTTCCGGTGGTGAGAAAAAACGTAATGAGATCATTCAGATGAAGCTGCTCAAGCCTAAACTGGCAATGCTCGATGAGCTTGACTCCGGTCTGGATGTTGATGCCATAAAGATCGTGGCTGACAACATTCTGAAACTTAAGGAAGAAACTGATATGGGAATGATCATCGTTTCTCACTATGAGAGATTCTATGATCTGATCCAGCCTACCTATGCCCATGTTCTGATCAATGGACGCATTGTTGAAAGCGGAGATCAGGAACTGGCTAAGAGAATAGATGCTGAAGGTTATGAATGGCTGCTTAAGGAGAAGAACCTTACTATTGAAAAGGAAGAGGAAGTCAAAAGAGCCATCTCATTAGGAACCTGTGCTGTTAATAAGTCAGGAGCATTATAAATGAACCTGATTACGATAAACGATTCAAAAAAAATAACAGTTAATTCTGACAAAGGGTCCGCATGCCGGATCTCTCTTGACGTGGAAAAAAGGTCAAAGGCTAATGTGGTAATCTTTCTGGAAGGAAAGGGACAGCTTAAGCTGGACCTTAACGTCAGGGTTGGCAGCGACTGCCAGGTTGTTTTTCTGACTGTAAATCATAATGAGGCGGAAATCGAATTCAATGAAAAGTACGACATTTACGCTGACAGCAAGGTTACGATTGCCCATATGGAACTGTCGGAGTACAAGGCCGTTTACAATTCTGAACATCAGCTGCTTCAGCAGGGTGCTGAACTGACTGTTCAGACAGCTTCAGTGTCAGACAGCCGTAAGATTTTCAATCAGGATACATTCCACAATGCCGGCAATACGACAGCGCACATCAACAATTACGGTGTCGTAATGGCCAATGGTTATACTGACATGGTTGTAAGAAATACTATCGTTCAGGGAGCTCATAATTCTGCGACGCACCAGACCAGCAGACTGCTGACCTATGACAAAAGTGCCATAGGCAGAATACTGCCGGTGCTGTACATATACGATGATGAAGTACGGGCTTCCCATGCTGCTTCGTTGGGCCAGCCTGATGAAGAACAGATCTATTATCTGCAGTCCAGAGGTCTTTCATTAAATGAGGCTGTGGGTCTGATCGTGAAGGGCTACCTGCTTCCGGTCACCCAGATTCTTGAAGATGAAAATCTCAACAGGCTGCTGCTTGATGAAATTGAAAAGAAGGTGAATCAGAATGCTTGATGTTAATACTATCAGAAAAGATTTTCCAATGCTTGACGGCAAGCTCATGAGCGGTCATCCGCTGGTTTATCTGGATAATTCTGCCACAACTTTCAAGCCAAATGCCGTCATCAATGCCATCAACGATTTCTATCACAATTACACTTCAAATATTCACCGCGGTGAATATGAACTGTCACAGAAAGCCGATACGGCGTATGACTCAGTCAGAAAGATAGTCGGAGGTTTCATTAACTGTGATGAAAAGGAAGTTGTCTTTACGGCAGGTGCCACCAATGGTCTGAATATAGTTGCATACAGCTATGGCCTGGCCAATCTCAAAGCCGGTGATGAAATACTGATCACGCTGGCTGAACATGCTTCTAATGTTCTGCCGTGGTTTGATGTGGCCAAAAAGACCGGTGCCGTCATCAGATACATTGATCTTGATGAAGAAGGAAGACTGACTCCGGCTGCTCTTGAAAAAGCCATGACGGAGAAGGTCAGAATAGTTGCATTTGCGGCTGTTACAAATGTTCTTGGATATATTGCCGATGTAAAGGAATTATGCCGTATAGCTCATGAATATGGAGCTGTTACAGTAGTTGATGCTGCTCAGTCTGCTGCTCATATTCATACGGATGTAAAAGACTGGGATTGCGATTTCATGGCATTTTCATCACATAAAATGTGCGGTCCTTCAGGAGTGGGAGTACTCTATGGAAAGAAAGCTTTACTGGATGCCATGGAGCCATTTACTTATGGCGGCGGTTCAAATGCCCGCTTTGAGAAAGACGGCACGGTAATACTCAAGGAAACTCCTGAAAAGTTTGAATCAGGTACTCCTGACATGGAAGGAGTGATTGGCCTTGGAGCAGCTCTCAGATATATTTCTGAGGTAGGAATGGAGAACATTTCCGCTCATGAAAAAGCCCTGAGAGACTATTTCATGAATAAAATTGCCGATTATGACAATGTTGAAGTTTACAATCCAAACGGCGATACAGGTATCATCGCGTTTAATGTCAAGAATATATTCGCCCAGGACGCTGCAAGCTATATCGGTTCACAGGGAATCGCTGTCAGAAGCGGAAATCACTGTGCCAAGCTGCTGCATAACGTCATAGGCGTTACTGAAACCATCCGTGCATCTTTCTATTTCTACAATACCTTTGAAGATGCAGACAGACTGGCTGAAGCCATTAAGACCTGTACAATTGAAAACTGTATAGGAATATTCTTCTAGGAGGTGTTTCAATGTCAGAATTATTAAAGGATCCAATGGTCCTGAGGGAAATCCTTCTGGATCATTATGAATATCCACATAATCATAAACTGACCGATAATCCGGCTTTTAAGGAAGCACACATGTCATCTGAATCATGCATAGATGATATCCGTGTACAGGCTAAGATCACTGACGGCATCATTGAGGATGTTCGTTTTGACGGTCGTGCCTGTACCATTTCAACTGCGAGCACATCCATGATGACTGATCTGGTGAAGGGCAAGACGATTGCCGAAGCCAAGGAAATAATGAACAATTACTTTGCCATGATCGATGGCAGAGAATTTGACGAAAACATGCTAGAAGAAGCTGTTGCCTTACAGGGTGTCAGCAAGCAGGCTAACAGAATCAAGTGCGCTACCATTGGCTGGCACGGTCTGGAAAAACTGATTGCGGAAAGCGAGGAAGAAAATGACGGAAAATAAAAACCGGGAAATCTTCCGGACACAGGATGAATATACAGCCGGATTCGCTGATGAAGATACCAGCGTTTTCAATACGGGACGCGGAATCAGCCGCGAAGTCGTCGAGACGATTTCACGCATAAAAGGGGAACCGGAATGGGTTCTGGAATATCGTCTCAAGGCTTTTGAGGCTTTTGAAAAGATGGCTGTTCAGGATTGGGGACCGGATCTCAGTGATCTGAATTTCGATGATTACATTTACTACATCAGACCGGCAGATAAAAAGTCGTCATCCTGGGAAGACGTTCCTGAAACAATAAAGAATACCTTTGACAGACTGGGCATTCCGGAAAGTGAAAAGAAGTTCCTTGCCGGTGTAACTACTCAGTATGAATCAGAAGCGGTTTATCACAACATGCTTGATGAAGTACAGGAAAAAGGTGTTATCTTCCTGGATACCGATTCAGCGATCAGATTATACCCTGATCTGGTGAAGGAATATCTGGGTAAGATCGTACCTTATACCGATAACAAGTTTGCTGCACTTAACAGCGCTGTCTTTTCAGGCGGTTCATTCATTTACGTGCCTCCTGGAGTTACTCTGGATAAGCCTCTACAGTCTTATTTCCGTATTAATTCCGAGCAGATGGGACAGTTCGAAAGAACTATTATCATTGTAGATAAAGGTGCCAATCTGCATTATGTGGAAGGCTGTACTGCTCCTATCTATAAAAAGGACTCACTGCATGCCGCAGTAGTTGAAATATATGTTCACGAAGATGCCAAGTGCCGATACAGTACGGTTCAGAACTGGTCAACCAATGTTCTTAATCTGACTACAAAGCGTTCTAAAGTTATGAAAAACGGTCTCATGGAGTGGGTTGACGGGAACATCGGATCTCATGTGACCATGAAATATCCGGCTTGCATTCTGGCTGAAGAAGGTGCTAAGGGCATGACAATTACCATTGCCGTTGCCAGCAAGAATCAGATTCAGGATACCGGTGCCAAGATGATCCATCTGGCTCCTAATACCTCAAGTTCCATTATTTCAAAATCCATAGCCCGTAATGGAGGCTATGCCAATTTCCGTGACTGGATCTACATCGGACCTAAGGCTGATAGATCGAAGACCAAGATCGAATGCGATACTCTGATCCTTGACGGCATCAGTAAGACGGATACCATTCCGGCAAATACCGTACAGAACGATAACTGCGTTCTGGAACATGAAGCTACTGTTTCGAAGATCTCAGATGAAGAATTGTTCTATCTGATGTCCAGAGGACTTAATCAGCAGCAGGCAACACAGATGATCATCATGGGCTTCCTGGAACCATTTACCAAGGAACTGCCTGTTGAATACGCAGTAGAACTTAATCAGCTGCTTAAGATAGATATGGAAGGAGCCGTAGGTTAATGAAATTAGCAGAAGCCTTACAGAGAAGAGCAGATCTCAACAGAGAGATCGACCAGCTGGAAAGCCGTATCAGCAATAACATGCTGGTACAGGATGGCGAAAATCCAAATGAGAAACCTTCCGATCTGTTTAGTGAACTTAACAGTAAGCTGGAAGAATTAAATGATCTTATTGCCCGTATAAATCTGACTAATGCTGTGGTTAAGGCTGAAGGAAAGACTCTGACTCAGCTGATCGCTGACAGAGATGTTCTCTCCAGAAAAATCGCTGTATACAAGAGTGCGGTCTATCAGGCTTCACTGAATACCTCAAGAGCAAGAAATACGGAAATAAAGGTCTTACCAACCATTAATGTTCAGTCATTCCAGAAGGAAATTGACCGAATGAGCAGACAGCTGCGTGAAACAGATAACGCCATTCAGTCAACAAACTGGACAGAAGAACTGATTTAGTTTTATAACGGACAGTAGTTAAAAGGGCGAGTGCGATCTCTGCATATTGAGAATGAATATGCTACAGCTGGTTGTGCCCAAGAGCAGGCATGGGGTTCGATTCCCTGCGTAACTGTTACGCTCCGACTGTAATACCCGCATTGTTACTGTTAGGCATTTATGACCCAGCACTGACTTTTAATGAGGATGCGGGAGAAGGGGATTTTTAGTTTTATGAAAGTACAGTTAGTAGTTGCTGACCTTGATGGCAGTCTTGTCATTACTGGTCAGCCGATATCACGCAATAACGTCAAGGCAATAGATTATCTTCATTCAAAGGGGATAAAATTCGGGATTGCAACAGGAAGAAATCTATTTGACATCATGCGTCTGCCAAAAAGATGGAAACTGGATTTTGACTTTGATTTCTATATTGGAATGAACGGTTCAGAAGTATATGATACTGCTACGGGAGTCAGAATCGATTCCTATAAGCTGGCACCGGAAGATCTGAAGGACATAATCATGAAAATGAAGCCGTTAGGTCTGAATCCGTTTATTCTCTACAGAGATGGAATGATGATGGGACATGAAGATGCCGGAGCAAAATCTTCATCCAAGAGAAATGAATTCAAGATTTACATAGCTCATGATGACAGTGAAATGTGGCAGGAAGAGAATGCTAAAATCATGTTCAGAGTAGAAGAAGAAAAATGCGATGAGATATTCGCCTATGCCAAAAGCATTTCAAATGATCGCTATAAGGCAGTCAGAACGCAGAAGACCATGATCGAATTCGTACATCCGCTCATTGACAAGGCCAAGGGTCTGATAAACTACTGTGATATGTACAATATTCCGCTGGATGAGGTAGTTGCTTTCGGTGATACAACCAACGACAATGAAATGCTGGAATGCTGTTATGGCGTCTGTCTGGAAAACGGTACGGATGATACCAAGGCAATAGCTAAGGAAGTAACTGTAAAAACCTGCGAAGAAGATGGGTTTGCAGACTGGATATTTAAAAACATATAAAGAATGCTGCAGTTAGCTGCAGCTTTTGTATAATTTGGGTATGAAAAAAAGAAATATAGCTGTTATGTATCTGATATCGCTGTTTCAGGGCATGGTGTTCTATGCCTCTGTTTCAACGTTGTACAGAACAGCCAGGGGCCTGTCTCTCAGCGAGTATGCATTGATAGATTCCATAACCTTTGTGTTTACTCTGGCCCTGGAAATACCATGGGGCGTGGTAGCTGACAGAATAGGCTATAAGAAAACCCTGATAATTGCCAACGGGCTTTATGCCCTTAGCAAACTGGTATTTCTGAAGGCCTGGGGTTTCTGGGGTTTTCTGCTGGAAAGAGTTTTCTTTGCGGCAGCCGTATCCGGACTTTCAGGAGTAGATATGTCGGTTCTGTATCTGTCATGCGATAAGGATGAAAGTCAGAAGGTATTCGGCAGATACCGGGCTTTCGGCAATGCCGGGATGCTGATATCTTCCGGATTGTTTTCTTTACTGCAAATGTCGCATCAGCAGGCCGCCATGTTTACCTTAGTGGCTTACCGGGCAGGATTACTGCTGAGTTTTCTGCTTATTGAAGTTAAGGGAGAACAGCAGCAGGAAGAAAAGCCGGAATTCACAAACATGCTGAAAATGACTTTAAAGGATTACAAAATGCTGTTGTATCTTGGCGCTAATGCCCTGATAAGCGTATCAACATGGGTCATCATTGTTTTCATAAATCAGAATCATTATCTGTCACTTGGCCGGCCGGAAAGCTTCATCGGTTTTACTTTTATCATTACCGGTCTGCTTGATTTCCTGGGTGTATATTCCTATAAGGTGACCGATGTTTTCGGTGATCTAAAAGGCGGGCTGATCCTGATCCTGGTAATGGCTGCCGCAGCCGTGGGACTGTCTTTCAGCCGCAATCTGTATATGTCGGTAGCACTGATATGTCTTACCGATCTGCGGTATACGCTGTATGGGCCTTTAACGAACCGTATTGAAAGTGATTATGTAAAAGTAGATGACAGGGCAACCATGCTCAGCATTTACATGATGATCAACGATCTGTTTTCGATTATTCCTGATGTATTGATGGGGTACAGCGCAGAAAGGTCTCTGCCTCTGACGTTCCGACTGTGTGCCCTGGCACTTATAACAGCAGGTATAGGCTACCGGTATTTTGTCAGAAGAAAAAAAGAAGACTGATCAGTCTTCTTTCGTTTTCAGGGTTAACCCGGTTGAGCTCAAAGAGCGAAACGAACAACTACCCGCTATGCGGGTAGAGAAAGCAAAAGGTGATCTTATAGAAAGATCACCTCAACTAACATAAACTAGAAGATGTTCAAGTCATTCTAGCAGAAAA
>JAFWDT010000015.1 GCA_017516045.1 Erysipelotrichaceae bacterium
AATATATTTACTATTACAACAATCAGCGTATTCAGAAGAAAACAAAATGGATGCCTCCTGCGCTATTCAGGAGCACATCCATCTCTGATTCTGTGGTATAGTCTGTTTAATCAATATGTCCAGAATTCTGGGTACATATCATTGGCTGCCACATATTTTATATTATTTCTATTTTTTCATCATTCTGTATATTTCAGTTTTCCTTCTTACGGGCAGACTTTTTCTGAGAAATATATCCGTAGCCGACACCGCCCAAACCAGCCGTTAAGGCACCGTTCCAGGCAAGCATCCACCATGGAACAGAGTTGGCAGAAGCAGGATCACTGTTGGTGACTCTGCCGGCATTGATTACCGTGCCGTCAGTCAGATTCACGATCAGGTTACCGTTTTCATCGATCCTGATGCCGCTTATTCCGGCTCCATCCTTGCCGTCAGCTCCATCATTCCCATCTTTGCCATCCTTACCGTCGGCACCATCCTTACCGTCATGGCCGTTAGCGCCATTCTGTCCGTTTGTCCCGTTTCTGCCGGCAGCGCCGACGATGACACCCAGATTGAAGGAATCACCGTTACTGAGAGTAATGATGAGTTCTCCCTTTTCATTGAGCTTGGTTTCCCTGACGCTGATACCGTCATTGCCGTTTACCTTACCGGCATCAACTGTTGAACCATCAGACATGGTCACGATCAGATTGCCATTTTCATTTATTTTGGTACTGACTACGCTGATACCATTGAGTGATGCGATCCATTCAGCTACCGTTCCCTTAAAGCCGTTCTCTACGGCAAGGTCATAGGCAGACTTACCGTCAGCACCATCCTTGCCGTCCTTACCGTTGGCAACATTGAATGTCGTAGCCGTACCGTCAGAATAGGTAATTGTATAGGTATCGATCAGACCATCTTCAGAAGTGGCTGTTTTCTCGATGGAGACAATTCCATTACCCTGTTCACCTCTGGCACCATTGGTAACCGTAAACGGATAAGTACTGCCGTCTGTAAAGACTATGACGTAATTATCAGTCAGGCCGTCCTCGGAAGAACCGGTCTTCTCTATTTTTTCAATGCCGATGCCGTTACCGACCAGTGAAGCAACCCATTCGGCTTCACTGCCTTCAAATAACTTGTTTTTAATCGCCAGTTCATAAGCAGATAAACCGTCTTTGCCATCCCTGCCGTTGGTTACCGTAAATACCTCGATAGTACCGTCAGAATAGGTGATCGTATAGGTATCGATCAAGCCGTCTTCAGAAGTAGCTGTTTTTTCGATGGAGACAATGCCATTACCCTGTTCACCCTTATCGCCCTTCAGTTCACTGAGAGCCAGTAGATTGGTCCAGGTCTCGTCACCTTCGTACTGCCACTGAATGTAGCCTTCAGAAATACGCAGTTCCACTTTTCTTCCTTCGATGAAGGCAGCATCACTGACTTCAACAAGGTCTCTCCATTCTTTTTCACCGACATAATGCCACTGAATTATCTTCTTGCCGGATGTTTCATCGGTATAGGTCCTTAATTCAATTTCCTTGCCGTCCTTACCATTGGTAATGTTGAATTCCATGCTGGTTCCGTCAGTGAAGGTGATCTTATAAGTGTCGGTCAGACCGTCCTCACTGGATGATATCTTTTCAATGCCGATGATACCGACACCGTGACGTACCACAAATTCAGTGACCGTACCGTCCGTATGGATCAGTTTGTAGGTATCCTTTGTTTCATCGGATGATACCAGTTCGATGGAATGGATCGCCGGTGCACCGAGGTACAGATAAGCTCTGTTGGAATCAACGCCGCCGATGCTGTCATTCACATCTTTTCTGGCTCTGATCATGAAGGAATAAGCATCGCGTCCGTCAAGATCCCTGAAAATGTATTCTGTTGTATAAGGTGCCAACATGGCAATTTCTTTTAAACTGCCATCCCTTTCATCCAGGTAAAGGGTATATTCTCCTACCTCTCTGTTTTCAGTTGACGGATTACTCCAGCTGAGCTTTATGTTAATGGCGTTACTGTCATCCTTGACAAATTCACCGTAGAGGTCATTAACCATCGGAGCGCCGGCTTTGGTACCTGATAACAGGTAGCCGTAGATAGGAACATCTACCGTCTTGGTGGATGGTTCATCTTCATCATGTTCCCAGTCTTCCAGATTCTCAATTGACTTGATGCCGGATGGCCAGGTTACCAGCTGATAGCTGAAACCGTATTGATTGGCTGTCACTTTGGAAACATTCATTTCTTCCAGACTCTCCGGATCCATGTTGCCGACTTCGCAGCTGATACCCTTGCCCTTGGCATTGGTTTCGCTGACACTTGTTGACTCCATGTATTCCAGAGAAGTCTTGACTGCCAGACCGACACCGGTATGTCCGACTGGAGAACGCAGCTGGAACATCATACTGAAGCCGAAATTGAAGCCATGTTCCATGGTCTCTTCTTCGCTGGCGGAATGCTCCTGCGACCAGGCATAGCCTGTAGAGCTGGAGCCTACTTCAAAGCTGTTAGGAGTAGTCTGCAGGATCGTCACATTACTGTGATCATCGGTATCCTGCATGTAGCCGAATGGATCACCCTCGTTATCCAGATACTGATCAGTGATCTTCTTCATCTTCGGAACCTCACCGCTCAGTCCTTCCTGCTCGGCTCTTCTCTGGTTTTCCGCATTGTAGTATTCCACAAAGGCATTATAGTCTTTGACGCTCATCAATGCCTTTGACGGAATACCCGGGAAAGAAAGTGTTGTCGTATTGGCATCACTGAAGTTTCCGTTTACCTCAACCTGGTAAGTGTAGCTTGTTACCGGTGTACGGTACAGCACTACCTGGTCCTCACCGATTGCTTTGAAGGTATATTCATCACTGGTCGTTAATTCATCCGTAAAGGTCTTTTCCCAGTTTGTTGCATAGCTTAACTCAGCATTGAGCTTAACTACCTCGGCTTCAACTTCCAGTTCCGCGCCGATGGAGAAAGAAGTACTCTTTCCTTCACCGGTTGCGTATGAATAGGAAGTCGTAATGGTATAAGCTGTTTCATAACCGGTCATGGCCCCTTTCAGTTCCTCGAAATAAGGAGGAGCCTGCAGAACTGCCATGACAGTTGGGTCTGTATAGTTGAATGACTTACCGATGTATTTGACACGTAAGCCATCACTGTCAGTATCCCAGGCTGTCAGTTCATAGCTGAGTACATCACTTAATTCACAGCTGGAGGAAGAATCCGGATAATAGTTTTTCTCCATGGATTTCAGCTCGGTACTGTAGTAATCCACAGCTGTCTGGGATACGGCACCGTCTTTTTTATAGATACCGCCCATCATGCCCTGAGTATATTTGACATTGCCGACATTATGGCGGTCAGCTCCGCCTACAACATAGGCAATCTGTTCATAACCTTCCTCATTTCCGTCAAAGTTACCGACAGCCATCGAACGGATATATGTTTCCTCAGTTTCCATCAGATCCATGCCCTTATCTGCTGCCTTAAAGTAATCACCTGTATATACAGCTGACAGTTTGGAACCGTTCACCGTGTACAGAGTACCGTTGATGAAGATGTGTTCCGGACGGCCTTTGCCATTGATCGCAACGGTTTCCACACCGGTCTGCTGCCAGCTGTGGTCACCTTCCGTGCTGTCCTTCAAGAAAAGTCCGCCATATCCGCCCGCACCGCGGGTCCATTCATTGGTAGGCAGATCCCTCTGTACCAGTAACTGTCTGAGATCTTTGCCATGAATGCTTACTACCAGTTTTTCCGGGTCCAGAATGTTATAAGGCTTTTTTACCTCCTGACCAAGGATACCTTTGATTTCATGAAAGAAACCGGCAACAATCGCTTCATCAGTACCGTCACCATTGATGTCACCGACAGCCAGACCAGCTGCAGCCGGAGCTTCACGCCATTCCCAGCCATCTGACCAGCAGGCATATACATGTCTTACGGCATTATCACCTTTGACAATGGCTGTACTGGAACCGGAAACACCATAGCTGACTGACAGATTAGGCAGATAATATTCCGTCACCTTTTTTTTCAGATCATCACTTACACGGTTTACATAGCTTAAGACAACCAGGTCGTCAATTCCGTCACCATTAAGGTCACCGGTATCAATAGCCCCATGTATTCTGTTATAAACCATCTCGTCACCGGTTTTATGACTGTAAGGCTTAAGGAACAGGGCTCCGTCATCGTCCGGATAACCGTCATTGCTGCGTATGCTTAATGATATTCCGCCGGATTTAACCGTACATGTAACTTCCCTTAAAGTTGGTTTAGTACCGCAGGCCCATACAACAAGGGAATCTTTGCCGTCCTTGTCATAGTCACCGGCTGTAATGTCAATGAAGTTCATGGCATTGAAATCCCACATGTTTTTATTGTTTATAGTGTAGCTGTCGCACATCCAGACGGCATCAGTAATGTCAATTCGGTCACTTGTGTGTCCGTTTTTATCCATTACCCATATCTGAATAAGTGGCGGGTTTTTATCAGGGTCATTGTTTTCCTTGGAGTATACGCCAATATAGGCAACGTGGTCCTTTCGGCCTGATCCGCTCGGATCAAATGCCACTGAACGGATAAAGCTCAGGGTATACTTGCCATTAAGGTTCGTACCCCAGCTATCTTTGGCACCGTCGAACGGATAGTTAACGTTACCGGATTTAAAGGTATCATACGATACCATATTGTTACCGCCCGATACACCCTTTGACTTCAGGATCAGAAGCTCCTGCTGCTGATTGAGATAGAACGGCACATCCATGCCGTAGCCAAACGGATCCTTTTCAGATCCCCAGTCCCGTGGGCTTCTGTCACCCATGGCCGCTATCTGCTCATAGATGGCCTTACCGGTGTTTTCTTCATCTTCTTCAGCATGGACTATCGTTCCTGCAAAAGCTGAAAAAACTCCCGTAAACATCATGCCAAACATCATTACTGCAATGATGCCTCTCTTCAAGAATGTACTCACTTTTTTCATAGATTCTCCTTATCCTCCCAGGTTTTTCTGTTTCTTCTTTTTATGCAATACACCGTAAGGCATACCGCTGCCACAAACGAGACCACCGCAACCAGCACATAACCGCCAGCCTCTTCTCCCAGCAGTGAAGATGCCGCCATAGTATTGCCGGTAAGCGCTTGAAGCGGTATGTCAACCTTAACGATCACTGCGATCAACGCGATCAGCAGACACATTGATACAGTGCCCCAGGTTATTAACATTTTCTGATTATGCAGCTTCCGTGCTTTATGATGAAGCAGCAGAATTCTTTCTTCATCCGATCTCATACTCAAAAACCTTCTCAGTCCTTTCACTTATATAGATACGTAAAACCCTGATAATTCCCCGCCCTAAACAAAAAAAACCGGAAAAATCCGGTAAAATGATTAATTTATCTTATAAAATATCTCACAGTTCGCGGTTATACCATATCGCACACATGGTAACGGATACCAGTGGGATCAGATAACCAATGTAGGAAACTATTCCCGGCTGCAGTACCAGCATGTTGTAAATGCCATGATAGGTAATGGCCGTAGCCAGTAAGCCGAAAGTACCGACAATTCTTAACCACAGCTTATCCCAGAAGAAGACAATGCCGACAAAGGTAAGACTGCCGCAGAACATGTGCATCGTTCCCGTACCGAAACCGCGGATCAGAAGATTGAAGAACTGTTCTGACCCGTTCTGAACGAGGTAACAGACATTTTCCAGAGTAGCAAATCCGACTGCAATCATGATCGGGCAGAATGGAATGTCTCTTCTCTTCGGTTCAAATATCAGCAGATAAAACAGCGTCGGCAGCAGTTTCATCAGTTCTTCCACCACTGGGGTAACGGTTATTGAAGCACCGGCATAATCCATGCCAAGTATGGCTGTCACAAAAGTACTGATATAAGACGACAGCAGACAGGCAGTCATGCCGCTGAAGACAAACAGCATCATCGGACGGCCTCTGCCGCGTAAGCTTAAGATCGAAATCAGGATCGGTGCCACCAGACAGATGTAAATGTTCTCAATGTAATTCATCCTGCGCCACCTTTCCAGCTGCCGGATAAAAAGCGATGTATACCAGCGTCAGCATTATATCCAGGATATGATAAGGGTTTATGATGAAACCTTCCCATGAAAAACAGGAAGCTGTCCACAGACAGTATTCCACTGCACAGTAGGCCGCAGCAACAAAATACAGCGTACCCCTGCGTGATTCCCTTTCAGCCGCAAACAGTCCCTTCAGGGAACAGTATAAAAGTATGGTCATCGCTATGGCATAGGCAATGTTTGACACATATTCCCCCCAGCGCATGTAGAAGACGGCCATTCCAAAGGTAAAGATTGGAATCAGCCGGTATAATCTGTTTTCCTTCCAGTTCCATTCCGTTTTTCTGACCTGCAGTAAAAGCACTACGATAAACAGCACGGAAGACATCCAGCAGAAATCAGGAATGAAATCATAGTACGGTGTTTCCTGGTAGAACACCATATACAGGATCCAGTATAGATTTCCCAGTGTCACTGTGGCATAGAACATGGACAGTAAACCCCAGATCCTGTTATGAGTGGTTACGGACCTGTAAATCGTCAGAAAAGTCAGAACCCCCAGTGAAACCAGCTGAAAGGCATTTTCAATCTTCTCAATCAGAAACATCAATGTGCCTCTCTTCCATACTCTTTTTCAGACAGTAACAGAATACCGTAACGGAAATGCCCAATATGAAAGACATGATCGCAATTATGATAAACGGTAAAGTCTTATTCTGTGCAAAGATACTGGCAATCATGTTATCAGGAACGGCACCTTCTATGCTGAACCTGGCGAAATGCGGCATGATCAAGGCCAGCAGGATCGTCATGGCAAAAGCCACACCGATACTGCCATACTGGATCCATCTGATCTTCTTTTCTCTGTTTTCCTGTTCAATCAGCAATGCTTTCTGATGCATTAATCTGATTCTCTCTTCATTTGTACGCATTGCTGATACCCTCCTTCATTAGTTCCTTACGCATGTGCTGTTTCCCTCGCGATAACAAGTGGTCTATTCTCTTGACTGATACATGCATTACTTCAGCTGCCTGCGCATAGGTCAGCTCATCACAGTATACCAGCCATAATGCTTCTTTCAGTTCCGGCTCGATCCTTTCCAGGCACATATGCAGGATGGTTTCTTTTTCACTGTCCCCGGCTCCCTGATCCGACAGCAGTGAATCGGATACCTCCCTGTTAAGTTCATCCAGTCCGAAAACTGTTACTCCCTTTCGCTTCTCACAGAAGCGTAATGCCAGGTTCCTAGCTGTTTTATACAGATAGGCTTTGAAGGCTCCTTTCTGTATAAACGGCTTTTTGACCATTATGCGGGCAAAGGATTCAATCATCAGATCTTCCCCGTCCCGCAGATTGTTGGTATACCCGTTAATGTAAAAGGTCACACTGTCACCGTAACGGATCATCAGCTGATCATAGGAAGAAACATCCCCGCGCAAAAACTGATGATACAGATCATCATCGCTGTCATTTATATTGATGTCATCTATGGATAAGCTGTTTTCGCTAGCCAAGAGAAACCTCCAATTTATTCTCTGTAAGTCTTCTTACCATAAAGTTTACCATAAAGAATACACTTCAACACTCCTTTTGATAGTTTCTCCACCCTGGCATGATCCTGAAAGGAATAAATATCCACCCGCCTAGCGGGTGGATATTTATTCATGCATTATTTGGATTCCATCGGAACACTTTCAGTTATTCCAGGTCCCACATTGACTTTGCCCTGTGCAGCAGATCGTTTATGCTCTCCCGAAAACGGGCGACTATTTCCCGGTCCTCAGGATGAACGGCACTTCCATCAGAATTAATATAAATCTGATAATTGTTCCTGCCTTCAGATAAAGATACACCATATTCATATTTACCTGATACTTTTGGCCAGACAATAAGGAAATCGGTAAACGGATTATCATCTTTTGCCGGTAATCCGACACTCATGTTTCCCGTAAAGGAAAGATATTCAGGATATTTTACACCGTAGTCATAACCGTCAGCGTCAACATGCTTATATCGCGGTACGATCCAGGTAGCAAATACAGTTTTTTCCATGCCTTTGCAGTAAGCATCATATTTCACCATGCGCCAGATATACCAGCTGACATTTAATAACGAAAAAACAGCTAATATGCCAAGTATTATTTTTAAAACTGTCTTTTTCCCTGATTTCATACCTCAATGCTCCTCATAAACTTTGTTTTGCTGAAGCAATTATAACATGTGGAACTGAAAGATATCTTTCGACTTCCTTATCTCATTCTTAAGAATGTATTTAAAATGCATAAAAACTTGAATGGATTAGAATATTATTACTGGGGTAAATAATACTTCTTTAGGAGAATAATCATATGACACAAAACAAATGGAAAAGGATTTTACTGATAATCCTGATTTTTACTATTGTGCTGACTGCTGCTTTTTTTATCATAAGAGAAATAGCTTACAGACACAGATCTGTTCCGGATGGAATAATAGCATACGAATCCGATAACCCGCATATGGCTGATAAGAAGACAAAGATATCCGCCCACAGATCAGGTGCTGGAATTGCTCCGGAAGAGACATTAAAGGCTTTTAAGCTTTGTGTGGAAGACATCGGCTTCGATGTTGACTATTTTGAGTTTGACCTTCATATTACCAAAGATAATGTCCTGTCACTGCTTCATGACAATGAACTGGACATGACCTCTGACTGTGAAGCCGTATTTGGCAAATCCAACTGTCGTCCTGAGGATTATACCTATGAACAGTTAAGACAGCTGAACATAGGCGCTAAGTTTAGCGATGAAAACGGCAATCAGCCGTACAGTACTGGACCATCAATAATCAGGAAGATGCTGAATATCTCCTCAGCATTGGCGCAGATGCGATCATCACGGATTATCCTGACATGGTCTATGAGCTGAGGGAAAGGAAATAAGCAAAAAACTGTTTTGTCTTCTTTTTAAACAATGTAAAAAGCACAAATAATATTGTATAATTTTGTTGGCAATTGATAGATGTTGCTATTTAGAAAGGATTTTTTGTTTTATGGATCTCAAATTAAAAGACAAGGTTGTATTAGTTACTGGCGGTACAGGCGGTATCGGTACTGCAATCGTTAAGGGCTTCCTGAATGAAGGCGCAAAGGTTGCATTCTCATCTACAAGCCAGGCTAAGATTGACGCCCTGCTTCCAACTCTTGGAGCAGCTGAAGGCCAGGTTGCCGGTTTCGTAGCAGACTTAAACAAGGAAGAAGACATCAAGAACTTCGTTGAAAACGCCAAGGCTCATTTCGGAACAATCGACGTAGTTGTACCAAATGCAGGTTACGAAGGAAAAGCACATCCTGTACAGGATATGACACTTGATCTGTTCGAACAGACATACATGCTCAATGTCTTCGCAGTAATGCTGACATTAAAGTATGCAGCACCAACTCTGATTGAAAAGAAGTCAGGCTCAGTTGTCGTAGTTGCATCAGCTGCAGCTTATGAACCAACAGCAGGAAACAGTGCTTATGTTTCATCTAAGTACGCTGTTGCCGGCTTAACAAAGTGTGTTGCATTAGAACTCGGCCCAGTAGGCGTTCATGTAAACTATGTATGCCCAGGCCCAGTTGATACACCTATGATGTTACGTATTGAAAAAGACTTCTTCGGCGATACAATGACTCACGAAGAAGCAATGGCAATGCTCGCCGGCACATATGCAATGGATAAGAGATATGCTAAGCCTGAAGAAGTTGCCAATGCTGTTCTGTATCTGGCTTCTGAGGTTTCTTCTCATACAGCCGGTATGGGTATGCATGTAGACTCAAAGGTTTCTGCAGCCAGCTAATCTTCAACTAATATTGCAGAATTCAAAATCGTATCAGCTGATACGGTTTATTCTTGCTGAAAAAACAAGAGGCCTTTCGGTCTCTTGTTTTCATATGATGGAGAAGCCTGTCAATTCTCCTGCTCATCAGATATCATGCAGTTTCTTTTTCGCAAGTGAATATCTCAACATGATGATTATTGTTCAATCAAAGAATTATACTGATATGCTCTCACGTAATCAACAACAAGATCAGTGGGCTGTGGTGAATTAAAAGCCAGAGCATCTCCGGCATAGCCGTTCAGCGGAAAGCCTTTCATTCCATTGACATTGCAGTTTACAATTAAATATTCCGGCACTTGCGACGTGTCGCCAAAGTCGGTACGTCCGGTTTCAACACCGTTAATGTAGAAAATATACTCTTCTTCGTTCCATTCCACACCATATGTATTGTAAGTTTCATACGGATCGTTATCCTCAATGAATGCCGTACTGACTGTCTTGTACTGGTGTTCTGAGCCATATGCATCGTAATGAATGCTTGAAGTGACAACATTTACATTGTCACTGAGTTTATAATGATAGTTAGGCGATTCAAAAACATCAATTTCCGCGCCATCAACACCGCCATTGCCAATGGAATCGTTTATGCCGTGCGGCATCATCCAGAACGATGCCCACATGCCTACGCCTTTAGGCAGGACGCAGCGGATCTCAAAATAACCGTATTTCTGTTCAAAAAGCCCGTCCGTACAGAGCCCGCAGCTATACCATCCTCTGTGGCCTCCATCATATCCCTTTTTATAGTATTCTGTCCAAATGTGAAGGTTGCCGTCTTTTACTGATGCCATATCAGTATTCCAATAGGCTCCCATTCGTGTGACAGATTCGTCACTGCCGCATTTATATCCTGTCCACTTTGCAGTGTCAACAGCACTGCCGTCAAATTCATCACACCAGGTCATGGTAAAATTATCAAGATTGAGTACAGCGGCTTTTTCGGGAGGTGAAATAATAACTGGTTGTGAAGGATAAGTCACCTCCGTCCAGAATACTCCGGAAATCAGGAAACTGGTAACCGCCTGCAGAAAAGCTATGATTCTGAGTATCCACACAGGAAAATTCATCTTATTATCCTCTTCTTTTATATCTGTAAACTATGAAATATTAATCATAAACCGATAAGTAGCGTAACACATTTCGAATTATTGAAACTATTATATCATATGAATCAAAAACAGAGGTTTTCGACCTCCATGTTTTCTATTGGCCCAACACTTCTTCTCAAAACGCCACACCTTTGCCTAATGATAGAAACTTTCGGCAAGTTTTCCTAATAGTCAATTCTCTGATCCTGATATAAACTGTTTCTCAACAATTCAGGATCATCTCCAATAAATGCTTTCGCAGCGTTCTCGTCTCCCTGAAGCTGCCACATAAACCAGGCTGTTACGTAACCGTCCATTACCGTTACCGTATCACCATGCTGGTAACCAGTCTTTCTGGCCATTGCTTTCGGTGCATTTATCTTTTCATATAAGGATACCATCTTTTCGTAAGGAATTACTGTTTCTATCTCAAAACTTCCTTCCGTACCGGCAAATACCAGTACCGGAATGCTGATCTTTGACAGGTCAAAATGCCATCCCAGCCGATCTGCCAGTTCCTCATTTGTTGGAGACATGGATACGGCAGCCTTATATAAGGAACTGTGCTGCTGAGCAGTTATCGTATTAAACACCGCAGCACCGCCCTGAGAATGACCGTAAGTTCCTATGTTATTTAAATCCACCTTCTGATAGAAGATGCTTTTATTATTTTCATTTTCTTCCAGAATGAAGCTTAATGACTTTTCTGCAGGTAAACCGGAATACGATTCAGGATCATCATTGGCAATGACAATGAATCCATAACTGGCAAGATGTCTGTATAAGTGTTTATACAGCCTTCCTTTCTGCCCTGTACCGTTGGAATATACAACAGCCGGATACTTTTTATCGGCTGTCTTCAGTTCACTTGGATAGTATACATATATCTTCTCTAATGAATCATCAGTTTTTTTCTTAAATACCGATACCTCATATTTACCATATTCAAGATACTGCTTTTCAATGTCCCCGCCTGCCGTTACTCTAGTATTGTAATCCTTGCTGACAACCTGTTTATTTGCCTGCCATACAATGAAGACGATAATAAGTACGATGATAACCAGTATTGTCTTTCCAATGAATATAAGCACTTTTTTCATATAATAACCTCCTGGAGCAACTGTTGAATAATAAACACGCGAATGTTACACTTGTTACGTAACATATGTTACATTTTTCAACACTATGTTTTCAATGTTTTAATCAAAAATGTTACAGAAATCAGGAGGATGTTACATGAAGGAAAAAGTATCGTTTGCCCAGAGGCAGTTAACAGAATCACTGCTAAAACTGATTAAAAAGAAAAGAATAAATGAAATCACAGTCAGTGAACTGTGCAATAAGGCACAGTTAAGCAGACTCTCATTTTACCGTAACTATGACTCCATTGAAGAGATATTAAGAAGACATCTTTCCAACATAACAGGTGATTTTCTAAATAAAACCTCTGTAAATTACCGTATTACGCCAAAAGAACAGTTCATTACCGAGCTATTTTCTCACCTGCTTAATCACAGAAGTGTTATTGAACTGTTATTCAGCAACAATCTGTCCTATCTGGTAAAGGAAGAGTTTGATGAAGCCTTTTCCAGAAGTGCTGAAAAATATGACGACATATACAGATGCTATGTTGCGTCAGGTGCATATTTTAACCTGTTCTATTATTGGTTCATCAACGGGTGTAAGGAAAGTCCGCAAACCCTGTCAGATTTGATGAATGGTTTTCTGGTATAACGGTATTTATGATATTGTCATTAATCCATTTCGTCAGCATTCGTGCAAAAGACAGCATAAAGTCAATTATCTGATAACACAAACAATGAGGCCGTACAGCCTCATTGTTTACTATCCCAAACCCGCTCGTTTCCTGACATTCAGGCTTAATACTTATGGAATTCACTTCTTTATTACAGGAATGCATATCTCACTGACATAATCAGGTGATGATGGATCACCGGGGAGATAATTCTCTATATCCACATCCGGTATCAATTCATAATCAGATACCGGAAGCCATTCCTTGTATATTCTTTCCCACATATCCTGTATTGCTTCAGGCGATGGTCCGACGCATTTGAACACCGCCCAGTCATATTCCGGAATATGAATAAGTTCAAAACCCTCCGGAATACCAGCTACATCCGTTGCCTTGCAGCCAATACCGTATTTAAATTCATCGCTTCCTGTTTTTGCCTGTGCACATACTCCCAGATAACCGGGAATCCTGCTGTACTTCTCATCAGCATAATATTCATCCCAGAATTTCGGAATCTCCGCATCGCTTGTTTCAGCATGAAAAACCCTGGTATGCACAAGCAGATCAATTGCTTCCCATTTTTCAATCTTGTATTCCATGATACTGCCTCCTTTTATTGTGATCCGGACAGTATACCTGCTCATGAACTGGATCGGCTCTCCTTTTTTTGCCTGCACAGGTGAAACACCATGAAACCTTGTAAAAGCCTTGGTAAAGCTTTCAGGTGTATCATATCCGTATTTGAGGGCAATATCGATTACTTTTTCATTGCCCTTTACCAGTTCTGCTCCTGCCTGAGATAATCTCCTTTTTCTCAGATATTCAGCAGGAGACATTCCCGTCAGCAATGTAAATGCACGCTGAAAGTGAAATGATGAGAGATTCACTGATTCAGATATATCTGCAAGTGTTATATCTTCTGTCAGATTCTTCTCCATGTATTCTATTGCATCATTGATCGTCCTTACCCAATCCATTTGGTATACCGCCTTTCACTTTAGATATTAGCTGAATATCCATCTGTAATCCTGTCTTTACTTGCTTTGTTTTGTCTGCTTCAGTGTGTCTTTTCTTTCTCTGCAAACCACTGTACAGTGTTTTTCACAGACTCTTATTTTGACAAATCCGACTTGCCATATTGTCACAGCTTCAGAACTGCAACGATCTCGTCCCTGTCCATTTCTCCGTTTTCCATAAATCCCAAAGAGAGATACAGCTTTCTGGCAACCTCATTTTCGGGCTCATAGGAAACCGCACAATACTCTGCCTGCCCGCAGGGCCAGGTTCTTATGAAGTCCAGAGCAAGGTTTATGACTTCTTTTCCAAAGCCCCTTTTCTGATATCTTTTATCTATCATCAGACGCCAGATTGTGTAATTATTATCATAGGCCTTCGGCGGCTCATAAGCATTTTTGGGATCACGGTCTGCATCACTTTCATTGAATCCTATCATCAGAAAGCCAACAGGCTTTTTCCCGTTATATACTCCAAACGGAAACGCAGCAGTATCCGTATCCCAGACACTGTATGCCTGTACGATGCTTGCCCAGTTTGGAGCTACGAAGTCTTTTTGCGACAGGAATACCTTAAGATTTACAATATCCCAAATGTTTTTATGATTTATTTTCTCCAAGTGCAGCATTTTACATCTATAACCTCCGTTTTCCTTTGATTAAATCTTATCATAATCCGTTGCGTTAGCTTAAATAACAAACCCCTTACATCAAAATAAGTACCTATTTTCAGTATTCTTTGATGGTTATCTGTTGTCAGTCTCACTTTTTAACACCCTGTCCTCACATCGGTAAATTCGAATTTGTCATTATCAACAAACAAGAGTAATAAAGTATACTTCTTTATCCACGCAAAAAGCCGGTCCCATAAACCGACTTTTTCTCATATTGTTTGGTAGTTATTTACCGGATATTATTGTTGATATTGAACAGGTGCTCAGCAACTTTATCCAGATCACCCGACAGCTGCAGAAACTGGCTGCCGGCAACATTATCACATTTGCCGGAATCCATTCTGTCAATGTTATTGGAGAACATCTGTCTGGCCAGATCAGCAACTATGTCTCTGTCGACCCGGGCTTTTTCCAGCTCCAGACGGTCAGGAGTGTCATAGACTTTCACTACGTGTTTATACAGATCATTGATCGTATTAGCCACAACATTTATCTCATGTACAGCTTCCGGAGAGAAGCTCTTTTTTTCTGTCTGCAGTACTCTGGCATATCTGACGATTTTTCCACTGTATGAGCTTACTCTGTCAAGATCGTTAATAACACCATATGATGAGGAAAGGAATTCATGGTCCTTGACACTCAGTACTTTTCTGGACAGTCTTGATACAGCCAGAGACAGGTTTCTGTTAAGGTATTCAAGCTGCTGCTCTCTTTCTTCAAAGGATTCGCTTTCTGAGAAATCCTGGGTGGTCACTTCACGGATGGAAGTGTTGAAATTGTTAATGGCGATGTCTGCCATGTTAACCAGTTCCTTTTTAATCTGGGCAACCGCAATAGTAGGGGTTGATAACATGTTCTCATCAAAGTAATACAGTTTGTTCTTTCTCTTTTCCTTCTCATCATCAGGAATTGATTTCTCAACAAAACTGACCAGTGCCTGTGTAAGAGGCAAGGCAATTATTACTGATCCGATATTAAAGATGGTATGGAACATTGACAGCTGTGTCTGAGGCAGTCCTTTGAACATATTCGCAAAGAAAATGCCGACCGAAACACTGCCGCCGCTGAAGGTTTTGATTATCATGTCAAATACCGCTAACAATACTACACCGGCAATGTTGAAGATAAGCTGGATGAGTGAAGCCCTGCGGGCATTGGTACCGCTTTTGACGGCTGCCATCCAACCGGTAATACAGGTACCAACATTGGCACCAAGGGTGATATAGATACCCTGCTCAATGTTGATAAGACCGGATACGATCATGGTTATGGCCAGTGAAGTAATGGCTGATGAACTCTGTACCAGAGCGGTAACCAGAGCACCGACAACTATCATGGCTATTGTTGATTTAATGGAAGCCAGGAAAGACTTAAGGGAATCCATCTGAGCAAAACCTTCCATGGAAGATGACATCAAGGTCAGCCCGGAGAAAACCAAGCCAAAACCGATCAGTATGCCGCCAACTTTCTTGGTTGATTCCTTTTTGGCAAAAATATTCAGGATGGCACCAACACCGGCTAAAGAGGCAAAGATGGTTGCAGTAGATATTGAGCCCTGGGAAAACATACCCAGAGATACCATCTGAGCTGTCAGGGTCGTACCGATTTCACTGCCAAATATGATGCAGGCGGCCTGTTTTAGCGTTATCAGACCGGCACTGACAAAACCGATGACCATTACAGTAGTGGCACTTGATGACTGGATGGCAGCTGTTGTTAAGGCTCCAACCATGACACAGGCTATTTTGTTATCAGAAATTCTGGAAAAAAGACCTTTCATTTTATCTGAACTGACGGCCTGAAGATTCTCACTTAATACTTCACAGGCAAAGATAAAGGTACCTATACCGGAAAGCAGTTTCAACAGACTGTTGATTATTTCACTCTGATCCATAGACTTCCCCCTTTCTTAAGGGTTGTTTTTTCAAAAACACTTCAAAAGAAAATATAACATAAATATAGCAAAACAGACAGTGTCTTCTTTAATAAATAATAGTAAGACATTTCTGTTCTTATCTCAATTTCGTCCCAAAAGAAAAAAGATTCCTTTCGGAATCTCTAATTTTACAATTATTCTACTGAACGATATAGTTTATTCCCTCAATATTGCTCAGTTCCTTTTTGAGCCTGTCAAAATCATTCTTCGTCGTGGTCGTTACTTCCAGTCCAACATTGCCGACGATTCCGCTTTTATCGGGAATCGTATCAATGTAGACATCATCACTGAGAAGGTCATAGAGCTTGTTTACTATTGACTGGATAATGTCAACGTTGCTGACTTCAATATAAAATCTCATGTAACGCAGACGGTTATGCTCTATCTTCGTAAACAGGGTAGCATTGACAACGCAGATGAGAGTTGTGATTACACTGCCGGTATAGAACCCATAACCAAGTGCAATGCCAGTTATTGCGGTTACCCACATCCCGGCAGCTGTCGTAAGTCCGACTATGGAACTGTCGCTTTTTACCAATATGGTGCCGGCGCCGAGAAAACCGATGCCCGATACAACCGAAGCTGGAATCCTGAATACATCACCGCTTAAACCCAATACTCTTGAAACATACAGGCTGCATAATGATGTCAGAGCACCGCCCATACATACGAAAATATGCGTACGTAATCCCGCAGCACTGCCATGCATACCGCGTTCATTTCCGATGATACCCCCGGCAATTACCGCCAAAATGATTCTTAGCATGACACTGAGCCAATTAAACTCATGAATAAAGCTAATAAAAAAGCGAATGTTTTCCATATTATCCTCCAAGTAACTCAATCAGAACGATAATGATTGTTTTGGTTTCTTTGATTCATTATACAGTAAAAATCATCACAAAAACATACTCAAGATAAGGTGAAAATGATTGGAACCATATAAGGGAACAATTTTTATTTATCGATATTATTATAACACGCAAATCAACAAAAAGAGGCCTTTCAGCCTTCGTGTTTTCTATGGTGGAGCATACACTTCTCGATACCATACATTTAAAAAGTACTTATTTTACGATGATTTTTGTTGGTTGCCTATTGCCAACCCCACTTTTTAACCCCACTTGTCATCTCATCGACATATTGGAATTTGTTGATATCAAAGCGTCAGTATTTCACTCACGATTTCACAAACGTTCTTATTGACTGTATCCACTTTTATGGTGTCAAGTATTTGATACATGTTGATTCTTGCAACACTTCTGTCGATTACATCGTTACTGCG
>JAFWDT010000016.1 GCA_017516045.1 Erysipelotrichaceae bacterium
AGTAGTTCTCCCATCAGGTTTTTCATACTAAGATTCTCCTTATTCGTTATATCTTAGTATAAAAAATAACCAGTTGTTTATTTACCATTTTTGGTAGTTTTCTCAGTAACATTTCTGGTTATTTTTAGATTAACATTATCAAGACTGATCCCATTTGTCATTGATTATCTGTACAACATTATCCATAACTAACTTCAAATCGTTAAATTTGGATATCTGACAGGCTATAATGGAATTGTCATAAAGGTCTTTGATCACGCTAAGATACATTCGGCCTTGTTGACTGTAAATGTAGCTTACATCTGTCACTAACTTTTCCAGGGGGCGTGAAGCTGTAAAGTTACGGGCGAGATAGTTTTCGCAGACTATTCTCGCTTTTTCATTTGGATCTTCTCTAGTGCAGCACTGGAATCGTTTCTTCCTTATGGGGGAAGATAATCCCAGTATTTTCATGTATTTATAGATGGTTTTATCGTTAAATACCGTTCCATACTGCCTGAACAGCTCATCTTTTATGAATCTGTATCCTTTATGTGTCCGGTAGAATATCTTTTCTATTTCATCTGCCAGCCATTCATCCCACTTGTATCTTATTGGTCTTCCCATCTTCAGCCACCTGTAATAGCCACTGGTCGATACATTAAGATAATTGCACAGTTTCTTTATCCTATATTCTTCCTTAAGATCGTACACGACCATATACTTTAGTGCTCTCCGTAGTTTTTGCGGAGAGCCTTCACTTTTTTTAATACTGCATTCTCCATCTTCAAATGCTCAATCAGCTCATCTTTCGACAATTCATCAAGCTTTACTTTCTTTGGCCTTCCTTTTTGAATCCCATCTTTCTTTCCCATATGTCTTCCGTCTTGTTTCAATAGTTCCGGATCCTGTTGGTACAACTTAACCCAATTCCACAATTGCGTATCAGATCTTAATCCCAATCTTCTTGTGGCCATTATTAGCCCTCCTATTTCCCCGCGTAGATACTTCTCTACTGCTTCTTTCTTGAATTCCGGTGAATACTTATTGTTTGGTTTTCCTGCCATATTAAAACCCTCCTGTACTTTCATTGTACAAGAGGGTATTCCTTTTTTATTTACTGTCCATTTTCAATGGGGCAGTTCACGTATGAAGACCTTTTAATGTCTGCCTGCGCCTGCTCCTCTGGATGAACCTCCGAATGAAGTTCCGCTTCCTGAAGAGTGTGAGGACGATGACGAATGACTTCCGCCTCCGGAATATCCGCCACCACCGGAGTAACCGCCGCCTCCGGAATAACTGCTGCCGCCGCTGCTTGGGCGTCTGCGATACCTGTCATAACTGTAGTATGTAGACGGGGTATACGTGAACGGGCTGGTATATGTCCTGTATCTCGGGCGAGTGTAATAATATGTTGGCTGGTAATATCTGCGAGTTGATCTTGTAGCTATTCTGTAAATCAGCATTATGACACATACAATAATGATCAGTTCAAACAGAAGTGATATCCAACTGTAGGTGTATGAAGTGCCCTGATTATTTCCACCACCAGGAGATGATTGATTGCCGTATATGTTTTCATCTATATACGTATAAGTCTTTTCAAAGACTCTTCTGACACCGGTGTCATAATCCTTAGCTGCAAACGAAGGTTCGAGATAGTCATCAAGGAGTTTCTGGACATCGTAGATAGGGAAGTCATCTTCAAGACCTCTTCCCAGCATCATGTAGTAGTCGTCATCTCCTATTGACAGAAGCAGAAGTACGCCATTGTTTAATGATGAATCACCGATTTTCCACTGATTGAAGATGGATAAGGCATAATCATCAATGTTGCCCGTGACAAAATCTACAGTTACAACCACAATGCAGGCGCTGTGATTATCAGCCAGCTGCTGTGATTTCTGCTGTATGTATTTTTCCGTGTCATCCGACAGAACATCGGCATAGTCTTCTACCCATGTTGTGCTGCTGGTTCTTTCCGGTACCTTGATGCTGGCTGACACTGTTGTAAGTGACAGCAGCATGGAAAAGACGAGAACCGCAGCGGCTATAGCTTTCTTCATTTTTTCTCCTACTCGAAATACTCTGCGTTCTTAACGAACACTCTGAACAGTGAACCAGGGAAACCCTTGGTTTCCTTATCGTACTCTCTGACCTTGGTGTTGTAGTCACTGGAATTGATCGTCATGACTTCACTTCTGTAGTTGCTCATGTATTTTACATAAAGGTCATAATCACGGCCCAGGATGCCCACTGAATTCTTCAGGGTTTCCAGCAGCCAGTCCACATTGGTGTCCAGGGTCTGATTAAGCTTGTACAGCTTGGATACTGACTTTTCACTGCTGATGTCATTTATCCGGCTGTTAATGGCCTTTATGTGAGCATCGTTTCCAGATACGTAGTTCTTGGATAAGGATACCAGGTTCGTGGCTATTTCCGTCTTGTCAACGATGTCTTTGTAAATGCTCTGATTGGTATACTGACCGTCACCGTTATAGAAATAGTTAGTAACCTTAGCTGCCATGCTGTTCATGGATGTAACCGCAGATACTGTTGAAGAACCCAAAATCGCTACCAACATGATGATAATTGCGGCTTTTGAACTTTTCATTGTTATTTTACTCTAACCTCTAATAATTTCTGCTTTAATTCTTCTTCCAGCTTTCTGATTTCTACTTCAGCTGCAGCACGCTTTGTACGTCCTTCATCCTGAATCTTCAGAACTTCGTCTAAGGTGTCGATCAGTGACTGGTTAGTGAACTTCAGAGTTTCAACTTCAACGATTGAACGTTCGCTTGCCTTGGCAGTGTCGATTGTTGAAGTCTTCAGCTTTTCAGCATTCTTTCTTAATAATTCATTTGTTACCTTGTCAACTTCTTCTTCAGCTCTGATGGCATCCTGTGAATGCTGTAAGCCTAAGGCCAGAACCATCTGTGACTTCCACAGAGGGATGGTGTTTGTTAAGGTTGACTGGATCTTTTCAGCCATTAAGGTATCGTTGTTCTGAATCAGACGGATCTGCGGAGCCATCTGGATTGAGATCATTCTTGTTAACTCCAGGTCATGCAGTTTCTTTTCGAAACGGTTGATCAGGTTAGCATAGTCGTTGGCTCTCTGAGCGTCTTCTTCATCGCCTGTCTGTTTTGCTCTTTCAACTAAGGCAGGCAGTTCAACTTCCTGAGCATGTTTTAATTTCTTCTGGCCGGCCAGGATGTACATTGTCAGTTCCTTCTTGTTCTGAGTGTTGCGTTCGTATAATTCATCCAGAACAGTGATGTCCTTTAATAATGTGATCTGATGGTCTTCCAGTAAGTTAGCTACCTTGGTAACGTTTAATTCAGCATCGTCATATCTTGCCTTCAGCCGTGTGAATGAGTTGCCGGCTTTCTTGAAGACATTGAACAGACTGAAGAAACCTTTTTCTTCCTTGTCGATGTCAAAACCCTTTAACTCAACAACCAGGTCAGAAATCATGTTGCCGATTTCGCCCAGGTCCTTGGTCTTGATGTTATTTAAGGTGCTGTCAGAGAAATCAGCGATCTTCTTCTGAGCGCTGGCACCGTACTGCATAACAGTATCAGTCTGGGTAATGTCGATCTTCTTGGCGAAGTCTTCTACCATCTGTAATTCTTCTTTTGATAAGGCAGAAGAATCAAGTGGTGCAGGGGCAACTTCAGGTTCAGCTTTTTCTTCAACTTTGGCGATAGCTTCTGCTAAGGCGTCACCCTGAGGATTCAGTGTTAAAACAATCTTTTCATCTTCCATGTTAGTTTACATCTCCTTATTGTCTGTATTATCAAGGTCAATCAGACCTTCCTGAACAAATATCTTTTCCAGAACCTTGACTTCGCTGTTGATGTCGAGCGTATCGGTATCATACAGGGAATTCAGCTGGTTTCTGAAGGCAGTGGTAGTTGTCTTGATCAGAGATTCGATCTTCTGCTTGCTTTCAACTACCTTGTCGACTGTCTGTTCTTCTACTTCGTCATATCTGACTAGCAGTTTTTCTATTGTAGGCAGATAGTAATTTACCAGTTTTCTTAAGCCGCTGGCTGCTGTTTCGTGTTCGTAAACATAGTCAAGGATCTTGTCGCTGACATCGACCAGTTCCCTTACATCAGCGTTAAGCTGAGGATTGTCGATCTTGTCGTTGGTTTCGATAATGCCGTTGAGAATTCTGGTTCCGTCTTCAATGAACTGCTGCTGCAGCTTTGAATGGTATGATCTTAAGGTTTCCACTTCGTATGCCTCTTCAACATCCGGGAACAGGGTACGCTTAAGGATCAGGTATGCAGCGATGGCAACGGCTGCTAGAATGAGATAGCTTGACAGCTTATACATTGGTAAAACCAAGGTGCCAAACATCCACAGCAGGGCTATGGCGTAATATACTTTATTATTTGTTACTTTTCTGGTATGCACTTCTTTTACTGGCTGTAACATATGCATCCTCCCTATAGATTATTATATAATATCGGATTTGATTTTAAAATCTATGTCTTCTACTAATATCAGGTCAAGTTCAGCATCCTTGTCATTGATGATCCTCTTTGACTGATTGATGATGGCTTCTTCAACGACGTTACGGGCCAGACGTCCGTTACCGCTGCGCTGTGAATCGTTGGCCTGGATCTGTCTGTAGTATTCAGTCAGAGGTTCCTTGATCAGCTCATGCAGTCTGTAACCCTTGCTCTTGGCCTGGATCTCAGTGATGGCATATAATTCCTCGGCGGTATAGTCAGGGAATTCGATCTGGTTAGGGAATCTTGAAGCCAGACCGGAGTTTGACTCCAGGAAGGTCTTCATTTCCTTGGTATAACCGGCCAGGATGACGATCAGGTCATCACGGTTATCTTCCATGGCCTTGACTAATGTATCAATGGCTTCCAGACCGAAGGAATCGTTGGTTCCGCGGTACAGTGAGTAGGCTTCATCGATGAACAGAATGCCGCCCATGGCAGAATTGATGACCTGCATGGTCTGCGGTGCGGTATGACCCATGTATTTGCCTACAAGGTCATTACGTGATACTTCAATCAGCTGTCCGTTGCTTAAGACGCCGATGGATTTCAGATATTTGGCCAGTACGCGGGCAATTGTGGTCTTGCCGGTACCAGGGTTGCCGGTGAAGATCATGTGCTTGCTGACTTCAGAAGTCTTGAGGCCCTGTTTTTCTCTGATCTTCTGAGCTTCATAGAAGTCTTCAAGAGACAGGATGTATTTCTTGATTTCTTCCAGACCGACCAGCTGGTCGAGTTCCTTTCTGGCTTCTTCTCTGGCGTTCTCCAGAACATGAGGAAGCAGATCTTCCAGCTTGTTTTCTTCTTCGTCCCTGACAAAGACGATCTGGTTGTCCTTGGCAGTGATCTTAAGGGTCTGAATTTCATCAGACATGTTCTTCAGCTTGTATTCAGCCAGGGCTTCGTAGCATCTGTCAAAGAAATTGTTCAGATACCGGACATTCTCACGGTCAATGAAGTTATCGGCCAGATATGTTCTGACTGTCTGGGAAGCCTTGACATCGATTTTCAAGACGTCCAGACACTTTTTCTGGAAGGCTTTCAGCTTGACAGGATAGATAACTTCCAGATCTTCTTTGACGATGTCCTTGGTCTTGATGACATCACCCATGGTGTTGATGAACCTGGCGCCGACAATGTCAAGCAGTTTTTCAACTTTGAGGGTTGTCAGGAAGACCAGATACTTGCCCTTGAAGCTTATGGTCTTTACGGTATCCTTTACCAGAGAAGTAGCGGTTTCTACCAGCTGCTTGTTGGAAAGGGTATATCTCTTGGAAAGAGTCAGCTGCCCGTCAGTTACGATTTCGTTAACTGTCGGCAGGAAATTGGCTGAGATGGTTTCCAGATTATCAAAAACGATGATGCTGGATTTATGTACAGCGGTATAGAGGTCCTGTACCAGGTTGGCTTCGAATTCCTTGCCTGAATACTGAGACAGGTCAATTAAGGAGAGCTCGTCATTGGTGATCAGTTCGCGTTCCTTAAGCAGTCTGGCAATCAGCGTAACGGAAGTGTGTCTGCCGGTAGCTTTCTGGCCTGTAATCAGAATGGAGTTCTTCAGGCCGCTTGGCTGAACACCCATGATGGTAGGTCTTCTGAAGGCTACGACCAGTTTATGGTTGTAATCCTTCTGGCAGAGCACTTCTTCATTGAGCCTGGCTTCGATTTCCTCATACTTGGCATTGAGCGGCAGCTGTGAGTGAACGACGGTCAGTTCTTCCCGGGCTTCAACCGGCAGACTGTCGCCGAAATCCTTTCTGATCTCATTGCGCAGCTGTTCCAGATCAGCATCAGTAAAACTGTCCAGTATCTTCTGGCTCTGCTGCTGCAGCTTTTCGCTGTTTTCCTTAAGCGTCTTCCATTCCGGAGAAAGCTGGTCAATGTCCAGAAGGCTGTTTCTGAGCAGCTCCATGTCTTCTTCGGTCAGACGGCGGTTAGGTGCATCCTTGCCGAACACCTTTTCCATCAGTTTTTCTTTTTCTTTTTTTCTGTCAGCCATATTAACCCCTCTGTGTCTACTTCAGACTGTTTGATAATTCTCTCAAGCGGGCGAGCTTGGAATTATGCAGTACCTTCTTGACCATGGTCAGGGCATCATAGTAGCCCTGGGTATAGCCGTCGATGGTAATGGTATTCATTTTCTGCGAGCAGGTTAACAGATCGTCGGAGACCTGTTCCTCTACGTGCAGAAGATTGTTCTTATACTGTTTGGTCAGTTCGATGTATCTTTCAATGGCCTGCTGATAGCCGTCTCTTTTACCCTGCGGGTAGCTGTCATAGACGATGTTGGAAAGAGAAGCGATTATCTGGTCATAACGCGAACTGAAAGAGGCGACCTCAACATCAGCCTTGATGCGCGGTCTTACCGTTGAATATGTTGATCTCTGGTATCTGCTGGAAGTACCGGTTCTTCTTCTGGCGTTGTTATATCCTCTGACGGTATCATTGACCGTATTGGAGAATTCATGCATTGACTGGTCAACAAAGTCACCGGAGTTCAGCTTTTCCAGCAATTCGTCCAGCGGATCGCTGTTATATGTATATTTTTTATTATTAGCCATTAGATTCCACCTTCTTATCTTTCTGAGCCTTGCTGAAGTTCTCAAAAGTCATTTCGTCCTGTACCAGTCCGTCCTTCTTCAGAAGAGCTTCCAGAGTCTTCATGTCAACAGATGATTCAGTGTAGTATTCCTCCAGCAGTGAGCCTGACATTGTTTCCAGAGCGCCGTTGATCAGCAGCAGGGTCTTGAGCAGACGGTCTTCGTTTTCCTTGAATTCCTTGCTCTGAGTAGTGCCGACGCTTAGGCGCTTGTAGTTTTCCAGAATATCCAGCAGCATAGGCAGGTAATACTGGTAAAGCTTGGTAGTCTTGTCCTTGCTCTTAGGGAAGGTTTTTTCAATGTTCTTGATCTGAGTCAGATATTCAACTGACTTGTTAAGATATTCGGTAATATGCTCCTCAGCAATTGAATCATTCATCCTGCTGAGAGCGTCAATGTAGTATTCAGCATCCTTGAGATATGTAGCCTTGGTTTCCGTAGCCTTAGGGGTATTGGTAACCGGCTTGCTCTGCGGCTGACGGCTCTTGGTGTAATCCAGGATCATGTCAACAAAGGTGTTGTATGAGTTAGGGAAAGCCGTTTTGTATTCAGCCAGCGTGGAGATGTATTCATCACGCATGTAGATTCCGACGTTATCCAGGGTTATGCTGCCTTCCTTCAGAGGAGTCAGATAAGTATCCTGGTCGAACAGCAGTCTGGCATCAGTCCTGAAGTGATCCTGCAGAGCCCTGAGGAACTTGGCTTCGTTGGGATTCGTTCTGGCTGTGGTTTTGGCAGCCGTTCTGGTCTGAAAAATGTTCCTTGTCTTTTTGTTCTTATTCGTAAACAGATGGATAAGATATATGAAAATAAATACTGGCATAGCTGGCAGCAGTACATCAAATAGCATGTCAAAGGCGAACCCTATTAAATCACCGGCAAGGCCCAGAACCAGCCCCAGCGTTCCGAAAATCAGTCCGAAAATTAACCCTATCATTCCAATCATTATTTCAATCCTCTCATATGTAAAATGCACAACTATCGCATTATATCCATTATATCATCTTTTTGCCTAAACAATATATTTTTTATATAATAGGATGTGCACAGGAACAACATTATGAAATACAGTATTATTACCATTAACGACGACAGATTTGCAGAACTTGAAAAGACAGCTGATGTCATCTGGCATCAGTGTTATAAGGATCTTCTTTCTTTTGACCAGATCACCTACATGCTGGGAAAGTTTCTCAGCGTTGATGCTTTTAAAAGACAGGCTGAAGAAGGATACATTTACCGCGGACTTATCATGGATGATGAGATCGTCGGATTTACCGGTTCCCGGAAACAGGGTGAAAGAGTTTTCTTAAGCAAGCTGTATCTGCTGGAAAAGTATCACGGCCTGGGACTGGGAAAAATACTGATGGATGACTGCATCAGTCTGTATCCGGAGTGCAGTTCCGTATATCTTACTGTTAATAAATATAATTCAAGCTATAATATTTACAGACACCTTGGATTTGAAGTTATCGACAGTGTCGTAACTGACATAGGTGAGGGCTTTGTCATGGACGATTATGTCATGGAAAGACGTTTAATGAGAAAGTAAAGTGGGTTATAATTAGAGCATGGAAAAAGAAGTTATCAGCATCAGAGGAGCCAGAGAGAACAACCTGAGAAGCGTATCTCTGGATATTCCGAGAAACAGATTCATTGTAATGACGGGATTAAGCGGCAGCGGTAAGACATCGCTGGCTTTTGATACTATCTATGCTGAAGCGCAGAGAAGATTCATTGAATCCCTGAGTTCCTATGCCAGACAGTTTCTGGGCAATGTTGACAAGCCTGATGTTGACAGCATTGAAGGTCTTTCACCGGCTATTTCCATTGACCAGAAGTCAACCAACAACAATCCGCGTTCAACGGTAGGTACCGTTACAGAAATATATGACTATTTAAGACTGCTGTATGCCAGAATAGGCGTGCCGTACTGTCCTAACCATAACATTCCCATTACTTCCCAGACGATAAAACAGATGATCGATCAGGTCATGGAGCTTCCTGAGGGAGCCCGCATCATGATCATGGCTCCGGTCATCAGACAGAAGAAGGGCAGTCATAAGGATCTTTTCAACAAGATGAGAAAAGATGGCTATGTCAGGGCTGAAGTTGACGGTGAAATGATGATGCTGGAAGATGAGATCGATCTTGATAAGAATCAGAAGCATGATATCAGCATCGTCATCGACCGCATGGTCAAAAGGGAAGAAAACCGTTCCCGTATCAATGATTCACTGGAAACGGCCTTAAAGCTGACTGACGGTCTGGTCGTGGTGAAAAACGGCAATGAGGAAATGCTGTTTTCCAATAAGTATGCCTGCAAGTACTGCGGTTTCTCGGTACCTAATCTGGAATCGCGTCTGTTTTCCTTCAACTCACCTCTGGGAGCCTGTCCTGACTGCAACGGTCTGGGCTTCAAGCAGAAGGTTGATCTGGATAACCTGATCCCTGACAATACGAAGTCGATCAGGGAAGGCGGAATCCGTTATTATAAGAATATCGTTGATTCTGAAGTAATAGAGTGGCAGTCCTACAAGGCTCTGCTGGATCACTATAAGATCAGCATGGATAAGCCGCTGAAGGATTTCACCAAAAAGGAAATGGACATCATCCTATACGGTTCAAAGGAACCAATTAATTATGAGATCAATTCCCGCGGGGGAACTTCATATAAGAAGACCGGATTCATTGAAGGTGTTGTTTCGCTGATTGAAAGAAGATTTGCCGAAACAAACAGTTCCATGTCACGTGAATGGTACGGTTCGTTCATGGCTGATCTGGAATGCCCGACCTGTCATGGACGCCGTCTTAATGAAATGGCTCTTTCCGTAAAAGTCGGAGGCAAGAACATCATAGAATGGACGCAGATGTCCATCAAACAGGCCGTGGAATTCATTGAAAATCTGCAGCTGACACCAACGCAGCAGAAGATCGGTGAACTGGTTTTAAAGGAAATATATAACAGACTTAAGTTCCTTAAGGATGTAGGTCTTGAATATCTGACGCTGGACCGCATGGCCGGTACCTTAAGCGGCGGTGAATCGCAGCGTATCAGACTGGCTACGCAGATCGGTTCCAAGCTGACCGGTGTTTTGTATGTTCTGGATGAACCGAGCATCGGTCTGCATCAGAAGGATAATGCCAAACTGCTGCGGGCTCTTAAGGAAATGAGAGATCTTGGCAATACGCTGATCGTGGTTGAACATGATGAGGAAACCATGAAAGAATGTGACTGGATCGTTGACGTTGGTCAGATGGCCGGCATTCATGGCGGCAACATCATTTATAACGGTCCGGCAGCCGGAATCGTCAACTGTGAGGAGAGCATTACCGGACAGTATCTTTCCGGAAAGAGAAAGATCGCCATTCCTGATAAAAGAAGAAAAGGCAACGGCAAGTTCATAAAAATCTATGGGGCGGAAGAAAACAACCTCAGAAAGATAAATGTCAGCATACCTCTGGGAACCCTGACCGTGGTTACCGGTGTATCAGGCAGCGGCAAGAGCACGCTGGTAAATGAAGTTCTGGGCAAGAGTGTCATGAAGACTCTCGGCCGTCAGAAAGTCAAGCCGGGCAAGGTCAGAAAGATCGAAGGCATTGAGGAACTTGATAAGATCGTGGTCATTGACCAGAATCCTATCGGACGTACTCCTAGAAGCAATCCGGCTACCTATACCGGTGTCTTCGATGACATCAGAGGCCTGTTTGCCCAGACACCGGATGCCAGAATGCGCGGTTACGACAAGGGCAGATTCTCCTTTAACGTACCGGGCGGACGCTGTGAAGCCTGCTGGGGTGACGGCGTCAAGAGAATATCCATGAGCTTTCTGCCGGATGTCTATGTGCCTTGTGAGGAATGTCACGGTACCAGATATAACGAGGAAACCCTGCAGGTTAAGTTCAAGGGCAAGAGCATTTATGACGTACTGGAGATGACCGGTGATGAAGCACTGGAGTTCTTCTCTTCAGTACCGAAGGTAAGAAACAAGCTGCAGACACTGATCGATGTCGGACTTGGCTACATGAAACTGGGTCAGTCTGCCACCACGATTTCCGGCGGTGAGGCTCAGCGAGTCAAGCTGGCCAGTGAACTGCAGAAAAAAGCAACAGGCAAGACCCTGTTCATACTGGATGAACCGACTACCGGTCTGCACAGCTACGATGTCGAAAGACTGCTGGCTGTCCTGCAGCGCATCGTCTCACACGGTGATACGGTACTGATCATTGAGCACAATCTCGATGTCATCAAGAGCGCTGACTATATCATTGACCTTGGACCTGAAGGCGGAGACGACGGCGGCACGGTTGTTGCCAAGGGAACCGTTGAGCAGGTTGCCAGGGTCAGGGAAAGCTATACCGGACAGTATCTGAAGAGACTTCTGGAGGAACGGAAATGAGAAGAAAAACATATGTAAGAGATGTCTATAACTATTTCGGATACCGTCAGATCTCCGGTGATGACAGTTCCCTTGACAGGTACATACCGGAAGCTGACGTCATCAGACCGGGTCTGGAACTGACCGGACATTTTGAATACTCCCCGGGACGCATTGTTGTTCTGGGTACCAAGGAGCTGCGCTACATTGAAGCGCACATGAGTGCTGAGCTGCAGAAAAAGGCCTTTGATTTTCTGACCAGAGATGAGATCCCGATGATCCTGATTTCCAAGGACCAGGTATGTCCGCAGATACTGCTGGACATTGCCAGAGAAAAGAATTTTCCGATCTTCACCTCTTATGCTCATACAAACAGCCTGATCGTAGAACTGCTTAACTATCTGGAAGACCTGTTTGCGGATGTTGAATCCATCCACGGTGTTCTGATGCAGGTATACGGCCGCGGCGTGCTCATTACCGGTGAAAGCGGCATAGGTAAAAGTGAAATCGCCCTGGAACTGGTTAAGAAAGGCCACATTCTGGTGGCTGATGACAGAGTAGATGTCTTCAGAGCTCATAACAGAATATTCGGTGAAGCACCGGAACTGTTAAAAAACATGCTGGAATTAAGAGGAGTTGATGTCATCAATGTCGTTGACATGTTCGGCGTCATGGCTGCCACTGACAGATCCTCAATTGAATGCATTGTGGAACTGAAGAGATGGACTCAGGACAATGACTTTGACAGACTTGGTCTCAATAACAGCGAGACGGAAACCTTATTCGGCATTGAGCTGCCTAAGATGGTCATTCCGGTCAGAGAAGGCCGTTCGATCGCTGCCATAATTGAGGCAACTGTTACAAATATAATTCTGCGTCAGAAAGGTATCAATTCTTCCGAAGCCTTTGACAGGAAGGTTATCGCTCTGATCAGAAAAAATGAAGAGGAGAAGTAATAATGCAGTTTTTTCCAACTCATCAGGTTTTTCTGAAAATAGGTAATTTTGAAATACGCTGGTATGCGTTCCTGATACTTACCGGAGCCCTGATCGCTTATTATCTCAGTGATCTGCGTCTGAGAAAGCAGGGCTACAGCAGTGATGTATCAGATGACATCTTCATCGGAGCCCTGGGTTTCGGTGTTGTAGGTGCCCGTCTGTGGTACGTGCTGTTCTCCGATCTGCAGGCATATCTGGCTGATCCAATCAGCATCTTCAAGATCTGGCAGGGCGGCCTGGCCATTCATGGCGGTGTGCTGGCCGGTCTGGGATTTGTCTGGCTGTATGCCAGAGTACATAACTACTCATTCGTACATCTGATCGACACCGTACTGCCTAATGTTCTCATCGGACAGGCCATTGGACGCTGGGGAAACTTCGCCAACTTTGAATGTTACGGCCCGGAAGTTCCGGAAAGCTATTACGATGGCATATTGAGTTTCATCAAGAAGGACATGTTCATTGACGGACGGTACCGCATGCCGATGTTCTTTTACGAAAGCTGTCTGTGTATTCTGGGGCTGATTCTGATACGTCTGTACCAGATGCGCAAGGGTGCCAGAAGAGGAGACGGCATGTTCGGATACATGTTATGGTATGGGGCAGTAAGATTCTGGATCGAATCATTCCGTACCGATTCGCTTATGATAGGACCTTTCAAGATGGCTCAGGTCATTTCCGTAATCAGTGCCGCCATTGGATTATGCGGCTTGCTCGGACTGTTCTACAAGTGGATCAGACCGAAGAAACCTTTACTGGTATTCGATAATGACGGAACGATCCTTGATACCGAGGATGCCATTACCAGATCTTTTGATCAGGTTCTGAAGGCTCATGTTCCGGGCATTGTCCTTACTGATGAAGACTACGCCAGTTTCTTAGGACCTACTCTTCAGGAATCATTTGAAAAGTATGCTCCGGGTCAGGATACGGAACGGCTGGTCGCTGAATACAGGGAAATAAACAGACAGATGCATTTCCAGGGTGCGGTCAGACCGATAAAAAACGTACCTGAACTGCTGGAATATTTGAAGCAGGAGGGCTACAGAATGGCCATCGGTTCCAGCAAGAAGGCTGAAACGGTCAAACTCGGTCTGCAGGTCTGCGGACTGGATAAGTATTTCGATCTGATCATCGGCATTGATAACGTTGAAAACCATAAGCCTCATAAGGAAACGATCGTAAAGTGCTATGAGAAGCTGGGTTACAGCAATTCCAACTGCATTTATGTCGGTGACAGCGGATCGGATGTCGTCTGCGGACGCAATGCCGGTGTCTATACGATAGCGCTGTGCTCAAACGAACTGAAGAGAAAAGAGCTCATCGATGCCAAGCCTAACAAGCTGATCGATGACATGCTTGAAATAAAGGAAATCTTAAAGGAGGATCATCCGTGGACATACAATATGATGTAGTTATTGTCGGAAGCGGCCCGGCTGGATTAACGGCAGCCATCTATGCTTCCCGCGCCAATCTGAAGACCGTTATTTTTGAAGCTGACACACCTGGTGGAAAGCTGACCAAGACCTATGAGATAGAAAACTATCCGGGTATCGTTAAGATCGCAGGTGTTGATCTGGCCATGCAGATGATGGAACACAGTACCAGCTTTGGTGCCGAAATGGAATATGAAGGCATTGATGCCATCGTTCCTCATGAAGGCTACTTTGAAGTTAAGACATCATCAGGCAACATCATCACAACCAAGACAGTGATCGTCGCCAGCGGAACCAGGGAAAGACTGCTGGATCTTCCACATGCCAATGAGTTTACCGGCAGAGGAATTTCCTATTGCGCTGTCTGCGACGGTGCTTTCTACAAAAACAAGGATGTCGTAGTCATCGGCGGTGGCAACAGCGCTCTGGAAGAGTCACTGTATCTTACCCAGCTGGTAAACAAGGTCAGCATCGTCATCAGAAGAGATGTTTTCAGAGCTGAACCTAAGGTCGTTGAAAAGGTCAGAAACAATCCTAAGATCAGCATCATCGTCAAGTCACTTCCTGACAGCCTGATCATTGAAGATAACAGGGTAAAGGGCATGGTCATCATGAATGTTGAGACCGGTGAAAAGACCGAAATCCCTTGCGAAGGCATTTTCCCATATATCGGGGCTGATCCTTCCACAGGCTTCCTGCAGGATCTGGGTGTTCTGAACAAGGCCGGTTACATGGTCGTTGATGACAGCATGGAAACCTGCGTCAAAGGACTCTACGGTGCCGGTGACGTGGTAGCCAAGGATCTCAGACAGGTAGTAACGGCAACTAATGACGGTGCCATAGCTGCCAACAGTGCTGCCAGATACATCAACGGATAAAAAAGAAAAAGCCTCAGGCTTTTTTCTTTTCTGCACAACTATTAAATTGCGTTTTGTGGCAGTTATCATTTATAATTATCTTAAAAAGCCAATAAGAATAATTATGTCTGGTATTACAGGAGGTAAAAGATGGGATTATTTGATTTTCTGAAGAAAAAAGAAGTAAAAGAAGATGTTGCTCTGGAACCGGTTACAGTTGATGACGAAGCTGTCGTTGCATTAGCTGACGGTAAGGTATTTGATATTGTTGAAGTTGCAGACCCTGTATTCTCACAGAAGATGATGGGTGACGGCGTGGCTTTCAGTTTTACCGGAGATAAGACTGTGTTATGTGCACCTGCCAACGGAACTCTGACCGTGCTGTTCCCTACGGGACATGCTTTCGGTATTACTGCCAACAACGGTGTTGAAATCCTGGTTCACTGCGGAATTGATACTGTCAATGCCAATGGTGACGGCTTCAAGCTGCTGGGCAAGAAGCAGGGCGATACTGTAAAAGCCGGTGAACCGATCGTACAGGTAGATCTGAAGAAGCTTTCTGCCAATTATGACATGAGCACCATGCTGATCATTACCAATGCCAACGGCAAGGAAATTTCCTTTGTTGAACCTAAGGAAGTCAAGCGCGGAGAACCTGTCATCAAGTAATTTTCCGTTTATCAGTAATTAAAAAACCGCCTGCGCGGTTTTTTTGTCTGTTAAGAGAACTGCTTTTTACGGTGCAGCAGTACTGTTAGTGACAGCAGAATGAAAGCTGAAAAATAGAAAAATGCAGTTTTCAGAACGGGTATGTGTTTCATGGATGTCTGCCCTCCCTGAGGTGAAGTATTGTTAACTATAATTATAAATACTCTGCAGCAGAAAATCAGTATTCTGGCATTCATTCGCTTCCGATTTTCTCAAAATAGGGATTCAAATGCTTTTTTTTAAAATAGTGAAAATATATAATTTATGTGTAAGCTTATGCTTATTTGTCTTTTTTTCGCCGGAGGGGGAATTGGATATGCAGAATATGGATTACTTGCAGGACGAAAATGTCAAGCAGATCATTGAGCTTGTTAAAACTGTAAAGCAGCCGCGAAAACTGCGCGTTGCCCTGGAAGACTACCATGACAATGACATTTCCTATGCCCTGGAAGGCCTTACCAAGGAAGAAAGGCTGGCTCTCTATCAGATAATCGGCATGGAGAGAACAGCTGATGTCTTCTCGTATCTGGATGATGTTGACGAATATCTGTCAGAAATCAACATCAAGGACGCCGCCAAGCTGATCGAAGAGATGGACGCTGACGACGCCGTTGACGTACTGGAACAGATTGATGACGACTATGCTGACAAGCTGGTATCATTGCTGAACAAGAAGACCAGCCGTGATATCCGCATGATCCGTTCCTATGAGGATGATGAGGTCGGCAGCAAGATGACCACCAACTATGTGGTTATCAACCGCGGCCTGTCCATTAAGGAAGCCATGAAGGAACTGGTAAAGCAGTCTGAAGACAATGACAACATCGATCCGTTATACGTTGTCGATGATGATGGAAAATTCTATGGCGAAATAGATCTGAAGGAACTGATCAAGGCCAGAGCCAATGCCGTTCTGGAAAACCTGATCATTACGGAATATCCGGTTCTGCATGACCATGAAAAGGTGGCTGATGTCCTGACTGACATCAAGGAATATGCCGAACAGTCAATCCCGGTCGTTAACGATGAAAACAGACTGCTGGGTATCCTGACAGCACAGGATATCATTGAAACGGTTGATGAAGAACTGTCTGAAGACTACGCCAGACTGGCTGGTCTTACTGCTGAAGAAGATCTGAATGAAACTCTGTTCGACAGCATGAGGAAGAGACTGCCTTGGCTGGCAGCCCTGCTGGTATTAGGCATGCTGGTATCATCAGTAGTCGGTATCTTCGAGAGTGTTGTAGCTCAGATAGCGATCATAGTCTGCTTCCAGTCACTGGTACTGGACATGGCCGGTAACGTCGGTACGCAGTCACTGGCTGTTACCATCAGAGTACTGATGGATGAAGACGTAACGGCCAGACAGAAATGGGGACTGATCCTGAAGGAAGCCAGAGTCGGTCTGGCTAACGGCCTACTGTTAGGGGCCATGTCATTCCTGTTCATCGGTCTCTATGTGCATTTCTTCAAGAATTACCCATGGGCTTTCTCTTTTGCAGTATCATTCTGCGTGGGAATGGCCTTACTGGCAGCGATGCTTATTTCATCGCTGGTTGGAACAACTGTTCCGATGATCTTCCACAAACTTAACATTGACCCGGCGGTAGCTTCCGGTCCGTTCATCACAACCATCAATGACCTGGTGGCTGTAGTATCATATTACGGACTGGCATGGATACTGCTGATAAATGTATTAAAACTGGTATAAAACACCGAAAAGGAGAATCTTATGAATATTTATTCAGTATTGCAGGTAATAGCCGGACTGGCGTTCTTCCTGTATGGCATGAGCGTCATGTCATCTTCACTGGAGAAGATGGCCGGCGGCTCGCTCGAACTTACAATGAAGAAGGTTACCAGCAACAAATGGCTGAGCTTCCTTCTGGGTATGCTGATAACATGCGCGATTCAGTCTTCTTCCGGTGTTATCGTCATGCTGGTAGGTCTGGTAAACTCCAACATCATCGCGTTTAAGGATACCCTGCCTATCATTCTGGGAACCAACGTCGGTACTACCATTACCGGCTGGATCCTGACTCTTACAGGCATTGACAGTGCCGGCTTCTCAATCATGTCAGTGCTCAGCCCTAAGTTCTTTACTCCGATCCTGGCCCTGATTGGCGTCATCATGAGAATGGTTGCCAAGAAGGAAAAGCAGAAGGATCTGGGAACCATTTTCCTGGGCTTTGCGATCCTGATGTACGGCATGACTTTCATGTCTGATTCCGTCAAGCTGATGGCCAATGAGCCTTGGTTTGCCAACATCCTGCTGATGTTTACCAATCCGATCCTGGCAGTACTGATTTCCATAATCGTTACGGCTGTCATTCAGTCTTCCGATGCCACCATTGGTATCGTTGAAGCCTTTGCTTCTTCAGGACAGATCACCCTGGGCATGGCTGTACCGCTGGTACTCGGTGCCAATATCGGTACCTGCGTTACCGGTCTGATCAGCTCCATCGGCGTTGCCAAGAACGCCAAGCGCGTCAGCGTTCTGCAGGTAATGGTCAACTGCACAGGCGCCATTCTGGTTCTGGCAGTATTGCTGGTAATCGGCAAAATGCCTTTCCTGCAGGGTACTACCAACCACGTCGGTGTCGCCCTGACCCATACGCTGTTCAACGTGTTTGTTACGGTTGTTTCCTTCCTGGTTGAACCTCTGCTCATTAACATCGTCAAGAACATCGTCAAGGACGATCCGAGCGATCTGCCTAAGATCCTCATCGACGACAGACTGCTCAATCAGCCTACCATCGCTGTCAACGAGTGCATGGGCAATACCATGGTCATGGGCATGATGGCTCAGGAAGAACTGGTCAAGGCTATCGATCTGTTTACCAATTATGATGAAAAGGTATATGAGGAGATCCTCAAGAATGAGGATGTTCTGGACTGGTATGAAGACCAGCTGGATACCTATCTGGTCAAGCTGTCACGCATTGCCTTATCTGATGAAGCAAGCGACAACGTATCAAAAATGCTGCATGTCATTACCGACTTTGAAAGAATAGGCGACCATGCACTCAACATTGCCCAGCTGGCTAAGAAATATAATGAACGGGGAAGCAGATTCTCTGATATGGCTACCAGTGAGATAAAGATACTTTCTGATGCGATAAAGGAGATCCTGGGTTTCGCAATCGAATCATTCAATGAAAATGATCTGGCCAGCGCTGCTCAGGTAGAACCTCTGGAAGAAGCCATTGATGCTCTGACAGGCGACATGATGGATGATCATATTGACAGACTGGTCAAGGGTGAATGCACGATCGAACTCGGCTTCATGCTTTCAGATTTGATCAACAACTGCGAAAGAGTATCAGACCACTGTTCCAACATCGCAGTATGTGTAATCGAGGTATCTGATGATGAATACTTCAGCCATCAGTATCTCAATGATGTCAAGCATGAATCCGAAGCATTCAAGGCTTTATACAGATATTATCTTGATAAGTATTCCATAAAGCGCTAAACGATTGCATTTTTCTTAAAAATATATAATATAGTAATAGGGATATTATCTTCAGTAATATCCTTATTGTTTTGAAAGGGGGAACATTACCATGGATAAGAACAGCGGCAATAAAGTGCTGCAGTATATTAAAAAGCATGCTCTGGCTTACCTGATTGGTATTGGAATCAACCTTGGGGTTGACTATCTGAACCTTTTCATTCCTCAGTTTACAGGTGAGATCACAGACGGACTTACTGCTCACACTATTGACAGCGCCGCAATTGCCAGTACAGTATGGAAACTAATCCTGGTTTCTTTCCTGCTGGCCTGCGGCCGTTTCGCCTACAGACAGTTTATTATCGGCAGTTCCCGTAAGATAGAGCGTGCCTTGCAGAACGACATCTTCCGGAAACTGGAGACACTGTCACAGCGCTACTTCAACCTGAATAAGACCGGTGACCTGATGGCATACTTTACCAATGACCTGGAAGCCATCAGAGAAGCAATAGGATGGTCAGTCATATCAGCAGCCGACGCGCTCGTCATGACTCTGATGTGCCTGTACCGCATGATGGTTTACGTCAATGTCAGGCTGACACTCTATGTCATGGTTCCGATGATCTGTATCGGTTTCTATGGCTTCTTCATCTTCAAGCAGTTTGATAAGAAGTATGAAGCCAAGCAGGAATCTTTTGCCAAGCTGAGTGATGAGGTTCAGGAAAGCATCTCGGCAGAAAGAGTCATTAAGGCTTTCGTACAGGAAGAAAAGCAGCTTGATCATTTCAAGGTAGCCAATGGCCGAAACAGAGACATTAACATGACAGTTGTCAGATTAAGAGCTTATGCCTGGCCGGTACTTGAAGTGTTCATCAGCGTAGCTTATGTAATTGCCATACTGGTTGGCGGTTACTATACTTTGATAAATGTGATTACTCTGGGTAAGTTCGTAACTTTCGCCAGTTATGTAGGAACGCTCGTATGGCCAATGCTGGCCTTCGGTGACTGCATTAACATGTTTACACTTGGTTATGCAGGCATGAAGCGTATCAATAAGGTATTTGATGAAATTCCGGAGATTACCGACAGTGAAAATCCTGATGATGTTACTGAGTTAACAGGAGAGATTGAATTTGATCATGTTTCATTCAGATATGAAAATGATCTGCCTGAAGCTCTGCATGACATAGACTTTAAGATCAGAAAAGGTGAAACCTTTGCGATAATGGGCCGTACCGGTGCCGGTAAGACCACAGTTGTCAATCTGATAACCAGACTGTTTGACGTAACAGACGGCGAGATCAGACTTGACGGTCATGCCATAAAGCAGATCCCTCTGAAGGTATTGAGAGAAAACATTGCCTACGTTCCGCAGGATAACTTCATGTTTTCAGAAACTTTGAAGCAGAACATTTCCTTCGGCAAGCAGGAAGCTACCATGGACGAGATCATTGAAATGTGCAAGATGGCCGATGTCCATGACAACATTGAGGATTTTCCTCTGAAGTATGAAACAGTAGTAGGTGAAAGAGGCGTTACGCTTTCTGGCGGTCAGAAGCAGAGAGCTTCCATTGCCAGAGCCCTGCTTAAGGAAAGCCCGATCCTGATCATGGACGACTCCTTAAGTGCAGTCGATACCGATACTGAAGAACACATTCTTTCCAATCTTAAGAAATTAAGAAACGGTAAGACTACCATTATGATTGCCCACAGAGTCTCAACTGTTCAGAATGCCGATCACATTCTGGTTCTTGATGACGGCAAGGCAATTGAATACGGTACTTATGACGAGCTCGTTGCCCTTGACGGCGATTTTGCCCGTATGGTTCGCAAGCAGCAGCTGGAAAAGCAGCTGGCTATGGAAGGGGAGGTGTAATTATGGCTGGAATTGAAAAAGAACAGGTCATAACTCATTACACCGGTAAACTGTATTCCCGACTGTTTGAATACATGAGACCGTATGTTAAGAAGTTTTTGGTGGCACTGATTCTGGTACTTATCGTATCAGCAATCAGCCTTTACGAGCCGATCCTGATTTCCAGAACAATTGACACCTATATCGGCGGTTATGCCGCTCCATATGGTGTTACGGAAGATTCCGTGGCTCAGACCTGTTACAACGGTCAGTATCTGACTAAGAAGTTTGACTTTGAGAAGGATGCACAGAAGGCTTATGCCCAGATGTTCTATTACGAAGATCAGTATTATTTCATTACCGATCTGACTAAGGAACAGTCAGCCGAAACTCAGAAACTGGCTTCTGATGCCTTACCGGTTGTCAGCAAGACTGCTGATTCCATAACCGTTCAGGGTGCCAGCCAGCAGTATAAGGCTGTTCTGCTGGATAAGGAAGATCTGGCAACATTAAGAAGCATGGACTACAGGGGCGTACGCAATCTGGCTATCACTTATGTGGTCATCATGATCGTCATGGCTTTCTGCAGCATTTCACAGACCCTGATCCTGCAGGGTGCCGGACAGGATATCATCTACAATATCCGTAACGAGGTGTTCCATCATGTTCACACGCTGCCGTTAAGATTCTTTGATACTCATCCGGTCGGACAGATCGTTACCCGTGTAACCAACGACGTTGAAGCACTTAACAACATGTATGCCAATGTCATCGTTTCTCTGATCAGAAACGTTGTCATGATCATCGGCTATGCCGTTGTCATGTTTGCCCTTAACGCCAAAATGGCTTTGATAGGATTCGTTCTGCTGCCGTTCGTGGTTGTCACCACTTACCGGTTTACCAAACTGTCACGCAGCATCTACCGTAAGATCAGAACCAAGGTTTCAGCTCTGAATACGTTCTTAAGCGAACACATTTCAGGAATGAAGCTAATTCAGGTCTTCGCCCGTGAAGAAGCCAAGTACAATCAGTTTGCGGACGCAACTGACGATTTATACAAGTCCAGAAGAAAGGAACTGATGGTTTATTCCATCTTCAGACCGATAATGAACTTTACCGGTAACCTGGCTCTGGCCATCGTGCTGTACAGAGGTGCCAATTCCGTTCTGGAAGGAACCCTGACAGTAGGTACGCTGTATGTCTTTACAAGCTACATCCGTTCATTCTTCGAACCTATTCAGTCTCTGACTGAGCAGTTCTCAACCTTACAGAACGCCTTCGCCTCAGCAGAAAAGATCTTTACACTGCTCGATGAGAAGAATACAATTGTTGAGAAATCAACACCGGTCGTTCTGGATGAAGTCAAGGGCAAGATCGAGTTCAAGAATGTCTGGTTTGCCTATGACGGTGAGGATTTCGTTCTCAGAGATGTCTCGTTCGTGATCAACCCTGGTGAAAAGGTAGCCTTTGTCGGTGCTACCGGTGCCGGTAAGAGTTCAATTCTGAACCTGATCGGCCGTTACTATGATATTCAGAAGGGTGAAATTCTGATCGATGATGTCAATATCAGGGATCTGACGACCAGCCAGATCAGAAGCGCCATCGGTCAGGTACAGCAGGATGTCTTTGTCTTTACAGGAAACATCAGAGACAACATCAGACTGCTTAATACCGACATAACAGAAGAAGAAATCGAGAAGGCATCCATTGCGGTAAACGCTTCTCATTTCATAGATAATCTGCCGCAGAGATATGATGAGCCGGTAACCGAAAGAGGTTCAACCTTATCAGCCGGTCAGCGTCAGCTGCTGTCATTTGCCAGAACCCTGGCTATTAATCCGACCATTCTGGTCATGGATGAAGCCACTGCCAACATTGATACTGAAACTGAACAGCTGATCCAGGACGCTCTGAAGACCATGATGGAAGGCAGAACCACCATCATGGTAGCTCACAGATTATCAACCATTCAGCATGCCGACAACATCATTGTCCTGCATAAGGGCAAGATCAGAGAAAGCGGCACGCATCAGCAGCTGCTGCGGAAAGACGGCATTTACAAGAAGCTGTATGAACTGCAGCTGTATTCAAACGTATAGAAACGGGGTATGTATTTGAACGCCATAGAAGTAAGAAACCTGAGCTTCAGTTATGATCCACGGGTCAGAACGATTGACCATGTTTCTTTTGACATACCTGAAGGCAGCTATACGACCCTCATCGGCCATAACGGTTCCGGTAAAAGCACCATTGCCAAGCTGTTACTGGGCTTACTGGAAAGGGCTGAAGGGGAAATAAGGATCGACGGTCTGGATCTGACTCTGGAGAATCTCCGAGAGATCAGAGGGAAAATCGGAATTGTCTTCCAGAATCCCGACAACCAGTTCATCGGTTCAACGGTCAGAGATGACATTGCCTTCGGTCTGGAAAATCACTGTGTACCGCAGGAAGAGATGGATGGCATCATTGAGAAATTCGCTGCCAGAGTAAACATGACGGAATTCCTCAACAGTGAGCCTACCAAGCTTTCAGGCGGCCAGAAACAGCGTGTGGCGATTGCGGCTGTTTTAGCCATGCGTCATAAGATCATCGTCTTTGACGAGGCTACCAGCATGCTGGATCCTACCGGCAAAAGAGAAATCAATGCTCTGATAAAAGGACTTCATAAAGACAAGAGACTGACTGTAATATCCATTACTCATGACATTGAGGAAGTGGCTCAGTCAGATAACGTCATCGTGGTAAATAAGGGACAGATCGCCCTGGTGGGAACACCGAAGGAAGTATTCAGGAACGAAAAGCTGATGGAAAGCATGCAGCTTGATATTCCTTTCGTCTACAAGGTCCGCAATGCTCTGAAGAAAAAGGGTATCAGGATATCTGATGAACTTGACATGGAAAGGGTGGCTGAGGAAGTATGCCAATACGTTTTGAAAAAGTAGACTTTGAGTATTCACCCGGTACACCTTTCGCCTTCAAGGCTCTGAAAAACATTGACCTGGAACTGGCCATGGGCAAGATGACAGCCATTATCGGGGCAACCGGCAGCGGCAAGACCACGCTGGTTCAGCACCTGAATGCTTTACTGCTGCCTACGGCAGGCAAGGTGACTGTGCTCGACCATGAAATAAAGGCCGGGCAGAAGTTTACCCAGGTCAAGGAGCTCAGACATAATGTAGGACTGGTTTTCCAGTTCGCTGAATATCAGCTTTTTGAAGAGACGGTTTTAAAGGATGTCTGCTTCGGACCGATGAATTTCGGCGTCAGTGAAGCAGATGCCATTGAAATCGCCAGAAGAAGCCTGCTGACGGTAGGCATTCCGGAAAAGAGCTTTGAAAAGTCACCGTTGGAAATGTCCGGCGGTCAGAAGAGAAGGGTAGCAATTGCCGGCATTTTAGCCATGAAACCGAAGATCCTGGTTCTGGATGAACCAACGGCCGGATTGGACCCTCAGGGTGCCGAAAGCATGATGGAACTGTTCCGCAAGGTCAATAAGAACAGCGGTATAACGGTTCTGATCGTTACCCATAACATGGAACATGTACTGCAGTACTGTGACGATGTAGTTGTTATGGAGAAGGGTGAGCTGTTAATGCAGACAGACATTGAAACCTTTTTTGAGAATTATGAATACATGGAAAAGGCCAACATCAATCCGCCGGCTATTATCAGGTTCAAGGAACTGCTGAAGAAAAACGGCCTGGAAATAGCTTCTGATGTGCTGGATATTGATTCGCTGGCATCAGCTGTAGCCCGGAGGTGTAAGAAATGAAAAACATAACTCTGGGACAGTACATTCCTCTGGATTCCTTTTTCCACAGACTGGATCCCCGCAGCAAGATCTGTGCGATGCTGGCCATTCTGATTGCCATTTTCGTACCGGCCGGTTTTATCGGCTACGGTATCATGGCGGTTATTCTGGTACGGTGCGTCCTGTTAGCCAAACTGCAGATATCCTTTGTGGTAAAGGCCATGAAACCGATGGTCATGATGATGTTTTTCCTGACCATCATCAACATATTTGTTATTAAGACCGGTAATCTGATTTACACGTTGGGTCCGATTACCATTTATGATGATGCATTGAAGCAGACAGCTTACATAGTTGTCAGACTGGCTTTGATGATCATGACAACAACGCTGTTAACGGCTACTACCAAGCCAATGGACATGACTCTGGGTATTGAAGATCTTTTAATACCGCTGGAAAAACTGAAAGTGCCAACTCACGACATCGCCATGATGATCGCCCTGGCATTAAGATTCATTCCTACGCTTATTGAGGAAGCAGACCGCATTCTGAAAGCACAGGCTTCCAGAGGTGTGGATTTTGAGAACGGTTCTCTGAAGGAAAAGATTTCCGCCATCCTGTCACTGATCGTTCCGATGTTTGTTTCCTGTTTCCAGCGAGCTGACGATTTGGCAGATGCCATGGAAGCCAGAGGCTATGTGGTAGGAGCCAAGAGAGTAAGATACAAACAGCTGAAGTTCGGCTGGGGTGACTATGTGGTTATAATAGCTGCCAATCTTATTCTGGCTGGTATGATCTACCTGGCTATAGTAAAAGGAAGTTAGAAATATGAGATATAAAGCAATAGTAAGCTATGACGGAACAAACTATCAGGGCTGGCAGAAACAGCCGGATAAGAATTCCGTTCAGGCAAAGATAGAAGCTGCATTAAGCAGACTGTGCCGGCAGGAAATTAAAATTACAGGTGCCGGCAGAACTGACAAGGGCGTTCATGCCTTTGGACAGGTTTTTCATTTTGACTGTGACAAGAAATTCAATGACATTTGCAAGTCAATTAACAGCCAGCTGCCTGAGGATATCAGAGTAGTAAGCTGCAGAGAAGTAAACAGTGAATTCCACAGCCGTTTTGATGCCAAGTGGAAACATTATTCATACATTATCAACACGGGAAGATTCAACCCTATGCAGAGAAACTATGCCTATCAGCTGGCCAGCGAACTCGATGTCGAGAAGATGCAGGAAGCTGCTCAGGTATTTACCGGCACTCATGACTTTACAAGTTTCAATGCCACCAGAAAAGATGAAATCGAAGATCAGGTCAGAACCATCTATAAGATAGATGTTAAAAAGAGAGGCTCCCTGATCACTGTAGATTATTACGGTGACGGTTTCCTCAGATATATGATCAGAATGATGACAGGAGCACTTATTGAAGCCGGCAAGGGCAAGGTAACTGCTGATGAACTCAGAAGCATTCTGGAAAAAGAGGATAAAACAGCCTGCAATTACAATGTTCCGGCCTGCGGATTGTATTTGATTGAGATTGGTTATACCATTTTTTCAAAATAAGGTGTAATATATAGGTACGCACTGGTGGCGGAATAGGCAGACGCGTACGTTTGAGGGGCGTATGACAGCAGTCGTGTGGGTTCAAGTCCCATCCAGTGCACCATATTACAGAAGAAAAGCCTTAGTGATAAGGCTTTTTATTTTGTTTCTGATGAGAACGATATTTCACTGACGGCGGCAGCAGCTATGACCATCAGGGCTCCGATCCAGCCATACAGTGACAGCGGTTCATTAAGTATGAATACGGAAGTCAGGACTGATACAACCGGTTCCAGATATCCCAGTACGGCGACCGTCTGAACGGGTAAGGTAGCCATGCCGGAGAAATACAGACAGTAAGCTACGCCGGTATGTACTATTGCCAGCAGCAGAATGATCAGTATTGATTCGGTGTTGAATGTCAGAGTAATGCCTCTGTTATGAATCAGGAAGTAAGGAAGGATCGTGACTGCTGACACCAGCAGCTGAACGATGGAACGGTCATAGGCGGAGATGTTTTCCAGCTTGCGGTTACACAGGACAATGCCCACGAATCCCAGGGCTGCCAGCAGGCCTAAGATGATGCCGGCCGGATCGCCAAGCGAACCTCCGGTAATTCCCGATACCAGAATGATGCCGATGAAGGCGGCTGCTACGCATGGCAGTTTTCTGACCTCCAGCTTTTCATGAAGAACCAGAGGTGAAATTAACACGACGATTATCGGAGCCAGGTAGTTGCACAGACTGGCAATGGCTACGGTTGTCTTAATGTAGGCGGCGAACAGGAAGATCCAGTTCAGACCCAGGCAGATGCCGGATAATACCAGCCATTTCAGGTTCTTTTTTATCGCCGGAAGATCAGGATTTCGGCCGGTCAGTTTCAGATAGCCGAAGATGAACAGTGAGCCGATGGAACCGCGGCACATGGCTACCAGTTCGCTTGGCAGATCAACGCGGCGTAAAAACAGACCGATGGTACCGTATAAAACGACCGCTGTTATGTATTTTAATCTTTCCCTGTGAAGGTTCATGTTCCATTACCGCCTTAATTTATGCAATTAACAGGATTTTATCATATTATGCAGGCAGTTTCGCTGCAGATGACTGAAGTATTTTGCAGGTTATGTTTAACGACTTTTTCATGTTTTTCAATTATAATGAAAATAACAATGGAGGAAATATAATATGTGGAACAGTTTTAATACAGGCGACTATAGCGGTATGATGGCTGAAACCAGGAAGATCAGAGGCTTTAATAAGGATGAGATCACGATTTATTATTCCCATCCTCTGACACCCGGTCCTCATCCGGGCATCGTACTGATACCTCACATGCCGGGCTGGGATGAATGGTGCCGTGAAACCGCCAGAAGATTTACGGAACACGGATTCAGCGTCGTATGTCCTGACATCTATGCCCGTTATGGAACCGGAACACCTTCTGAGGTGGCCAGAAGACGGATGGAGAGCGGACTGGCACCTGATGAAAGCGTCATGGGAGATACGGCTGCTTCAATCGACTACCTCAGACAGCAGCATGACTCCAACAACAAGGTCGGTGTCATCGGTATGTGCTCTGGCGGCAGACATACTTTCCTGGCAGCCTGCACACTTGACGGCATTGATGCCGCAGTTGACTGCTGGGGCGGCGGTGTCATTATGGCTGATGAAGAACTGTCACCGGCCAGACCAGTTTCACCTCACACCCTGACTCAGAATCTGAGCTGTCCTTTACTGGGCATCTTCGGTAATGATGACAGACGTCCGGATGTCAATGAAGTCAACCGGACTGAAGAGTTGCTGAAGAAATACGGTAAGAATTATGAATTCCACAGGTATGACGGAGCAACGCACGGTATCTGGTATTATGATAAGGGAATGTACCGTCAGGAACAGGCGATGGATTCCTGGAACAAGACTCTGGAATTCTTCGACAGATATCTGAAATGAAATGACCGGCTGTAAAAGCCGGTTTATAATATAATTATGGAAAAGAAAGATTTTGCGGTAATGGTCAAGCCGGTAGGATCCAGGTGCAATATGCGCTGCACATACTGTTACTATCTGCCGCTGAACATTTCCCATGATGCCGTCATGTCGCTGGAAACAGCGGAAAAGATGATCAGAAACTGTATTGAATCAAGCCGGAACAATACGGTGTCTTTCGTCTGGCATGGGGGAGAGCCGACTATCAGAGGGCTGGATTTCTACCGTAAGATCGTGGAAATACAAAAGAAATATCTGCCGGAAGGCTGGCAGTGCTGGAATAATCTGCAGACCAACGGACTGGGTCTGACGGATGAATGGTGTCAGTTTCTAAAGAAAAATCACTTTGATGTCGGTATCTCTCTGGACGGTACGAAACGGGCTCATGACAGTAACCGTCATGACGTCGCCGGCAATGAAACATATGATCGTATCAGGGAAAACATTGCCAGACTGCAGAAATACGGCATCAACCCTGACCTGTTATGTACGGTCAACAGTGAAACAGTCAGAAAACCGCTGGAAGTATATGAGAATCTGAAAAATCTGCGTACCGGCTGGATGCAGTTCATACCGGTGGTCAACCGTGATCCTGACGGAACGGTCAGAGATGAATCGGTAACTGACGAGGAATACGGTGACTTCCTGTGCAATATCTTCAATCAGTGGATCTTTAATGACCTGGGTAAGGTAAATGTCCAGCTTTTCATTGAACTGGTTAACATGTATGCCGGAGGAAATGCCTCATTGTGCTGGCTGCAGGAAACCTGCGGCAATGTACCGGTCGTGGAAGCGGATGGCAAGGTGTATGCCTGCGACCATTTTGTCAGGAATAATTACTGCATCGGAACAGTTGATGAGAGTTTTGCCAGCATGCTGGATAAGCCTGCGCAGCAGAAGTTCGGACGGAATAAGAATGAAGGTCTGACTGAAAAGTGCCTGAACTGCCGTTATCTGAGACTGTGTCATGGAGGCTGTCCTAAGGACCGCTTTGGCGAAGACGGGCAGTATTATCTGTGTGAAGGGCTGCTTAAGCTGTTCAGACTGTCGGAAAGAACCATAAAAGGTCTGGTCGAACTGAATGGCAGGGACCGTCAGTACATCATGAAGGAATTAAAGGCCAGAGAACTGGCTTTGCGAAATAAGGCTGACCGCAACGGATCGTGTATCTGCGGCAGCGGACTGAAGTTTAAGAAATGCTGCGGGCGTTATCAGGTGCGTTAACAGGAGAACGACATATGAAAACTGAATTTGAATACATCAACAGGATGACAGAGATCCTGCAGGAAGTTTATGAAGTCAATAAGGATAATATTAAAATTGCTGCGGAGAAGTTTGCGGAAACCATGCTGAATGACAAGATAATCCATACCTTCGGTACGGGTCATTCACATATGGTGGGCATGGAAGCTTTTGCCCGTGCCGGCGGTTTAGGCAATCTTGATGCCATGATGGATCCGGATGTTCTGTGCAATCAGGGAGTTGACAGGGGCAGCCGCATTGAGAGAATCAACGGCATCAGTGACATCATCTATGACAGCCATGTAATTGAACCGGGAGATATAATGGTGATCATTTCCAATTCCGGGCGCAATGCCATGCCTGTGGAAATGGCCATGCGCTGTCAGAAGGAAGGCATTTATACCATCGCCATTACTTCCCTGGAACAGTCACAAAAGATAACCAGCCGACACAGCAGCGGAAAGAAGCTATATGAGCTGTGTGATCTGGTTCTGGATAACCGCTCACCGGCAGGTGATGGCTGCCTGAACATCGGCGGTATCGTTGCCGGGGCTGTCAGCAACATTACCGGTTTCTATCTGATCGACACGATCACTACGGAAGCTCTGAAGATGGTTACGGCAAAAGGCTTTAAGCCATATGTTTACCAGTCACAGAACGTTGACGGTTATGACAATGATGCGATTTATCGGAAATATTTCGGAAGGGTCAAGTACATCAGGTAAAAATGCTGAAGATATATCACGGTGAGATACCTGCATTCATACAGAAGGCTGTTAAAAGTCCGGAAATGCAGAGAATAAGGAAAGTAGGAATGGACTGCGGGTGTGAATACACTGCTCTTTCCTTATGGCAGAATGTAACGTCATATAAAAGATATGAACATTCCATTGGCGTGGCATTGATCGTATGGCATTTCACTGGCAGTGAAAAACAGGCCCTGGCCGGTCTGTTTCACGACATATCATCTCCGGCTTTCGCCCACGTGGTAGACTTCATGAATAACGATCATCTCACTCAGGAATCTACGGAAGCCGGTACTAAGGAGATCATAGAAAATTCAGCTGAGATACAGAAACTGTTAAAATCATTGGATCTGACGGTTGAAGATGTCTGTGATTATCACAGATATCCGATCGCAGATAACGATCCTCCTAAGCTGTCAGCTGACAGACTGGAGTATACCTTATGCAATCTGGTCCGCTATCAGAGTTACAGCATGGATGATGTGAAAAGAATGTATGATGATCTTACCGTGGGCATAAATGAATATGGGGAAGAGGAACTGATGTTCCGCGATGCGGCAATTGCCAGGGAATTTGTGCTGGGCTGTCTGAAAAACAGCAGACTGTATGTCTGTGATGAAGACCGCTATGCCATGGAAGTGCTGGCTCGAATTCTGAGAAAAGCCATCATGAATAAGGTCATTGATTATGAAGACCTATACAGAGATGAGGAATACATAATTGAACGAATTAAGGATTCGCAGGACTGGTACTGGTTTACCCGTCTCAACCGTGTTGAAAGAAATACCCATTATAATGGAGCCTGCTGGATACAGATCTGGGCTAAGAAAAGATATATAGATCCTTATGTTCTCGGAAAAGGAAGACTGTCACTGCTTGATCCAGTTGCCAGACAAGAACTGCAGAAATTTATTGACCTTGATTTTGACAGCTATCTTAAAGGATTTATCAGATAGAAAAAAGAGACCGTGAGGTCTCTTTTCTGTCATAAGCTATTTTCCGACGGTTACCTTAACGGTTCCCACAGTGTCACCGACAGCGGTAATGCGGATGATATAATTACCTTTGTCAAAGTCCAGGGTTTCCTTGTCGTTCCCGGAAATCTTAAGTGTTTTGACAGTTCCGGTTTCGATGATGTCATCCGGACTGTTGTCACTTTGAATAAATACATCTACGCTGATGAATTCAAGGGACAGGGCGCCTTTTTCCAGTGAAGCGTCTATGGTAACCTGCTCATCTTTGCCGACGGTGAAATATTCCGTATCGGCAGTCTTGCCGTCGGCAGCGGTGGCTTTTATTGTAGTGTTATCACCTATACGGGTAAGTTCAAAACTAACCTTGCCGCATCCGGTAACCAGAAGAGTTATGATCATTAATGCTGTAATGATGATTCTTTTTTTCATTAAGATACCTCCAAAACCATCCATATTTAATACTATATCACATGAGGCTGTCTTTCAATGAGGCAAATAGGTTGACACATATGTACATCTAATGCATAATACAGACAATAAAACCACATAGAGGTAGCGACGCAGATGAGTAAGCAGCGGAGCCGGCGGGCTGAGAAACTGCTGAAAGGTAACCGTCGCCGAACGTAATGGACCGGCAGGATCATTGCGTGGGGATATGGATAAGATTCATATCACTCCTTCTGGATAAGAAGAGGCGCTATTGCGAATGATCATTATTCTCAGAAATGACCGTACGTGATGGCATGTACGGTTTTATTTTTGAAATAAGGAGGATCATATGAATTTCAAGAAACTGTTTATCATCACACTAATCGCTTTACTGCTTGCCGGCTGCAGCACACCTCAGGACAACGCTCCTGAAGGACCGGCAGTACTTCGCGTCGGCATGGAATGTAACTACGCTCCGTTTAACTGGACCACAACAACTGCTTCCGATACGACCGTACCTATCACATCCGTTGACTATGCTGATGGCTTTGACGTTGTCATAGCTTCGATGCTGGCTGAAAAGGTGGGAATGCAGGTTCAGATCGTCAAGCTTGACTGGGATAACTTGATTCCGGCCCTGCAGCATGATCAGATCGATGCCGTAATTGCCGGCATGACAGATACCCCATTAAGAAGGGAAAGCGTTGACTTTACTACACCTTACTATGTTTCCGAAGAAGTGGTTATCGTACGCAAGGACAGTCCACTGGCTTCCATTGACAACATTGCCGCCTTACGGGGTTATAAGGTTCAGGGACAGATGAATACGATTTATGATGAAATAATCGATCAGATCGCCGGTGTCGTACATGTCCCGGCAGCTGAGACTTTCCCGGCTTCCATTCAGGCTCTGATAGCCGGCGGCGTTGATGCCGTTACTTCAGAACTGCCGGTAGCTGTTGGTGTCGTCAGTGCCAATCCGGATCTGGCATACGTTCAGTTTGCCCGGAATATGGGTTTCAGCGGTTCCGAGCAGGATGCCTCAGTTTCAATTGCCGTTAAGAAGGGCAATATCGAACTGCTTAATGCCTTACAGTCTGCCCTGGATACCATCAGCGAGACACAGCGTCAGCAGCTGATGCTGGATGCCACTGCCAGACAGCCGGCAGGTGAATGATAATGGACCGTTTCATCAGCAACATTCTGAAAATACTGAGAACCTACGGTGTCAGCCTGATGCTGGGAGTCAGGACGACACTGATGGTTTCTCTTATCGGAACGGTTGCCGGGTTAATATTAGGATTGATCGTCGGCGGTATCAGGGCTGTGAGGCTGGACTTTACAGCTTCATCAGCTGCCAGAGTCATCAAGAAAGTCATTGACGGTTTTCTGAATGTTTATATTGCTCTGTTCCGTGGGACGCCGATGATGGTTCAGGCTCTGTTCATATACTATCTGCTGCTGGATATCATCCACTGGACATATCTGCAGGCGGCCATTGTGGTCATATCGGTCAATACCGGTGCCTACATGGCTGAAATCATCAGATCAGGCATTCAGTCAGTAGACATAGGTCAGACGGAAGCTGCCCGTGCCTTAGGCATGAGCAATTTTCAGACCATGATGCATGTCATATTGCCTCAGGCTCTTAGAAATGCCTTCCCGGCTGTGGGTAATGAATTCATCGTTAACATCAAGGACAGCTCGGTACTGATGATCATTTCCATAACGGAACTGATGTTCCAGGCCAAGTCAATTGCCGGTTCAACGTTCCTGTTTACGGAAACCTACTTCATTGAAGCCATGATCTATCTGATTCTGACAACTGTTGCCAGTATCGCATTGAACATGATTGAAAGGCGCTTCAGCCGCAACAGCGTATCACTGCCGCAGAGTGATACCAGTCCGTCAAGCTTTGCCCTGGCCGTTGAAACCAGACAGGAAGGAAACAGTGATTATGTCAGTCGTTGAAATCAGAAATGTCCATAAGAAGTTTGGAAACCTGGAAGTGCTGAAAGGCGTTGATTTCAATGTTGATGAAGGCGAAGAAGTCTGTCTGATAGGCAGAAGCGGTTCCGGGAAATCAACACTGTTAAGATGCATCAATCTGCTGGAAATACCTGACAGCGGGCAGATCAGTGTTTTCGGACAGGACATCATGAAATACAGGAACATAAATGAATACCGCCGGAAGGTGGGAATGTGCTTTCAGCAGTTCAATCTTTTTTCCAATCTGAATGTACTGGAAAACTGTGTATTACCGCAGCGCAAGGTATTGAAAGCATCAAGGGAAAAAGCTGTGGAAACAGCCCTGTTCTATCTGAAAAAAGTCGGAATGCAGGATTTTGTAAATGCTTCTGTCAGCAACATTTCCGGCGGGCAGAAACAGCGTGTGGCAATTGCTCGTGCCCTGTGTGTCAATCCAAAGCTGATGCTGTTTGATGAACCGACATCCGCTCTTGACCCGGAGATGGTGCAGGAAGTACTCAATGTCATGAAAACACTGGCCCAGGAAGGACTGACAATGATCGTGGTTACGCATGAAATGAGATTTGCCAGGGAAGTAGCAGACAGGATCGTGTTCATGGACGAAGGTGTCATAATTGAAGACAATCCACCCGAAGTTATGTTTACCCATCCGGAAAACAGCCGCACGGCTGAATTTCTTAAAGCATATATTTAATGGTAAAGCCGCTTTGAATAAAGCGACTTTTCATGTTATTCCCATGAACATGAATTTCATAAAGACTATATAAACAAAGAATAATTACTTCAGTTGAAGCTGTAGTTGGTGTCAATTATAATGAAAGAGAATTCAAACTTGAACATTACATCTGTTTAGAATGTCACTCTTATATACGCAGACGCAGACTATCGGGAAGGATCTGATAAATATGAAACTGGCAATTGGGAATGACCACGTAGCAGTGGAAATGAAAAAGGAAATCAGGGAATATCTCGAAGGAAAGGGATATGAAGTAATAAATGTGGGAACAGATTCAAGTGAAAGATTCAATTATCCTGTTTCCGGTTATAAGGTAGCCAGAATGGTGGCTGATGGTGAAGTTGATGGCGGTATCCTGATCTGCGGAACAGGAGTAGGCATCTCTCTGTCAGCCAATAAGGTTCACGGCATCAGAGCCTGTGTGTGCTCTGACCCATATACTGCCAAGCTTTCAAAGCAGCACAACAATACCAATATCATCGCCTTCGGTGCCAGAGTAATTGGCATTGAAACAGCCAAGATGATCGTTGATGAATGGCTCAACGCCAAGTATGAAGGCGGCAGACACCAGATCAGAATTGATCAGATAAGAGAAATAGAAGAAACTCAGCATTTAAAAGCTGCGGAGGAATAATTATGAATGAACGACTGTTATGTCCGTCAATGATGTGTGCTAACTATGGGCATCTGGCAGATGAAGTCAGAGCTCTGGATGATGCCGGTGCAGACATCTTCCATTGCGATATCATGGACGGTACATTTGTACCAAACTTTACCATGGGTGTCATGGACGTTGAAACCATCAGAAGATATACCGATAAGCTCGTGGACTGCCATCTGATGATCGAGAATCCGGCTAATAAGGTTGACTGGTTCATCAAAGCCGGAGCCAATATCATCTATATCCATCCTGAAAGTGAAAGATATGTTGTCAAGACACTGGCTCATATCAAGGAAATGGGAGCTTATGCCGGAATTGCAGTAAATCCTGATACCAGCGTATCTTCCATAAGCGAAATACTTAATCTGTGTGACTACGTCATGGTCATGACCGTTAATCCTGGCTTTGCCGGGCAGGCGTTCATCGACTTTACCAAGAAAAAGATCAAACAGTTAGTAGAACTGAAGGAAGAATACGGCTTTAAGATCATGATCGACGGTCACTGCACTCCTGAAGTTATCGAAGACCTCAGCAATCTTGGTGCTGACGGCTTCATTCTTGGCTCTTCGGCTTTATTCCGCAAGGGTAAAACCTATAAGGAAATCATAAGTGAATTAAGAGGTGAGTAAGATGAAGAAAATAGGCATGATCATACCGACAACTGATAACTCATTCTTCTCATTCTTAGGACATCAGGTTCAGAAACAGTTAAGGGACGATGAACAGCTGTTTCTCTGTGATTCCAGCAACTCATCTGAAAAGGAGAGAGAATATCTTAAGTCCCTGTCTTCTTTCTGCGATGGTATTATTGATGTATCAGGTCTTTCCGAATTAAGTGAAGGACTTCTTGAGGAAAACTATCCTCTGGTGCTGGTCGACAGAAAACCTGTAACCTCAAGAGAAATTCCATGGGTTGGAAATGATGACAGTTCCGCCATGGAAGAGGCTACTGAATATCTTATCCATAAGGGCTGTAAGAACATACTGTTAATGCCTGGTTACATCGCTGAGAAGCAGGAAAACCCGAGAATATCAGGCTACAGAAAAGCTCTGGAGAACAATGGACTTCAGTATGATGAGTCATTCGTTCTTAACAGAAAAGGGGTAAAGAGTTCAGAAGAAGAGACAACCGAACTGGTCATGGGTTATTTCCGCAAGGGAATAAAGATCGACGGCATCATTACTTCCTCAGACAGAGCCGCATTCGGGGCGGTAAAAGCCTTGGGAAGACTTGGATACTATGTACCTGAGGATGTCAGACTGATCTCCTTTGACAACAGTCCGTATTCATTGATGGCCTCACCGTCAATTACATCAATTGACCGCAATGGAGCCCTGATCGCACAGAAGGCTCTTGAGACACTAAGATGTCTGCTGGAAGGAAACAGTCCTGCAGAAGAAACTGTCATTCCTGTTTCACTGGTAAAAAACGATAGTACTAGATAGCTGTTGAAAAACAGCTTTTCTTTTTGGCTTTATCAGCGCAGCTGTATGGATTTTCAAGCATTCATATTTAGGCTATAATATTGGTATATTTGATTTGTTATTTATAATTCATCAGCCCCCTAATTTATAAGGAGGAATAAACATGTCCTACTGCTGGAAATGCGGCAAGTCTTTGCCGGAAGGTGCTAATTTCTGTATATACTGCGGTGCACCGGTAAAAACAGAAGAAACAGAACAGGATAAAAAAGAAGAGACAAAAGCTGAAACTAAACATGGTCTCTATTATGATCCGGGTAAGAAAGCGGAAAAGAAACCTGCTGAAACGCAGGCTGTTTTAAGTGACCGGAAATCAACAGCTAAAGAAGAAACGGTCAGAGAATTCAAACTGCCGAAAACGTCAGAGGAAAAGTCCGTAAAAACCAGAAAGACTTCCCGGAAGAAAGCAACAAATACTGTTGCCGCACCTGTTAAGGAAAAAAAGACGGCAGCAAAAAAGGAAACGGTTAAAGAAGAAAAAGGAAAGAAGACTGAAGAAACAGCTAAGCTGCAGCAGCAGTTCATTGAAGACGGAACCAGAAAGGCTGCCCAGGCAGAGCGGAAAGCAGCTAAAAAAGCCCGGAAACGGGAAAAGAAGCCCCGGAAGAAAGAGAAGAAGAAAAAATCTTTCTTTGGCAGGATCTTCAGATTTGTCCGCAATGCTCTGATAATTATCCTTTGTGCCAACCTGATCATTGTCGGTCTGGCCTATGCCGGAGTCATTACTGAAGATTTTGACATCATAACCGCAGTCAGACAGCTCTACAGCAAAATTGAAGATATGACGATATCCTATGATGAGCCGGCTGACGTACTGAATAATGATGATCCGGCTCTGATAACGATACGTTACAGTGACCGCGAACTCAGAAGTGCCACCGGTGAAGAAACATCAGTTACACCTGACAATCATGTCGTATCAGTCGGTGGACTGACGGTTGACATGGGCAGGGGCAATCTGGAAGGAAACGATACGCTGATAGTTAAGGATCTGGGAAGAAAAGATGACGATAACCTGGCCATGGCTTTGCACTGTTATGACCTTTCACTTAAATCAGGAACAGATCAGTTTGCCGGTCTGGTAAAGATTTCAATACCGCTTGATCTGGGAGATAAGGAATATCTTGACGGTATGGTCTATTTTGATGAACAGAGCGGCCAGTGGGAAGATCTGTATTATGAGGTTTCCGCTGACGGCAGGACAGCAATTGCCTATATGGATCACTTTACCAAGGTTTCTCCGAAAATCGGTAAGATGACAGCTCAGATGTTTGATGCTGCCTTAGCGGCTAATTCTAACAGAATACATTCGTCAGAATTCATCAAATCAGCCAAGGGAGATACTGCTATTCCGGCTTCTCTGTTTGTGGAAGTCTGGAATAAGATGAGACAGACCGATACAATGGATTATCTGTATTTCCGGCAGTATCCGACAATGAGAAACGTAGGTATTCATAATGATACGTTAAGAGAACTGTTCGCCTTAAGCGGCAGGGATATTACCGCTACCCCAGAGAGTATTAATAATGCCTTAATTAAATTGCAGGATGCAGTTGATGCGCAGAAGCTTGACTGGCCGTCCAGAATGCTGGGTATCGGCGACGCTACGACTGGAGCATTCAATGATTTCAGTGTGCTTAACGGACTGCTTTCTACCGGCGGAAAGGTATTTTCAGAAACAGCCGGTAAGATGATCGGCGGGCTTAACATCATTATCACGGGAATCAAACTGTACAGTGAATATCTGGCAGGAAAGGATATGGAGAAGGTAATAGCAGACAATAACCTTTCTATTGTCAGTTCAGCGGTTACGGCCCTTGGCCTGGTAGCGGGAACCGTTACCGGTCTGGCAACCTGGCCAATAACAGTGTTAGGTATCGGACTATGTCTTGTTTCGCTGTCACTGGATGTATACAGATATACTGAAGGACTTGATGAACTGCCGATGCAGGAACAGGCTTACTTTGCCTACTACAATTACGTGGCCAATGACAAGACTAAGATTCCTGATGAAACAAGGATCGGCTTTGATAAGGAAAACTTCAGATGCAAGATGGAAATACCAACCGGTGTGGCCATAAATGAAAAGGATGCTTCATATAAACGGGTAATGTCTCATGTTAAAAAGTACGGTTTAAACGAGGAATGGGTCTGGAACTCAATGATCAGACTTATCTTCAAAAACAGTGAAAAGGAACCGGATAAACTCCAAGGATATGTTGATGATCTACTGTACAAATACGCTGATTCCTACTGGAATCTTTCCAAAAAGGAAAGAGACAACTGGGTTTATCAGTGGATGCATGATCAGGGATACAAGGAAGAGGACATTCAGGATGTTCTGGATCAGGTAGTACTGAAAAGTGATATTGAGGCCTGGCGCAAGGATAAGATGAACCGGCTGATGCTGGATTTCAGACATATCTTTGAACAGCAGGTCAACCTGTATACTACAAAGTCATTCACGGCTTTCAAGAAGGAAATCAACAGGGAATTCCTGCAGCCTCTCAATTACACGATCTACTTCTATGTTGAAGATAAGACTCTGGATAAGGGAATGACTTTCCGTGATTCCATCTATGCTCAGGATTACAGGAATATCGTCTTTAACAAGGAAAGATACTTCAAAAACATTGAGTTTAAGGAAAAACAGCATATAACCGACTATTATACGGTTATGAAGAAAGAACTGCCGGATTATGCCGACATAGTTACTCCGATGAGATTTGTAGGAACTGAATATCCTCTGTTCTATCCATATCAGGTAGTCTGGGACGGTAATGACATTGCTCTGGGTAAGGCTACCATTATGGACCGTTACCCGCATACTCCTGAATATCTGCCTTGGGTAGCAATTGACGGCAGTCAGAAGTCAGAAAATCTGGTTTTCATAACCACTGTTTATCATTACATACAGATGGGACAGCCAACCAGAGTCCTGTTCAAGGATGTCACTGCCATTGAAACATGGGAAGATGCTCAGAAATACTATGATGATCCTGGTGTTGAAGTTTCGTTTACCATTCCTAAGTTTGATAAGAAGGGACATTCCAGCGTCAGACTTAAGGTGACCGGTGACGGTGAGCTTACAGCCCTTAACGGATACTGGGAAGGACCGTGGCTGGGTTCATCCAAGCAATGGTATTATTTCAACGTGGATACGGAGAGTAAGAAGATCGAGATTGAAGACACTCTGGGTCTGCCGACTGAATCATTCACCATCCGCAGGTATAAATACGATAACCGAACCAAGACGCTTAAATTTGTTTTAGGATGGGGTAAGGAGCGAGCAACGCTGGAGTTCAAGATGACAGGTAAGAATTCAATGGTTTTATACATTGAATACAACGGTGATAACACATCACTGGAGTTCGTAAGATCGACCAGGGAAAGATTTGATAACTGGGAGAACCGTCAGAAATTCTCCAATCCTGATCCGAGCCAGATAATACCGAATGGTGATGAATGGTAGTTCTGTTATCTGCAAAAATCCAAAAAAAGTCGGGTTTAAAGCCCGGCTTTTTACAGAGAGTGTTAAAAACGACCTTCACTCCTGAATGTTTTATAATATATTCAGCTGATAAAGGAGGTACTCCTGAATGAACATAATCGAAAAATCAACGCTTATCAAACAGGGAAAACTTGGAAGTACAGAGCTTTGTGAAGACAGCCTGGGCCGAATTGCGGCTAATGATCAGGATGGACTGAAGCTTAACAGTGTTTCTGAAATAAATCCGAACTGGTATTTTGAAGCCAGGGCCTTGGATGGAAACCCTGATAAAGCTGAAGTAAAGAGTCCGTTATATGGCATACCTGTTCTGCTGAAAGACAACATTGATGTCAAAGGCTTGCATACAACGGCCGGTTCTTTTGCCTTAAGTGATCTCATTGCCGATAAGGACAGTTTTCTGGCAGGAAAGCTTAAGGAAGCAGGTGCTGTTATTCTGGGGAAAACAAATCTAAGTGAATTCGCTTACTGGATGAGCGAGGAGGGGATGCCTTCAGGTTATTCAAGTCTTTCCGGTCAGGTCGTTCATCCCTATAATCCGGAATATGACCCTTCAGGATCGTCCAGCGGTTCTGCCGTAGCGGTAGCAGCCGGTTTCGTGGATGTCAGCATCGGCACGGAAACTGATGGTTCTCTGATGTCTCCGGCCATCAGCAACAGCATTGTGTCAATAAAGCCTACCGTAGGTCTTGTTTCAAGAAGCGGCATTCTGCCTATAAGTAATATTCAGGACACAGCCGGGCCAATGGCTCGAAACGTGACTGACTGTGCGGCCTTACTGCAGGTAATTGCCGGTAAGGATCCGGATGATCCTGCAACCTGGAACTGTCATACAGATGATTATCTCTCATATCTTAAAAATGATCTGAAGGGAAAAAGGATAGGAGTATTTACCGCCAAGGAACTGAAGTGTGACGAAGAGTATCTGCGGAAACTGAAGGAAATAATTGTTACAGCACAGGGTGAATGTGTAGATATTTACTATGAAAACACTTATTTTGATGAGATGATTCCACTTACATATGAATTTAAAAACGGTATCAATTCCTATCTGGCTCAGCATAACAGTTCCTGTCGCAGTCTTGATGACATCATCGGGTTTAATAACCGGCATGCAGAAAGGTGTCTGAAGCACGGACAGAGTCTGCTGATTGCCAGTAACAATACTTCAGGATTCCTGAAGGAAAAGGAATATCTGAAAAAAAGAGCGGAATTAAGAGAACAGGCATACACTCATCTTGATAAGGTTATTGACGACAATCATCTGGATTGCCTTGTTACGGTATGCGGACACGCACCAACCAATCTGGCAGCAATTTCAGGGAACTGTTCCATGGTTATTCCTGCCAGAAAACCAGATGAAGAGAAATATGATCCGTTAAGCTTTTACATGCTGGGAAAGGCATATAAGGAAGGCGAACTCATCAATCTTGCCTATGTTCTCGAACAGGCATTGAAGATCGATGCCAGACCTTCATGGCTTAAACAGTAAATTTTAAAGTTATCAGAAAAATGCCATATATATAATTTACGGTTTCATAGTTATATTCATAGGTATATTTATACTGAGGAAAAGAGGTAAGATCTGAGTAACAGAAAACAGTAAATATCAATTCTCAATTTGTATGAACTATTATCTGTGGTAGAAGAGAATAGGTCATAAAAAGTGGTAGTTGTAGATATAGAGAATTAATTGTAATGAGTTGTTCAAAATGAGATTATTTGGAGCATGAATAAAAAATGACAGAGGCTTATTCATCTGTCATTTATTTGTTTATTTGTTTGAAAGTAATCATAATTTCCTTTTACCAGTATTTGGATTCCGCCCATTCAGGCCTGCAGAAGAAACTGTCATTCCTGTTTCACTGGTAAAAAACGATAGTACTAGATAGCTGTTGATAAACAGCTTTTCTTTTTGTAAAACCTATTTATGTATTGAAACCCATCGCATTATAAAAGGACAGCTGTTAAAGCTGTCCTTCAATGCTTTCGTAGATCTGTTCCTTTTCCTTTTCAGTGAGAGCAGTATCCGTAAAGTGAACCTTGTATCTTACCGTAATGCTGGCCAGCTGAGCAGCTGCCATTTTTTCTTCCTTTAGGTCATTTCTGTCAAAGAAAATCATGCCGCAGAGCTCCCAGATAAAGAACCAGACCAGAATGACTATCATGTCATTGACAAAACTGTCGGCTTTCCACATCTGCGCCGCAATCATTATCAGGGTGGCTATCACTCCTATGGCCAGGAATGTCAGTATCTGAATCTTGTTATTCTGCAGATCGATCTGTTTATCACCAAGTTTCAGTTCATAGTAATCATGGATCGTTTCATTGATTATTTCCTTCTGCTGATCAGAGAAATTCTTTCCGCAGATTTCCAGAACGATTGGATATTCAACCGGAATGTATTCGGCATTTGATTCCACAAAACGGGCAAAGCTTTCGTTGAGCCATTCATAGCCTTCTACTGAATAGGGGTCAATGATGTCGTTATAGTCATTAACGTTGCAGGAAATGTAAGCCAGGCCATCTTCCAGGTAAAAATCCTTTACATATCTGTAGTAGTCGATTTTCATTTTGCGGAAGCTTTTCTTGTTTTTTTCCAGGCGATATCTCTTGGACCGTTTTCTGAGCATCGTATCACTCCTTTTTGTCAGATAACCGCAAATATTATACTATTGTCTGCCTTTATTAACAACTCAGGGCAGAGCAGCAGGATAAACCGCTCTGATTGCGATCAAACAGTTAACAACTGAGACTGTGCTCTGAGAACGTTATGTCTTATGCAAGCATGATTATATAAATGTCATGTTCATCATAATGCGTTGACCTTTTCCGTAAAAATGCGTTAATATATAAAGGACTTTTCAATGCCGGTTTAGCTCAGTCGGTAGAGCAACGCATTCGTAATGCGTAGGCCGTTGGTTCAAGTCCGACATCCGGCACCACCTGACAATTAAAGGCCTCAGGCCTTTTTTTGATTAAGCAAATGATTGCGTATATAATGGTAATAATGGGAAGGTGAAAACCGTGAATTTGATAACCAAGAACAGTGAAATGGCACGTCTGGTATGGGACAGATACATTAACACCAACAGCATAGCGGTAGATGCGACCTGCGGTAACGGCAATGATACTTTATACCTGGCTCAAAGAGTAAGACATGTTTACGGTTTTGACATTCAGAAACAGGCAATTGAGAATACCGGGGAACTGCTGAAGCAACATCAGCTGGATAACTGTACTCTGATCTGTGACGGTCACGAAAACATTGACAAATATATAAGTGAACCAATTGATCTGGCGGTATATAATCTCGGTTATCTGCCTAAAGGTGACAAAAGCATTACGACAACTGCCAATGGAACAATATCTTCTCTGGAAAAAGTTCTCGGAATGCTGAATATTAACGGGCTTGTTTCTCTTACTCTTTACTGGGGTCATCCTGAAGGCAGGGAAGAAAGAGAAAAGGTACTGGAATATGTCAGAACTCTGGACAGCTCACGGTTTCATGTGCTGTACATGCAGCTGATCAATCAGGAAAACACACCTCCTGAATTACTGTTTATAACCAGGAAAAAGAAAGACGTAATCTGAAATGCATTATGGATTACTGGCGGCCATAATCAGCGGAATAATAGTGGCTCTGATGACAAACCGCAATACTGCCGTAACGCCTGATCAGAAGAACATTTCCTTTGAATACAGCGGTTTTCTGAGAGGTTTCATGCGGTTTTCCATGGTGTTCAGCGGCATCTGTCTGCGGATCGCTGTTTATTATGGCATTAAGGAACAGTATGACGGTGCCTGGATAATGGGAATCGTATTGGGACTGCTGTTTGGCGGAAGTACATACAGCTATGTAAGATTCAGCAACAGAAGCGCCATGGTGATGAAGGGAAACCTGTATGTTTCAGACTGGCGTGGCAGGGAAAGCATGCATGCTGTAGAAGACATTGTTTCCGTAACCAATGACCGGTCTAAAGGAATAATCATTACTTTCGCTGACGGGTCCGGTTATAACATAGACCGTCTGATGAGTAATAATAAAGCTCTGTTGAGTTATCTTGCTGATCAGGGCATTGCAGTTAAGGACAAATGGGGAAGACCTTATAATGGATAAAAGGTGATTTGTTATGAACGATGAAAAAAGAAAAGTAAATTTCGGATATATTGCCATGATCGTCATGAGTCTGATCATGGGTTCAGCATTAGGCGAAATACTTATTAATTTGGGCTATACGGGATCAGGAGGACTGGGAAGCTTTCTGGTTAACATGGTACTGATCATTCTGTTTATTGTGATTACAGCCAGACTGCAGACGATCATTCATGAAGCAGGGCATCTGTTTTTCGGCGTCAATTCCGGATACCGATTTGTTTCATTCCGTATCGGCAATCACGTCTTTCTGAGGGAAAACGGAAAGATAGTCCATAAGAAAATGCCTATGAATGGGTCAGGAACCGGAGGCCAATGTCTGTTAGGCCCTCCTGAATACAGTGAGAAAATGCCTTTTGTGCTGTATCACATGGGCGGTGTAATAATGAACATTATCTCTTCAGGCGTCTTTGGGATCCTGTTCATGGTTTTCAGAAACGTTAAAATCGTAGGTCCTTTCATGCTGATGGCTTCATTAATGGGCATTGCCTTTGCCTTGCTTAACGGCATTCCAATGACCACGACCATGGTCAGCAATGACGGTAAGAATACCATTGACTGTGCTCACAGTGAAAAGGCCAAAAAGGCCATGTGGCAGCAGCTTAAGATAGTAGAAGAGTCAGCCCAGGGACTTACTCTGGATCAGATGGATGAAAGCCTGTTTGAAACCGACAGTAAGAGCAATGACATCCTGACCAATACGATCAGATATCTGGACAGTTCCAGACACATGATCAAGGGCAAATATGATCAGGCAATGCAGGAAATGAAGAATCTGGCAGAGGGTTATGCCTTAAATAATCAGCAGCGAATGATGCTGTATGTTGATGTTCTCTACATGGAACTGATCGGACGCAACGATCCTCAGGAAGTCGATCATTATCATAAACTGTGCGAACCGATCTTCAAGAGCATGAAATCCTTTCCTTCAGTATTAAGAACGAAGTATGCCTACGAAATCATACACAATCATGATCAGCGGCGGGCTGATGCCATCATGAAGGAATTCCAGAAGGTAAAAGCTGAATATCCATATCCTCATGAACTGGAAATTGAAGAAAACTTCATGAAGATTGTTAAGAAGTAAATTGGAGAGTATAATTTTAATATCAGGGATGGTGATAATATGAAAAAGAAAAAATTCTTTATTGACTATAACGCTCCTGTCACACTGACGTTCTCTTTGATCTGCCTGATTGCATTGGGGTTAGGCATGTATACCGGCAATGTCAGTACCAAACTGTTTTTCATGACCTATAATTCAGGATGGTTCAATCCGATGACATATGTGCGCATGTTTACCTATGTTTTCGGACATGCCAACTGGGAACACTTCCTGGGCAATATCATGTATATTCTGATCCTGGGTCCTATGATTGAGGAAAAATACGGAAGCAGAAAGCTTATTAAGATGATCGCCATTACGGCAGGTGTCGGCGGTCTGGCCAACAATATAATCTTCCCGCGTGTCATGCTGTGCGGGGCCAGCGGCATCGTCTTCATGATGATTATTCTCGCCTCAGCAACAAGCTTTGAAACCGGACAGATCCCTCTGACTCTGATCCTTGTATTGATCATCTATCTGGGCGGTGAGATCTACGATGCGCTGTATGTTGATGACAATGTTTCACAGCTGGCTCATATTGCCGGCGGTATCTGCGGTGCTGTGTTCGGCCTGTATAATGTTTCTTATCACAGGGAACCAATCTAGACATTACAAGTTGTAAAAAATAAGTAATCATACCAGGCAATTGCCTGGTTTTTTATTGAGGATACCTTATTTTTGTTTTATAATAATAAACGAGACAAAGGGAGGAAAACTAATATTTATGGCAAAGAAGTTTATGTCTATGGATGGAAACAATGCTGCCGCTCATTCCGCTTATGCGTTTACTGAAGTAGCTGCAATCTATCCAATCACCCCAAGCTCAACAATGGCAGAAGTTGTTGACCAGTGGGCAACACAGGGACGTAAAAACATTTTCGGAAGCACTGTCAAGGTTGCTGAAATGCAGTCTGAAGCAGGTGCTGCTGGTGCTGTCCATGGTACATTACAGGCTGGTGCCTTAGCTACTACCTTCACAGCATCACAGGGTTTGTTATTAATGATTCCAAACATCTACAAACTCGCCGGTGAATTACTGCCAGGCGTTATTCACGTAGCAGCCAGATCTCTGGCCAGCCGTTCACTGAGTATCTTTGGTGACCATCAGGACGTATATGCCTGCCGTCAGACCGGTGCATGCATGCTCGCCAGCAACTCCGTTCAGGAAGCTATGGACCTGGCCGGTGTAGCACACCTGTCAGCCATTAAGGGTTCAGTACCATTTATTCATTTCTTTGATGGTTTCAGAACTTCTCATGAAATTCAGAAAATTGAAGTAATGGATTATGATTACCTGAAGAGTCTGCTTGACCAGGATGCCTTAGCAGCATACCGTGCAAAAGCAATGAACCCTCATGGAAATCCAATCACCAGAGGCGGTGCTGAAAACGATGATATCACATTCCAGGGCAGAGAAGCTCAGAACCTGCATTATGCAGCAGTAGCTGATATCGTCAACGATTACATGAAGGAAATTTCTGCACATACAGGCAGAGATTACAAGCCATTCGTATACTATGGCGCACCAGATGCTGAAAGAGTCATCGTCGCCATGGGTTCCGTTAACGAAACAATCGAAGAAGTAGTTGATGCTTTAAATAAGCTCGGCGAAAAAGTCGGTGTCGTTAAGGTTCACTTATACCGTCCGTTCAGTGCCAAGTATTTCCTGAATGTTTTACCTAAGACAGTCAAGAAGATCGCTGTATTAGACAGAACCAAGGAAATGGGTACACGCGAACCGTTATATCTGGATGTCATGAACGTTATCAGAGGCTTAGATGTAACATTAATCGGCGGCAGATACGGTATTTCCAGCAAGAACACTGCTCCTAACCAGATCAAGGCTGTTTATGATGAACTGGCTAAGGAAAATCCAAGAGAAGAATTCACTTTAGGTATCAACGATGACGTTACTCATCTGTCATTAGATGTAGATCCTAACTTCACAGTACCAAGTGACTATACTTCATGTCTGTTCTGGGGCTTAGGCTCAGACGGTACAGTAGGTGCCAACAAGAACAGCGTTAAGATCATTGGTGATAACACTGATCTGTATGCTCAGGCATACTTCCAGTATGACTCACGTAAGGCTGGCGGCGTTACGAGAAGCCACCTGCGTTTCGGTCCTACACCAATCCGTTCAACATACTATGTAACCAACATCGACTTCGTATCATGCTCACTTGATTCATATGCTCTGAAATATGACATGATCGCTGAACTGAAGGATGGCGGTACATTCTTACTGAACACCACTCTCGATCCTGAAGAAGTAGTTGATTACATTCCTAACAGAATGAAATATCAGCTGGCTAAGAAGCATGCTAAATTCTATATCATCAACGCTACAAAGATCTGTGCTGAGATCGGTATGGGAAGAAGAACAAATACAACATTACAGTCAGCATTCTTCGCTCTGAATGAACAGATCATGCCTTATGATCAGGCTCTTGATCTGATGAAGCAGGCTGCCAAGAAGTCATATGGCAGAAAGGGCGACGATATCGTTGAAATGAACTACAAGGCAATCGATGCCGGCAAGGCTGGCCTTGTACAGGTCGAAGTAAAGCCTGAATGGGCTGAATTAGATCCATTCTTCGAAATTCCTAAGACTGGCAATGCCTACATGGATGAATATGTCAACAAGATCGGCAACTTACAGGGTTATGACATGCCTGTATCAGCCTTCACTAAGTTCGGCGTATTAGACGGTTCAATGAACAACAATGCTTCATACAATGAGCATCGTAACATTGCTGCCTTCGTTCCTAAGTGGAATCCTGACAACTGTATCCAGTGCGGCTTCTGTTCATTCGTATGTCCACATGCTACAATCAGACAGTTCCTGTTAACTGACGAAGAAATCGCCAAGGCTCCACAGGAATTCGCTACGATCAAGGCTATGGGCAAGGGTGTTGAAAACCTGAAGTTCAGAATCCAGGTATCTCCAGACAACTGCGTAGGCTGCGGCTTATGTGCTAAGGAATGCCCGGGCAAGGGCGGTAACAAGGCCTTAACAATGGTTGACGTTAAGGAACAGCTGCCTGAAGCTCCATTAGCTGACTATCTGTTCCAGGAAACAGAATACAAGAGCCAGTACTTCCCAACAACAACTCCAAAGGGTGTACAGTTCTTAAAGCCTTACTTCGAAGTTCCGGGTTCATGCCCAGGCTGCGGTGAAGCTCCTTACTACAGATTAGTTTCACAGTTATTCGGACCTGACATGCTGGTAGCTAACGCTACAGGATGTTCTTCAATCTACAGCGGTTCTACTCCTTCAACTCCATTCGTTAAGGATGCTGACGGCAACGGTGTTGCATGGGCTAACTCCTTATTCGAAGATAACGCAGAATTCGGTTATGGTATGGCATTAGCCAGAAGCTATAAGAAGGCTGCTATGTTAAAGGTTATGGAAGATGAACTCGAAAACGTTGAACCTGAATTAAAGGCTCTGTTCGAAGAATATCTGAAGATCAACGGCAACCGCGCTGAAGAAAAGCGTTTACAGCCGGCAATCGTTAAGGCTCTCGAAGCCAGCAAGAACGAAAACGTTAAGCCTTTATTAAAGGATTCAAGAGATTTAGTAAGTGCTTCAGTATGGATCGTCGGCGGTGACGGCTGGTCATATGATATCGGTTACGGTGGATTAGACCACGTCATGGCTAATAACCTGAACGTTAACGTATTAGTATTAGATACAGAAGTTTACTCAAATACAGGCGGTCAGTCTTCTAAGTCTTCACAGGCAGCTTCAATCGCTCAGTTCGCTGCTGGCGGTAAGGCAGTTGCTAAGAAGGACTTAGGTCAGATCATCATGACTTATGGCCATGTATATGTAGCAAGCGTATGTATGGGTGCTAACAGACCTCAGGCTATCAAGGCTTTACAGGAAGCTGAAAGCTACAATGGTCCATCTCTGATCATTGCATACTGCCCATGCGAACTGCACGGTATCAAGGGCGGCTTAAGCAAGCAGCAGCAGGTTCAGAAGGAAGCTGTTGAATGCGGCTATGTTGCACTGTATCGTTATGACCCAAGAAAAGAAAAGCCATTACAGATCGACTACACTAAGCCAGATTTCGAAAAGTTCAATGCCTTCTTAATGGATGAAGCCAGATACAATAACCTTGTTAAGGTTAATCCGGAAAAGGCTCAGGCTTTATACGATAAGGCCAGAAGCGATGCTGAAAAGCGTTTCAACAACTTAGTCAAGAAGTTCGAAGCTCAGTAATAACTGATAGAAGAATTTAACCGGCAGAGTGATCTGCCGGTTTTTCTATGCCTTGATAGATTAAAAATGATTAAAAAAGAATAAATATGAATAATTAATATGGCTTATTCTTATTGCTTGTATTAAAATACCAGTGTAAATAAACGAAAGGACTGATGATTATGATCAGATCAAAAGCTGACGGCGGACAGAATGTTGAAGTTTCAATTAAACTGCCAAGTGAGAAAACACCTCTGCAGCAGCTGGAAATAATGGAGGCTTATTCCAGAGCTTACCGGGAATCTGAAGGCCTGGATAAGGCTTTCAGAGAAGTTAACTGTCTCAAGGTTATTTTTCCGACGCTATTCCGCAGCATCAATGATGAAGACCTGATAGCCGGCAGGTTGGATTTTCTGCCGATCGGTTTCGGTTCAGTTACCAGCATCGGTGGGGTTGGTCATTACTGCGTTTTCAATAAGCTGAGAGAATTCAGGGATCAGCTGGATAATGAAGAAGATAAGAAGAGGGTGGATGCTCTCTATGAATTCTGGATGGATAAGGATGTAAAAGCCATTTACTGTCAGGATGTGATCAACGATACCACTACCGGGCGTTTCATTGACTGCAAATATCCTTACATGGCTACAGCCCGTCTGTCAGGTATGATGCTTGATTATAGTAAACTGATGAGACTAGGTGTTAACGGAATCATTGAACTGCTGGAGTCAAAACCGCAGAATGATTTCATTATGGCTTCAATTGAGACCATGAAACTCTTTAAGACGGTCATTGATCATCAGATCAAGCTCGTCGATAAAAAACTGTCTGAGTTTAAAGATGTGCAGAAAATAAAGGATTTCACCCTGATGAAGGAAGACCTGATCTTCATCAGAGAAAACAAGCCGGAAACATTCCATCAGGCTTTACAGTTGTTCTGGCTGTATGCCTTATGTGCCGGTTGCATTAACTACGGCCGCATGGATGTGGTTCTGGGACCGTATCTGCTGAACGACATAAAGAAAGGCATCATTGATGAAGCTGAGGCTTACCGTTATCTGAAATCATTGTGGTGGCTGATTGAAAACAGAAGAACGACCGTCAACGGACGTATCATTGTAGGCGGACAGGGCAGGGAAAACATAGAAGCCTGCGATCTGTTTACCAAAATCTGTCTGCGTGTCTGCCGTGACACCAGATATGTGGAACCGCAGTTTACCTTCCGCTTTGATAAGACAACCGATCCGTTATTAAAGGACATGGCTTATGAATGCATAGCGTCAGGAGCCACATATCCTACCTTATATAACGATGATGTTAATGTTCCGGCTGTCATGCATGCCATGAGAGTTGAACGTAAGATCGCTGAACAGTATGTGCCGTTTGGCTGCGGTGAATTTGTCATTCAGGGCAAGAGTGTCGGTACGCCTAATACCTTACTGAATCTGCTGAAGATCATGCAGATATCAATGAATGAGGGCATTGACCCGATGGATGGTATATATAAGGGTGACGGTGTCGAACTTAAGCCTGTAAGTGAAATTACTTCATTTGAGGAGCTGTATGAGCAGTATAACCGTCTGCTTGACCATTACATGGACTTAAGTGTCCGTGATCAGAAATACAGTTACGAAGTCATGAATAAGGAAGTTTCTTTCCTGTTTACCTCCATTCTGATGGATGACTGCATTGAAAGAGGCAGGGCTTTGCTGGACGGTGGTGTTGAGATACTAGGTGGCACAAACGAGACCTATGGCAACATCAATACATCTGATGCTTTCTATGCCATTAAGACATTGGTATATGACCAGAAGAAGTATACTCTGACTGCTCTGCAGAAAGCCTGTCTGAAAGACTTCAAAGGCTATGAAAAGATGCAGAAGGATCTTAAGAATGTCCCTAAATACGGCAATGACCATCATGAATGCGATGAAATGGCCAACATGATGTTTGAATATGTGGCTAAGGGTATTAGTCAGAGAGGAATTGATGCCGGTTTAGGCTATTATCTGATCGTTATTTCCAATAACCAGACCAATACGGACTGGGGTCTGCAGACAGCTGCTTCCTTAGACGGCCGTAACAACGGTGTCTATATGAATCCGGCCAATAACCCGCAGGGCGGGGCTGCCAGATCAGGACCAACAGCGGTACTGAACTCCATCAGCCGTTTTGAAGCGAAATATCACGGCGGCAGTGTTCAGAATATCAAGTTCACACCGCGCATGATGCATGAGGATAAGGAAAAGGTCAAGCTGCTGTTTAAGACTTACTTTGAAAAGGGCGGCTGTCAGCTGATGGTAACAGTCGTGGACCATGGGGTACTGGAAGATGCCCAGAAGCATCCGGAAAAGTATCCTGACCTGATCGTCAGAGTTGCCGGCTACAGTGCCATCTTCGTAAACTTGTCAAGAGACATTCAGAATGAGCTCTTAAGCAGGACACTGTATGATTAAGGTTTCAAATATTGAACGCTTTGCGACACATGACGGTCCGGGCATCAGAACAACAGTATTTCTGAAAGGCTGCCCGTTACACTGTCCATGGTGTGCCAATCCAGAGACCTGGAGACTGGAACCGGTACTGATGCATGACGAAAAGAAATGTGTCAGATGCCACAGCTGTCAGACTGTCTGTCCTGAGGGAGCCATAGATTTTAATCCGGCTTTTGTACTGTACAGCAAGAAATGTACGATCTGCGGCAGGTGTGTGGAAGTCTGCATTCCCGAAGCTTTATCAGTCAATGGCAAAGACATGACCGCAGAAGAAATCATTTCCGAAATCAGCAAGGACGATGATTACTACCGTAACAGTAATGGCGGGGTAACCTTATCGGGAGGAGAGCCGCTGTTTCAGTATGAACGGGTCCTTGATCTGCTGAAGAATCTTAAGGAAAAAGGCTATCATACAGCTCTGGAAACGACCGGAATGTATTCTTCTGAAAAGCTTAAGCAGGCTGAAAAGTATGTGGATCTGTTTCTGTTTGACTTCAAGCATGTTGATGCAGGCAAACTTAAGGAAGTTACCGGTGGTGATTTTGAAGTCATTACCGGAAATCTTGAGTATCTGCTGAAAACCTGTCAGGAAAAGGTAATCGTCAGAACCCCGGTTATTCCTGATTTCAACAGCGATGTCATTAAGGAAATAATAAACTGGGCAGCTGAAAGAAAAGCTCCTGAAATTAATCTGCTGCCATATCATTCTCTGGGCAAAAACAAATGGAATGATCTGGGCAGGACCTACTCATATGAAAAATATCCGATGATGGATAAAAGCGAATTAAGTGAATATGCCGTTTTCGGTGAAAGCCTGGGCATAAAAGTAAGGATCGGAGGTTAGAATGATAACTGAAGAGAGAAAAGTAAGGATCATGGAACTTATCCGTAAAAACGGATTTGTTTCAGTCAGGGAACTGATGGATCTGTTCACCGTTTCCCGCAGTTCGATCATGCGTGATCTGGAGGAACTGGACCGGCAGGGTTACATTTACCGCCGCCGCGGGGGAGCTTCCCTGAAGAATACGGATGAACTGATGTCACGGTTTAATGAACCGGATGTCAGAGAAAAGGAAACGATCAATACCGCTGCCAAAAGAATTGTCTGTCAGAAGGCTGCTGAACTGGTCAGAGACGGCAGTAACATCTACATTGACTCCGGAACGACGGTTCTCTGGATGCGGGAATTCCTGGCTGACAGGGAAATAAACATCGTAACGCCAAATGCCATGCTGCTGACCAGGCTTCCGGAAAGTTTCAAAGGTAATATCATCTTACTGGGAGGCGATTACAGCATCAGGCTGGAATCGGTTTCGGGAATGATTACTGATCAGATGCTGGAGAATTACAGTTTCAATTATGCCTTCCTGACTGCTAATGGTATTGATTTTGAGAAAGAGGAAGTATACGGCTATAACGTGGCTTACTCCAATAATAAGAAAACGGTCCTGGCCAGAAGCGATAAGGCGGAACTGCTGATCGATTCGTCCAAACCGTATCTGAAAGGCTTCTGCAAGTGGGCTGATGTAACTGAATTTGAAAACATCTTCATTGATGAATACAGGGGAGATAATACTCCTGACAATCTTGTTATCTGTAAGGGGAAAAAGGAGGAAATATGATGACAAAGGATCCGAAGAAACTGGAATTACTTGAAAGCATGAAAGGCGGACTGATAGTTTCCTGCCAGACACAGAAAGATGAACCAATCTATACACCTGACATGGTGGTCAAGATGGCTGAATGTGCCAAATGGGCTGGAGCAGTCGGTTTAAGACTGAATTCACCTGAACAAATCAGACAGGTAAAGGAAGCCGATCTGGGATTACCGATTATAGGGTTATATAAAGTCTGGTATGATGATACCGATGTCTTCATTACTCCATCCATGAAGGAAGTTGATGCCATCGTGGAAGCCGGCTGTGACATCATCGCCCTGGACTGTACCGCTCAGATCAATCATGAAGGCCGACAGGCCTGGGATCTGCTGCCGGAAGTCAGAGCCAAGTATCCTGATTATCTGATCTTTGCGGATGTTTCCAATATAGAGGAAGCTGAAAGAGCTGCTGAAAACGGAGCTGATATCGTAGCTCCGACACTATATGGCTATACTAAGGAAACCGCTCATATTGAAGGGGCTGACTTCCGCATGATCGGTGAATTCTGCCGCCGCTTAAAGGGCAAGGCCATCGTCATTCATGAAGGACATATCTATACACCTGATGAAGCCATGAAGTGCATCTTCTTAGGCTGTCATGCCGTGGTAGTAGGCAGTGCCATTACCCGTCCGCATTACACCGCCAAGAGATTCGTTGATGCTCTCACAGGATACAATGACAACTGGCGTAACGTTGAAAAGGCCAAACATACCAATGAACTGAAGTAAAGCAGAGTGATCTGCTTTTTTCTTTTCCTGTCATTATGTTACAATAGAAAACGTGATGCTGTATGGATGAAACAAAGACGATAGGAAAAGACTACTCCTTAGGACAGCTGGCCGGATTTGCCGTGCCGGCTGTATTAAATGAACTGGTGATCAATCTGCTTTATACGATTGATGACGGTCTTTTCATTTCGCGTTACATCGGTTCAAATGCCCTGGCAGCTTTTTCCATTCTGTTTCCGTTATTCATGATGCATAACAGTCCGGCGATCCTGCTGGGTGGGGTATCGTCACTGGCTTCCCGTAAGATGGGGGAAGGAAAAAGCCAGGAAGCAAGAGCTGATTTTACAGCCATGGTCCTGTTTGTAGGTGCCCTGGGAGTATTAATGGGAATAATTGAAAGAGTCTTCATGGATCCCATCATAAAGCTTCTGGGAGCTACCGAGATTATTTATCCTTATGCCTGTGACTTTGTCAGAATCGGAGCCTTATATCTGCCTCTGACGCTGATATCGACAATTTTCAGGCGTTTCTATGTACCGGCAGGCAAGCCTAAGATGGAATTGCTGACAACGGTAATGAACATCAGTGCCAATCTGTTTTTTGACTGGTACTTCGTGGTATATAAGAGAATAGGCATGGTCGGTACGGCTTATGCCAATCTGATTGCGACTATGGTAATGGTTGTCATTGGTCTGCTGTTTTATTCCAGCAGAAAGTGTGAAATGCAGTTTGCCAGTCCATCAGGGAACCTGAAACCGTTATTACGGGAATCCAGCAGATATGGCATATCATCATTCCTTTCCAATCTGTCCGTGGCCTTAAGTTCACTGGTTTCCAATTATGTCATTCTGCACTGGGGATCAGAGGAATACCTGGCTGCGTATACCATTGTGGGAAACATCCAATGGGCCTTCATGGGCTGTTTCTTCGGCCTGTTCGATACTTCAGGTCCGATCATATCCTATGCGACAGGGGAACGTAATGTCGAAAAACTGAGAAAGACTTTCAGGCAGATCATTACCCTGACGGCGGTTCTTTCCGGTGTTCTTGTTATCAGTTTCCTGCTTTTTGGCGGACTGGTTGCCGAACTTTATACAACGGAAGAAGCCAGGAATTATAAGGATCTGATCAACTTCGGCATGAAGATAGCCCCGTACAGTTTCCTGATGTTCGGATATAACCTGGGAGCCCGCATAACGTTTGCCTCTTTAGGCAATCATAAGACATCAGCGGCACTCACTTTCCTGCAGGAAGTAGTCCTTTCCAATGTTACGATCGTGGTGCTGCCGTTAATGTTCGGCATCACGGGAGTATGGTTCTCTTTCCTGCTGACAAACATACTGATGCTGTTTTTCTCATTAGGGGCTGTTTATGTTAACCGCGATAATTACGGATACGGTAAAAGCGGCAAGGCACTGCTGATACAATAAGATATAGAAATTTATAAATAAAAAAATAGGATATGAAACTGAATTCATATCCTTTTGTTTATGCAGATTTGCAGACTTTTCGGTAGGCAATCACCCACAGAACGATTTCAATGGCCATTGTGACAGCCCAGCTGACTGGGAAGCACATGTAGATGGACTGCAAGGTTCCCAGCTTAGGGAATACGGTATAGAGCCAGCCGATTCTGACACCGCAGATGCCGATGACCATCAGGACAGTCGGCAGTGTTGAATAACCCATGCCTCTTAGGGAGGCTACGAAGGTATCCAGCAAGGCGTTCAGGATCAGCCATCTGGCTACCAGTGCGGTTCTGATCATGCCGACATCGATGACTGACTGCTTGTCAGTATACAGAGTCAGTAATGAAGGTCCGGCAAAGTAGACAGCGTTTGACATGATTATGGCTGCTGCACCTACTAACAGGAAGGTCTTGATGAATACTTCCTTGATGCGGTCGGTACGTCCGGCTCCCAGACAGTGACTTGTAAAGGTCAGGGTAGCCTGGTTGAAGGCTGTATAACCGATATAGACAAAGTTTTCAATATTAGATCCGGCAGAGTTACCGGAGACAACGTCAGTTGAGTCAAAGGAATTGATGCTGGACTGGACGACAACATTTGACAGGGCAAATACGGCAGCCGACAGTCCGGCCGGGATACCGATCCTCATGATCTCCATTATGGCTGATTTTTCAGCGTAGAGGTGTCTGAGATCCAACCTGGTAGAGTCGGTTTCATTAACCAGAACATACATTACCAGCAGGGCAGACACCGACTGGGAAATGACAGTTGATATCGCTACACCGGCTACTGACCATTTGAGTACCACGACGGTAAACAGATTGAGAAGGATGTTGACGATGCCCGCAGCGATCATGAAGTACATTGGTCTTTTGGTGTCGCCCTTGGAACGCAAGACCGCACTGCCGAAGTTAAAAGTCAGCAGGAAGATGACACCGCCGAAATATATGCGCATGTACAGGGCGCTTAAGTCGATGATCTCTTCCGGTGTTCCCATCATTTCCAGCAGATTTCTGGCAAAGGTTACGCCTATGACGGTCAGTATGATTCCTCCGACCCAGGCAATCAGGATGGAAGAATGAACTGCGTCCTTTATTTTCTGCTGATTGTTATTGCCGATGCATCTGGCAATCAGAACGTTGGAACCGGTTGACAAACCGTAGAACAGGGAGGTCAGCAGGAATACGATCGATCCTGTGGCGCCGACTGCAGCCAGAGCCTGGTTGCCTCCGAACTTGCCGACGATGATGGTGTCAGCCGAATTGAAAAAGATCTGCATCATCTCTGACAGCATCAGAGGGATGGCAAATGCGAAGATATTCGGCATTAACGGCCCATGGACTATGTCCAGCGGTTTTCTTTCCTTTTTCATATGTTCCTTATTATAGAATAATTAGAACAATAATGATACCTTATTGCATTACTTTATCAAAAAGAAACAACATTATGTAAACACAATAGAAAAGCAGTATCTTTTCGATACTGCCTATCCTTATTCCTTTTCGTTATTCTTTTTCAATAAGCGCTCAATGCCTTCATCCGTATAGGACAGAAGCTTGCCGTATCTTATGGCCAGCCGGGTTCTTTCCTCACCGCAATAGCAGTTTCTGTCGATCATGCTCTGCTTGTCTTTCTTAAGCTGAAGATACTGTTCAAGATATCTGTCCTCACAATAGAATATGACATTGTGTTTGCCTTTATTCATGGAAACCGGGAACAGATCGCTTAGAAACGGATGATCCTCAGCGTAATACCTTACGGAGTATTTTTCGGCCAGCTTATCAAAGTCTGCCAGGAAACTGTCTCTTTCTTCCTTGGAATTGCATGGGTGGGAAAGAGCTATTTTCTTAACGCCGGCAGCGACCATTTCACAGAAACAGTCTGCGGCACCGAGATGATATGAGTAGGAATCGATTTCTTTCATGTGCTGTTACCTTCTTAAAGTAATCATAACACATTTACAGAACCATTACCTGTATTCCCTCACTGTCGGTAATTTCCAGATGGAACGGTTTGGTAGGGGAATAGACGCTTTCGGTATAGGTGAAACCCTGATCATCATGATACTGAATTTCTGCTATGAAGTTATTTTCCGAGGAGATCTTTTCCTTTATGGAAAGCTCCATCTGTCCCTTGGTAAGGGCTTCCTGAAGATCAAATTCCTTATGGATCCTGCCATCATCGATGATCAGGACAGCATCAGTTATCTTTCTGGTTTCACTGTTACCGGCAAAGATGGTCCAGTTTGTCTGGAAAGTTTTGTTTCTGATTTCACTGGAACCGGTCAGATTCATTGACGGCAGCAGACTGCCCATTATCTTTTCGCCTTCAAGATAGATATCATCGTGCTGCATGATGCTGCCATAGCTGACAATGAGTTCTGCCGATCCGCCGCCCTGAACACTTGGGAAGCTTATATCAGCGTAATATACGCCGTTTTCTTCCTTCATGACCTGGCTTTCACCGTTGTATTTCAGGGTGAATTCCGTTTTTCCATGCAATAGTTCAGGATAGACATTTACTCTGACTGTGGCAACATACTGACCGTTCTGTTTTTCCAGAGAGATCAGATCAAGTCCATAACTGTAGACAGCCAGGTCTTTCTTACTGATATCTAAAAGTTTCTGATCAAGCTGGTAGATCTGATTTGACAGCTGCAGAATGTTATTCTGCAGATTGTTTATGGCCAGCTGATTGCGGCTGTTGCTGAAAAGCAGGGCTAAAATGGTTATGCCTAAGAGAATGTAGATCGGGGCCGGATTATGGGTGCGTTCACGGTAGTTTTCATCGTTAAGATGCCTGTTGATGGCATATCTGTAAAACAGATAATACCGCAGGGAGCCAATGATTATGACTGCCGGTATGATTAATATTGATAAGACTTTGCTCATGGAAACCTCCTAAATTCTGAAAGCCTCTCTGAAACTGCTGTAATAACTGCGGGTAACTTCAACAATGCTGCCGTCGGACATTCTGAGTCTGAACTTCATGGAGAAACTCGGAATGATCTCCTTAAGATGACGGCGGTTGATGATCACGGAATTGCTGATGCGGATGAATATGGCCGGATCAAGCGATTCCAGCAGCTGTTTCAGAGACTGGGATGACTGATAACGTCCCTTGGTACAGATGACATCAATGCTGTGGCCATAGGATTCCATGAATATGATATCTTCAACCGGCACATGGATCCTTTCGCCCTCATAGTTTCGTACGGAAAGATGGGAAACATGCAGCTGTTTCTGCAGCAGGATATAATCCTCATCGTCTTCAGCTGTTATGCTGAAACCTGATTTTTCCAGCATTTTCCTGATTTCCTCAAAATTTTCGGCACTGATTTCAAGTCTGACCTTTTTCACGTTATCATCACCTCCTTTGCTGATTCCATAATATATTCCTTCAAAAACAAATTCCACCCGTTCTGCACAGTCTGCAGCAGGGCGAGCCTGAACTGCACTTAACCGTCAATCAAGGTCAGCCCGGCAGCGTCAAGCTGATATACCTTGTCACATACTTCGTCAATGAACAGACGGTCATGGCTGACCGCAATGATGCAGCCGCCATAGTCCACCAGCATCCTTCTGACTTCCGGATTTGAAAGAGGAGAAAGGTTGCGGGTAGGTTCATCCAGCAGTAAGACATTGCATCGCCGTAATATCAGTCCGGCCAGAATGATCTTGCATTTCTGACCTTCGGACAGTTCTGAAATGGCATGAGTCATTTCTTCGGATGTAAATTTAAGGGAACCAAGCAGAGACTGAGCTTTGCTGCGGTCTTCGCAGATGTCATAGAGATAACTGGTTGGTGAGATGCCATAGTCCATGATCTCATGATAATTCTGCGACATGTATCCGACATTGATGTCATGGCGTTCAGCAAGATTCTCCTTTATCACTTTCAATAAGGTAGTCTTGCCTGATCCGTTTTCACCGATGATGCATATCTTATCGCAGCCTCTGACATGCAGGTCTATGTTTTCAGATAATACTTTGTCTTCAACTTTAAGCTGATCAAGATGAAGATCCAGAATGATCTTATCCGGATTAAGCGAAACATCCTCAAAGAAGATGTTGATGGCTTCCTCAGGCTCATATTTCTTAGTCATGTTTTCCTGCTTTTCCTCAAGCTTGCGGCCTAAGGCCTTGACTGCATGCATCTTCTTTTTCAGCAGAAAACCTCCGTGAGGGTCCCCACGGGAAATGGTAGCCTGCCGATGCTCAACTTTCTGGTAGATCTGGCGGTATTTTTCCAGCTGTTTATTAAGTTCGGCCTTTTCCTTGCGGGCCAGCTGGTTGGTTCTGGCAATATTGTGCCGTCTGTTTTCGTGATATTCCTGATAGGACTGGCTGCGCAGAGTAATTACCGGTTCCTGCTTTCTTTTAAGCTGTTCCATGTGCAGAATGCCGCTGGCACAGTTGGAAAGCAGGGTCTCATCATGCGATATGAACATTACCGTTTTTGAGGTATTGTTGATGAAGGATTCCAGCCAGATCAGAGTCCTGAGGTCCAGGTCATTGGTAGGTTCATCCAGCAGGAGAATATCAGGGTCTTTGTACAGCAGTCTCATGATACTGACCTTGACCTTTTCACCGCCGCTGAGCGTTGAAACGATCCTGTCGTGAATGAGGTCTGCTGACAGACCGGTAAGTCTTATCAGTTCGTACAGGCGCTGATAATCGGGTTCCTCATTATCTGTTATGAAGGACAGAACATCCTGATTAAGATGCTGATCATCAATTTTCTGCGGCAGGTAGGCTATCCGGTCAACAGAAATAATGTCACCCGTATAGCTGACATATTCGCTGACATCTATGCCTGCCATGATCTTGAGAAGGGTGCTTTTGCCGTTGCCTTCCTCACCGATCACCGCCAGTTTGTCTCCGTCATTGAGAACAAACGAAAAATCATTTATTATTTTACGGCCCTTAAGAGTCGTTACAGTCAGATTATTTACCTTTAGCATGATTAATCAATCTCCTTCCACACAAAAAAGAACGTGTCTAAAATGCTTCAAATAAGACTGACTAATTTCTCATGCTCTCACCTCAATAACAGTGTAGAGTATTTTCTTTTAAAAGTAAACGGATGGATAAGATGATGTCCGATATACTATAATATAGATATGAAAAAGACTTTTCGCATCGCGTTCAATGCCTTTCTGGCAATAATGGTTATAATTCAGTGGATAATACTTTCAACCAGCATTCCTGACAGCAGTTTCATGTCCGGCGGTTTCAGAACGCTGAAGTATTTTACCGTTCTCTCCAATTTACTGGAAGCGGCAGCCTGCATCATCTGGATCATCAGGGGTGATGAAAGGCTTAAATATGTCGCTGCCGTCTCTGTGGGGCTGACCTTTACGGTAGTAATGGCTTTCCTAGGTCCTTTATTCGGCTATCCGATGATGTTTGCGGGACCAAGTCTGTGGATGCATGGCATCGTGCCTCTGGCAGCCATGGCGGAAAGCATTGTCTTCAACAGGGAAAGATTATCTGTCAGAGATAATTTATGGGCAGTTTTTCCAATGTTGATATATGGAATTTTCTATTTAGGTAATATAATTATAAATGGAATACCGGGCAACGACTGGTATGGCTTCATGCTGTGGGGTTATCCCGGCGGTGCAGCTGCATTGGTCATAATAGTGTGTGTTACTTATCTGATAGGCCTGGTTTTAAGAAAACTTAATGAGAAAGTCGGGGTTAGATAATGATCAGGGAAAAGAGCTGTGGAGCAGTCATATTCTACAGAGATGATAAGATACTGTATCTGGTTGAACAGATGAAACAGGGACACTATGCCTTATGTAAGGGCCATGTGGAAGGCAATGAAACCGAAAAGCAGACGGCTGCACGTGAGATAAGGGAAGAAACCGGTCTGGAAGTCACGTTTGTAACGGATTTCCGTGAGACAACGGAATACAGTCCCTACAGCGGCTGCATCAAGGAAGTGGTTTATTTCCTGGCTGAAGCCAAAGGCAAGGCCAACCGTGTCCAGCCAGAAGAAGTAAGTGCCTTACTGTGGCTTGACTATAATCAGGCCATGCGGTTTCTGACCTATGAAAGCGATAAGAAGATCCTGGCGCATGCCCGGAAATACATAAGATAAGAAAATGTGCCGGTTCGTTTCCGGCTTTTTTTTGTTTATGAGAAAAGGAATCAGGGTTTTGGGAAGATATCAGAATTACGGCGTAAATCTTAAGAAAAACAGTGTGTTTTTTGTTACAATAGATATGTAAATATACGGAGGTATAATAATATGAATTATATGGAAAGATACCAGGAGTGGCTGGAAAAGCTCACTGATGACGATCCATTGAAACAGCTTTTACTTAAGATAAAGGACAATGAAAACGAGATAAAGGAACGTTTCCATCAGGACCTGGCTTTTGGCACGGCCGGCTTAAGAGGCAAGATCGGCCCGGGTACCAACAACATGAACTTCATTACGGTCGGCAAGGCTACTCAGGGCATCGCTGACTACATCAGGGAACATGGCCAGGAAGCCATGGACAGAGGTGTAGTCATCGCTCATGACCCTCGCCACTATTCAAAGGAGTTTTCAGAACTGACCGCCAGCATTCTGGCTGCAAACGGCATCAAGGCCTATGTATTCCCTGATTTAAGACCGACGCCGCAGCTGGCTTACATGGTAACCAAGCTGGGAACCATTGCCGGCATCAATATTACAGCTTCCCATAACCCGACTGAATACAACGGTTATAAGGCATACTGGGAAGATGGCTGCCAGGTCAGCAGTGCCGTAGCTGACGGCATGACGGAAAAGATCCAGGCAGTCAATCCTTTCAGAGACATTAAGAAAGGCGACTTTGACGAATATGTTGAAGAAGGAAAGATCGTCGTTCTGGGACCGGAATATGACAGAGCTTATCTTGATAAGGTTGAAGCCATGAGCATTCATGGCGGTGATGAGATCGACCTGGACATTCCGCTGGTATTTACACCTCTCAATGGTGCTGCTTACATTCCGTTTAAGACCATGCTGGAAGACAGAGGTTTCAGAAACTGGCATATCGTTGAAGAACAGAAGGATCCGGATCCTGACTTTACAACTGTCGGCTATCCTAACCCTGAAGATCCTAAGGCTTTCAGACTCAGTGAAAAGCTCGGCCGTGAAGTCGGTGCCGAACTGTTAATGGCCTGCGACCCGGACGGTGACAGATTCGCCATCGAAATCAGAGACGATGAAGGCAGCTATGTACCTCTTAACGGTAACCAGACCGGCTATCTGCTGGTAAACTACATTCTGGAAGGTCATAAGAGTGCCGGAACCTTACCGGCCAAGGGTGCCATGGTCAAGTCAATCGTTACTTCTACCATGAGTACGGAAATGGCTAAAGCTTACGGTGTTGACATGTATGAATCACTGACCGGCTTCAAGAACATCTGCGGACGCTATCCTGAGCTGATCAAAAAGGGTTATACGATCCTGTTCGGCTATGAGGAATCCGTCGGTTATGCTGCCTGCCCTGAAATCAGGGACAAGGACGGCATCTCAGCCGGCATGCTGGTAGCGGAAGCAGCCGCTTACTACCGCAAGCAGGGTAAGACATTATGGAATGTCTTAATGGAACTGTATGATAAGTACGGTTACTATAACGAAGACGAGCCGAATGTTGTTCTGGAAGGCCTGGACGGGGCAGCCAGAATCAGAAGAATGATGACCTATGTCAGAGCCAATCCTCTTACTGAGGTTGCCGGTGCCAGGGTCATCAAGGTCATTGACTATATCAATGGCTATGAAGACATTCCGGCTTCCAATGTTCTAAGATATTATCTGGACAATAACAGCTGGTTTGCGATCAGACCAAGCGGTACGGAGCCAAAGATCAAGTTCTATTTCTATACTGATCAGGACAGCGCTGAAAAGGCCAAGGCTGTTAATAAACAGATTAAGGAAGAAGTATTCGCATACGTTAATGCGGTAGAATAGGAAAAACTATTATGAGTATGGGACCAGGCGGCAGAGGCATGCGCGGTGGTTTCCTTACTGAAGAAGAAAAGAAAAACCAGCCAAAGGTAACTAAGGAACTGCTTGTCAGGGTCTTCAGTTACCTTGCTCCTTATTGGAAACAGCTTATACTGACTTTGGTATTGATTCTGATATCTTCAGTACTGAGGATGCAGCCATCCATTCTGACCGGTAGAATCATAGATGAAGGTCTGATAAACCGTAATCTGGAAGTACTGATTAAACTTATACTGCTCTCTCTGGGAGTTACTTTTGGCGCGGAAATGATAGGAGTAGCCGAAAGCTATCTTAATTCATGGATCGCGCAGCACATCACTTTTGACATGCGTAACAAGATGTATGCCCATCTGCAGAAAATGTCACAGTCATTCTTCACCTCCAACAATCAGGGAGACATCATTACCAGAATGACCAGTGACATTCAGGGTGTACAGTCGATCATTACCAATACCTTTACCAGCATCATTTCCAATGTGATCACTCTGGTGGTGGCTCTGGTTGCCATGTTCCAGAAGAACTGGATCCTGGCCATCTTAGGCATCATCCTGGTTCCGCTGTTTACGATACCGACCCGTGCGGCCGGCAAGACCAGATGGGAACTGACCAGGGAATCGCAGGCTGTTCACGATGAGGTAAACGGTCTGCTGAATGAAACTCTTTCCGTTTCCGGACAGCTGCTAGTCAAACTGTTCGGCAAGGAAGAGTATGAATATAAGAAATATGAAAATGCCAACCGCAAGATGATCAACCTGAATATCAGGGAATCAATGGCCGGCCGCTGGTTCAGAGTCATTCTGAGTACCTTAACCAGCATCGGACCTATGGCACTGTATCTGGTGGGCGGCATCCTGATGATGAAATACGATGCTGATCTGTCTGTCGGTGACATTACCGTCATGGTATCACTGTTAGGCAGATTATATGGACCGGTGAATTCACTGCTGAACATTCAGACGGAGTGGATCCGTGCCATGGCTAACTTCACCAGAATATTTGAATACTATGACATGCCGGTGGAAATCGAAAACAAGCCGGATGCCATTGTTCCGGAAAAAGCCTATGGCAATGTTGATTTCGAACATGTCTTTTTCCATTATGATCCTTCCCGTGAGATCCTGAAGGATGTCAGCTTTACGCTTAAAAGCGGTAACAGCGTCGCCATTGTCGGACCTTCCGGCTCGGGTAAAAGTACCATGGTCAACCTCATTCCAAGGCTGTATGACGTAACCGGCGGCAGCGTTAAGTTTGACGGTGTTGACGTCAGGGATCTTGATCTGGCATATCTGAGAAACAATGTCGGGGTGGTATCACAGGAGACTTATCTCTTTAACGGTTCGATCAGAGACAATCTGTTATACGCCAAACCGGATGCCACGGAGCAGGAACTTATTGAAGCACTTAAAAAAGCCAACATCTATGACTTCATTGAAAGTCAGGATGAAGGCCTGGATACGATGGTCGGTAACCGCGGACTTAAGCTGTCCGGCGGTGAAAAGCAGAGGATCTCTATTGCCCGCGTTCTGTTAAAGGACCCGGCTCTGCTGATATTTGACGAAGCTACCAGCGCCCTGGATTCCATCAACGAAAACAAGATCCAGGAAGCCATTGAACCGCTGATCGAATCAAGGACCAGCATTCTTATCGCCCACAGACTGTCTACCATTCTTTCCGCCGATGAGATCCTTGTAGTAAGGGATGGTGAGATCGTGGAAAGAGGCCAGCACGAAGAACTGGTCAAGGCCGGCGGAGTCTATACCGAATTATATGAGACGCAGTTTAAGAAAGCTCTGGAGGTCATGGGAAAGGATAATGTCAAAGTCTGCTGAGAAAAACATTCTGAGGTGTATTGCCCTGGTACTTTACGGTTACTTTACCGTGGAAGGTCTGCTGGGAGCTTTCCGCGGACATCTGTCCTGGAATGCTGCCACATACCTGCTGATGCTTTCGGAAATCACGATGTTTGTATCGCTGATTTTTGAAAACCACAGGATGACGGTCATTGCCTTAGCCGGATTAGCTTCGGGATATCTGTTAAGGATGATGATGCAGTTCAGGTCAATGATAGCCTGGAGTTTCAATATCCTGGATGCGATACTCATTGTGTTTTATGCTCTGTACGCAGCTGTATGTGTTTATATAATCCGCATTGAACTCTTCACGCCCGACAACATCAGGGAAACACGATTAAGACTGCTGTTTCTGCACCGGATCCTGTTTGGCCTGTACGCCCTGTATGTACTGGCCATGGGGACAGTTATAAAAGGTGTGCTGCCGCGGTTTATGAGTTCGGTAAATGTCTTCCCGTCAGGAATGCTGGGTAATGTAGCTGTTACCTTACGGGCTACCCTGACGGACGGTTTGTTAGCGACATGTGAATAAACAAAAAACTGGATTCGTCCAGTTTTTGTGTGGTTAAATCTTTATCAGTTTGGCTCTGCTTAAGGCCAGAAGCAGAACAGGTATTACGATCAGCTGAATTATGATACCCGGCAGGGCAGTAATGAAGGCAGCTGATAACCATGCCTGCATTGAATATGAACCTGCTCTGAAAATCAGAGAGTTGAGAATGCCATATGTTACTCTGCCGGCCAGCATGCCCAGTATCAGAACGGCATAGATCTTTAGCAGGACATTTTTTGTTTTAATGATGCGGGCAAAGAAGCCTGTTGCCAGACCATACATGGCCAGTTCACATAACATGCCAGGCAGAACTGCTGCAGGCGGCATGTGGAAAATCAGATGTGACAGCACCGGTGTCAGTATTCCGGCAGCCAGTCCGAATACCGGGCCGACAACGAAACCGGCTACCAGTACTGGAATATGCATAGGCAGGAAAATACCGCCGGCATTTGGGATGGCATGGAAAGCCTGTGGCAGGGTTACACCCAGAGCGATGAACATCGCCGTTAAAACGAGATCTCTTGTCTTCTTCATAACATTAATCCTCCTTGACAATAGAAAAAGGAATATCATTCCTCATTAAAAACAATATTCCTTCATGGATAATGTTAATTTAACACTTCTGTGTTAAGATACAGCTTCCTGCTATTGAATTAATTATATTTCAGCAGGGTGTTTCAGGCAAGAATTTTACTCAGCTGGGCCAAAGTCAGATCGATCAGATGCGAAACGGATAGATCGTTAACACCGATGACAATGTTATCGCACTTGTTGATAGGAATCAGAAGTCTGGTGGCCCTGCTCTGAGCTACGGCCTTAGCCATGTCTGGTGTTATTTCACCATAAAGCGCATCGGCTATGACGATCCCTATTGGCCCGATTATGACATCGGCAGTCCTGCTGCAGACTATGATAGGGTTTTCGCCCGTAACAGCGATGTCAGCCCCGGCTTTCAGCATGTTTCCCGTGGCGATGCTGTTGGTGCCTGCTGCTATGATCGTCATGTTTGGATATTCCATCTTTTTCAGGCTCTGTATCAGCTGCCTGCCGATACCTCCGCCCTGAGCATCAATTACCAGTATGTTCATAAGTTTACCTCTTATGGTATGTATTATATGACATCAGCGCTGCGAAAGGGAAACGGGAAGCACTTTTTAATGATGGAATAATCTGACATGGCTGAAACACATTACCATGCCATAGCGGTTGCAGGTTTCAATGACATCGCTGTCTCTTACCGAACCGCCCGGCTGAACAACGTACTTAACTCCTGACTTGTGAGCTCTTTCAATGTTGTCGCCAAATGGGAAGAAGGCATCGGATGCCAGTGAAACACCGTTTATGGTTTTCAGGTATTCGGCCTTTTCTTCTGCGGTTAATGGAGAAGGCTGCTCGGTAAAGTATTTCTGCCAGATGCCCTCAGCGGTAACATCTTCCTCATACTGGTTGATATAACCATCAATGACGTTGTCGCGTACGGCACGTGATAAGTCCCTGCGGAAAGGTAAGGCCAGCACTTTTTCATGCTGTCTTAAAAACCAGGTATCTGCCTTGCCGGCTGCCAGTCTGGTGCAGTGAATGCGGGACTGCTGTCCGGCACCGACACCGATGGCCTGACCGTCACAGGCAAAGGCAACAGAATTGGACTGTGTATATTTTAGTGTGATCATGGCTACGATAAGGTCTCTTCTGGCTTCATCAGGGAGATCTTTGTTTTCGGTAACTATTTCTTTCAAAAGTTCATCGTTCAGTTTTATGTCATTATGTCCCTGCTGGAAGGTAATGCCATAGACCTGCTTGTTTTCGATTGGAGCACACTGATATTCCGGATCTATCTGAATGACGTTATAGTTTGCGTTTTTCTTGTTGCAGAGGATCTGCAGGGCTTCATCATCATAGCCTGGAGCTATGACACCGTCGGACACTTCTCTTTTTATGATGCGGGCTGTCGTAACGTCGCAGACATCGGAAAGAGCTATGAAATCGCCATAGGAGCTTAATCTGTCAGTGCCTCTGGCACGGGCATAGGCGCAGGCTAACGGTGATTTGTCAAGGCCTTCAATGTCATCCACAAAACAGGCTTTCTTCTGCACAGGGCTTAATGGAAGGCCCAATGCGGCACTGGTAGGGGAGACATGCTTGAAGCTGGCGGCACAGGTCATTCCTGTGGCATCCTTAAGTTCCTTTACCAGCTGCCAGGAGTTCAGAGCATCAAGAAAATTGATGTATCCCGGCCTGCCGTTGAGCACCCGGACCGGAAGTTCTGAACCGTCTGCCATGTATATTCTGGCTGGTTTCTGGTTGGGATTGCAGCCGTATTTGAGCGGTAATTCATTCATGAGAGAATTCCTCCTGTTTTACTAAAAGAAGTCATACAGCCGTTCTTTGACCTTCAGGTCCCAGAATTCCCACTGATGGCCGTAACCCTGAACTTCTTCGTACTTGACTTTATATCCCAGATCGACGATGTATTCCTTAAAGGCACGGACTGTTGATAATAGGAAGTCCAGACTGCCGATGGTAATGAAGAATTCAGGAACAGGCTTTTTCCTGTCCAAGTTATCCTTGGCAGTAAAATAAGCGTCCTCAGGAGTTCCAATCAGTTTTGTATCGTCCTTGTTAGGATCGCTGTCATAGACGTTTGGATCATCGCCAAACCAGCTGAGGGAAACACCCTTAGGCATGCCCAGTCTGGAAGGGGCACCTGACATGCATAAGACCTTGCTGAAGACTTCCGGATAAGCCAGGGCGATCTTGGCGCTTCCGGCTGCACCCATGGAAAGGCCGCCGATATAGGTATCTTCATATCTGTCTGATACCGGCAGCATGTAACGGCAGACTCTGACGAGTTCTTCGGCAATGAAGGAACGCATCTTGTCGCCGTATTCATAATTGGCATAGCCGCTGTTGAAGCCGGAAGGCATTACGACAACAATGTCATTGTCTTCGGCATATCTGACTATGTTAGAAAAACTGATGTAGTCATTGCAGTCACCGGTAAAGCCGTGCAGCAGGATCAGCAGCTTATATTTATTCTCAGGGGAATAGATGTCGTCAAATTTTTCCGTCCTGCCTCTTTTCAGGGTGTATGACGGTATTACTGCATTAAAGTCAACCTGTCTTCCCAGACATCTGGACAGGATGTTGATTTTCATTGTTGCCATGTTTATTTCTCCTTATTTTTATTACAGATGATTTTGTTGCTGCCGTATCTTACGTACAGACTGATCTTATTCTCGGGATCCAGACTGTTCCACAGTTTCTGTGTGAATGTTTCGATGTCTTCATTTATTTCAAACTTCAGGGGATCCGATGAAAATGAAGGCAGAGGATTGCCGTCATGATCGTAGGTTGAAATGAAATAAGCGATGCTGTTTTTCTGCGGGTAGCAGTAGTAAAGCCTCAGACACTCCTCATTCTGTTTTTTAAGAACTGACATCTGAAGTTCCGTTGCGTTTACCAGCGCGGAAATGCGGGGAGTGTAGTTTGGCCTGTCAGGTTCATATTCTCTGGTATCAAGTGCTTCACGGAAACTTTTTCCCCGCGAGAGATACTGATATATTGTATCGGTCTGATTGCCGTTGGTAACGATTATTTCAGCGTTGTACTCTCTTACCGCGTTATAGATTATTAATGAAGGATCAGCGACTTTTGAAACGTCAAACGGTTCGGTGGACAGAATGCCGTCCTTTTCGCTGAATATCCTGTTGCGGCTGTTGGCACTGCGTCCCATGATGAAATAGGCAATGACCGGTTCATCATCATGTAAGCCGGCTATGATGCCTCTTCCGGGATAACTGTTATGCTGCAGATATTCAAAGATGTTCATCTCAGATCTCCTCATAGTCACCGTCTGCTGTTTTTGTGAACAGCGGAAGTTTCTGCAGAAAGACGATGTCCTTACGCTGGGCAGCCTGTCCTTCAGCCAGAATGCAGGCTTTTCTTACTACCCTGGCCCCAGCCTGTGTAACCAGTTTTTCCAGTGCTGCCAGAGAGTCACCGGTAGAAACGACATCATCCAGCAGACAGACATTTCTGCCTCTGATTCGGGCAATGTCGCTGCCGTCGAGATAGAGATGCTGCCGGGAAGCTGTGGTTATGGATTTAACGGATATTTCCATGGTATCCTTCATGTAGCTTTTTTCCGATTTGCGGGCTACCACAAAGTTCTTGTGTCCCAGCTGCCGGCTTATTTCATAGGCCAGAGCTATGCCCTTGGCTTCAGCGGTAACGATGGTATCGCATTCGCCAATCTTTTCAGCCAGCAGTGGTCCGACGGCTTTAACCAGTTCTGTATCGGAAATCACCACGAAGCTGGCAAAAGCCAGTTCATCATTTATGTCTACAAAGGGAAGATGTCTTTTAATTCCCGCTACTTCCAGACAGTATTCTTTCATAATCGTTTTCTCCTTACTGTAAAAAACAAAACTCTTCTTATCCGTCGGAAAGAAGAGTCATTGTTGATCTAAAATGCAAAGATATTATTTTTTGTTCATCTTAACTAACAGTTCCTTGATGTCTCCTAATAATTCTTCAGTAGTAGGAGCTGCAGGAGCTGCTGGTTCTTCCGGCTTTTCTTCAGATTTTGCCAGGGCTGCCTTAGCCTTGTTGATGGCCTTGATGAAGACGAACAGGCAGAAGGCTGTCAAGACAAATGAAATGACAGCAGTCAGGAAATTGCCGTACTGGATGCCGGCGATCTGCATGCCTTCCAGTCCGTTAGGATTGCCGAAAATCAGGCCAAGTACCGGTACGAAGATATCTCCAACCAGTGAACCTATGATTTTATTGAAGGCACCGCCGATGATAACGCCTACGGCCAGATCGATCAGGTTGCCGCCAATTGCGAAGTCTCTGAATTCCTTAAAAAACTTTTTCATAAAAAATCCTCCTTAAAGATCACAGATATTTTAGCATACTGATAGTGATTTTTCTATAAGATTGATTATTGTTGTGGTATACTGAATAGGCAGCGGGCCTATAGTTTAATGGTAGAATTGTTGATTCCGATTCAACAGGCACCGGTTCGATTCCGCTTAGGTCCACCATATTATCCGGAAAGCTTCCTCAGGAAGCTTTTTATGTTGCGATAAATTGAATCGGGACTTAACTCACTGTATAATATAACAGATGAAATACAGTACGATTATATTTGACCTTGACGGTACTCTGCTGAATACGATTGACGATCTGGCAGATGCCGTTAACCATACCATGAAAACGTTCGGCTGGCCTGGATGGACAAGAGATGATGTCATGTCCTTTGTGGGCAACGGCTTGAGAAGGCTGATGGAACTGTCCGTTCCTGAAGGAGAGAATAATCCTCTCTTCGAAGAGGCTGTTGCTGAACAGAGACGTTTCTATCAGCTTAACTGCAACAATAAAACGGCACCATATGAAGGTGTTCTGCCGCTGATGGAAAAGCTGAAGAATGAAGGATATAAACTGGCCATTGTTTCCAACAAGGCTGATGAAGCGGTAAAGGAACTGGACAGGATCTATTTTGCCGGGCTTACCGATGTAGCTGTCGGTGAAAGTGCACAGGTCAGAAAGAAGCCGCATCCTGACACGGTTCTGCGTGTCATGGAACTGCTGGGCAGCCGTAAGGAAGAATGCCTGTATGTCGGGGATTCCGAAGTAGACATCATGACCGCACAAAATGCCGGCATAGACTGCGCTGGGGTTCTGTGGGGCTTTCGAAGCCGTAAGCAGCTTTTGGAAGCCGGTGCAGAAGTGATGGCTGAAAATACAGAGGAGCTTTATGAATACATCCGAAAAGAATAAACTGTTTGAAAAAGTTGAAGAATACATTGCGCTGAAATACTATTCACCTGTCGTTGAGGAAATGAAAGACAGGCCTTTTGATGATTTCACGGGTCTGTCTGCTCCTTCGGTGGCTAATTCATATAACCACCGGCCAATGGACATGCTGGCTCCGGCACCGCGTAAAAGCGGACGCCGCCTTGAAGAGGTCGTTGATAATCTGTCTGAAAGCTTCAGCAAGATGGTTTTAAGACTTATTGATGAAAAGGGCCTGAAGGATTCCACTGTCTATAAGAAAGCCGGTATTGACAGAAGAGTATTTTCCAGATTGAGAAAGAATGATTATCAGCCGTCCAGGAATACAGCCATTCTGCTGGCCATGGCTCTTAATCTTTCGCTTGATGAAGCAAAAGATCTGCTGGAGAAAGCAGGATACAGCCTTTCCCGCAGCAATAAGTCAGATGTGATCGTCATGTATTTCCTGGAAGAGGGAAATCACGACATTTATGCACTTAATGAGACACTTGATCATTTTAATGAAAGGACCTTGTCTTAAGTGAGAAAAGGCAGGATAAAGATAGTTTTAACCACGGTTTTTGCCGTACTTGCGGCAGTGTTTTTCATGTCGCTTGTCAAGCAAAAGAAAGTGCTTCTGAATAAGATGTTTATAAGGGAAAGCGATGCCGTTGGTGTAGATGTATCGGAATATCAGGATGTCATCGACATGAATGAATTAGCCAGACAGAATGTTTCCTTTGTCATCATCAGGGCTACTGAAGGAAGTTCTCTGGTTGATGCCAGATTCGCTGAAAACTGGGGAAATGCCCATCACAGCTCTCTGACTGCCGGGGCGTATCATTTCTTCTCCTTTGATTCCCCGGGAACTACGCAGGCAGAAAACTTCATTAATACAGTCGGTGATCTGAACAATGATCTGATACCGGTGGTTGATGTGGAATTCTATGGCGATAAGAATGAAAATCCCCCGGCCAAAGAAGATGTTCAGAGGGAACTGAAGGTCTATCTGGACATTCTGGAAGAAAGATATGGGGTAAAGCCGATGATATACTGTGCCAGACCTATCTGGGACAGTTACATTAAGGATGCTTTCGGTGAATATCCTCTGTGGGTACGCAGCGTATATTATCCGGCCTGGTTTGAATTCGGCAGCAAATGGACAATGTGGCAGTATCAGGATACCGGTATCCTGGATGGTTACAGCGGTTATGAAAAGTACATTGACCTGAATGTACTTAACAGAAACGTCAGTCTTGAAGACATCATGGTCAATCAGTAAAAATGTCGCCTCGCAGACGACCAGAAATATAAACGCAAATGATATCCTCTGTTTGTAAGAACGGAGGATATTTATTTTGAAGACAACGGAAGTAATTTTCATTCTTGACCGCAGCGGTTCCATGAGCGGACTGGAGACCGATACGATAGGCGGATATAATTCCATCCTGAAACAGCAGAGAGAAGCAGAAGGGGACGTAAACATTACAACGGTTCTCTTTGATGACAGATATGAGCTGCTGCACAACAGGGAAAGCATCAGAAATGTCAGTGATCTGACTGCTAAGGAATATTATGTCAGAGGATGCACAGCTCTGGTAGATGCCATGGGCATCACCATCAGCCGCTTCATCAGGGAAATCGGTGATGAGAAGGTCCTGTTTGTAATAACCACTGACGGCTATGAGAATGCCAGCAGAGAGTATACGGCTGATTCCGTCAGAAAGATGATTGAAAAACAGAAGGAAAAAGGCTGGGAATTCATCTTCATGGGAGCCAACATTGATGCTGTTTCCACCGGCAGACAGTTTGGCATTGCCCGTAACCGGAACTATGTCAATGACAGCAGCGGAATTGCTGCCACATACAGCTCATTAAGAAGAGCAGTAAAGAGCTTTGTGGAGAACAGCGCTGTTGATGAAAAATGGGACGAGGAAGTTAATTCGGATTACAGCAGGAAGAGATAAATGATATAATATCTCCTGTAGAGGTGATATTATGATCAGTAAAAAAGAACTGGCAAAAATGGTTGACCACACCAATCTTAAGCCGTATGCCACAGCTGCTGACATGAAAAAACTGTGCGATGAAGCAATAGAAAACGGTTTTGGCATGGTAGCTATTAATCCTGCCCAGGTTAAAAGATGCAAGGAGTATCTGAAAGGTACAGGCGTCCATGTCGGTGCCGCTATCGGGTTCCCTCTGGGACAGACAACCATTGAAGTTAAGGTGTATGAAACAGAAGACGCCATTAAAAATGGGGCTGATGAGATCGACTATGTCATCAACATTACCGAGCTGAAGGAAAAAAACTATGAATACATTGAAGAGGAAATGCAGGAAATTGTTGATGTCTGCCGTAAGAACAATGTCATCTCCAAAGTCATTTTCGAGAACTGCTTCCTGACCAAGGAAGAGATCCGCAAGATGTCTGAGATTGCCCTTAAGGTCAGACCTGACTTTGTCAAGACTTCAACAGGATGGGGAACTTCCGGCGCCAAACTGGAGGATATTGCCATCATGAAGGAAGTGCTGCATGGCAAGGTTCAGATCAAGGCTGCCAGCGGCATCAAGACCTTCCAGCAGGCTAAGACCTTTGTGGAAGCAGGGTGTACCAGACTTGGTACTTCCAGCGGCATAGCCATCATCGAAGGATATGAAGAATAAGGCCAAAATTGAATTTTGGCCTTTTTTTTGATATAATATTTTTAAGGTATTTCAGGGGGAGATGCATAATAGTGGGCAGCAGAATTCATAACAAAAGCCTGAGCGAAACGCAATCTCAGATAAAAGCATTATTAAACAGAAAGGTCAAGGTATCATATAACAGCCGTGGCAGGGAAGTGAGTGATTTAGGCACCATTACCGCAGTATTTAATAGTCTGTTCATTTTTGAGTATCAGCGCAACGGCCAGCAGTTTAAAGCTTCATTTACCTATACTGATGTCATGACAGAAGTTATTTCCGTAAGTGAAGCCGAATAACACTTATAAAAGTGATTGTATTTTCAGAATAAACGTGTATAATAAAAATACATGCGCTGGTGGCGGAATTGGCAGACGCGTACGTCTCAGACGCGTATGATAGTATCGTGCGGGTTCAAGTCCCGCCCAGCGCACCAATAAAAAAGAAAAAGGAATATGGAAAGAGTAGCACAGTTCGAAGAGGTATCCAGACAACAGTTCTACAGTGACATGAGCGACAATTTCGGTATTGCCGATGTTGAATCCGAGAATGTCTATAAGAATGTCAGAATGCCTAAGAGAGCGACTTCAGGAAGTGCAGGATATGATTTCTATATTCCTTTTAACTTGGAATTGAGCAGCGGCAAGAGTGTCAGGATACCTACGGGTGTCAGATGCAGAATGAATCCGGGCTGGGTCCTGCAGATCTATCCGCGCAGTTCCTTAGGTTTCAAATACAGAGTATCTCTTGATAATACGGTAGGCATCATTGACTCCGATTATTATGATGCAGTCAATGAAGGACATATCATCATCAAGATCACCAACCACAGTGACAAGACACTGTCTCTGAAAGCGGGAGACAGGTTTGCTCAGGGTATTTTCGTACAGTACGGCATTACCTTTGACGATGAGGCAACTGATGTCAGAAAGGGCGGATTCGGCTCAACAGACAGACAGGAGATCTTCGTTGAGAAAAGAGACATGCCGGGTGATGACTTCATCTGGGAATATACCAACAGCGATCCTGATGTCGTAAATGTTGAACTGGTATACGAAGGCCAGGACCGGAAGAACGAGAACATCTTCCGTTTCCGCTTTGCCGGTGTCGCCAGAGGAGAAGCCGAAGTCAGACTTCTGCATAAGAAGAAAGATGAGGAACTGGTTGACAGCGAACAGATTTTCAGAGTTATCGTTAATGAAAACAGGGAAGTCACACTGATGTGATTTTCCTTTTGTTTAAGGAGAGACAAATATGAGTAATATTACGGTAGGCAGCATTATTTACGGTTTGCTGCATATGTTTGCGGTATTTGGCGTGCAGAATATCGTGGCGATCATTCTGCTGCTGGTCTGTCTGAAATCCATCATCGTTAACATCATTCATAAGGAGTACATGAATCTGATCCTGCCGGGAGTAGTAACGGTCTTTCTGATGTACTCGCTGTTTACGCTGAGCGGAAACCTCAGACTGCTTTGTCTGCAGTACGGCCATCCGGGGGTAGCCTATACTTTCTCCGGCAAGGTGATCGAATCCGAAGAGGTTACGACAGGAAAGATCAGACACTTCAATGTGTCCTGCGATACCGGAAAGACTGATAAGGACGGCAAGAAGATCCTGCCTGAAGTTGATGTCTTCAAAATCGGACCTCTGTACTATTCACTGATCTGGAGAGCCAGAGTTTAAGGCGAATAAAAAAAGAAGAATTGCTGTTTGATATGTACCCAGAATCCTGGACATAATAATTAATCAGACTATACTACAGAACTACATATGGATGTACTCCTGAATAATGCAGGAGGCATCCATTTTGTTTTCTTCTGGATACGCCTGTTGTTGTAATAGTCAATATACTCATCTACAGCTTTGGAAAAATCCTCAAAAGTCTGGTATTCCTTCTCATTACCATAGAACATCTCCGTCTTCATTCTGCCAAAGAATGTCTCCATTACACAGTTATCATAACAGTTTCCCTTACGGCTCATTGACTGGATGATTCCATGATCCTTAAGCGTTTCAGTGTAGTGTATCATCTGATACTGCCATCCCTGGTCGGAATGGAATATGAGGCCATTGACATTCGGATGTCTCCGGAAGGCTATTTCTAACATGTTGGTAATTTGCTGGTAGTTAGGATGCAGCGACAGATCATAGGAGATGATCTCGTTGGTGTACATGTCCAGTATCGGTGACAGGTAACACTTGCCAAAGAGAAGATTGAACTGTGATACATCTGTCGTCCATTTTTCATCAGGTCTATTGGCAGCGAAGTCTCTGTTGATGATATTATCAGCTATCTTGCCTACATTGCCCTTATATGAATGATACTTCTCCTTTGGCCGCTTCCCCTTAAGAGAAAGCTTCTTCATAAGCCTCTGGACCTTCTTGTGATTGATGTGATTCCCTCGGTTGATTAGTTCCCTATGAACTCTTCTGACACCGTATCGGCCCTTATTTTCAGTAAATATGGTTCTTATTTCAGCGATTATACTTTCATTTCGGTTATCATAGTCCTTCCTTGACATCTCAAAGAAATATGTTGATTTTGGCAGTTTGGATGCCTTTAAGAGATCTGCTAATCTGAATCCTTCGCTTCGGAGTCCTCTGATGATTCCTGCTTTTTCGCCTTGACTGATGACTCCGCCTGTTTCTGTACAATCAAGGCTCTCAATTTTTTTAGGTAGGCATTCTCAGCACGAAGATATTCATTCTGCCTTCTTAACAGAATCAGTTCTTCCTTTTCGCTTTTGGTCAGATTTTTTGGCTTATTATCTTTACTCATGTCAGGGTCCTTTGGCTTTCTTTCTTTTCTTAATTGTAACCCATCATAGCCATACTGTTTATACTTTCTGACCCACTTGTATAATTGCCCAGAGCTTATCCCTGCCTCATCAGCTACTGACGAAAGTGTTTTTCCTGCCACTACCTGTGATACAAGTTCAAACCTTTCTTCAACCGTCCATTCCTTATTCACCGGCTTATGTTTCAGCCCATCAATTCCATTTAGCCTATATGTCCTGACCCATAGTCTGATTCTGTTATGAAACACCTCATCTTTAGACTTTGTGAATTCTGGCTTTTCTGCCCATTCTCCCTTAAGGTATTTCTCTACACATTCTAATTTAAATTCCCTGTGTACTGATGTCTTCAAAGTAGACACGAGGGGGGTATTTTGAAATAATACCCATAAGGAGGTGTCTACATGAAATACTCTAAATCTGAAAGACTCGTTATTGGACAGCGTATCTATGAAGGTAAACTTACCAAAGAAGCTG
>JAFWDT010000017.1 GCA_017516045.1 Erysipelotrichaceae bacterium
AATATATTTACTATTACAACAATCAGCGTATTCAGAAGAAAACAAAATGGATGCCTCCTGCGCTATTCAGGAGCACATCCATCTCTGATTCTGTGGTATAGTCTGTTTAATCAATATGTCCAGAATTCTGGGTACATATCAGATATGCGGTAGTTTTTGTTTTCTTTAGTAACCGGACGATATTATCTCTTATTAGTGTAATCACCGTCGAAATACTTGATTGACAGCTGTGAAAGCTCACCTGAAGCCTTGATTTCTGCGAGTGCTTTGTTGATGGCTTCCAGCAGGGTTGCGGCATCTTCAGTCTTCTGAACAGGAATGCAGACATCATCGCCAGGATAGAAGTCAACAACCTTGATGTTTGCATCCGGATGCTGTTTCAGATAGTCATTGATCGTCATTTCTGAGTTGATTGTACAGTCACATTTGTCCTGTAATAACAGAGTTATTGTTTCAGTCAGTGAATCGACTGAGATGTTTTCAGCGCCATAGCTTTCAGCAACCGCTGCATAGGTACTTGAAGCAGTATTTGCATTTTTCTTTCCCTTGATATCTTCAAATTTGTTGATATCAGTGTTGTCCTTTTTAACGATTAGAACCTTGTTGGTAAAGACATATGGATCTGAGAAATTATATTTTTCAGCACGTGTTTCGGTTTTTCCGACGCCGTTGCAGGCAATGTCGAATCTTCCGGCATCGATACCGGCCAGAATGGCATCCCACTGAGTTTCTTCAAACTTGGCTTCAACGCCGAGCTTGGCAGCAATGAGCTTACCTAATTCAATGTCGATACCTACCAGTTCACCGCTTTCATCATGATATGTCCATGGTGCCCAGGTTCCTTCAGTAGCTATGGTGATGTAACCCTGTTTTTTAATGCGGCCTAAGGCATCGAGATTTTCAGTTTCTTCCGGTTTCTGACAGCCGGCAAAGCTTATAAGCATTAAGACAGCTAATACTAAAGACAATAATTTCTTCATTTTCATTTCCTCCTTGTATTTTAGTTTCGAGCAGAGATGATTCCCTGAACAAACGTTTTGGCACGTTCTTCCTTAGGATTCTCGAAGAATGTTTCAGGATCGGCGGTCTCAATGACCTCTCCTTCATCCATGAAGACGATTTTACTCGAAACATTACGTGCAAAATTCATTTCATGAGTAACTACCAGCATGGTCATGCCATCTTCTGCCAGATCTCTCATGACGTTGAGTACTTCACCGATAAGTTCCGGATCAAGAGCACTGGTCGGCTCGTCAAAGTAGATGATCTCCGGATCAGTAGCTAAAGCACGGGCGATGGCAACACGCTGCTGCTGACCACCGGATAACTGGGAAGGGAAAGCATCAAGCCTGTTATCCATACCTACTCTTTTCAAGGCGGCAACGGCAATTTCACGGGCTTTGTTCTTATCCATGCCTCTGCCGATGATCAGTCCTTCAGTAACGTTCTGAAGTACGGTTTTATTAAGAAACAGGTTATAGTTCTGGAAAACAAACGCTGTTTTCTTACGGATGTTATTGATGTCTTTTTTACTGATGGTGGCCAGATCATAGGTCACATCATCAAATGTCAGAGTACCCTGTTCGGCTTTTTCCAGGAAATTGATGCAGCGTAACAGGGTAGTCTTACCGGAACCGCTTGGCCCCAGTATGGCAACTACATCACCTTTGTTTACTTCCAGAGAGATGCCTTTCAGCACTTCAACATTAAATGACTTATGGACGTTTTCAACTTTCAGCAACATATTACTTAACACCTCCATAAGTACTCAGTTTCTTTTCGCCAGCTCTCTGAATCAGAGTTATGACGGAACAGAAGAGCAGATAGAACATGGCAGCTTCCAGATACAGCCATAATGGTTCGTAGTAGATTGCGTTTATGATCTGAGCCTGACGGAACATTTCGGTAATGGTAATTACTGATGCCAGTGAAGTTCCCTTGACCATTGAAATCAGTGAGTTTGACAGTGAAGGGAAGGCAGTTCTTAAGGCCTGAGGCAGCACGATGCGTCTGATTATCTGCAGATAGCTCATGCCAACACAGTAACCGGCTTCAATCTGTCCCTTAGGTACGGCTTCCAGAGCTCCACGCATGCTTTCAGCCATGTATGCTCCTTCGTTGAAGCCAAAGGTCAGAATGGCAGCTGGAACAGCCTCAAGCTTGATTCCAATCTGCGGCAGACCATAGTATACAACATAGAGCTGGACCAGCAGAGGAGTTCCTCTGATGAACCAGATGTAGAAACGGCAGATTTGCTTAAGTATTTTCACATCGGCATACTGTATCAGAGCTACAATAACCGAAATGACAAAGGCCAGAGCAAAGGAGAAGAAAGTCAATGGAAGAGTAACCTTGATGCCTGGCAACAGGATCCTCCAGAAAGCGTTTATTAGTATTTCTAAAACTCTTTGAGTCATATTAACCCCCTTGCATAATCCTTATTTTACGGATTTAAAACACCAAAAACAATTCAATTGCCCAAAATGCAGTATGGCTGTCAGAACATTAATTGTCATGGTCAAAGAATAGTATAATTCAAAATAAGTAAAAAGAAAGATACGTTGGTAAAAATAAGCAAGACAAACGCTGACTAATAGAGTAAAATAGTAAAAGTAATATTTGGGAGGTCATTTTTATGAGCATGACATGTTATGAAGAACTGATGTGGCGCGGCTTGATTCAGGATATTTCCAGCCCTGAACTCATTGATAAACTTAACGAAGGCGGACTGACATTCTATATCGGTACTGACCCAACAGCTGATTCAATGCATATCGGTCATTATTCTTCATTCCTGATTGCCAGAAGACTTGCCCGTTTCGGCCATCATCCGTTACTGCTGGTGGGCGGAGCCACGGGATTAATTGGCGACCCTAAACCGGATGCCGAAAGACCGATGATCACTTACGAAGAAGTAGCTCACAACGTTGAAGGACTGAAGAGTCAGGCTGAGAAACTGTTTGGCTTTGAAGTCGTAAACAACTATGACTGGACGAAGGATATCAATGTTCTGGAATTTCTGCGTGACTATGGCAAGTATTTCAATGTTAACTACATGCTGGCCAAGGACAAGGTAAAATCCAGAATGGAAACAGGGATTACTTATACTGAATTCAGTTATATGATCCTGCAGGCCCTGGATTTCATGCATCTGTTTGAAACCAGAAACTGCACTTTACAGGTTGCAGGTTCCGACCAGTGGGGCAATATCACTTCCGGTATTGAACTGATCAGAAAGAAACTGGATAAGACAGCATATGGCATGGTAGCGCCGCTTGTTACTGATTCAACCGGTAAGAAGTTTGGAAAGACGGAAGGCAATGCCTTATGGCTGGATATCAATAAGACATCAAGTTACCAGATGTATCAGTATCTGATCAACCTGGAAGACTCAATGATCATTGAATATCTCAAGAAGCTGACTTTCATTGCTCCGGAAGAAATCATGGAAATTGAAAAGCAGCACAATGAAGCACCTCATCTCAGAATTGCACAGAAGAGACTGGCCAAGGAGATCATTACAGATCTGCACGGGGAAGACGAATATAATAAGGCTGTTCAGATCAGCGAAGCTTTCTTCTCCGGCAACTTCAGAACTCTGTCAGCCAAACAGCTGAAAGATGCCTTTTATGACATGCCGGTATCCAATGTTGAAGAGGGTACGGTGCTGGTAGATGCTCTGGTCAACACCAAGATAGCTCAGTCCAAGAGAGAAGCCAGAGAGTTCATCAAGAACGGATCAATAAGCCTTAACGGGGAAAAGAATCAGGATCTGGAAAAGGTTCTGACCAAGGAAGATACTCTTGATGGGGAAACCCTGGTAATCAGAAAGGGAAAGAAAAACTATTTCATTATTAAGTTATAAATCACGTTATCTTATAGAAGGAGGTGAGAGGATGAAGAAAATGCTGGTATTACTGGTGTGTTTGATCATGCTGGCTGGATGCCATAACGAAATCAAGCAGATGGATGAAGAAAAATACAATGTCTATCTGACGAACTATCAGTCCATTCTGGACAGTGAAGAAAAGAAATCATCCTCACCGAACTTTGACATCCAGCTGGTCAGAAATGATCTGGTTGATAAGTATCGTTACGACCTGATCATTGATAATCCGAAAATAGCCTTATACAATGTGAAGGTTCTGATGATCGTTGACAACACGACCAGAACAATTGAAACTGACCGCATGATGCCTTCGCTGGGCATGCTGGAGAACCGGGAATACAATCTGATACCGTATCAGGTTGATCTTTCTAAGAACTGCTATGCCGGCCTGAATCTGTCAGTACTGGATTACGAGCCGAATATTCATGTCAGTGTCATGGTTTCATATACTAACCGTGATAAAAACAAAAACTATCGTGAATTCTTCCGGCTGACCTGGACAGATGAAGCATCGAGTTCAAATTAAAACAAAAAGCTGTATTATCGTATGATGATACAGCTTTTTTACATAGATAAATTATTATAACAAGTGCAACATATAAAAAAGCGTCCATAGGACTCAAATGTTAAAATGTAAGTGACCAAACAAACATTAATAACAGGAGAGAACTATGAACTATAATCATCTTACCATAAATGAGCGCTGCTGTATTTTTCAATTTAAGCAAAGCGGAATGAGTATCAGGCAGATAGCCAAGGCATTGAAAAGAAATGCCAGTACGATATCGAGAGAAATAAAAAGGAACAGCACAGAATTTGGAAGCCGAGGGAGGTTTAAAAGATATCTTCCAAAGGCAGCACAAGTAAAGAGTGAGGAGCGTAGAGAAAAATGCCATCGCTCTAACAATGAATACTCACTGGAAGTGAAGGAATACATAATGGGTAAACTGTTAGATCACTGGTCACCTGAGCAAATAGCACACAGAGAATGCGAATACAATTTACCGTCGACATCAACGATATACAGAATGATCCACAGGGATGATCTGAAACGAGTAAAGATGGAGAATCTGCGAAGAAAAGGCAGATTTAAACGACCAGCAGAAACCAGAGGCAAGTTTAATGCCGGTCCATCGATTAAAAAGAGGCCGAAAAGTGTATATAAACGCAAAGAGCTGGGCCATTGGGAAGCCGATACAGTGGAATCAGGCAGAATTGATCATTAGCGTAAAAGCAGCTATTGTTTTGTGACATTGGCAGAAAGGAAATCGCGATATTACATAGCTATACTGGTTCCTGACAGAAAAGCGGAACATGTAACACCAGCAATCATAAATGCCCTAAAGGGATTCGATTCCGATTTAGTCAAAACTATTACCTTTGACAGAGGAAAAGAATTCTCCGGCTACGAAGAAATAGCCAGAGAATTGAAATGTGATGTATACTTCTGTGATCCATATTGTGCCTGGCAGAAAGGCACAAACGAAAACACCAACGGATTACTTTGAGAGTTCTATCCTAAAGGAATGGATCTTTCAGAGGTTGTCGAAACTGAACTTGAATACAACCTGGCATTGATGAACAACAGGCCTAGAAAATGTATTAACTATTCAACACCACTGGAAGCACTTAGCTCTTAACATGGTGTTGCGCTTGATTTGACAAATTATCCATAACAAAAACGGGCTGAATGCCCGTTCTGCAAGTTTAATTACATCTTTCTGTTGTAGAATTCAACAACGAGTAATTCGTTAATCTGCTGATTTAATTCCTTACGTTCAGGTAATCTAACATATTCACCTGACATCTTTTCAGCGTCAAATGTAACGAAATCAGGGATGTTTGGAGTTGCTTCTAAAGCTTCCTTGATAACAGCGGCGTTTCTCATCTTTTCCTTGACTGCAATCTTATCACCAGGCTTGCAGTTGTAAGAAGGGATGTCAACTTTCTTGCCGTTTACCAGAATGTGACCATGGTTGACTAACTGTCTGGCGCCTTTTCTGGTTCTGGCTAAGCCCATTCTGTATACGACGTTGTCAAGACGTGATTCCAGCAGCTGCAGGAATACTGTACCGGTAACACCCTTAGCCTTAACAGCCTTGTAGAAAGTGTTAGCGAACTGTCTTTCGTTTACACCGTATAAGAAACGGATTTTCTGTTTTTCAGCTAACTGCTGACCATAGCTTGAGAGCTTAACTCTTCTGGTTGAAGAACCGTGCTGTCCAGGGATGTACGGTCTCTTAACCAATTCCTGACCTGTTTCCAGAACTGAGAAGTTTAATCTTCTTGATTTCTTCCAGGTAGGTCCTGTGTTTCTTGCCATAATAATTTTCCTCCTTGATGACAATGCCATCAACAGGTACAAATCAATTGCCGGAGTGTTGACCCAAGGTGTTTTCACTTTTAGCAGCAAGCTACTCTTCACAAAATATACTGGCCAACGCTTTTTGACAACCTTTGTATGCTGCTAATAATCGGCTTGATAATTATATTATTTATACCTTGATATTGTCAATCAAAAACCGCAATTAACATATATTATTTTTGTTGTATATTATATTACTAACACCCCTTTGTTATGATACAATATTAGCAAGAGGTGTTTTAATTATGGTAATAGGAACATTTGAAGTAACTACAACAGAGGCCCCAGCCGAGGCCGGCAGCACAATGAGTAAAATTCAGGAACTCATGCAATCCGAGTATTTTTATCTGATTCTGGCAGTAATTGCCGTAATACTTGTTTTAATTCTGATGCGAAACAAGAGTCGCACCAGTGTCGTCAAACAGAATGAAGAGAACCAATTCAGACTGAACAATCTTAAGAGCGTACCTTTACCATTTGATATATCAAGAGCCATGGCTATGGCCAGAGTAAACAAGGACATTGACGATACCGTCAAGGAATCACAGGGCAAGTTTGATCTTGTTCAGACAAATCTGAAAAAACTGCAGGGCATGATTGCCGATTCTGATGAATACGTACAGCTGCGCAAGTATGGCATGGCTAAGGATAACAACGCTGAAATTGCCAAGTTAATGACCCAGACCGAAAAGACTGTTGATGAACTTGAGAAGTCTCTCAGCACCATTCTGGAACAGGAAAATGTTCAGAGAGAAAAGATCAATGACCTTAAGGAAATCTATCATGGTATTAAGCTTAACATCAACTCTCATTCAGATCAGTATCTTTTCTGCTGGGAAGCACTTGACGGAAAGATCAATGACATCGATCACAAGTTTTCAGAATTTGAAACCATAATGGCAACATCAAGATTTGATCAGGCTCCAGGCAAGATCGAGGAAATTCAGAGTGCAATCGAAAACCTGAATAATATCGTTGAAAGTATTCCTGAACTGATCAATGTTTCAAAGAGTGAAGTACCTATGATGATCGAAGAAGTACGGAACAACTATGCTGCGATCAAAAAACAGGGAGCATATCTGGATCATCTTCAGATTCCTGCCAATCTGCAGAAAATCAATGATTCCCTGCAGGATGATCTGAAAAAGATCAAGCAGTGCGATATTGCTGAAGTAAATGCTCATCTGCTTGACTGTGAAAAGAAGCTTAATCAGCTGAAGGGACAGATCGACAAGGAAAATGATTCCTATAAGGAACTGTTAAGACTTAAGGAAGTTACCATCAACAGTCTGAATGAACTCAATAAGACCGTTGAAAATATCAATGCCAATTTCAATGATCTGACTGAAAGATACGGCCTGAATGATTATAGTGACGTACTTGAAGATAACAACAATAAGGTCAGAGCATTAAATGAACAGTGTCATATTCTGATGAATAATCTGCAGAAGAATGATGCTCCAGCCAGCAGTTCATTACTGAATCTCAACCAGATGAACACTGAAATCGTTGTCTGCCTCAACAACATCAACAAGATGTCTGAAACAGTCATGGCTGCCAGCAAGGATGAAAAGGATGCCAAGGAACAGCTGACAAAACTGTCAATCGTACTTAATGAAGTTAAGGCTAAGATCACTAATAACCGTATTCCAAGCATTTCAGATCAGTACAACAACGATCTGATAAAGGCTGAAGACTATATCAAGAGACTGGAAAATCAGCTCAAGGAAGTTCCTATCAATGTTTCACTGGTCAATTCCATGAAGAATGCCGCTGTTGATTTCGTTTCACAGCTGTATGAAAGTGTTAACCGAATCCTGGGAACAGCCATCATGGCAGAGAATGCCATCGTTATCGGCAACATGTACCGTTCAACTTATCCTGAAATTGACAGTGAACTGACAAGAGCTGAACTGGCATACCGTAACGGTGAATATACTCAGGCCTTAACGATTGCCCTGAATACGATCCGTAAGGTTCATCCGGAAACAATTGATGAATTAACCAAGAAAAAAGGAAATAATTAATGAAGTATTTTGACTTTGCGTCAACCACTCCCGTAAATCCGGAAATACTGGAAACATACGGGAAGGTATTGCAGAAGTATTATGTTAACTCCGAGTCCCTTTATCCAGAGGGACTCGAAGTCAATAAACTGATAAATAAATCCCGCCGGCAAGTGGCGGATTTATTGCGTGTTAACCCTAATGAAATCATCTTTACTTCGGGAGCCAGTGAATCCAATAACATGGCCATCAAGGGATACTGCCTGAAAAATCAGGATAAGGGCAAACATGTCATAACAACCGTAATCGAACATTCCAGTGTTCTCAACAGCTACCGCTGGCTGGAAACCTATGGCGGCTTTGAAGTTTCATGGCTGAAGGTAAATCAGCAGGGAAAGATCGATCCTGAAGAACTGAAGCAGCTGATCAGAGATGATACCATTCTGGTATCAGTCATGTATGTCAATAACGAAAGCGGAGCCATCCAGCCTATTGAAGAGGTAAAGGAAATAGTCAGACACTATCGTAACTGTGCCTTGCATGTAGACTGTGTCCAGGCTTTGGGAAAGATTGACATCGATCTGAAAGGAATTGACATGGCTTCATTTTCAGCTCATAAGATCTATGGACTTAAAGGCAGCGGCATACTGTACCGCAAACAGTCAGTACAGATGGCACCTCTGATTTCCGGAGGCGTTCAGGAACAGGGCTTAAGAGGCGGAACGGTTGATTCCTGCAGTGCCATGGTCTGGGGGAAGACACTGAGACTGGCACTTGCTGATCTTGACCGAAAATATGAACTGGTCAGGGAATACCGCGACTACATAACAGAACATCTCAAGGGCATGGATAACGTGGTGATCAATTCACCGGAAGATGCCCTGCCATATATAATTAATTTCTCATGCCTTACGATTCAGAGTGAGGTCATGATGAATGCTCTGCATATGAAGGGTTACTGTGTCAGTGCCCAGAGCACATGTGAATCCAATATTGCGGTTTCTCATGTGATTTCACGGATGTACAGAGAAGAAAAAAGGCTTAAGGGAACAGTCAGAGTTTCTCTGTCTGCAACTTTAAGTTGGGATGATGTCAGAGGTCTGGTAAAGGACCTCAAGGAGATAATCAGGATTTATGGATGAACTGAAATATGAATATATCCTGGTGCGTTTCGGAGAATTAAGCACCAAGGGAAAGAATAAAAATGATTTTATTAAGAGACTTACTGTAAACATGCAGAGAGCACTGCAGGATTATCCGCGGCTGCGCTTTGAAAGAACCAGAGATCATGTTTACATTCATCTTAATGGGACCGATCCAAAGGAGATCTCACCGATACTGCAGAAAGTATTTGGCTTGAGAAGCTTCGCCCCAACCATTAAGGCAGAGAATAATGAAGAGGCAATTCTGGAAGCTGCAAAACAGCTGATGGCCGGTAAAAACGGTACTTTCAAGGTCATTACACGCCGTGCCAACAAGAATTTTCCAATCCATTCCGATGAGATGAACCGTAAGGTTGCCTCAGCGATCCTGCATCGGTATGGTCCGGGATTAAAGGTTGATGTACATGAACCTGATTATCCTGTTATTGTTGAAATCAGAAATGAAGCCACTTATCTGATGGCTGAGACGACAATGGGATTAGGCGGTTATCCGGTAGGCGTCGGCGGAAAGGCATTGCTGATGCTATCAGGAGGAATTGATTCACCTGTAGCCGGATATCTGACTATGAAAAGGGGTGTTGAAATCGAATGCATCCACTACGCTTCAATGCCTTATACTTCCCAGGAAGCACTCAATAAGGTCAAGGAGCTGGCGCGCATCATTTCCGGATATCAGGGCCGAATAAAACTGCATATCGTACCGTTCACAAAGACGCAGCTGGAAATCTACCGCAACTGTGATGAACAGTATGCCATTACCATCATGAGAAGAATGATGTACCGCATAGCTCAGAAGATTGCGGAAAAGAACAACTGTCTGGCAATCGTTAACGGTGAAAGCATCGGTCAGGTTGCATCACAGACTCTTGAAAGCATGTCTGTGATCAACAAGGTCGTTGACATTCCTGTCATTAGACCTGTTGTAACATATGACAAACTGGAGATAATTGATCTGGCCAATAACATTGGTACATATGATGTATCAATTCTGCCATATGAAGACTGCTGTACAATATTCACACCTAAGAATCCGGTAACCAGACCGCATATAAATAAAGTCGTGAATCAGGAAGAAAGATTCAACTGGGAGCCGCTGATCGACGAGGCTGCAGATACTACGGAAACTCTGATGATTTATCCGACAAAGAGATTTGATGAGGAAGATATCCTGTAATATCTGTCAGTCTGTCGGGTAATGAATAACTCTACACAGACAGTTTGAAAAGGCTAAACAAAAAAATTATTATGGCTGTTTTTACTGACGGACTGAGGCAGAAAACCTGCTCCTGAAAGTTTTTGGTGAGCAGAACTGATGAGATAAGCGTATTTAGTAAACTGAATGTATACAGTGGAAAATAAGAACATACCATAAAAAAGACATGAATCAGCTGATCCATGTCTTTTCTTCATGTGTGGTAAAATTAGATTTCTGTTTTCCAGAAACCGTGCAGGTTGCAGTATTCATAGGCTGCTACCGGCTTTTCATCATCTGCCAGGGCAAATACAGCAACTGGCTGGTCACCAGGTTTCAGATCGTGTTTCTGATAACCCTTATCAGTTTCCAGAATTACGAAATTGATGTAATGAGCTTCCAGCATTGGATGGAGAACTTCTCCGACCTGAACAGTAACCTTGTTTCCTTCTACTGTTACGGCTGGAACATGCTTTTCACCGGCACCGTCTGATGTGTTCGGTACTAATTCAACCATTGGTTCGCCACAGCATTTGGTAGGGCATTTGCTGCCGATAACTTCCAGAACCATTTTGCCGCAGCCGTTACATTTTAATAATTTAACTGTCATTTTATTGTGCTCCTTTGTATGCACTTTTATTTTACTTAATTAACGGAGAAGCTACAAGGGATATGCAGATGACCAAAATAATTATTTATGTTAGAATATCTCGTAAGGAGTGATTTTATATGGCATTTGAATCATTAAGCACCAGACTTACAAGCGCCTTCAAACATATAGCCGGCAAGGATAAGCTTACCGAAAAGAATATGGAGGCCATGCTCAGGGAAATAAGAGTCGCCCTGCTGGAAGCTGACGTTAATTACACAGTAGTTAAGAATTTCATAAATACAATAAAAGAAAAGATGATCGGTGTTCAGGTCTCTCAGGCTTTGAATCCTGATCAGCAGGTATATAAGATCGTTTCTGATGAAATAGTCAGACTGCTTGGTGAATCTGAAGCAGGTGTGGCATTCAAGGGAAGCGGCATTACTACGATAATGGTAGTTGGTTTACAGGGTACTGGTAAGACAACTTCCGTTGCCAAGATTGCCAAGTTATTTAAGGAAAAACAGGGACGCAAGCCTCTGATAATCGCTGCTGACATTATCAGACCGGCAGCTATTGAACAGCTGCAGACTCTGGGAAAGCAGATTGATGTTGAAGTATTTACCCTTGGAGTTAATGTCAAGGTTGAAGAAGCCGTCAGACAGGGTTTGGAATATGCCCGCAAAAACGGCTATGACACAGTATTGATAGATACTGCCGGCCGTCTGCATGTTGATGATGAGCTGATGGCTGAACTTAAGACTCTCAAGGACAGATTCAAGCCTGATGAAATACTGCTGACAGTTGATGCCATGACCGGTCAGGATATTGTTAATGTAGCAAGAAGCTTTGATGATCTGCTGCAGATAACAGGTCTGATTGTTACCAAGTTCGATGGCGATGCCAGAGGCGGTGGTGTTCTCTCTGTCAGATCAATTACTGATGTACCGGTAAAGTTTGTCGGTACCGGTGAAAAGATTGATGATCTGGACATCTTCTATCCTGACAGAATGGCTTCACGTATTCTCGGCATGGGCGACCTTGAGTCACTCATCGAGAAAGCTGAAGCAGAACTTGACCAGGAAGAAATGGAGAAGGCAGCCCAGAGATTGATGTCAGGAAAGTTTGACCTGAATGACATGCTGACTCAGATGCGTCAGATGAAGAAACTGGGACCTTTATCAGGAATTCTGAAAATGTTGCCGGGCATGAACCAGTACAGTTCCATGCTGGAGGGACAGGATACCGAAGGAGCCATGAAGAAAACAGAGGCAATCATACTGTCAATGACACCTGCAGAGAGAAGAGATCCTAGCATGTTAAGATCTTCACATAAAAACAGAATAGCGAAAGGTTCAGGTACAACTGTTCAGGATGTCAACAGACTGCTGAATAATTTTGACAGAATGAAACGCATGATGAATCAGCTGGGTGGAAACTTCCGCTTATAAAACAATGATTGAATTTAAGCACCTTGAGAGGTGCTTTTTTTCAGCCATAAATCATGTGATATAATAAAAATTAATAAGAGGAGGAGGATCATGGAACAGATAATCATACATGTTGATATGGATGCTTTCTATGCTTCAGTGGAAACACGTGATGATCCTTCTCTGCGTGGAAAGCCTCTGATAATCGGGTCACTGCCTCATGAACGAGGGGTAGTAGCCACCTGCAGCTATGAAGCTCGCAAATTTGGCGTACATTCAGGCATGAACATCAAGGAAGCTTACAGACTGTGTCCACATGGAATCTACCGACATCCTGATTTCAATAAATACAGGACCGTTTCCCGGCAGCTTCATGAGATCTGGTACAGTTATGCTACAGCAGCCCAGGCTGTTTCACTGGATGAAGCATATCTTGATGTTACAGAGCAGGCTGGCAATCTGGAAGGTGCCAGGCAAATAGCCATGACCATCAAAAAGCGTACCAGAGAGGAAATAGGACTGACATGCTCGGTAGGTGTCGGTTATTCCAAGACGGCAGCTAAGACAGCAAGCGAAGAAAAGAAACCGGATGGATATTATGAAATACCCGATCCTGAATCATTTGTAAATCTGGTAATTGACCGCGATGTCAGAGTACTCTATACGATAGGAGAAAAAACAGCCCGGAAACTGAATCTGGCTGGTATCTATACTGTCCGTGACATTCAGAATAATGGTGCTAAGGTAAAAGAACTGTTAGGGAAGTCCGGCTTATGGATATTGCAGATAGCCTCCGGCATTGATAATCGTAAAGTGACACCATACCGGCCGGAAGATGCCAAGTCAATAGGACGTGAGGTTACCTTCCAGCAGGATGTAAATGATTATGGATATCTGAAGGATGTTCTTCTGCTGCTGTCATTGTGTGTTGATCATCGAGCCAGACGCGTCGGACTCCAGGGCGGGGGAGTGACATTGAAACTGACTTATGCCGACATGACCAGTATTACCCGCTCAAGACTTGATGATTTATGCGAATCAGCGTACCAGATTTATCGCATCGCTGCTGATCTTCTGGATAAGGAAGAAGAACAGCCTGTACGTCTGATTGGGGTCAGCATATATAATCTTGCTCAGCACCGTTACAGACAGCTTTCCCTGTTTGATTACGAAGAGGATCACCTCGATGTGGCCCAGAAAGAAATGGAAAAACTTCTGGATAATCTGGGCAGGAAATACGGACTTGATTTTATCGGTAACCTGGATAAGATCTACGGTTCTCAGGTTTTATACCGAACGATAGAATACATGCGAAAACGAAGTGAGAATTAAGTCTGTACTTATTTGATAAATAATTACTTCTGAATATACAATTATGGTAAGAGGGGAAGACTATGAAAAAAATCGCAAGCTTCACAGTGAATCATGACATTCTGGAAAAAGGAATGTATGTCTCCAGAGTCGATGGGGATGTTGTAACCTACGATGTCCGCATGAAAAAGCCGAATCAGGGTGACTATCTGTCAACAGGTGGCATGCATTCAATAGAACATCTGTTTGCTACTTATGCCCGTAACAGCGAATGGACTGATGACGTCATATATGTTGGCCCGATGGGCTGCAGAACGGGATTTTATCTGCTGGTGAGAGATAAAATGTCGCATAAGGAAGCAATAGAACTTGTCAGGCAGTCCATGCAGTTCATTGTCAGTTTCGATAGTGAAATGCCGGGAGGAAAAAGAGAAGAATGCGGTAACTACCTTGATCATGATGTACCAGAGGCTAAGGCAGTGGCTGCAGACATGTTAACAGTTCTTGAGAACTGGACTGAAGAAGATCTTAAATACAAGGAGTAATTTATGAAACATACACCGTTCAGATATGATTATGTGGGAAGTTTCCTGAGAACGGAAAAACTGAAGGAAGCCAGACAGGCTTATTTCAGTGGAACTATTAATTCTAGCGAGCTTAAGAAAGTCGAAGATGAATGTATTACTGAACTCATCATGAAGATAAAAGAGCTTGGCTATCCAGTCATTACTGATGGAGAATTCCGCCGCAGCTGGTGGCATCTTGATTTCTTCTGGGGACTTAACGGAATTGAAAAGAGGATCACCCGTGACGGTCTGCATTTCCATGGGGAGGTCACAAAGGCTGAAAGTGCCGTTATAACAGGCAGGATCAGTGGGGAAAACCATCCTTTCATTGAGCATTTCCGTTTTGTAAAACAGTTTGAAGATGATAATACTGTTGCCAAGCAGACCATACCGTCACCGGCACAATTACTGGTCCAGCTCAGACTGCCGGAGTTTTCCAGAGAAAACAAAGCCATCTATCCTGATGACGAAGAACTGAAAAATGACATTGTAAGGGCATATCATCAGGTCATAGCTGACCTTTATGAAGCAGGATGCCGCAATCTGCAGCTTGATGACTGTACATGGACCTTATATGCTGACAGAAACTTCTGGCCAAGATTTGGAATGACTGAGGGAAAACTGAAAGTTATCGCAGAAGAGGAAATTGAACTGAATAATCGAGTCATTGCCTGCAAGCCATCTGATATGGTGATCAATACCCATGTATGCCGCGGCAATTTTCACTCAACATATGCCAACAGTGGTCCGTATGATCCTATTGCCCCATACCTGTTTGCCAGAGAAAATGTTGATGCATTCTACCTGGAATACGATGATGCCAGAAGCGGTGGTTTCAAGCCGCTGAGTTTTGTCCCGGATGGGAAAAAAGTTGTTCTGGGTCTGATAACAACCAAAAAGCCTGATCTTGAAGACAGGGAAGACATAAAAAACAAGATCATGGATGCTTCACAGTATGTACCTCTGAAGGATCTGTATCTTTCTACTCAATGCGGGTTTGCTTCTACTGAAGAGGGAAATGTGCTGACTTTTGAAGAGCAGTGGAATAAGCTGAGGCTGATAAAGGAAATAGCAGAAGAAGTCTGGAAATAATTAATTAAGGTGTTAAGTAAAAATACTTGACACCTTGTTTTTTTATGCTATGATATCTAGGTGAATTAAATAAAAGGAGTTTGAATTATATATGGTTAAATTACGTTTAAAGAGAATGGGCGCTAAGAAGCAGCCTTCATACCGTATCGTTGCTGCTGACTCAAGAGCACCACGTGACGGACGTTTTATTGAAATTATCGGTTTCTACAACCCAAGAAGCAATCCTGTAGAAATCAAGATTGATGAAGAAAAAGCTTTAAAATGGTTAAACAATGGCGCTCAGCCATCTGACACTGTCAGAAGCATTCTGTCAAGAGAAGGAATCATGAAGAAATTTCATGAACAGAAGAACTAATGATTGATTACGAAAAAGTTTTACTGGATCTGGTAAAGCCAATGGTTGACGATCCTGATTCTGTCAGAGTTCAGACCATGGGCAGCGTCAATGAAAACGAGATCATTCTGTATGTCTATGCCAAGAGTGAAGACATCGCCCGTTTAATTGGCCGCCAGGGGAATATGGCTACAGCCATCAGACAGATGATGTCTGTATGCTCACGTCTTGACAGCAAGCATATCTCAATTAAGTTTGAGTCTTATTAGGATGCCAATGCATCCTTTTTTGGAGAAGAAAATGGAGTATATAAGAATAGGGAAAGTTGTTAATACTTTCGGCCTGAAAGGTGAATTGAAAATAGAAGTGCATACTGACTTTGTGGAAGAAAGATTCCGGAAAGGTCAGATTCTTTCCATTGACAGCCCGGAAGGCTTTCAGGAGGTAACAGTCTTGAGAAAAAGAGAGCATAAGGGCTTTCTGCTTGTAACTCTGAAGGACATGGAAGATATCAACCTGGTTGAAAAGTTCAAGGGTTACTGGGTATATATCAGCAAGGGACGTATACATGAGCTTCCAGCCGGTCAGTACTATTTCTTTGAGCTGAAAGGCTGCTCTGTCTATGATCAGAACAATTTCATCGGAACTGTCCGGAATGTGGAAGACGGTTTCCAGACCATTCTGAGAATCGATACCGGTGAAAAGGAGATCCTGGTTCCTTATGTAGATGCCTTTGTAAAGGGTGTTGATGTCAGCAACAAGAGAATTGATGTTTCTCTTATTGAGGGATTTCTATGAAAATAACCATTCTGACCATTTTTCCGGAAATGTTTGACGGCTTTCTCAACACTTCAATAATCAAGAAAGCCAGACTTAAGAACATCGTGGAAATCAATGTGGCTGATTTCCGCCAGTATACCCTGGATAAGCATAACAGAGTTGATGAATATCCATTTGGCGGCGGACAGGGAATGGTCTTAATGTGTCAGCCTTTGCTGGACTGTCTGAATGATGTCCGCAGTGAAAAAAGCCATGTCATACTGATGAATCCTTCTGGAAAGACCTTTGATCAGCCTAAAGCCCATCAGCTGCTGGATTATGAGGACATTGTCATCATATGCGGTCATTATGAAGGATATGATGCCAGGATCAGCGATTATGTTGATGAGGAAATATCCATTGGTGATTATATATTAACAGGCGGTGAACTTGGAGCCATGGTTGTAACTGATGCCATCACCAGACTGGTTGACGGGGTCATCAGTGCAGACAGTACAAGGGATGAAACCTTTGAAAACGGTCTTCTGGAATATCCTCAGTACACCAAGCCGGTTGAATATGACGGCAAGAAAGTTCCTGATGTGCTTTTATCAGGGCATCATGAGAACATCCGCAAATACCGTCTTTATGAAAGCCTGAAGAAGACATATCTTTACCGCAGAGATCTGCTGGAAAAAAGAGACTTTACCGATGAAGAAAGAAAAATGCTCGAAAAGATAAAGGAAGAAATCAATGACAAAGAGGAAGATAATTCTTGACTGTGACCCTGGTCACGATGATGCAGTAGCCATCATGATGGCAGCCCGTCATCCGGCAATTGAACTGCTGGGGATGACCATTGTAGCCGGTAATCAGACACTGCAGAAAAATGTACGCAATGCTCTTAACATCTGTCAGCATCTTGATCTTGATGTTAAGGTTTATGCCGGATGTGACAGACCTCTGGTAGTTGAGGAAAGACATGCCGGTGATATCCATGGTCAGACAGGTCTTGACGGTCCTGTTTTTCAGCCGCTCATCAGAAAGACCGAAGACAAACATGCCGTATTGTACATAATTGACGAACTGATACATGCTGATGAAAAGATTACGGTAGTGGCGATTGGTCCATTGACCAACATAGCCATGGCCATCCGTCTGCAGCCTGCCATAATTGAAAAAATAGATCAGCTCGTTATCATGGGCGGATCCATAACTGACGGTAATGTAACTCCGGCTGCTGAATTCAATATCTACGCAGACCGGGAAGCTGCCAGAATAGTTTTCAACAGCGGTCTGGATATTGTGATGTGCGGACTGGATGTTACCAGAAAAGCGGCCTGTACGCAGCAGGTCATTGATTCAATGGCAGCATTGAATAATAAAGCCGGCTATCTTTTCAGAGATATGCTGGAGGTATATAACCGCAATCAGAACAGAGTATTTGGCATTACTGCCGGTCCTCTGCATGATCCGGTAACTATTGCCTGGCTGATTGACAGCAGTGTTCTGACCCTGAAGGAATGTTATGTTGACATTGAAACAGCAGGATATTCCTATGGCAGGACCAACTGTGATTTTTACTGGAAGGCTAAGAAAGCCAATAACGCCAGAGTAGCTGTGGACATTGATGTTGACAGATTCTGGCAGATCATCAGGGAGTGTCTCTCCCTGTATTAAGAGATTAAAAAATGCTTGAACCCGATTTGTTATTATGATAATATTATTGGGCGAAAGCTAAATAGTTCCGCTGACATTATTGAGGTCATGAGCTGTTTATATAATGCATGGAAAGGAAGAGTTAGCATGAATTTAGGTTTAGTTAAAGAGATTACTAAGAGCCAGATGCGTAACGATGTTCCTGATCTTCGTACTGGATGTACTGTAAGAGTACACGTAAAAATCCAGGAAGGTGGTAAAACCCGTATTCAGGTTTACGAAGGAATCGTTATTGGAATGACCGGCAGTGGAATTGCCAAGACATTTACAGTTCGTAAGATGTCAAGCGGTGTTGGCGTTGAAAGAACATTCCCAGTTCATTCTCCAATCATTGACAAAATCGAAGTAGTACGTTACGGTAAAGTCAGAAGAAGTAAGTTATATTACTTACGTGGACGTTCCGGCAAAGCTAGTCGTATTGTTGAAAAGCGTTAATCTTAGAAAGAGCCGGGAAACCGGTTCTTCTTTTTCGAGGGAACATGACATTAAAGGATAGACTGAAAGACATGGCAGCTGTCATCATGCTGTGGCTGATGATAGCACTGGATGACATAAAGGAAATAGTATCTACGGTAGTAGTGACTCTTTTGGTTGTCATGCTATGCAACAGTTTCTTCTTTAAAATCGTCAGTGTTGATGGCACCAGCATGCAGCCTACGGTCATGGACGGCAGCTATGGTTTTTCCAACATCGTATCCCGCAAGTTAGGCGGTATTGACAGATTTGACATTGTAGTTATTAATTCTGAGTCAAGGGGCAAAAACCTGATCAAGAGAGTTATCGGCCTTCCTGGAGAAACCATTTCCTATAAAGATGGAAAGCTGTATGTAGACGGTAAGGTTTACAGCGAGGATTTTCTTGATCCTGAATACATGGCGAGCCAGACACCTCCCGGCAAGTATTTCACAAAAGATTTCTCGGTGTCACTGGGTGAAAATGAGTATTTCTGTCTTGGTGACAACCGCCTTGTTTCCGCTGATTCACGTGTATACGGACCGTTCAGTAATGAGGAAATAGTTGCCAAGAACATATTTGTGGTGTTCCCGTTTAAGTATTTTGGAAAAAGATAAAAAGGTCAGCTGACCTTTTTGTTACTGCTGAAAGGAGGAGTGTATATGGCAGAAGACAGAATTTCATCTCTGAAAATAAACTGGTATCCTGGTCATATGACCAAAGCCAGAAGAGAAATGGAAGAAAAAATAAAACTGGTTGACATGGTCATAGAACTGCGTGATGCACGTGCTCCTTTAAGTTCAATCAATCCTGTTCTTTCTGAAGTCATAGGCAATAAACCTAAGGTGATCATTTTGGCCAAGAAGGACAGGGCTGATGGCAGGATCACTCCTCTGTGGAAGCAGAGATTTGAGGGCGAGGGAAACAAAACGATTGCCCTTGATCTTCTGAAAGACAATGTTTCGAAAATCATTTCTGACGCCTGTCAGGAAGTCATGCGGGACAAGATTGCCAAAGGTAAATCAAGAGGACTGAAACATGTTGAAATCAAGGCCATGGTGGTAGGCATTCCTAACGTTGGAAAGAGTACCCTGATAAACAGTGTTTCTCGTAAAAAGATGGCCAAGACTGCCGATCACCCGGGTGTTACCAGAAGTCTGACCTGGATAAAAGTATCTTCAGATGTTGCACTCATGGATACTCCTGGAGTGCTGTGGCCTAAGTTTGATGACCAGGAAGTGGCTGTTAAGTTAGCTCTCTGCGGATCAATCAAGGAAGACGTTCTGCCGCTTGATGATATTCTGGAGTATGGTCTGAATTACCTGAGCAGTCATTATCCTGAACTTCTTAAGGGGAGATATCAGCTTGAGGATCTCAGCAGTAAGGATGCCATATTGAAGGGCATTGCGGAAAACAGAAAATGTCTGGATGCCAATGGCGGTTTTGATCTTAACAGAGCGGGATTGCTGCGGTTCAGAGAAATCAAGAATGGTGTTCTGGGGAATATCAGCTGGGAGAGACCGGATGAAAACAGCTAATGAATATGAAAACAGGGCCTGGCAGCTTGGAGAACTGGTAGTCGGAATTGATGAGGCAGGCCGCGGTCCTTTAGCTGGACCACTGGTAGTAGCTGGCGTCGTATTTCCGGCAGGTTATGATTCCGGTGAAATAAATGATTCCAAGCAGCTCAGTGAAAAGAAAAGAGAACAGCTTTACGATGTAATAATCAGGGACGCTCTGTTTTATCAGATAGAAATCGTAGAGCCCGCTGAAATTGACAGGCTGAACATTCTGGAAGCCGACCGCCAGGCCATGACGCGTATTGCCCTGGCAGCGCCATGCAAGACAGTTCTGACTGATGCTGTAGTTCTGTATATAGAGAAAGATGTTACCTCTCTAATTAAGGGAGATACTCTCAGCTGTTCAATTGCGGCTGGCAGTATCCTGGCCAAGGTTACCAGAGACAGGATAATGTACGAATATGACAGACAGTATCCTGAATACGGTTTTGCGAAACACAAGGGATATCCAACCAAACGGCATATGGAAGCTCTGCGGAAATATGGAGTTCTGCCGATTCACCGCAGATCATATCGACCTGTTTTTGAAGCTTTACAGCAAACTCTGTTTTAGGAAAATAAACCCTTCTGAACAATTAAGTGTTGTCAGGAGGGTTTTTTATGAGAGAATTACTGATAAGATATGCGATAAAATACAAAGGTAGCTATGCAGCAGTCAGAAAGGCAGTCAGAGAACATGAATACATCAGTGATATTCCTCTGCAGAAAGCCATCACGATTCTTGATGAGGATTATCCCGCTGGCCTGCTGCAGTTGAAATATCCTCCTTATGTTCTTTTCTATTGCGGCAATAAGGAACTGCTTAACCAGGAGAGCATAGCAGTTGTCGGAAGCCGAGAGGCGTGTAATTATGGAATAAATGTTACCGAAATGCTGGTCAGAAGGCTTTCAGGCACATATGTGATCGTTTCCGGCATGCAACAAAGACCTGTATCAGCATATTAGGGAAAAAGGATTATTGATAAGTGAATATCCATTGGGAACGTCACCACGCCGAGAACATTTTCCGTTTCGAAACCGCATCATGGCTGCCCTGGCCTCGAAGGTAATAGTATGCCAGGCCAGCGAAAAAAGCGGTACCATGCTGACGGTTAACGAAGCTCTGGAATTGGGTAAAGACATCTACGTTGTTCCATACAGAATAACGGACAGTGAGGGCAGAGGGTGCAACAGTCTGATACAGCAGGGAGCAAACATTATTGTGCTGTAGTATTGACAAAACACGGCAAGTTGCATAAAAATATCTAAATGGAGATGAGAAAATGAGTAAACTGGTAATTGTAGAATCGCCATCAAAGGCTAAGACAATAGAAAAATACCTTGGCTCTGACTATCATGTCATATCTTCAAAAGGTCACATCAGAGACCTGGCCACCAACGGCCATGAAGGTCTGGGCATTGATATCAGGAACAATTTCAAGCCAACGTATATTGATATTGGTGAAGATAAGAAACACGGTGCAGCCGCTGTTATAAAGGAACTTGGTAAAGAGATAAAGAAAGCAGATCAGGTATATCTGGCAACAGACCCGGATAGAGAAGGGGAAGCTATTGCCTGGCATATAGCCGAACGTTTTAATATACCTCTGGACCAGGAAAACAGAGTTGTTTTCAGTGAGATCACCAAGCCAGTAGTTACGAATGCCATCGCTCATCCTAAAACCATAGATATGAAAATGGTTGATTCTCAGGAAACCAGAAGAATGTATGACCGTATAATCGGCTTCAAGCTTTCAACTCTTCTGCAGAGAAGGATCAACAGTAAATCAGCCGGACGTGTTCAGTCAGTAGCCCTGAAACTGATAGTTGACAGGGAAAAGGAAATCGAAGCTTTCAAAAGTGAAGAATACTGGACTGTCGATGCAACATTAAAGAAAAGCAGAAGCGAGTTTACGGCTTCTCTGGCAAAAATCGACGGTAAGAAAGCCGAGATTGGAAACAGCGAAGAAGCAGCCGTTATCAAGGAATTCTGCGAGAATAATCCGTTTGCGGTCAATGACATCAAGGATGAAGTAAAACAGAAGGCTCCAAGGCCGCCGTTTATTACTTCCACACTTCAGCAGGATGCCATCAACAAACTAGGCTTCTCGGCCTCTAAGACTATGAAGGTTGCCCAGACCCTGTATGAAGGCAAGGATGTCGGCAACGGACCTACCGGTCTGATCACCTATATGCGTACCGACTCCGTACGTCTGTCTGAAGTATTCATGGCTCAGGCAAAACAGTTCATTATAGACAATTACGGCAAGGAATATGCCGGTTATTACCGCAGCAAGACGAGCGCCAATGCCCAGGATGCTCATGAAGCCATCAGACCTACAGATATTCAGAATACTCCGGAAAAGGTAAAGGATTATCTTACTAATGACGAATATAAGCTCTATAAGATGATATATTACCGTGCCTTAGCTGCCTTAATGAAGAATTCCAAGTATCAGTCACTGACTATCAGACTGCTTAATGGAATTTATGAATTTACTGCTACCGGCAGAAAGCAGCTGTTTGACGGATACCTTAAGGTATACGGACGGTATGAGAGCAATGAGGATAAGAACCTGCCTGAACTGCGGATCGGGGAAACCCTGAATGCCAAGGCTGTTGAAGCCAAGCAGCACTTTACCGAACCTCCTTTAAGATATTCAGAAGCACGTCTTATTAAGACGATGGAAGATCTTGGAATCGGACGTCCTAGCACATATGCTTCTACTCTGGAAACCATAGTATCAAGGGGTTATGTTGAACTGGCAGCACCTAAGGGTTCCAAGACCAAGGTGTTTACTCCGACAAAACAGGGAAGACTCACATCAGACAAGCTTGACGAGTTTTTCTCATCAATCATAAATACCAAATACACAGCTGACATGGAAAAGCAGCTCGATGACATTGCCGAGGGCAAGGAAGATCATATCAAGGCTGTCAGCGATTTCTATTACAAGTTCGAACCGCTGGTTCAGAATGCTTATCGGAACATGAAAAAACCTGATCCGGAGAAAACCGGAAACAAATGTCCGCTGTGCGGAGGAGATCTGGTAGTAAGAAGCGGCAGCTGGGGAGAATTCATCGGCTGTTCCAATTATCCTAAGTGCAAGTATACGGAAAACATCGTACAGGAAACCGGTGAAATGTGCCCTGAATGCGGCGCACCGCTTATCAAGAAATATAACAGCAAGGGCCAGCCGTTTATTGGCTGTTCCAACTATCCTAACTGTCAGTATACAAAGCAGGATCCATCAGCACCGCGCCGTTATTATCGCCGAGGAGTCAGAAATGTCAGAAAGGGTTAATGTTATAGGAGCCGGACTGGCAGGCCGGGAAGCTACCTGGCAGCTGATCCGTAAGGGAATACAGGTAAGACTGTATGAGATGAGACCGATCAAGGAAACCGGAGCGCATAAGACTGCTGATTTTTCAGAACTGGTCTGCTCTAACAGTTTAAGATCAAATGCTCTGACAAATGCCGTAGGCTTGCTGAAACAGGAAATGAGAGAACTTGATTCTCTGATCATGAGAGTTGCTGATAAGCATGCATTGCCGGCAGGCAGTGCCCTGGCAGTTGACCGCGAAGGTTTTGCCAGAGAGATAACGGAATTCATCAAGAGCAGTCCTCTGTTTGAAGTAGTCAACGAAGAGATTACGGAAATTCCTGAAGGACCAACGATCATAGCGACAGGTCCGCTGACAAGCACACCTCTCGCTGAAGCTATAAAGAAATTCTTCAATGAGGAGTCTTTTTACTTCTTTGATGCAGCTGCTCCGATTGTCACCAAGGAATCCATCAACATGGATATTGCTTATTTCAAGAGCCGTTATGACAAAGGTGATGCCGATTATCTTAACTGTCCCATGACAAAGGAACAGTTCGATATGTTTTATAACGAACTGATCAATGGTGAAACTGCAGAAGTTCATGACGTTGATAAGGAAATATATTTTGAAGGCTGCATGCCTGTTGAAGTAATGGCCAAGAGAGGTCCTCAGACACTGACCTTCGGTCCTCTCAAACCCGTTGGTCTGGAGAAAGATGGTAAAAGACCTTATGCTGTAGTTCAGCTGAGACAGGATAATGCCATCGGTACGCTCTACAACATCGTAGGCTTCCAGACACACCTTAAATGGGGAGAACAGAAGAGAATTTTTTCTCTGATACCAGGCCTGGAAAACTGCGAAATCGTCAGATACGGTGTCATGCACCGCAATACCTATATCAATTCTCCTAAGGTGCTGTTACCGACATATCAGACCAGAGAAAGAAAAGATCTGTTCTTTGCCGGTCAGATGACAGGTGTTGAAGGGTATTGCGAATCAGCAGCTTCAGGTTTATTAGCCGGTCATAACATGGCATTACTTTTGAACGGTCAGAAACCTGTGGTATTGCCGGATACGACTATGATAGGTGCCATGGCACATTACATAGTCAATGCAGATCCTGGCAATTTCCAGCCAATGAATGCCAATTTTGGTATTTTCAATTTAGAACATTTCGTACCGAAGAGTCAGCGCAAGAACGCATACAGCGAGCAGGCTCTGAAGGTACTTGCTCCATATGCACGGGAGTGGTAAAAGTGGAAGAATATCTGGATGATTTCATCGTCAATCTTACAACGGTCAATTCCGGCTCAGCTCATACGGCTGATTCTTACAGACGTGACATAAGCAGATTCATTGACTTCTGCGGCCAGGAAGGCTGTGAGAGTTTCAATGATGTAGACCGTACGGTAGTTATGGGCTACATAAACCATCTGCGTACTTCCGGAAAAGGCGTATCCGACAGGACTCTGGCCCGTAATCTTTCTTCTTTAAGATCGTTTTACCGTTATCTCAATGAAAGAGGCCTGGCTGAAGGGAATCCTTTTACTGCGGTAAAGTCTCCTAAAAAGACTGCCAAACTTCCGGATTTCCTGTATGAAGATGATGTGGACCGGTTTCTCGGCTGCTTTGATCTGAATGATGAAACGGAATACCGCAACCGCACGATGTTTGAAATCATGTATGGATGCGGCATGCGTGTTTCGGAAGTTGCAGGATTGAAAATCAGCGACATAGACTTCAGTAATAAGGTAATCAGCATTGTCGGTAAGGGCAGCAAGATGAGGATAGTCCCGTTTTATCCTGTTATAGAAGAACTGCTGACTCATTATCTGCAGAGCATACGTCCGCATTTTCTCAATGGGGAAACTCATGATTTTGTCTTTGTCAGCAATCGCGGCAAGAAGCTTACAAGCCGTGGTATAGAGTACATTCTGAAGAAATCCGTAAGCGACCATGGACTGGTCATGCAGATCCATCCTCATACACTCAGACACAGTTTCGCCACCCATCTGCTGTCAGCGGGAGTTGACATCAGAGTAGTGCAGGAACTGCTGGGACATGCCAATCTGTCTACCACGCAGATATATACACATGTGTCTTTGGATCATCTGCGTGAGGCATATGATAAAGCTTTTGAAAAATAAAACAAAATATGTGTACACACACATATTTTTTATGATATGATTTATAAGGCACTTTTTTATGTGCCCATTACACACATCATGGATTCAGTAATCCGTGCATTAAACAGAATTGATTTAATGTTATTACTGTTGGAAATGATGGAGGAACAACGGAAAGAGAGGAAAAAGAAAGAAATGTCAGTTGTTACAATGCGTAAGCTGTTAGAAGCAGGTGTACATTATGGCCATCAGACAAGAAGATGGGATCCTAAACAGAGACCTAACATCTATGCAGCTAAAAATGGAGTCCATATCATCAATCTGGAGAAGACTCAGCAGCAGATCGATAATGCTTATGAAGCATTAAGAAAAATCGCAGAAAACGGCGGTAGAGTATTATTCGTAGGAACCAAGAAGCAGGCTCAGGCCATCGTTATGGAAGAAGCCTTACGTTCAGGTTCATTCCATGTTACTCAGCGTTGGTTAGGTGGTACCTTAACTAACTACCGTACAATTCAGAAGCGTATCAGAAGATTACTCGAAATCGAACAGATGGAAGAAAACGGCGGTTTCGACAACTACACTAAGAAGGAAATTGCCAACATCAATAAGGAAAAGGCAAGACTTGACAACTTCTTAGGCGGTATCAAGGAAATGAAGAAACTTCCTGATGCAGTATTTGTAGTAGATCCTAAGGAAGACTACAATGCAGTTCTGGAAGCCAGAAAGTTACACATTCCAGTATTCGGTATCTGTGATACAAACTGTGATCCGGCAATTGTTGACTATGCAATCGCAGGAAACGATGATGCTGTTAAGGCTATCAAGTTATTAGTTGGTGTTATGGCTGACGCAATCGTTGAAGCAAAGCAGGGTTTACTCGAATTTGCTTACACACCTGATGAGGGTGCTGAAGTTACAATGGAAGACGTTATTGTTAACGTTCAGGAAATTGCAGCTGAAAACGAAAGAAGAAGAAGACAGCGTTTCGAAGAAAGAAAACAGCAGAACAACCGCAATCAGCAGCGCCGTTTCAACAACCGCAGAAATGAACCTAAGGTTGAAGAAACTGCAGCAGAAGCTCCAGTAGTTGCTGAAGCAGTTCCTGCCGAAGAGACAGTTGCTGAACCAGCCAAGGAGGAAGTAAATGAGTAATTTAATTAAGTTAGTTCAGGAGTTAAGAGAGAGAACCGGTGCCGGAATGATGGATTGCAAGAAGGCATTGGAAGCATCAGAACAGGACATTGACAAGGCCATTGACTGGTTAAGACAGAAGGGTATTGCCAAGAGTTCTTCAAAGGGCGACAGAATTGCAGCTGAAGGTGCTTCTACTGTATTAGTAGATGGCAACAAGGCCGTTATCCTGGAAATCAACTCTGAAACAGACTTTACAGCCAGAAACGACAGATTCCTGAATGCTGTAAAGACAGTTGCTGAAGGCTTATTACACAGCGATGCCAAGACTCTGGAAGAAGCTAAGGCTGTTGCTACAGCTGAAGGCCCAGTTTCTGAAGTACTGGCTGCTATCTCATTCGCTACTGGTGAAAAGATGGATTTAAGAAGATTTGAAATCGTTGAAAAGACAGATTCTCAGTTCTTCGGACCATACATTCACATGGGTGGAAAGATTGCTGCTCTGGCAGTAGTTGAAGGCGGCGACGATGCTGTTGCCAAGGATGTTGCTATGCAGGTTGCAAGCATGAATCCTACTTATATCGACAGAGATCATATGCCTCAGAGTGAAGTAGAACACGAAAGAAACATTCAGTTGGAAATCGCCAAGAACGATCCTAAGAATGCCGGCAAGCCTGAAAACATCATCGCTAAGATGATCGAAGGCCGTGTTTCCAAGGCTTTACAGGAAGTATGTCTGGTTGACCAGATCTATTTCCGTGATGGCAGCTCAAAGGTTTCTGCTTTCTTAAAGGAACACAATGCTACATGCGTTAAGTTCATCCGCTATGCTACAGGTGAAGGCATTGAAAAACGTGTCGACAACTGGGCTGAAGAAGTAGCAAACGCTGTTAAGGATTTATAAGATTAAATCTGACTGACTTTTAAAGACTGTCTCCGCAGGGAGATGGTCTTTTTCTATTATATTTCATTGCATTTATAGACTAAAAAATATAGAATAGTACCGGAAATAGTAGTCATATCCCTATAACGGCTGTGAAGAACAAGTCACGGGAATGAAAGCGGAGGTTTTTTTATGAGAAACAGTAGTACTAAGAAACTGGTGTCAACAGCATTGCTGGCAGCAGTAATAGTTGTCCTGCAGACAGTAGCAAGCGGAATCAGAATCGGGCCTTTTACACCAACCTTATCTCTGATACCTATCATTATCGGTGCTTTGCTGTATGGACCTTTAGCAGGTGCTTTCCTTGGTTGTGTTTTTGGCGTAATAGTCATTATAGGTGTCCTGTCCGGTGCTGAACCAATGAGCACCATGATGATGCAGACCAATCCTGTAATGACAGTGGTATTATGTCTGTTGAAAGGTGCAGCTGCCGGATTTGTTCCAGGTGTCGTATACAAGTTGCTGAAGGACAGAAATGATCTGTTGGCAACAGCAGTCTCAGCTGTTCTGGCTCCAATCATGAACACTGGAATCTTCTCAATAGGATTAGTTACCATTTTCCTGCCGGTTGCTGAAAAGTTTGCCGGGGAATATAATTTTGCCACAGTAGGCAAGTTCCTGTTTGTCGGTATCATCGGAGGTAATTTCCTGTTTGAATTACTCGTTAACATCGTGCTGGTACCGGTAGTCAAGAGAGTATTAAGCGCCATAGATTAGGAGAAAATATGATATTAACAGTCGACATGGGCAACAGTCATATTGAATTAGGTATTCTTGAAGGTGATGAAGTTATTCTTAGTGAAAGAATAGCTACTGACATTGAAAAGACAGCTAGTGAATATGCTGTTCTCATTCATTCCATTTTTGAAATCAGAAACATAAATGTTGATGATATAAAGGGAGGAATCATTTCTTCCGTTGTACCTCCTCTGACATATGAACTGAAAGACGCAATCAAGAAAGTAACCGGAAAGACGCCTCTGGTAGTTGAACCGGGAATTAAGAGCGGTGTCAGAGTCAGAATTGAAGACCCTAAATCTCTTGGTGCTGATCTGCTTGTTGGGGCAGTGGCCGTTAAGAATAAATACGGTTATCCGGCAATCATCACCGACATGGGTACTGCCACTACAGTTACCGTTATCGATAAGAACGGTGACTTCATCGGCGGTGTGATCATGCCTGGCGTTGCCACATCTCTGAATGCACTTTCTGCCGGCACTTCCAAACTGCCGAAGATCAATCTCAGCGCACCGGGAAAGGTAGTCTGTTCAACAACAGAAGAATGCATGTCTGCCGGTATGATTTACGGACAGGCATCCATGCTGGATGGACTGATCACGAAGATGGAAAGGGAACTGGGATATCCTTGCAAAGCCATAGCTACAGGAGGATTGGCCAGACTGATCGTCCCTTACTGTGAAAGAGAGATCACACTGGACAATAACCTGATGCTGACGGGACTTAAGATACTATATGATAAAAACAGAGCTTCATTGATACAATCCCACTAAAGTAGACACGAGAAAAAATTAAATCTCGCCAATCTATGAAAGGTGGGATTTTATTATGGGACGAAAAGCGAAGTACAGCGCTGAACAGAAAATACAGGCATGTGAAGATTATCTATCAGGAAA
>JAFWDT010000018.1 GCA_017516045.1 Erysipelotrichaceae bacterium
CATGAATAAAGGAAGGATTTCTTTACAAAATCCTCCCTTTTTTCGTGCTTTTTGGCTTGTACCCACACGGTAGTTTAACCTGGCACCCACATGTTAGTTTAACCTGGGATGCCGTTCACCCACACGTTAGTTTACATTACCCGTCCTCTTCTTAATGGTATTGATCAGCCATACTCCTGACTCCTTGAAGTCTTCAATGGTGAAGTCCTTGGTCTTCAGAGAATCCCTGTTCAGGCAGGCACACGGTTCAGTTGTACGGGAGAAATTCCACATAACATAACTGATACCATTTTCCTCAAGAAGATCGACCCAGAGATCACCCTGCCGGGTATCAACCGGGAATCCCCCGCTTGAAGCAGTCACACCGAATTCCGACACAAACAGCGGAACACCCTTTTCAATAGCTCTTTTTACTCTGTCGCGGGAATCCTGCTTGTGGCTGGCTGAATAGAAGTGCAGCGCATATAGCAGGTTTTCATAATTCAGAGGATCAGAAGCCGGTGAATCAACATCTGATGACCAGTTAGGAGTACCAACGATGATAACTGAGTCAGGGTCATTTTCTCTGATTATTGGAATGATTACATTGGCATATTCCTTTACATCATTCCAGGTACACTTGTTTGGTTCATTGCAGATCTCATAAATAACGTTGGTATAGTCTTTAAATTTCTTTGACACCTCATCGAAAAATACCTTCGCTTCTTCAATGAACTGATTTGGATTGTTGTCTTCCAGAATGTGCCAGTCAATGATTGCATACATGTCCTGGTTTTTACAGTATTCCACGCTGTCGATTACATCCTGCATCAACGAGGGCTTATCCCCTCCGGTACAGTAACCGGCATTACCCACACCCCAGGTATACAAGGCAATTCTATAAACGTTGCAGCCCATGAAATGGGATATTTCCTTAAACGTATCATTGGTGATATACATGTGCGATAACGCCACACCGGGATTGGATACACCTCTTAACATGACAGGCTCACCGGACTGTGAGCACAGTTTTCCATCCTTTATCTGCAGCAGTCCTGCTGAAGACGGACGATCTTTGCCGTCAAAGGATTTCTTTTCTGACGGTGTACATCCTGTTATCATTAACAGGCATAACAGTAATATCAGTATTTTATTCATGTTTTTCTTTCCATAAGTGCCCCGTATAACAGGGCACTTGTTTATATATTAGTATTCAAGATTATGCTGATCTTCCTTGGAGAAGACATGAGCAACATCACCGGTGAAAGCCAGATTCAGCTGCTTTCCGTCATAATTGACCTTTTTGCCCTCAGTAGGAACGATGCAGATGACATCCTTGCCGTCAACAGTCATATGGAGATGCAGTGAAGAACCCATCAGTTCAGATACTTCAACCTGACCGTTAATGCCCTTTTCAGCTATGGTCAGATGTTCAGGTCTGACGCCGAGAGTTACAGGCTGAGCCTTCACATCTTTTGCTTTCAGACGTAACTGCTTGTCTTCTGCCAGCTTAACGCTGATGCCCTTGGTTTCAACATAGTAACTTCCTTCTCTGATAACAAGTTCACCATCGAAGTAGTTCATCTGCGGAGTTCCGATGAAACCTGATACAAACAGGTTAGCAGGATGATCGAAAGCTTCCTGAGGAGTACCTATCTGCTGAATGTAGCCATCTTTCATGACAACAATTCTGTCACCTAAGGTCATGGCTTCGATCTGGTCATGAGTTACATATACAAATGTAGTATTGATCTTCTTTCTTAACTTGATGATCTCTGAACGCATCTGGTTACGTAACTTGGCATCCAGGTTACTCAGAGGTTCATCCATTAACAATACCTTTGGATTTCTGACGATGGCACGCCCGATAGCGACACGCTGTCTCTGTCCGCCGGATAAAGCTTTAGGTTTACGGTCAAGATACTGGGTAATATCCAGGATTTCAGCTGCCTCTCTGACTTTTCTGTCAATTTCAGCTTTGTCAACATGTTTGATTTTAAGAGAATAAGCCATATTGTCATATACCGTCATATGAGGGTACAGAGCGTAGGACTGGAATACCATGGCAATGTCTCTGTCCTTTGGTTCAACATTGTTAACCAGATTACCGTCAATATAAAGTTCACCGCTTGTTATTTCTTCCAGACCGGCTATCATACGAAGTGTTGTTGACTTGCCGCATCCTGATGGTCCTACCAGAACAATGAATTCCTTATCCTTGATGTCTAGATTGAATTCCTGAACGGCTACAACACCCTCGTCAGTAATCTGAAGGCTGATCTTCTTCTCTTCTTCACCTTCCTTAGGCTGCTGACGGAATTTGCCTCTGCCTTTCTTCTTGCTTTCGTTATCTGTATAGATTTTCTTTATGTTTTTAAGTAAAACTTCTGCCATAATTATTCTCCTTTATCCCTTAACACTTCCGGATGTTACACCCTTGATAATTGATTTGGACAGTATTACATATATGATCATTACCGGTAAGATTGCCATTACCATCAGCATATATACCTTACCCATGTCAAATTTAGTAAAGTCAGCACTTCTTAATGTGGCGATCATAACTGGAACGGTCTTTTTCTGTAAGTCATTCAGCAGTAATGAAGGCATGAAGTAGTTATTCCATGATCCGACAAATGAGAAAATCATCTGTACGGCGATTGCCGGTTTCATGATTGGCAATACGATCTCGTTGAAAATTCTGAATTCATTGGAACCGTCGATTCTGGCCGCTTCGACCATTTCCAGAGGCAACGTAGCTTCCAGATACTGTCTCATGTAGAAGTAAGTTGCCGGAGCTGCAATGCTTGGAATTATCAGCATCCACAGTTTATTGGTAAGATGATATTTAAATGCCAGCTGAATGAATCCAACAGCTGATACCTGTGAAGGAATCATCATGATTGCCAGAATGAACAGGTGAACGGCCTTCTTGTACTTGAAATCGTAAACGTATGTTCCATATGCCGTCAGTGCTGAGAAGTATGACGTAAGTATTGATGACAGTGCGGCAACAATGAAACTGTTTTTCATGCCAATTGGAATACTGATATTGGTATCATGCCATGCATTTATCAGGTTCTTAAGTGTATTTCCGCCTGGAATCAATGTGAAGCCGGCCTGCAGCTGTGCATTTGAACGAGATGCATTAATGAACATCAGGTAGAAGAAGAACAGACACAGGAATGTCAGGAATATCAGAATTCCATATACTACCACACGGGAAATGAACAATTTGATTGCGGCAGTCTTATTGATATCTTTTTTCATGTCTTTTTCCTCCCTACTTCTTACTGATCGTCTTGAAGACGAAGGTAGACAGAATAGCTGTCAGGATGAATAACAGTACTGATACTGCACCAGCCATACCATAGTTCTTAGAAATGCCTAAGAAGGTATTAAGATACATGATCAGAGTCATTGATGTGTTATTTGGAGTACCAATACCATTTGTTAATACCTGCGGTACGTCAAACATCTGAATACCGCCAATCATGGATGTAATGAATACATAGATGAAAATCGGCATCAGTAACGGCATGGTAATATGCAGGAATACCTGCGTGGATGAAGAGCCATCCAGGCGAGCTGATTCAAACAGGCTTTCATCAATGCCCTGAATTCCAGCCATTAACAGAATGGTAGTATTTCCAAACCACATCAGGAAGTTCATCAGGGCAATCAGACTTCTTACAGTCACCTTCATAGCCAGAAAGTCAATTGCCTGATCAGCCCAGCCGGATGCCAGAATGATCTGGTTAACAGGTCCAACCTTTGAAAACATGGCGAAGAACAGCATTGAGAATGCGGATGCCATGATCAGGTTAGGCATGTATATGACCGTCTTGAAGAACTGCTGTCCTTTGATATTCAGTCTGGTACTGGTAAAAAACAGCGCCAATAACATTGCTACCACAAACTGTGGAACAGCACCCATGATCCACAGGATAATTGTATTTCCTGTATATTTGATGATTGGAATGAAACCGGACATATTTGTCGAGAACAGTTTAGCGTAGTTACCAAATCCAACGAAATTAGGTCCGATTATATTAAGACCGTCACGATAGTATTCAAAAAAGCTGTTATAAATTGTCAGAATCTGCGGATATAGAGTAAAGATCGCATACACGACAAAGAAAGGGATTATGAAAATATATCCCCACTTGGCATAGGATATGGATCTTTTCTCTGCTGATTTTAGTTTTTTATCCATCTTTATACCTCTCTACTTTTCTTTTTCTTAAATAAACAACCAGCCATATGTTTATTTAAGAAACTGTGGCAGGCTCCAATAAGCCTGCCACAGAACCTAAACTAATAATTATCGACTATTATTCAACTGTAATGCTTGGATAAGCAGTCTTAATGTAATCCTTGAAGTTAGCAATTGCTGTATCCTTGTCTACTTCGCCTTTCAGGTATTCCTGGAAGTACTTCTGTAAACCTTCGTTGCAACCCTGGTCATATGGTGTAATATGTTCGAACTTGATGTTCTTAGCTAATTCTGCGAAGATCGTTACATCGTTCTGATTGCCTAAGAAGGCATTGCCATATGTTGTATCAGCAGCGAGCTTGTTGTTAACAACCTGGTTGTTTGAGAACTGAGCGTCGTCTCTGACTAACTTTTCACATACGTCAGCATTGTTGATGAATGTGTTCATGATATCAGCAACCATTGTAGGGTTGTCTGTGCCTGTAGCTGCGAGCATCCATGTGCCACCCCAGAAGTGAGCCTGAGGACCCATGCAGATAGCCCAGTCACCGAAGCATCCCTTTTCAGGATCCTGAGCATTGCCCATGCAGAAATTGAAGTACCAAGCTGGGCCGAAGAAGCACATTGACTTGCCTGTAGCAAACATTTCATTTGTCTTTTCAGCATCCCATACGCCTGCAGCATTAGCAGCATAGCCTTCCTTGACATACTTTTCAGCCTGTTCCATCCATGCTTCAATGTTAGCATCGAATGTTAACTTGCCGTTTTCAACCCAGGCAGATGTAACGTTGTTTGAGAATACGCGGTATGTATCCATTGGTGTAGCGATCATGTAATAGCCTTTACCTTTTGCTGTTTCAGCAACTGCATCGAACTTATCCCATGAAGATAATGCTTCCTGAACTGCAGTTGGATCATCTGTTCCTAAGACTTCTTTAGCGATTGAACGTCTGTAGATCAGAGCAGATGGGCAGCACTGGAATGAAACGCCTTTTACAACACCCTTTGAATCAGTGGCAGCCTGTACTGTGTACTTATAGGTATTTGAGAAATCTGTAACACCGATTGACTTAACATCCATTGTTGCTGAAGAGTCAACATATTTGATGATATAGTCGGCTTCGGCAAGGAACATATCTACTTTGTCATCAGCAGCAGCTGTTTCCTGAGCTAATAATGCAGCATCTAATGCATCCTGATAAGCCATGTTATCTGATACATAAGTTGTACGCTTGATTGTGACATCACCTTTCTTCACTGTGAAGTCATCAACCTTTTCATCAGCATAGTACTTGACTAAGAATCCCCAGAACTCATCGTTCCAAGTCCACAGATTAAAAACTTTTCCTTCTTCTGCTGGTTTTGGTGTTGGATCAACTGGCTTTGTACAAGCAGCTAATGATAAGACCATCATTACAGCAAGGATTGCACTTAATAACTTTTTCATATTTTCCTCCTTCGTTAATAAGCTTTATATGTTTTAATTCTAAAACCATTTATTGCATGCAGTTATCTCAACTGCTTATTGCCTGACTTCTTTAACCGTTTTGCCTTCAATAAGCTTTCCGGCAACTACCGAATGTTCACAGATCCCTGTCGGGTTTTCAATTGCATCTACCAGTCTGCGGCAGGCGATCCTTCCTAAGGAAACCGCATCCTGTTCATATGTTGTCAGCCCGACAAACTTAGCCATTTTTATTCCGTCATATCCAATCACTGAGATATCATCAGGCAATGGATTCTTTTCCTCACCCATGCGTGACAGTGCCCCGATCCGTGAATAATCATCTGGGAAGATGATGCATGTTGGCCTGTCTTCCAGTGCCAGCAGCTCCTTAGCTTTTTCATAACTTAGATCAATGTCATGATACTTGGCTTCTATAACGTAATTTTCATTAACAGATATGCCATTTTCTCTTAAAGTACTGTAATACCCCATGACTCTCTTTTTCGTAACATCTGTTCTTTCACCGTGGATGAAGGCAATTTTCCTGTGACCCTTGGATATGGCATATTTAACCAGATCTCTTAACCCCTTGGTGTTGTCAGATATAACTGAAGAACAGTTGTTATAACTATAGTCGATAGAAACCCGCGGAATATCTGAATCAACCAGTTCAAGTACCTGAGGATCCATGAAATCTGCGGATACGATGACAACTCCATCGAAGTTTCTGTATTTGCAATGCATCAGATATGTTGAATCCTGTCCTGCAAATCTGTTGTTAATAAAGGTGATGTCATAACCGCTCTCTTCAGCTGCCTTCTTGAAACTTTCAAGGATTTCTGAGAAATATTCATGCGCAAGGCCAGCAGACATGCGGTCAACGAACAGTACCCCGATATTGTATGTTCTGTTTGTCTTCAGCGCCCTGGCTGAGGCATTCAGCATATACCCCATCTCTTCAGCAACTTTTCTGATCCTGTCTCTCGTTGGCTTCGAGATATCAGGTTTATCGCTGAGAGCTTTGGAAACCGTAGCAACTGAAACGCCACAACTTCTGGCTATTTCTTTCATCGAAACCATAGTGTACTCCGTTTCCCGATTTACTTAATCGTTTTCTTAATTTCAGCATATCTCATTTTCGTAGTTTGTCAACACTTTTTTTGAAATCGTTTACATTTTTTGAATTTTCGGTTGTTTTTCGCTTTAAAATGCTATATTCTTAAGGTGAATCTACTTAAACATTACGTAATCGTTTACGTAAATCATACGAAAAAGGAGTTGTTTATATGAAATTCGGACATTTTGATGACCTTAATAAGGAATATGTTATAGAAAAATACGAAACTCCATTGCCATGGATCAACTATCTTGGCAGTGACAGTTTCTTTACCCTTCTTTCCAATACGGCCGGAGGCTATGCCTTTTATAAAGATGCAAGATTAAGAAGAATAACCAGATATCGTTATAATAACCTTCCTCTTGATCAGGATGGATTTCATATTTATGTTAAGGACAGAGATACCATCTGGAATCCTGGATGGCAGCCTGTTCAGACTGCTCTTGACGAATATGAATGCCGTCATGGCCTGGGCTATTCCGTTATTACCGGTAAGAAGAATGATATATTAGTAAAACAGGAATTATATGTTCCTAAATATGACAATATCCTTTTACAGAGAGTAACCGTAAACAATACAGCTGATACCGCTAAGGAAATCGATCTGTTCTCATTTGTGGAATTCTGCCTGTGGGATGCCATGGATGACTCCTCCAACTTCCAGAGAAACTACTCAACAGGTGAAGTTGAAGTTGAGGGCAGTGCTATCTACCACAAAACTGAATACAGAGAGCGAAGAAATCATTATGCTGTCTTCTACGCAAATAAGCCTGTTGACTCCTTCGACACTTCAAGAGACAGTTTCATGGGTGTTTACGGATCACCTAAGGCTCCGGCAGCCGTAATTAACGGCAAGTGCGGCAATTCCATCGCCCATGGCTGGCAGCCGGTCGGTGCTCACCACTTCCACCTAAACCTCAAAGCCGGTGAAACATACAGTGTCATCATCGGTTTAGGTTATGTTGAAGTTCCTGTCGAGGAAAAATTCATTGCTCCTTCCGTCATCAACAAGTCCTATGCTCATGCATTAATGAATAAATATATTACTGACGAACAGTTCGATGTCGGCATGGACGAACTCAGAAAATTCTGGAATGAACTGTTATCAGGTTTTGAAGTAAAGACTGAAAACGAAAACGTTAACCGCATGGTCAATATCTGGAACGCTTATCAGTGCATGGTAACCTTCAACATGTCCAGATCTGCTTCATACTATGAATCAGGCATCGGCCGCGGCATGGGATTCAGAGATTCATGTCAGGACCTGCTTGGTTTCGTTCACATGATTCCGGAAAGAGCCAGAGAAAGAATTCTCGACATTGCTGCTACTCAGAAAGAAGACGGTGGAGCTTACCATCAGTATCAGCCGTTAACCAAAAAGGGAAATTCCGACATCGGCGGCGGTTTCAACGATGACCCATTATGGCTGATTGCCTGTACGGATGCCTATATCCGTGAAACCGGTGACTGGGCAATCCTGGATGAAATCGTTGACTTTGACAACAATCACGAAAAAGCGGCACCTCTGCTTGAACATCTGCGCCGCAGTTTCAACTATACCTTAAATAACCTTGGGCCTAATAAGCTGCCGTTGATCGGACGTGCTGACTGGAACGACTGTCTGAACCTCAACTGCTTCTCAGAACATCCTGGTGAATCTTTCCAGATCACCGGACCATCTGAAGGACCGGTTGCTGAATCAGTATTCATTGCCGGAATGTTTGTCAAATACGGCAGAGAATATGCCAATATACTGAAGCATCTGGGAATAGCTGAAGAAGCAGAAAAAGCCTATAAGGCTGTAGACCAGATGACTGAAACAGTTCTGGATAAGGGCTGGGATGGTGAATGGTTCTTACGTGCTTATGATGCCTTCGGTCAGAAGATCGGTTCTGAAGAATGTGAAGAAGGCAAGATTTTCATTGAGCCTCAGGGCATGTGCATTATGGCCGGTATCGGTATTGAAACAGGACATGCTCAGAAAGCTCTTGATGCTGTCAAAGAAAGACTTGATACAAAATACGGCATCGTTCTGCTGAACCCTGCCTATACGAAATACAGACTCAACCTCGGTGAAATATCCTCATATCCTCCTGGATACAAGGAAAATGCCGGCATCTTCTGCCATAACAACCCATGGATCATCTTCGCTGAAAGCATCATGGGTCATGGCGACAGAGCCTTTGAATTATATAAGAAGACCTGTCCTGCCTTCCTGGAAGAAATATCCGAGATTCACCGTACTGAACCTTATGCCTACTGTCAGATGGTAGCCGGTAAGGATGCACCTACTTTCGGTGAAGGCAAGAACTCCTGGTTAACGGGAACCGCAGCCTGGACATTTACCGTCCTGACTGAAGGAATTCTCGGTATCCAGCCAGACTATGACGGACTGACAGTAGATCCTTGCATTCCGCATACCGTAAAACATTTCACAGTTAACAGACTGTTCAGAAATACAATGTATCACATTACCGTAAACAACCCTGACGGTGTTCAGAAAGGCGTTAAGGCCATTAAGGTTAACGGCAGCGATGTTCCGGTTGGACCAATTCCTGTAACTGACCGGAAAGAAGTAACCGTTGAAGTCACCATGGGGTAAAAGACGATCCATCATCGTCTTTTTCTTAAAGGAGATCAAACAATGAACTTCACAAATGAAACAGCCAGAAGCGAAAAGAAAACGGCTCTGCAAAAAGCAGAAGAATTCTTTGGCAGCCGTCTTGACAAAAGTACTGATTCAGTTTTTACGGATGCTGCCAAAAATAATGTCATGGCAGTAACCGGCTTGCCTTTTTACATGCCGATCGCCTCAGCCCTGATTAATGATCCGCTGCTTTATCCTCTGTTAGGGATTAAAGACAGAAACATACTGCTGACAGTTGCGGAAAAGCCTGTTCTCAATTACGATGGCGATACGGTCAGTTTAACCGATCAGCAGCAGTCCAGAATAATGGAAATATATGAAAACGTCTTATCAGCCTGCGGCAGGCTCGATGAAGACGGCAATCTCATCATCGATCTGAAAAGCCCGACAGTCGGCACGCACTATTCTGTTAACCTTCTGCTTGGAGACCGCGAAGGATACAGTGATCCGTTGCAAACCACGCCAAAAAGTGTACTTGACAGATTTGGACGCGGTTCGTTCCGTTCTTCTCAGGAAAAACAGGTACTGGCTACCAAATATGAACTTAATCCTGACATTAATGGTGAAACTGCCAACAGACAGTTCTACATTACGGAAAACGGCAGACAGATATTCTATTCTCTTGATGTAAACAATAACGTTTCTGAAGCATGCTGTATTCACCATAATAACTATACTGAAATAAAGTATGTTACTGAATGCGGCCTTGAAATCACCAGGACCATCTTCATTCTGCCGCAGCAGAAAGACTTCCCTTCTGCCGTTGAGGCACAGCGCATAGCCATTAAGAATAACACTGACAAAATCAGAGATCTGCGTATTGTTGTTACCGGCATGTTCGGCATTACCGATCCAGGCACTCTGACAAGTGACATTATTTACGCTAATGTGGTTGTAGAAAGCGAAACATTTGAACTGAATGGCAGACCTGTAGCCATTGCCGCTCATCATAAGCCAAAAGACTGTAATAAGGAAAAAAGATTTGCCATGATCATGACAAATGGTGAACCTATGGATGAATATACAAGTGATGTAAATGCCTTCCTGGGTTCTGGCAGTTATGACAGACCTGCCGGTCTGGCCCGCCTTTCCAATTCATACAGCCGCCGCGGTGCCTGTTTCTTCGCCATGGCTAAGAACATAACAGTTAAACCTGATGAAACAGTAAATACCGATGAGTTTGTCGGCATGTCCGAAGATAAGGAAGATGTCAGAAAGGACTTTGACACTCATTTATACAATCTTTATACAGAATTCACTAAACCTGAAAGCCTTAAAGAGACTTTGAATACCGTCAGACAGAATTTCCGCAGATACTGCAGTTTCCTGGCTGTCAATACTGATGACATTAACCTGAATGCATATCTGTCATATAACATGCCTTTCCAGGTACTGTATCAGACATATATATCACGTTCATTTGCCTGGACTCAGAAATCCTACCGTGAAACAGGCTTCAGAGAAATACAGGACATCTTTGCCTCCATGTATTATCTGCATGCCAGCGGAAAGGATGAACTCATCAGAGAACTGTTAGGTTCCTGGATCCGCAGTGTCTTTGAGTTTGGCTATGCTTATCACAACTTTACAACCAGAGGCAAGGAACCGGGAATGTGTTCTGATGACCAGCTGTGGCTTGTACAGGCTGTATACCGTTATGTCAGACTTACAGGTGATGCTTCATTCCTTTTACAGAAGTTTGAGATAGCCGGCAGTGACAGAAAGAGGACCTTGCTGGAAACCATAAAGGCCATTCTTGTCTATTCCGGACGCATATCCGTTGGCAAACACCATCTGCCACTACTGGATACCGCTGACTGGAATGATACTCTCAGGCTTGATAAGAACGTATATCATGGTCCGGAAAAAGAAGAAAGGTATTACCAGCAGCTGAAAAACAATAACCAGGAGTTCGGTGTACCTTTTGAAAACACCCAGAGTGAAAGCGTCATGAATGCATTCCTGCTGGTCATTGCAGCAGATCATGCCGCATATCTGGCAAATTGCGTAAAGGACAGTTCAGTTAAGGAACTGGCTGAAGACATAAAAAAAGAAACTGTCACAAACATCAGACAGTACTGCTGGAAAGATGATTTCTATGCCAGATGCCTGATGAATGACGACAGAAAATACAAATACATCGGATCTACCGGTGATGATCTGTCACTTGATCCGGAAATAAACGGTTCTTACTATCTGAACTCCTTCAGCTGGGCACTGTTATCGGAAGTAGCCAGCGAAAGCGAGATCAGTTCAATGCTTGATGTCATTGACAGATACCTGAAAACTGATGCCGGGCTGAAACTGTGTACACCTATAAACTATGATCTGCTCGGTGTTGTTACCGGTACATCATTCTACTTCCCTGGAGACAGGGAAAATGGCGGTGTCTTCAAGCACGCAGCCATGATGGCAACCGTCGCATCTCTGAAGGCAGCCAAGAAAATAAAAGACCCTCAGCTCTCCGCAAGACTTAAGGATCTGGCATTCTTCATGATTGATAAGACACTGCCATACAAAACAATGGAAGACCCGTTTATTCTTAAGGGGAACCCTCGTTTCTGTACTCAGTATAACAACTCGGAAACCGGAGAAAACATTGGGCCTATACTTTCCGGTACATCTTCATGGCTGACCCTTGCCTTATTTGAAGTATGCGGTCTTAACATTGAAGGAAACAGACTCATTATTGCTCCTGTTGTCAACAGACCACACTTCATCTATGCGTTAAACATCAATGACACCATAATCAACGTGAGCATTGATGCAACGAATAATTACCGAATAACTGATTCAACAGAATATCGTCTGGACGGCAAATCAACTTCCTCCTCTATTATCTTGCCGACAGATGGAAATGTTCATGAAATAAGGGTTATTCTATAAAAAAAGAAATCAATTGATTTCTTTTTTTAGTAGTATGTCAAATTAACGGTTTTATTGGCTTTTCTGAGCACTTCTGCCAGCTCTTCCATCAATTTCATCTTCAGGGTAATACTCAGGCTGCTGTTATTCTGATGAGCCGCATTAACGGCACAGCCCATGAAAAAGTGAATGTCTGTTGCTTCTTCCAATAATATGCTGCTGATCAGGGAAGCCCCGTCATTTTTATAGTTCCAACTGAAATAGCGGGAATTCTTGTCAGCGAAGTCTCTGGCGTATTCAAGAACACGGTTCAATGTAATCATGCCCTCGGTAACCAAATCAATGCCTTCTATTCTGGAGATAGGAGGAATGCCTTCATCACCAATGTCACTGCTTACCGCCTTGATTTCACGATCAAGATAGCGTGCTACTATGGATGCCGTCGTACCGCCGCATACAATATGTTTTCCCTTTCGTGACAGAAACAGAGAAACCATTTTTCCGTCATCTTCAGGATTAGTTGATGGGCCAACCATGACATTAATTATTTTACGTTCTCTGATTTTAAGAACCGCACAGGTAACGTCATCAGTTGGTCTGCCTTTATACAGATTATTACTGCGGTCAATGATATATGTAGCCAGACTCTTGGCTGAAATTGAGTCTTCGTAGATGCTTTCGGCAAACTTGGTAATCTGCGGCAGACCCCAGCCAAAATTGAGGGTCTCTCCGATACCGGCATATAATACGCCATCACTCATCATGAAGACAGAGTCATTTATCTTTGCTTCAAAATTGCAACTCTGTATTTTCTTGCCATGGATTTCAGACACAACATACTCCGGCTGCCACGCCTTTCCGTCTCTGATGACAAAAGGAGTTGGATTGTCATAGTTATATATCTGAATCCAGCGGTTTTCCTTAACATAAACCACGGAAAAAGTTGCATAGGACACACCGAAATCCTTTGATACCGGTAATGTTGTTATGACTGTCTTAATACAGTCCGCAATATCCATTTCATTTCCTACCATCTTGCTCATCATGGTACTGGTCAGAGTTGAAAGAATATTGGCTTTTACACCTGATCCCATGCCATCAGCCAGAACCATAACCATTGAATCATTTGGAAGTTTGCTCACCGTAACAAAATCACCGCAGAGAACTTCTCCAACATGATTCATTGAAACATAACCGTAATCCGAAAGTAAATCAGTCGTCATGTTTCACCAGCTCCTTCAGTTTTTCCAGAGCCACCTTGGTTTCGGCAACCGTATCGCCAAGCAGAGAAGCTATTTCATGAACACTTGTCATATTCTGCTCCAGCAGTGAATCCGTGATGGATATGGTATTATCAACCAGATCCTTGTGAGCCTTCCGGCTTTTTTCTTCTTCAGTAATGTCTTTCATTACACAGACCAGCACCTTGAATTTTCTGTCATAGGCAATTGTCTTTTCAACATATCTGTCATATTCAGCCAGATATTCTCTGCGACCGTAAATAGTCTTACCGTCAAGAGACTCATAGAAATCTGACGGATCCATCACCATTGCAACATGCTGGCCTACAACAGCTCTTGCATCATCCAGACCCATAATACGGCACATTGAGCGGTTCATCAGCTGAACATTCAGGTCTTCATCCAGAACCATAAGACCGTTTGGAGAATTACTGACGATCGTATCAGAAAGAGACTTGCTCTTTTCCATTAACAGAGGCAGACACATGTCTATGTTAGCACGGCCTCTTATTATCGCAATTGCCTTGTCACGGCAGCTGTCATATCCGCAACAGCCGCAGTTCAGACGGTCTTCCTTATGTTCTTTATGCATTTTATTAAGCATCTGTTCAATTTCCGTTTCTGAAGGCATTGGCTGAATCAACTGTTCATCATGATACGTATGATGGATGTCTTCTGAGGTTGTATTACCGTATTCAAAATCTTCCTTACCGGCATAACGGTTAATATTTACAAGTTTAGCTGCAATGCTGGCTTTTTTCTTACGGGTTACAGGCCCGTTAATACAGCTGCCTGCACAGGCTGACATTTCAATGAAGCATTTATGTATGAGCCCGTTCTTTATATCTTCGAGCGTGCGCATGCAGTTTCTTAGACCATCAACAGCTATGTACTGATAATCTTCCCTTTCACAGGCCATTGTATCAATTATGCCGCCGGCTCTAGGAAACAGACGGGCCTTGGATTTATCAACACTTTCCGCGGTCTTTTCTGTATCAAGCGTAATGTTTTCAGCTTTCAGCCAATTATCAAGCTCCTCAAAAGTCAGTACGGCATCGATGTAATCGCTGTGATCAGCTTCGTCTTTCTTGGAAATGCACGGTCCAATGAAAACAACCTTTATTTCATCGCCATATCTTTCCCTGATATTGAGTCCATGTGCCTGCATTGGAGTCAGAACATCAGCCAGATAAGGCAGACATTCAGGATATCTTTTCTCAATCAGAAGATTTATAGAATGACAGCAGGATGATATGACAACATCTCTTCCATCATTTATCATTTCATCATAGGCTTTCTTGACTATAGTTGCACCAATTGCGGTTTCTTCCACAGCAGAAAATCCCAGCTGCAGCAGGGCATTTCTTATCGCTGAAATATCAGTATTTTCGTAATAAGCCACATGTGACGGAGCAACGGAAGCTATGACCTTGTTCCATTTCAACAGACCCTTAACCCTGTTTACATCATTTCTGACTTCTTTCAGCTGTTGCGGACATATATTGTAACAGGTACCGCATAAAATACACTCTTCATGTATGATCGTAGCGCGATTGTTTTCAAAAGAAATAGCCTTAATAGGACAGCTTCTAATGCATTTGTAGCAGTTTTTGCAGTTTTCTGTTTTACTGATAAGACAATGTGTTGCCATATTCTTCTTTAACTATCCTTCCCATTAGTTTTCACTTAGTGTCGCTTAAATTATATCTTTTTTAGACAGTGATTTGTATGATAGGTTTGCCAAATGGGAAGCTAAAATAAAAAAAGCTGTAATTAAATTACAGCTTACTATATTACAGTATTTCGTCTACGGTCAGGATCATCTTCATCAGAAGCTTGATACCAGCCATATATTCATCTATGCAGATGTTTTCGTCAGGCTGATGTGCAGAACCATGTCCTTCAGGAAGAACAGGTCTCACTGTTTCTTCGCTTCTTAATACGATACCGGTCGCAAATGCTCTCGGTAAGGCTCCGGCATATGTGCCGCCCTTGCCGATGAGAATCTGTTTTTCACTGTCGCCTGTTTCATCAACATATACTTTCTTGATAGCCTGGATCACCGGTCCGTTGACATCCAGTGCATAACCGTTGCTTCTTTCAATTATCTCGGTTCTGAAGTCATTTTCTTCGCACTTGGCTGTGATATTGGCAACCAGACGGTCATTGCTGTCAGTAACAGCTCTGCGGCAGTCATTTAACAGAGAAACAATGCCGTTTTCAAATCTTAATACTGTTCCGGAAGAAACAGTCTGTCCTGAGATTTCATCAATGCAGTCAATACCCAGGAAACTTCCATAGTAGTCAGCGTTGATATTGTTCAGGAATTCGAGGATTTTCTTATCTTCTTCCTTTAATCCCGGCAGATTTACCAGGGCATTTGTCAGTACATAAACAGCATTCAGGCCTCTTTCTGGTCCGGCAGCATGAGTTGTAACACCATGTGCCGTAATTTCAATGCCTTTCTCTGTCTCTGTGACATCAAAGCCTTCAGGCAGTTTGTCATATTCTATAGCTGTACCTTTCTTCAAAATGCATACAGCCTTATTAGGAACGATATTGAAAGCTGAACCGGCATTCAGCCATACAAAGTCATCAGATAATGGCTTTTTGGAAATAACAGCATATCTGACGCGGCCAAATTCACCGCCTACACCAGGGAAACCGGCATCAGGCACGAAGGTAAATTCAGGTGATTCATAATGTTCTCTGAAGTATTCCATGTCTCCCATGCCTACTTCCTCATTGGTACCCAGCAAAAGAACCAGATTATGTTTCAGATCTGCGCCAGCAGCACGCATGGCCTTCATGATGTAAAGTCCGCCGATAACGGCACTCTTGTTGTCACCAACACCGCGGCCAAACAGGAAACCGTCTACAACCTTAGGCTCATATGGCTTTGTAATTGTCCAGTCTTCACCGGCAGGTACGACGTCAGTGTGTCCCAACATGCCAATGCACTTTTCCTTACCAAGATCATATTTTACTTCACCTACATAATATTCATAGTTATGGGTCTTAAAGCCTTCTTCTTCACCTCTGGCCAGCATGTGGTCAATAACCTTACGGCAGCCAGGACCGAAAGGCTTAACCGGATCACCTTCAAGTGATACACTTTCGATGCTGCTTACAGCCATCAGATCCTTAACGATATTATCTTTATTTTCATCAATGTAACTGTTCAGTTTTTCAATCAGTTTTTCGTTCATATATTAAGCCCTTTCTTTTTCTTAATATCTTATAACAGCTTTATTACTTCGTCCAGCACATCGCTCATATGCTCATCAACGAAACCAAAGTCCTTTCCACGGTAGTTCCAGGCTGCTCTTCCAATTCCATATTTCTCAAATGTCCGATGAATCATCTGATACCATTTCACAATATCAGCAGTACCGACTCTGTCAACAACACCGTATTCACCGCAATACAGCCGGACATTTCTTTCTTCAGCAACCTCTACCGCTTCCTGAAACAGCCTGTCAAAGTACTCACTGCCTAATCTTTCTTCTGAATCGAAATCTTCTATGCCTACATAACGGCCATCCAGCAGTTTTTCAGCCCATTTCTTTATGTCTCCATAGGTCAGGTCAGCACCTATTCTGAAATCCAGATCCATGGTTGGGATCCAGTAAGCGCCCTGATGAGTGAAAATCAGTGGTTCATAACAGTGAAAGTTATACACTATGTTCTCATCATGAGGCCAGGCAAGGTCTTTCAGGGCTTCAATGCTGTTATTGTAGTAGCCTCCTACCAGAATCTTTATATCCGGACAGATTTTTCTGATTCGCTCAATACACTCCATAGATATTCTGTTCCAGGCATCACAGTATTCCCTGTCAGTAACCTCATTCAGCAGTTCAAAAGCCAGGTGATTGCTGTATTTGCCAAATCTCCGGGAGAACTGTTCCCACAGTCTGTAAAACCTTTCCTGATATCCGGAATTTTCAAAGAAACCCTCTTCCTTTTCACCGGCATCAAAACTGTATCCAAAGGTTTTGTGCAGATCAAGAACGGCATTCATTCCGTATTTTATCGCCCAGCAAACTCCTTTTTCAATGTAGCTGAACCCTTTTTCCCAGTAATTACCCTGCTCATCCTCAACCAGGTTATAATCAACAGGAATACGGATATGATCTAATCCCCATTCGCTTATTCTCTTAATATCTTCTTCCTTTATGAAATTATCATAAGTCTGTTCAGTATTGTCACATTGTGACAGCCAGCCTCCCAGATTGATACCGCGGGTATATCCTTCAAACACTTTCATTGTTACTGTCTCCTTTGATTATCATTATACTTCAAAAAAAATATGCCTTGTAACTTAAGGCATATTTACTTCAAAATTCCAAGATGTTCCAAAAGTATCTTTGTTCCAATCGATATCAGAATGATACCGCCGACTATCTGGGCTCTGTTACCCAGCCACGTTCCAAACTTCCTGCCTAATGCCACACCGGCTACTGAGAAACAGAAAGTAGTTACTCCAATCAGAGATACCGCTCCCCACAGATTCATCTGCAGAAAGGCAAAGGTCACTCCTACAGCTAAGGCATCTATACTGGTGGCAATGGCCAGCAGCAGCATTTCCTTAAACCCTACACCATCAGTTACGCTCTCCTGTTCACCTGACAATGCTTCTCTGATCATGTTACCGCCGATGATTGACAGTAAGATAAAGGCAATCCAATGGTCAATGCTGACAACCAGCGATTCAAAGGAAGCAGCCAGATAATAACCCGCAACCGGCATCAGAGCCTGAAACAGTCCGAAATACAGACCGCAGATGATCGCTTTTTTGAGATCAAACTTTTTCATGCAGAGGCCCTTGCATACAGACACGGCAAAAGCATCCATTGAAACACCTACAGCTATAACGAATATATCAAACCACATCTGCCCAGTCTCCTTATGAAAACGATACTATATAAGTCTAATCTTTTGCCTCCCATAAAGCAAATAAAAAAGATAACCATCTCTGGTTATCTTAATTGATTATTCTGCGATTTCGCCCTTCTGCATTCTTCTGTCATGCAGATCCTTGGTTACCTGCTCCTTAAGAGACTGCGGATACTTGATGAACAGAAGAGGAATGATATACAGGGCAGCACCAATGGCCGGACCGAGCATGAACAAAGGCCAGATCCACTGTTGGAACTTGGCGGATACGCTTGCACCTGCTGCAATGGCTTCAGCATCATATTCCAGCCATGTCAGTAAGAAACCGGCAATAACCGTATTAAGAGCGGTTGAAATCTTATCACAGAAAGTCTGAGCAGCAAAAGTAATGGCCTCGGCACGCTTTCCGGTCTTCCATTCCATGTAGTCAATGGAATCTCCCCAGAGAGCCGTTCTGGCTATACCGAACATCTGTCCCGGAATGCTTCCCAAAGCAAACAGGATCGTAACGATCCAGATACGGTTACCTTCAAAGCCAATCAGGAAGGCAACTACTCTGGTTACAACACTGATGACGTTAGCCCAGATCAGAACGTTTCTCATGCCGCCGACTTTCTTGGAAAGGCTTGTAACAAGGAACATGCCTAATCCGGAGAACATGTAGGCAATACCTGTCATGATGGTCATGACAGTCAGACCGCCGATCTCCTTGCCGAATAATGTTGCCTTGACACTGTGCTCAAAGAAATAGGCACCAGGAACGGTCAGAGACAGACCGTTAAGAATATTTCCCAGCAATACCAGCATAACTATTTTATTGCTGAAGAGCATCTTCAGATTTTCACGGAATGATTCCGTCTTTGTTTCTTCCGTTACGTGAATTCTTTCTTTGGCTGAAGCTGACAGAATACTGATGATCATGCCACCGAAACCGAATATGACAGCGGCACCAAAGTAGATCTTCTGAGGACTCATGCCCTGGCTTCTTAAAATATCCATGATAGTTGGGAAAACGCCGACAACGGCAAAACCGATGGCAGCCAGGATTCTTCCTAACTGAGACAGCTTTTCTCTTTCTTCAGGTACGTCTGTCATGACAGAAGTCATTGACCACATGCTGACATCCTGAATCGTAAAGATCATATCATAAAGAAGATAGAATATCAGAACATAGATGGCCTTAGGAATATCTCCCTTAAAGCCCCAGTCCGTAAACAGCATGATTACAATTATGCCTACAACAATAGGCGTCAGACGCAAAAACGGTCTGAACTTTTCTCCGTTTTTAAAGGTATGGCGGTCAATCAGAGTTCCCATTAACGGGTCGTTGACTCCATCCCAGATACGAGCAATACCCAAAACAATACCGATGACTTTTCCTTCAATGTAGAGTACATCCGTACAGAATACGAAGAACCAGCTCATCATCAATGCGCATGACAGATTCTGCCCGAAGATACCGAAAGCATACTTCCACGCTTCTTTCTTACTGACGCGTCCGCCTTCAGTCAGCATTTTTTCACTCATAGAATTATCCCCTTATCCTACTCAGTTCTGTTACTGAGACATTAAAACTGACACAAAAAGAAACAGGACAACACCACAAACGTGTTGTCTTCTGATTACTATTCAGGTTATTTTCGTTGTATCTGTTTCATTATGTCAATTATTTACAGTTTCATAATAAAATAGATAACTGTTTTTCTCAAGGCTTTCCTTTGAATTACAGTTATCCATTAAATACTTCTATAAGTTCCAGCGATCTGATATTCATGAATCTTATCGTTATATCATTAACTCTGACGTTTCTTTCATATGTATCAATACGGGTCACCTTACCTTCAAGTTCCCTGTAATATCCCCGGTCATAATACACGATTTTTACAATATCACCTTTCTTCAGCACACTGAAACATTGATTCAGCTCATTCAGTTCATCCTCGGAAAGCTCCACCTTCTCATCCTTGATCTTAGTACTTTCCCTAATCATATCACCATATCCGCTTAAAGCCGCAAAAGGTGCAAACTGTGCTGCACGCTGCCGGTTGCTCATATGAAAACGATTGGGAACACCTTCATATTTAGTATTAATGATATCATCATATTTTCCCATTACCTGACCTCCGGCATCAGCGATTTAACTTGATTTATATTCTAGTAACTTTAATATAACATTAATCTATTCTTTTGGCAATCTCCCAGGCTAGGTAAAAATATTTAAGGCGGGAATCCATTTCCAGATTTCCAAGTATTCTTCTGCTCCAGGAAGAATCAAGTGAATCAGCAGCATAGACAAACTGATAAAGTTCAACACCGCGGAAATCACACATCGCCTGCAGCCGGCTGCATTCCATCTCCACACAGATACATCCCTGTTCAACGCGTTTATTGCGGTTATTTACCGTTTCACGGTAAAAGGCATCGGTAGTCCAGGTCTTTCCCTTCACGTAACTGACTCCCAGCTGTTCCATCAGTTCTGCCAGTTTATCAGCGTTCTTAACAGTAATGAAATCACTTGCCGGTGCATAATGATAGCTTGTTCCTTCATCCCTGTATGCTTCTGCCGGTATTATTACCCTGCCTTCAGAAACATCCGTCAGAGCACCGCAGGAACCAAACACAATGAAATTATGGCAGTTAAACAGTGTCCTTACTTCTTCCAGAATCCGTGTTGAAAGTGGAGCACCTATCCCGCACAGTATAACTCCGATATCCGTATTCCGAATTCTGTATATATGATTTTTACCCGCAGCAGAGCCGACCTGCAACTCATCATGAAGTATTTCAATCGTTCCCTTCTCATAAAGCGCTTTTATGAGATTGCTGGAGAAAGTCACGATGAAAGTATTGATTCTGAACTGGGCAGCCAAAATCAAAGCGTCCTGACTAATAGCGTCCTGCGGAGATATCATGGCAGGGCTTCTGTCATCAAAGGTGTTGTTTATCATGGTGTTTCTCCTTTCATCATGTTTTCCTTAATTATAACAGCGTTATTCCTCAAGTAAAACAAAACCGGCTCATGCCGGTCTGTTAGTTTTCAGTTATTTCATCAATAGCTTTTCTTATATATTTCAGAGTTTCGGTATTAAGCGGATATCTGATTACACAGCCTGGTGACAGGATGTGATGAACACCGCCCATTACTTCCCAGCAATGACGTATCTGTTCCCTGATCTGATCATGATTGCTATCGGTGATGTCACCTCTGATAATGCCACCCATCAGACATTTATTCATCTTCTTGGCCTCTTCAATGGTAGGCAGCGATTCACCGGCATGCCAGTTGAAGATATCTACCGGATATTCCTTCAGAATATCGTACATGATATCTGACCCATGACAATGCACAGCATCTGCGAAACCATCACTGGCTTCCAGAACCTGCTTGTCATAGCAGGCACCAAACTCTCTGAATACTTTTTCAGAGCAGACTGAGTAGTTGCTCATCTGCGTAGCGAAGTAAACACCAGAAGCTCCCAGTCTGATGGCTTCCCTTACCAGTTCTACTGTTGATTCGGTTATAGCCTGTAAAGCCTTATGGATATCTTCAGTCTGTCCGGAAGCGATATGCTCCAATACCTTTCCGCCGCACAGTTTGTTGGCTGTGGTAAACGGAGAGAATACGGTAAACAATACCGGAACTTCTTCATCCTTAACCATATCAAGTAACAGTTTCAGAGAGTACAGTTCTCTTTTCAGGGCAACTGATTCTTCAATTGAAACAGGCTTGATCTTCTTCCAGTCCTCAATGGTATTTACCGGAGTTAAAACAACTTTGGAAACACCGCCCTTTGCTACTTCTGAATAATCAATCACACAGCCAAAGTCCTCAACAGCGTACATTCCGTTATTCATGGTCTTGATCAGATCAATATCATATTCCTTAAAGAACTGATATGTCGTTTCGGCCAGTTTGACCGGATCAAGGTCAATTCCCGGCAGATGTGTCCACATGGCATATGGCTGCCTGTCCGTTTTCAAACCGTTAACAGCGTTATAAATGCGTTCTTTCTTAGTAACCATTATTCCTCCAGCATGATGTGCAGAATTTCCAGATCCGTACTCTTCATTCCTTCACATCCCATTCTGCCAACTGCCTTAACAGTCTCGTCATCATCACTCTTTACAATACCTTCACCAGGTCTGTATCTCAAACCTTTCTCAGCCATTTTCATGCCCTGTAAAGCGGCTTCAATGCTTAGTGATATCTTGCCTGCGCAGCTGCTTTTAGCGCCGTCACAGACCATTCCGCCGATTGTAGCCATGGCATTTATCATGGTATCAGCGATCATCTGGCGAGTCCCGCCTTTCAGCCAGCAGATACCGCACCCAGCACCGGCACCGGCACTTACTGCACCGCAATAAGCACTCAGATAACCGATGTATTTCTTCTGATGCAGTGCCATTAAATTGGACAACACCAGTGCTCTGAGCAGTTTTTCATGAGAAGCATTCATCTCTTTGGCATATTCAATGACCGGCAGTGAGACTGTCATGCCCTGATTACCGCTACCTGAGTTTATAACAACAGGCATCGCACAGCCATTCATGCGGGCATCGCTTCCGGCTGCTGCAGCAGCTCTGGCACGTACGATAATGCTGTCACCGTATTCATCAAGCAGAGTTCTGCCGACTTTTTCACCCCATTTACCGGTAAGTCCTTCCCGGGATATTGCAGTGTTGTCAGCTATCTGTCTTTCAATAGTTTCTCTGACATCATCCAGATCAACAGTCTCAGCATATTCAATTATGTCATTAATGTTGAGCAGATCTGTTTCTATGCCAACGATAGCATTGCGGTCAAAGTCCTTACTGAAAATAACTTCTTCATCCTTAACGATCTTGGTGAAATTCGTGTGGGTCTGCGCTATCTCAACTTCAGCAGTATGATATCCTTTTCTGACCTTTATCCGGATGTACAGAGGGGGAACTCTTTCTGCCAGGATAACCTTGACCCTGACGTGTTCCATGGCTTCTTTCAAAGCCTCACGTCCGCTGTCATCAACATGACTGATGACCTGCAGACTGGCATCAGGATCACCTGCCACAATACCTAATAAGGCTGCTACAGGTATACCTTTCAGGCCGCCGCTGTTTGGCACAACAACTGCCTTAACATTTTTAACAATGTTTCCGCTGCAGAATACTTCCACTTCTTCCGGCAGTTCACCGAGAACCTCTCTGGCTTTGGCCGCTGCCAAAGCTAAGGCGATAGGTTCAGTACAGCCGGTAGCTTCTATAAGTTCAGATTTCAGTAACTCTGTATATGTATCATATACCTCTCTACTCAGCATGCATATAACCTTCTTCCTCAACTACTTCCTTCATCAGGGTGAAGACATATCTGTCAACATCCATCGGTAAGGCACAACCAGGAGCGAATACTACTCGCTTATCCTGGCTTTCATTCAGAACCGTAAGCAGACGCTTGCGGAAGAATTCCTTGAGTTCATCGCGGTTATTGTCGTCATTATAATAGTCATAGTGTCTGGCCAAGCCGGTAATTAACAGTTTATCAGTCATTTCTCTGACTTTGGCTACCGTACTGATGGTATCGGATTCCAATCCCGGAACACAGTTTTCCCAGCTGTAAGCCTGTACATCATATAACATGGCCTTGTCAAACATCAGGTTGTTTTCCCCATGAACATGCAGCACATTGAACCATGTTCTGTCCTTGATATAGTCCAGAAGTTCCAGATCGTAAGGTGTGCAGAACTCATCAAACAGTTCAGGAGTAATGACATTGGTCGTTATGTACTGGTGTGCATAGAAAATGCCATCGATATGAGCTTCATTGATTAAGGCATCAAGATAGTTCTTATTTGTTTCAACCAGTTTTCTAAGGGCTTCATGGACCTCTTCCTTATGGTTTTCCATTAAAGGAATGGTCTTGTTGTGAGTGCCTCTCTCCATCATTTCCTGCAAACAGGTAAGCGGAGTGAATATCGTTGCGATTACCGGTTTTTCCCCTTTATAGTGTTCAACCAGATTTTTGGCAATCGCTACTTCTCTTTTAAATACCCAGTTATCCTTTGTCAGAACCGGTATGTTCTTCAGTTCTTCCAGATTAGTTATAGGATAACGGTGAATCGTACCGTTCCAGTGTGTCGGATCCTTACTTAACGTAATGTCCGCACCAAAAGCTTCCGGTACATAATGGCCGGTTGTCATGATCTTGACGAAATCCCAGCCGCAGTAATCAGTAACCATTATGGTTGCCCTGGTCATGTCGGTAACATTATGATCCACAAAAGGCATGTGCACCCAGCCGGCTACACCGATACGGTCGAACGGCTGATGATTTATCATCGCTTTTATTCTTTCAGTAGAAGTCATCATAACCGCATATCTCCTTTTAGCCGCCAAGATAGCTCTTGATTACCATTTCGTTTTCCAGAAGTTCCTTACCGGTACCGGTCATTGATATTTCACCGGTTTCCAGTACATAAGCTCTGTTGGAAATTTCCAGGGCAGCCATGGCATTCTGCTCAACCAGCAGAATAGTGGTTCCCTGTTTATTGATCTCTTCAATGAGAGAGAAGATCTGTTCAACCAGAATCGGGCTTAACCCCAGTGACGGTTCATCCAGCATCAGAATATGCGGATTGGACATTAAGGCACGGGATATGGCCAGCATCTGCTGTTCACCGCCTGACAGGGTACCTGCCAGCTGTTTCTGACGGTCCTTAATCTGCGGGAACAGTTCAAATACCTTGTTGTAATTCTGCTTTATCAGATTCTTATCCTTTACAGTATAAGCACCCATTAACAGGTTTTCCTCAACTGTAAACTTAGGGAAGATCTGTCTGCCTTCCGGACACAGAATGAATCCCTTCTGTACTCTGTCTCTTGGAGACATTTTTGTTATGTCTTCACCCTGAAAAATGATCTCTCCCTGTTTAGGTTTCAGGGTTCCGGCCAGGGTATTCATAAGAGTACTCTTACCGGCACCGTTAGCACCGATAAAAGAAAGGATTTCACCTTCATCAACGTAGAAAGAAACACCGCGTAAGGCCTTGATATTGCCATAGTATGTATGTAAGTCTTTAACCTGCAGTAACATTGCGCTGTACTCCTTTCTTTCCCAGATAAGCTTCAATAACTTCTTCGTTAGTCTGTACTTCTTCCGGTTTGCCTTCACAGATCTTGGCTCCGTGGTTAAGTACAACGATCTTATCAGAAATGTCCATGATAAGCTTCATGTCATGTTCAATTAACAGAATTCCCTCAACTTCATTAAGCAGTGATCTGATGAACTGGCTTAACTCTTTCTTTTCAGCAGGGTTCATGCCGGCAGCCGGTTCATCCAGTAATAATACCTTTGGATGGGAGGCTAATGCACGGCCAATCTCCAGTTTTCTCTGCTTGCCATAAGGCAATGAAGTAGCTCTTTCATAGGCGGCATCTTCAAGGCCAACCTTTTTCAGGATTTCAATGGCTTCTTCCCTGGCTTGCTTCTCCCATTTGTTCTTCTGAGCATTAGGGAACAGAGACAGGAAGGAACCGTATTCGATTCTGTGCTGCATGCCAACCAGGATATTGTCCAGAGCAGTCATGTTTGAGAACAGTCTGATATTCTGGAAAGTACGGCTTAAGCCTTTCTTTACAACCAGGTCAGTGCTGTTACCTGTAATATCAACAGGTACTTCATTTCCCTTCCCATCCTTTTCATAAAGAATGATCTTGCCTGAAGTTGGTGTATAGAAACCTGTCAGCATATTGATAACAGTTGTCTTACCGGCACCGTTTGGGCCGATAAGAGAAGTAATCTTGCCAGGTTCCATTTCAAAATTAAGATTGTCAACGGCTACCAGACCGCCGAATCTGATTGTAAGGTTCTTAACACTTAATAAACTCATGATTAGGCCTCCTGTGCTTCCGCATTCTTTCTATGTAATAATGCATTGAATCTGGAAGTAACCGCATTCTTAAGCTTGGTTCCCGGAATAGAGTGGTTGATCCACATTACAATAACCAGTACCAGACCGTAAGCAATCATACGGTATTTGAACAAGAATTCAAATCTTCTCAGATACTCTGGCAGAATAGTAAGGAACAGTGCTCCAACCATTGTGCCGGAGAAATTACCCAATCCGCCGATAACTACCATGCTGATGCACTGGAACGACAGATTGGAGTTGAAGGTTGAAGGTTCAACATATGACATCAGATGTGCATATAAGGAACCTGCAATACCTGCAAAGACGGCTGAAATCGTAAAGACGATGACCTTATAAGGGAATATCTTGATGCCCATGGCTTCAGCAGCGATGGCGTCATTGCTGATGGCTCTGAGGTTACGTCCCAGCTTGGAATTGACCAGCCAGTTCATGATGATATAGGTCATGATTACAAAGAACATAGTCAGATAGAAGAATTCCGTCTTGCTCTTGAGAACATGGCCGAACAGATTAACTGAAGGAATTCCAACGATACCCATCTGTCCCAATGTGACAGGGTCCCAGTTCTTAATAATCAGGTTAACGATTTCTGCGAATGACAGAGTGATGATCGTAACATATCTGCCGGTAATACGGCTCATAGGCAGTGACAGCAGTAAACCTGCCAGTCCTGTAACCAACAGTACCGGAATGAAGTTCGTTGAATATGCAGTACGGAAGTGATACCACAGTACAGCAGTGGTATAAGCACCGATACTGTAGAAAGCAGCATGACCGAATGAAACCGTTCCTCCTATGCCCATTAAGAGGTTAAGGCTCATGGCAAAGATCATGGCTAAGGCAGCTGAAATAAGGATACGCAGCTGATAAGCATTAGTGAAGACAGGCGCTACGCACATGACAACAATAATGATAAGGAATAATAAATGTTTCTTTAATATCGTTTTCATACACTACACCTTATGCTGTTCTTTCTTACCGAAAATACCGGTAGGCTTGATGATCAGGACAATGATAATTACAGAGAATGAAACGAAGTTCATGGCTGACATTGACCAGTATCCTGCAACGAAGCTTTCGATTACTGCCAGGATATAACCACCGACTACAGCACCTTTCAATACACCGATACCACCCAGAACGGTAGCAGCAAACGCCTTATTACCAATTGCCGCACCTACTGAGATGGAAATACTGCTTAAATACATACAGTAAGCAACACCGCTGACAGCAGCCAGAATGCTTCCTACTGCGAATGATACACCTATCAGGGTATTAACAGGCATACCCATCAGATGGCAGGCATTCAGGTTCTGAGACAGAGCTCTTAAACCGCGGCCTACTCTGTTATGCTGGGTATACCAGTTCATGACAAACAGGATCACCAGGGTAACAACAATGATGATTATCTGTATGGCACTGGTTCTGGCCCCAAATAAATCTATATACTTGCCGGCGAGCAATGTTGGGAATGGTTTGATTTCACTTCCAAATGTTCCCTGGCATATCTGTTCAAGTATGGTTTTGACACCGATTGATGAAATCAGTGCATAGGTATTGGAGTCGCCTTTTTCACGGATAGGTCTGATGGCGACTAATTCAATTATATAACCCAGAGCACCGGCGGCGATCAGGGTCAGGATGAAAGTAAGGGCAACCTGCCCGGCTGTTATTGAACTGTAAAGGGCATAGAAAATAACAGCACTGGTTAGGAATACAGCAGCATTGGACATGTTGATAAGCTGCAGTATTGAATAAATCAATGAATATCCTATGGCAGTTAAAGCGTATATGGAACCCAAAGAAATACCATTTACAAGGATCTGCAGAAACTTGGCCATATAATTCTCCTTTCTTCTAAAATAGACTTCACTTCATTCAGCTGAAGTGAAGTCTATTAAGCTTATTGTTTAAAAACTGTTATTTTAAGCCTGCTACAGCGTCGACATCAAATGTGTTGAGCAGATCTTCGTAGTTGATCCACTTTAACTTGCCGTCTTCGCCTCTGACGATCTGTGACAGATACTGAACCTGTAAGATTTTACGTCCGGTAGCAAATGTTAACTTGCCCTGAACGCCTGGGAAGTCAGTTAATGTAGCTAACTTGTCTCTGAAAGCCTGACGGGTTGTACCGGTCTTCATGGTTTCCTTGATAGCCCAGATAACTGTCATCATGCAGTTGTAACCCTGGTCAGCATACTTCTGAGTTGTGTTGTTGTCTTCTGCATACTTAGCACCATACATTTCCTTGTATAAAGCTTCATATTCCAGATATACAGGGTCTGTTAAGTCCTTGGTCTTAGCATAAATACCATATAAGCCTTCGCCTAAGTCACCTAAGTTCTGTAAAACATTAGATGTACGTGACTTTGAAGATACCTGCCATTCGCAGTCTAAGCCAACTGTTTCAGCCTGCTGTCTGATTAAGACAATGTCGTTTTCAGCGCAGAAGCACATAACTAACTGAGGGTTGGTTTGCTTGATCTTGGTTAAGATTGAAGTGAAGTCCTGCTGGCCATCATCATACTTTTCGCTTGCCAGTAACTGAACGCCTAACTTTTCAGCAGTTGCAGTGTAGAACTTGCATGTTTCCAGACCCCATGAGTCATTTGAATAAATCAGAGCGATCTTGTCAAAGCCTAAGTGCTTGATATCATATGCAGCAACACGTGCAGCAGCTGTATCCTGTGTCATTGACAGAGAGAAGCCCCAGTCACCGCTTGTTTCCAGATAGTCTGACTTTGAGCATGTTAAGGCATACTGTACCATTTCTGCTTCTTTGTAAATTGTGGCGCATGGATATGAAACGCCTGAAGCGAATGAACCAACTTCCAACAGATAGTATGGTTCAGTGCTGGTAGTAACCTTGGTAGCTATTGTTGCACCTTCGGTAGCATCGTTCTTGTCATCATAGTAATCGCAGATGATCTTGCCTGTGCCGTCGCCGTTTAACCAGCCTTCATTTTCCAGTTTCTTTAATGCAACCTTGATACCCATGTCGATGTATTCGGCATAGGAAGCATTTGTACCAGTATAAGGTAAGCTTACTGCTACATGGAAATCGCCGTTTTCATCTGCAGCTGATTCAACTTTGTCTTCAGGCTTTGAACAGCCAACTGTTGTGATCAGCATTAAGATGACCAATAATAAACTAATTAACTTTTTCATAGTTCCTCCTTCTTTTATTACTGTGGTTTTTACCACTAACGACCTTATTTACGTGTTTTATATCTGAGGGTACAGCACTTGCATCCTTCAGCCAGTGTTCCTTCGAGTTCGAAGTCCAGTCCCGCACCTTCTGCAATGCCTCTGTCGCCTTCCATGGCGATGTCGCACAGCTTGGCACAGTCTTCATCGCTTAAGCCCATCTTCTGCCAGGCTGCCAGCAATGCACAGTAGTGAAGTGTAACCACTGCTTCGTCCTCAGTGTCATAATCCAGGCTCTTTTCGAATGTTTCGCTGAGAGCCTTTTCCGTAAAGTAATGAGCATAACCGCTGGCGGTTACCTTCTCATTATTGAAATACTTAGCCTTTTCTCCCTGGCCTCCTTCAACGCCGATTTTGTGAATTGCCTTGCGCATGATAGGTTCCAGATCAATGCCTTCTTCTCTGGCAGCAACGTAAAAACCTGCGGCCCACTTGCCACGCTGTTCAATGGCTGCTCTTCTGACATTTACTCCATAATTGTCAGTAACAGACGGCTTATTTGTTATTTTGCTCATATTATAAATATCCCCTAACTGTTTTTTCTATTTTTATTATAATATGAGGCAAATTTTCTCTTAAATAATAAAAATTTATGTTTTCTTTAACTTTTTTACGAAATTAAAGGACCGATTTCTCACCGATCCTCATTTTCATTTTCAAAGTCAGACTCCATTATTTCTCGACGGTACTGTAGCGGTGTCTTACCTTCATAATCTCTGAACAGCTTATTGAAATAGCTGACATCTGTAATACCTACTCTTTCGGCTATTTCATATACTTTAAGGCTGACGTTCTTCAGCATTTCCCTGGCTTTATCCATTCTTAAGGTATTCAGATAAACTGAGAAGCTCTGATTCATGTCGCGGGAGAATCTTCCGGAAAGATAGCTAGGTGTCACATCAAGCTTATTGGCACAGTAATTCAGATTGAGATCTTCATTATCGTATTCTCTCTGCATTATGCGCAGGCATGACTTGACAAGCACGGTGACATTGTCATTAAGAACGAAGCGGTCACAGCACCCTTTCAGATAACGGGAAATAACTTCCCGAAGTTCTTCTTTTTCCTTAGCTTCAAATACTTTATTCATTGTCCGCCTGGAATCAAACGATCTGATTTTGTTGTCTGCGAAAACAGCATTGTGGACATACATTATCCAGCCATAACACTGATTCTTCATTTCCTGAAGCGACAGATCCTGATTAAAAAATGAAGTTAGATACTTTTCAATTGAAGGAAAGTCGTTATTGAAGATATTACTGACCAGCAGAGCCATTCCTGTTTCATCATTGTGTTCAATAGCGTATTTCTTATGGAAGCCGGAAGCACCCTGTAAAGCTGCAAAGAACTCCTCGTTGCGGAACGGCTTGAACAGATAGTCATAAACAAGCGGACATCTGATGGCAGCTCTCATATAATCCCTGTCATCATAGGCAGAAATGACTATGACGCTGACCCCCAGATTCTGCCGGACACAGTTTTCAAGCATTTCCAGTCCATCCATGACAGGCATTTTTATATCAGTTATGACCAGTTCAGGACGGTTTTTTCTGATCAGTTCAAGACATTCCCGGCCATTTGACGCCTTACCTACGACCTGAAATCCTTCAGTTTTTTCAATAAGATTACTGATACCGTTTAATGCCAGAATTTCATCATCAGCTACTACTACTCTAATGTCGCTCATTCTAAGCCTCCATCTTCAGTTTATCCATTGGCAGTCTCATGCTGACAATGGTCATGCCATCCACCAGACTGTATTCCAGATGACAGTCAGGACCATAGTACATCATCAGTCTGTCATTAACGTTCCTGATACCATAATGCTTCTGTGACAGCTCAGGATCATTGTTAAGAAGTCTGTTTACCTTTTCAAGTTCTACTTCTGTACCGGTATTGGCTACTTCCAGTATCAGATAATCACCTTCAATACGGCTGGAAATGATGATCCTGCCCTTTTCCTGTGATTCCACAAACCCATGCATCAGAGCGTTCTCCGCCAATGGCTGCAGGATCTGCTTGGTAACGATCAGTTCCAGTGTATTCTCATCAATGTCGAACTCTGCTTCATAACGGCCCGGATAACGGAAGGACATGATTTCCAGATAATTCTTCACATGTTCAATTTCCAGTCTTAACGGCAGTGTTGACTTGCCGTTATTAAGGCTTATTCGGTAAAGTCCTACCAGAGCGATGACAACCTTCTGAATGTCATCATCCTGGTTATTGGCCGCCATCCAGGAAATGGTATTAAGCGTATTGTAAAGGAAGTGCGGATTGATTTCTGCCTGCAGCAGCCTGAATTCATTTTCTGCATCCTTACGGGAGAATTCTTCAGCTTCCGACATTGAAAGATTAACCTGATCTATCAGCTGGTTATAACTGTCATACAGTTCTCTGATCTCACTGGTAATTCCTTCCGGTGCATCAATATGTTCAAACTTTTTCTGCTGTCTGATGTTATGCATCTCTCCGGAAAGCTGCTTAATAGGTTCCGTAATGCGGCTTGTGATTATAAAAGTAAATACGATGCCGACAGCTTCCAGCAGTAACGCTGCCATAACTGTCAATCTGATGAAATGCCTGGTATCCGCATACATGTCTGAACCGCTTACTACAGCTACCAGTTTCCAGTCATTATAACGGAAGGTATTGCAGACCAGCAGGGTATTCTGAATAATGGACGGTTCCTGAATGCTTAATTCACCGCTTTCGTATTCCCGCAATTCCATCTTTCCTGTTTTATAAGACGGCAGCAGGTAATTATTATCCTCATCCAGCAGACAGAGATAGTCATCTCTTCCATTGCCTTTGAATGAATATATTATTTCCGTAAATTCTGTCAGAGAAATGTCCAGCGAGGCAATGCCTATGATCTCCTCAATGTTATCAAGTGAATAAATCGCTCTGACAACTCTTACTACCCGCAAGTTATCCGGTCTGAAATGCCATTGGTATGAATAATCCAGTTTATAGTCATACAATCCGTTTTCCTCAACCTGATAGATCTCATTTTCCCGATCCCAGATATAAACGTCTGTTCCCTTCACAGGATATACTTCAATGTTTTCTACAGCCATTATTTCTCTGAGAGAATTAAGTTCTCTTTTCAAAGATTCCTGTTCAGGCACACCTGAATTCAGAAGGTTCTGAAGCGGGCGGTTGGCACATACGATCAGCAGCTTATCCTCTCCCCCGGCAAACACATTGTTCAGTGATTCCTGGGCAGCAGTAATCATGTTGTTATACTGCAGAGTATTCTCACGGTAAAGAAGACTCCTTAAGGCTCTGGTTTCAAAAAAAGTTGCCAGGCCCAGAGTCAGAGTAAGAATGATGATATTAACGATTATCAGCCTTCTGCGTATCATATGCTTATTTTACAGTTTTTTCTCTGTTTTGTCTTCAGATACTAAAAAGCAGAAAACCGCTTCAGTGTTATTCTGCATTGATAAATCTTATCAGTTAATCTTCTTTTCAAATCGGAACATTCCATCATGATCCTGCATTTCCGCTGTTTCTTCAGAAGCATCAGTATCGTGAGGATCAGGATGATGTGAATTATAGAACTCAACAATGTGAAAGCCGCATCTGTTAACATAGAAATGAATGTTTCTGGTTTCAAAATACGGGGTCACGGTTTCCCACACCTTTACTTCCGGATGCATTTTTTCAACTTCGCACCAGGCTGCATAGCCAATGCCCCTGCTGTGCACTTCAGGGTTGACAAAAAGGATTTCAAGATCTCCCTTTTCTCCATCAACTGTAAGGATCACTCCCCCGACATTCTTACCATTGCATACTATTCTGTAAGCTTCACCATGGTCAATCGACTGTTCAATCGTTTCTCTGGAAATGATCTCTCCCTCTTCTTCAAAATGGTCATCTCTCATTCCAAATTCTTCGGTAGCACCATACTTGAAAGCCACCTGATTGTCTCTGATAAACTGTTCTCTGTCTTCCGGTTTTAACCGCTGTAACCTCACTTCTGTCTTCATCGAATTTCCTTCTGTTCATGATGCCGGAAATAAAAAAGTCCGGCGATGAAAAACATCATACCGGGCTCACCCGACATCTTATCCAACAGGCGGCCTGCAAGCATAGCTTACGATCCCCTGTGCTACGGCACACTGTCCTCCGATGCATGATTATTGTACCACCTATTATATGTAAGGACAATCTTAACATAATCAATTGCGTTCACAATGATCATAATAAGCATACAAGCTGTTGCTCATATGCTGTCTGTTCTTTCCCAGCCCTCTCCGGCATCGGTTTGATGACGGACAAAGCAAAAATCGCATTTTTCACCTCCCTGACACAGGGTTTCCGTTCTTATGAAATCTGTATAGGGAAGATTTCCGTAATTGATGATATCCGCATGACAGCACACGGCTCCCAGCTTCATCATGTTTCTTTTTCCCAGAATTTTCTGATAGATGCATTCATTGCATTCAAAATGGAATTCGTCTTTCGAATCATCATCATGCCAGGTATACCGCCAGCCGATTCCTGAACCTTTTCTGAAACCGAATGGAACGATTTTCTTCATCAAAGGCAGGAAAAAACTCTTTCTGGCCAGTTTCTGCATGCTGGAAGGATCAAGGAACTTCCACATCTCTTCAGATACGATACTGTAAGCTTCAGCTTCGCTTTTCCCATACTCCTGCGGGACCTCATAAAGGGCAATTGAGGTGATTATCTGACACATGTGGCTGTAATTACCCTTGTCACAATAGTCTTTTTCCTCTTCAAGCAGCTGTTTCATTCTCCGATGAACTGCTTTCTGTATTTCAGTGGAAAGAGTTGGAAGAAAGTTGCGGTAACAGCTGTCTGCTGTCATCTTCTGCGGTTCATACTTTTTCATTTTATTATCCTTACCTGAAAAACCGGCTATTACTTTCTTTATTTCCACTAAATGCTCCAGACTGAACTGGCTGACTGCAGGTCAGACATTCTTCTGAACACACTGTTCTCATTTGCATACAATTCATCAGGTTTGCCTTGCTCAACGACTTTTCCTTCAGATATGACAACTATCTTATCTGCATTCTCCACTGTACGCATTCTATGAGCAATTACCAGAACAGTCTTACCCATCAGCAACCTTGACAGCGCTTCCTGAACTCTGGATTCGTTTTCTACATCCAGTGAAGCAGTAGCTTCATCCAGCAGGACAATAGGCGCATTCTTTAAAAGTGCTCTGGCAATTGATATTCTCTGTCTTTCTCCTCCTGACAGTCTCACACCGTTTTCACCTATCTCAGTATCAAATCCCTGTGGAAGCTTCTCAATGAATTCCAGACAGTTGGCTGCTTCTGCAGCAGCATAAACTTCTTCATCAGTTGCCCCATGCTTTCCCAGACGGATGTTTTCTCTTACCGTATCATCGAACAGTACAACCTCCTGAAAAACCATTGAATAGTCTCTTAACAGTGTTTCCGGGTCAACGGTTGAAATGTTAATTCCGCCGACACTGATGCTTCCGGAGCTAACATCCCATAATCTCGCTGCCAGTCTTCCGCACGTACTCTTTCCGGAACCCGACGGACCAACCAAAGCTGTTACCTCTCCTTCTTTTGCTACGAAGCTAACATTATGAAGTACTTCCTTATCATCATAGGCAAAGCACACATTTCTGAACTCAATATCGTGTCCTTCAGGCTCAAATGTTTCCGTACCCTCTGCAGTCGGAGTATCATATATTTCCATCAGTCTTCCTGCTGATACCTGTGATACCAGCATTTCAGCTATCAGAGCCAGTGACTGATCAAATGGAGCATATACCCTGGTAATTACCATCATGAACATGAACATCATCATGAAATCAATCTCTCCCCTGACTATCAGTTCTATCGCCGTAAAGATTGTCGTAGCTACACCAAGACGCATTATGACACTGGCACTGTTAACAAACAGACCGGTAACCAGTTCTCCTTTTCTCATCACTTTTTCATAATTATCTATTTTTTCATAAACATTATTCAGGAATTTTTCCTCCTGATTAGTCGCTTTTATTTCACGGACGTTTTCAATAGCCTCCTGAATGCCATCTGAAACTATTACTGCTGCCTTTTTATTTCTTTCTGCATGTTTCCGTTCAATCTTTCTGGAGCCGAAAAGCAATCCAAAAGCAACCGGAACTCCCCACAGGCATGACAAAGCCAGCTTCCAGTTATAAACCATGAGAATGACGGCAATTACTGCCGTTGAAATATAAGCCCCGTAAAGATAGCCCAGGCAATGTGACCAGACGTGTTCCAGTCTGTTGACATCTCCCATGATGGTTTCCGTCAGATCAGCCAGGTCTCTTTTTCCAAAATATCCTAAAGGAAGCTTGCGTAATCTTTCTGCCAGAGAAATCCTCATATTCCTGACTTCACCATATACTGCTCCATATGTTGCCCTGTACTGCTCCAGATGCGTAAGCAGAGAAAGAATGAAGAATATTACGGCTCCCGTGATAAATGGTATTATTCCTGCCAGAGGTGAATTACTGATAATTACTTCCATGTAGGATTTCATCAGCATATAAAGAATTCCCGTTCCAGCCATTACCAGCAGATTAACGATTACGGTCCAGAAAGCACCTTTCTTTGTGTTTCTTATTCCCTGATCAGAAAGAGCATAGTTTCTCTGAAACTTCTTACCGAACATATTTACTGTACCTCCTTAGCAGATCTGATTCGCCAACTTACCGCTTTGTTATAATCATGCCACATCTGCGCATACTTGCCGTTTTTCTTAAGAAGCTGTTCATGAGCTCCTTCTTCAATAACCTTACCGCTATCCAGAACAATGATTCTGTCAGCAGAAACAACCGTCGACAATCTGTGAGCAATCATGATAACCGTACGACCTTTTGTTAGTTTTTTAAAGGCTTTCTGTATCAGCACTTCATTTTCCGGGTCGGCAAAGGCAGTTGCCTCATCAAGCACAACAATAGGAGCATTCTTAAGGATAGCTCTGGCTAACGCTATTCTCTGCTGCTCTCCTCCGGAAAGATATGTTCCCTTGGAGCCAATCACTGTATTAACTCCATCAGGCAGTTTTTCAATGATATCATCACACTGTGCAGCTGACAGTGCAGCTTTCACCTCTTCCATGGAGGCATTCGGTCTGGCTGCTCTGACATTTTCCAGGATTGAAGCCTTGAACAGACGGTTATTCTGAAAAACAAAAGCAATCTGATCCATTAATACATGCGGATCAATTACTTTTACGTCCTTTCCGCCAATTAGAACTTCTCCATCACTGACATCCCAGAAACGCGGAACCAGAGATGCTGCGGTTGTCTTTCCGCCCCCGGAAGGTCCTACCAGCGCAACTGTTTCTCCCGGAGCAACCATGAAGCTGACACCATCCAACGCAGGATATTGTGAACCTTCATATGTGAATGAAACATTTCTGAATTCAATGCTGTTATCTTCCGGTTTCTGCGGGTTATCAGTTATCCTGATTACCGGAGCGCTCATAACCGTTTCCAGCCTCATCATAGCGGTATCTGCCATCATCATTCCGCTGGCCGCAAACATGATTCTCGCCAGGGCAGTGGAAATAACAGCTGAGAATATCGCATAAAATGCAAAATCGGTTACAAACTGCAGAAAACTTCCGCTTGCCAGCGCCTGAGGTGCTATAAACAGGGCAACCGGAATCATAAAGATAAATGCTCCTTCCGTAGCAGTCAGATTGACAGACTGAGGCAGGCAGCAGATTTTGCCCTGATACTTCTCTGCTTTTTCACTGTAGTCATTTATAGCCTTTTCAAAAGCTTTGAAAGAATAAACGGTCTGTTGGAAAATCTTTACTACCGGTATTCCGCGAACAAACTCTGTACCGGCTTTTGACATGATATCCTGTGCTGTCTGATACTCAGCCATAAGCTGAGCATTTTTTCCACCCATCATCTGAAACATTGCCGCAATCGAGATTACACCAGCAAACAGACATGCCAGACCCATTCTCCAGTCAAAGGCAAGCATAAGAACCAGTGTTGTCAGAAACATCGCTCCCACTCCTACTATGTCTGCCAGATTATGAGCAAGCAGTGTTTCCGTATCGCCAGCTGCTCCATCAATTCTGTTTCTTAAGTATCCTGAAGCATGATTGTCAAAAAATCCCAGAGGTGTTTTCATCAGGTGCGTTATTGCCCTTTTTCGAATATTGGAAGCTGTTCTGAAAGCCGCCAGATGTGTACACATCAGAGCAGTAAAATAAACCAGGATTCCGCCAAAAGCACTGCCAAAGGCCAGCCAGCCGTATTTTGTGATGTTGACTGCTTCTCCCCAGTTTGGCGCAACCCTGAGCAGATCTCTTATGATCAACCAGATACAGATGTACGGAAGCATGCCCATTATCATGGCTACTGCTGAAAGAAGCATTCCCAGAAAAGTAAGCCATTTATAATTTGCAGCATAATCAAGCAATAAGGACATGCTGTTTTTCTTTTTGTTTTCCATGATCTTATCCTCCAAAGAAATGAAACAAAACGTCAGTTAGCGTATGCTAACTGACATAATTATTACATATATTTTTCTACTTCTCAACACCCTCTTTTACGGGCAGTTTATACATGTTTCAGCAAGCAAAGAGTAAGTTCCCCGAGTCATAAAATCTACTGTACAGATTATTTATTCTCATCAGTAATTCCTTCTGTTTTTCTTCAGTAATGCTTTGGCATTTTCATTAGGAGCATCACAGAAATTTTACAAAAAACCAAAGTACGGCAAATAGTGTGAAACTTGAATATCAATTGATTATAGCATATTTATGACAATTATCTGATAGACTACTTTTATAAGTTGAACGTTTTCAGAGACGCTTCAAAATCAGGTCTCATAAAGAAGATGATCGGCAATCATCGCCTGAACTATGCCAACATTACAAATAACGAAGGCAAGCTGGTAACTCAGATCATTACACTGATTCACTCCAAGGGCATTTTATCAATAGCTTATCTGACTTCCGAAGGAAAATACAGTGGAAGCGACAGCGGTAACTGGTATGTTAAGAGAACTGAAAACGACAGCGAAAAGAAGTTCAAGATTGAAAATCCAACCATATATCTGAAGGAATACAATCTGCATCTCTCAAATGCTCTTGATAACAGAAAAACACAGAGCCTTATAGCCCTGCCTGATAATACAGACATTACCAATCTGCATCCAACTTATAAGGTCATTAAATATTCCGATCTTCCTGAAGCAATTAAGGAAGCAGACTGCGGTTACGGTTTAAATGATTCTGACATAGATGAGATTTACGAAAAACTTGGTGGAAAGGTAAGCCGTAAATAATACAATTACATTTCCCCTGAAATAACAGAAACTGTTCCAGGACAGTTTCTTTTTTTCCTTCATCAGCTAATCGCCACAATAAAATCCCACCTCTTAGACAATGCTACTGAATATCTGCATTGTCTGCGTAAGTGGGATTTTATTTAATCTTACTCACTAATAATTCTGTCAGCTATTACTCTGGCTACCTTAACACCGCTGGCACCTGCCTGAGCAAGTCCTCTGGTTATACCGGCGCCATCGCCTATAGCGAAGAAGTTTTCAACTTCAGTTTCCAGATTGCTGTTAAGCTTTACTCTGCTGGAATAGAACTTAACCTCAGCACCATAGAGTAATGTATCATAGTTGGCAGTACCCGGAGCAATTTTGTCCAGGACCTGAATCATTTCAATGATGTCATCCAGCTGTCTCTTTGGCAAAGCCAGAGACAGATCACCAGGTGTAGCTGCCGTTAAGGTCGGTCTGACCGTGGATTTCCGCATTCTGTGTTCAGTTGTTCTGGTACCTCTCATCAGATCACCGTATCTCTGAACCAGAACACCGCCAGCCAGCATGTTGCTTAAGGAAGCAATATGCTTGCCGTATTTATACGGTTCATTGAACGGTTCTGTAAATCTGCTGGAAACCAGTAAGGCAAAGTTAGTGTTCTCGCTTCTCAGCTTTTCATCAGAATAACTGTGCCCGTTAACAGTCTGAATGCCGTCAACATTTTCAGCAACTACATAACCGTAAGGATTCATGCAGAAAGTTCTTACTCTGTCACCGTATGCCTTTGTACGGTAAACAAGCTTGCTTTCATAAACAACATCCGTGATATGTGAGAATATTACGGCTGGAAGCTCAACTCTGACACCGATATCGACCTGGTTATTTGACTGTTTGATCCCCATTTTCCGGCACTGACCAGAGAACCATTCAGCCCCGCTTCTGCCAGGTGCGGCAATCATGTATTTGCCGGAATAAACATCTCCGTTTTTCAGAACGGCATTGAGAGCCCCGTTTTTATTGATTTCAACAACTTCACTGTTGAACTTCAGATCGACTCTTTCATTCAGATATTCATAGATATTGGTAAGGATCCTGAGATTGTTTTCCGTTCCCAAATGCTTGCAGGATGCCTGTAACAGATGAAGGTCATGCTGCAGGGCTTTCTTGGACAGTTCAGCAGCTTCCAGTGAAGATGTGGAATATCTTTCCAGAGTAGCTCCAAATCTGACATTTATTGAATCAACATGTTCGATCAGATCCATTACTTCTTCAGGTGCCATGAAATCAGTCAGCCAGCCGCCGAAATCAGTAGTGAAGTTAAACTTGCCGTCTGAGAAGGCACCGGCACCGCCGAACCCGTTCATAATGGCACAGGTCGGACAGTTAATACATTCCTTAACTTTACCTTCAACGATTGGGCAGCTCCTGTGGAGAATATCCCTGCCCTTTTCAAGAATCACGATATTGATGTCAGGTTTTTTCTGGAGCAATTCGTAAGCAGCATACAGGCCGGCTTCGCCACAGCCTATAATAACAACATCATAGTCTTTTTTCATAATCAGTTACCGACAGAAATCCTTTCTCCGTTTAGCAGTGCTTTTATATAATACGTAGCTTTATTCACGCTTTCGTTGTCCAGTATCAGCATGGACCGCTGGTCATTGAGTTCCCAGCTGTATGCATAGTCAACATATCCCTTAAGAGCGACATTCATGATTTCCCAGTCAGGGTTTTTGTCAAGCTGCATTCTTCCCAGTTCCAGGATCTGCTTGGTTTCCATGTTAGTCAGGAAAGTTCCCTTCAGGGCATCAAGCAGCTTGTCGATCCTGCTGATGATTTCAGGTGATACAGCTTTCTTTACCAGAGCCTTTACTACCAGAGTCTGGTGCATGTTACGTCCCAAATCGCCATCAGGCAGAGAGTACCTTTCTCTGACATAAGCCAGAGCTTCTTCACCGTTAAGATGAATTGGTCCCTCCTCAAAACTGATCCAGTTGTAGTACCGTTCTTCCGACTGCTCGTCATAGTGAGCATAAGCATTGGTTCTGAAAGCATACGGATTGTCAATGTCAAGACCGCCAAGTGCATCAATGATCCTGACTACTGAAGAGAAATTGACCTTCACAAAGTAGTTCATGTCAATGTCCAGCATGCCTTCCAGAGTGTTGATCCAGCCCTGTATGCCGGTAGTTACCGTGGCATGAGTAAGCTTATCCATCTTGGCAGTATCGCCTTCCAGAGCCACATACGAGTCTCTAGGGACGGATATTAACAGAACCTGACTGGTATTAGGGTTAACAACAACCAGCATGTTAACGTCACTTCTGAAACCGTCAGTCTTGCTGATATCATCAAGGAACCACTCATCATTACCGACAATGCCGACGATAAACGGTGTGGTAGTGATTGACTTAACAGCGTCAGTTTCAAAGGAAAGCCGTTCAGTACGCTTGAATGTATACAGTATCCTGGCTTTTGTTGCGAAATCCTTATATTCATCATAGCCGTTAAGAATGGAAGCACTTGATTCCTTCAGAATTATCGCATCAGTAATGCCGTTATAAAGCTTATTGACTGCGTCAATTACACTGTGACAGTTTTTCTGTGTTATATTCTTGGTATTCATTTTGTCGGAAATCCGATCAAATATGTAGGTAACTTCTTCATTGTTCATATTACTTTGGATACCCAGAACTCTGCTTTCCAGATCTTTCATAGAAGCATAGCTGGAATTGTCCATGACATAGACGTTATAAACAACCTCTTTTTCCAGTGGAACCTTATTGAACATTCTTTCTATCTTGGACTTATAAGCAGGAAGCTTAACAGATCCAATTATCATCAGAATGCTTAATATCCAACTTATTACTGTCTGGACTACCTTAGTACTGTTTTTAACCTTGCGGCCAAAAGCCAGAATTGCCAGGATAGCATTTATGACCAGCAGTACCAAACCAATGATTGCCACATATTTGAACGGAAGCACACCTAAAAAGGCAATCACAATAAAAAATACCAGGGTGATTGCTGCCATGATCATTGCAGTCAGTCTGGCAACCGGAAATATGATTTTTCTTCTTTTTCTATATAAAATTCTGCGCTTTTTTTCTTCTCTTGAAAGCTGGGGTTTTTCAGACATTACAAAACTCCTCCCACAGGTTTATATTTTATTATAACACAGGCCAGGTCATGTTTTATAATCACCTGTGCAATTACATATTATATTTTAAAAAGTATATTATAAGCAAAAAAACTTCATAAATGATAAAATATTTTTGGGAGGAGTTTAAAAATAATATGAACAAATACGATGTTCTTAATCAGCCTTACAAAATCTGTAACGTTGAAATTAAAAACCGTTTTACCGTTATACCAATGACTATGGGCGGACTGGCTTATGACGAACAGGGCGGTTTTTCTGAAAATCTTATCCATTATTTTGAATTAAGAGCGCAGGGTGGCTTTGGCCTTATCATTCCTGGTGCAGCCGGAACTGACAGCCATGTTGACCCTTACTCAGCACTGGGACCTCTGGTAACTAATCCTCACTGGCAGGAAAGAGCCAAAGTCCTTGTTGAGAGAGTGCACAACCGGGGAGCAAAAATTTTCTGTCAGATCACAATGGGTTTAGGTCGTAACTATCCTGGTCTGCCTGGGCCTTCAGAAAACCCTGTATGGAGAAATCCTGATGTAAAGTCACCGGAACTGACTACAGAACAGATCAAGCTGAAAATAGCTGATATGATCGAAGGTGCTGTCATTGCCAAGGAATGCGGTTATGACGGTGTAGAAATTCACGCCATGCACTGGGGCTATCTGCTTGACCAGATGGCCATGTCCTTCTACAACAGAAGAACTGACGAATATGGCGGATCACTGGAAAACAGATTACGCTGTGCCAAGGAAATTGTTGAAGGCATACATGCAAAATGCGGTGACGACTTCCCTGTCGGCATGCGTCTTGGTCTGAAGACTTACATCAAAGACTACGATAAGGCTACCTTAACCGGTGAAGAAGAAGTAGGACGTACTCTGGAAGAAGGCATTGAAATCTCCAAGTTGCTTGAAAAGTACGGTTACAATTTCCTTGATACCGATACTGGAACCTATGATTCATTCTATTATGCCTGCCCTCCAATGTATAATCCGCAGGGCTTCATGATCCCATTAGCTGCTGAAGCCAAGAAGGTTGTCAATATCCCTGTAATTGCCGGTGGCAGAATGCAGGATTACGACCTGGCAGCCAAAGCCGTAGAAGCCGGTGAAATCGATGCTGTCGGTTTAGGCAGACCGTCATTAGCTGATCCTGAATATCCTAATAAGCTGTTTGCAGGCCATCCTGAACAGATCAGACCTTGCATTGGCTGTAACATGGGATGTTTCAGAAGATGTGTCGAAACAGGAGAACCTGTATCATGCGCCGTTAACCCTCAGGCAGGACGTGAAACCGTCATGGGTCTGAAACCAGGTGAAGGTGAAAAGAAAGTCGTCGTTGTCGGTGGCGGTGTTGCCGGTATGGAAGCTGCCAGAACAGCAGCCTTAAGAGGATATAAGGTAACACTGTTTGAAAAGAGCGATCATTTAGGAGGGCATATCGTAGAAGCCGGTGCACACAGTTTCAAGACTGAAATTGCCAAGCTGAATGCCTGGTATCAGAATGAACTGAAGAATCTTGACATCAATATCAAGCTTGAACATGAACCTTGCATTAAGTGCATTAAGAAACAGGAACCTGATGCCATTGTTCTGGCAACCGGAACCAATGTTGCTTCACCTAAGATTCCTGGTCTTGATAAAGCTGTTGATTCATTAACAGCCATTGACAAACCTGAACTGCTCGGTCAGAAGGTCGTCATCGTAGGCGGTGGTCTGGTAGGATGTGAAATCGCACTTGATGAAGCAAACCATGGTAAGGATGTAACAATCGTTGAAGCTCTTGACGATATCATGGCTGCTGGCGGTGCCGGTGCACCATATCCTAACAAGCAGATGATCGTTGACCTGTTTGAAAACAAGGGTGTAAAGGTTTATACAGGCACAAAGCTTGTAGAAGTAACCGATGAAGGCGCTGTTGTCGAAAAAGCAGACGGCACAAAGGAATTGTTCCCTGCCGATACAGTAGTATCAGCCTTAGGTTTCAAACCAGCACCTAACCTCAAGGAACAGTGGGCTGAATTAGGCGTACCAATGTATGAAGTTGGCGATGCTACCGGAGCCGGAACTATCCTGAAAGCTATCTGGGATGCTTACGAAGTAGCTAACAACATTTAAATATACATTTAAAAGCAGAAACATCCAGTTCATAACTGGATGTTTTTTCATAAGAAAAAGGGATGTTCAGCATCCCTTTGATTCTTATCTTTTCTGCATAGCTATTTTGCATCCTGCACAGCCTGAGCAACTTGCAGCCCCGCAGGAACATTTTCCGCTTTTCTTATTGCTGATGAGAGCTTTGATACATATGGTTATCAGCAGTATGACTGCAATCAGAACTCCCAAGTCAGCAATGTTAATGCCTTTCATGTTACTTGACCTTAACTTCCTGAGTCAGCTTTTCGCTTTCTTCATACTTCTTGAAGAATAGCATGTAAATCATGCCAACCAGAATTACCAAGGCAACAACTAAGCCGATAACATGTACTTCGCCATTAATTGCTGAAGCAATCTGATAATAGATCAGAGCAATGGCGTAGGCAAATACTGTCATGTATCCTATTGCGAAGGCAGTCCACTTGGCATTGTTCATTTCTCTCTTGATGGCACCCATGGCTGCGAAGCAAGGAGCACATAACAGATTGAATAACATGAATGCATAAGCAGCAGCTGTTGAACTGTTAAAGAATACATCGAGTACACCGGCAATGTTTTCGCCTTCTTCAACCAGATCAGGCAGATCTTCCATGCTGATGAGTGTACCGATGGTACCAACAACATCTTCCTTGGCTACCAGACCTAATACTGTAGCTACCGTTGCCTGCCATGTACCGAAGCCTAAAGGCTTGAAGATCCAGGCAAACAGATTACCGACGTTCTCCAGAATTGAAGCACCTTCAGCACCTTCACCAAGATAATGTAATCCGCCTTCAAATGACAGTGAGTTCAGTACCCAGATGACAATTGAAGATAACACGATAACGCTTCCTGCTCTCTTTATAAAGCTCCAGCCGCGTTCCCATGTACCTCTGAAAACATTTGTTGCAGATGGTACGTGGTAAGGAGGAAGTTCCATGACAAATGGAGCAGGGTCACCGGCAAACATCTTAGTCTTCTTAAGCATGATACCGGAAATGATAATAGATGCTACACCTACAAAATATGCTGATGCTGCTACCCAGGCACCGCCTCCGAATACGGCATTAGCAATCAAGCCGATAATTGGAAGCTTAGCTCCGCATGGGATGAAGCATGTTGTCATGATCGTCATACGGCGGTCACGTTCATTTTCAATTGTTCTTGTTGCCATGACACCCGGAACTCCGCATCCTGATCCTATCAGCATAGGAATGAAGCTCTTTCCGGATAAGCCAAATTTACGGAAAACACGGTCCATGATAAAGGCAACACGTGCCATGTAACCAACATCTTCCAGAATGCACAGCATTAAGAACAGAACGATCATCTGCGGTACGAAGCCCAATACGGCACCAACACCGTGAACGATACCATCAGCTACCAGTGAAACGATCCATTCGGAAACGCCCCAGCTTTCCAGTAAGGCAGCGACTCCGCCTTCCATCCATTCAGCGGCAAAAACATCATTGGTCCAGTCTGTTAAGAATGAACCAAACGGACCCATGGCCAGCCAGTAAACACCGAACATAACCAGAGCAAATATTGGTAATCCCAGAATACGGTTAGTTACGATCTTATCGATCTTGTCAGAAGTTGTCAGCTGGCCAACACCGACTTTCTTGTATACGCCTTTCAGCATTTCGCCAATGTAAACGTATCTTTCATTGGTAATGATGCTTTCAGCGTCATCATCCATTTCCTTTTCACAGGCTGCTATGTCATTTTCAATATGTTTGATTGTATCAGGTTTCAGGTTCAGCTGAGCTCTTACCTTTTCGTCTCTTTCAAACAGTTTGATTGCATACCATCTCTGCTGCTCTTCAGGAAGATTGTGAACTGTAATCTCTTCAATATGAGCAAGTGCATGTTCTACCGGACCACTGAATGTATGCATTGGTACTGTCTTGGTTTCCTTTGCAGCCTTAACTGCTGCTTCGGCAGCCTGCTGTACGTTAGTACCCTTTAAAGCTGAAATTGAAACGATCTTGCAGCCCAGCTGTCTGGAAAGTTCTTCTACATTAATGAAGTCACCCTTCTTTTCAATCACGTCGATCATGTTAAGAGCGATGACAACAGGAATTCCCAGTTCAGTTAACTGTGTCGTAAGATACAGGTTTCTTTCCAGGTTTGTTCCATCAACGATGTTCAGAATGGCATCAGGTCTTTCTGTAATCAGATAGTTTCTGGCTACTACTTCTTCCAGTGTATATGGAGACAGTGAATAAATACCAGGCAGGTCAGTGATGGTCACATCTTCATGACCTTTCAGTTTACCTTCTTTTTTCTCTACCGTAACACCTGGCCAGTTACCGACAAACTGATTTGAACCTGTTAAGGCATTAAACAGTGTTGTCTTACCGCTGTTAGGGTTACCTGCTAAAGCAATCTTAATTCCCATATTAATTCTCCTCGTCTTCCTTGATTTCTATCATTTCGGCATCTGCCTTACGAATTGACAGTTCATAGTTGCGTACTGTTACTTCAATAGGGTCTCCTAATGGAGCAACCTTACGTACATAGATTTCAACGTTCTTAGTTACACCCATGTCCATGATTCTGCGCTTGATTGCGCCTTCACCATGAACTTTTCTGACTGTAACTGTTGAACCTATATTGGCATCTCTTAAAGTTTTCATTTCAATCCCTCCTGATCAGATCATGATTTTCTGAGCCATTTCCTTACTGACGGCTACTCTTGTTTCCTTAATGTTCACAATGAGATTACCGGCAATTTCATTGATGACTGTTACTTCAGCACCGCTGACAAATCCCAGTGTTTCAAGATGAGACTTGATCTGCGGATTGCCATTTACTTTTTTGATAACGTTAACTTCACCTTCCGGTGCGAATACCAATGGCATCATAATCATTACTCCCTTCATTAATAGGTTAGCCTTTGCTAACTTCATTAGCATTATAAACACTTTTCCGTTAGTTAGCAATAGGTAACCCTAAAATTAAACATTTAACTTTTTATTGTTGTATAATAAAAAAAAGGAGTGATCTTATATGAGGCTGCAGGAATCCGGCGAAATGTATCTTGAAACCATTCTGATACTGTCTCAGAGAATGGAAAATGTCAGAGCAATAGATATTGGAGAAGAAATGGGTTATTCCAAGCCATCTGTTTCCCGTGCGCTTAAAATACTAAAGGAAAACAGCTATATCAACGTTGATAAAAATGGTTATATAACCTTATCCAAAACCGGACAGGAAATAGCAGAAAAAATATATGAAAGGCATCAGGTTCTCAGCGAGATACTGATAAAGCTTGGAATTGATCCGGAAATTGCCATTGAAGATGCCTGCCGCATGGAACACGTCATTTCCGATACCAGTTTTGAAGCCATCAAAAAATACATAAGAAAATAAATCCAATCAAAAATCCGAGCCATTGAGGTTCGGATTTTTCATGTACGCTAATGCTTAAACAGAGTACATATGAATACCAGCAGTAAGGATACAAACGGATAGACAGCTATTCTTAAAAGCTGTTCCTTACGGTTAAAACCAAAGCTGTGATATCCCTCACATCCTTCGGTTTCCGGATAATAATGCTGGAAAAAATGGCTTTTGGTCAGCAGGTACCAATCAAAGACAATGATGTCAAATGCTTTCAGCAGATACAGCATTATCAGATATCTGAAGAAAAACTGCCAGAAAGTGAAATTGTTCTTTAATCCGTCATAGCCGGCATAGACAAACGATACCACAAACATGATCATGGAAACTGCTATCATACGCCAGCCCAGAACTTTCTGGCCTGGAAAGCGTTCGGAATGTTCTTTAACTGCAGCCTGAATGTCTTTCGGTGCAGAAGTAAAGAACTTCTTTTCCTGAACGAAACCTACAGCTCCCCAAAGAAGGAGAAACAGAGCTGCCATAATAATTATGGAAAGGATCAGTGTAACTAGCATTTCTGTTCCTCCATACACCTGTCTATCATATCCATTACAGGCTTTCTCCAGGTATCATCATACAGCCAGACCTCATGTTTCATATCAAATTCATGAACATCAGGATCACGAAAATGCTGTTGATAGCGTTTACCGTATTTTTCACCCATTTTAAGGGCATATATAACATGGATTACTGTACCCTCAACATGGATATCATTTTCAAGAGGCGTTATGTAATCTGAATAGAATTCTCTGCTGATTGTTTTTGGATTCAGGTTCTTCATGTTGTCAATGAAATCATTCGCAAACTCCAGAGATTTATCACCGTCACCTATTGCTCCGGCTTTCTGAAGCTTTTTCTTTAGTTTTGCACGTTTCTTTTCACTTCGACATGCTCCTGACAGCATAGGTCCGACAATCATTGTTAGGAGTCCTGCTGTCAGTCTGTTCCCCTGATCTAGATCAGAACTGCCAATGAAAGCATGATCAATGTGTATTCTCTTTCTCTGAACAAGCAATCCTGCAAAACTTCCTCCAAGGGAGGATCCATATGCACCGTCTACATGTCCGTTATGTTTTTCCAGAATATAGTTTTCAATCTTCTCGGTAACAGTGGGAACATCAGTAAACAGAACATTCGAGTCTCCTTCAAAGCCGTCATAGTTTACAGCTATGATGTGATATTTGTCCGCAAGTTCATCGATGACATTCTTAAAATTCAGCTGCCAGGTACATGCCGTACCGGGAAGCAGCAGCAGTGTTTTTCCATCTGTTTTTCCCATTTCTGTAAACTGCATGATACTTTACCCCAATGCCACATCAAGGGCCATCATTAACGTGAAGCCAAGCGAAAACATGATTACTCCGATATTGGAGTGATGTCCTGTTGACATTTCCGGAATCAGCTCTTCAACAACGACATACATCATTGCCCCAGCTGCAAAAGCCAGCGTATACGGCATGATGGGTACTATTATTGAAGAAGCAAACACGGTCAGTAAGCCAAATATAGGCTCCACTGCTCCAGAGAGGACACCATCAAAAAATGCTCTGTGTTTACCGGTTCCCTGGGCATGAAGAGGCATGGAAATAATAGCTCCTTCAGGAAAATTCTGAATGGCAATGCCCAATGCCAGCGCCAGGGCTCCACCGGCCGTTATTTCTGCAGAGCCGCTTACGTATCCGGCAAAGACGACTCCAACAGCCATGCCTTCAGGAATGTTATGAAGTGTCACTGCCAGCAGCATCATTGTTGTTTTATGCAATGTACTGGCTGGGCCTTCCGGCTCATCGGTATTCATGTGTAAATGCGGAATAACTGTATCAAGAAACAAAAGAAAGAAAATACCGATCCAGAACCCAACTGCTGCTGGCAGAAATGACACTTTCCCCATAGATGATGACTGTTCCATCGCGGGAATAAGCAGGCTCCATATTGAAGCTGCTGTCATAACTCCAGAGGCAAAGCCTGTCAGTGATTTCTGTAGCTTATCACTGAGCTGCTCTTTCATGAAATATACCATCATCGATCCGCCGGCTGTCCCTATGAAAGGTATCAGCAGACCGATGATTACTTCCTTACTGATCATAAACCGAACAGACCTTTCTTTTTGTACGGTTCAGAAATGATCTCTCTGCATGTATAACCTGTAGCATCTATGGCACTAATAAGCTTGTTTCTGTCTATTTCCCCCTCTACAAGAAAAACCGTCTCACCCTTTCTGAATGACGAAGTTACTTTTCTCGCTTCCGGAATGACTTTTCTCACTGTCTCATTCATATGTGCTTCACACATGTTGCAGGCCATGCCCTCTATTTTCAATGTTATCTTATTCATCTTATACCTCCTGTCAGCATTACAAGCCCGACAATAACCGGTGCCAGGAAGATCCATATAATGCTAAGCCTGATTCTTTTATGCAGAACCTGTTTCCAGCTCTGCAGATATGGAACGCCCTCCATACCCGGAATAATCCATATGGGGCTGTTTCCTACCCATATTCTGTCTATTACAATACCGTCATACCAGTTCATCACTTCCAGAAAATACAGAGCCTGCCAGTATGCCTGGATAAGGTTTGCCGGTTTATTGATATGTATGAAAATTACCAATGTTATTGTCAGCACTGACAGAAAAACGATCATGAATGATCTTCTTTCCCGTCTGACATTTTCTCTGTCCGCAAGATGCAGCTCATACGCTCTTTCCTGAAACTCCCTTGGATAGAAGTACAGTACATTTATTCCGTTATTTCCTGTAGCCATTCTGACCATCAAAGTGAACAGAAACAGAAAGATCACTGTTTCAATGATAATTTTCATTTAGTATTCTTCTTTCTGTACCCGCAGTCACAATAAGGGCCACCGGATGCCAGAGTAAACTTTCTGACAAACTCTGAAGTTCCACCTGCTTCAGCAATTGTATAGTCAAGGCGGCACATGGCGCTGATATACTTATCAAGGCCAAGTTCTCTCATCAGAGTACAGATACCGCACTTATAAAACCTTGCTTCATAGCCACTGCCATCAGGATATGGCAGGTATGCCATATTCCAGGAATAAGGATTCCTGTCAGCAGCCTGCATCTGTTCATTGTACTTCATTCCAGCAAGATCCTTCTCGGTGAACTTATCTTTTCCCTTCGTTTTGCAGAACCACTTCATGGCTCCGGTCATCATTGCCTCTCTGTAGTAATCCGTCATTTTATCTGGTTCAGGTTTTTCCGGCATGCTCAGAATAAAGGCGCAAAGAGTTGCACAGCTTATGATATTCATTTTGAAACGGTCTCCCTTTTCAAATTCAGGAAGCCTGCCTATTATTCTCTTATATTCTAACAAAGCCTTTTCGGTTATTTCCGCTGCCTCACTTTTACTGAAACCTAACACTGCTGTAAGGTTATTTCTGAAGGAGTTTCTGAACAGCAGCCACATTCCGGCAGGCATACCAATATACTTCATTAATCTTCACCTCGGAATTCAATTCTGATGATTCTCATTTTTACCAGATGATCACAGAGCATAAGCATCAGCTTATGAAACATATTCAGATTCTTATATATGTCGCGGTATCCTCTCATGTAACTTCTCTCAGTCACACTTCCGAATCCATTATTCCATTTTCTTATTTCCGCAATGTCTTCTACCGAAAAATAAGCTGACACATCACTGATACCTGCCCCTTTAAGCCAGGTTTTCCTCATCATTTTTGCGCCTATAGAGTTACAGGAATCAAATACCAGAACACCATTTGGGAATCTTTCATTAAGTCTTTCCGTCAGACGTCTGACTTCTTCAGTTTTCAGATAATAAAAAACACCTGCCGCAAAGAATACTGCTCCCTTACTGCCATCGATCTGATCAATCCAGCTGTAATCGTTAAGATCACACCCGATATTCTTTTCCCTTTCACCGCAACCCAGAATATCATCTCTTACGGCTATGACATCAGGAAAGTCAATATTATAACCATGACATGATCCGTTATCAGCTTTACTGAAGGAATCATCCAAGCCGCATCCGAGATTAACAACTGCCGCTTCGGGATATTTCTTCAGATAATCTCTGATTTCCCACAGCAGATCAAAATGACGCTGTGCCACTTCAAGAGCTCCAAACAATCCAGCCTGACTATTCATGACCTTTTTCTTTGCTTCAAAGTCATAGTCAAGCATGCTGCAGATTCTTTCCGCTTCCCTGTCTTCAAACAGCTCAGGGAAATGATCAGCGCATACTTTCCTTCCATACAGCGGTATGACCAGAGTTTCCTGTACGGTATTCTTATCTATGTGATATTTTTCCATGTCAGTGTCCTTTTTTGCGGTTAGCATAAGCTAACTACAGCTATTCTAGCAGAGTCTTTTCCATTTCTCAATGAAACAGCACGAAAATCTTTAAATTCCTGCTGCTGGCCCCTGATAATATCACTGATTTGTGAATATATATCCTTTTATTATTGAAACAACATGACACTATTTTAATATCATTTGGCTTTTTCCCGCTTTTATAATGAAATAGAACAGATAAAAAGGAGGAACAGCAATGTCATATCAATTTGTCAAATTCTTTTCGATGGGTTTAGTTCGCAATGGCGAATTCCATATGTATCTGCCGCCAAAAAAAGCCGGATTCTTCATGAAAGACAATCCTTATTATCAGCGTCCAGCGAAGACTCTGATCCTGTTACACGGTTTCAACGGTGACATGGATGACTGGCAGCAGCATACCCCTGTTGCCGAATGGTCAATGAAATATAATCTGGCTATCGTAATGCCTACCGGCGGAGTCAGTTTCTGGCTGGACAGAGAAGCAACAGGACATAAATACGCCACCTTCATCGGTGTCGATTTGATCAATTATCTGCGTGAAACCTATGGACTGGCAATGAATAAGGAAGATACTTTTATTGGCGGTAACTCCATGGGCGGCTTTGGCGCCATCCATGCTGCTCTGATGTTCCCTGAAACATTCAGCGCTGCCATGGGCTTATCTTCAGCTGCCATCGCCAAGCAGCTTCCTGAAATGAAGAAAAACCTGCCACCTAACAGAATGGCTAACATTGAATTCTACATGGAACAGTTTGGTGATTTGGAGAAAGCTCCGGAAAGCGACATCAATGCTGAATGGCAGTATAAGCAGAACCTTGAAAAAGGTATTGAAAATCCTAGAATTTTCATGGCCTGCGGTACTGAAGATTTTGGCATTAAAAACAACCGCGAACTGGCTGCTGCCTTCAAAGAACTGGGAGCTGACATAGAATTCTATGAAGCTCCAGGCATTCACAACTGGTCATTCTGGATCCCGGCTGCCGAAAAAGGCATCGATTTCCTGCTCAAGTAAAGTAAAGTTGCAGATCACTCTGCAGCTTTTTTGTCCGTTTTCAGTTTCAGTTCAAATCCATCGGTGAAATTGCCTGTCAGTAAGTAATTATAAACTTCACCGTATTGAGGATTAAATACTTCACATTCATTTGAATGGTTTATCTTTTCGGCGCTGGAAAACAACTCATTAATTCCATTCTTATCACCGCTTAACACGACATAGAACGAAAAGTTTTCAGCTTTACTGCCCTCTGGAAAACAGTTTTCATCCAGTGAAAAGACGATCTGCTTCTTCAAGGGATTTGTTCTGACATTACTGACAGCCATTCCACCCATTAGTTCGCTGCTCAGCATATACTCCATATCGGCTCTGTATACTGGCTCTTCGATCTCACTGATGTCAACAGCTAACCTGATTTCATTTTCATCAGGCTGTACTTCCGAATTCTGACATCCTGCCGTCAAAGCGAGCATCAGCAGGACAGATATAGCTAATAATATTTTCTTCATGCTTAAATTCTATCACTTTCAGTTATGCAAAATTCTTAATAATCGCCTAAATAAATGTCGCGGTTCGCAATACTTGAAGAAAGCCGACTGAGGCATTAAAATGTAACAAAGATAACTTTTGGTAAAACATAATGGGAATAACCTTTGAACAGACGCCGGAAATGTTTGGAATACTGCACATAGGATTACTGATAATCATTGCGCTGATATCAGTTATCTTTTTCATGGCCTTCAGAAACCGAAATGAGAAAACATTAATCAGGATGATTGGTGTAATGGGCATCATAATGGTTATCGGTGAAATCTGGAAACAGTGGTTTGTACCAAGGTATGTCTATACTGACGGGCCTTCAACCTGGTTTTTTCCATGGCAGCTTTGCAGCATGGCCATGTACTGTTCCCTATTGCTGCCTTATCTTAAAGGAAAAACACAGAATACCGTCCTGGTTTTTCTCGCTACTTACTCGCTACTGTCAGCCTTTATTGCATTGCTAATACCTGCAGACATGATGCGCCTTCAGATCTGGCTGTTCTGTCATGGGTTTCTTTATCATGCCATCATGATCCTGGAATGCCTGGCAGCCATACTGATACTGAGACAGAGAAGCAGAACTCCATTTTATCCTGCGGTTATTCTGTTTTCCGTCATGGCTGTAATTGCTGAAATCATTAATGTTATCAGTCATCACATCATAAATGATACTCATGTTGAAGCCAACATGTTCTATATCACACCTTACTACCCTACTACCCAGCCGGTATTCCATCAGATAGCGGTAGCCTTGGGAATTCTTCCTGGCATTATCATTTACCTGGCTGCCATTACCATCGGCAGTTATCTGCTTTACTGGATGGAAAACAAGTTTTCAGGAAAGGATAACTGAAATGATTTTTACCGATGCTCACTGCCACCTGGGTTCCAGGCAATATGACCTGGACAGAGATGAAGTAATAACAAGAATGCTGAACAAAGGCGTCAGTAAAGCCATTGTCATCTGTTGCAGCAGACATGACTTAATGGAAGGCGTGAAGCTGAGAAATCATCATCCTGGTTTTAAACTGGCCGTCAGCATTCATCCGCAGGACCTGGAATATGACTACAGCGAGAAAAGACTGGATGACCTGAGAAAGCTAATCGAAGAATACCATCCTGACATGATTGGTGAAATAGGTCTTGATTACCGTTCACATCCTCACACCAAAGTGCAGCAGATGCATTTCTTCATTGCACAACTGGAAATGGCCAGACATTACGGTCTGCCTGTTAACATTCACTGCCGTAAAGCCAGTGCTGATACACTTAACATTCTGAAAGAACATCCATGTAAGGGAATCATCCACAGTTACAGCGGATCCATTGAAATGGCAAGATTATTCATAAAGGAAGGATATTGTCTGGCTTTTGGTGCCAGTGTATTGTTTCCCAATTCTCACAAACCCCAGCAGGTAATCTCACAGCTTCCTCTGGGCCGTCTGCTAATTGAAACAGACTCACCATATCAGAGTCCTGTCAGAGACCATCGTCATGAACCTGAGGACATTGTAAACATCTACGAAGCCATCAGCCGCATCAGGAACATAAGCATTCAGGAACTGACCGCTGCTGTAGAAAACAACTTTGATGGAATATTCAATATTTAGTACCATACGGATGCATATCAGACATCCGTTTTTCAATGTTTTCTGCAAATCATCAGAATTGTACTCCCTACAGGACTTTTCATATAATGAGAATATAAGAAACAGGAGAATAATATGAAATACATTACACTGGCTGAAAACATAAAAGATACCTCAGTCATCGGTATCGGATGCATGAGAATAGGCTCTAAAGAAAAAAAAGAGGTTGAAGAAATTATCCGCACCGCTTTGGACTGCGGCATTAACTTTTTTGATCACGCAGACATTTATGGCCGCGGCCGCAGCGAAGAGCTCTTTGGTCAAGTTCTGAAAGAGAATCCAGAGTTAAGAGAAAAGATAGTAATTCAGTCCAAGTGCGGAATAAACATGGGCATGTATGATTTCTCCAAAGAACACATCATTAATTCCGTTAATGGCATTCTTGAAAGACTTAATACTGATCATCTGGATTCTCTGTTGTTACACAGACCTGATGTCCTAATGGAACCTCAGCAGGTCAAGGAAGCCTTCAGTGAATTATACGAAAGCGGAAAAGTAAAAAGTTTTGGCGTTTCCAACATGAATCGCTTCCAGATGGAACTGTTGCAGAACTGCCTTCCATATCGGCTTACTGCCAACCAGCTGCAGCTTTCATTGGCACATACTCCACTGATCGATGAAGGAATAAATGTGAATACCGGATGGGATAATGGCATTGTCCGTACATCCGGTACATTGGAATATCTCAGATTGAAAGACATTGTCCTGCAGACCTGGTCACCATTACAATACGGCATGTTCCAGGGAATATTCATTGATAACGAAAACTACAGTGAACTGAATAATCAGCTGCAGATACTGGCTGATCAGTACGGTGTAACCAAGGATACAATTGCTTATAGCTGGCTATTACGTCTGCCGCAGAAAGTACAGGTCATAACCGGAACAACTACTCCTGCCCGTATCGTAAATGCTGCTAAAGCTGCTGACATCGAATTAACTGCCAGACAATGGTATGATCTTTACAAAGCAGCGGGAAACAGATTGCCATAAATCAAAAAGCCTCCTTTACAGGAGGCTTTCTTGCGACAATCATATATCTGTGAATGGTTCCCGATATCTTTCCTTCTTTTTCAATCATTTCCTGTAATTGCAGAAGTCTGTCAAAACACTTATCCACTGAAAATCCCGGGAATTCCCATTCAATGATATGGGCAAACCATACAAAGGCACCAATATCATAAAAATTTATAGGTCCGAATGCTTCATCGGCCTTTATTATTTCGAAGCCTTCTTTCTCGAATGCCTGTTTCTGACAAGCCAGATCAGCATCCGAAAACGGCAAAGGCAGATCCGGCAGAACAGCCTCAACCAGTTCTCTGTCATTATGACTGCCAACCTGCTGAGTAATAAACAGCCCTTCCGGTCTTAAAAGACGGCTGATTTCATGAGGATCAAAATCGCCATGGCGGTTTATGATAATGTCAAAACTCTCATCCTCAAAAGGTATGTGCGAAGCATCATTGCATTCACGGATATCAATTCCCAAAGGACCAAGTCTCTCTTTACATAGCTGTACATTAGGAGGAAATCCTTCAGTAGCTGCCGTATTTTCAAAAGGATGCTGCAGCGACAAAAGAAATTCTCCGCCGCCGGTATCATAATCCAGCAGTTTCATGTCATTCCTGAGATATTCTCTGATTATTTCCGCATAGTCCCATGGCAGAGACTCTTCTTCCTCGTATCGGTCATTGATATGTGAAAAATCCCATCCTCTGATATGGGCTATTTTTTCTTCATCTTTCCAGATTTTTCTTAATTCTTCTGATGTCATAATGCAATTATCATTCGGCAGCATTTCTGAGAATGTCGTTACCAACAGGCGAATAAAACAGTTTTTTGATTTCCGTCAGTTCGTGAGTCTGATCCAGCACCCACATCAGTTTGGCAAGGCAAGCTTCCGATGTCATATCATAAGACTCCAGCAGTCCCGTTGCCTTTTTGATCAGATTACCGACTTCATACAGGGAAATGTCGCTCCCCTCATTAGGAACCTGGGTAGTGACCACAACGATCTTGCCCTTTTCCGTGGCTTTTAATACTTCATTGAAATAGTCGTAATATTCAGGTATGCCGCCGTTGCCAAAGCTTTCAATAACCAAGCCGTCATAGGTATCAAGCAGATACCGTAACACATCGCTTTTCAGTCCCGGTACCAGTTTTAATAAGCCGACGTTAGTGTTAAGTGAATCATAGAAACGTGTTTCTTTATTACATGGTATATCAATGAAACGCAAAATATTGCCATTTACGATACGGGCAATTTCCGGATAGTTTACACTGTAAAAGGCATCAAATCTTTTGGTGTAATTCTTTCTGACTCGTGTTGATAAGATAACTGAACCGGAGAATACAACCTGTATGCCATGACTCTTCTCATCTACTGCGTACAGTAAAGCGTCTCTGAGATTTCTTGGTGCATCAGAGTTTTCTTCAGCCAGCGGTACCTGAGCACCGGTAATGACTATTGGCTTGATGGAATCCTGTATCAGATAGCTTAATCCGGCAGCCGTATATGCCATGGTATCCGTACCATGGGTAATCACAAAGCCGTCATATCTGTCATAATTCTCCCTTATGGCCTTAGCCATCAACAGCCAGTGTTCCGGACGGATATTGGTGCTATCTATGTTTATCAGCTGCAGAGAATCGATCCAGGCAATTGTCTTCAGCTGCGGCAGTTTCTTAAGCAGCTCTGCCGTAGATAACTGCGGTACCAGACCGTTTTCTCCCGGCAAAGAAGCAATTGTCCCTCCTGTTCCAATCATCAGTATATTCTTCATATGATCACCTTTACTGTTTTCTAACTATATTTTAATCTTTCACATGAACATTGTCATCAGATTAACAGTATAGAAAAATGACCCGTAACAGGTCATTTTTATCTTTAGTTCGAATGAATGAATTCAGCAATATCCTTTATAACTCTAACATCTACATGCTGAGGTACGCTGTATTCCTTGCTTGCTTTGGTAATGTCATTATAAATTCCTTTTACAAAGACATGGTTGAGGTCATCGTAAAGTTTATAGCTTACATTATTTCTGTCTTTAAGGATCTGCTTAAAGCCATCAAAGTCTTCCTCTTTCAATACCTGGAAATCTTTTCCACCCTGCATGATCAGTATCGGTTTCTCTGATTCCAGCAGATAATCACCGGCTGTTTTCTGACCCATCTCCTTAAAGTAATACAGGCTGAGATTACCGGCAAACTTCTTCTTTCTGGCTTCTTCATCTGACATTTCATACAGATTGTCAAATCTCTTTCCATATATTCTGCTTTCCAGATCAACAATCTTCTTCATCAGAAAACCTCCTGAATTACCAGCCTGCTTCAACTGTCTGACCACGATGTCTTCCAGTCTGTAAGGTGTACCAGCCAACATGATAAGTCCCTTGAAGTAGCCGCACTCAGAATCAATTCTTGGTGCCAGCATAGCCCCCATACTGTGTCCAATTATAAAAATACGGTTTTCATCAATGCGCGGATCCTGCTTGAGCAGTTCTGCCGCTCTGATGGCATCTTCTATTGTTTCCTCTTTTACCGTAGGTTCAACATGACGAAGCTTTCTGGCATGGGCATATGTTCTCTTATCGTATCGTATGGCAGCTATTCCTTCATAAGACAATCCTTCTGCAATATCCTTGAAGGGCCTGAGCTTCATGACTTTTTCATCCATGTTACTGGCACCGGAACCATGAACCAGCACCACTGCCGGAACCTTATTATCCAGATTATCGGGAAGTGTCAGTATTCCATTTAAAGGATATTCCGTATCTTTTCCTACGATTATTTTTTCACTGATCATTTTTCCAGGCCCTCTTTCCGTTTTCTTTTAAGTGAATAAACTGTATTCTTTTCCTCGCTCACCTCACTGCTGCTGTGATGGTAGTATTCTTCAGTAGTTCCATCTTTACTGCCGTCAATACAGAGAATGCCGTAATTACTGGATTTGTATACAGACATGCCAAAGCTTGAAACTGAATCCGTACCGATCAAAGCGCCGTAGAAATGTCCGTCCTTTATTACTGCCTTTTTTTCAAAGAATTTTTCATCTTCTTTAGTATAATGCCACTTCTCAGTATAATCATCATGCCAGTACAGAACTTCTTCTTCTTCAGTTTCGCTGACCAGCAACCATTGACTGGCTTCTTCAGCTATCTGTTCCCTGGTCTTTCGCGGTACATATGTCATTTTCAAACCTGTTTTACCTGCCCAGATATCAGCCTCTTCTCCATCTTCAACGATTTCATAACATTCCATTGGATACCAGTTTCGGCTGACAGCCCAGAAAGGAATAGGTCCGAACAGTTCGTTCCAGTCATCAAACGCAGACAGTAATTCCTGATATTCATCCTGTGTCATGGCTGCCTCAGGTTTTCCCTGATATTTCAGCTCATTGAGGTGTAGCTTTTCAGCCAGTTTCCAGCGGTCATGAGCATTTTCAGCCCAATACGTCAGAGCCAATGCAGCCAGCAGTGAACGTGTTTTTTCCGAAATCTCCTGCTTCTCCAATTCCACATGAGGATCTATTTCTGAAACAGCATCTGGCACCATGGATGCTTTTACAAGCTCCCTGTACTTTTCAGGAATAAGAGCTGTCTTATCCTTATCCATTTCCTGCAGTATCAGCCATAAATCGTTATATTCCATTCCCTGCATATGTGACACCTCCATCATGTATATAATTTTATCAGTATTACTGTTCTTTGGGAATTATTACATATATTTACAAAAGTCTGTGAATTACATAACAGCACTAATTCAATATATAATAAGAATAGATGAGGTAAACAATTATGAGACAGATCTACTGCGGCTGTTACGGCAATGAAGGCATTTATAAGGTCAACTTTGAAAACGGCATATTATCTGACCCGGTTCTTTTCTGCAATATCGCTTCAACCAAATACATAGCGGAAGGCAATGACTTTATTGCTTCTCTATACAGTGAGGCAAAAGGCAGAAACGGTGTTGCCATACTTGATAAAAGTGGCCAGGTTATTTCTTCACTGATATATGAAGACATCGTATCCTGCTATATCGGATGTGACGGCAATCATATATATACGGCCAACTTCCACGAAGGAACTTTCAGTTTTCTAAAATATGAAAACAGCACTCTTACCCTGGAAAGGAAAGTAAAAATCAGAGATAAGGCAGGATGCCACATGTTACTGCCCTGTAATGATCAGATCCTGGGTTTCGCTCTTTACATGGACCGTATCTATCTTTTCAACAGAGAATATGAAATAACCGGAACTATAGAATTTCCGGAAGGTACCGGTCCACGACATGGCGTATTATCACCTGACGGCAGATATCTCTATGTCGTATCTGAGCTTTCCAAGGAAGTGTTCATTATTGAAACATCTTCCTGGACCATACTGAACAAGGTCAGAATGTGTGATGACGAAAAATCAACCAGTGCTGCCATCAGATTGCTGGGTGATATCCTGTATGTTACGGTAAGAGGAACAGATAGGGTATTTGAAATTAAAATCAGCGGAGAAAAACTGGAGATAATTAACAGTTATTCTTCCGGCGGAAAACATCCCCGCGATATGATCGTCTGTGATGGTTATGTCTTATGTGCCAACACGCACAGCGATACCCTTGCCTGTGTAAATGAAAAAGGAACCGTCAGTCAGGTAAAAATACCTGAGGCGGTTACCCTTATTGCTGTACGAGAACTTCAATAAAGAAGTTCTTTTTTATAATTTCAGAAATCCTCTGATAACAAGATTAATTGCCCCACATGCCAGCATGACATACAATGGATTAGGTTTATATTTTTTAATTACCATAAATGCTGCAATACTCATAGCCAGAAGCAGATAATCTATATTATCCATAGCAATGACTTTTCCAGGGAATACAGCATTTAGGAAAATGGACAGCCAAGTAGAGACAATCAGAGCAACAGTCATACACTTAAGTGTATAGATAGCTTCGTTAATTGCTTTGATATCCCTAAATTTACGATAAACATAAATGAGAGTTATCGTTACAATAATTGGCACTACAACACAGCCTAATGAGGCAACAATAGCACCAGGAATACCGGCCAGTCTCATTCCCACAAAGGAAGCACTGTTGATAATAATCGGTCCCGGAGTAATTTCATCTATGGCAACCAGATCAGAGAATTCAGCAATGGTCATCCACTGCTTTACATACACCACTTCTCTTTCCACGATTGGAATAGCTGCATAAGCGCCTCCAAAGCACATGGCTCCTATCTTCACAAAGGCAAGGAAAATTGACAGTAAACTCATTTGCCATTCACCATCCTTCCGGCAGCCAATGTTTTAATTACGGCAGCAATAATACAGCCGGCAATCAGATAGAACATGGAAAAATCAGTAAACCTGATAAATACGAAGGAAATGATCATTATAATATACGGATAAATGCTTTTTCGTTTTGTTACAGTTGTAAACAGACCGATAATTACATCTATCAGCATCGCTACGACTCCAGCCTGCATACCGCTCATGAAAATGCGGACATACTGATTAGTTACTATGGTCTGATAGAAATAAGTAACAATAATCATAATGATAATTGGCGGAATCATTACACCTACCACAGCCGCAAAAGCCCCTAACGGTCCAGCAAGCTGATATCCTACAATCAATGAGCTGTTTACTGCCATTGGTCCCGGCGAACTCTGTGACATGGTTGTAAAATCATTCATTTCTTCTTCTGTAAACCAATGGTACTTATCTACCATCAGACTCTTCATAACAGCCAAAATGGCATAACCCGAATTAGCCGTCATGCTGGTTGTAAAGGTAGTGGTAAAAACTGTTAATGCCTTTTTTATCTTATCCATACTTAACTTACTATACCATAAACGGATCAAGATTTTCATCTACGATCTGTTTTCTTTTTACTTTAGGATCACGCAGCAGATTGCCCTGATACATGACCAGCTTAACATTTTTGAGCGTATTCAGATCGGTCAGCGGATTTTCCTCAGTTACGATAAGGTCAGCACACTTGCCAGGTTCAATGCTGCCGGTAACATCGCCTATTCCAGCCAGTTGAGCATTTCTCAGAGTTGCAGTATACAGTGCAAACTTATTGGTTACACCTACATATTTTGTAAAATAAACCAGTTCACGCCAGAAATCGTACTGTGATACCCATGGACAGCCGACATCGTTACCCAAAGCTACCGGTATGTCATTTTTCAATGCTTCCTTGGCACACTCAATTATTCCCTCAAATACAACATTGCCATTAAACTGTTCTACTTCCGAAGCATTAGAAACAGAACGGTCAAACAACGCATAAGGCAGTGCCGGGGATAGCGTAGTTGTAACAAATGCCTTCCTGTCTTTAAACAGCTTGATTATTTCAGCATCCGGTTTTGCCCCATGCTCTATGGAATCAACCCCATTCTCCAGGGCTATTCTGACGCCTTCACTGCTTTCTACATGAGCAGCTACGATATAGCCCAGTGAATGAGCATAATCACATACTGCCTTAATCATTTCCGGAGCCATTTTCATTTCACCCGGAACACCCTTTTCCTTGGCATCCATGACACCTCCGGTGATCATAAGCTTTACCAAATCAGCTTTTTTCTCTTTGATATGATCAACCTGGGCAAGAGCCTCCTCTATCGTTGTTGCCGTAATGGCTACTGATCCTGCCATGTGTCCTTTCGGCACGGAGATGCCTTCATTAGCCGCCAGGATCCTAGGGCCAGGATATTTACCGGCAGCGATTTCATCCCTTACTCTGCTGTCAATGTCCTTAAGTCCGCCAACGGTTCTGATGGTTGTAACACCGCTGTTCAATTCAATCTGAGCATAGTTCTTTACCATATGATAGGCTACTGTAGCTGTTACAGGATTGCTGAAAAGAAGATTGACAAGTTTGGTATTGTCTCTCTGTTTTTTCTGAGGTTTACCATTACCGGCCAAATGAACATGCATGTTGATCAAACCGGGCATGACATATCTGCCCTGAAGATCAATTACTTCATATCCGTCAATAATGCTGTCCTTTTCGGCAATAGCCTCTATTCTGCCATCCTTTACCAGCAAATAATGGTCACTCAGCGGTTCCATGTTTTCGGTACCGTCAAGAATTATACCGTTTATAAAAGCGTATTTCATAGGTTTCATACCTCGTTTCTCTTCTGATTATTGTTCATATTTTATTCTAGTATACAACTTCATTAAATTATAAAGAACTGTTTTGCAATAAACCCATATTATAAATAACAACGCAGTGTTATTTCATTGCGTCACTATATTATAAAAGGATATAATTTATCTATCTTAAACATGTATTTATAATTTTTATAACCAACAATTAGAAAAGGAGTGTACTATGCAAAACAAGTTTTTCCCTGAAATCCATAACAAATTCGGCTTTGGCTGCATGCGTTTACCTGTAGATGAAAATAAGAATGTCATAATGGATAAGGTCTGCGAAATGTTTGATCTGTATCTGGAAAGAGGTTTTAACTATTTTGACACCGCTCACGGCTATCTGTCCGAACAGAGTGAGATCGCTGTCAGAGAATGCCTGACCAAAAGATACCCTAGAGACAGATACATTCTTACAAATAAGTTATCCGGTCAGTATTTTAAAACTGAAGAAGATATCCGTCCGTTATTCCAGAAACAGCTTGAAGCATGCGGTGTAGATTATTTTGACTTCTATCTGATGCATGCACAGAGTTCATCAAACTACCCTCATTACAAAGAATGCCGTGCCTATGAAACAGCTTTTGAACTGAAAAAGGAAGGCAAAATCAGACATGTAGGAATATCTTTCCATGATACCCGGGAAATGCTTGATAAAATATTAACCGATTATCCGGAAATTGAAGCTGTTCAGATCCAGTTCAACTATCTGGACTATGACAGTCCTACTACTCAGTCAAAAGCCTGCTATGATGTTCTGGTAAAACATAATAAACCCGTTATTGTCATGGAACCTGTTAAAGGCGGGACACTGGTTAACCTGCCTGATGAAGCCCGGAAAGTTCTGGCTGATCTCAATGGAGGTTCACCTGCTTCATATGCCATCAGATTCGTTGCCGGCTTTGATCAGATGATGATGGTCTTAAGCGGCATGGGTTCTCTGGAAATGGTTGATGATAATACATCCTTCATGCGTGACTTTAAGCCTCTTAATGAAAAGGAACAGGAAGCTGTAAATAAAGTTGTTGATATTTATAAGAGCATGAACGCCATTCCGTGTACAGCCTGCCGTTACTGCACTGACGGCTGTCCGATGGGCATTAAGATTCCTGACATTTTCGCTGCTTACAACAACCGCAAGCTATTCCATGACTGGAACGCTGCCGGTTTCTACAGAACATTCACCAAAGACAGCGGGCCTGCCGACTGCATTCAGTGCGGGCAGTGTGAAGGCATCTGTCCTCAGCAGCTTAATATCATCGAACTGATTCAGCAGGTTCGTGAGGAATTCGAGTCAACAGCACACTAATCAAATACGGCATCCAAAAAAGGATGCCGTTTTTCATAGAAAAAGCAACCTTTCAGGTTGCCATAAAAAGTTATCAGTCGTCTTTTGAATGTCTGTCACCGATCTGGTAGTTAGCCTGGTCAGCGAACATTTCTCTTACGGTTATTGGTTCACATCCGGTTAATTTCTGGAAATCGTCTGTCTTGATGTCCATCTTGCCTTCTCGAATTGCCTGAGCAAAGGTTACCATGCCGTCTGATGAGAACGGTGCTTCGCTTCCCTTCTGGAATACACCATCAGTTGTTCTTGGAACACCCATGGCATCAAAGATAGCGTAGTTTTCCTCATCGGTAACAAACTTGTAATCAACATGATTGCCTGTTTCCTCATTGCCAATCTCACAGAAACGGGCAATGGTCATCAGTTCCGGACCATTGATGTTCAGAATTGCATGGTCATACTGCTGTTCAAATGCTCTGTGTAAGGCATAAGCTACAGCCTTGGCGCAGTCCTTGCGTGAAATGTAAGCCATTAAGCCATCACCCTGGGAATTCATTAACGGACCGCCAACCTTTACATAAGTATAGTAGTTAGTGATCATTGCTTCGGCATACTGAGAGTTACGCAGGAAAATGTAATCCAGTCCTTCAGCTTCTACATATCTCTCGGTATAAATATGGTCCTTCTTTTCTACTGAAGGGTTTGTTTCGTCACCGGCATTAACCAATGAAGTATAAATAATCTTCCTGACGCCTGCCTTTTTAGCAGCATCAACTGCGTTTCTGTGCGCAGCCTGTCTCTTGGTGCCGACAAAAGGCATGGAAATCAAAGCCAGAGCATCTGCTCCCTTAAAAGCTTCTACCAAACCGTCGGGATTATTGAAGTTGGTAACATGTGTCTCTACTCCCATTTTGGAATACTTTTCCAGGGAAGCAGGATTGTAGCCGCAGAAAATGAGGTTTTCCTTAGGTTCAAGAGTCAGCAGAATATCAGCAGCTACGCCGCCAAGATTGCCGTCTACACCTGTAAGTAATAGTTTAGCCATTATATTTTCTCCTTCTTTATATATACTATTTTATAAAAATAAAAGCTTATTGAAAACAAACAATACCATGCTGAAATAATAAAAATACCTGACATCTGTCAGGTATTTTAGTCATTTCTGGCATATTGAGCCTGTAGTTTTTCGTAGAATTTTGGATTGTCTTTGCCATAACGGACAGTACAATCATCAAGAGCAGATTTATAAAGATCAACATTAACATGATATTCAATATTGATCTGTTTTGCCACTTCATTCAGCAATCCTAAACGATCCATATAATCCCATGCTCGTTTTACTGATTTCAGCATAGGATCAGTATTCAGATTAAAGCGCGGATTATCCAAATATGCTCTTACATGTGCTTCTTCAACTTCTATTTTTCTGGAAGTTAATTTTACCACTTCTTCATGATGTTCATTATAATATTCCATCGCTCTGATCCAGGCTCTTAACAGAGCCTTCACCGTATTAGGATTTTTGTTTACCCATGAAGTCAGCGCTTCTACACGGCAGCATGAATAATCAGGAAGAATATCAGCAGCATAAGTAACTATCTTAAGTTCAGGATCCTGCAGCACTTTATAATTCAGCGCTGTTCCAACCAGACCGAAGTCTGCTTCGCCACTTTTTACCGCTGCAATACGGTCATTCTGATTTTCAGGCTGATACCAGTTTATCTGATTCAGAGGATCATATCCCTTATCTAATAACGGACCGGTTATAGCGTACAGGTTCGGTTCACAGGCCATGGTTTTGCCAATGAGATCATCAATCCCATTCCATTCAGTTTCAACTCTGGTGAAAACGGGCATGCATCCTGTCAGCAGATATCCTCCAAAGATAGTCAGATTCAATCCTGAAGATAATTCCTGTAAAGGAAGGTTAGTTCCTGAATTTGACGCTATATCTATCTTTCCTCTTCTGAGGCCTTCAAACACTTCAGCATCGGTACTTACATAAACGTATTCAACCTTGATGCCCTCCTCTTCGAGGTATCCCTGATTTTCCGCTATGAAATTGAGAATATGTCCGGAATCATTTAAAGCCAGTCTGATAACTGCAGTTTCTGGTACTCCCGGTTCAACTTTCTCTTCTTTATCATTATTACCGGCACATCCAGCAAGAAGCAGAATTAATGCCAGTAATACTAATATGATTTTTTTCATAATGATTCTGCCTCCTTTACTTTATGGTTTCCGTCGGAACGTCCTTTTTAACGTTATCCTTACTCTGATTAGCTATTCTGATGCCGTTGCGGGCAAATATCTGCAGAAGAGCTTTGTTAAGGAATCTGTTAATATCACGGACGTTCTGTTCAGAACAGCGGGCAATAACAGTAACTGTGTAACGTCTTTCCGCCAGTTCGGAAACGCCAAGATTTGTTGGTCCATCCAGAATGTGCTTGTTTTCTTCCTTGAGTATTGGAAGTTCACGATTCAGAACTTCTTCAACATAATCAATATCCTGACCGTACTCCAGACCAATGGTAGCAGCCGCTACGGATGTTTCCTTTGTCATGTTCAGAACGCCGGAAATCTCACTGTTGTTGTATATCTTGACGTTACCGCCACCAGAAATCTTGGTTGTTCTTAAACCAATATCCGTTACCGTACCACGGAATCCGTTAATTGTGACGATATCACCAACACGGAATTCACTTTCAAATATGATAAAGATACCGGCGAGAATATCCTTTATCAGACTCTGAGCACCTAAGCCTATGACCAGAGAGATAAGTCCGGCGCTGGCCAGCAGATTAGGTGAATCAATACCTAAAAGATACAGACAGTAGAATATTGCCGTAATAACGCTGCCATATCTGACAATAGACAGTAACAGGTGTCCAATTGTTTCACCCTGGGTTCCCAGTAAAGCTGTACACTGACGTACAGGGATCCTGAACAGTTCGATACCGATGACTGCTGTGGTAATAACCATTATGCAGGAACTGAATGCGAATACGTTTGGCCCTCTGTCCCAGTTCTGGCTCATGATATAACGTATGACTGAATCATCATCAGAGATGTAGTTTATACCGATTGCAGATAACACAAAGTATACCAGCGGTATGGCAACTACCCAGCCAAGTACGGCACCCAATTTCATCTCAGGTGAGCGCTCATTCCATGGAATGCGTCGGTTATTCCAGCGGTTTGAAGCCTTGGTAGTGCTGGCTGAGCGGCCTGAAGGCAATACGATATTGAAGATTGTCGAATTCAGATTATCATTGCTTGCCTCTCTGCTGAGCAGTTCATATACTTCTTCTTCTTTTTCATTAGACAGAGTTATGATCAGCAGCAGAACGGTGATCATAACCAGACACACACCGGCTGTAATCGCTGAAATAATAGCACGGCTGGTAAACATGGTTGAAGCCGGAATAAACGTTGCAGCAAAATACTCATCTATATAGCTAAAATACCGGAAGTAATTAGTGCCGTTGATTTTGTTGAAACCATAATATGCCAGACCATTAAAGGCATTTGGAGACATGCCAAGTTCTGCAGCCGGTCTGCCAATACTGGTTTTTAAAGGTGAATACAGGCAAATATGATCCTGACTTTCATCAAACATAACAATCGCACCGCCTTCCAGCATTCTGGAAGAAAGAACATATTCAGCCTCTGTTATACCGGTAATGGAATCCACAAGCTGTTCATCCAGTTCAATCTGTAATAGTGATCTGTGCTTGGTAATGCCTCCGGCACTGACAACACCGGAAACACCTTCAGCACTGCAGGCCTGCTCAAAATCATACCTTGAAACATACTTCGTATTACCCAAAGAATCAGTAGTTGTATAGTAGTGCAGAACTATGCCAAAGAACTGTGCTTCTTCACCCAGGTCATTGGTCATGGCTGTCTGCAGATAACTGTCAGTTCTTCCTTCCAGTATCTGACGGAAAGGATATGACTGGTCATTTTCATTCAGGCTCAGATCAAAGAACCAGTTAGCGGTATTAGTAGCAATTGTATGTCCATTTTCATTAAATATGTATATGGCATCTATGCTGTTCTCATCACAGAGTTTCTGCAGGGCTGCTGAATTGGCTACAGATTTCAGATGGTTTCCTTCGTCATCCAGGACAAACTGTCTGTTACCATCTTCGTCATAAAGACTGTGATAGTAATCAGATTCCATGTTCAGCACTTCAGGGCTTTCTTCCACCAGGAAAGAAATCAGTTTGGCTGTGGACATGAAACGTGAATTGTAATAATCTTCAATGATTTCACGGCTGTCCTGACTCTCCTCATATCTACCGGTAACTTCCTGCATTATGACCTTTGATTTATCAACGCCTTCTTCAATTTCCAGCAGAGTCTGAGTGTAGAAGGAGATGCCGAATACGGCCAGTAAGCCAATTACCATTAACGGTAAGACTTTGGAATAAACTGATTTGTTAAAATAGACAGGCTTATAAGGATCCTTGGATATCTGTATTCTTTCTGTCTGTATTCCCTGACGGATGTAATCATTTCTGACTACAACGGCGTAAAACAGACATAAACTCATTACCAGCAGGAAGCCCATTGCTGACCAGATGATTACATACTTGTCACGGCCAATTACATTCCTTGACCGTGCTGCAGCTATGATGACAGTTTTATCATCCAGTGACTTGGTAGTACAGTAGTATTTCTCACCCATAATGACCTGTGTTCCATGATAGCCGTCCGTCAGAGCCTGTTCCTCAAGACCGGTTCTGCGTATGTCCTGTCCCGTCAGAAAGTCCCTGTCGCTCTTATAATGCAGAAACAGGCCATCCTCACAATCAACCGCAAACAGGAATCCGTCATTGATTACTCCTATACGGTCCAGAACATTTGCCTTATCTTTTAGGGAATTTATTCTCACATCAAGTGCCCAGGAGCTTACTCCTAAAACCAGCGCATACTGATTGCCTTCGCTTACATACGGTTTGGAGTAGAAATAGTATGTACCATACTGATTCTTTACCAGAACCGGTGTAACCGTGCCATCATCATTTTTACACCAGGCCATTAACTTATTCAGATTTTCCTGCGTCATATGAGTTGTAGCAGCAGGATTTAATCCATAGAGACTTTCGTCAGGACTCATGACGATCCTGCCATTCATATCCAAAATGTAAAGATAATTTATTCCCGAAGGAGAAGACAGTTCACTGAAAATCCGTGATCGGACAGTATTGTCATCATCAATTATTTCATCAAACATGCCGTTGGAAAAAAGCAGCTCTATATCATCAAGAATTCTCCAGTTTCCCTCATGGTAAACTTCGGTCAGTTTATCTGAACTTTCGCTGTTTTTATTAAGGAGAGAGACTACCTCCGAAAGAGCAAGCTCATTATTCCTCTGCTGTTTGTATATAGACACATTAGTCTGAACAGAATCAAGGAATGTGCTTATAAGAGCAGCACCAAACAGGATCAGAACAATATTGACCACAATCTTATTGGCCACAAAAGGATTCTTCATGAATTTCAACTTGTCGATAAACTTCTTTTTCGCACCGTTATTATCCATACCTTATTATCTCCACTTATCAATTATTCTCTGTTTACACTTACAGAAAACATACTCGTACTATTATATTATACGCCATATTAATAATAAACAAAAAAATAAAAAAAGAAAAAGCCGGTTTTTAACATATAACCGACTTCAGTGACCCTTTATATCAACATGATCTTATTAATGTAATCCCGCAAATATGCTCGCCAGTATGACTGTCAGTATGCCGGAAACAACAATTGACAGTGAACTCATGGCTCCTTCAATCTCTCCGATTTCCATAGCCTTTGAAGTACCAATGGCATGTGACGCTGTTCCTATGGCAATACCTTTGGCCACCCTGTTACGAATGCCAAACAGTTTAAGCACTAACTCACATATTATGTTACCAAATACACCTGTAAGTACAATTATCGTAACGGTTATCGCAACATAGCCGCCCAATTCTTCGGAAACACTCATGCCTATGGCTGTGGTAATTGACTTTGGCAGGAATGTTACATATTCTTCGTGAGAGAAACCAAATATTTTTGCCATCAGAAGTATTGAACCGAGTGATGTCAGTACTCCGGAAATAATTCCTGCCATGATAGCCCGGAAATTCTGCTTGAGTTTTTCAATCTGAGTATACAGAGGTACTGCCAGACATACTGTTGCCGGTGTCAGTAAAACACTGATGTACTTTGCACCCTGATTGTATGTATCATACTCAATTCTTCCTGCCAGAATAACTGCAATGCAGATCATGATAGCTATCAGAAGAGGATTTATCAGGCTGCTTTTAAGTTTTTTCTTTATGGCTACTGCCAGCACATATGCTGCCAGGGTAAGAAACATGCCAAAGAAAGTTGAGGAATTCAATATGTTATTCATTGCCTTTTCCTCCCTTTCCAGTTACCGCCTGTGTAACAAGACCGCTGACTGCCATTACAATAACAGTTGATACCAGCGTTACAGTTACATAACTTAGCCAGTGTGACTTAAGAACATCCCAGGAATTGATAAGTCCCACGGCAGCCGGAACGAACATTACAGGCATTATCTCAATGAGAAACGAAGAAGTCTCTCTAACCTGCTCAACCCTGATCAACCCTGTATACAGCATTATGAACATGCCGATTATGCCATAAATACTTGCTGGAACCGGTAAGGGCAGCAGTTCATGAAGAAGTTCTCCCACAAGAGAAACAGAAAGTATGATCATCATCTGTTTCAGATATTTCATGATAAACACTCCCATGCATCAGCTTTTTCAGCTGATGTCTTTACACAAATATTATACCCATCTCTTCCATATCTTTTAATACCTTTCAAACATCACTTCACAATCTGTTATCACACACTCCAAAAAACAGTTCAAATATGATAACCATTCTCATATTTCTTGACTGTGTATTCAAAGCAATATATAATATGAGAATAATTCTCATTTTATTTTTGGGAGGCAGCAATGAATTCACAGTTAAAGTACAAAACAAAACAGAAAGAAATCCTGCTTAATTATTTTAAGACAATTCCGGGAATTCACGTGACCGCTGCCGGTGTGTTTGCATACCTTAAGTCACAGAATGCCTCCATTGGGAAAGCTACAGTATACAGACAGCTTGAAAATCTGGTCAGTGATGGTGTAATTAAGAAATACATTATTGACGCTAACAGCCCTGCCTGCTTTGAATATGTCGATCCGGAAAGTCACATTGACGGTGAGGTATGTTTTCACTGCAAGTGTGAAAAATGCGGAAAGCTTATTCACATGCATTGCGATGAACTGGAAGAGATCCAGAAACATCTGGCCTCTGTACACCATTTTACACTCGATCCTGTCAGAACAGTCTTTTATGGGCTGTGTGATCAGTGCAGATGATATCTGACTAATAACGGAGAAACAGAATGTCCAAACTGAAAGAATCAAAATCCAAGAGAATTACCACTGCTGTCATAGCTCTTATGATGCTTTTCATAATGCTGTTTTCCGTCCTGTTTATCGCTGCTGAGGCAGATCATGAATGTACAGGTGATGACTGTCCAATCTGTATCTGCATTCAGCAATGCAAAAATACACTTCATGGGTTTGACAGCAGGATTTCGGTAAGAATCTCGTTTGTGACTTCCTGTCTTTTCGCGTTGTTTATTACAGTCTTCTTTAAAACCATATATTCACACGAATCACCTGTTTTCAGAAAAGTCAGATTAAACAATTAAATAAGCCTCCTATAAGGGTAGACCACATCAGTTTTATACCGTCTATCCCTGTATTTTATGTTTTCAATAAAATAGGAGGTTTTTTATATGAAGAAAATACTAATACTTTTAATGACCCTGCTGCTAACAGCTGAGTGCTTTTACGGATGTGCTTCCCATAGTCAGTCTTATGATGATAATCATCTTCAGATAGTAACTACCATTTTCCCGGAATACGACTGGGTAAAAAGTATTCTTGGAGACAACAAGGCCGAAGCAGAAGTAACAATGCTGCTGAATTCCGGTGTCGATCTTCACAGTTTTCAGCCGTCTGCTGCTGATATTCTCAAGATTTCAACATGTGACATGTTTGTTTACGTAGGTGGCGAATCTGATGAGTGGGTTGATGATGTCCTTAAACAGGCAACAAACAAGGAAATGATCATCATAAATCTTCTGGAAATCCTTGGCAATGCTGCAAAAGAAGAAGAAATCGTAGAAGGCATGCAGGAAAATGAACGGGAAGAACACGATCACGAAGAAGAAGCTGAATATGATGAACACGTTTGGCTTTCCTTAAAAAATGCTGTACTATTTGTAAACACAATTACTGAGGCATTAACTGAAATCGATTCAGATCATGCTGATTCTTATAGGAACAATGCACAAGCATATATAAATGAATTAAAAAAACTTGATGAACAATATCAAGAAACTGTTACAAAAGCACCTTTTAAGACGCTTCTTTTTGGTGACCGCTTCCCTTTCCGTTATATGATAGACGATTACGGTCTAAACTATTATGCAGCATTTGTCGGGTGTTCAGCTGAAACTGAAGCCAGTTTTGAAACTGTCACTTTCCTGGCACAAAAAGTTGATGAACTATCATTACCTGCGGTATTGACTATTGAAGGAACAAGTCATCGAATCGCTGAAACGATCATTCAAAATACGGCTGCCAAAAATCAGTCGATTCTTGTCATGGATTCAATGCAGTCCACAACAAATAAAGATGTTAAAAACGGCGCAACTTATCTTTCAATAATGCAGAAAAATCTATCCGTCCTAAAAGACGCCTTAAACTAGGAGATTATTTATGTCTTTACTTACTGTCAGAAATCTGTCCCTTGGATATGATACTCATTCCATTGTGAATGATCTTAATTTTACTGTAAATGCAGGTGATTATCTCTGCATTGTAGGAGAAAACGGATCCGGAAAAACTACACTTATGCGAACATTGCTCCAGCTTCAGGAACCTTTAAGCGGACAGATTCTGATTGGTGACGGCTTAAAAAGAAATGAAATCGGCTATTTGCCGCAGCAGTCTGTTGTTCAGAAGGATTTTCCGGCATCAGTACAGGAAATTGTTCTTTCGGGATGTCAGAGCCGCTGCGGTCTGAGACCTTTCTATAACAGGGAGGAAAAACGGCTGGCTGAAGAAAACATGCAGCGCATGGGAATTCAGGATCTGGCGAACCGCTGTTACAGAGAACTGTCCGGTGGTCAACAGCAGCGTGTTCTGCTGGCAAGAGCGTTATGTGCAACCCAGAAAATACTGCTTCTTGATGAACCGGTTTCAGGACTGGATCCTAAAGTAGCAGCCGAAATGTACAGTCTTATTTCCAAGCTGAATAAGGAAGGCATCACTATAATTATGATCAGTCACGACATTTCAGCAGCCCTCAGATATGCCAGTCATATTCTTCATATTGGAAATAAAATCTATTTTGGGACGCGAGACCAGTATCTTTTAAGCAATACGGGACAGTATTTTCTATTACAGCAGAAAGGTGGTGAGGCATAATGTTTGAAAAACTTGCATTATACCTTCAATACCCATTTGTCAGATATGCTCTCATTGTCGGTATATTGATTGCTTTGTGTTCATCCTTGCTGGGAGTAACGCTTGTCTTGAAAAGATATTCATTTATAGGCGATGGACTGTCACATCTGGCATTTGGTGCCATGGCAGTTGCAGCAGTAATGAATCTTACAAATGATATGCTTCTGGTTCTGCCAGTTACGGTAATCAGCGCAGTACTGCTGTTAAGATCAGGACAGAACGCCCGCATCAAAGGAGATGCAGCCATAGCTATGATATCAGTGGGAGCGCTGGCATTCGGTTATCTTATAATGAACATTTTCTCGACATCATCAAATCTGTCGGGAGATGTATGCAGTACTCTTTTCGGTTCTACATCCATACTGACACTAAGCAAAAAGGAAGTATGGATATGTGTGATATTATCCCTTGCAGTAATAATCATCTATATTCTGTTCTATAACAAAATCTTTGCCATTACCTTTGATGAGGATTTCTCTACCGCGACCGGCACAAAAGCCAGTATCTATAACCTTCTCATCGCAATTATAATTGCCATTATCATAGTTCTGGCCATGAATCTTGTAGGATCGCTGCTGATATCAGCACTTGTAATTTTCCCGGCACTTTCTGCCATGAGAATTTTCAAGAGTTTTAGAAGCGTAACGATCTGCTCAGCAGTGCTCTCTGTCATTTGCGCCTTTTCAGGGATCATTATATCAATACTGGCTGGAACCCCAGTCGGATCAACCATCGTTGCCGTAGATGTTTTTGCATTTGCAATCTGCTGTTTAAAAGAAAGAATTTCGGGAGGATCATTAAGATGAAAAAACCCATAAACGTATTACTGTGTCTGATAATACTGTTAGTTATGACAGGATGTCGTAACAAAAACAGTATTTCAGTAAAACCTGGCAATCAGCCTGCAAGTGTAGATGATGTACTTCAACAGGGCATTGAGGAGGAAGACAGCAAAAACAAAGATGTCAGCACTCCTCCACAAACAGTCAGTTCCACAGACAGGACAAATACAGATACAAAAAAGACTCCTGCTGAGACTTCAACGCGGGAGAATTACTATCAGAACATTGACATAGACCTGACGGTACTTTCCAGCACCATGGTTTATTCTCAGGTTTATGACATCATGGTCGCTCCTGACTTATACTTTGGGAAAGTCATAAAGATGGAAGGAACATGTGCACGCTATTATGATAAAGTTACAGACAATCATTATTTTGCCTGTGTTATTCAGGATGCAACAGCCTGCTGTTCAACAGGAATTGAATTTGTACTCGCAGATCATTATAAATCTCCTGATGACTATCCTGAAGAAAACGCCAAAATATGCCTGATTGGTGTTTTTGACTCCTTCATGGATGGAGATTACCTCTTCTGCGCATTAAGAGATGCCGTAATTGTAAATTAAAACAGCATTTACACAAATGCTGTTTATGCTGTTATTGTTCCAAACAGTTCCAATCCGTTAGAGAACAGTATCAGGTTATCTTCCATGATGTTATACATCCCGTTATTAACGAAATATCTTACAGCCAGATCAAACTGCTTTGAATCAGACAGGCTGTAGCCCGCCTTATCCAGCAGCCTCTCAAGTGTATCAATATCAAGTTCCAACGCTATGCCGAGGGCGCATATGGTATTTTTGCTGGTATTGTAGTCCTTATTGGACATCATTTTGGAAAAATGCTGCTTCGTTATGTTGGCACGGTGATAGATTTCAGGATTTGTCATTCCGCTTTTGATTATCAGTTCCCACAGATATTCATGAAAGGTCATTTCATTGACCTTGATGGCTTCTTCAAAGGATTCAGCTGTATTCAGCAGGATCCCCTCGGGCTCAATGTAATCTTCCACATTGGCAAAGACTTTGGACGATATGATGAAGGACTCATCATCATATACTACCAGTATCACCTGCATGTCACTAGTCATCAGAAAATCATATATTACATTGGTAAATATCTTGATTGCCAGTTCCTTTGGAAAACCATAGACACCTGTAGAAATCAGTGGAAAGGCAATGCTTTCGCAGTTAAGTTCCGTTGCCAGTCTCAGACTTTCCTTCAAACAGGACTGCAGAATTTCCACTTCATGCTCACTGCCGTCAACCCATACCGGACCAACGGTATGAATAATGTATCTGGCATTCAGATTAAAAGCACTGGTAACGGCAGCCTTACCTCTTGGAATCATTCCTATTTTTACTCTTTCCTTTAATAACTCTTCAGCACCGGCTGCCTTATATATCCTTTCATCAGTTCCTCTGCCAAATGTCGGATATGGATTAGCCGTATTTACAATGGCATCAGCCTTAACTTTGGTTATGTCGTTTCTTATGATATTAAATGGCATTCACTGTTACCTCTTATATATTATTTTACACGATTTTTCCTGTATCCTTCAAAGGCAGTAACTATTTCCTTAAGGTCATCAGGAAGTCTTTTCATTGTTTCGTCCCTATAATGCTCATCCATGCTGTAATATGCTTCCGCAATGCTGCCGGCAATGCAGGCAATCGTATCGCTGTCACCGCCAATGCTGACAGCTTTTCTTATGGTATCAATATAACTGTCAGAAAGCAGGAAACATACCAGAGCCTGAGGTACACTTATCTGACAGATCTCTTCGCCATGTCCCTTTGAGATGATGTCTTTCATGGATTTATCAAGATCATAATGATAAACACTTTCAATATAATTTCTGATTTCTTCCTTTGACTTTCCCGTTCTGGCCAGAAATATCGCTGCAGCAGTCGCCTTAGACCCTTTTATTCCTTCCGGATGATTATGAGTTATTTCGGCAATCAATTCCGCAACATGTTCCGTTTCGTCTAGTGAATCAAACATCCATCCTGCTGATGATACCCTCATGGCACTGCCGTTTCCACAGCTGTAATACGGTTCTCTGTCATCCCCTAATACCCAGTAATAGAACTTAGCACCGTATCCGGCATTTGGATAACGCTTCCCTATTCTCTTCATCCATTTGATTAATGATTCTCTTTTTTCATCATCATTTTTTCCATAAGATTCCATCAATCCCATGGCAACCGCAGCAGTCATTACACTGTCATCCGTAAACTCAGAATACTCTGTCAGTAATCTGAAATTGTAATCATGAGTATTCCTGAACTCATATACTGATCCAACAATATCTCCAAAAATAGCTCCTAACATTTTTAACACCTTCTTTCCTTACACTGACATTATAAAAAGCCGTCCAAAAGAAATGGTCGCCTTCCAATTGACAGTTAATCTTTATTAACCAATGGGCAGAGAATACTATTCTGAAACGAATGATTAACTGCCTTAACAACAAAAAACATCTCTTGAAAGATGTCTTTTCATACCTGTAATTTTCAGATCAGCAGCTTCTGTTATTCTTTCTTAACAACATGGAAGTTGCAGCAGTCATCACCGTTTCCCAGTGTCTTACTGCGAATGAGCTTTCCTCCCTTATATTCAATTGTCGGATAGTCCATTACACACATATGCGGCATCAGGAAAAACAGATTTTCCTGTCTGGCAATCTTGCAGACTCCACACTCATGATGGGTGACAAAGTATTCCGGAACAGTAAGATCATATGAGAAATCAAACACCCAATCCATTGGATATTCTCTTTTCTTTGACCTGGCCGCTCCCTTTACATATTTATCTATTTCCTTCTGATCAAAACAGTTTTTGCCCTTATATACCTTTTTCATGATGTCACTTTTACATATGGCATCGATCATTCCATCAAAGACATCCATTGTGATCCTGTCCGGATCTGCCTTGTAATAGGCAAAGCCATAACAGGCAAGATACATTACGGCAGCAAACATGTTATCCTTTACTGAACCTACAGATGGTGTACGGCTGACCATCTTTCTGTATTCATCCATGTGTTTCTTTTTGAATTCTCCAATGTTAATTCCAGGTACAGCCTCAGCAGTATATCCATACACAACCTTGCTTAACAGCATCGGGAAAAGCACTCCCAGTAATCCTCTTTTCATAAATGTTCCCCCTCAACTAAACCTTTTATCCTAAAGTCTGCTTTATCATGGCATCGAACCTGCTGAGATGTATCATTACCAGTTCTCCATGATTCATACCTTTTATTTTACGGAAAGTTACATCTTCAAAGTATCCTCTCATGTAGGCAATGTCTGTTTTTCTGGCTCTTTCCTCATATTCTCCATACCAGTATTCAATCCTGGTATTACGTTCTGGTGCCGGATGTGGTAACTGATAATTGTTGGTGGACCAGAAGACATTACTGATGGTTCTGGCTGAATAGGTTTTATAGAATGCCATAAGCCCATCATATTCCGTCTTCGAGTCACTGCCCTCTGCCGTATATCTTTCCGGTGGAGCTACCAGTTCCAGCAGTTTTCTGCTTCTGGTGACACTCCACATCGAAATAAAGTCTGCAGCATGTATCATTCTGCAGATCAGTTTTGGATAGGTATACGGAAGTATTCCTCCGTCAATAACCGCCTTTTCAACAGGTATGTTTTCAGTTGCCAGAAAGCGAACTATTATCGCTCCTCCCATTGAAAGCCCATAAGCTCCATACAGCTCAGTAACACCCCTGCTTTTCAGTTCAGCTGTCATATCCGTAACTGTTTTTTCTATTGAAATGAAATCACCTGGCTGACCGTCATGTCCATCTGCCGACACAGCATAGACATGGTATTCTTCACCCAGTTTTATAGCCTGTTTTTCAAAAGCCCAATAAGGTTCAAGAGCTGCTGTTGCGATAAACAGTACCTTCTTCCGGTTATTCAGGCCATATTCATAGACTTTCATCTAGAATTACTCCTGGAATGAGTAATGAAGAATATAGCCTCTGCGGCTTCCTTCATCAACTACTTTCATGGCAATTCGCGTATACAGGTTAAGTCTTCGCTTGAGGTTCTTTCTGGCGTCCGTAAAGAACTTCTTCTCTTCCAGAAAAACCATTTTTGCTTCCCTGGCAAATTCTGCCGGATCATCAATATAAAAAGGCATGTACGCTTCCGTGTTTCCGGTTTTTTTCACATATCTGTTCGCAAAGCCAATGGCATTGCTGTTCATCGCGTCAAACACCAGTTCTGCACCAGGAAATCTCTCTTTAAGATCTTCTATAAGTTTTAACAGTCTTTCCTTTTCAAAGTACTGGAAAACGCCTAAGGCAGTTATCATGGTTGGCAGTGATGCATCGATACCTGCAGTCCAGCCCATGTCAAACATATCATGACTGATCAGCGTTTCTTCCGTACTGGCTGGCAGCAGTTGTTTCCTCAGTTCCATCACTTCAGGCAGATCTATTTCATAGAAATGAGCTCTGCGATCTGAGAGGCGATAGTACATTGTTTCCAGACCTGCACCGAGATTTATGACGTTACATCTTTCATTTTTCTCAATGAATTCCCTGACGATTCGGTCTGTTACCTGATAACGGCAGACAGATGCCATATAAGTATACTCGCTTGAGTTTTGTTCAATGCTTCTATCCGGAATTGAATCCTCAAGACTCAGTGATACTTCATCACAAAAGAAATCAGGAAATCTCTTTGATACCTGTATTCTGGCTGTCAGCGGAATATACAGAGTATTCCGTACGGTATTCTTTCTGACATATTGCTTATCACTCATGCTAGTTACCTCAACGACTGACTTCTATCAGCCACTTATATCCTTTCTTCGCTTCTTCTACTACCGGAATTATCGGATAACAGTGATACATTCCTTCTCCTACTGTCAGATGATATCTGACCTTATCTCTTTCAAATGCCTTTTTCAAAGCATCCCAGCAGGCATAAAGGCATTCGTCACTGCCATAGTTAATGTACACTTCGGGAAAATCTGAAAAATCAGCTCTCTGCAGCCAGATCATGTAATCTGGCACATTATCACTGCCGCATTTCATAATATCAATGGCGTTCCTCATATAATTGGCATCAATAGCTACATCCTTTTCATTCAGCTGCAGCATTCTTTCCCATTCTTCTTCACTGTCAACACAGGTTCCCGGAGATAAGGCAATGATTTTTTCCGGTCTTGGCGTATCAAGTTTATTGACATTAAGATACGCACACAGTCCCAGAGCCAGATTTCCTCCCGATGAAGATCCAAAGACAGAAATTCTGTCATGATCATAGTGCCTTAGCATTTCAACATATGTATCGTAAATCATGCGATAAGCGGTATCGATCGGATAATCCGTACACATCGGATAATACGGTACATAGAGATCTCTTCCACAGTCTCTGGCATACTGTAATGCTCTTCTGATATTTCTGGCACTCGGACTGTGGATCATCCCTCCTCCAATTATGAAAAGACACGCCTTATCCTTCTTCTCCTTATGTTTCATTACCAGTACCGGACAGCCATCGATCCTAATGGTTTCAAATTCAAAAGATCTGTCTTTCAAAACTGGAATGGAGTTTCTCCGATTTATTCTCCTGGCTTCCTTTAACAGCTGTTCATTCGGTTTTCCGAAAATCCTTTTAAACCTTATCAGCCTGAAAGCTGTTTTCAGCAAATAATACTTTATCGTCATAAAAAAATCTTTTCCCTTTTGGTTAGCATAGGCTAACCACCTTTATTATACTGATTTAACAGATATTGTAAATACCGCAAAAAAACCTGCTTCCATTCAATTAACTGGTACAACATAAATATTTTTCTCATAATAAATTACATTACCAAAATGGTTTCTGTCATGAGGCAGCATCCAGCTATTATACAGAAGGAGTCTTCTTTTCTCATATTCATTAAATTGGCTTTTCAAACGCTGTTATGACATACTTAATTCATAAGGAAAGTGAGCAATAATATATGAACGTCTATGATGCGATAGTAACCAGAAGAAGCACCCGTTCCTACAGTAGTGAAACGGTTGATCAGCAACTGCTTGATAAGATTATTGACGCTGGCAGAATGGCTCCCAGTGGCGGTAACAGTCAGACCTGTCATTTCATTGTCATAACCAATAAGGATCTGCTGCAGAAACTGGCAAAAATGGTTAAAAACTGTTTTGCAGCCATGGAAGTAACAGATGGAATGTATAAATCAATTGCAAGCGCGATTACCAGAGCTAAAACCGGAAACTATGTCTTTCACTATGGTGCTCCCTGCCTTATAGTAATGGCCAATGATAAAAACTATGGCAATAACATGGCTGACTGTTCATGTGCCCTCGAGAACATGATGATCATGGCCAATGAACTGGATCTGGGAACATGCTGGATCAATCAGCTAAGATGGTTAAACGAAGATGCCGGTCTGCTGAAACTGTTCAGGGAATTGGGCATGAAGGATAATGAAAGAATCTATGGTTCACTGGCTGTCGGATATCCTGCAACGGAGGATGGACTTCCTGTCAGAAAACCGCTGCCAAGAACAGGCAACGAAGTAACATACATTAAATAGGAACGAAACATATGAATAATTTTAAATATATATTTGTACATGGTCTTTCCGGTTGGGGAAGTTATGACGAAGCGTACGTGAAAATGCCTTACTGGGGCATGAGAAACGGTGATCTGATGCAGCAGTTAAGAGAGCTTGGCTATGACTGTTACGCTGCTTCAGTCGCGCCTCATGACAGTGCCTATGACAGAGCATGTGAACTCTATGCTCAGTTAACCGGATCCAAAACCGACTACGGCAGAGTGCACAGTGAAATACACGGACACGAAAGATATGGCAGAGACTTTACCGGCAGGCCGTTAATACCAGATTTCAATGATGAGACAAAGCTAGTCCTGTTTGGCCACTCCTTTGGCGGTGCTACCATCAGAATATTTGCCCACATGATGGAACATGGTTCCACACTTGAAATTGATGAAGACTGCTCCCCTTTCTTTAAGGGCGGTATGGGCAGCAGAATATTTGCCTTATTCACACTTGCTGCCCCACATAACGGCACTACTGCCTATGATCTGTATGAGGATCCTGATTTTGATGTCAGCAAGGTCCGAATACCATTTTTAGCTAAGCAGGCCGGGAACATGATGAGTCGCAGAAACACTTCAGAAAGGCCTCTGCCGCCTCAGGACAGTGCCAGCTACGACATGCATATCGACAATGCCCTCAAGCTGAACAGTGAATGGCTTCTTTCTGAAAACATCTACTATTTCTCTCAGCCATGTGAGATGACCAGAAAGAAATCAGACGGCACTTACTACCCTGTTACCAGTCACATGGAATTATTATTTCAGCGAGCATCGCGGCACATAGGTGCCTACAAAGGAAAAACCAAAGGCGGTTTCATAATAGATGAAACCTGGCGTGAAAATGACGGTCTGGTAAATACCGTATCCGCGGCCTGGCCTTTGTACAACGAACACAAACAGTTTGATCCAGACAATATTGAAAAAGGGAAATGGAACGTTTTTGATACATATCATGGTGATCACATGTCACTTCAGGGCGGTCTGCTTCACAAAAACAGAATACTTCCTTACTACATAAACATCATAAAGATGTTATCTGAACTTGGCTAAAACAGAAACAGCAATGTTTCTGCTTTTTTATCGTTACTGTAAATAACCTGTTTCTATTGCATAGCAATATGAAAAAGCATTAAAAATTATATTATCCAAAAGCAGGAATAATTCAGAATCGGATAATATGGAGTCCTTCTTCGTATGTTTTTCTCATGGAAAACAACAACAGTCCTCCTTTTAGACTGAATTATTCTGAACATATCATTTGACATGTGTTTGATTACAAGGAGGTTTTATGATAAGAACTAACACCGTAAAGCTGACCGTAATTCAGGCTTATGCCTATCGTCAGAAACTTAAAGCTGGGGTACACCAGCATCGTTATTGTCCGCCCGGACACCCAACAGCCGGGTATTGCGGCCATTTCCAAGAAAACCGGAGAAGCAGTTCTGACAGTCAACACTAATAATGAACTCTATCCAGCTGAAGCTTTTAAGGAGGCTATGGAGCTCACCAGAGGTCTGCCTTTCCGAAAGCGGGGTGCAGTAAGAGTGACCAGAGAAATGTTCGCTGAACCTGAACCTGCAACAGAGCCAGTGGAAATAGTATTTGATGAAGTTGCCTACCGAAGAGTTGTTGATAAATATACTGACAAAACCGGTATATTCTCTTTTGACCTGATGAACAAGGATTTTATCGGTTTCGCTAAAAGAAGCAGCATCGTACGCAACATGGTTTCAGATGGTAAAAAAGCCTCTGACATTTCCAATTATATTCTCAGAAACAAGATCCGTAATGTTGCCGGAGATCTGGATATGCCTGACGCCGCCGTTGACATGATCATAGAAAAACTTGAAGAAGTCAGCCCTAAGGGAGCATATAAGGAGCTTAATTCAGAAATAAGAAAAATGCTGGCCAGGAACAAGAAAAACTAACGTGTTTCAGACATAACATAAAAAAGGATGGTTGGTTATATGGAGAGTGGACCCCATTTAGTTCACAAAAATAAAAAGGTCAAAAGAAGTGATTGTTGAAATCACTTCTTTTTCAGTCTTATTCTCTCAGTGTTATAGAACTCAATCCAGTCCTCAACCAATGTGATATATTCAGCCAGAG
>JAFWDT010000019.1 GCA_017516045.1 Erysipelotrichaceae bacterium
TCTTTCGGAAGTTGATGAAACTGAACTTGAATATAACTTGGTCTTGATGAACAACAGGCCAAGGAAATGCATTAACTACCTAACACCGTCTGAAGCACTACATATTTAGCATGGTGTTGCGCTTGTTTTGACAAATCATCTCTAAAAAATGCCAATTCCGTTTTACAGCCGAAACCAGCTTTTAAAACCAGCTTTTAATAATTATATTTCTTATGTAAATACTGTTATTTAACTCTCTTATTCAAATGTTCCTTCATGAACTGGCATTCTCTGTCATTGCATTGGATTGCCTCTTCTGTACGGATGGCAATATGGAATACATGTCCCAGCTGCCTGTCCTTCGGGTCATAATAGTGATATTCATTTTCTACCCCTTTACTGGTTAAATACTTCGCAAAAGGCTCTCCGTTATCTTTCAGAAAATCACCGTTGCTCGTCATCACCAGTGTTGGAGGATAGTTTGAATCAATGTATTTCAGCACATCCAGACGTGACGATCTGTTTTTAAAATCTTTTCCATAGTAGAAAGATAATCTTTTGTTTGAAGGATCATTAAGGATATCATACATACCGCAGTTGCAGACAATTGCCTGAACTGTAAAATTCTTGTTGACTTCAAAATCAAACAGTTTTTCATATTCCGGATTTGACAGAATAGCCGCATACTGGCTTGTCAGCTGTGCACCGGCTGAATCACCGACTATAAATACATTATTGATATCAAGTCTGTATTCTTTAGCATTTTCAGTCATCCATTTGAATACCAGGGCAGTATCTTCCAGAGGTTTTGGGAACATCCAGTCAGGAGCCAGATGATAGTTGAAGTTGATTACCGCAAAGCCATAGCTGGCCAGTTCACTGCAGTAATAGTGATATCTTTCTTTATCACCGTAGAAATATCCTCCGCCGTGTATATCAACAATCACAGGTAATAAACCTTTGATTTTCGCACGGTGCAATGTCAGCAGATTGTTAACACTGCCATCACCATAATTGATGTTGTCAATGATTTCAACATTATCAGGATCTGTCAGACCTTCATCTCTGATATCGTCTCCTTTTTTCCAGTCCCGTCTCATCTTGTTGATAGTTCTGTTAATAATCCATTTAAACATAAGCAGTTTCTCCTAATATTTCTAATGATTCTGTGTATGATTTTTATTCAAATACTATCTCTTTGGCTTTTTATTGTAATATTATTAATCCATTATTTCAGGTCTTCTGTATATTATTTTATCATAATCGTAATTGTTTATGTTTTTTTACATAAACAGATGCGCTCAGTACGTATCCACAAACAAAAGATGCCTGTAAAGGCATCTTTTACTATGGATTAACACGCAGATAGCTGCCGTTATTTGTTTTGGTAACAACTATCTTATTGTCTATTCTGTCTTCCAGTTCCCTTACATGCGATACTATCGCAACAAGCTTATCTCCCTCAGCCAGTTCGCTTAAGGTATTCAAAGCCTGATCAAGTGAATTCCGGTCTAATGATCCGAAGCCCTCATCAACAAACAGGCAATCCAGTTTTATGCCTCCGGCATACATGCTTATGACATCGCTTAAGCCCAAGGCCAGAGACAAAGCAGCCTTGAATTTTTCACCACCTGACAGTGATCCGACATCTCTTTCCTTATTAGTCATGCCGTCAAAAACAGCAAACTGCAAGCCCAGTTTATCGGATTTCTTATCTGAACTTTCCTTTCTCAACAAAGCATATCGATTATCGGTCATACGGCTCAGGCGGGCATTAGCCTGATCAAGCACATTATTCAGATAATAGGATAAAACATAGTTTTCAAAGTCTATTCTCTGAGTTCCAGTCTTAGTACCGTTGGCTACGGCACTTAATTCCGCAGCTACTGCATACTGGCGGTCAATTATCCGGTATTCCTCTGAATATCTGCGAATATCTTTTTCAGCCCGAATCAGATTATTAAGTCTGCCCTGCTGCTGTGAATATTTCCGGTCGGCCTGCTTCCAGGCTTCTTCCAGTTTCACTACTTTTTGTCTGCTTTCAGTAAGATCAGCTTTCTGACGTCCTGCGACAATCCGGCTCAGTGTTTCCACATCAGCCTTAAGTTTCCGCTGATTGACGTCATATTCAGATATCTTCTTTTCCAGTTTTCTTAATGTTTCCGGTTCCAGATATTTACTGTCATATTCTTCCTTGGAAGTCTGATATGTCATATACAGTTGTTCAAGCTGCCGCTGATTGTTCCTTTGGATTTCTGTTTCTCTGTTTATATTCTTCTTTATGTTTTCAATTGCTGCAGAAGCTGCTGTCTGTTCTGATTCAAGCCTCTTTTTCAGTTTGTTAAGTCTGTCGTTTTCCTGTTCGAGACTCTTTAACTGGTTTTCAGCTGTTTTAATGTTATCTCTGATTTCAACTATTCTGTCACCGATATTTCCTTCAAAGGCAATATCAAGTTCATCCCTTTGCTGATTATTCCGATCAATTTTGGATTCGCAGGCAATCTTCCGGTTTTCAAACTTATTCGTTATTTCACGCTGAGAATCCAGCTGCTCCTGGCTGACATTTTCAGGTTCTTTCCGGGCAGGTGCCGGGTGATGCAGAGAACCGCAAACCGGACAAGGTTCATTATCTTTGAGCTTCTGACTCATGACATATGCCTGTCCCAGATAATAAGCTTTCTCCATATTCCGAAGTCTGCTGTTTTCTGCAGACAACTGTTCAATTAAAGTAGTCAGCTTTTTCTGCTCTTTACTGATTTCATCACTGAAATCACGGTATTTCTGATACTTTTTCAGATCATCCTCAAGCGCATTTTTTCTGTTAATGATCATAAGGTGATCTTCATTATATGTCTCCAGTTTTGCAAAATCCTGCTGTCTTTCCTGAATCTGCTGACTGATTCCGGTCAGCGATCCTTCTTTTTCTTTCAGATTTCTGTAACCATCATTAAGATTTCTGTCATTATCCTGCAGCACTTTAAGAACAGCTGATATTTCAGCTGCAGCCGTACGGTTATACTGCTGCAAAGCCCTTTGGTTATCAATGTCTTTATTATTTTCCAGCAGCTGTTTCAGACTTTCTTCAGTTTTCTGAAGTTTGTTTATCTGATTGTTAAGCTGTTCCTGCTGACTGTATTCAGCAGTCAGCTTCTGCAGATCACTGTTCAAAGCATCACGGTTCTTTCTTTCCTGTTCAACCGTTACTGTTTCCTTTTCAATCTGCTTTCCGACTGTTATCAGAAGATCCCGGTCGCTCATGCTCTTCCAGTTAATATCTGTGAGCCTGTTTTTGGCTGCTTCCAGAACAGCTAGAGTTTCTTTTCTTTTTTCATTCAGCTTTCTTGCTTTATCAGACAGTCTGTTCATGATGCTGTTATAGTTATCCGAATTGAAGATCTTACGGAAAATGATCTTCTTATCATCAGCTGAAGCCAGCAGAAAGCGGGAAAACTCCCCCTGTGCCAGCATGGCTACCTGTGAAAACTGATTGAAATCAAGAGAAAGCAGATCCTTTACCGCATTATCAACCTCTGTTTTGCCGGTAAGTTTCTGACCGTTTATTTCAAACTCCTGGAACTCATTCTGTTTCTGCTCCTTAGCTCTTTTTGTCATTTTGGCTCCGCGGGTTATTTCATAGTCATGCCCGTTATGCTCAAAATTCAGAGTTACGACCGTATTGACATCGTCACTGGCAAAGTCACTGCGCAGAGATTTTCCATCTCTGGTATTACCCGATGCCTTGCCATAGAGGGCATAACAGACACCATCAAAAATGGAAGTCTTGCCAGCTCCGGTTTCACCTGTAATCAGCAGTAATCCTGATTCGATGTTTTCTCTGTGAAAATCTATTTCCACCTTATCCTTGAACGGGCCAAAAGCCTGCATTGAAAGTTTCTGTAATCTCATGCTTCTTCCTCCCGTAATTCTTCAAGTATGCTTCTGAAGTATTTTTCCTCATTATCATTAAGTCCGCGACCTTCCTGCAGTTCAAAGAACTCCGCAAACAGTGTTTCAGGAGTATCCCGGGAACTGATTCCCGTTCTCCGCGCAAACAATCCTCTGGACTGCTGCTGATGCCTCAACGGTACCAGTGACAGCAGATTTGGAAACTTTCTTTTCAGATTATCCAGCGGTGAACTTACCTGCGGTTCATCCTGCAGTTCAATCCTTAACAGGTCATCACTGTCAGACATGTTCATGGCTTCTTCATATGTCACCTTCATGTTACGCATTTCTCTTAATGGCTTCAGTTCAATCGTTTTTACTTCACCGCTAACAGTATCATATGTTACTACACCGTTAATGTTATTGGCTTCACTGAAAGAATACTTCATTGGAGTGCCGCTGTATCGAACAGTATTCCTTATGATTATCTGAGGCTTGTGAATGTGCCCCAGAGCAACATAGTCAAAACGTACCAGCAGTGAACTGTCAACCGGATCAAGAGTTCCAACACTTAATTGACTTTCACTGTCTGACAGTTCCGGCAGCTTATCACCGGCTTTCACAAACCGATGCATCATCAGAATATTGATCCTGTTTTCATCCAGGTTTTCTCTTTCCAGAACGGCTTTCATCATATCATTGGAATTTCTGATAGCAGCATATTCTTCCTCTGATAGATATCCCTTAAGATGGAACGGCTTAATAAAAGGCAGCATGTAGAAATCAACGTTACCTTTACTGAATTTACTGATGTGACCGTCATATTCTGAAATGATGTGAATGTTCAGGCGATCAAACAGCCGTGAGCCGAAATTAAGGCGGTCTGCTGAATCATGATTGCCTCTGATCATCAGCACTTCACAGTCTAATTGAGAAAGCTTAACCAGAAAATCATTGAACAGTCTTACTGCTTCAGCTGAAGGAATTGATTTGTCGTATATATCTCCTGAAATCATCAGGACTTCAGCCTCTTCTTCTCTGGCTACCCTGATAATTTCATCAAGTATGTGCTGCTGGTCCTGTAACAGTGATTCTTCCATCAGTACTCTGCCGATGTGCAAGTCACTGGTATGCATAACTTTCATATGATCATTCCCTTCCTGGACTGTTACCTTAAATATATCACATTCACATCAAACTTTCCTTAACGTATCTCATAAGCTAATCATCCGAAACAGCATAGAAAACTCGTTCGTTTCTCACTCTGATAGCTCCTGAAGACCCGGGAAATCTTACTATTGTAAATTCTCGGTCTCTTTTTATGATTTCCGCTTCTCTGGTCTGGTTTCCGGATACCGTAACAAAGCCTTTTTCATATTCTTTCTTCTGCGGCATTCTGCCATGGAGAGCATCATACAGAGTATTTGAATTATATATGTCATACCACCGGCAATTAACGGACCTGAAGATGCTGATGGTTTTAACTGCCAGATCTATGTCCAGGGGTTTATCTGTTTCCAGACACTTTTTTCTATCCGTATCGAAAGCTGAATTATAGTAACATTTCTGATATTTGAAACCTCTGTCTTCCAGTTCATCAAGTATTCTTTCCTTCTCGTCCTTTTTCCATATTCTTACAAGCATGTTTCAATACCTCCATCTGAGAAAAGTATGACATATCGTCAGAAATCAGCTGTACGAATACTTGGACAGTTTGATTATCCTGAAGCACAAAAAAGAGTCAGCCACTGCTGACTGACTCATTCATTTTTAAGAAAACTATGGTAATATAAACTAACGTGGATTTATACCCTCAGGTTAAACTATCGTGTGGGTGAAAACGAGGACAGGTTAAACTAACGTGGATTTGCACCCCCAGGTTAAACTACCGTGTGGGTAAATATGCAGAGGTCTTGTATAA